>NZ_KB906687.1 GCF_000381545.1 Rhodonellum psychrophilum GCM71 = DSM 17998 | reverse complement strand
AATAGAAGCGAAAAACGGAGAGTTAAAAAACGCACATGGATTTGGAAGGGCAATATCTTACGGGATAAATAACATGGAAATGCAAGCTGCCATAGCTTTATTCACCGTAAATGTTAAAAGGATCTTGAAACTGGCCCGGGTATAATCAAAAACTGGTAGAAAATCGTTGAAAATCATCAAAATTAGTTCGGTATAGGCTTCAATAGAGAAATTTTAAAAGCTAGTGGCGAAAAAAAAGAAAGCGGCTAAGTCACTCTTGTCAATGACTTAGTCGCTTTCAAAATTTTACCTTCAGTTTTAGCTACTTTTTCAGTGGCCTCCTTCTGGACTCCATATTTAGGATGAATAAATCAAACCGATGAAACGATCTCTTGTCTTTTTTATGAGCTTATCGCTTGTCTTCGCAGCTTCCGCCCAGGATTCCTCAAAGGAAATCCTGCTTACGGTCATGAGTTACAATATCTATCACGGAGAATCTGCCTATTCTCCCGGAAATAGCAATATCCAAAAGATTGCGGCATTGATCAATGCCGTAAATCCGGATTTCGTAGCGCTTCAGGAAGTGGACAGCATGACCAACAGGACCATGGGATTCAATGCCGGGATCAAAAAGGACCTTATGAAGGAGTTGGGCGAATTGACAGGAATGTCTGCTTATTTTGCCAAGGCCATTGATTTCAGCGATGGAGGATATGGCGAAGGTCTGCTCAGCATGTTCCCGGCTGTCTTTGAATCCCATGCGCTGCCTACACCCAAAGGAGGAGAGGGGAGAAGCCTAGCCTTGGCACATGTGGAATTGCCGGGTGGACAAAAAATCAGTTTCGCCGGAACCCATCTTTGTCATGAGTTTGAGGAAAACCGCGCGGCACAAACTTTGGCGATCGGGGAATTGCTCGGAAATCTTCCTCATCCCAGTATTTTGGCTGGAGATTTGAATTTTAATCCCTCCGAAAAACCTTATTCTATTCTTTCAGATCAATTTCTCGATGCTGCAGAGAAATTTGGAAATCCATCCGCAACCTATTCCTCTCAAGATCCAAAGGATAGGATTGACTATGTCTGGCTTTCGAAAAACAGCAGATGGGAAATTGTGGAGGTAAGGGTAATCCCAGTGGACTATTCCGACCATTTTCCAATTGTGGTGGTTGTAAAACTTATTCTGTAATTCTACTCCTTGAAAGGGTATAATGAAATCTCAAAACTCTCTATTTGTGCTAAATAAATACTTACCTGAAATAGGCATTAGATTTCCTATTGGGGCTATAACTGAAAGAAAATCAGACTATTGAGAGAATAAGGTCAATTACCAATATGGTGAAGTCAAAAACAATAATCAACCAACTGATTATGAAGCATTTTGAGGCTAGAATTGAATTGGTAATGCATAAAATGGATTTAATACAATTTAATTTTCATCAATTGTAATATTTTACATTGGCGCCTGAATTTTTGGTTCAATTGGATAAATTCGTATTTCAGTTGCATTAAATTTCTCCAAAACCATTTTCACCGATATAGAATTGCCCAATCCTGCATTTTTTTTCTCAACGGTCTCTCTTCAATTTCCTAAACCCTTATCTTTAAACTATTCTCTACCCAAAACCAAGCAGCCCCTATGAAATCAAGAAACTTACACATTTTCATTTTTTGTTGTTTTTTATTGGTTTTATCGCAGTGCCAACAAAAAGAGCAGGAAGTCCAAGCGGATCCTATGGCCGAGATGATCGAGAAAAATCTTGCCTTGGCTACAGAACAATACAAATACATGGCCACTCGGTTGCCCGCAGACCGAATGCCTAAAACCTACTATTCCGAAAAGGACTCCATGGAAACCTCCAACACAGGATGGTGGACTTCTGGTTTTTATCCAGGTACATTATTTTATCTGTATGAGCAAACTGCTGATCAAGAGCTCTTGGATTTGGCAAGTCAAAAATTGGCCATTCTTGAAAAAGAGCAATTCAACACAGGTACCCATGATTTGGGATTTATGTTGTTTTGTAGTTTTGGAAATGCCAACAGGCTAAACGAAAACGAGGCGTATAAAAAGATCATGCTTCAAGGGGCGGAATCCCTTTCCACCAGATTCAAACCAGAGGTCGGATTGATCCAGTCATGGGGAAGTGGGAAATGGAAATACCCGGTGATCATTGACAACATGATGAATCTGGAATTTCTTTTTTGGGCAGCAAAGGAATCCGGGAATGAAAAATTCAAGGAAATCGCCATCACCCATGCCAACAATACCCTCAAAAATCATTTTAGGGAAGACAACAGTTCTGTCCATGTGATCGATTATGATCCCGAGACTGGAGAAGTGATTGCCAGAAATACAGCGCAGGGTTTTGCCGATGAATCCGCATGGGCAAAGGGGTCAGGCTTGGGGTTTATATGGCTATACGGTCATGTTTCGAGAAACTATGGACCAAAAATACTTGGATCAGGCGGTGAAAATCGCTGAGTTTACCTTGAACCACCCCAAACTTCCAGCTGATTTGATTCCCATTTGGGATTATGATGTTGAAGCGGATGAAAATACCTTAAGAGATGCCTCCGCAGCTGCCATCAATGCTTCCGCTTTGTTGGAGCTGAGCAAATATGTAGAGGAAAATCAATCTGAAAAGTATTTGAACGCAGCCAAAACCATCTTGCAAAATCTTTCATCGGAGACCTATTTGGCAAAAAAGGGTGAAAATGGAGGTTTTATCCTAAAGCATTCCGTTGGCCATTTTCCAGCAGGGACAGAAGTCGATACTCCCCTGACCTATGCGGATTATTATTTTATCGAGGCTTTGGTCAGGTATAAAAATTGGTTCCTTTAAAATCAAACACTATGAAAAAATATATCGGTATTGTCTGTCTTTCTCTGGGGATTTTTGCTTGTTCCCCCAGTAATCTCAAACAACAAAACAGCACAGGGAAATGGATTCAGCTTTTCAATGGGAAGGATTTGGACAACTGGATCGTCAAAATTTCCAAACATGAGGTGGGAGAGAATTTCGCCAACACGTTTAGGGTTGAAGATGGTTTGATGAAAGTTCGCTATGACGGTTATTCTGAATTTGACCGACAATACGGGCATATATTTTATGACAAGCCATTTTCAGCGTACCTCCTTAAAATTCAATATCGTTTTGTTGGGGAGCAGGCAAAAGGCGGTGAAGGTTGGGCGTTGCGAAACAGTGGAGCGATGCTCCACGGCCAAGACCCAAGAACAATGTTGAAGGACCAGGATTTCCCTATTTCCATAGAAGGCCAGTTATTGGGCGGCGATGGTGAAAAGGAAAGAACGACCAGCAATCTTTGTACTCCAGGCACAAACGTCGTGATCGATGGGGAATTGTTTACGGCTCATTGCCTGAATTCTTCTTCCAAAACCTATCATGGAGACCAGTGGGTCACTGCTGAATTTTTGGTTTTGGGCGATTCGGTCATCCATCATATCCTTGAAGGGGACACGGTGCTGACCTACCACAAACCCCAAATCGGTGGTGGAAATGTAAATCCTTTTGACCCCAAGGTGAAGATAGATGGGCAAATGCTCAAGTCTGGATATATTTCCCTACAGAGTGAAAGCCATCCCATAGATTTCAGGAAGGTGGAAATCTTTGACTTGGATCCTTATATGAAGGATCAGGCAAAATTGAAATCAGTCTTGGAGGAATTGAAGCAGCACAAATAAGATTGTTTTTGCCAATTCATCATTCCATTGTTTTAACGATCAAGTTTTAAAAACTTCATAATGTAGCTTTTGGCAAAAAATCATTCGATTAACCAATATTGAAATCCCTCGGTGAAAACTGAGGGATTTTCTATATTGATTGAATTGGATTTGCGCTATTGAGGAGTTGAGGAAAGTAGACTGTGAGCGGGGCTTTTACGCTTTCGGGGTCCAATCAATTCAAATAATTCTAAACATCGTGTCTTTTTGGAATGTCAGGATTTACAAAGGTAAATCCCCTTGCTTCGGTTCCATCAAAAAAATCAACTTCCATACCCATCAAAAACATCATGTGTCTCTTTTCTATCAAAATGGGGATTCCTTCAAACTCAAATTGAACATCTTCTGTTTTTGGCTTGTCAAATCCCAATAAATAGGACATTCCGCCACATCCGCCACCTTTGACACCTACTCTCAGGGAATAATCTTGGGGAATGTTTTTGTTATCAATGATGTTTTTGATCTCGATCAGTGCCTTTTCGGTGATTTTTATTGGGATAAGCATGCCTACTCAATGGTAATTGATGATTGTAAGTTCAAATTTACATTTGAAAATATGATTTGGCATAGTTTTTTACCAATCAATTAATTCAGATATTCGGACATTAATCAAAAGAATCCTATGGAGTTTGTGGCAGATTTGTTAAAAATCGTTTTACCGGCCGGTTTGGTCATTTATGGAATGTACCTGACAGTGGTCTCATTTTTGAACAAAGACAGAGATAAAATGCTGGTGGAAATCAAAACCCAAAACACACAAACCATTCTTCCCATCCGGCTTCAAGCGGGCGAAAGATTGTGTTTGTTGCTCGAAAGAATTACGCTCAACAACCTGATTCGTAGGGTGAACAACAGCAGTTTTTCAGCGAAGGAACTACATGGCCAACTCCTTTCAGAAGTTAGGGAAGAGTTCAACCACAATCTTTCTCAGCAGGTTTACTTCTCGGATGAAACCTGGGAGAGCGTCAAAAGGGCAGTGGAAAGCGTGGTCACCTTGATCAATACAGGCATCCAGGACATGAATGAAGAAGCCCGTGGCATTGATTTGGCAAAGCGGATTTTCCAACTTTCCTTAGACCAAAAAAATGATGCCATTCAAGAGGCGCTGAAAAATGTCAAATCAGAGATCAGAATTTATTTTTAATCAAAACGAACATGACTTCAATAAAGGGGAAAACCATTGATTTTTTCGAGAGTGCCAAATTGCTTTATTTGGAAAAGGCAAAAGGGATTCTAGCAGAGGAGGGACAGCTTAAGAAATTGATGGAAAGGGTTGCCAAAAGGATCCAAGATTTGAAAAATCATCCAAGAATCAATTCCGCCATCGAGCCTTTGATGATTTTCAAGAGGATGATAAAAGCGCACAAAAATGGAGAACATAAAATCCCACTCAAAACCCAAGGCCTATTGGTACTGGGCTTGTTGTATTTTGTGATGCCTTTTGACCTTATTCCTGATTTTATCCCCCTGTTGGGTTATGCGGATGACCTTTCCGTAATCTTGGCCATCTTTAAAGCTGTGCAGGATGAGGTGAATGAGTTTTTGGAATGGGAAAAATCCAGGTTCTAAGGCTGTTTTTTAAGAAGTAATAAATTATTGTTGAACAAAGTGAAATATGAAAAAAATAGCGGTCTTATCAGGTACTTCAGGGATGATCGGAATGCAGCTTTTGCATTGCCTGATTCAGGACAATTCCTACGACATGATCATTTCTGTGGGAAGAAGAAAGCTTGCCCTTAAACACGAGAAATTGGTTCAGGTGGAAATGGATATGGCCAAGATCAGGTCCATGGATTTGGAAACCAAATTGAGGGAATCTGATATTGGAGGTGTTTATTTCCCTTTGATTGCAGACTTGAAAAACAAAAGTCTCGAAATACATGCTTTTTGTTCGCTGGGTACCACGATTAAGATTGCCGGTTCCAAGGAGAAATTCCAGGAAATCGACCACGATTATGTCATGAATTTCGCCTTCTGGAGCAATGGTTTAGGGGCAAATAAATTCCTTTATGTCAGTGCTCTTGGTGCAGATCCGCAATCTTCCACTTTTTATAACAAAGTGAAGGGTGAAGTCGAGGAGGATCTGAAAGTGATTCCTTTTTCCTATTTGGGACTGTTCCAACCTTCGTTGTTGCTTGGAAGCAGAAAAGAATTCAGGCTAGGGGAAGAGATTGCCAAAATTGTTATGAAGCCTTTGGTTTGGTTGAAACTCCTGAAAAAATTCAGGCCAATCCATGATTATCAGGTTGCCAAAGCCATGGTTTTCCATGCGAATCAAAACAAATCTGCAAAGGTGGAAGTGATTCCTTCCAAGGATATGCAAGATTTTTAGGATAGAGCGATGCTAACAGTAATCCAGCGTGTCTCGGAATCTTCCGTGAGAATAAATGGGGAAATCAAAGGACTAATTGGGATAGGTTTGATGGTGTTGTTGGGCATCGAAGAGGTAGATGGCCAGGATGACATCGATTGGTTATGCAATAAAATAGTAAATCTTCGCATTTTTCCGGATGAAAATGGGGTCATGAACAAAAGCCTCCTAGATGTGAATGGGGATTTGTTGCTCATTTCCCAGTTTACCCTACACGCCAGCACCAAAAAGGGAAATAGACCTTCTTACATCAAGGCCGCCAAACCTGAAGTAGCGGTTCCCTTGTATGAAAAATTTATTTCCTCTATGGAAAAAACACTTGGAAAACCCATCCAAACCGGAGAATTCGGGGCAGACATGAAGGTTGCCATGGTCAATGATGGCCCTGTGACCATCCTTATCGATAGCAAGAATAGGATTTAAAAAAGTCCTGGGATTTTTCTGATTCCAATTTTCATTTTCAAAAATGGCTTTAAAAACGTAAAATTGCATCCACTGCAATATTGTAAAGCCCCACCATTCATGGATCCATTGCTTTCTCTTCAAAATGCTACCGTAAAATCCTTGGATAAGACCATATTTGTGGATTTGGATTTTGAATGGAAGAAGGGACAGCACTGGGCCATAATAGGTCCATCTGGGACGGAACAAACCGCTTTTTTGGATACCCTTATGGGTAAAACGATATTGTCAAAGGGAATTCTTGAAAAACCCTTCGCAAAAGCTTATCAGGATGAAAAAACCGAAAATGGTGAAATCAATAGTTTCAGGGATTTGATCGCGAGCGTTTCCCAAGATTACCAATTCAGGAACAAATCCAACCTCCAGAACTTCTACTATCAACAGCGCTTTAATTCCATGGAATCCGAAGACACCGCAACGGTCGGTGATTACTTGGAAGGGATAGAAGTAAAACTGGAAGGTCCTTGGGACAAAGAGAAGACAATGGTTTTGATGCGCCTGACAGCGTTGCGGGGGAAGTCCCTGATCAAGCTTTCCAATGGGGAAACAAGAAGGTTGACCATCGCATCGGCATTGATGAAAAACCCCAGGCTGCTATTTTTGGATCAGCCGATGACGGGATTGGATATTGCAAGCCGTAGAGATTTCGGGTTTATTTTGCAGGAGATCATTGCCTCAGGAACCCACGTAATCATGTCCGCTAATCCCAACGAAATCCCAGAATGCATCACCCATTTGGCCGTTTTGAAAAACAAAAAAATTGACGAGTTACTTGAAAACACCAAAGAATTAGGACTGTTGAGCGGTATCAATAGATCCTTGGAATTTGATTGGGAACTTTTGAAAAATCTGTTGAAGGATAAACCAGACGCTTCCTTTCAAACGATCGTGGACTTGAAAGCGGTGACGATAACTTATGGAGACAAAGTCATTTTGGATAAAGTGGGTTGGACCATAGCGCCCGGGGATAGATGGGTATTGAAAGGGGACAATGGCGCAGGGAAATCAACATTGTTGAGTTTGCTGCTAGGCGAAAATCCACAGGCTTATGCGAATGATATTTGGCTTTTTGGTCGGAAAAGAGGGACGGGTGAAAGTATTTGGGACATTAAAAAGCATGTAGGATTTGTAGCTCCTGAGTTGTCAAGGTATTTTCCCAGAAACCAAACTTGCTTGAAGGTGGTTTTATCTGGACTGTTTGATACCATGGGTCTTTTCAAAAAAGTTAATGGTGAAGAGGAAAGCTTGGCAAGGGTTTGGCTGGAATTGTTCAATCTTTCAAATATCGGACAGGTAATGTTCCATCAGATTTCTGTCGAGAATCAACGTTTTGTGCTTTTGGCAAGGGCGATGATTAAAATGCCGGCACTCCTGATTTTGGATGAAGCTTCCCAGGGCTTGGATGCCCAGCAAAGTTTGCTTTTCAGGAATACCATCGATCAAATCTGTGCCTATACTTCGATTTCAATGATTTTTGTAAGCCATTATGAAGAAGCGATTCCCAAGGCCTTTACTAAAATCCTCCATTTGGAAAATGGCCGTGTCATCTAAATACCGTAAAAAAAGCATTGAAATCAATAAAAAATTCTTTCTCTAAACCTTTTGACATTACCATTTAACCAAATCGATGATGACCATAGAAGAAGCCCAAAAACAAGTAGACGAATGGATCAAAACGGTTGGTGTCCGTTATTTCAGCGAACTCACCAACATGACCATACTGATGGAAGAAGTGGGGGAATTGGCGCGGATCATGTCCAGAAAATACGGAGAACAATCCTTCAAGGAATCCGATAAAGGACAGGATTTGGGCGATGAAATGGCCGATGTGCTATGGGTTTTGATCTGTTTGGCCAATCAGACTGGAATAGATCTCACCAAAGCCTTGGAGAAGAATTTCGAAAAGAAGAATATCCGAGACAAAGACCGGCACAAAGAGAATAAAAAGTTGCAATAAAGTTTTGGAGGAAGGGTCTATGGGTTTGTATTTCTTTCATGTATTTTAATGGTTTCGAACACCAGTCCAAACATTCAATATTCAGGCTGGTTTATCTCAAATGAAAAAGCAACACCTCCCCACAAAAATTTGTGTCGTCTGCCAAAGACCTTTTGCTTGGCGGAAGAAATGGGAGAAGAACTGGGAAGCCGTAAAATACTGTTCGAAAAAATGTTCTGGTCAAAAAAAATCGACTTAGATCATTATCGATAGGACTTGATTTTTAGAGATTTCCGCCAAATATTTTCTGGATTGCCAAAATCCAGCACAAAAAAAGCCTTCCCCTAAAAATCATGATTTTTAGGGGAAGGCTGTCAAACTGCGATCACTCTTTATCAATGGTCAAAGTCGCATGCCATTTCTTCACTTCCAATCGGTGCTCCATCCGGAATCTCTATGGTCTTCGGTGAGTTGAGCTGTTCGGGCAAGTCCAAGTAGGAGATGATCTTGTCGGCAAGATATTGACTGTGGTTGTTTAGGGTATTGTTTTGGCTATTGATTCTGCCCAATAGAAATGAGAACTTAGGGTCTTGGGATACAACCACTAAATCCTTTAATTTTCTACGGACAATTGCCCTGACTGTGGCTGTGGACTGAGGATCCCTGGAAAGTTCAATCAGCTTATCCACCAACTTATTTTCGGTCATCAGCTTGATCTCTCCTTTGTAATTCTCTTCAAATTTACGGTCAAAAATATCCTTGAAGACTATATCTAAAACCTCACTGAATGAAGGGAGATTGACGTCGAATAATTTCTGCTGATGCAATCTATTTGCTCTGCCAGCTTCGAACAGAAAACCAAAGGCCATGTCTACCACATTCTCAGCAGGTGCTAAAGGATCAAAATTCAATCCATTTCTGGAAGGAAATGTTTCCCGATTTCTGCCATAACCCAAAGGTCGTGGAGGGATCATCGAAATGATATGTTTCGGCAATGCCAATTGTTCGGGGTTTAGGGCATACATTAGGCTGGTGAGCGCTTCCCTTTGTTGCTCTCCATTTAGTCTTGTTTGTGTGCGCTGATTGTCACCCTTGACCTTGTAAGTATAATCCAATCCACCAAGCAATTTGGCTGTAGCCTCCAACTGGTAGCGATGCATCAAATAAAGCGGCACCAATACCTCTTCCATTAAGGCCTCCGGTTGGTTTTGGTCGATGGCGTTCAATCCAAAACTTGCCATTTTTTTACTTCTGATCTCCATCATGCGCATCAGTTCTTTCGATGCAGAAGCGCCATTGTCCCATAGATGTGCAGTGGGATGGCTTCCACTTGGATGTCTCGAATCCATATCCGAAATAAAAGTATGCCCTGCAGAATAGGTGTCTTCCAACAAATTTTGGAGATAGCTTTGATCTTCCTGGCCATCGGGAATCACATCGTATCCGTAGCGAATGGCCAATTTGTCCCAATCCCCAATTTTATCGTCATAGGCTTTTGAAAGATCGATTTCCCCATTGGCATCCATGGTGATAAAAGGGTAGGGGTAATCCATTACCGAAGAGCGATTGTTGGGAGACGAGGAATAATTATGCGACAGGCCAATGGTATGCCCGATTTCATGCGCTGAGAGTTGCCGAAGTCTTGCCAAAGCCATTTCCAGCATTTTCGGGTTTTTTGGTTTCCCATCCTCAAAAGGTTGCAAGAGTCCTTGGGCAATCAAAAAATCCTGACGTACTCGGAGTGAACCCAAAGAAACATGGCCTTTGATGATTTCACCCGTTCGGGGATCTCTTACAGATGAGCCATAAGACCAGCCTCTTGTAGAGCGATGGACCCATTGAATGACATTGTAGCGCACATCCATAGGATCTGCTTCCTCCGGCATCAATTCCACCCGAAAGGCATCCTTGAATCCTGCAGCTTCAAAAGCTTCATTCCACCAGTTTCCACCTTCAATCAAAGCAGACCTGACTGGCTCAGGCGTTCCCCTGTCCAAATAATATACGATTGGTTTGACTGCTTCGGATACTGCCAAATTGGGATCTTTTTTCTCCAAGCGATGCCTTGAAATGAATTTTTTGACCATTGGCTCTCCAATCGAACTGGTGAAATCCATGTAGCTGATATTGAAATATCCAGCCCTGGTGTCAAATTCCCTCGGCTGATAATTTTCATCAGGCAATTCAATAAAAGAATGTCTTTGCCTAACCGTGACCGCTTCGGGTGAAGGTGTCACAGATCTGATATATGCTCCAGCCGGTGTTCCTGTCAAGGTAATCATGGCTTCCACTTCTGTGTTTTGCGGAAAATTTTTGGTCATGGGATAATAAATGGCACTTCTGGAAGGCTCAGTTTTGTAAGTGCCTTGTCTAGCCGAACCTAGCTTTTCGGCTACCTGATGGGCATCTTGAAGATAAAAAGTCGTGGCATCCACCAAGATTTTACCCTTTTCTTCTTCGCTGATTTCAAATCCCCATAAAACCGATTCTGCAAATGCATCCTTCACGGATTTTACCTCGGAAGGATTGTCACTGTACGCTCGGAAGTCGTAATTCTTATGGACCAAGAGCAATTTGTTCCCTGCTTTCCTAAACTCCACAATCCTGGTCCTTCCCAATTGACCCCGGTCAAGACCGATGTCATTTGATCCGATTCCGGCAGCAAGGGAATTGACATAGAGAAATTCCTTTTCTAGGTCGGTGATTTCCAGGAATATCTTTCCTTTGTCTTCTTGGGTATAAAAAGGGATGAAACCCTCATTCTTAACAAATTTATTTTTGTCCAAGGTTTGTCCAAAGCCCAAAAAAGCGTTATAAACGATCAATAGGGCCAATAGTAGTGTTTTTTTCATCTGAGAATGGTTTGGTGCTATAATATATCAAAAACCAAAGGAATGGGATTTACCGATGGTGGAAATCTTCCGAGATTTTACCGGTTGAATTGGTAGCGGAGCTGAAAAGTGGTTTCTGTTTGTCTATTGCCGGAGATTTCCTGCAGGCCGGATCCAATGGATTCCCGGTCTGTATAGGTGGTTCTGGCAAACCTCGCCCAAAATGTGAGTTTTGGACTCACTTTATATTGTCCCAGTATGTAATAGCGCATGCCTTGCCCGTTGAGTGCGGGAATGGAAAAGGCCCAGAGGACATTTCTTTCGTAAACGTATTGGCGATTGTCATAGTCTTCAGTGTCGAATAATGCAAAGCGAGTGGATATTCGCCACTTCTGCATGTCCACATTGAGATCTTGGCTGATAGCAAATCCCTTGGTGGTTTTGTTGTTGAAATCAAAGCTGCTTGCCATTATCCTTGACTTGATGGACCATTGTTTGTCTATTGCATAATCCAAATTGATCAAATAATTCATTTTTCTGCCAGTTGAAAGTTGATAGGTGGACTGAAAACGGGGAAGATCACTGATGTTTCTGTCTTTTTGTTCCTCTCTCATTTGGAAGAAGAGAAGAATGTTTCTGGAGGGAGAATAGCTGAACCTTGCGAGCCATTCCTGGCCTGAAGAAGGGGAGTATACCCGATACCGAAGCCAAGGAAATTTGAAATAGTCATAATAGAGGAATAGGTTGTAGCGGGGATTGGGCTTGAAATTCAATCCCATATATACCCCTCGTTCATTGATGGGGCGTGTTCCTTCGGAAAATGCATTGCCATAAAAAGTGTGGAAATCCCTGTCAAACCTTCTCCACAGGACCGAAAAATCCAGTCTTTTGCTCAGGCTGCTCATCATGCCCATTACGGTCCCTTTTCCGCCGCTTCGCGAAATGGCTGTTTCCCCAAACAGAAAGAAGTTCTGGAAATTGTAACTGTAATACATGCTATGGATATGGTTTTCCTTTCCCGAAAATTCAAATTTATTATACACTTGGGGAGCTCTTTTGTATTCCCTGCTGAATTTTGTGTAGAGAGAATTTATCCCAATCTGTAAATTTCTATCGGGACTTTGATAATGTAGGTTTCCTCCGAGATTCAATTCTTGAATCTGATCTTTATAGGCTATTTCTGTTTGCGTTCTGTGGAGGCCGCTGGTTTGGAATGAACTGATGGTTGCCGCTTCTCTTTCCAAGGTGTCCAACATTACCTGAATGTTCCCGTCCCTAGGTGCATTTGATGCCAAAATGGTCACATCTATTGCGCCTATTTTTCTGGTCACTGCAGCGCCCCTGAAAAAACCAAATTCCATTGCTGAAGTATAGGATCTCAGGCCAATGGTGCTTCTCCTGATCGTGGTGATGGTTTCGGCACCTTTTCCTACGGAAAACCCCGCGCCATAAACCAGCCCTTGTCCAAACTGTGCCTGAAAATCCCCCAAGGTAATGGCTTTCCATTTCCCCTTATTGAACAGTGTAAAATGATAGGAAAGGAAATTGAATCCATATCTTTTGGTTTTCGGATCCCAGACAAATTTTTCTCCCGGATCTTTGTCAATCGTAAATCCCAAACTGAAATCCCGACTGTGCTGAATCCTGAATCGGGCATACACATTATTGGGATCACCAATGTATCGGCTGGTCAGCCTTCCGTTGGAGAGTGTGTCGGGCGGAGTGAAACCTTTTCTGGTTTCCCATACCTGATTTTGTCTCAGCATAAAGTAGCCTTCCCTTTCGGTCAAAATCCTTTCCAGAAGTGGCTTGTTGGTAATGTGGCTGCCATCGGCCAAAGTCACAAAAGGCAATAATTTATAGATCGTGGCCAAATCGAATCCGGGAATGGCCTGTAATTCATAGATGGAAATCAGGTCGCCGAAATTCTTTCTATAGTCAAAAAAAGCGGTCAATTGAATAGGAGAGAGCACGTACACGGATTTCAGTTCCTCTGGATTTGTTTTATTCAGGTTGATTGGATTGAGATAGAGCTGCAACAGGCTTTCATAAAGATCTTCATAATTGTCATCTGTCTCGGGAAGTGAAAAAAGTTCCTCCATAAACTGCTCAATATCGATTTCTCCTTTCCGGTAGTTTTGGGCAAAAGCCTGTAAACAGAGCAATTGGAACAAAACCATAAGGGGATATTGCGCCTTCATTGTTTAGTGAATGCATAGGTAAACGAGAAATGATGGGTGTTGCCCAAGGCATTGTTTTGGGTCATTGCATAATCCAAATGGAATTTTTTTGGCTTGAAGCCAATACCAAAAAAGAGATTGTGAGGATTGGAATTCACGCCTGCTCTGGCCCAAAATCTATCCATTAGGTTATATTCCAGCCCAACTTTCAGCATTGGATCCAAAAGAATTTCCTTTTCAGCTTCCATGTTGACCATGATCTTGGCAGAAGGGCGATAAGAAAACCCTGCCTTGACTACAGTTGGCAGTCGATCGGGAGCATTTTTCCCCAATTTGGATCGGGTAGGATTGTAGATATGTGCACCAAAAAACAATTGAGGCCCAAGTTCCGCTACTCCTCCCAGCTCAATAACCGGAGCAGCGCCTCTTCCAAATCCTTCGATATTGGTTTGAAAGTAATTGATTTTGATTCCGATACTGGTGATGCCCATTTGATTGGAAAATCCCAATCCTATGTTTTGCTGGTTGAATTGGGCTCCCCCGAAGCTGGAAATTCCCAGTCCCCAAGCACCCAAATCATTTTTGAATGCCGCTCCTGCAGACAGAGTCGTCAGTTCGTTGAGATTGAGCAAGTGGTCATAGCCTACGAAGACCTGCGATTCTGTCAACCTGCTCAGACCGCCGATGTTGTTGAAGATGCTCCAAGCATCAAAAAGAGTGACATGGGTGTTCCCCATTCCCATACTTCGAGCCCCTCGGGGGAAGGTCTCAGTTCCGTTTTGGGAAAATGCCCCTAACGGAAAGAAAAATAAAAGTACATATGCAAATTGCCGAATTGACATTTGGAAAAAAAATTAGGTGACACAAAAATGAACGCACCTAAAAATAAGCCTTAAGGTAAAAAAAGAAAAGCTTCTACTGAAAGTTAAACGTTTAAATTCGACTGGCTTTTAAAAGGGTGCAAGGAAGTTGATGAAAAACGTCCCTTCTTTTTGGCTGTTGATGGAATATTCAAATCTCAGGACCAAATCATAAAAAGTCACCAAATCAAAGCCTGCTCCATATCCGTAAAGGTACTGGTTGGTCAAGCGCCCATTTTCGGGAATAAAATTCCTGTCCTTGACATATCCGTGATCAAAATTGGCGCTGAAATAGAGCTTTACGGGGAAATAAGAAAATTCTTCGACGGGCATAATGTTGGAAATATCATATCCCAAGTCGAATATCGTGAATCTCAAGCTATTTTTTTGGACAACTGTCTGTTGTCCTTCGATTACGTTGAGCTCATACCCCCTGATGAAATTGGGTTTGTAACCGATCCCTCTGACCAATGTATAGGGTTGCTTCGGACTCATAAAAGCATTCAATGACAAACCCGCAGCATAGTGGAATTTATTGTTGAATTTTTGGTATTTGTTTACATTCAAGGAAAGCTCGGTTTCGTTGATCCCATCACCGCTGAAAAGGCCATATTTGGTAATTCCGATATTGAGGGACTCCCCATCTGTGGCGTATGCATTATTGTCTCTTCTATCGTGCCTGAAATTATAGCTCGCCAAAAAATACCTCAGGTCGTTCTGCTCATTCAAGAAGTAGTTTGGGTTTTGTTCGAGAACTTCGTCTTTTACCCACGTATGGTTAAATCCAAAAGTGGCAAAATGAAAGTTGTAAAAACTTCCACGGTAGGTATACCGAAGAAATGCTGCAGTATTCTTCCTCAAAGCATCTTGGGTTTCATTTTGAAAAAATACCTGCTTGTTTTCCAAAGACCTTAAGGCGACAGTTTTGTTGGTGAAATAATTGAACTGAACAGCAAGGCCATGTTGTTGGTTCTTGTCAATATAAGGAATGCTGTATAGGACATCAAAGGCCTTGGTGAACCCCAACTGTGCGCTGATTTTCATTTTTTCGTTTCGCCCGCCGACGTTGTTATGGGCCAAGCGGAGACCATAATCTACTCTGGAAAAATCCCTGTTTTGGTTGGTCCACCATTCGGCAAAGTTTCTGTCTGCCAAATTAAAAATAATGGAAGGAATGATATACCATCTTTCAGTGACCGAAACCAATATTTCAATCTGTCCAACTTCAGTAAGAAGCGGGGTGATCTCGACATTGTTGAACAATTGAAGATTATAGATTTTTTGTTGGTCTGCCTTTATCATTCCCAAAAGTTCCTCCCAGTCATAGACAAGACCTTGCTTCAAATTCAATTCTCTGAGAATGATGTTTTTGCGTGTTTTTTCGTTCCCTACGATGAAAATATTGTTGATCAATACTTTTTGCGGAATATCGAGGATTGTAGTATTGACAGTATCTTCTTTTATTTGGGCATAGGTGTCAGCCACTGGAATTATCATCCAAGCCGAAACAATAAATACCAAGAATTTTTTATAAACAGAAATCACAGCCACTCGCCTTTCTACACTAAATTTATGGAACTTTATTGAATGGATTTTCTTTATCATTGAAATTTATCACCCTTGAAAACACTTCTCCGAAAAATAGCCATATTTCCCGTTTTGGTTTATCAATATACGATATCCCCGCTCTTACCGACTTCTTGTAGGTACACACCTACTTGTAGCCAATACATGAAGGAGGCAATTCTCAAACATGGTGTTTTTACCGGAGGGTGGATGGGCTTAAAAAGGATTGCAAGTTGCAATCCCTGGGGTGGGCATGGTCACGATCCTGTTCCTTGATTTTCTTTTGGTTTTAACCCTTTTTTTAGTGCAAGAATTGTAAAAACAATTCCAGCAATCACCAAGGGAATACTCAGATATTGGCCCATATTTAGAGAAAGTCCTTCTTCAAAATCCACTTGGTTTTCTTTGAAATATTCCCATACAAATCGCATTCCAAATACAGAAATAAAGAAAAGTCCGAGCAACAATCCATCGGGAACCCTTGAGTCATATCGAAACCAGATCCAAAAAAGACCTATAAAAATCAGAAGATAGGTGATGGCTTCATAAATTTGGGTTGGGTAACGAGATACACCAAAGGTCCGCACCGTGGCAAGATAATGATCTCCCTTGTCCAACAAATCATAATTCAGTGGTGTATTCGGATCTTCCGCTAGATATTTAAGTGAGCTTTGGAACCTTGTGAGTACATATTTCACATCCGTTTCCAAGGTGTTTCTCAAGTCAGCTTCCTGATATCCGCCCTTCTCGATTTTAATGTCAAAATTAACGGGAACAATTCCATTCCCCTGCAATTCGGATGCCCTATTTTTGGGTTTGTAAGCATCCACTTCCAAAACGGGGATTTTTAAAGTAGTCAAGATTTCTTCGGTATCCCTTGCATAGACAAAACCACTGTCGTTACCGTTTGGTTTACCTCCGATTTCTGAATTCATCAAGTTCCCCATTCTGATCATGGCACCTGTCATGGCTACTACAATGACGATTCTGTCCATAATCCAGAAGTAACTTTGCGTTGGGATTTTCCTGGAATATAAATACAGAGCAAGCATGATGGCTACCGCCGCTCCATGACTCGCCAAGCCACCTTCCCACACCTTCAATATGTCTAAGGGATTGCTGAGGTATTTTTCGGGTTCATAAAACAAAACATGACCCAATCTTGCCCCGATGATCGTGGCAAGTACCATGTATATGGTCAACTTGTCTACCAAACGCTCATCTTGGCCTTCTTTACGAAAAATGTAGACCATTACCTGTTGGGAAATAATAAACCCCAAAGCAAACAGTAAACTGTACCACCTGAGTCTTTCAAACCCCGGAATCACCGAAGCATCTGGGCTCCAAACCACATAACTCAATATAACATCTGTCATTGTTTTTTCTTTTATGGAAATGAATTTAACAATTCAAAAACCGCATGTAAACCTAATACCTCTCATTGAAATTAACAGCATGTCTTCAGAATTTAATTCGACAAGGAGTGACATTAAAAATTGTCCAATTCTTTCAATTCTTCTTCAAAACCCCCTGATAATATGGGGAATCTGTACCATGTTTTTGGATCAATATTGAATTCATCCAAATGAAACGACGGCGCCAATCTCTCTCTCTTCCATTGATTCCTGGACCAAAGCCTGAAAAACTTCTTGATGTATGTTTTCAGCAAACCATCTTCGATACCTAAGTTTTCCTTCAGAATCAGGTAAACATCCATTGGTGACTTTCTGTCCCGAATAGCAAGCCGCTCGATTTCGACGATCACTGCATATGGCATCAAATCAGTTTCATCCGTTTGGTGATTTTCATTTGGTCGGAGTTCAGCTGTGGGCGTGAGGGCATTCACACTTTTCAAGCCGTGATAGCCCAGGTTTTCTTCGGCCCATTTCAGCCAATTCATCAGGAAAAATTTGTCTACGCCAGCAATCGGGGATATGCTTCCGCTCGTGTCGCCATCCATCGTGGTATAACCTACGCCTCCTTCACTTCTGTTGGAAGTATTGATGAGCAAAGCATTGTTGATATTGGCCAACATCCAAATGATCGGGGAACGGGATCGGGCCTGAATATTTTGCAAGGTAATATCATCGTCTTTCCAGGTCAGTTTTCTACCCAGAGCAGTTTCGATTTTCTCGGTATAGGATTTTACCTCATCGGAAATCTCCCAATTATAAAACTTGGCACCAATGCTTTTGGAAAGTGTTTTGGCACTCTGAAAGGTCGAATAGGAAGAGTTTTCAGAAGCTTGGTATGCAGTAGTCAGTAGTTCTCCGACAATTTCTGTTTTGGGATCGGAAGTTTGTGGATTGAATGGCAAACCTATTTTTTTCAAAAAAGAACTTACGCCCAATTCTTCGATTCCGCGTCTCACCATTTCTGCTATCAAAACTGCGATGGAAGAGGAATCCGCCCCTCCACTCAAGGAAAGAACAAATCCCTTGCTTTTGCTTTTTCTCAAATAATCAAAAAGTGCCAAGGAGGTGGCTTTTACAAATTCATTGTTTTTGTCATGAAGAGTGGGGACAGGGGTGATTTCAAAATTTTCTTTTTCAAATTCAAAACCCATGACTTGATAATCCAAAAAGGAAAGCAATTCATTCTTCAGGATCAATTCACCAGCTCTGGCAGCCAATATCTCTCCGTCAAAAATCATTCGCCCGGATTCATTTCCCAATAAATTGGTGTAAAAATAGGTTGCATTCAAAAGAGTAGAGCTCTTTTTGACGAGGTTCTCCCGAATTTCACTTTTTCCCATCGCAAAATGACTGGCGCTGGGGTTGAAAATCACATCGACCTTTCGATCCTGGAGTCGGTATCCCGGACGGGCATCCCCTCTCCAGGCATCTTCACAGATTTCAAATCCGTAGGAAACGCCTTTTTTTTCAAAAATAACATCTCCAAGTGGAATTTGACCTCCTGAAAATTCAAAAGGAATGATTTCTCTCGCTACCCAAGGCGTAAACCATCTGAATTCATAATGCACACCATCGATGGCCATGAATTGTTTTGCTACGATTCCCAGGAGTTGACCGTTTTCTATCACAGCCATACAATTGTAGACAGTTTCGGCAATCCTTATCGGCAATCCAACAGCCACGGTGATTTGGTCACAGTGGGCAACAAGTTTCTCGAGCTGAAGAAGGGCTTTTTGGGGATACCAATGACTGAGAAACAAATCCTCACTTCCATATCCTGTCAATGTGAGTTCAGGAAAGCAAAGGAGTTCCACCCCTAGTTCTCTTGCTTCTTGGATGGCATCGACAATTCTGTTGAAATTCCCTGTCCAATCCAAAGGGGTTTGGTTGACAGTGGCGCAAGCTATTTTTAATTTTGACATAAAAACGAAATCGTATCTTTAAAACAGCGATCCCAAAGATAGTGTTCTAAAAAGCGATTTTAAGTTTTTCACAAGCATTTTTGGCAGCCTCCTGTTCGGCTTTTTTCTTGGTAGCCCCTTTTCCGGAAGTGCAAACTTCACCTCCCACCCAAAGTTCAACCAAAAACTCCTTGAATCTTGTGTTTCCTGTCACGGAAACCAGTTTGAAATCGACTTCTTTGCTTTCCTTTTGAGACCACTCGATTATTTTACTTTTGAAATTTGTGGTGGTGGCAATGATGTCATCCACATCAAAATGGATCAGGATTCTTTGGTGAATGAATTTTTTGCAAAATTTATATCCTCTATCCAAATATACAGCTCCCACCATTGCTTCGAGGGTATCCCCAAAAATGGATTTATGGGCACTGAGATTTTTCCCCTTCAGCTCTGCTTCCAAGATTTTGGAGAGGCCGATTTTAACCGCGATTTGGTTTAGGGCTTCTCGGTTGACCATTCTTGAACGGGTTTCTGTGAGAAAACCTTCATCGCGAAATGGAAATTTATTGAATAAAAATTCAGCGACTACCGCACCTAAAATAGCGTCACCCAAATATTCCAGTCTTTCGTTCGAAATTCTTAGGCCATTCTTGAATTCCTCTGCTACGGATACGTGCTTGATGGCAAGTTTATAAAGGGATAAATTAAAAGGCTTGCTGCCTACCATATGTTTTATGGAGGCAGCAAGCCTTTTTTCATCTGTATTGAAAAGAAATGCTTGAAATCTGAGCAATCTGGAAAGTTTCAATTTTACTCTGTTATTTTTTTGAAAATAATGGAGCAATTATGACCACCAAATCCAAAAGTATTGCTTAAAGCAGCACGCACTTCTCTTTTTTGAGCTTTGTTGAATGTCAAATTTAATTTGCTATCCAATCCTTCATCATCCGTGAAATGGTTGATGGTAGGCGGAATGAGGCTGTTTTGTATCGCAAGGATGGAAGCAATTGCTTCTATCGCACCGGCAGCACCCAACAAATGACCTGTCATGGATTTGGTACTGCTGATATTGAGTTTATAGGCATGTTCCCCAAAGACATTTTGGATCGCTTTAACTTCACTGATATCACCCAAAGGTGTGGAAGTACCATGGACATTGACGTAGTCGATATCTTCTGGATTCATTCCGGCATCTTCCAATGCCAATTTCATCACGTTTGTGGCTCCTTCACCCTGCGGGTGGGGGGCGGTAATGTGGTAAGCATCGGCTGTCATGCCGCCACCTACGAGTTCAGCGTAAATCTTTGCTCCCCGGGACTTGGCATGCTCATATTCTTCAAGTATAAGTGCTCCAGCACCTTCTCCCAAAACAAAACCTTCACGATCCTTGTCAAAAGGTCTCGAAGCAGTTTGAGGAGAATCATTTCTCTGGGAAAGCGCTTTCATGGCATTGAATCCACCGACACCAGCCTCAGTAATAGTAGCTTCTGAGCCACCGCTGATAAAGATGTCCGCCTTTCCCAATCTGATGTAGTTGAAGGCATCGATCAATGCATTGGTACCGGAGGCGCAAGCCGAAACGGTTACAAAATTGGGGCCTTTGAATCCATATTTTATGGAAAGGAACCCAGCACTGATGTCCGCAATCATTTTTGGAATGAAGAATGGGTTGAAGCGGGGAGTACCATCTCCTCTCGCGAAATCGACAACCTCCTCTTGAAATGTTTTTAGTCCACCTATTCCGGAACCCCAGATAACACCTGCACGGTAGAGATTAATTTTTTCTAGATCCAAACCGGAATCATTCATGGCTTCTGCCACTGCAATCATTGCGAATTGAGTGAAAGGATCCATCTTCCTCGCCTCTTTCCTATCCAGAAATTTTTCCGCATCGAAGTTTTTCACTTCGCAAGCGAATTGTGTCTTGAATAGGGAGGCATCGAATTTAGTAATAGGTGCAGCACCGCTCACACCATTAGTAAGACCTTCCCAGAATTCCGGGACGGTATTGCCTATGGGTGTAAGGGCACCAATACCTGTTACTACAACTCTTCTTAAATTCATAAATGAATTTTGAGTGATTACTTATTTTACGTTTGCTTCCAGATAGCTAATCGCCTGACCAACTGTGCCAATTTGCTCAGCTTGATCATCTGGGATGGAAATGTTGAATTCTTTTTCGAATTCCATGATGAGCTCTACTGTGTCCAGAGAGTCGGCACCAAGATCGTTTGTGAAGCTAGCTTCGGGAGTAACTTCGGATTCCTCAACGCCTAATTTATCAACGATAATGGCTTTTACTTTTTGTGCAATTTCAGACATTTTGTGATCAGTTTAATTTAAACACTGTGCAAAGAAATATATTTAAAACCTTATTGCCAAAAATACTGGGCAACTAAATCAAGATATTCTCTCGCAAGATAGAAGTTCTAAGATTATTTTTAACTTTGTCCATGAAAAATTCTTCCTGAATGAAGAAAACAAAACTATTCGTAGAACCCGAATTTGACTTTGAACTTTTAGGTTTTGTGGCTCCACTAAAGGATTACAAAATGGCTTGGGTAATCAATGATTCTTTGGGAATCAACTTGGTTAAAGCAAAAGACTATGAGTTGGAATTTACAAATCAGCCACAATTGAAAATATCCCAATTTATTCTTGAGAAAGAACATGGGTTTATTCAGTTGTTGAAAAACCGATCCTATAGTGATGGTGGAAATGCGTTATTTCTAATTCCAGAACTTAAAATCATGGATTACTTCCTGCTGCTGCAGGACTTGACCTCCCAATTGAATATTAATGCTTATATTGAGCAACTTTCCACGAGCTTATTCATCCAAAATGTGGTGAAGCTGGACTTGTCCAAAATCAAATCAAAAGAAAATCTTTTAACCTATTAACAAAATATTTACTCATGAGCGTAACCGTCTTTAATAAAACAAAGATTCTAGCTACTGTTGGTCCTGCCTCTAACAACGAAGAAGTACTTATCAATTTGGCAAAAGCTGGAGCCAATGTTTTTCGCCTGAATTTTTCTCACGGCAATCACAAAGGTCATTCGGAGGTCATCAAACTAATCCGAAAAATCAATAAGGAAAACAATCTCCATCTGGGGATTCTTCAAGATCTTCAAGGACCCAAAATTAGGGTGGGCGAGGTCGAAAACAATGGAGTGGAAATCCTCCCTGGAAATTCCATTACCATTACAAACGATCCCGTGATCGGAACTGCTGAATTGGTCAGCACCGTTTATCAAAACCTTCCAAACGACGTTTCCACAGGTGACCGTATCTTGATCGATGATGGTAATCTTGAATTGGTCGTGGTCAGTACAGATGGCAAAAACGTGAATTGTACAGTCATTCATGGAGGGATCTTAAAATCCAGAAAAGGCATAAACCTGCCCAACACAAAAGTATCCGCACCTTCCCTTACGGAAAAAGATCTGGAAGACTTGATCTTCGGGTTGGAAAATGATGTGGATTGGATTGCCCTTTCTTTTGTACGTTCTGCAGAGGATATCCTGGATTTGAGAGAAAGGATTAAAAAAGCTGGCAAGGTTTGTAAAATCGTTGCAAAAATAGAAAAGCCAGAGGCACTGGATAACATTGATGCGATCATAGAGGCAACAGACGCCATCATGGTCGCAAGAGGTGACCTGGGTGTGGAAGTACCCATGGAAATGGTCCCTCTTTGGCAGAAGAAAATGGTGGAGAAATGCAAAATCGCTTGCAAGCCGGTGATTATCGCTACCCAGATGCTGGAGAGTATGATCGTGAATCCAAGGCCTACAAGAGCTGAAACCAATGACGTCGCCACAGCAGTATTGGATGGCGCAGATGCCGTGATGCTCTCTGCAGAGACTGCATCTGGCAATTATCCCGTAAATTCAGTGAAGGCCATGAGCAGCATTATTTCCTACGTAGAAAACAATGCGGATGTCTACCACAACCTCTACAAAATTGAGGAAGATGATGAGACATTTCTAAGTAACAATTTGCTGTTGATGGCTTCAAGACTTTCCAGAAACGTAAAGGCAAAAGCAATCGTGGGAATCACCACTTCAGGTTTTACGGGCTTCAGAATCGCTTCCCATCGACCTTTGGCCAGTATTTTTGTTTTCACCCGAAACAAGCAATTGATAACCCAGATGAGTTTGGTGTGGGGAGTGAGATCCTTTTACTATGAAAGCAATGTGTCCACCGACGAGACTTTTGCCGATATCGAAAAAACACTGAAAAACAATGGACATGTCAATGCTGGTGATATCATCATCAATACAGCCAGTATGCCATTGAAATCAAAAGGGAAAACCAACATGTTGAAAGTACATGTTGTCGATTGATAAAAGCACAATAGTTTGAATTAAAATTGAAATCGGGACATGTTTAAAAAACATGTCCCGATTTTTTGTACCCACCCTTTTAGAAATGGTATTGCATACCAGGGGTTTAAGCAACTCGAGTCCGAATTAGAATTGCGTGGGCATAATTCGGATTTAATAAAACAAAAATTTAGGAAGGTCCTTTAGGTGGAACAAGGAGAATGTTTTCCTTGGCCACCATCACAGCTCCAGGTGCGGAACCTTTTACCTTCCTCACATACTTTGAAGGGGTATAAATAACCGCAGACAAGCTCTCATTCTTGTTTTTGGAGTAATAGGCAGCCAGTTCAGCTGCTCTCTCGATAACCGATTTCGGGAATTGGATACCCGATTTGAATTTTATGAGCACATGAGAACCAGAAACATCTTTCGCATGCAGCCAAAGGTCCTCTTTCCAGGCATAATTGCGGAGCATTTCATCATTTCCTTTAGCAGACTTGCCGACCAAGACCTCAAAACCCTCTACATCGAATCGTTTAAAAGGGACTTGTTCTTGGCTTTCTTTTTCCTGTGCAACCAGATTGTGTTTCTTTATGAAATCCCTCAGTCCCCGGAACTCTTTGATTGGACTGATTTCGGAAAGCATCAGGTCAAGATTTTCTACCAGGGATTGCTTCCCTTCCAGATTTTCATGAAGTTGGTTGATTTCTATTTTTCGGTTTTTGGATTTGCGATATAGATTTTCTGCAAACTTCTGCGGGGATTGCCCCCTTTTCAGCCTGATGGTTTCCTCTTTTTCTGTGTAGAAATTGAAAAGCTGCACTTCCTCTTGATTGGGAGCGATTTGGTGAAGGTTCGCCATGATCACATCTGCGATCTGGGCAGGGCTGATTTCATTGATCAAATCCTCCAGTTTTTGAGAGGTTTTTTGAATGTACCCAATGGATTTTTTTCTCTGGTCTTCAAAGATTTTTTGCCAATGGCTTTTTTCCTTATCAAAGGCTTGGACAACCACCAAATAACCAAAAAGTGCATTGCATGCGTGGATGGGATCTTCGGTCTGGAAAATCGGGTTTTCTTCCGGTAATAAACTTAAAACATGCTCTTTTCCACGTTTGGTGATCGTAAACAAAGGACTTTCCAACATGTCCAATAATTCCTGCATCAATGCCCACTTCACTTCAAGATCGGCATCGATATAGCCATGTGACTGTAGCCATTCCCTTGGGATTTTTCCCAATGTCGGCAAAAACTGGGAGGCATTTCCCTCTAAACTTTCAAATCTCGAATTTCCCAAATCAAAGTTTTTCGGGAATTCGGAAAGTGAAATCTCCCTGTCCACTCTCAAATCGTTTCTGAACAAAATACTAGGGAGGTCTTCCCCGATTTTGTAAAAAAGAACATTGCTACGGGTGCCGTGAAGTTTGAACAAAAGCTTGTCTCCACTCTCAAGTTCGATAATAAAAGCTCTTTCGAAATTCACAACCTGAACGGAATGGATCACCTGACCGATGAGATCTGGGAATAAAGAAATGGTATTTCTTTTGCCTCTTTTGAAATCATCTGGGAATCCCAAGCATGAAATCGAAGGCAAAAGATTCGCACGAATATAAAAACCTTCTTCCTCCTTTTTGCAGGCAATGATCAGCTCATTCTTGTTTTGTGAAAAGCAAGAGGTGATTTCCATTCCCTGATACCGCTCTTCGAGGGCTGGACATAGAAATTTGAGAAAGTGAAAATTGAAGTGCATCAGTCAATATGGATTTTTAGCCCATCAAACGCAAGCTTGATGTTTTCGGGAAGATTGTCTTCGACTTCTTTATGGTTTCCGAGTTTGTGACTAATGTGGGTGAAAAATGCCCTCTCCGGTTTGATGATATTTACCATTTCGATGGCTTTTTCCAGTGTGAAGTGGGAAATATGGTATTCTTTCTGAAGGGCATTGAGAACCAATACTTTGGTCCCTTTTATTTTTCGCATCTCTTTCTCCGAAATAAAACTAGCATCCGTGATATAGGTGAAATCCTTGAATCGAAATCCCAATACAGGCAATCTGTAATGGAGTACTTCTATAGGGATCACCGATATTCCCTCCGCCACAAATGGAGATTTGGTGATTTCATTGGGAATGACAGCTGGAACTCCAGGGTATTTTACTTCCTGAAAGATGTAGGAGAATTCCATTTTTATCTGTTCCAATACCTCCTTGGTGCCGTAGATGGGGATGTCCTTTTTCTGAGAAAAATTATATGGACGTATATCGTCCAATCCTGCTGTATGGTCTTTGTGTTGATGGGTGTAAAGAATGGCGTCCAGGCTGCTGATTTTTTCCCGAAGCATTTGTTGTCTGAAATCCGGGCCAGTGTCTATGACAATACTTTTCCCATCAATGTCAAGGTGAATGGCTGTTCTGAACCTTTTATCTCTAAAATCCAAAGAGCTGCAAACCGGGCAATCACAGCCGATCACTGGGACGCCTTGGGAAGTTCCTGTCCCTAAAAATGTTACCTTCAAAGTTTCAATTCGGTTTGTTGGAGTTCTGAAAGAAGATCTTGGTTTTTTTTGTCCACAAAATCCTTTGGATTGAAATTCAGTTCTTTCACGATTTCCAATAAGGTGTTGATTTTTCCCTCAAGGGTATAATACCTGTTGATGATGACGATTTTGCTATCATTTAGAATACAATACCCGGATTTGAAACTTCCCTTTTCGTACCTCAAAATATAATCCGAAGCTGCGAAAAGGTTTTCGAGTTTTTCCAGAAAATGTTTTGTGAACTTTATGGTCATGGAGAAATATTACTTTTCAAGATGTTTTCTTACTGTGGCCAATAAATAATCGTAATCCAAAGGTTTTTGGACATAATCATTCAAGCCTGCTTTTTTGAAATCATCCAGTGTATAGTTTTTATAATTCCCGGTGATTGCCACAATGGGGACGCTTGCCTTTTTTGGATCTTCAAGTTCCCGAATGGCTTTTGTGCATTCGATTCCATCCATCACTGGCATGTTGATGTCCATCAGGATCAAATCAAAATCTTCATTGGCCAGTTTTTCCAAAACCTGCTTTCCGTTTTTTACTGCTGCAATGGAATAGTTTTCAAACAGCAACACATTCTTGGTGAGGTTGATAATCACTGAACTGTCTTCAGCGACCAATATTTTCTTACTTTCCGTCATGGATCAAATCATTTTTTTTGCTTGGAGGTGTTCTTGAAAACTAGTGATGAGCCCTTCCAAAATTAAATATTCCCTAAAGATATTGTCAAAATTGGTGGTTTTTATGTTTTTCTCAAATGCTTTGGTGAAATTAAAAATCTTCATCGCTCCCAAAGTACCTGAATTTCCTTTCATAATGTGTATTTTTTCCCCTATTTCTGGATAATTTTCTTCCTTTATTAACAAGTCGATTTCTGTAAGCAAACGAAAGGATTCGTCCAAAAAATCTTGGTAAACGGTTTTGATGTTTTCTAGGGTATTGTACTTCATCAATTGGTTGATTACGGTTTCATCCAAAATGAGGTCCTCGTCAAATCCTTGGCTGTCTTCAAAAGTAAAGCCGTTTTTTAAGATATTGTTTTCGATGGTTTCCAAAAGTTGTCTTGGTGTTATCGGTTTTGCAATAAAATCATCGAATCCAGCAGAAAGAAAATAGTCGCGGTCTGCTGTGCTTGCATAGGCGGATATGGCAATGACTGGACTGTTGGTGAGTTGTTCCGCTTTTATTATTTTCAAAGCACTAATGCCGTCAAGTAAAGGCATTTGAATATCCATCAGGATAAGGTCAAAATCTCCTTCCTTTACCTTCTCTATCGCTTCGACCCCATTTTCGGCGGTCTCATAAAAATAAACTTGCCCAATGATGTGTTCGAAAACTTTTCTATTCAAAGCATTATCGTCCACGATCAATACCTTTTTGTTTTTCGTCATGTTTTATTGGTATTTTTGAGGCCATTCAATAAGTAGGATTTTGACCTAATTTTAGTGAAGAAAAATAAACATCTATTGGTAATCGTAGGTCCCACGGCTGTCGGGAAAACTGAATTATGCCTTAATTTAGCTAAAAATTTCAAAACTGAAATTATATCTTCAGATAGTAGGCAATTTTTTAGAGAAATGGAATTGGGAACAGCGAAGCCTTCTGCTGAAGAGCTGAAAATGGCCCGACATCATTTTATCAATACCCTCTCCATCCACGAGGAGTATGATGTGAAAAAATTTGAGCGGGATACACTTTTTCTTTTGGAGACCTTATTTGAAAGCCACGATTTGGTCGTGATGACGGGAGGTTCAGGACTATATGTCGATGCCATTTGTAAAGGATTTGATGATATTGATGCGGTAGATCCAAACATCCGCAGGGAATTGATCCAAAGTTTTGAATCGGAAGGCATCGAACCTCTTCAAAGAGAACTTTTGAACTGTGATCCGGAGTATTATCGAACCGTTGATCTTCAAAATCCCCAGCGATTAATGAGGGCTTTGGAAGTTTTTAGGGGAACGGGCAAGCCTTTCAGTGCTTTTCGGGAAAAGAAAATACAACCTAGGCCTTTTGGAATTATCAAAATAGGATTGAAAAGAGACAGGGAGGAACTTTATACCAGGATCAATTTGAGAATGGATCAAATGATTGAAAAAGGGCTTTTTGAGGAGGCAGAAGGACTTTATCCCTTCAGGCACCTCAATGCCCTGCAAACTGTGGGATATTCCGAGATTTTTGGGTATATCGAAGGGGAATACGACAAAGAAGAAGCGGTCAGGCTTTTAAAGAGAAATTCAAGAAGGTATGCCAAAAGGCAATTGACCTGGTTCAAAAAGGATGAACAAATACATTGGTTTCACCCAGACCAATATCTGGAAATCCAAAATTTAATCCGAAATCATATAGCATTGTAGCCCAGTAACCTGGCTACAATGCTATAGGGTTTTCTTTTCAGGAGTTCGTTGTATTGGGATTTGATGAGTTTGGCGGTTTGGAAAGGTTTTTTGATTTCCTTTTCAAAAATTGCTTTATCCTTTTCTCCCAAATTGTTTTTTACTTGGATATAGACGGCTTTCAGCGCTGTTGTATCATTGGGGTCAAGCTTCAAGTTCATCTTTCCTTGCTCCCCGATTTTTTGCAATTCCTCCAGAACCTTGGCCTGCAGGTTGAACACCTGGTTTTTTTTGGTTTTCAAGGTCATGTTGACCACCATCATAAAAAGCATCACTGCACCACCAAGAGTAATGAATATCGGTATAAACCCCATTTTTTATATACTAAGTATTTCAATCAGTTTCAAATGGTCTTCTTTTAGTGGTTTGGTTTTGCCAATACAATCCTCGAAAGGGGTGTAGATGACATCTCCATTGACAACTCCCGCCATGCAGTTGGATTTACCCGCAATGAGACCGTCAACTGCCGCCATTCCGCAACGGGAAGCCAATACCCTGTCTCTGGCCGTAGGGTTCCCGCCTCTTTGGATATGACCCAGTGTGGTTACTTTGAATTCTTTATCGGCATCGTTTAGCTTTCCTTTCACTTTTTCCATGATGTACTCGGCAGTGCCTTCTTCATCGCCTTCAGCAACCACGATAAGACTGGACGATTTGGACTTTCTCAGGCTTTTTAGAGATTTCACCACTTTTTTCAGATCCGTTTCGGTTTCAGGGACAAATACAAATTCTGCTCCACCGCCGATGCCACACTCTACGGCTATATAGCCACTGTCTCGACCCATCACTTCGACAAAGAAAATCCGGTCATGGGCCGCAGCCGTGTCCCTGATTTTGTCGATGGCTTCCAGCGCTGTGTTGACTGCTGTGTCAAAACCGATGGTATAATCCGTGCCATAGATGTCATTGTCAATGGTGCCAGGGCAACCAATGATGGGGATTCCGAATTCTTCAAAAAACACCTTTGCACCGGTAAACGTGCCGTCTCCTCCTATGGCCACGACCCCCTCTATCTCATGCTCCTTTAATTGATCATAAGCTTTTTGACGACCTTCTTTGGTCATGAACTCTTCACTTCTTGCAGATTTGAGGATTGTTCCACCTCTTTGGACGATATTGCTGACGGAATTGGATTGCATTCTTTTGAACCCACCCTTAATCATGCCATCGAAACCATAGCTGATTCCATAGATCTCCAGTCCGTAAAAAATCGAGGTTCTGACCACGGCGCGAATACAGGCATTCATACCGGGAGCATCACCTCCAGATGTAAAAACTGCTATTTTTTTCATTGTTTAATAGGTTTTTTGCGAGGTCAAAAATACTCATAATTGCCTTCAATTGTTAAAAAACCTAGAAATCTTTTGGATGCCAATCGTATATATAAACTCAAAATAAGGACTGATGAAGGACAAGAAACCGTGAATCAAAAAGAGATTTACTCCTTGCTGTGATTTGGGGAAAAGATCCAAAAAAGGTGTCTGCCTTCATCAACAAACACCCTTTTTTATTATAAATTAGACACTTACCACCTTTTCTCCAAGGAGAAGCACCTCATCAACATTTACTTCGGTTACATATTTTTTCACCCCATCCTTATCTGTATAAGAGCGATTGGTCAATTTCCCATCGATGGCGATTTCTGATCCCTTGTCGGTGTATTTTTCTATGGTTTCGGCCGTTTTTCCCCAAGCCACCAGTTGGTGCCAAGTGGTCTCCTCCACTTTCTCTCCCTTGGCATTGTAATACACCTCATTGGTGGCCAAATTAAAGTTTGCCACGATCTTTCCACTTTCAAGATGTTTTACATCTGCTTTGGCACCCAATCTCCCGATCAATTGTACCCGGTTTCTCAATTTGTTCATGTTTTTTTAAATTATGGTTATAGATGAATTGGAAACTTGCTTCTTTCATTCAAGCAACGGAACAAAGATGGGGAGCCAAAAACCAGAGAGTCGGTTGCTTTTCGCTTATAGTCGTTTATAAACGTTTAAAATGGATAGGATGTGTTTTGGGAGATAATATTGGGACGCAGGACTTAACCTGTAACGTAATATGCATTTGGTTCAAAAGGAGTTAAACTGCAAGAAAATCAGAATATTATGAGACTATTTTCTGACACCTATAAGGTGAAGTCAAAAATAATCAACACCTAATTGATTATGATTCAATTAAAATCTTGAATTGAGTTCGTCTTGCATAAAACGGGTTAAACCAAGTAGGGAGTAATACATATTACTGATAGTGTGAAAACAAAAATCACAGACAACTCCATGATTATTAGGAATTGTAGGCTGGAAGAGAAATGGGAATGTACAGTACGGGTTTAATTAGTGATTGTAAAATTCAAAACTCCCTTTCTGATCAGTTCAAAAAGTAGGAGCTTGACAAAATCAATCGGGGATGTGATTTCCAGGATGGATCCAATTGTTTCCGATAGTGGGATTGGGTTTTTCGTTTTGCAGATGCCAAGAAAAAAAATCAACTCAAAAGTCATCATTGTTTTTGATCCAAGCCATTCCGTGCCGCATTCATCGTTTTTTTTTAATAGATTGTTTCGTCAATAAAAACCAAATAAAAATGAAAAGAATATTTTACGGAACTGCTGTTTTGGCATTAGTCTGCGGAAACTTGTTTGCCCAAAAAACCTATATACAGGCTGGGAAGTTGATAGATGTCAGGAATAACAAAACCTTGTCCGAAATGACGATCGTTGTGGAGGGGGAGATGATCGTTTCGGTCGCTAAAGGATATCAAAAGGGAACGGATGAAGATCAAATCATTGACCTGAAATCCGCTACAGTAATGCCGGGGCTGATGGACATGCATATTCATGTGGAAGGACAGACAGGCCCTCGCCAGTACATGGAAAGATTTACCAACAACGAAGCGGACGTGGCCTTCAATTCCCTGGTCTATGCCAAGACTACCCTCATGGCTGGTTTTACCACTGTCAGAGACATGGGTGGATCAGGGGTAAATATCTCCCTTAGGGATGCGATTGCTGCCGGAAAAGTGGACGGTCCCAGGATCATCACCGCAGGAAAATCAATCGCACCCACCGGCGGCCACGCGGATCCCACCAATGGTGTCAGGAGAGACTTGATGGGTGACCCCGGGCCGGAAGTCGGGGTGATCAATGGCGTTGCAGACGCAAGGAAAGCAGTTCGCCAACAAGTAAAAAACGGCTCAGATGTCATCAAGATAACCGCCACGGGTGGAGTATTGAGTGTGGCCAAAGATGGTTCCGCTCCTCAATTCCAACAAGATGAATTGAATGCTGTGATAGAGACCGCCAGGGATTTTGGGATCCATGTCGCTGCTCATGCACATGGTGATGAGGGCATGCAGCGATCCGTGATTGGAGGGATTCACTCCATCGAACACGGTACATTGATGTCAGAAAAAACGATGGACATGATGATAAAAGCAGGTACTTGGTATGTGCCTACCATCACCGCAGGGATGTCCGTGGCTGAATATGCCAGAATACCGGGCTACTATCCCGCTCCGGTCAAAGCAAAGGCCGAAGCCATCGGAGCCCAAATTCAAACTACGTTCGGAAAGGCTTATAAGAGAGGTGTGAAAATCGCTTTTGGAACAGATGCCGGTGTTTTTCCTCATGGGGAAAACTACAGAGAATTTATTTACATGACGGAGGTAGGCATGCCAAACCTGGAAGCCATCCAAACCGCAACCCTACGTGGCGCGGAACTATTGGGCATGGAAAACAAAATTGGTGTCTTGGAATCAGGGAAATTTGCGGATATCATCGCCGTCTCAGGAGATCCTGAAAAGGACATCAAGGTCATGAAAGATGTGGTTTTTGTAATGAAAGAAGGGAAAGTTTATAAACATGTGCCGTCTATGGGCATGAATTGATAATATGAAGACGCAAAACAGAAACACTGCATCATGAAAAAACAAATTTCTTTATCGATACTGGCGATTTGCCTGACATTTACATTTTCATTTGCCCAAGAAAAAACACCGGAAACCATTCCCCAAGGAGAAATTTTTTCTTCCATCCAAAATGTGAAAATAGAGGGCACAACGCATAGCCTGAAAACCAAGGCTGGAACCCTACAACTTCGGGATGAAAACAATGAGCCCATTGCCTTATTTGGTTTTACCAGTTATTTCAAAGAGGAGGGGCCTTCCAAACGGCCAATCATATTTTCTTACAATGGAGGCCCTGGATCCTCTTCGTACTGGTTACACATGGGAGTAATGGGGCCCAAAAGGGTCGTTGTCAATGATCCGGATTATACCAAAGCCGCTCCCTATACTGTGGTGAACAACGAATACTCCATCCTTGATATGGCTGATGTCGTCATGATCGATCCAGTGGGTACAGGATTGAGTATTCCCATAGGCAAAGCAAAAGGCGAGGATTTCTGGGGAGTGGATCAAGACATCAGGTCTATTTCTCTCTTTATTGTCCAGTTCCTAAAGGAATATGACAGATTCCAATCTCCCAAGTATTTGTTAGGGGAAAGTTATGGTACTTTCCGGAATGCCGGGGTGATGAGTAGTTTGTTGGACAAAGGCATTGCGCTGAATGGCGTAGTGATGGTGTCTTCCGTTTTTGATTTGAGGACACTGACATTTCCTGTTGGAGATGATACCCCTTACCTTGTTCATTTTCCATCTTATGCCACCACGGCTTGGTACCATGACAAACTGGAAAACAAAAATCCGGATTTGGAATCTTTTGTCGAGGAATTGAGAAAATTTACGGAAGAGGAGTACATGCCGGCACTCTACAGAGGCAGCAGACTCTCTTTGGAGGATAAAGCCAAAATGGCACAAAAGCTCGGGCAATACACCGGTCTGAGCAAAGAGTATTGGATGAAGGCAGACCTCAGGGTGAAAGCAGAGGAGTTTTTCAATGAATTGATGCGGGAAGAAGGGAAGACCGTTGGTCGCTTGGATTCAAGGTTTGTTGGGATCAATGAAAACTTACTCAATCAATCAAGTACGACCGATCCACAAAGCGATGCGATCTCTTCGGCATATACCACGGGTTTTCTGGATTACTTCCACCGGGAACTTGGCGTAAGCAAAAAATTGAATTACAAGACCTCAGCCTATTCCTCACCGGGATTCAAATGGGATTGGAGCCATGCCGGAAATATGGGTTGGGGTACCCAGACAGCCATCAACACCGGTATCGATATGGCTTCGGCAATGAACAAGGATCCAAATGTAAAAGTATTGATCATGAACGGGTATTATGATTTGGCGACGGTATTTTATGGGGTGGAAAACTCCATTGACCATCTGGGTCTGAGACCTGAAATCAGGGACAATATCACCATGACGTATTATGAAGCGGGACACATGATGTATACCCACTTGCCTTCACTTGTCAAATTCAAAAAAGATCTTGCGGATTTCATCAAGGATACCTCAAAATAATCGTTTTGATTCTTTAATTCTTCAATCCATATTCCTCAACCCATCACAAAAGCAGAAATTAATTTTTGCTTTTGTGATGGGTTTAATTTGTTTTGATCGGCAATATCTTGCTGTTATTTTTCTGGAGGAATGCCAATTTAGACATGAAAAACTTGTACTTTAGTGACGGTTAAGATTATTTTTGGTAAAACTAAAAACCCATGAAACCGACACTAGTTTCCTGTTTTTTGTTGATTTTTCTCTTATCGTCCTGTGGAAATTCCTCCCAGAAAACCAATCCCAAGAGAGAACATATTTCTGAATCCGTTTATGCATCTGGAATTGTTCGAAGCCAAAACCAATATCAGGCTTATGCCAATGCAAGTGGATTGATCCAAGAAATATTCGTGCGGGAAGGGGATAGCGTGGATGTTGGTACTCCAATCCTTGCCATTTATAACGAATCAGCCAAGCTAAATCGGGAAAATGCCGAATTGGCAAGGCTATTTGCAGATCGAAAAACCAACCAATCTAAATTGAAGGATTTGGAAATCAATATCCAACTCGCCAAAAACAGGCTGCAGAATGATTCGCTTCTGTGGGTTCGACAGCAGCGGCTTCATGAAAGGGGCATTGGGTCTTTGATAGAGCTAGAGCAACGAAAGTTAGCATTTGACAATAGCCAAACCGCATATCAATCTTCATTGCTAAGATACGAGGACCAAGAGAGGCAGATTGATTTCAATGATAAAAACGCATCAAAAAACTTGGCAATATCCAAAGTGCTTGAAAGTGATTTTATTTTGAGAAGCAAGGTCAAGGGTAGAATTTATGCCCTACTCCGAGAAAAGGGGGAAATGGTGGGGATTCAAACCCCTTTGGCGGTGATTGGGAGTGATCGGGAATTTGTTATCGAAATGCAGGTGGATGAATATGATATCGTGAAAGTGGCAGTCGGCCAAAAGATCCTTGTCAGTATGGACAGTTACCGTGGGGAAACATTTGAGGCAATGATCAGTCAAATCAATCCCCTTATGGATCAAAACAGCAAAAGTTTCACAGTTGAGGGGAAATTCGTCAGAAAGCCAGCGGTGCTTTACCCGAACCTTACCCTTGAGGCAAATATATTGATCCAATCCAAAGAAAATGCACTCACGCTGCCCAGGAGTTATATTTATCGGGACCGTTACGCGATCAAGTCAGATGGGGATACCGTTGCGGTGGTATTGGGGCTCAGGGATTTTCAGAAGGCGGAAATCCTGGAAGGTTTGGGAGAGAATGACCAAGTAATCAAGGTGGAAAAATGAAAATTTCTCTTACATTGGAAATCGCAAAATCGCTGATGTTGGCGAGGTTGAAGCAAACTACGGTAGCTGCAGTAGGGGTGACCTTCAGTCTTACCATGTTCGTGGCATTGCTGGGGTTTATGAATGGATTGAATACCATGCTTGACGGGTTGATATTGAATAGAACTCCCCATATCCGGTTTTACAATGAAGTCAAACCCAACCCGAATCAACCCATAGACCAATCCGAGGAATTTGGGGATTACTATAATATTATTCGGTCGATAAAACCCAGTGCCAGTCGCATCAGTATCCATAACAATGAAGCCATTGTCAAGACGCTCCAGGAGGATCCCCGGGTTTTGGGGGTAGCCCCAAAAATATCAGCACAGGTTTTTTACAATGTTGGCACCATCAACATTACAGGTGTAATCAATGGAATTGACGTCGAAGCTGAAGCCGATCTTTTCTTCTTTCAGGATTACGTCACGGCAGGAAATTACATTGATCTAAAAAACACGGCAAACAGCATTATTTTGGGGAAAGGAGCTGCCGATAGAATGATGGCCGAAATCGGAGATGTCATCCAAGCCACTACCGCCCAAGGCAACAGAATACAATTAAAGGTGGTTGGCTACTATCAATCAGGATTGGGAGATCTGGATAATGTCCAAAGTTATGCTTCCATCGCAACGACCCAAAAAATGTTGGGCGAAACAGCTTCCTATATTACGGATGTTCAGGTGAAGCTAAAGGACTTGGCTTTAGCTCCTTCCATGGCCAGGGAATATCGAGATGTTTTTGGCATCGATGCGGATGATATCCAGACTGTCAATGCGCAATTTGAAACAGGCACAAGGATCAGGACATTGATCAGCTATGCAGTTGGAATCACCCTGTTGATCGTCTCTGGATTTGGGATTTACAATATCCTGAACATGATGATATATGAGAAAATGGATACGATAGCCATTCTAAAGGCAATCGGTTTTTCGGGGAGGGATGTGAACAATATATTTATCGCGATTGCCTTGACTATAGGCTTTGTAGGGGGAGGCGCAGGTTTGATCTTGGGGTTTTTGGCAGGTTTGGGCATCGAAAGGATTCCTTTTGAAACAGAAGCGTTGCCGACCATTAAGACTTTTCCTGTTGATTTTAATCCAAAATATTACCTAATCGGCGGGGTTTTTGGCTTGGTGACTACTTATTTTGCAGGTTATTTTCCCGCAAGAAAAGCCAGTTCAGTCGATCCCGTAGACATCATCAGAGGCAAATAATCATGAAAGGAGAGATCGTACTTGAAGCCAAAGGAATCAATAAGTATTTCTTCAGTCCCGAAAAAACGCAGGTCTTAAAGGAGGTGACTTTTCAGATTTCAAAGGGAGAATTCGTGTCTGTGGTTGGGAAGTCGGGCTGTGGGAAGTCCACATTGCTCTATATTCTTTCCACCATGGATACGGATTATGAGGGGGCACTTTTTATCGATCGGGAAGAGATGAACACCAAGTCTCAAAAATACCATTCGAAAATCAGAAATGAAAAGATAGGGTTTGTTTTTCAATTCCATTATTTGTTGAATGAATTTTCCGTGTTGGAAAACGTGATGATCCCCGGGCTGAAACTTGGGAAATATTCCAGAGAGGAATTGGAACATCGGGCGATGGAAAAGCTGAAGATTTTTGGGATGCAAGGGCATGCATTGAAAAAGGCCAATCAACTTTCGGGCGGGGAGAAGCAGCGTGTAGCCATCACTCGGGCACTGATCAATGACCCTTTGATCATTATGGGAGACGAACCTTCTGGAAATTTGGATAAAAAAAATGGAGATATCGTATTCAGTATTTTCAAGGAATTGACCCAGGAGTTTCATCAGACGCTCTTGATTGTCACACATGATCAAGATTTCGCCGCAGCAACAGACAGAATCATCGAGATGGAGGATGGAAGAATTATACGCCAGTAAAACTAATCAAGGAGGGTATATATTGATTTTCATTTTTTTGGTTTAAGTTTTAACACGATATTCGGCCCAAAACACAAAATAATATTCTGTTTTTTGGTTGTTGGAATGGGTGAATAAATACTTCTGATCTACATGTCCATATTTTTTTTGATTGAAGGCCAATTGGAAGGGGTTAAAAAAAATATCAATCTACCATAAAATTCGTATTGAAGAGAATGATTAGTAAATTCACGTTTAATCTAAACGAATATTTTTATGACCAAAAAAACCGAGTATAGCTTATTTGATGATGTATGTGGTTTTGTGGATGAGGCTGCCAGACACATGGATTTACACCCCGGCCTTTTGAATCAAATCAAGCAATGCAATAGCATTTACAAGTTTAATTTCCCACTTCGCAATGATGACGGAACCTATGAAACCCTTACAGGTTATCGGATTCAACATTCCCATCACAAACTTCCTGTAAAAGGAGGAATCCGATACAGTGAGCATGTCAATGAGGATGAAGTCAAAGGATTGGCAGCCTTGATGACCTATAAATGTGCGCTGGTCAATATCCCTTTTGGTGGAGCAAAAGGAGGGGTACGCATGGACCCCTTGAAATACAATGCCAACCAATTGGAGCGGATCACCAGAAGATATACCTCGGAATTGATCAAAAAGAAATTTATAGGTCCTGCCATTGACGTGCCCGCACCCGATTATGGAACAGGTGCTAGGGAAATGGCTTGGATCGTCGATACTTTCGAAGCTTTCAATCCGGAATTGATCAATGCCAAAGGCTGCGTGACCGGTAAACCACTTTCCCAACATGGAATTGAGGGAAGAAACGAAGCCACCGGTATGGGGGTATATATCGGTATCCGAGAAGCCGTTGGAGTGGAGGAAGACATGAAAGAGCTAGGATTGACAACGGGGCTAAAGGGTAAAAATATCATCATCCAGGGTTTTGGAAACGTAGGATACCATTCAGCGCTGTATTTGCGGGAAGCAGGTGCCAAAATAGTCGGTGTCGCAGAATGGAATGGGGGGATATGGGATGAGGCAGGAATCGATGTGAAATCCCTCAAAGAATACCAAACAAAAAACAAGGGTTTTAAGGGGTATTCCAGAGGAGAATTTATAAAAGAAAGCAAAGAACTCCTGATTTATCCATGTGATATTTTGGTGCCAGCAGCTTTGGAAAATCAGATTACCAAAGAAAATGCATCTAAAATCCAGGCAAAAATCGTCGGCGAAGCGGCCAACGGACCTGTCACACAAGAAGCTTCCAATATCCTTTTGGAAAATGGGGTAATGGTCATTCCCGACATGTATCTCAATGCTGGCGGTGTAACCGTTTCTTATTTCGAATGGCTAAAGAATCTCTCAAGGGTTTCTTTCGGTAAATTGGAAAAAAGGTATGACATGGAGAAATACAGGAAACTGATGTCTACCATAGAAAATGCCACAGGGGAAAGTTTCACGGATGACGAAAAGGAAGGTTTGATTTCAGGTGCCTCAGAAAGGGATTTGGTTATTTCTGGACTGGAAGACACCATGGTTGCGGCTTACCACAGCATGAACAAAACCCGCAAAGACAAAAACATTAAAAGTTTGAGGACAGCAGGTTTTATCCTTGCACTCGAAAGAATTGCCATCAGTTATACCGACTTGGGGATTTTCCCTTAAGGATACTGGGGGATATAGATCCAGGTTCAATCATGGAGCTGGTTTCCTCTGAATTGGAAAACACCCTTCATTTTTGGCTAAATATGGCCTTAAATGAAGGGTGTTTTAGTATAGAATATCTTCTGGAGGGTCTCCACAGGTAGATAGTCAAAGCCCTGCAACGTGTCGATTGTTAAGATTCCCCTTTGGGATTATCTTCAAGCTTTTCCCCTTATTTTTTTTCGATTTTTTCAAATGAAACCAGAATCCCCCTAACCATGGCTGCACTGAAACCTTGATGCTCCATTTCATTGAGGCCGACAATGGTACATCCCTTTGGTGTGGTGACTTTGTCTATGGCTTCTTCGGGATGAATCTGTTTCTGAATCATCAGCTCAGCGGCACCTTTTACGGTTTGGTTGACGATCTTACTGGCGGTTTTGGCATCGAATCCGATCTGTATCCCCCCTTGGATCATCGCCCGCATGAAACGCAAGACATAGGCAATCCCGCAGGCGCCGAGGATGGTTGCCGCTTCCATCAACCCTTCATCGATGGTGATGGAAAAACCAATGCTGTTGAAAAGTTGCTTCACTTTTTCTTCACTTGATTCGGACTGGTTGCGTCCACATATGCAGGTGACAGATTCCTGTATATCCGCTGCAATATTCGGCATCGCTCTGAAAACAGTCGTTTGAGGATCCAAAACGGTATACATCTCGTCCAAAGTGATGCCCGTTGCCAAGGAAATAATGACTTGTTTATTAGGATCCAATGCTGGTTTTATTTCCCTTAGGATTGCGGATACATTATAAGGTTTGACCCCCAAAATCACCAAATCAGCTTCCTGGGCAGCAATCAGGTTGTCAGAATGAACCCTAACTCCCTTGTCTTGGAGATATAACAGGTTCTCGGGATTCCTTTTGGTAACATGGAGGTTTTGTGGTTGAAAATCAGCTTGCTCCAATAGGCCGTTCACAATGGAGGTCCCAAGATTTCCACATCCAATGATGGCGATTTTTATGTCCTTCAACATGGTGAATTTTTAATAAAAGGGATTTACAATTGTCTAAAGGTAAATAAGATTGCTGATTTTTTGAATAAATGGCAGAAAATTGCTTCTTGATTTGGATTAAGTTTTAAAAATAAGTCAGGTTGCCAATTGTTTCAGGCAAAGGGGGCTTTCCCAATAACTATCCTCAATCTAAATTAAATTTTTTAAGGTTTAGGGAGGGAAAATGGGCAAGGTATTTGGTGTTTGCTTGAAAACATGCATCCTCAAAAAGGAATTATGAAAGGATAAAAAAGCCAATTCTGCTTGTTTTCAAGTTACTTTATTCTGGCTTTTTTCAAATAGGAAGCCCAATCGAAACAATAAAAAGTTATCTTTGACTTTTAAAAATAAAAAAAATTAATGCCAAAATTAATTCGGGTCACAACTGTCCCACTGTCATTGAAACTTTTGTTGGCAGGACAGATGAAGTTTATGAAGGAGTCCGGGTTTGACGTTTTGATGGTCAGTGCTGACGGAAGAGAAGTCAATGAGGTGGTCAAACGAGAAGGTTGTCCGCATCAAGTAATTCCCTTCACCAGAAAAATCACTATTTTTCAAGATATCTATTGTTTATGGTTACTGTACTGGTTGTTCAAAAAAGAAAAACCTGATATTGTTCATTCCCATACCCCAAAAGCAGGCTTGTTGTCAATGATTGCAGCCAAGTTTGCAGGTGTGAAGATAAGGGTGCATACCGTAGCGGGAATGCCCTATATGGTGGCGGACAAGCAGAGAAAAAAGATTCTCATCGCAATGGAAAAACTTACTTTTCATTGGGCCACCGAAGTTTGGTCGAATTCGCAATCGCTGATGAAGTTTATTTTGGAGGAAAAACTTTTGGATTCCCAAAAAATCAAGGTGATAGGAGAGGGTTCTTCCAATGGTGTGGATTTGGAGAAATTCAATAGGGGAGCGCTAGCCGAAAACCATCTCATTGCAGCGACTATGCGCATCATGCCAGGAGAGAATGATTTCATTATACTTGCTGTGGGTAGATTGGTGCGGGACAAAGGCATTGAACAATTAGTGACTGCTTTTTTGGATTCTAAAATCGTAAATCAGTCTAAATTGGTTCTTTTGGGAAGTTTTGAACAACAACTCAATCCCTTGGATGAAGAAATAGTGAGAAAGATTCAAGACCATCCTCGAATTGTTCATGTAGAATGGACCGATCACGTGGCGCATTATATGGCTTTGTCTGATGTGTTGGTCCATGCATCCCACCGTGAAGGCTTCCCCAATGTTTTATTGGAAGCGGCTGCGATGCAATTGCCTGTGATTTGTTCCGACATTATCGGGAATATTGATGTGGTCACCCAAAGAGAGACTGGATTGATTTTTCCGGCCAAAAACGTTGAAATCCTAAAAGAAGCATTGGAATTTTCATTTGTCAAAAGAGATGATTTACAGGTACTTGCAGATAATCTTTATCTGGAAGTAACACACAAATACTCCAGGCCAAGAATACACCAACTAATTTTGGAAAATTATCAACGCCTAAATGCAGATGCATTGGATTAGGTTTCAAATTTTCCGTGAATTTGATTACTTTGCTTTAAAAAATTAAGACTTTAATATCAGATAAAAAATGAAATATCTTGTGACCGGCACAGCCGGATTTATCGGTTTTCACGTAGCACAACAGTTGCTCAAAAGAGGTGAGGAAGTGATTGGTTTGGATATTATCAACGATTACTACGATGTGGATCTTAAGTACAAACGCTTGGAAATTGCAGGGATCGACCGGTCTGAATTGGCATTCAACAAACCTGTTAAATCCACTGTTTTTTCAGGATACACTTTTGTCCAAATGGATCTTGCCAACAAGGAGGTCCTTATGGATATTTTTGAAAACGGAAAGATCGATGTAGTGATTCATCTTGCTGCCCAAGCTGGTGTGAGGTATTCCCTCACCAATCCAGATGCCTACATCGCTGCCAATATTCAGGGATTCCTCAATATCTTGGAGGCTTGCAGGAAATATCCTCTTACACATCTTGTGTATGCATCATCCAGCTCCGTGTACGGGGCAAACACCAATATGCCATTTTCTACCTCACACAATGTAGATCATCCGGTAAGCTTGTATGCCGCCACCAAAAAATCCAACGAATTGATGGCCCATACTTATAGTCATCTCTTCCAGATTCCCACGACGGGACTTCGTTTTTTTACGGTTTATGGACCTTGGGGAAGACCCGATATGGCTCTGTTTTTATTCATAGAAGCGATGAACAAAGGAGAAGCTATCCAGGTTTTCAACCATGGAAAAATGAAAAGGGACTTTACCTTCATCGATGACATCGTCGAGGGGATTATCAGGGTAGCGGACAGACCAGCCAAACCAAATCCAGATTGGACAGGTCAAAATCCAGATCCGGGAAGTTCTTACACACCTTATAAAATCTACAACATCGGAAACTCGAATCCAGTCGAATTGATGGATTACATTGGGGCTTTGGAAAAGGCAGTAGGGAAAGTTGCGGAAAAAAACATGTTGCCTTTACAGCAAGGGGATGTGCCAGCGACCTTTGCGGATGTGTCTGATTTGGTGAGGGATACCGGCTACAAACCAGCAACCTCGGTCGAAGATGGTGTTACTGCATTTGTGGAGTGGTACAACAAATTCTACAACAAATCAGGGGAATAAAATAAATTCATCCAGAAAATCCATTTGGCTTCACCGGAAGATTGAAATTGGTTAAAAAAACATTCAATCTCTTCCAAGTGCATGTTTTAAATAAATCAAAAAAATCTGTGGGTTTAACAATTAAACAATGAAAAAATCAATTTTAATCACAGGTGGCGCAGGTTTTATCGGTTGCCACGTTGTCAGACTTTTTGTTGAAAAATATCCGGATTACAACATTATCAATTTGGACTTACTGACCTATGCGGGTAATCTCGAAAATCTAAAAGAAGTCGAAAATGCACCCAATTACCGATTTGAAAGGGTAGATATCCTGAAAGAGGAGGATTTAAAGTTCGTTTTCGAAAAACATAATGTCACGGATGTCATCCACTTGGCCGCCGAGTCCCATGTGGACAGGTCAATCACGGACCCTTTGGCATTTGTAAGGACAAATGTGATCGGTACGGTCAATCTTCTCAATGTGGCCAAAGCTTATTGGAAAAACTATGATGATCATTTATTCTACCATGTTTCCACGGATGAAGTATACGGCTCACTCGAAGACGGTGGCTTTTTTACCGAAACGACGCCTTATGATCCCCAGTCCCCATATTCTGCTTCAAAGGCATCTTCGGATCATTTTGTAAGGGCCTATGCCAATACTTACAAATTGAAAACTGTCATCACCAACTGCTCCAACAATTACGGCGCCAATCAATTTCCGGAAAAATTGATCCCTCTTTGCATCCACAATATCAAAAACAACAGACCACTTCCCGTTTATGGTAAAGGAGAGAATATCAGGGATTGGCTTTATGTGGTGGATCATGCAAGGGCGATTGATATGGTGTTTCACGAAGGGAAACCCGGCGAAACCTACAACGTGGGTGGATTCAATGAATGGAAAAACATCGATATCGTAAAGTTGCTCTGCCAGAAGATGGACGAGAAACTTGGACGAGAAGCAGGGAGTTCCGAAAAATTGATCACCTATGTAACGGATCGTGCAGGTCATGATCACCGATATGCCATCGACGCCACCAAAATCCAAAGAGAACTGGGTTGGGAACCCAGTCTTCAATTCGAGGAAGGAATTACCAAAACTATTGATTGGTACCTTGAAAACGAGGAATGGCTGAACAACGTCACCTCGGGTGATTATCAAAAGTATTATGAATTACACTATGATAATAGGTAATAAAAAAACCAGCCATTTGGCTGGTTTTTTTATTACCAGATTTCCCTTTCACTTCACAAAAAAGCAAATCCTGCTTTTTTGAATATCAATGAATAATGGCCTTTTTGAGCGCACGGACCCATGTTTTGTCTAAAAAATTGGGGATAAATTTCGATTGGATTTTTCTGGGTTTCCCAGTCAGCGGAAACCAAGGCCAATGACCGCAATAAAAATGGAGATGCCCATTGAACCCCAATTGGGTATTGGGTTTCCCAATGGGTTGAAACTGCAAGAAAATCAGACGAATTGGAAATAAGGTGTAGTGCCCATGTGGTGAACTCAAAAATTGAGAACAACTGAATGATTACCAGGTAATTATTGAAAGAAATAGAATTGGTAATGAATGAAATGGGGCAAACTATTTCAGCACTGAATAAAATTGGAAATGCGCAACATCAGTTGAACAGCAATCCGATCAAATATTAGACTCCGTATTTTTTGGAAATTGGCATACCTGAAGAGATCTTCCCTCTAATTTGATTAACGGTTTGGGTTGGCGGTGTTTTTTGTCTTAATTTTAAAAACACAAATAAAAGGATTTATGATCAAGAAATTTTGGATGCCTGTATGGGTGATTGTCCTGACAGGATTGTTTACTGCTGCTTCTGCACAAGCGGACAGATGGCAACAAAAAGTGATTTATGAAATGGATGTGACCATGGACGTGGTCAAAAATCAGTATAAGGGGACCCAAAAGCTCCATTATACCAACAATTCTCCCGATACCTTGGAAAGGGTTTTTTATCACCTCTTCAACAATGCTTTCCAGCCCAACAGCATGATGGATGTGCGTTCCAGGACTATCGCTGATCCCGATAGAAGAGTTGGCGAAAGGATCAAAAATCTTGGCCCCGAGGAAATTGGATCTTTAGAAATCACTACTTTGAAGATGAACGGGAAACCCGTGAGATTTGAGCACGTGGAGACCATTTTGGAGGTCGACCTGGTGGATCCGATTCTTCCCGGGAGTACGGTGGTTTTTGATATGGATTTTGAGGGGCAGGCGCCTTTACAGGTTAGGCGATCGGGCAGGGACAATGCGGAAGGGATTCGCTACTCGATGGCACAGTGGTATCCTAAAATGGCCGCATACGACAGAAGAGGTTGGCATGCCAATCCTTATATCGGCCGAGAGTTTTATGGTAATTTCGGAGATTTTGATGTGAAAATCACAATTGACAAAACGTACATCCTTGGAGGAACTGGCTACCTACAAAATGCAAATGAGATCGGGTATGGTTATGAGGACAAGGGTGTAAAAGTGAAGCCGGTCAGTGGTGCTACGCATACATGGCATTTCATTGCCCCGAATGTGCATGATTTTGTATGGGCAGCAGATCCTAAATACACACACGAAAAAGTGCAAATGGAAAATGGTCCGATGGTTCATTTTCTTTATGTAAAAAGTGAGAAAACTGAAGAAAACTGGAGCAAGTTAAAAGGATACACCACAGCTGCGATCCAGTACATGAGTGAACATTCGGGCAAATACCCATATGATCAGTATTCGGTGATCCAAGGTGGAGATGGTGGGATGGAGTATCCCATGGCAACATTGATCACAGGAAACCGAAATTTAAGAAGCTTGGTGGGTGTCACTGTTCACGAATTGATCCATAGCTGGTATTATGGGGTTTTGGGTTTCAACGAATCTTCAGAACCTTGGCTGGATGAAGGTTTCACGACTTGGGGTACCAGTGTGGTCATGGATGCGGTTTTTGAAAAAGATCCTGGTTTTGTTCAGGAAGGCAATTATAGATCGTATTTCCGATTGGCCAAGTCAGGCAATGAGGAGCCACTGACGACTCATGGTGATCATTATAACCTCAATTCCGCCTACGGTGCGGCCACCTATACAAAAGGAGCTGTCTTCATAGAGCAAATGACATACTTGATCGGGAAAGAAAATTTTGACAAAGCCATGTTGCGACTTTGGAACGAATGGAAGTTCAAGCATCCCACCGGGATTGATGTCGTTCGCGTAATGGAGAAGGAAAGTGGTCTGGAATTGGATTGGTTTTATGATTATTTCATTGGATCTACCAAAACCATTGATTACGGCGTCAAAGCTGTGGAAGCTGATGGGAACAATACCAAAATCACACTGGAAAGAATAGGCTTGATGCCAATGCCATTGGATGTGGTCGTGACCTATCAGGATGGAAGTCAGGAGATGGTGTATATGCCATTGGTGATTCAGAGGGGTTCTAAGCCAGAAGAGGCCGGTAAGCCAAAAAGAATCCTAACCCAAAGGTGGCCTTGGACGGATTATTCAACGGAAGTCAGTATTGGGAGACCAATCTCGGATATCAAAAGTGTAGAAATAGACCCGAGCATGAGATTGGCAGATATAAATAGGGAAAACAACAAACAGGAAGTTTCTGTGGATATTCCCAAAAAATAATAAAAAAAAAGGTGGCCGATGGTCACCTTTTTTTTTATTATTAGGTATTTTTCTTGTCCTGGACTTCCTTACGGATTTCCTGCGCCAAATTTTTAAGGTCTTGCATTCCTTTTCTTACTCTTGTACCGGCTGCTTGATTGTTCTTCTCATAGAATTTCTCGAAGTCATCTTCAAGGCCCATTACAAGGTCTTTAATTTCACTGAATTTGCTCATAATAAAAATTAATTTTAAGGTTGATGATAAGTTTAATTTCCCGTTGAATATAGTTAAAATGTTTATAAAACAACAGAATAACGGCATTTTTCAATTTTTTTTATTCTCCAAACGACACTGCAAGCTCTGAAGTTCTATAAAATCCGCTGGTCAACTTTTCCTTTACTGCTTCGAAAGCAACAATAGTTTCAGCAACATCTTCCAAAGAATGAACTGCGGTCGGAATTAATCTTAAGATAATCATGCCCTTAGGGATTACTGGGTAAATCACCACAGAACAAAATATGTTGTAATTTTCTCTCAGGTCTTTACTTAAGGTTGCGGCTTCACCCACAGTACCATTTAAGACGACTGGAGTCACTGGAGAATTTGATTTTCCGATACTGAAGCCCTTTTCGATCAATCCGGACTTCAAAGCCCTTACGATTTTCCAAAGGTTTTCCTTCAATTCAGGCTGGGTCCTGAGCATTTCAAGTCTCTTCAAAGCACCTTCCACCAATAGCATGGGAAGCGACTTTGCATAGATTTGCGAACGCATGTTGTACTTTAGATAAAGGATCACATTGGCATCACCTGCAATAAAGGCGCCAATAGAGGCCATTGACTTTGCAAAGGTGGAGAAATAAAGGTCGATTCCATCCTGAATCTCTTGTTCCTCGCCAGTGCCTGCTCCCGTTTTACCCATGGTACCGAAGCCATGTGCGTCGTCCACCAAGAATCTAAAATCGTATTTTTCTTTCAGTTTTACGATTTCGGCAAGTTTGCCCTGATCTCCGGTCATTCCAAAAACACCCTCGGTGATGACCAAAATCCCACCGCCAGTCTCTTCCGCTAGTTTTGTCGCTCTTTGCAGCTGCTTTTCGCAACTTTCGATATCATTGTGGGGAAACACATAGCGCTTGCCCAAATGCATCCTCAGGGCATCTATGATGCAAGCATGACATTCACTGTCATACACGACGACGTCCTTTCGGTCAAGAAGGGAATCGATCACTGACATAATACCTTGATAGCCGTAATTGAGCAGGTAAGACTTTTCTTTTCCGACAAAATCAGCCAATTCGGTTTCGAGTTGCTCATGTAGATCTGTTTGACCAGACATCATCCTGGCACCCATTGGGTAGGCAGCACCCCATTTTGCGGCTGCATCAGCATCAGCTTTCCTCACCTCGGGGTGATTGGCAAGGCCAAGATAATTATTGAGACTCCAAGTCAATACTTCTTTCCCCTTGAACTTCATTCTTGGAGAAATTTCCCCCTCTAATTTAGGGAAAGTGAAATATCCCTCTGATAATTCCGAATGCTTGCCCAATGGGCCAAGGTTGGTTTGCAATTTTTTGAATAAATCCAAAGCTTTAAAACGTTTATGTTTTATATTTTTTTTAATACTAAAATCTCCCACTAAAACAGCCAAAAGTAATACTTTTTGATCAACGGTGCAATATTCCCTGTCCATTTCAGAAATTCTTTCGGATACTGGGTTAATTTTATTTAATTCGTACGAAACAATGTTTTAGGAAAGGTATAAACCCAAGTATGAAAAAAATAAATAAACTTTTGGTGGCCAACCGTGGTGAAATTAGCCTCAGGATCATGCGGACGGCCAAGGAAATGGGAATTAAAACGGTTGCAGTTTACAGTGAAGCCGATAGAGATGCCCCTCATGTCAAATTCGCCGATGAAGCAGTTTGTCTGGGACCACCTGCTTCCGCGCAATCCTACCTTTTGGGAGACAAAATCATAGCGGTATGCAAATCTCTCCAGGTAGATGCCATTCATCCCGGGTATGGATTTCTATCCGAAAACGCGGATTTTGCCAGAAAAGTGACCAATGCAGGAATCATTTTCGTTGGGCCATCTCCCGAATCCATTGAGGTGATGGGGAGCAAATTGGCAGCAAAAAGCACTGTTTCCCAATATGACATTCCCATGGTGCCGGGCACAGACGAGGCGATTTCCGATATTCCAGCAGCCAAAGAACGTGCATTCGAAATCGGTTATCCCATATTGATCAAAGCCAGCGCAGGCGGTGGAGGGAAAGGAATGCGTGTAGTCGAGAATGAAGGGGAATTCGAAGACCAGATGAACAGAGCCATTTCTGAAGCACAGTCTTCTTTCGGAGACGGAGCCGTATTTATCGAAAAATACATCACCTCTCCAAAACATATTGAAATCCAGGTTTTGGGAGATCAACATGGGAACATCGTTCACTTATTCGAAAGGGAGTGTTCTGTCCAAAGGCGCCATCAGAAAATTATCGAGGAGGCACCTTCTGCTGTTGTTTCTCCGGAAATGAGAAAAGCCATGGGAGAGGCTGCTGTCCAAGTGGCCAGATCCTGTAATTATTATGGTGCGGGGACGGTTGAGTTCATTGTTGACGAACAATTGAAATTCTATTTCCTTGAAATGAATACCCGTCTTCAGGTCGAGCATCCAGTGACAGAGATGATCACAGGCAAAGACTTGGTCAAAGAACAGATCCTTATCGCCGAAGGGTATCCTTTGTCCTATACCCAAGAAGACCTCCATATCCATGGACATGCGATAGAAGTCAGGGTGTATGCCGAAGATCCAAGAAATAATTTCTTGCCAGACATTGGAAGACTTGAAACCTATATCCGTCCCCAGGGACCTGGAATTCGGGTTGACGATGGTTTTGAGCAGGGAATGGATATTCCGATCTACTACGATCCCATGATCGCAAAGCTCGTCACACATGATGAGAGTCGGGAGAAAGCGATTGAAAGAATGATCAGAGCGATCGAAGAATATAAAATCACCGGAATAGAAACGACTTTGGCTTTTTGCAGTTTTGTGCTTCAGCATGAGAAATTCAAAAGCGGGGATTTCGACACTAAATTTGTTGAAAAATATTTCACACCTGAAAAACTCAATCCTATATTCTCCGATCAAGAACTTTCCTTATTGGCGGCATTTGCTGTGGATAGGTTTGAAAAAAAGAAAAAAAGCCTTAGAATGGTGAATTCCCAAAATGGTGATGTCCAGAAATCTTCGAATTGGAAAAACAGATTGATCTGATGGCGGAGATATTACCGATTAAAGGTTGGAGATACCATGAAAGGTTTACCGACAGGATTGAGGAATTGACATCTCCTTTGTTTGATGTGGTTTCCAAACTCCAAAGGGAGGCGCTTTATGAAAATCCCTATAACAGTATCCACTTGTCCGTTCCATTGGGGGAAGAACCCGCTTTGCATGCAAAAGAGGTCCTTCTTGATTGGAAGACAAAGGGGGTAATCGTCCAGGATCAGCTTCCTGGTATTTATGTGTATTATCAGTATTTCAGATTGCCTGGTGAAGAAAAGGAAAGTTGCCGTAAGGGTTTTATTGCCCAGACCAAGGCCTGCGATTGGGAAGAGAAAATCGTGCTCAGGCACGAAGATACCATCCCAAAAGCTGTCAATGATAGGATAGAATTGCTCAAAGCCACCCAGTTTCAGGCGAGTCCCACCCATGGCTTGTATGAGGACCCACTTCACCAGTTGGAACCTTATATGGACAAAGCCATAGAAGATCCCATTTATGACTTTGATGACTATCAAGGGGTAAGGGAAGTTTTAGGTGTGATCCATGATGCGGAAATTATCAAGGAATTTATACAATTGATCGGAGAGAGGCAGATTATCCTCGCAGATGGTCATCACCGTTTTGAAGGAGCCATAGCATATCGAAAAGAGATGGCCTCAAACAATCCGGATCATTCGGGTAGCGAAGGGTATAATTTTCACATGATGTACTTGACCAACGCCCATTCCAAAGATCTTAGGATTTTGCCTACGCACAGAATCTTTTCCCAGATTGAAATGGAGGAAACTGAAATATTGGAAAAATTACGCCCTTGGTTTATTATCAAAAAGCTCAATGATGTAGGTGAAATTGAGGAATTGATCCTTCAGAAAAAATGGGCTTTTGGCTTGGTTTTTTCAAAGAATGCCTATAAAATCCGCTTGATCCCCGAAAAAATAAATGAAATGCCAGACCGCTTTCCTTCAACCGTAAGGGAACTGGATTTGATGATCATTCATTATTTTCTGGTGGATAAAGTGCTTGGGATACCTTTGGAAGAACAGCGGTACTCCAATCAAATTGAATACGAAAGAAATTTGAGACGGTGCTTGGGTAAAGTCAATTCAGGAGAGGCCTCTTTTTCCGTGATCACTAAGGAAGTGGCCATGACCCAAGTTTTGGACGTCTGCAAAAGCGGTCAAACCATGCCCCAAAAATCCACGTACTTCTATCCAAAATCTCTTTCAGGGTTGCTTTTTGCATCCATTGAGGAATCTGAGTTTAAATTTCCTTATCAAGTATTTCAAAATGATACCATTGATTGATAAAAAAATAATATTGGCCTCCAAATCACCCCGAAGAAGTGAGCTTTTAAGAGGGCTTGGGCTGGAGTTTGAAATAAAAACAAAGGACACCGAGGAAGATTTCCCTTCAGAAATGCCTGTTGGGGAAGTAGCTGGGTTTTTGTCGGAGAAAAAAGCCATGGCTTTTGCGGAAGAATTGCAGGAAGGCGAGTTGGTCATTGCAGCGGACACCATCGTTGTCCTGGGAAACCAAATCTTGGGTAAACCCACAGATGCGAAAGGAGCATTCGAGATGCTGACAGCACTCTCAAACAGGACCCATGAGGTCATTACCGGGGTCACTTTGATGGATAAGGAGAGAATTCTTACTTTTCAGGACATTGCAAAAGTGTATTTCAAGCCAATCACGGAACTTGAGATCCAATATTACATCGAAAAATACAAACCCTTCGATAAAGCGGGTGCTTACGGCATACAGGAGTGGATTGGTTTTGTAGCGGTTGATAAGATCGAAGGTTCTTATTACACAGTGATGGGATTGCCAGTCCATAGGGTTTACAAAGAACTTAGCCTTTGGGGTCAATAGAATGCCGAATCCCCTTTGGGGGCTGGTGGATATTTGTTCTATAATCCCCATGTTGGACATGTCCTGAAAAACAGGGACGATTTAGAATCTAAAAAGCCCGAAATACGGATTTGGCGATACTTATTTTCCTTTTTTAGGTTTATTTGAAACATAGCTTTGTGTTTTTTTAATAAAAAGGAATAGAAAGCCAAAATCCAGCACAAAAAAAGAGTCCAGGACAATTGTCTTGGACTCTTTTTTTGTGCTGGATTTTGAATGATAAGACAACAAAATACATTGATTTTGAACTCTTCATCCCACTTTTTAGATCAGTGATCAGTCTTTCTTTTCAACCTCCTTTGGTTTTTCTACCTTAATGGGATCATTGTCTTTGATTTGTTTGCTGACAATAAAATAGGGTCCTGAGATGACTTCCTCGCCTTCCGCAATTCCTTCAAGCACTTCAATGTTGTCAAAATCCGAAATTCCGGTTTTGATTTCTTTCATCTTTGCTCTTCCGTTTTCAACCACAAAAATCAATTCTTTTGATTTGGTAACACCGCCCTCAGCCTCTGTTTTTTGATCCTCTCTTGTGGTGACTGCAGCAAGCGGGACAGAAAGTATATTGTTCTTTTTCTGTGTAATGATATCGACACTAGCGGTCATTCCTGGTCTAAACGGGTATTTGTTTTTTTCAGTGATGAGGTCTGTGTAGGACTCATTAAGAATTCTGATTTTTACCTCAAACTCAGTTACAGCATCCTGGCTGGCTTTTGTGTTTGCCGAATTGGCTATGGATGTTACAATTCCCGTGAATTTCTTGGCAGAAGAAGAATAGGAGTCCACATCAATGACAGTGGTATCCCCCAAGCTTATTCTGATAATGTCGTTTTCATTGACATTTACCCGTACTTCCATTCTGGTAAGGTCAGCCAATCTCAACATTTCTGTTCCGGCCATCTGTTGTGTTCCAACTACCCTTTCTCCTTTTTCAACCAAAAGTTTTGAAACCACACCATTCATAGGAGCATAAACATTGGTAAGTCGAAGATTTTCTGATGCCTCGTTTACGGTTGCCTGTGAACTTTTCACAATGTATTCTGCCGCCAAAACAGATTGCTGGGCAGCATCGAGGTCGTTTTGAGCAGTAAGGAAATTTGACTGGATTTGTTCAAAATCCGAGTCTGAAATAACCTTGTCCTTGTGCAGTTTATCGTTTCTTTTGAACTCCAAATCGGCTCTTGTGAATTGAGCTTCAGACCGCTTTAGGTTGGCTTTGGCCTGCGCCATGTTAGCCATTTGTTGGTTGAGGTTTGCCCGGCTTCTGTCCAAGGCAGAGATAAAATTGTCTGGTCGGATTTTCACCAAAAGGTCTCCGGCCTTCACCGAATCGCCTTCCATTACATTGAGGGTGATGATTTCACCCGCCACATCTGGACTCATTTTTACTTCGGTTTCTGGTTCTACCACTCCCGAGGCACTGACTTTTTCGATGATACTTGCTTTCTTCGCTTTTGCGGTTTCTACACTGATCTCTTTTTCTCCACCTATCCAACCGGCTGATCTTCCGATAACCGCAAAAAGGATGACAATTACTACTACCCCTAAAAGGATGTAAATGAGTTTGTTGGACTTTTTCTTAGCCATGATTGTAAATTATAAATTAAGGGGATTACCCAGGTAAAAATCTAGAACTTTTACTCTAAAGATATACGTGTATTTTGATGTGATCAAATCTGCCTGTGCATTGAACAAATTGTTTTGGGCAATCTGGAAATCCACGGAATTGATAGCGCCGGCATCAAATCTCTGTTGCGCAATACGGAACGATTCCTGTAAAGAGGAAACTCTTACCTGTGAGGCTTGGTAAGACTGCCTAGAGGCATATGCACCGGTGTAAGCAGTTTCAATGTCCTGACGCAATAAGTTTTTGGTCTCTGTTTGTTGGATTTCGCTTAGGTTCTTTTGCAATCTGGCGCGCTGTAATCCTGCTCTGTTTCTAAAGTTTGAAAATAAAGGGATATTGAGCTGGATGTTTGCCGCCTGTGAAAGATTATTTTCGATTTGGGTACTGAAAGAAGGGATATCAAATCCTGGAATTGCCTGATCTACATAGTTGGAGAAGATATTGGCACCGATTCCTAATGTAGGTAAAAAAGCACCCTTTGCAATTCTGATTCCATATTCTGCACTTTCCAAGTTTAACTCGGCAGCCTTAATTTGTGGCATGGTTTCCAATGCAACAGAGAAAATCTCATTCACATTATTTTCTGGAACATCGAAGGACTCGGCCTCCAATTCCGGGGAGATGACATCTAGGTCTTCATCAAAGGGGATCTGTAGGGCTTGGGCCAAGTTCAGTTTGGAGATCCTAAGGTTATTCGTCGCATTGATGACTTCCAATTGATTGGTCGCATTCTGCGATTCCAGATCCAATCTATTTGCCAAGGGAAGTGAGCCCGCATCCACCAATTTGGAAGTGATCGACAACTGCTCCTTTGTAGAATTCAATTGGTTTTCAGCGATTTTCAACTGTTCTTTTCCAAAAACCACATTGATGAACAGATTGATTACGTTCAGGGAAATGTCGTTTTCTGTTGCCAAAACATCGAACTTGGCAGCTTCAATGTTTACTTTGGATTGCCTGACACTGTTGTTGATCTGTTGGCCAGCAAAAAGCGTTAGATTGGAATTGGCGAATAAGTTAATGTTACCAATCCTGTTGTTTTCAAAAAGGTTGGTCACAGGGTTGATGGATCTTCCCCATCGGTAACCTGAGCTTGCCCCGGTATTCAGTGAAGGCAGCCTTTGACCTTGACTTTCCAAAAGATTGGCTTCAGAAATACCTAAATTAATCTGACTTCGCTTCAGCGTAAGGTTGTTTTCCAAAGCTACCTCGATGCAGGTTTCGAGGTCCAATGCTGTGATATTTATTTCTTGCGCTTCGGACTTGATGCCAAAAAAAAGAAATAAGAGTGTACAATAAAAGTAATTTTTCTTCATTTTTATAAATCAATTTCAGGAATGTAAATCAATTCTTTGATCCAGGGCAAGCTTTTAAGGTAAGTGATCGTGATGGGATTAAGACCAGAATCCATTTCGATAACATGACAAGCCACATCATGTTTTCCTTTCCGGGACACCGACATCGTGGCGATGTTTGTTTTTTCTTGGGCAATCACACTGGAGATAAAGGCAATCGCACCGGACTCATCTTTGGCCTTGATGATCAAGGTATGGGACTGTGCCGAAAAATTAGCCGAAAATCCATCCAATTCTGCGATATTGATCAGTCCCCCGCCCAAACTTTCGCCAATGATTTCTACTTTCTGTTCCCCTTTGGTCAGGGATAATTTAATGGTGTTGGGGTGATAGACCGAGGCATTTCCAATTGACTTAAAATTATAAGTCAAACCAAACTCTTTGGCCAGGTCCAAAGCTTGTTTGATCCTTGGGTCATCGGTTTTGAAATCCAGCAATCCCCCGATAATGGCCCTGTCACTGCTATGGCCCTCATAAGTTCTCGCAAAAGAATTGTAGAAAGTGATTTCGGCATGATCCGGCCTTCCCCCGAGAACCCTTATGGCCGACCTTGCTATCCTGACTACACCAGCAGTGTGAGAAGAAGAGGGTCCTATCATAATAGGTCCTATCATATCAAATACACTGCTTTTTCCGCCCATAGCTTAAAATTATTTCAATTATGGTGCTAAAGTAACAATTTTAATATCAACAGATTAGTTTTTAGCCCTTGATTTGCAAATTAAGGACTATTATTTAGATAATTTAAGTAAATTTAAATGCATGATAAGAATACATATTTAATTTATGTTCAATAATGAACAATACAATGTTCGGTTTTGAGTCAATCGTTTGGTTTAAAGAAAATGGGAATCCTTGGATTGAAGAAACTCCCCAGATGGTGAATCGGGGATTTTTATTTGGGGATGGATTGTTTGAGACCATGGCTTTTTTGAGAGGGAAAATCCGGTTTTCCGAAATGCACTGGGAAAGGTTGACAGAAGGCTGTGGGACTTTGGGATTGGACGGCTCCACACTCACTTCCATTCCTGAATTGGAAAAACGACTTGCCGAAAAATTTGGTACGGTCACCGATTTAAGAATTCGATGGAATGTGTTTAGAAATGGTTTGGGAAAATACACGCCTGAAACCGACATGATTTCTGAGATTCTCCAGATTCAGGCCTTCGCCCTTCCGGTTAAAATCAAAAAAAATGGATACATCAGCGATTCCATCCAGGTACCCTTTTCCCCTTGGAGTCATTGCAAAACCCTGAATGCGCTCACTTATGTAATGGCCAACAGGGAACGGCGGCAGAAAGAAATGGATGAAGTGATTTTACTCTCCACCGATGGATTCGTTTCAGAAGCTGGTGCTGCCAATGTTTTTTGGCTGAAAAATCACCGGTTTTATACACCATCCCTTGCCTGTGGGGGTATTGCAGGGGTCGCGAGAAAAATCATCCTGAATAAGTTGAATGCACTTCAAATCCCCATTGTTGTGGACGCATTTAGGCCTGAAGCGATCCTGGAAGCTGATAAAGTATTCACCAGCAATGTAACTGGAATAAGTTATTTGGAGAGGATTGGAGATTCCGTGTTTGAGGTAAGTCCTATCGATTTTTTGGAAAGCTTATTTGGCCAGCCTTAAACCCGAAATATGGATTCCGTTTCTTAATGAGACTGAAATTGAATTGTGAATGCATAAGAGGGTTTAAATTTTGAAATTTGGATATTGTGAATGTATTTCTTGGATTAACTCAGGTTATCAAAATCAAAAAAGCCAATGGATCCATTGGCTTTTTTGATTTTGAATTTTAAAAACCACTGAGGATTACACGGCAACGGCGGCTTTGATATGTGGATGCGGGTCGTAATTGGTCAACTCGAAATCTTCTATTTTGAAAGATAAAATGTCTTTCACCTCAGGATTTATTTTCATTGTAGGCAAAGGCTTCGGTTCCCGGCTGAGTTGTAGATTTGTTTGCTCCAAATGGTTGCTGTAAAGGTGGGCATCTCCAAAAGTATGGACAAACTCACCTGCTTCCAGACCACAAACCTGGGCGACCATCATCGTGAATAGCGCATAAGAGGCGATGTTAAAAGGGACCCCAAGAAATACGTCCGCACTTCTTTGGTAAAGCTGACAGGAAAGTTTACCCTCTGCCACATAAAACTGAAACAACAAATGGCAGGGTGGAAGTGCCATTTGGTCGACGTCAGCAACATTCCAAGCACTGACAATTAATCTTCTGCTATCGGGTTTGGTCTTGATTTGGTGGATCAGGTTTTTGATTTGGTCGATTTCCCCTCCCTTTCCATCTGGCCAATGTCTCCACTGATAGCCGTAAACGGGACCCAAATCCCCATTTTCATCTGCCCACTCGTTCCAAATCGAGACCTTGTTATCGGTGAGGTACTGAATATTGGTATCACCGCTCAGAAACCACAGCAATTCATGGATGATGGACCTCAGATGGCATTTTTTGGTGGTGATCAGCGGAAATCCATCTTGAAGGTTGAACCGCATCTGGTATCCGAAGACACTGATTGTCCCCGTTCCGGTACGGTCTTCTTTCTTCACACCATTTTCCAAAATGTGCTGCATCAAATCATGGTATTGCTTCATAGCGATTGGGTTTTTGAAGGGCGAAAGATAAAAAGTTTGGCGTTCAAATGGAAGATGATTTTCACATATTGGTCAATAAGTACGATTTGGAAAAGAGGGAATTCCGACTTTGGGGATTTTCAGGATATACCGACTTAAAACATTGCTTCAAATTTCACTATTGAAATGCATTGTCGTAGATGTGGCAAAACAATTTCTTTATTTTCCAGTATATTTCCACAAAAAAGTATGTTTGAAAAAAAGTCGGCTTTTTGGGGATTGGGATTATCGGCGGTTATTTCGCTGATGCTGTTGCTTCTCAGGCCTCAACTGCTTTTTGATTATGATTTTGAGAGTTTTTTCCCTTCGGATGATCCTGAGCTTGCCTTTTACCAGGATTTCAGGGAGCGGTTTGAAAATGACAATGACTATTTACTGATTGCCCTCGGCAATTCTTCCGGCATTTTTGAAAAGGGTTTTTTGGAGAATGCCTCTCGGTTTCAATCCGAACTCAAAAAACTTGAATTTGCAGAAAGGGTCATCTCTATTTTAGATCTGGAAGAATCCATTATCAATCCTTTTGGGATAGTGAAAAGAAAGGTGCTGGACTGGTCCGACGCACTGACGCTGAGCACCACTTCTGAAAGGGTATTGAAAGATCCGCAATTTTCCGAAAACTTAATTAGTAAGGAAGGGGACTACTTGCTGATAATTTTAAAAAACAAACAGTTGATCACCAAAGAAGAGGGGGATCAGCTATATGGCTCGGTCAAGCAATTACTTGAAAATTCCGGTATTGAAACGTACTATTCAGCAGGTAAAATCAAGGCGCAAGGGGAGTTTGTGAGCCTTCTCCAAGCCGAATTTGCTTTTTTTCTCGGGATTTCATTCCTCCTCATCATCGTGGTTTTATACCTTATCTTTAGGACATGGTGGGGAATACTTGTGCCTGTTTTTGTCTTGGCGACGGGAATTGCCTGGACCATTGCCATCATGATGTTGCTCGGAAAACCACTTGACATCATGTCAGTTATGCAGCCCACAATATTGTTAGTCGTAGGATTGAGCGCAATGGTGCATTATCTCACTTTCTACTTGACCCAATTGCGGAATGGCTTACCCAAAGACAAAGCCATTCACGCCACTTTTTCTGGTCTTTTCTTGGCAATTTTCTTGACATTTTTAACGACTTCACTTGGCTTTTTTTCTTTGTATGCCACCTCTGCCGTGAGTCTGAAGATGTTTGGGCTATTTTCGGGCCTTGGGGTTTTACTGATGTTTTTGAGTGTGGTCTTGATCACTCCTGGATTGTTGTATCTGTTGGGTCCCCTTTCTTCGGTGTCCAGGGACAAGTGGGTTGAAAATTGGAGAATTGGTCTTAGGATAAGTTTACTCCTGACCCTTGCCAACAGGAAATTGGTGGTGATCGGATTTGGGCTGGTTTCGGTCCTCTCTCTGATTGGCATTTCCCAGCTTCAAATCAATGGCTATCTCTTGGATAATCTTCCCCGAGACCATAAATTGGTGGAGGAGTTTAATTTTTTTGACCGCCAGTTTGGTGGATCCAAACCTTTGGAGATTTCCCTTGAAGTTGGCGAAAAGGCAAAAACTCTTTTGGATCGGGAAGTTTTGGAGGAGATTGTGGTGTTGGAAACCTTTTTGCACGATAAATTTTCTGTGAGAACCATAATTTCCCCACTTACGCTTGTCAAAAACATAAACAAAGCCCTAAATGGTGGGAATGTGAATGCATTCCGCTTGCCCAGTCCGGGTCAAATGTTGCTGATATCGTCCAATGTGGAGATGGCGTTGGAAAAGGCGGGCCTAAAATTATTGTCTGAAGACAGGAAATCGGGACGTTTGTCTTCAAGAACTTCCGATGAGGGAAGTTTAAAGAGCAGTATTTTAAAAAAAGAATTGGAAGATTTTTTGAAATCTGAAATCAACAGCGATTTACTGAAAGTCAAACTTACCGGAACCTCGATTCTTATAGACAAAAGTCATGAGACGATCACCTATCAGATGGCAAAGGGCTTGGGAATTGCTTTTGTTTTGGTCGGTTTGGTCATTGGTTTTCTGTTCAGGTCCTGGAGAATCTCCTTACTGGTGCTCCTGCCCAATGTGATACCATTGCTTTGGATGTGTGGCGTGATGTGGCTTTTGGGGATTGAACTCAAGTTGACCACTGCCATCGTTTTCACGGTGGCCTTTGGGATAGCTGTCGATGACAGTATCCATTTTATGACAAAACTTCAGAGTGAATTGAAAAAGGGGAAGTCATTGCTCTATGCGATCAAAAGGACGTATTTGGAAACAGGGAAGGCTATAATATTGACCACGCTCATCCTTGTTTCCGGTTTTTCAATTTTGATTTTCAGCGATTTTGGGGTCACCTATTTGGCAGGTCTTCTGATCAGTATGGCCCTTGTTTTTGCTTTGCTTTCGGATTTGTTGTTGCTTCCGATCTTGCTTTTGCCCATGAAGAAAATTTTTGATTCAAAAATCAATCAATCCTCCAATTGAATTTCTTTACTCAATTTATTTGGCCAGGAGAAAGTTGCAGATATTGGATAATGATCTGAATAATCTACCTCTCGATGGGTTTTAAAATGTTCGATTTGTAGATCTGAGTCATAAAAGATATTGTCAATTCTAAGGAAAAAAAGAACCTTATTGTAAGTAAATCCAAATCCCTTACCGGCATCTTCAAAAGCGTTTCGCATTATTTTCCTCAGGCTGAAATAGGTGTAGCTGTACGGAACGTCATTGAAATCGCCCATCAAAAGATTTATATATGGGCTGTTTTCCATGTGTTCCATCAAAACCCCCAATTGCGTGGCTCTGATGACTTGTCCATTTTTTAGTTTGCTGAGTGTTTCTCTGTAGTTTTCTTTGATCCCTTCAATGTTATTCAAACCCTCGGAAGGGATGTTCATGGATTCGAGGTGGGCATTGTAGATGCGGATGGTATCTTTATTGACCTTGATATCTGCGAATATCACTCCGTTGTTTCTTCTGGTTTCGAACACCCGACCTTCATTGATGATGGGATATCTACTGAAGATGGCCATTCCATAAGACCTTTTGGAAGGAATTCCCTCGATTGTTTGATAGGAATATTCATATCCATTATCATTTGCCAGTTGCTTGATGGCATTTCTGGATGGAGTAGTGAAGTCCTGGTAAAACTCCTGGAAGCATTTGATGTCAGAGGGGTTCTCTTTCAACCATTTGATGATGTTTTGACGGACAATATTTGGGTCTTCACCATTTCTGGTATAGGAAAGCAAATGAAGATTATAACTCAAGACCGAAAGTCCCTGAGGATTTTCCTGTTGTGGTCGTATTTGAAAAGTGATGCCAATGAATTTCCACCCGATAATCACGGCGATCAAGGGAAGTAAGGCCAATTTTCTTTTTGCCAACAACAAGGAAAGAAACAAAACTGCGTTGACGACGATCAATGGCGGAATCAGCAGGGTTAGCAATCCCACATACGGGAAGTATTCAGGGGAAATATTGACGCTAAAAAATAAACCCAAAGAGAGCAAAAATATTATACCTGTTATCAATCGCATCATGCGTACCTAAATTTTTTACGAAATTAAATTTAAAACCTGCCTAATCCAAACCACCTTGATTGAAAAGGATCTAGGCTCAAGCACCAACAAAAGGAAAAACCTCCAAAACCAGTTCATTTTTGGGGAATCGGTTTTGGAGGGTTGATTTTATTTGATCAGAATCAATTCTTCTTGAGGATTGATCAAATAACGTGCTCCATCTTTGGTTACCACCGCCGTTTCTTCCACGGAGATGGTCTTGGTGCCGCCATTTGGCAGTTTCCAAGCATGGAATCCGTCAAATGCAAAAAGCATTCCTTCTTTTAAGGGCTTCATGGCTGCGGGTCTCACGGAAGGGTCCGGTAATAGGCCGCCACCCAAATTGGGACCGATGTCATGTGCCACATATCCCACGGGATGGCCAGTACTCCACATGACAGGTTCGGAGCCTCTTTCGGCCATCCATACCCTTTGTGCTTTATCCACTTCATATCCCAATACACCGGGTTTCATGGCTGCCAATGCGATTCTGTTTCCTCCCTTTGAAGATTCAAAATAAAACGTAACAGAATCTGGCGCAGTGGTTTCTTCAGGTCTCAACACATAAGCGAATCGTTGGATATCTGACACCCACATATCATAGACACGGATACCAAAATCCGTCTGAATGATGTCCCCAGGCTGGATTACTTTGTCAGTAGCATGTGAATGTCCGCGGTCAATTCCTGAATTCACGCTTGGGTTTTGAGCAGGGGACCAACCGTCTTTTACCCCGTATTGTTCCATTTTCTTTTTCAGGAATTTGGCGATGTCTGCATCTGTGGTTTTTCCGGGGACGACTTGCTGGTAGGCCTCATACTGCCATTTGGAGGTGAGTTCGGCGGCTTTAGTCATGATTTCCACTTCTGCGGGGAGTTTGATGGACAGCCATTCATAAAGAAGTTCTTCTGAAGAAACCAATTTGGAAGATTCTGTACCCAAAGTGGCTTCCAGTTCCTTTCTTTGTGTATAACTCAATCCGTCAGCCAGCTCATTTTCCTCGGAGCTGTTTATGGCAATTTTATTGAATTTTTTGTTTTTGATGAAATTTCCTGCATCTAAAATCGCAGAATTACCGCGCGCCACGGGAAGGACTTCATCATGGATTTTGAGTTCTGCCAAAGCGGTCATTTCTCCCACAGGGGAAAAAACTATTGATTTCGCTTTTTGATTTTCGAGATAAAAAAGGAACAGGGCAGTACCTCCAGCATTCTCTCCCCCCACATGGTGTGCTATCGGATCATTGTTGTTTTCCCGACAAACGATTATCCACGCATCCACACCGGCAGCTTCCATGGCTGCTGGGAGAAGCTTTTGAATTCTCTCCTTCCGGATTTCTGGCCATGGATTTGGACCTGAAAATGGATTGTCAAAGGTCTCCATTGTCTTGTGATCCGATTTGGACTGGCAGGCCATGAACAGTCCCAACATCAAGAAAAAAATCGCCCCTGGTTTCAATTTATTTGTTTTGAACATTTGTAAATGCATTTATTTTAAAACTTTGAATTTGATGGAAAATTAACAACATCCTTTTGGGAATAGAAAGCTTTTTTTATAACATTCCTTTAAATATCCATTTAAAGGTTCTTGGAAGTGGAAGGAAGTTTTAGGGAGAGTGTTTGTGTAATCAAGGATTTGGATTGAATATAAGAATTGATTTCAATTTTTTTTTTATATTCGGGCAAATAAATAGTTGAACATATGAAAAAACCAAATGCATTGATGTTGTCATTTTTGTTGACAGGGTCGCTTGTTTTCTTCGGCTGTGGTGGTGAAAAAAGCACCGAGACTGAATCCGCCGGTACCGAAATGGAAGGAATGGATACAGAAAAAAAAGCCTCCCAAGAGCAAAGAGCAAGTCCACTTAGGGAAATAGCAGGCAAAATTGGAGATAAGGATTTGAAAATTCAATATGGAGCGCCTTCCGTAAAAGGAAGAGTTGTCTGGGGAGATATCGCACCTTACAATGAGGTTTGGAGAACAGGGGCAAATGAGGCCACATTTGTAGAATTCTCAAAAGATGTACTAGTGGAAGGGAAAGAGCTTCCTGCTGGAAAATATTCGCTTTTCACCATCCCAAAGGCTACAGGTAAATGGACCGTTATTTTCAATTCCGAGTGGGATCTGGAACATGGACATTTTCAGTACAAGCTGGAGAATGATGTGTTAAGGGTGGAATCTCAACCTATCTGGGAAGAAAGTAGCCAAGAGCAATTGACCATCGCCATCGAAACCCCGGGAATAGTGGTGAGATGGGAAAAATTAAAATTACCAATTGCCATTCAATAGCAGCATGATATCATTGCCAAGCCCTTTCCCAACCAAGGAAAGGGCATTTTTTTATAAAGATTTGAGTTGTCGAGATTTTTTTAGTTATTGACAGCAATTTCAATTTGTCTTTGAAAATCTCCAAACGTTTATTATGAGGTATTTGGTCTTCATTTTGGTCTTATTGATCACGGTCTGCTTGGCAGTAGCCATTTCTTTTCAATTTGGATCCATTCCACCGTTGGGGAAATTATTGGATCCCCATCACGGTTTTTGGCAAAATGCATACAGTGAGGATGAAATTTCAGATTCTGAAATAAGGCTGGTAAACCTCAAGGAATCGGTTGAAGTGATTTATGATGAAAATTTGATTCCCCATATTTTCGCTCAAAATGAGGAAGACCTTTTTAGGACCCAAGGTTATGTCACCGCACAGCACCGACTTTGGCAAATGGAATTCCAGACCATGGCCGCAGCTGGACGGCTGTCTGAAATCGTGGGAGAGAGAGCTTTGGAATTGGACAGAATGACAAGGAGAAAGGGCTTGACATATGGGGCCGATCTGGGGATGAAATTTATCCAAGAGAAAGACATTGCCACATTCAGGCTTTTAGAGGCATATGCTGACGGGGTGAATCAATATATTGCCCAAATGACGGATGCAAGAATGCCATTGGAATACAAAATCTTAAATTACCGACCAGAACCATGGACTGCTTATAAGTCAATTTTGCTTTTGAAGTACATGACGGATATGTTGGTAGGTGACCAAGATTTGCAATACACGAATCTGAGGGAGCTAATCGGTGAAGATTTGATCAATAGGCTTTTTCCGGAATATCCTGACAGCAATGACCCTGTGATCGAACAGGATAGAAAATGGGATTTTGTGCCTTTGGAAGTAAAAGTCCCTGAGGACATGGTTTATCCAGATGCCAGTATTTTTTTGAAAACAATGCCCAATCCCGAGCCGGGAATTGGTTCCAATAACTGGGCTGTCTCCGGCAAAAAGACAAAAATCGGTCATCCGATATTAGCCAATGATCCGCATTTGGGACTTAATCTTCCATCACTATGGTTTGCGATGCAACTGACCACTCCCTCTCAAAGCACAAAAGGGGCAACATTACCAGGGGCTTTGGGTGTGATTTCGGGTTTCAATGAAAATATCGCTTGGGGAGTAACCAATGCCACCAGAGATGTAAGGGATTGGTATGCCATCCAATTCAAAAATGAGAAAAGAACGGAATATCTCTATAAGGATGAATGGATTGCCAGTACTCTAAGAATTGAAGAAATCAAAATAAAAGGGCAAAATCCCTTTATGGATTCGGTGATATACACCCACCATGGCCCTGTGGTTTATGATAAATCCTTCAGGTCTGGGAGATTGGACGTGAATTTCGCCCTCAAATGGACCCTTCACATGGAATCCAATGAGCAAAAAACCTTTTTGCTTCTGAACAAAGCCATTGATCACTCAGATTACGAAAAAGCACTGAGCCATTATACCGCTCCTGCCCAAAATTTTGTCTTCGCTTCAAAGTCAGGAGATATCGCCATGAAGGTCCAGGGCAAATTTCCCTTGAAATGGAAAGGACAGGGCAAGTTCCTGATGGATGGGAACGACCCCAGGTTTGAATGGCAGGGTTTTATCCCGAACGAACAAAATCCTTCCACCCTCAATCCTATCAGGGGTTTTGTTTCCTCGGCGAACCAAAACTCTGTGGACCCTTCCTATCCCTACTATGTTTTTGACAACGGATTTGAACAATACAGAAACAGAAGGATAAATTCAAGATTGACGGAGCTGTCCGACATCACGTTGGAGGATATGAAAGCGCTTCAATTTGACAACTATTATCTCCATGCCTCCGAGGCATTGCCGGTGATGCTAAACCTTTTGGAAATAAAAAATCAAGATGTAGAAAATCCTAAAGCAAATAAATATTTGGATCAATTGAAAAACTGGAATTTCTACACACATCCAAACCAAACCGAGCCAGCGCTTTTCCAGGTTTGGTGGGAACATTTGCACAAAGGAATCTGGTCAAAATGGGAGAGGGAAGGGATTTCTATTGTCTTGCCCAATAATTACGAAACCACCAAATTATTGAAAAATGAACCACTTGACCTGCTTTTTGATGATCCAGAAACCCCAGATGTGGAAGTTGCCACTGACGTGGCGACAAAGAGTTTTGAAGCAATGGTCGCTGAAATCGAGGCTTGGGAAAAGGAAAACGGTGAATACAATTGGGCCAGTTTCAAAGGAACCTCCATCCAACATTTGGTTCCGGACTTCAAATCCTTCAGCGCCGAAAATGTGTACACAGGTGGAGGGAGGGGCATTGTAAACGCTACTTCGGAACGACATGGTGCAAGCTGGCGATTTGTCGTCGAAATGGGGGAGGAAATAACCGCTTTCGGGATCTACCCTGGCGGACAATCCGGAAATCCAGGAAGCAAGTATTATGACAATTTCTTGAAAAAATGGGCGAATGGAGAATACGTGGATTTCAATCTCCGAAAACCTGAACACAAAGAAAATATATTGTTTACCACTACATTCAATAAATAACACATGGCCAAGTTTTTCTTGCTTTTACTGATTACTGCTTTGATCGTTTATTTTTTAGGACAATTTCTACCCTTTTGGGCCTTGATGATTTTGATTGCTGGGCTCTCGTTTTTTGTTGGAGGAAATTCAGGAACCTCCTTTTTGGGAGGTGGGATTGCGTTTGGGGGAGTTTGGCTGGTGATGGTTTTGATGATTTCCATCCAGACCAATTCAGGACTTCCCGATAAAATGGCTGCTCTCATGGGCCTGACCAATCCCCAGCTGTTGTGGCTTGTTACCACCATTCTCGGGTTTTTGTTGGGGGGATTCAGTGCCCTTACCGGTAATCTGTTCAAAAAAACCATTCATTCCAAAAGATTGGAAAAACGACCACGTTACTAACCACAAAACCATGGTCATCAGTGATCCAGCAAAATATGTAAAGGCACAAATTTTTATTGTTTTAATTCAATATGCCCTCTAAGATAAGTTTAGATTAAAAACCATTGATTAAATTTTGCTTTATATAAGGTATCGAGTACTTTTGTTGCTCATTTTGAAGCGTCTATTTTATGTTGGATTCATTGATCACATCTAAAACCAGATTGAGATTGTTGATAAAATTTTTTATCAACGAAAACAATCATAGTCATTTGCGTGGCTTGGCGGAGGAATTTGGTGAATCCACCAATGCAATACGGAAAGAATTGAATAATCTGACTGAGGCAGGGTTTTTGATTAAACAGGCTGAAAAAAACAAGATCGAATACAAAGTCAACACGCTTCACCCTTATTACTCCAACATTCAGAATATCATCAGGAAATATATTGGCTTGGACCAATTGGTAGAGACTGTATTGGAAAGATTGGGAAATGTGTCCTTGGTCGTCCTTACGGGAGATTATGCGATGGGGAAAGATTCGGGAACGATTATGATCGATATTTTCGGGGAAAACCTGAATATTGAATATTTAAAAAACCTAAGTCTTAAAATCGAGACGATCATCCATAAAAAAGTTGAGTTCAGTATCAAATCTGGAGATCCCGATCCAAAGGGTCTGGTTTTATTCAAAAAGCCAGAGTAATGTATTAAATTTTGTAATTGACATTGATTTTATTGTAATTCGACCACTTTAATAGGCACAATATTGTGACTGAAAGGGCGAAGCTGTAATTACATTTTAAACACAATAAAACTCGTCGCGAAACAATAATGATGAAATTCTTTTTTATTTTGTGAAATAATGGAAAGAATCCATTAGAATAAGAACCAGTATGACCTTTAAACAATTATTTACCACTTTGATTTTCATTTTATTTTTTCAATTGTCTATGGGCCAGTCCCTATCAGATATTCAGAATTTAAAAGTGGACAACCTTTCAGATGCACAAATAGAGCAATTGATCAAAAGGGCAGAAGCTTCTGGAATGAATGAAATGCAGCTCACAGCAGCCGCAGCGGAAAGAGGCATGCCGATTTCAGAAGTGACCAAGTTGAGGAGAAGAATTGAGGAATTGCGAAGTGGGAAAAGAACTGGGAAAGAAACCCAAGCAGGAAGTGTTCAACTCAGAAATGCGGAGGGTTTCAATATGGACCAGTCAATCTTTGACTCCTTGAGGTATTCCGATCCCTATTATGACTTGACGCCCACACAAAAGAAAATTTTTGGCTTTAAATTGTTTCATAACAGGGATTTAACTTTTAATCCAAGCCTCAATATCCCAACTCCACAGACGTATGTTATTGGGGCGGGAGATCAATTGTTGATCGACGTGTATGGCGCATCTCAAGAGTCCTATGATGCGACGGTTGGGCCCGAAGGGAAAATCTTGATCGCCAACGTGGGGCCAATTGAAGTCGGTGGCGCAACGATTCAGGCAGCAACCGCAAGAATAAAAACGTCCCTAACCAGAATTTATTCGGGCATGGGAGGGAGCAATCCCAATACCTTTGTAGACATCCGACTGGGGAATATCAGGTCTATTTCTGTTTCAATGGTGGGAGAATTGTCCAAACCTGGAAACTATATTTTGCCTTCTTTTGCTTCGGTTTTCAATGCCTTGTTTGCCGCGGGCGGCCCCAATGAAAATGGTTCTTTCCGAAAGATTCAAGTGTACAGAAACAACAAACTTTTAGCGGAGGTGGATGTTTACGATTTTTTGACAAAGGGAAATTCGAGCAAGGTAATGCTGAAGGACAATGATGTGGTGATCGTCCAGCCCATCCAGCACAGGGTCGAAATAAAGGGGCCTGTCAGAAGAGAAGGGCTTTTTGAAATCAAGCAGGGTGAAAATATAGAAGATCTGCTGAGGTTCTCCGGAGGGTTTTCCAGTTTGGCTTATAAAGAACGCATTACAGTGAGAAGGACCACCAAAGACCAAATGTCGGTGGAAGATATTTCCTCTGATAAATACAGAGGGTTTTATCCAAAAGATGGAGACGAATTCACTGTGGGAGAGATTTTAAATCGATTTGACAATAGGGTCCAGATTTCAGGAGCGGTCTATCGCCCCGGAGAATACTCTATCCCCAAAGGAGGTATGGGCGTCAAGGAATTGGTGTCTAAAGCTGAAGGCTTGATGGGGGATGCTTTTTTGAATAGAGCGATTTTATATAGGACCAAAGATGACCTCACCCTAGAGGCCACGTCCGTTGACATTCAGGGAATCATTGAAGGAAGTGCTGAGGATATTCAATTGCGGAGAGAGGATGTATTGAGCATACCGAGTCGCTATGATCTCAAAGAGGATTACTATATTAAAATCAGTGGAGAGGTCAACCAAACAGGGGCATTTGCCTATGGCGAAAACATGACTGTTGCGGATTTGGTGATGAAAGCGGGGGGCTTTAAAGAGTCTGCTTCCAATTCCTACATTGAAATAGCAAGAAGAGTCAGGAATGACATTACTGGAAAGGTAGCAGAAATCATCAACCTTCAAATTGATTCCAACTTGAAAATTAAACCTGAGGACAGTCAATATTTATTGCAGCCCTTTGATCACGTATTTATAAGGAGAAGCCCGGGATTTCAGAGGGAAAAAATAATTAAGGTGGAGGGGGAGGTCTTTTTTCCCGGAGATTTTGCCTTGAGTAATGCCAATGAGCGAATTTCTGATCTTATCAAGAGGGCAGGTGGAATCAATCAATTTGCCTATTCAAAAGGTGCCACCCTGATCAGAAGGACCGAATATTACAAGGGGAGTACGGAGAATGAAATAAAGGAAGAAAATCTCACTGCTGTCAGGGAGAGACTGGAGAATGAGGATATCAAAATAAATGAGGCGGAGAAGATACTTTTGGAAAGAATTTCAAAAAAGCTTGATGCGCAAGAATTGGAAAGATTGAAAGAGCAGAAGAAAATCGATCAACAAATTATTTCTACTGATTTTAGGGCGGACAGGTTGCAGGATCTTTCCACAAACGAAACCTCAGGGATCAAGATTGAATTGAAAGAACAGGAACTGGTAGGAATCAACCTTGAATTTATTTTGGCCAATCCTGGCTCGTCCAATGATTTGATTTTGCAAGAAGGGGATATCATCAGCATTCCCAAGGAACTGCAGACTGTAAGAATGAGGGGGCAGGTGCTTTTTCCGACCACAGCAAGGTACATGACCGGTAGGGGTTTCAAAGCCTATATTTCAAAATCCGGAGGTTTTAGCGAGGAGGCAAGAAGGAGCAAGTCCTACGTGGTATATGCCAATGGTGATGTAAAAAGGACAAGAAGATTTATGTTTGTAAAATTTTATCCCCAGATTGAACCGGGGGCAGAAATAATAGTGCCTCAAAAGCCGGAAAGAACGCCCCTAGGTCCTCAGCAGTGGGTTTCTATAGGTACGGGATTGGCTACGCTGGGATTGGTCATCACCCAGATAGTGAATCTCACGCAATAACAGTCAATACAAAATGGAATATGGTTTTTTTTAAATAGTTTCACAGAATAAAAAAGTCTTAAATATCGAATGGTATGAAAATAACTGTAGTAGGAACAGGATATGTTGGGTTGGTATCAGGCGCTTGTTTTTCGGATGTCGGAATTGAAGTAGTTTGTGTTGATATCGACCAAAAAAAAATTGAGGGTTTGAGAAATGGGATCATGCCTATTTACGAGCCGGGATTGGAAGGATTGGTCAACAGAAATTATAAAAGTGGGAGATTGCAGTTTTCCACCAATTTGGCAGAAGCCATTCAAGGTTCCGATGTTGCTTTCATAGCCGTAGGAACACCTCCAGGCGAGGATGGTTCTGCAGATTTGAAATTTGTACTTGGAGTGGCCGAGGAAATTGGCCGACACATGACCGATTACATCGTAGTGGCTACCAAAAGCACTGTTCCGGTGACCACAGGTGAAAAAGTAAGGGCTGCCATTAAAGCAAGTCTCGAAAAAAGAGGGGTGGATTTACCCTTTGCAGTGGCTTCCAATCCAGAATTTTTGAAAGAAGGAGCGGCCATTGAGGATTTTTTGAAACCGGATAGAATAGTGATTGGCGTAGACGATGAAAAAGCCGAAGAAATCATGAAAAGACTCTATAAGCCTTTTCAGCTCAGCGGAGATCGTTTGATCTACATGGATATCCCTTCAGCAGAAATGACCAAATACGCATCCAATGCCATGTTGGCTACCAAAATTTCTTTTATGAACGACATAGCCAATCTTTGTGAATTGGTGGGCGCCAATGTCAATATGGTAAGAAAAGGGATTGGAACGGATCAAAGAATTGGGAATAAATTCATCTACCCGGGAGTCGGGTATGGTGGTTCTTGCTTCCCAAAAGATGTAAAGGCCATCGTGAAAACTGGGAAACAATACGGATACGAATTGAAAGTACTTCAGGCTGTTGAAGAAGTGAATGAAGCCCAAAAACATGTATTGGTCAATAAGATCAAAAAGCATTTTGGGGAAGATTTGTCGGGGATGACTTTTGCAATGTGGGGATTGAGTTTCAAGCCCAATACCGATGACATGAGAGAAGCACCCGCAGTGGTGATAATCGAAGAATTGATAGCGGCAGGTGCAAAGGTGAAAGCCTATGACCCCGTAGCCATGAAGGAAGCCAAGGCGCATTATGTAGGGGACAAGGTGACTTATTGTAAGGATGCCTACGATGCTTGTGTGGATGCCGATGCTTTGCTGTTGGTGACCGAATGGTCTGAATTCAGGATTCCAAGCTGGGAAGTTTTAGGTAAACTTTTGACCAATAAAGTGGTTTTTGACGGAAGAAACATCTACGACAGGGAATACTTAAAGGAATTGGGATTTCAGAGTTATGGAATTGGCGTCAATTGACCAGTATTCATGAATAAGAAACAATTATGGTTGCTATAAATTGAAAAACAATTGCTATTGAATTTTCTAGGGAAAGGTGTACGATGAATGTTCGCATTGTACACCTTTCCCTAAATTATATAGGAGATAAAGTATGAAAAATCAGAAAAAAAAGGAGGACTACCTGGATTATTTAGAACTGTTGAATATGGTTCTTAAAGAGAAAAAGGTGATGGTATACCTTACGCTGACAGGCCTTTTTTTTGGTTTATTGATTGCTTTTTCCACACCAAAGGAATATCAATCTGTTGCCATTATTCTTTCTGAATCTGAAGATTCCGGAAACCTTTTTGGCATTCAAGGAGGATTGGCAGGATTAGCAGGGATTAATCTGCCTCAGATGCAACAGAGTCAATCCGCGATTACTCCAGAAATGTTTCCCGATATAGTGGGAAGTAGGGATTTTCTTTTGGATCTGATGAAAGAAAAATTCTTTTTCCAAACCAAAGGTGAGGAAATGACCCTTGAAGAATATTATGCCGTTGAAAGACCAGCCAATCTTGTTCAAAAGAGTATTGGGTTTGTTTTTGGAATTCCCTCAAGACTTATCGGCTTGTTTAAAAAACCAGAAATTGAAGTTATAGAACCGGTCAAAATTGATGAGGTTGATTTTGAATCCAGAAATTATGTGAATGTTTCCTCCCAGGAAAATTATGTAATCGGGCAATTGAGGAAAAGAATCAACATAGATTTGAACAAAAAAATCATCACGCTGAAGGTTTTTATGCCGGAAGCCTTGATTTCGGCTCAAGTGAATGCCTTGGTTATCGAAAAATTGATAAAGTTTGTTGTGAAATACAGAACCGCCAAGCAAAATTTCAATGTAGCATTTGTGGAGGAACGGGTCCAGGAAGCGGAGCAGAAGTTTATGGAGGCCCAAGATAAGCTGGCGACATTCAGGGATACCAATCAGGGAATCGTTTCGCAGCGGGCCAGAAGCAAGGAAGAATTGTTGCAATCGGAATTCAACATTGCATTTAATATATACAATACACTGAAACAAGAGCTCGAACAGTCCAACATGAAATTGAAAAGGGAAACCCCGATTTTTTCGGTTTTGGAACGGGCTTCGGTACCTTTGTCAAATGGAAAGCCGAATAAACCTTTGATTATTGTCGCTTCTATTTTTATTGGCTTGATGATTGGAATAATATTTTCAGTATTAAAGATCATTACAAAAAGTTTAAAATCATCCGAAAATCAATGAGTTCGATTCAAATGGTGGACCTTCAGTCCCAATATACCAAGATAAAAACTGAAATAGACGGCGCCATACAAGAAGTGATTGACCAAACAGGCTTTATCAATGGTCCACAGGTCAAAAAATTCGCTGCCGAATTAAGCGAGTATACTGGAGCAAGTTTTGTTATCCCTTGCGCAAATGGGACAGATGCACTTCAAATTGCCATGATGGCATTGGATTTCAAGCAGGGTCAGGAAGTTATCGTGCCCGCATTTACCTATGTGGCAACTGTTGAGGTGATCGCTTTATTGGGATTGAAACCTATCTTCATTGATGTTGATCCCGATACTTTCCAATTGGATATCAATCAATTGGAAGAAATAATCTCGCCAAATACCGTCGGGATTGTACCGGTACACCTATATGGACAGTGCTCCGAAATGGAAAGCATTCTTTCTATTGCCAAAAAGCATGGTCTAAAGGTTATCGAAGATACTGCCCAAGCGATTGGATCCAAATATTCTTTTTCAAATGGAAAGAGTGCACAAGCAGGTACGATGGGGGACATTGGAACAACCTCTTTTTTCCCATCAAAGAATCTGGGATGCTTTGGAGATGGAGGAGCAATTTTTACCAACGACGCGACCTTGGCAGAGAAAATTCAGACCATTGCCAATCATGGTCAAAAGCAAAAATACATACATGAAACGATTGGGGTAAATTCCAGATTGGATACGTTACAAGCCTCTATTTTGAGCGTAAAACTCAAATATTTGGATACGTATTCAGAAGCAAGACAAAAAGTTGCGGCAAGTTATGACGAAGCTTTTGGGAATGTTCCTCAAATTCAGACCCCAAAGCGGGTATTGAACTCCACACATGTTTTCCATCAATACACTTTGAAAGTAAAAGATAGCCTTAGAGATAATCTGAAACAATATTTACAAGCATTGGGTATACCGAGTATGGTTTATTATCCTATACCTGTACACCTTCAAAAGGCGTATCAGCAATTTGCTTACGCCGAAGGGGATTTTCCGATTTCAGAAAGGCTTTGTGAAGAAGTGATTTCGTTGCCCATCCACACAGAAATGAAGGAGGAAGATCAAGCATACATTATCCAATCGGTTTTAAAATTCTTTAAGGATGGAAAATAAGTTTTTCGCACATCCTACAGCCGTAATAGATGAAGGCTGTGAAATAGGGGAGGGTACCAAAATTTGGCATTTCACCCATGTGATGCCAAATTGTAAAATAGGAAAAGGCTGTAACTTGGGACAAAATGTGGTCATTTCTCCAGAAGTAATTTTAGGAGACAATGTAAAAGTCCAAAACAATGTCTCCATTTATACAGGTGTTACCTGCGACAATGATGTGTTTTTGGGTCCATCGATGGTTTTTACCAATGTGACCAACCCAAGAAGCGCCATCAATCGCAGGGATCAATATTCCAAAACCCACGTTGGGAAGGGTGCCACGATAGGTGCCAATGCCACGATTGTCTGTGGTCATGACATTGGGCCATTTGCATTCATCGGTGCAGGATCAGTGGTAACAAAAACCGTCCCGGCTTATGCACTTCTTGTAGGGAATCCAGCCAAACAGATCGGCTGGATGAGCGAGTTCGGGCACAGACTGGATTTCAATCCGCAGGGCCAGGCCACTTGTGCCGAAAGCGGTGAAAATTATGTTTTAGAGAATAATATCGTTAGAAAAGTATAGCATGAAAAATTTTGCATTGATAGGGGCTGCGGGTTATATCGCGCCGAGACATATGAAAGCAATAAGAGACACCCAAAACAATCTATTGACAGCCTTTGATAGGTTTGATAGTGTGGGGGTGATCGACAGTTATTTTCCAGAGGCAGATTTTTTTACGGAGTTTGAGAGATTTGACAGGCATGTGGAAAAGCTTAAAAGAGAATCCAATAAGGTGGATTATGTGAGTATCTGTTCACCAAACTACCTCCATGATTCCCATATCAGATTTGGTCTGAGAATAGGTGCAGATGTGATTTGTGAAAAACCATTGGTGTTGAACCCTTGGAACATTGATGCATTGAAAGAAGTGGAAAGGGAGCATGGAAAAAAGGTTTACAATATCCTGCAATTGCGACTGCATCCCTCCATCATTGCCCTCAAAAAGCAAATTGATTCGGATACAAGCGGTAAAATCCATGATGTGGATTTGGCTTATATCACTTCGCGTGGGCATTGGTATTATTCCAGTTGGAAGGGAGATGTATCCAAGTCAGGAGGAATCGCCACCAATATTGGCGTGCATTTCTATGATATGTTGACCTGGATCTTTGGAGACGTGAAGAAAAGTGTGGTGCATGTACATACCCACGACAGAGCATCGGGTTACTTTGAGTTGGAAAAAGCGCGGGTAAGATGGTTTCTGAGCATTAATCCAGACACCTTACCGCAATCTGTAAAAGACAAAGGAGGGCGGACCTTTAGGTCTCTGACGATGGAGGGCCAGGAAATTGAGTTCAGTGACGGTTTCACGGATCTACACACCAATAGCTACAAGCATATTTTGGAAGGTAATGGCTTTGGATTGGAAGAAGCCAGAAAGTCCATTGAAATCGTCCACGATATCCGGCATATGGAGACGATTGGTCTTCAAGGAGATTATCACCCTTTGGCAAAAGCACCTTTGAGTAAACATCCTTTTGAAAAAAACCATTGAGGGTTTTTTTATCGGAGCATGCACCTGAACTAGAGAACCTAAAATGAAGGATAAAAAAGAAATTCCTTTCAATAAGCCCTATTTGACAGGGAAAGAAGTCCATTATCTCTACGACTCCGTATCGTCAGGCAAACTTTCTGGGAACGGGAAATACACCAAAAAATGTCAAAATTTTCTTGTCAATTCCTATGGTTTTGGCAAATGCTTGTTGACGACTTCTTGCACGGATGCATTGGAAATGGCCGCACTCCTGATCGATATCCAGCCAGGGGATGAAGTGATCATGCCATCTTATACCTTTGTGTCCACTGCAAACGCTTTTATTTTAAGAGGGGCCAAAATCGTATTTGCCGATAGCAGGAAAGATCACCCCGGAATGGACGAAGCCTCCATCGAGAAATTGATCACAGCAAAAACCAAAGCAATCGTGCCCGTGCACTATGCCGGAGTGGCTTGCGACATGGATGTGATTATGGATTTGGCAGATCAGTATAATCTGTTTGTCATCGAAGATGCCGCGCAAGCCATCGATAATTATTATATTGATAGAACAGGAAATAAAAGAGCGCTGGGTTCCATTGGACACTTGGCCGCGTTTTCCTTTCATGAAACCAAAAACATCATCTCCGGAGAAGGGGGGATGTTGGCGATCAACGATGCCCAATTTCAGGAAAGAGCAGAAATCATTTGGGAGAAAGGAACCAATAGATCCTCGTTTTTCAGGGGTGAAGTGGATAAATACGGTTGGGTAGACATTGGTTCGTCTTTTTTGCCATCTGAGCTGATTTCGTCTTTTCTTTGGGCGCAACTTGAAAATCTCAAGGAGATTCAACAGCGGAGGACCGAGATTTGGAATTTGTACTTTCAGGGTTTGGAAACTTGGGCCCATGACAATAATATTGGTCTTCCCGTCATCCCGAGCTATTCCACCAACAATGCCCACATGTTTTATTTGGTTTTTGAAAACATTGAGCAGCGGGATTCGGTCATCAAAAAATTGAAGAAGAACAATATCCTTGCAGTATTCCACTATTTGAGTTTGCATAAAAGTGAATTTTATAAAGACAAACATGATGGTAGGGAATTGATCGAATCAGACAGTTTTTCGGATTGCTTGGTGAGATTACCTATGTTCTTCGAACTTGAGGACAGTCAGATAGAAAGAATCATCAAAGTCATCAAGAGCTCAATCTAAATGGATCAACCCGAAATCGAGAATTTGATATTTTTGCCCGATTCACCTTATTCCAATTTGATCATCGATCGATCGGAAAAGGTGAGTCCAGGAATAAGCAAATATTTCATTTTGGTCTATGAACCGAAAAAAACAAGATTTATCACGAGTCAAAACTGTACGATTTCAAAATATGGCTCAGAGCAGTTTTTCGATGCTTTGGGGGAATTGAAACAATACAAAAGAATTATCATCCATTATCATAATGCAAACACTGCCCATTTTTTACACAAAAACAAGGATCTTTTAGCTTATATTCAAGTCATTTGGGTGCTTTGGAGCGGAGATTTGTACAATCTTTCAAAATTCCAACATAAGCTGTATCAAAAGGACACCAAGAACCTGATCAGCCGCGAATCGGTTGTCTCAAAATTGACCGTCAAAGCCAAGGATATCATCAACTATTTCCTACATCGGCCAAACAGCATCTACCACAAGGAGTCTTTCAAATATATCAATTTCATTGCAAGTCCATTTGATCAGGATGTTACCAATGCAAGGGAATACCTGAAAAAAGAATTTATCCAAATCCCATTTGCCTTTCTATCGATAGAAGAAGCGTTCGACAAAGATAATTTCTGCAAAATACCACTGTTGGGGACCAAAATAATGGTGGGTCAATCGGGTACCCCCGAAAACAACCACACAGAAATTTTTTCCCTTTTGGGGAAACTTGAATTGGAAAATGAAATATTTTGTCCCCTGGCCTACGGGGATGCTGATTATAGCCTCAAAATCTTAACCCTTGGGAAAGAGGTTTTTGGCGACAGGTTTGCGCCACTGACGGATTTCGTAGAAAGGGATGATTACTACAAAATGCTTAGGGATGTCCGGTTTGCGATTTTCAACCATAATGTCCAGAAAGGATTTGGCAATATTCTGGGATTGATATTTCTAGGGGTAAAGGTTTTTTTGAACCCTTCGAATACCGTCTACTCTAGTCTGAAGGATTGGGGAATTGTCTTGTTTAAAATTGAAGACATAGATCAAAGTAGTTTTAGAATGCCTTTGACCAGGGAGCAAATTGAAATCAACAGAAAAATCATCACTGATAAATTTAGTGAGGAGATGTTGGATACTTATTACCTAAATCTTTTGGAAAGTCCCGAACCCTTGGATCCCCAAAAGTAAACAGATGCCAAAACACAAAATATTTCCATGTTAAAGGCTTTTTTCAAGGATAGTGCGATCTATACCTTGCCCTCATTAGTCAGCCGAGGACTATCATTTTTTCTTTTCCCGCTTTATACCCAGGTATTGTCGCCTACAGACTATGGCGCATTTGATATCCTTGTGGTGTTTGGGAATTTAATTACACTTACAGTCGCATTGGAGATCTCACAAGGGGTGGCGAGGTACTATACCGAGGAGCAAGATCCTGATAAAAAGATTGTTTATGCTTCCACATCTTTTTGGTTTTCCCTGGTTTGCTATTTCTTATTTATGGTCTTTAGCCTGATTTTTTCAACCACCTTGACGGGATGGCTTTTGGATGACAAAAGTTGGAGTGGGATCTTTCAATTGTATACGCTGCATATTTTCCTGTATGGATTGTTTTGTTTGATCCAAAATCAATTCCGGTGGGAATTTAGAAGCAAAACATACGCACTGATAAGCATCATCGTTACGCTCACCACTGCAGGCGTTTCTGTTTATCTTGCGTATTTTTTGAAATGGGGCATTCATGGAATTCTCTATGGATTGATTTCTGGCAGTTTTGTGGGATGTGTTTATGGTTTATGGAACCTTAGAAGCACCTATCAATTAAAATTTGACTCATCTTATTTGAAAAAGATGATCACATTCTCCGCTCCGTTGATCCCTTCCAGCATTGCAGTCTTCATGAGCCTTTATATTGACCGTTTGATGATCAATCATTATCTCTCACTGGAAGAAGTAGGTATCTATGGAATTGGGTATCGATTGGCAAGTATCGTAGGCTTATTGATGATTGGTTTTAAAGGAGCTTTGACACCCTTGATTTATAATAATTACAACAAAAAAAACACGCCTAAAGATCTTGCTGTCATTTTTCGCTATTTCTCCGCGGCGGCTTTGATGATTTTTCTTGGCCTAAGTATTTTCTCAAAAGAGATCCTGACCATCATCACCACTCCAGCTTATATCCCTGCCTCCCAAGTAGTGATTTACCTTATTCCTGCTGTGTTTTTCTCAAATATGTATGTCTTTGCACCAGGGATTACGATCACAAAAAAAACACACTTCCTGATCTATATCAATATGGGAGGAGCCTTGGTCAATTTTCTCTTGAATTTGGTCTTGATTCCCCGATATGGAATATCAGGTGCCGCCATCGCAACCTTTATAGGCTATGGCTTTGTTTTTGGAGTCCACATGATTATCAGTCAAAAACTCTATTTTGTCCCCCACAAATGGAAACAATTGGTATTGGCGATTGGCGTGTTCGGATTGATTGCCGGTTTTGGGCTGACAATGGATTCTGATTATCGGTTTAATTTCCTTATTAAATTGGGGATATTGATCATGACCATTCCCTTGGTTGTTTTGTTGAAATTGATCTTGAAGAAGGAAGTGGTCCAAGTCTATGTTTTTGTTAAACATCGGTTTTTTTCAAAATAGAGATTGGATTGATTTTGAAAATTCAAATTTTAAAAGCTAAAAATTGAAAAAAGTATTGATACTTTCCTATTCCTATATGGACAGGGATCCACGTGTTTTAAGGCAAATTGCTTTTTTCGAAAGCAAGCAATTTGAGGTTTATCTGTCTTCCTTGTCTTATACGGGCAACCATCAGTTTATACCGCTGTTGAAGGTCAAGAAAGGCTTGGCTCAGAAATTCCTGAAGGCAATCCTCTTTTTGTTTCGGATAAATAGATTTCGCCTTTCAAATTTCCTCAAAAACAGCAATGTCGAATCGTTAAATAATAAAGTAGATCTTGTTGTGGCAAATGACATTGAGACTTGGCCAATAGCGATTCGTCTCAAATCAAAAAACAAGAACATAAAAGTGGTTTTTGATGCACATGAGTATTATCCGAGACATTTTGAAGATGTTTTGATGTGGAGAATATTGCATCAATCCTTTTATCTATACCTCTGCAATAAGTTTATCCATAAGGCAGACGTCTTCATGACGGTGTGCAAGGGGATTGGTGAGGAATATAAAAAAAATTTCAATACCGAATATTTGTTGGTGTACAATGCTCCGGATTTCGAGCCGGAATTATGGCCAAATGAGATTGACGCCAATCACATCAAACTGATTCATCATGGCAATGCCAATCCCAGTAGGAAGATAGAATCTATGATCAATCTGATGAAATATCTGGACAAAAGATTTCATCTTTATTTGATGCTGATGCCTACGGATAAAGGGTATTTGGCAGAACTGAAAAAAATCGCTTCGAAATTTGACAACGTTACTTTTTTGGATCCTGTGCCGACACAGGAAATACCCAGGTTTATCAACAAATTTGATATGGGAGTTTTCCTTCTTGACCCAGTAAATTTCAACTATGAACACGCATTGCCAAATAAATTCTTTGAATTTATGCAAGCAAGATTGGGAATAGCAATAGGGCCATCCAAAGAAATGAAATACATTTTGGAAGAGCAGCAGCTCGGCGTTGTATCGGAGGATTTTGGGGAAGCTTCACTCGCGAAAAAAATCAATAGCCTTCAAATCGATGATTTGATCGAGTTCAAATGGAACGCCCACAAATGTGCACAAGAATACTCCAACGAAGGGAATAAACGTGTTTACGAGGGAATAATTGAAAATTTTAAAGCTTTTCGAAAGTGATTAAAATTGTTCTTGTCACCTTTTATTTCTCCCCATGTACCCTTACACCAGCACAAAGGATCAGCTATTGGGCAAAAAACCTGAATAAAATAGGGATTTACCCAATTGTGGTGACAAGGGATTGGGAGGCGAATATCAAATCCCATTTTGACACTAAAAAGCCCTTTGGGAAGGAGATCAAACATGAGAAGTTTGAAACGCATGAAGTTTATTATTTGCCTTTCAAACCCGGGTTGCTGGACAAAGCTTACAGTAAATTTGGGGAGACCAAATGGAGACCTTTGTTTATCCTGGCCAAGATCCTGGATGTTCTGTTGATCGCAGGAACGCTAAAATTCACTTCTTATGCCAATTTCTTTCCGTTTTTGACGGAATTGAAAAAGACCGAGGATTTTGAAAAAGTGATCATCTCAGGTGAACCTTTTTATCTCTTTAAAATAGGATATTTGATTTCCAAAAAACTAAAATTGACTTGGATAGCCGACTACCGGGATGATTGGAGTACCAATGAACTGCAAAAAGCCAAAAGTGGCAGATTCATCCGCACCCTCATCTCCAAACTGGAGGCCCATTACGAAAAAAGATGGGTCGGAAGCGCAAAATTCATCATTTCGGTTTCAGAGAATTATACGAAAAGAATCTCTGAATTCATTAACGTCCCAGGAGTAACGGTCGCCAATGGCTTTGAGGAAGAAATCCTTGATCTTCCCCCGGAAAATTTATTTGAAGATTTCACGGTTGTTTATAGTGGGACACTTTACCCGTCACAAAACATCAAATTGGTTTTGGGGGCTTTGAAAATTGCCTTAGAGAATGGTAATCCCTTTCGGTTGGTTTTTTTGGGTTCAGGTTTTGACATCAAGGAGAAAAAAAGGATTGATTCTCTGGTGGAAGATTCATTGAAACCCTATGTGCAAATTACCGATAGATTGCCTCGAATGGAAGCCCTTACATTCATTAAAAAAGCACATGCAGTATTGGCAATTTCTTATGGTGACATGAAAGGAATTCCATCCAGCAAATTGTACGAGTATATTGGCTTGAAAAAACCAGTGCTTTTATGTCCCTCCGATCATGATGTGATGGAACAAATATTGAAAGATGTAGGCCTTGGATACTTTGCGGACAATGCTGTTTCCTGTTTTGAGCAGATAATGAAAATCCGATCGGGGTATAAAAAAGAAGGATTCCGCATGGAAGTTGACGCCGGACAAGATAAAATCCTTAAATATTCCAGATTTCACCAGTTGATGAAACTTAAAAACCTTATTTAGTGGTCCAAAGAAGCAAGGCACAAAGGATTCCCAGTGATTTTTTTGGGATGGTTTTGATCATAGGTTTCTTTATCATGAGTGCCAACCGACTGGTTGGCATTCCATTGGATAAGGTATTTATGTTTTTGTTTTTGGTTATTTTGATATTGAAGAATATCTTTTTGAAAACCCAAATATCCAATTCAACTATTTTGGCAGTGGTTTCCATCTGCGCCTTCATTTTCCTGTCATTTTTACTCAATATTCCAGACTCCTCTGCGATTGTTTTTTTTCCAGTGCTGGGGGTTTTCTTTGCATTTCTCTGCAGTGAGGAACCTGGATTGCTGGACGTATTGTATTATGCCTTGTTTGCGCACTTGATGATAGGTTTGATATTTGTCATTTCCAGCTATGGTCTGGGGATAAATTCCTATGTCCATCCCATGTATGATAAAGGTGTTCCATTTCTGCACGCAGCAAAAGGTTTTACCACCACCGTACAAACCTACGGAACCTTGGGAATCACCTGGTTTTTGATTTATTATTGGCGAAAGGATAAGAATAAGAACAAGAAAATCGATCATGTTTTTTATGCAATGGCTTTACTTGCTTTGCTCATCACATTCAATAGAAATACTTTGCTTATTTTCTATCTGATCATCTTTTTTAAGCATAAAAAAGTTTTCTTTTCGATATTGTTTATGATAGCGGCCTTTTACTTATACTTCTTTGATTTTATCAATAGTGTATTGTTTAATGTCAGTACACTTACTTCCAGGTCGGATTTGTTGGCGGCATTTCGATTGTCATTTTTTGAGGATACCGGATGGGTTGGATATATTATTGGGCACGGAAACAATATGGTAGCGGAAGAAATTGCGAGAACTACTTATTATAAAACCGGATACATCGAAAATGGTACTGCGGTATTGCTTTACACGTATGGGTTTTTGGGTTATCTGGTATATTTGATTTCCATAATTTTACTTTCATTGGGATTTTGGCTGAAAAAACAGTTTTTTTATGCCTTTATCGTTTTTTATATTTTCATTATTGCCCAGCAATTCACCCACGAATTTTTCTCCACAACATTTTATCTCATGTTGGCCGCCGTTTTGATAATTTTAAGAAATAAAAAATCAACTGTTGAAAAGGATAGTTTTCTTTCATTTACTGAATAATTATACGGGTAGTCCAATGGTCCTGAGAAATGTCATCCAAGTGGCACTTTCCCAAAAGTATAAGGTAGACCTGTACACAAGCAACTCTGAGGGGTTTTTGAGTGGAATACCAGGAATCACCTACCACAACAACCATTACAAAAGGTATAACCAAAAAGCACTTACTTTTTTCTCCTTTTTCGCCAGTCAGATTGTTCTTGGATTTCAATTGTTCATGAAATACAAGAAAACAGACAGCTTGTTTTATGTGAATACCATATTGCCTTTCGGAGGGATTTTGATGGGCCGATGGATGGGGAAAAGGGTGATTACGCATGTTCATGAATTTGAAATCAGCCCAAAACTGTTAAACCGATTTCTGTTTGGAATCGTAAATAGGTTTTCGAAAGAAACGGTGGTTGTTTCCCATTTTCTTACATCAAATCCCAATCTTAAAAACAAAAACGTAAAAGTCATTTATAATTCCATAACTGAGGATTTTGAGGGCAAAGCCAAGGCCAAGCACCAAAAAAATAAAACTTTTAATGTGTTGATGTTGGCCTCATTAAGGCCGTATAAGGGCATTTTTGAGTTTATAGAACTGGGAAATCGTTTGCCGCAATATACTTTCACCTTGGTTGTAAGTGATTCGCCGGATGATTTGAAGAAATTTATCTCAGAAAGGGAGATCCCAAAAAATGTACAAATCTTCCCAGTTCAGGCAGATGTGCATCCATTTTACAGGAATGCTGATTTGATTCTCAATTTGGCTGTGAAAAGTCAAGTTGTAGAAACTTTTGGCCTTACCATATTGGAAGGGATGTATTATGGATTGCCTGCCATCGTTCCTATTTCAGGGGGGATCACGGAATTGGTGCAGGAGGGCTTCAATGGGTTTCATCGTGACTCTACTGAAATTGACAAAATAGTGAAGACGATTGAGACTATCGCCACTGAACCAGGATACTGGAATGAATTGCATCTCAATAGCCTAACAATGAAGGAGAAATTCTCCAGGAATAAATTTGAAATAAATATTTTAAAACTTTTGACAGCATGATGAAATTTCCCAGCCTCTGTGCTGTTTTGACCATTCTATATTTACTTCCGAATCTTTCCATAGCCCAAGAATCACTTAAAGCTAATTTTACAACCTTCGAATTGTTTGGTGATGAATTGGAAGGAACTCCAACCTTCAAAGGTTGGAAAAATGAAACAGTACCGCTGATTCTGAAAATAAAATCTACCAAATCCGAGAAAATAAATTTTAAGGTTAAAATAGGGAACAAAAGAGTTTCGTACAATGCATATCAATTGGCCTATGTAAAAGGCGATTTTTCATCAGGAGTATGTGGAGAAGCAAAGAAATCCGGGAAATTTGAAATAGGCTATTTTCCAGATCGGGCAGTTGAGATTTTTGATCGCTGTATCCAACCGGACAGCACAGTCCATTATTTATTACTCAACCTCAATATTTCCAAAAACGCAAAGACTGGGAAATATCCGATCTCGGTGGAAATAAAACAGGGAGAGAGCAGTTTTACAAGTTCCTCTCAACTTGAAATCATCGATAGAACTTTGCCATCATTTGCCGAACTGGATTTTAAGATGGATTTTTGGCAATATCCATTGTCTGTGGCCAATTATTATAAAGTAGATCCATGGTCTGATGCACACATGAAGCATCTGGGAGTGATGTTTGACCAGCTCAACCATATCAACCAAAAAGCAGTTACCACCACCGTTTTTTGGGATATTTTCAATACTTCCATCAAACCCCTGGAAGAGATGATGATCCAAGTGCGCAGGAACAAGGATGGGCACTATTCCTATGATTATTCCAATTTCGAAAAATATGTGAAGCTTGGGTTTTCAAAGGGCGTTGACCAACAGATTTCAGTTCACAATCTTTTTCCATGGAATAACTTTTTGTTCTATTTTGACGAGACCCAAGACAAGGTGGTTTCTTCACGGAATTTGCCCATGTCTTCGGAATATCAAAAATTCTGGAAAGCGTTTTTGGAGGATTTCAGCAAATATCTTGAGAAAAAAGACTGGCTGGAAAAAGTTGTGTTTTTCATTGATGAGAGGACTCCCGAACAATCTATAGAGATTTCAAAATTCGTAAAATCTATTGAGCCAAAATTCAAAATGGGATATTCAGGAAAATATTATGAAGCTTTGTCTCCCTACATCGATGATTATTCACTGTCTTCAAACATCGTTTTAGAAAAAAAAGTGTTGGATGGTCGAAGGGCAGCAGGACATTCTACCACTTTTTATACGTCATGCTATGAAAAACAACCGAATATGTTGATGATGTCTAATTATGGTGATATTTATTTTATATTGATGTTGGCTAAGGCCAAAGGTTATGATGGCTTCTTGAGATGGGCATTCAATCTATGGTCCAGTGATATAGTTGACAATGCCATTTATCCGGATTTACCTTCTGGTGATGCTCATTTTGTCTATCCAAACGGACAGGTTTCTTTAAGATATTTGATCATACATGATGCGTTGGAAGAGGTTTTGAAGATCAAAAGCAAGGAAAATCTTCCGAAAACCGCAGATATGTTAAAGGCTCACAACAGGTATTTTTTGTTGAATATTGAAAAGAGTAGGTTGGAAATGATTAGAAGTATGAAAACGTATCTGAATGATTAATAAAAGCGTAGCAATCGTCGGGACAGTTGGGGTTCCTGCAAATTATGGGGGCTTTGAGACTTTGGTTGAAAATCTGTTGAATTTGCTGCCAAATTCATATGATGTGACTGTTTTTTGCGAGTCCAAGGCATTCCCCGAAAAACTGGAAAAATATAAAAATGCCGACTTAATCTACATTAAACTTCGTGCGAATGGGTTTCAAAGCATATTTTACGACATTTTTTCCATTCTGAAATCTTTCAGAAAATACGATTACATCCTGATTTTGGGTGTTTCAGGGACCATCATTCTCCCCATGATCAAACCTTTTTCCAGTGCGAAAATCGTCACCAATATCGACGGTCTGGAGTGGAAAAGAGATAAGTGGGGGAGTTATGCAAAGAAATTCCTGAAATTTTCCGAAAGGCTGGCCGTGAAATACTCCGATATAGTCATCACGGACAACAAACATATCCAAAACTACGTCATGGAGGAGTACGACACGGAATCAACCTTGATCGCCTATGGTGCAGATCATGTCTCGGCTGTAGAGGTTGACCTTTATCTCAAGAAATTTCCTTTTCTAAGGCAGCACTATATATTTACCGTCTGTCGGATTGAGCCTGAAAACAACATCGAAATGCAGCTCCAGGCTTTTGCAGATCAGGATATTGAATATCCTTATGTCATCGTTGGCAATTGGAATGCAAGTGATTACGGAATGGATTTGTACAAGCGGTATGCCCGAATCAAGGGTTTGATTTTATACAACCCCATTTATGATTTTGAGGAATTAAACGTATTGAGGTCCAATTGCTATTTTTATCTTCATGGCCACAGTGCCGGGGGGACCAATCCTTCTTTGGTGGAGGCGATGTACCTCGGATTGCCGATACTTGCCTTTGGAGTCAACTACAATATTGAAACAACCTTTGGCAAGGCGGTTTATTTTGACAATTCTGAGGAATTGAAACAACTATTGATGTCACTGGAATCTTTGGATCGAGACACGATAATGAAAGACATGTTAAGGTTGGCCAAGAAGAATTATTCATGGAGAGCCATTACCAAAAAGTACATCAAGGTTTTCAAACAATTGGAATTGGCCGAAACCGAAAGTTAATCAGAATTGATGCGACTTAAATTTTCAATTTTAATTTGTTTCACCGTTTTTCTGGTCCCCCTAGGGTTGGCCCAGACGATCCCAGCCGGCAATCCTGTACTGGAGGAGGCCTTGAGAAGGAAGCAGGTTTTTGGTGAATACGATACCGATGTTTCATTTTTGCACCGGCCGATCCAACTGAATCATTTGGCAAAAAAGGATTCAGTACCTTATTGGCAATATTTTGAATTGAAGAACAACACACTATCTGAAAAGGTAAAACCCCAAAAAAAATATTTTAATGTACTTCCACTTCAGAATACCACCGTTTACAATGCCAACAGACCTTACGGTTGGGGGAATGGTGCTTTGGGAGCGGGAGTTGGGTTTCAAAATATGGTTTCTGGAGGAATTGAAGGGCGCTTTCATTTTTTAAGATTTCAATTTAAACCCGAGTGGATAACTGCCCAAAATAAAGCCTATGAGGGGTTTGGAGCCGATTTTTCTGACAATGTTTTGTTTGCAAGGTTTAGATTTTGGAATTTCGGGGACAATCCGGAAAGGTTTACGGAAGAATACAACTCATTTTTGACTTGGGGGCAATCTAATCTGAGTCTTGTATTGGGGCCTGTGGATTTGGGAGTTTCCAATGAGAATATTTGGTGGGGTCCTGGGCAGTTCAATGGATTGATCTTCAGTAACAATGCAAGGGGTTTCAAACACGTTTCTTTGAAAACCAACCGACCTGTTGATGTTTTCATCGGGAATCTTGAAGCGGAAATGATCGTGGGTAGATTGGAGAGTTCAGGTGTTGGTGCATCCCAAAACCAAAGCTTGAATCAAAGATTCTTCCTTCCATTTACGGGTGATTGGCGTTACTTGAATGGATTGTCGGTGTCTATCCAGCCAAAATTCCTACCAAAATTCTATTTTGGATTTAACCGAACGTTCCAACAGTTCAGTAAAAACAAGGGGAATTCCTTTGGGGATTATTTCCCGGTCTTTGAGGTACTCCAAAAAGAAAAACTTTTTGTCAATGACAATTCCGTCGACTATGATGGAGAAGCCCAAGACCAGCAGATTTCGGTTTTTGGAAGGTACTTGAATCCGAAGGGGAAATTTGAAATTTACTTTGAGTTTGGGAAAAGGGATCACAATTTCAATTGGAGGGAGTTTGTCCTGAACCCGGATCATGCCAGAGCTTATCTTTTGGGTTTCACGAAATTGATTCCCTTCAAAGGGCAGCCTGAAAAAATCATCCAAATAAGAGCTGAAATTACCCAGCAGCATGAATCCGTAAACAGATATGTCAGATATGCGGATTTGGGTTTCGGGAATACAAGTTGGCACACCCATTATCAAGTGAGGGGTTTTACGCATTACGGAGAGTCACTGGGAGTGGGTATAGGAACTGGCTCCAATATCCAGACTGTTGAAATTTCTTTGGTGGAAAAGCTCAATAAAAAAGGGATTGTCTTGGAAAGATTGGAAAATCAACAGGATTTTTTCTACCGTTCTTTTGCGCAGCAGGGTCAAAGAAAACCATGGATTGATCTCAGTTTAGGGTTTTTATTTGACCACCAATGGAATAATTTTATGCTGAGTTCAAAAGTCAAAATCATCAATGCCCATAATTATCAATGGAAATTGGATGCTGTCGGGAATAAAGAATTTCCCGTTGGTCAAAACAAATTATCTATATTTGCACAAACCCATCTCATTTATTTCCTGAGTAAATAATTCACTATTGAATACCCAAGCTAACATTTTTCTAAAACCATGAAAGGCATCATTCTTGCAGGAGGGTCAGGCACGCGCTTATATCCCATTACCAAAGGTACATCCAAACAATTACTGGCGATTTACGATAAGCCAATGATTTATTACCCCTTGTCGGTTTTGATGCTGGCAGGTATTAAGGACATTTTGATTATCAGTACACCCCATGATCTCCCCAATTTTAAAACGCTGTTGGGTGATGGGAGTGATTTGGGAATTCGGTTTTCGTATGCTGAGCAACCCAGTCCCGATGGATTGGCGCAAGCTTTTCTTATAGGGGAAGAATTCATTGGACAGGACGATGTGTGTCTGGTATTGGGTGACAATATCTTTTATGGACACGGCTTCACCAGCTTGCTAAAAAAATCACTACAGACGGTAGAGAATGAATCAAAAGCCACAGTATTTGGATATTATGTCCAAGATCCACAGCGATATGGAGTGGTTGAATTTGAAAAAGATGGGACGGTGGTCAGTATTGAGGAAAAGCCCCTTGATCCAAAAAGCAATTACGCCGTTATTGGTTTGTATTTTTACCCCAATTCGGTAATAGAGATAGCCAAGAACATCAAGCCAAGTAAAAGAGGGGAGCTGGAAATCACTACTGTCAATCAGGAGTATTTGAATCAGGACAAACTTAAGGTGGAATTGATGGGTAGGGGTTACGCATGGTTGGATACAGGCACCCACGAGTCCATGTTGGAAGCCTCCAATTTTGTCCACACGATTGAGAAAAGACAAGGATTGAAAGTGGCTTGTTTGGAAGAAATCGCCTTTGAAATGGGGTATATCTCGTCTGAGGAATTATTGAAATTGGCCGAACCACTGAAGAAAAATGAATACGGCCAGTATCTTATCAAAAAAGCATTAGCAGTAAAAAAATGAAAATATTGATTACGGGTTCCAAAAGTCAAATAGGAAAGGAATTGTCCCAAAGGGCATTAAATTTTCCGGATTGGGATTGGAAGTTTATGTCAAAAAAGGAATTGGACATTACGGATGAATCTAAAGTAAAACAGATTTTAGAGGAATTCCAACCTGATTTCATCATCAATTGTGCCGCATATACTGCGGTTGACAAAGCTGAGGATGCTACTGAAATTGCCTATAAAGTAAATTCAGAGGGTCCTAAATGGCTAAGTGCCCATTTGGGAAATGGGTTTTTGATTCACATTTCCACAGATTTCGTTTTTGATGGAAACTCACCAATTGCTTATCAAGAAGAAGATGGAACCTCTCCACTGGGTGTTTACGGACATTCAAAATTAAAAGGGGAAAAAGAGATTCAAGATAAAGCAAATCGATATGCCATCATCAGGACCTCTTGGCTCTATGGTGAATATGGCCAGAACTTTTTGAAGACCATGTTGGACTTATCCAAAAAAACAAATACAATCTCTGTTGTCACGGATCAAATTGGAACACCCACATTTACCGGGGACTTGGCTCAATGTCTGATTGATATAGTCCTTAAAAATGGAATAACGAATGGCACCTATCATTTTAGCAATGAAGGGGTGGCGTCTTGGTACGATTTTGCACAGTCCATTTTTGAATATGCTGGAAAAAATCTGGAACTAAAGCCCATAAAAGCTTATGAATACCCAACACAAGCCAAAAGACCACACTTCAGTGTTTTGGACAAGTCCAAGATAAAAAATGAATTGGGATTCAAAATCCCACATTGGAGAGAAAGCCTTAAAAAAGTAGTGGTAGACATCTCATAGATTTATGAGTGGGGTAGGGTCCGATGTTTAAAAAACGTAATCAAGATCTAAATAGAACCATTTAAAATTTAAAACATAAAAATCTATTGGTCAAGGGCTTAATTGTAAAAAGCACACCCCTTAAATGGGCTGGGAATTTGAAAATAAAGTGATCTTTTGGCTCAAAATTAAAAACGAGTAATATTTGTACTCAATTCTGAATTTTACCGACAGATTTCAAAAAATAACGAAGTCCTCAAAATTCCATTTTGGGGTAAAAACAGCCAGGAATTAGATTGAGGTAGGATTTTCTCAGGATGAAAATGTCCTGTTCGGAAACGTTTTTTAAATCGGCTAGGTCCTAAATGGGACTGAAAGAGCGAAGCTGAAAAATTATTGTCAAAAAAATCATAAAACATTTTATATGAGTGCACCACTAATATCACTGGAGAAATCAAAAATTGCCGTAATTGGCTTGGGTTACGTAGGTCTTCCACTGGCCGTTGAATTTGCAAAAAAATACCATACTGTTGGTTTTGACATCGCCAAAAAAAGGGTGGCAGAATTGAAGAACGGAAGAGATTTCACACTCGAGGTGGAAGACGAAGATCTGGAAAAGGTGTTGGTCCTTGATTTAGCAAGCTTAAATCAAAAAGGAATTGGATTGCTGCCCACTGATGATTTTTCGGATATCGAAAATTGCAATATCTATATTGTGACCGTTCCGACCCCTACTGACAAGCACAATAGGCCTATTCTTACTCCGATGTTAAAAGCTTCGGAAACCATTGGTAAATACCTCAAAAAAGGGGATGTCGTCATTTATGAATCCACCGTTTATCCTGGAGTAACAGAGGAAGAATGTGTGCCGGTTTTGGAGAATGTTTCAGGTTTGAAATTCAATGTCGATTTCTTCGCAGGATATTCCCCGGAAAGAATCAATCCAGGAGATAAGGAGCATACAGTTGCCAAAATACTCAAAGTTACTGCAGGGAGCACGCCTGAAATAGCGGATTATGTCGATGATTTATACAAATCAGTGATCACAGCGGGAACACACAAAGCCTCTTCTATTAAAGTAGCCGAAGCAGCAAAAGTTATTGAGAATTCTCAGAGGGATATCAATATTGCTTTTGTCAATGAACTGTCAAAAATCTTCAACTTGTTGGGTATTGACACCAAGGAAGTATTGGAAGCTGCAGGTACAAAATGGAATTTCCTGAACTTCAAACCTGGATTGGTGGGTGGTCATTGCATTGGCGTGGATCCATTTTATTTGGCCCAAAAAGCACAAGAAATGGGGTATCACCCAGAAATCATTCTAGCAGGCAGAAGATTAAACGACAGCATGGGCAAACATGTGGCTACAGAAGTGATCAAGCACATGATGCGCAAAGACCTGAAGGTTATAGATTCGAAGGTTTTGATTTTGGGTTTTACTTTTAAAGAGAACTGCCCGGATGTAAGAAACACCAGGGTAATTGATATCTACAAAGAATTGAGGTCTTTTGATATGGATGTTGATATTTATGATCCTTGGGCGAATGTTCAGGAAGTAAAACATGAATATGAAATTGATATCAAATCCGGGGACGATATCCCTGATCTAGAAAATTATTCTGCAATAATCCTTGCAGTATCACACAATGAATTTACAAGATTCGACATTAGAAAATCTGAAAACCAAGTTGTTTTTGATGTTAAGGGAATCCTGGAAAAAGAATTGGTTGATGCTAGGCTTTAATTGCTCCTAAAGAGGTTGTATCACTAAATTATGTACAGAGTTTTTATAAAGAGACTGATCGACTTTGTGGTTTCACTGCTTATGTTGATTGTTCTCTGTCCCGTGATCTTGATTGTTTTTATCTTTCTTTCCATTGCCAATAGTGGGAATGTTTTTTTTGTTCAGAACAGACCGGGTCAAGGAGAGAAAATCATCCGGATTATTAAATTCAAAACAATGAATGATAAAAAAGATGAAAAAGGACATTTGCTTCCCGATGCTGAAAGACTGACGGCTGTAGGGAAATTCGTGAGGTCTACGTCATTGGATGAATTGCCTCAGTTATTCAATGTACTAAAAGGAGATATGAGCTTAATAGGACCCCGTCCTTTGCTTGTTAAATACCTTCCCCTTTATAATGACTTCCAAAAAAGAAGACATGAAGTAAAGCCAGGAATTACAGGTTGGGCTCAAATCAACGGTAGGAATATGATATCGTGGCAGAAAAAATTTGAATTGGATGTTTGGTATGTCGACAATCTGAGTTTCATTCTTGATTTAAAAATTATTGGCTTGACAATCAAGAAGGTGTTTTTCAGGGAAGGAATTTCAGGAGAAGGCTCTTCGACAGTTGAAGCATTTAAGGGCAATTCATTAAACAATTAATTATTATGGAAGAAAAATTTTTGGAAATTATAGCAGACGCTTTGGAAGTATCAGTTGAAGAACTTTCTCTTGGATTGAATTTTAAGGAGCTTGATGAATGGGATTCACTTTCCCAATTGACTTTAATCGCAGAACTTGATGAGAATTTTGGTGTAACTATTCCAACAAGTAGTTTTAATCAAATCACTACGCTTCAGGAATTATTCGATTACGTAAATAAAAATCAATAACGTATTCTATGGCATTTCTAAGCTACGATAAAGTAGGTATAGTAGGTCTTGCGGCAGCAGTACCGAAAAATATAATCATCAACAGGAAGTACACCAAATATTTCCCGGAAAAAGATGTAGGCGAGATCGTAGAGAAGACGGGGATTGAAGAACGTAGATTTGCCGAGCCAGGAACATGCTCATCTGACTTGGCTTTTGCGGCTGCGGAGAGATTGATCAGTGATTTGAAAATCAACAAAGAGGAAATAGATCTTTTAGTTTTTATTTCACAAACACCGGATTATAAGATGCCTGCCACCTCCGTAATCTTGCAGGACAGATTGGGCTTGGGAAAATCTACAATGGCTTTTGATATAAGTCTCGGTTGTTCGGCTTTCGTTTATGGTTTGTCTGTAGTTTTTGGGCTGGTACAAGGAGGTCAAATCAGAAAAGCCCTGCTTCTGGTCGGAGAGACCAGGTCACGCGTCTATCATCCCAAAGATAGAAAAACAGCTTTTTTGTTTGGGGATGGTGGGGTAGCCGCTTTGATAGAGAAAAAAGACACTTTCACAAAATCGTTTTTTTCCCTCAATTCTGATGGATCAAGAGAGGATTTGATCAAAATAAAAGGTGGAGGAAGCAGACATCCAAGCTCACCGGATACCATAAAGGAAAAAATAATCGATGAACATGGTAACATATCCAGCGATGAACATGGGACTATGGATGGCCCCGAAGTGTTTAATTTTGTGATAAAGGAGATCCCAAAAGATATCAAACAGATTCTGGAAGCATCTGATAATACCAAAGATGTAATAGATTATTTTGTTTTTCATCAAGCCAATTCTTTCATGAATGGGTATTTGGGCAAAAAACTTAAACTGCCTGAGGAAAAAGTACCTTCATGTATTGAGTTTTTCGGAAACACATCTTCTGTTTCCATACCGCTGACGATAGTATCTCAATTGAGAGGTAAAATTGAAGGGAACAAAAAAATATTGCTTTCTGGCTTTGGAGTCGGGATGTCATGGGCAACTGCCGTTCTTGAAACAGGAGATATGCATATTTCGGAATTGGTTGAAATTTAATTCTTTAAGAAAATGAGTACGCTTTTCGACCTTACTGGAAAAACAATAATAATTACGGGTGCTTCTTCGGGGATAGGTCAGACATGTGCCAAAGTACTCTCAGGTCATGGCGCTAAATTAATTCTGCATGGAACGGATGTCAAAAGGTTAAATGAAACCAAGGCGATGTGTGCCGATTCAGAAAAGCATGTCATAATTTCCATGAATTTTTTAGATGAACCAGAGAAGGATGAAGCTGCATTCGATGTGATTCTCAAGGAACATGCACCCGTTTACGGATTGATTTATGCCGCGGGTGTTTCTCCTACACTCCCATTTAAAGTCTTGAAAAAGAAACAAATATTAGAGGCTTTTCAGATAAATTTGTTTTCTGCAATTGATTTGATTCAAAGGATATTAAAACGAGGTGTCCGGTCAGAAAATGGAATGAGTATTGTCTTGATTTCTTCAGTTTTGAGTGAAACAGGAGAAAGGGGGAAATCACTGTATGGCATGACCAAATCTGCATTGGTTGCTCTTGTAAAAAGCTTGGCTTTGGAATATGCCGATAATCAAATCCGCTTCAATGCCATTTCCCCAGGGGTGATTAATACCCCGCTTTCAAACAAATCCCTGTACAGGCAGAACGAAGAATCGATGAAAGTCGTTAGTCAACAGCATCCTCTTGGCTTAGGAGAAACTGAAGACGTTGCAAATGCGGCTTTGTATTTAATTTCAGATGCCTCAAAATGGGTAACTGGTACCAACATGATTGTTGATGGTGGCTATCTTTCCAGATAGGTTAATTCATATTGTTTTCGAATCATTTATTTAAATTAAATTTTGATGACTGGAGATATAAAAGATGTTATTATTATAGGTACCGGAGGTCATTCTGCAGAACTTGATGATTATATCTACTTTGACAATGAAAAAAGAGGGTCTATAAATAAATTACATGTCAAGGGCTTTTTGGATGATGATGTCTCCAAGTACCATGCATATAAATTATCTGCTCCTTTTTTAGGGACCATTTCAGCGCATAAAGTCGATCATAAATGCTGCTACTTAATCGGAATTGCAAATCTTCAGTTTAGAAAAAGCATTATAGAGAGATTTCTCATTGAAGGTGCTGAATTCATTTCCTTTGTTCATCCTGATGCTTATATCTCGAGAAGCGCTAAAATTGGAATAGGGGTTGTTATTGCTCCTAATGTGACCTTAGGTCCAAACACAGAGATTGGAGATTTTACCATGGTCAACAGTAGATGCAGTATTGGACATGACAGCAAAGTGGGGAAATACAATTTTTTAAGCCCAAATGTGTGTCTTTCAGGAAATACCATTGTGGGTGATGAAAATATGTTTGGGATCAATGCAGCCACGATCCCTGCTATTGAAATTGGCAATCGAAATAAAATAATGGCAGGGATGACGATTTCGCAGTCGGTAAAGGATGATGAGGTGGTTTTTTACAGATTCAAAGAAAGAATAATTGCCATCCAAAAGTGAATATCTATTCGGGAATAGATATTGAAGATACCGGTAGATTTAAAAGACTTTATTTCTTAAAACCTTATTTACTTCAAAAATTATTTCAAGAAGAAGAATGGAGTTTTGCCATCCAAAAGCCAAAGCCATGGGAAACTCTTGCGGGAATCTGGTGTGGCAAAGAAGCAGCCGTAAAAGCACTTAATTCTTTGGTAAAACTTGATGTTCATTCCATCACAATCAAACATCTAAAGGATGGGTCACCCTTTGTGTATTTTTCTTCCTATCCATCAAGCAGTAAGCCGACACTGAAACTTAGTTTAAGTATTAGTCATACTAAAACCATTTCTGTTGCAACTGTTCAGGTACTGGAATTAAGCGCTGACTAAGCTTGTTTTTTTATTTCGGTATATTCCAAGTTTAACCCGAAATAGGCAACAGCTTACCTAATGGGGTTGAAACCCCATGAAAATCAGACCAATTAGAAAATGAGGCATATCACCGATTTGGTGAAGTCAAAAAAAATTACCCAACTGACAGATTATCAATAAATTTCAAGTTGGATTATAAATGATAACGCATTACACGGGTTTAAATAATAAATATGTCTGAATATAAGCGAATATGGCTATCTCCACCACATATGGGGGGTAAGGAGCAAGTTTATGTTGACGAAGCATTTGCAGGAAACTGGATCGCTCCAATTGGTGAAAACATCAATCAGTTCGAAAAAGAAATTGAGAGTTTTTCCGATTGTGGTCATGCCGCTGCTTTATCTTCTGGGACAGCAGCCATCCATTTGGCACTTATTCTTTTAGGGGTGAAAAGAGGGGATTATGTGATATGCCAATCACTGACATTCTGTGCCTCTGCCAACCCGATTATGTACTTAGGAGCAATCCCGATATTTGTGGACAGTGAACCTGATACTTGGAATATGTGTCCAGTTGCTCTTGAAAATGCCATAGCCGCATGTATGGATGGCACAGTCGCAAAAAATCATCCATCATTAATGCCCAACAATGAAAAACAAAAACCAAAGGCGATAATACCTGTCCATCTCTATGGCATGCCAGCCAAGATGGAAGAACTAATGGATGTAGCCTCCAAATACAATATTCCAATTGTAGAGGATGCTGCAGAGGCGATTGGTTCCACATTAAATGGTAAAGCTTGTGGTACATTTGGTCAATACGGTGTTTACTCATTTAATGGAAATAAAATCATCACCTCTTCAGGTGGAGGTGCTTTGGTCTCCATTGAGAAAGAAAACATAGACAGAGCAAAGTTTTTGGCAACCCAAGCGAGGGATGATGCTCCTCATTACCAACATTCAGTCATTGGTTATAATTACCGATTAAGCAATGTTTCAGCTGGTATAGGGAGAGGGCAAATGGAAGTATTGCCTGAAAGGGTCAAGCAACGCCGTGCAAATTTTGAGTTTTATAAAAATAGCTTTTCCCATCTGCCAGGAATTTCGTTTTTACATGAAGGAGAAAAAGTCTACAGTAATTATTGGTTGACTTGTATGCTCATTGACCCCAAGTTGACCAACGGAATTGATAACGATAAGATCCGCAATTTTTTGGATGGACTTAATATTGAAAGCCGACCAATTTGGAAACCCATGCATTTACAACCTGTTTATGATTCATTTCCTTATTTCGGGACGGACATAGCAGAAAAGATATTTGAATTTGGGCTCTGTTTACCCAGCGGATCCAGTATGAGTGAAGATGACCGCAATCGGGTAGTGGATGCGGTACTCAGTCTTTTTTAGCGATAACACCCAAAGGAGAGACTTTAATTATTTGGAATAAGTCTCCCACCACCCAAAAAATATCCCTCTAAAAATAGCGGATTACAAATTTCACCATTTCGGATTTCCTGTCAATTTAAATCGCCAACAGCTTGGAATTAATTTTAGTATCGAATAAAGAATACACCAATTTAGTCCCTTCCATCTTTCATGTTTTCAATTCTGTGGAATTTTCAGAATTGAACAAAGATAAAGTTGATGAAATCTATTATCTTATCTTCAAAGATTCAAAAATCAGACTTTCAATGATTGTAGGGGTCAGGGATAATGAAGTCAAGAGTCCATTTTCTGCCCCTTTCGGTGGTTTTAATTATGTCAGTGAGGATATCAAACTACATCAAATCCAAGAGGCACTTTCGGCATTGGACAATTGGCTGGTAGAAAAAAAATTCCAAAAAATTACCATTGCGCTTCCACCTTTCTTTTATGACCAAAATTATTTGGCAAAACTCAGCAATTCCTTTTTTCTTGCCGGATATACACCTCAATTTCAGGACATCAATTATCAATTTCAAACTGGAAATGCTGGTGAGGATTACGAAAAGTTGATTTGGAAGAATGCTAGGAAGAATCTCAGAAAATCAAATTCATCTGATTTGGTTTTTGAAAAGCTTGAAGAAAACAATGGAGAGATTGCCTATGAGGCGATCAAGATAAATAGGCAAGAAAAAAATATCCCATTGCGCATGAGTTGGGATCAAGTAAAGGAAACTGCCAAACTGATCAAGACAGACTACTTTGTAGTAAAGTCAAAGGAATTGGTTTTGGCAGGGGCCATAGTTTTTTATGTGACTCCGGAGATCGTTCAAGTAATCTACTGGGGGGATTTGCCTGAATATTCCGAACATAAAACAATGAATTTTCTGTCTTCCAATATATTCAAATATTATAGGGAGATAGGAGTTAGATTCGTAGATATAGGCATTTCTACAGAATTTTCGGTCCCCAATCACGGTTTATGTGAATTCAAAGAAGGTATTGGGTGTGATCTGTCATTAAAATTTACCTTCGCAAAAAACTTTTCAACAAAAAATATAATTTAATGATTACTAAGGAAGCTGAAAATATTCACGGCAATTTAAAGAATTTCTATTTATCGAATGCGGCCCGTTCTTCGTTTAGTCATATTCTATCTTGTTTGTTCGAAAATGAGGACAGGAAAATTCTGATGCCCGCCTATATCGGTGAAACAAATAAAGAAGGGTCGGGAGTTTTTGACCCTGTCCGAAAGAACGGAGTCAAACATGACTTTTATAAGGTCAGAGAAGACCTTTCTGCTGATATTGAGAATATAGAAGAGTTGCTCAAATCCGGGGATTTCAAGGCTTTGTTAATCATCCATTATTTTGGTTTTGTTCAAAACGATCTGAAAAGAATCATTGAATTGTGTGATAAATATAAAGTTATTTTTATTGAAGATTGTGCCCATGCATTCCATTCCAAATTTGAGGGAAAAAATATAGGCGACTGGGGAGATGTTGCTTTCTTCTCAATTCACAAGACCATTGCAACACCTGACGGAGGTTTTTTTAGACTGAACAACGATAAAATCGGGATAAAGCCTTTGGATTTTGTCAAAGAAAAGATCGAACCTATTACATTGGATGTTTATATCAGGTCTGATTACGAGGATATTAACAATAAAAGGATAAATAATTACAAGCATTACCTTAATTTGATTCAGGGTATCAAAGGCTTTAAAATAATGTATCCCGTTTTGCCTGATGGAATAATTCCGTTGAATTTTCCGATTATTGTTGAAAATGGACTTAGAGAGAAACTCTATTTCAAGTTAATTGAAAAGGGTGTCATTACTTGTGCCCTGTATTATAGAATGATTCAAGAATTAAATGAAGAAAAATTCCCGGAATCTTATAAATTAGCATCAAGTATCTTAAACTTACCCACGCATCAGGATACTACTTTGGAAGATGTAGAAGTAGTTGTACAAGCAATTAAATCTTCCTTTGAGGAGTTATTGATAGATCTAAACCAATAATTTTTTAAAGAATTAAAAATGTTCGTTATAAATCCAGATCCCTATAGTTCACCATGTTTTAGAATTGGACCTTTTCAATCAAAAGATATTGGCTTTAATTTCAACCTACCACAATCCAGTGAGGCGGAGCATTCTTTTAACGATAAATTCAAGAATAAACCACATTATTATACCTACAATGGTAGAAGTGCCATAGGTTTGGCTTTATCGCATTATAATCTTCAGTCTGATGATTTTGTAACTATCCTCACTACTTCAGGGAATACGTATATCTCCAAATGTGTCACTGATGAAATAAGTGTTTTTTGCAATTGGAACAGGGAGATAAATGATAAAACCAAGGTTATTTTTGTGAACCATGAATTTGGATATATTTATCCAAAAATGAAGGAACTGGTGCAATTGGGTATTCCAATTATTGAAGATTGTTGCACCACGCTCTGGAGTCAGGATGAGGAGGGATTGGTTGGTCATTATGGTGATTTTGCCACGTACAGTTTCCCCAAGTTTTTTCCAATACAGATAGGAGGAATTCTTTTGGACAATAAAGGATTATTAACTCCCAACCATTATATTGAAGCAAAAACAAAGACATATATTCTGAAAGTATTGAGTCATTATGTGAAAGATCTTCCATCGATCTTAGAAAAAAGGAGGAGCGTATTTGATTTTGGAATAAAACTTTTTGAGTCTATTGGTTTGAGTGAAAGGTTTGAAAGGACATCATTGGAAGTACCTTCCGTCATGATGTTAAAAACCAATGGAATCATTACAGATTTAAACAGTTTGAAACAATTTCTGTGGGACCATGGAATACAATCAAGTATCTTTTATGGAGAGGAAGCTTTTTTTCTTCCCTGTAATCAAAATTTATCCGAAGCGGAAATGAGTTATTTTTTCGAGGTTATTTCAGCGTTTATCAGGAAACCATGATTACATCAAATATTTTATTAGGAGAGAATGTCTACATTGAAAAATCCTCTTCTGTCAATAATGTGAGGATTGGAGACAATACAAGAATTGCCTCTAGTGTCAATATTTTTGGTTCAGCCAAGGATTTGCTCGAAATAGGGGAGTCTTGTTACATAGGTCCAGGATGTACATTGGAAGGTTTTAATGCAAAAGTACAAATAGGATCAAATGTAAGTTTTGCTCAAAATATAAATCTAATGTCTGGATCTGGGCCGAATGGATCAAAAAGATTGCAGAATCTTTTCCCTCTTCAAAAAGGTGAAGTTACCATTGGAGACCACAGTTGGATAGGTGCAGGGGTCATCATTATGCCGCATGTCACTTTAGGGAAATTCTGTATTGTTGCAGCAAATAGTTTTGTCAATAAATCTTTTGATGATTTTTCGATCATAGGGGGCAATCCCGCAAAATTAATCAGAACACTCACGGCTGAAGAAATAGCAAAACTTTGAACGCGCGTACGCTTTGATTAAATAAAAAAGTCCTTCTATTTTCGAATATTTACCTTAACAAAACCCAACTAGCCTTATAAACCAATTGGTTATATTGGTTTATCCTTTGATGTCAGAAACTCAATCTTCCTACAGATCCATAATGAAAGCAACTTCTCTATTCGGAGGAGTTCAGGTTTTTAATATCGCGGTTTCCCTGATCAGGGGTAAGGCTGTTGCGCTCTTGATTGGTTCAGAGGGGATGGGACTTAATGGGCTATTCCTTTCAGGCATTAATCTCATCAAGCAACTTACTTCTTTGGGATTGGAATCCAGTGCTGTAAGAGACATGTCCGTTGCTTTTGGGGAAAATGACCCTAAAGAATTGGCCACTACTTACACAGTCTTTAGAAGATGGATTTGGTTTACGGCGTTTCTTGGAGTGATTGCTTCCATTTTATTTGCGCCTCTATTGAGTAGTTTTGCTTTTGGAACCAGAGAATACACAAGTGCCTTCATGTGGCTGTCTATTGTGTTTATTTTTGGCGCACTCACTGGGGGGATTTATACCATTCTTAGAGCGACCCGCAAAGTCAAATATTTGGCACAAGCCAATATCTACGGAGCGGTTTCCGGCTTGTTGGTTACGCTTCCCATCTTGTATGTTTGGGGAGTTGATGGGGTAATGCCCTCTATTGTGGTGGCTTCTTTGGCTACCTATCTCATAAGCCTTTACTTCAGAAAAAAGGTAAATATCGAGGTAATAAACGTTACCCTAAGGGAAACATTTCAACTGGGCAAACCAATGGTTGTGATGGGAGTAAATATGTCCCTTGGCTCTTTGATGGGCGTTGGAAGCACCTTTGCGCTCAATGCATTCATCACGAATCAGGGCTCCTTGAGTGATTTGGGCCTATATTCTGCAGGAATGTCTATCATGGGAGGCTATGTTGGAATGGTTTTTACAGCAATAGGTACAGATTATTTCCCTCGTTTATCTGGGGCCATAAATGATGAGAAAAACTGGAAACCCATTGTCAATCAACAATCAGAGTTGGTTTTGATGATATTAAATATAGTTTTGGTGATTTTGGTTGCCTCAGCTCCGATACTTATAAGAATACTCCTGAGTGCCGAATTTCTTGAAACCCAAAACTTCATCATTTTATCCTCTATTGGGGTTTTATTAAAAGGGTACGTTTGGGTGACAGGCTTTGTGATGCTGTCAAAGGGGGACAATAAGCTCTTCTTTCTCACCGAATTGTTTGCCAATTCTTTTCTATTGGTGCTGAATATTTTTCTTTATAAGGTGTATGGGATAGACGGTTTGGGCATTGCCATGATCGTAGGATATGTTTGCTTTAGTATCTTGATGTATTTCATCATGTTGAAAAAATATAATTTTAGGCTTGACACATCTACCTATTTCCTTCTTTTGACTGGGATAGTGTCCTTGGTATTAATGATTTTAGTACATTTTTATTTGAGTGAAAGTATTCAGATTTTCAGCTTAATTTTTTTATCTTTGGTTGTAATTACTTTTCAACTTTATCAATTGGATAAAAGAATCCAAATTTTTGATATTTTATCCAAGTTTTTTAAAAAATAATTTATGGATAATCAATTGGTTACTGTAGCCGTTACAACCTATAATTCCGTGGATTTTGTCATTGAGACCCTCAATAGCATTGTAAATCAAAATTACGAAAACATTGAGTTGGTTATTTCTGACGACTTTTCCGAAGACGGCACTATTGAGGTGGTCGAAGACTGGTTGAGCAATGAGACCGTGAAACGAAGGTTTTCCAGGGTGAAATTTTTAAAAGTTAAAGAAAACACAGGGATTTCCGCCAATTGCAATCGCTGTATCAGGGAGTCTTCCGCAGATTGGATAAAATTCATTGCGGGTGATGATATACTTCTACCTAACTGTATTGAATCCAATATGGATTTTGTAAGACAAAACCCGGATGCGGAAGTGGTTTTTAGTGCGATAAAAATGTTTGAGCAGACATTTGATGAGACCCATTATATTAAAACCACTCCATCTGAATATCCCTTCAATCTGATGAATCCTTCTTTTACGGCAGGGGACCAATGGAGGATACTTCTGGAAAGTGATAGAATTCATTATACCCCCTCTTATTTTTTCAAAAAGCAGACCATTATCGATGTGGGCAATTATGACGAAAAAAATACATTGGTCGAGGATTATCCAATGTGGCTTAAATTAACCAAATCAGGGGTGAAATTATCATATTTTAATGAACCAACTGTTGGGTATAGGATTTATAAGGACCTGAATGATGACACTTCGATTCCTGAAATTTTCAAACCTTCTTTAATCGCTGGCTATGATACTAGAAAAAAATTCGCGCATCCGGATCTGATTAAAATCCGGATCTATAATGAAGCTTGGAATTACAGGATTTCAAAATTCTTTGTGGAAAATGGCATGAATAAAAGTGTTTCTTTCTATCCATTTTTGTACAGAGCGATGACTGTTTACTTGAATCCTTTCTTTTATATGGATGCTGTTTACAGAAGAATCTTTCATTCTTTGATAAAAAAAACCCACAACTAAATTATAACATTTAATCAAAATATTTTGCTATACTTTTTAAAAATTGTTTTAAGGTTCTTGTCTAGGGTGCATAGGAAGCTTGTCTATAGAAACAGCATTTCGAAACCTTTTATAATTGAACTTTTTGGGGTTCCTGCCAGTGGGAAATCAAGTTTTAAAAGAATTATTCTTTTAAAACTGAAACTGTTCGATGTGGATAGATTGAATTTTAAAATGATGTTGTCGGATCCACCTTTGGTTGATTTGGACTACAGCCTTATCAATACTTATTATTTCAATAATGAGTTAAAAGGGGAAAATGATATAAGATTCAAGATTAAAAAAATGGATTTTTTTAATCAAAAAATACAGGAAGACAGAATGACATTGTCATACGGAAAAAACACCGTAAATGACGAAGGTCTATTTCATCATTTCTATGATTTCTGGATTGACCTAGGGATAAACAAGCCCAATGAATTCAAGAAGTTTATTTCCAATAGGATATTTATATATGTCTATGCTGATAATGAAACCATTTGTCAAAATATTAAAAAAAGATCTGTAAAGTTCAATTATACATGGGATGGCCATCTGGGAAAATCAGATCAGGAAATCAACGAATTGAATGAGGAATTAAATGTCAAATTCAGGAGGTTAAAATCCCTAATCAATGAAAATGGCGGAAAATGTATCGAAGTGGATACCAAAACTCCCTTAGAACAGTATACCAATTCAATCCATTTATTTATTAAGGGAACAAAATGAAGCTTAAATATCCACCCGTAACCTGTCCCGTTCTCTCCTATAATGCAGAGTCCTTTATCGTCGAAACCTTCGAAAGTATTTATAATCTGAATTATGATGAAATCGAACTGATATTTTCTGATGACTATTCTACAGATAAAACTGTGGAGATAGCCACAGAATGGCTTTCACAGGACAGGGTAAAAGATCGTTTTGTGAATGTGCAGATTCTACGGGTAGAAAAAAACCATGGCGTTTCAGCCAATATGAATCGAAGTATAAAGGCCTCAACGTTTGATTGGATCAAAATCATTGCCGCTGACGACATTTTATTGCCCGATTGCCTGAAGGATAATTTTGATTTTATCCATGAAAATCCTGATGCAAAAGTAATTTTCAGTCAAGTGAAATTGTATCAGGATGTATTCAAAGAACCAAATTTCACCACTTTGATGCCGGATATATTCCCAAATAACTTGATGAAACCAGAGTTTTCAGCCAGAGATCAGTGGGAAATTTTGCTGGAAAGCGACAGAATAAACAATACTCCTTCATTCTTTTTTCACAGGGAGGTAATGGAAAAAGTAGGTTATTATGATGAAGATAATCGTTTGGTTGAAGACACCCCTATGTGGTTGAAAATGACGCAATTGGGTATCAAGCTGTATTATTTCCATAAACCGACAATCGGCTACCGGATCCACAGCATGGCAATAAATAATGTGGGGGACAGTGTCCTGATTCAACCCTCTCTTTTGAAAGGGTATGAAGTGAGGAAAAAAGTTGCCCATCCGCATTTACCTATAATAAAAGTCTGGAAAGAAAGGTCTGTGATATTTATTTCCAGACTTTTTGTAAGGTTAGGCTTAAATGAAAACACAAAAAGAAATCAATTTTTTTATAGAATCTCTACAGTTTACCTGAATCCATTTCATTATATAGAGTCCATTTCCCGTAGGCTTCATTAGATAAAGCCCCTATTTTAGCAAATTCAAGATTTTGAAACTAAGTATTATTATCCCCGCCTATAAGGTAGCAGATTACATTGAACGCTGCATTCGTTCCATTGAAGCTCAAAATATCCCCACAGATCAATTTGAAATAATTTGTGTGAATGATGGTTCACCGGATAATGTTTCGGAAATTATTGTGGAATTACAAAAGGAGTTTCAAAATATCATTCTGCTAAACCAAGAGAACCAGGGAGTTTCTAGGGCGAGAAATAACGCGATTAAAATTGCCAGAGGGGAATTTATCCTACCCATAGATCCCGATGACTATATCGTTGAAAACTCACTTTCAGATATTTTAGAAATAGTTGACAAGCACACGGCCGACCTGTATTTATTAAAAGTTAAAAAAATCAATGACTTAGGAGAACTTGTTTGGGAGACGGATTACAGTGGACATGAAGGCTTAGTTCATCAAAGTCTGGATGCCCACCATGAAACAAAAGGAGAAAACACGACAAATGCAGATCCCGATAGGTCCTGGGCCATTCTCTATCGAAATGCGTTGATACAGAAATATAAAATTTATTACCCCAATGATGTGCCCTTCCTGGAGGATGCTATTTTTGTAGCGAAATATTTTGCACTTGCCAAAAACTATATGTTGATTGATAATCCCTTTTATATGCGAACTATCAGGATAGGTTCAGCAACAAATTCGGATTTCTTTCTATCCAAAATAGCCAGTGATGGATTTTTAAATGGTCTGGATGATATTTATAGTTTTTTGATAAAGTATAAGGATCAAATCGAGTCAAGTGACAGAGTTCGCTTTTTGAGGCAGATATATGTTCATTTCTGCATACTCCCGCTGATTGCAGCAATAAATGCCAAAGACTTTAAAGGATTAAAAAAACAAATTACTGTACTTGGAGAAAGAACAGAGAGTTTAGCTGTTCGAGATTTACGGTTTCCTTATAATATTTATGGGTGGACATTTTTTAAATCACCCTACATTTTTGTGCTGGCGTATTCAGTAATTACAATCTTTGAATTACTTAAAAGAAAAATCAAATAATTTATGTGCGGTATTTCTGGTATTGTTTCTAACACACCCATTGAAATAGGAGACCTTCTTAAAATGAATACCATTATAAGGTACAGAGGTCCTGATGATGAAGGTTACTTTTTCGCGAATAACCAAAAGCAAACTTTAGTTTTAGGAGGAAGCGACACACCTTCTTCTATTTATGACGCTGCTTTACCCTATGCTCCTAAGGCCAAATTTGATGAGATAGAATCGAAGGAGAGTTACTGTTTGGGTCTTGGACACAGGAGGCTGTCGATTCTTGATCTCTCCACAGATGGACATATGCCCATGTGTGATGACTCCCAGAATTTTTGGATCACTTATAATGGAGAGGTCTACAATTTTATTGAAATAAAAGAGGAACTGCAGGCAAAGGGATACGCTTTCAGATCAGGGACAGACACAGAAGTAATTCTGTCAGCTTATATAGAATGGGGCGAGAATTGCCTCAATAAGTTCGTTGGGATGTTTTCTTTTGCCATCTACCAAAAAGACAAGCAAACTTTATTTTTGGTGAGAGACAGGTATGGCATCAAGCCCTTATACTATTGGGTTTCTCCTAAGGATGTCCTTTATTTTGGGAGTGAAATCAAACAGTTCACGGTATGTGATGGATGGGATGCCAAATTGAATCACCAAAAGGCCCATGATTATATATTTTACGGTTTGACTGACCACACTGAAGAAACCATGTTCAAAGGTGTCTTCCAGCTCAAGCCGGGACATTCCTCCTTGATAGATTTCAGCAACATGAAATTTAAGCAGGGGCAAAAATTGACACAGAAGCATTGGTATAAGCCCTCTTTAACCAGATTTAAAGGCTCTTTTGAAGAAGCAAAAGATAAATTCAAAGACTTGTTTACAAGCTCCATAAAGCTTCATTTGCGGAGTGATGTCCCCGTTGGGTTTACTTTAAGCGGAGGACTCGATTCCTCCTCAATCGTATGTACAGTCGATAAGTTGAATAAGGAAAATATTCTATCCAGCGATTTGCACACCTTTTCTTCGGTGAATGAAAACGAATTGTTCTCTGAAAAAAAATGGATGGATGTGGTTACCTCAAATATAGAGGCCAAGTCTACTTATGTCTATCCTGACGTTTCTACGCTTATCAAAACTTTACCGAAACTGATTTTTCACATGGATGAACCTTATCAATCCCAAAGTGCTTTTTTGGGATACCAAGTGTATCAGGCAGCTGCTAAAAACAACATACTTGTTGTTTTGACAGGTCAGGGCGCGGATGAGTTTCTGAGTGGATATGGACTGTTTAAAAAATTGCGGATTAAAGATTTGGCAAATAACTTCCAATTGACGGAGCTCCAGATTGAGTTTGACAAAAAGGGGATTAAACTCATACCGGATCTCATTGCAGTTTTTTTCAATCAGTTGGTGCATTTACCCCTATTTGGTTTAAGGTATCGACTTGTTTCAAGGAGGGCAAATTTTAAAAAAATCCTTTCTTTGCTAAATTTTAAATTTTTGAAGTTTGAGCCCAAACACCCACTCGACGATTTTGATCAATTTAGGCATGATCATGTGGTGAATTCAAATCATCAGCTTTCCACCAATCCACTTCCAAGATATCTTAGATGGGAGGACAGAAACTCAATGGCCCACTCCATAGAGGCTAGGGTTCCGTTTCTTGATCACCGATTGGTTGAGTTTTGCCAGTCTTTGCCTTTGGAATACCTGGACGGGAAAGACAAATCCAAGATGTTACTCTCTGAATCTATGGAAGGGATATTGCCAAAATCCATCCAGGACAGAAGGGATAAAAAAGGTTTTATTACACCTGAAGAGGATTGGGTCAAAAGCAAAAACCCACAGGAATTCAGAAATCTTCTTGAGAAAAGCATCTCTGATTCCAATGGGATCATTAGAAGGGATGAAGCACTTGCCTATTTTGATGATTTGGTAAATGGAAGCATCCCCTTTGATTTTACGTATTGGAGACTGATATTATTTGGTTTTTGGATGAAGCGGTTTGACGTAAAACCATAATGAACTTTACGCATGATCACAACAATAAAGAAGCGCTTTTATATTTAAATTTTAAATCCTGATGAGCGCAATGAATAAAAAGAAAATACTGATTGTAACTTATGGTTTTTATCCTGAAATATCTCCTAGATCGTTCAGAGCAACTGAATTGGCAAAGGAATTTGTCAGACAAGGACATGAAGTTACGGTTGTTGCTCCTGCTAAAGTAGGGCTGGAAAAATTTTTATCGGAATACGCCGTTGATTTTATCGATATAGGAGAAGTAACTTGGAAAGTCCCTGTCCTTCGGTCGAATTCATCCATAGCCCAGCTGTTTAATCGGGTGATGGTTAGGCTATCCAGTTTGTGGTTTGAATACCCCTTGATTCAATTGAAAGGAAAAGTGTCCAAAGCCTTGAAGAAATTGAAGGGATTTGATTTGTTGATATCTGTTGCTGTTCCTTATCCCATTCATTGGGGCGTGTCCTCTGTTTGGAATAAAAAGGGTGATGGCAATCCTGCGAAAACTTGGGTTGCAGATTGCGGGGATCCTTATATGGGTCAGGAAAATGACACTTTCTCTCCACCTTTTTACTTTGCCTGGCTGGAAAAGTCTTTCTGCAGAAAGGCGGATTACCTTTCTTTGCCGACAGAGAACTCCTATATAGGATACTATCCTGAATTCCACAATAAAATTGTGGTGATCCCGCAGGGGTTCAAATTTGAAGAATACAGAATAAATGAAACAAAAAGAAATGAAAATAAATTGATTTTTGGATATGGCGGGATGTTCATCCCAGGCCGTAGGGATCCAAGAGAGTTTTTGGAGTTTTTGGTAAGTTTGGAGAATGAGTTTGATTTTGAATTCCATGTGTATACCAGCTCCCCCCAATATGTTGAATCCTTTGCCCAAAGATCAAAAAGGATAAAATTGTTTCCGGTGATAGATAGGCTTGAATTGATGGATAGATTTTCAACCATGGATTTTCTAGTCAATTTCACCAATGTTGGAAAAGCACAAACTCCCAGTAAGTTGATTGATTACGCCATTTTGGGTAAACCGATTATAAACATTGAAACAGGAAATCTCAATAATGAATTGGTGCTGGAGTTCTTGACAAAGAATTACTCAAATTCGATTGTTATCCCAAATCCTGAACAATATCGGATAGAAAATGTATGTTCGCAGTTCCTAAGTTTGACGGATTAAACCATGCGGGAGACAAAACCGATATATCACTTCTTATTATGGCTGGTTTGGCCTGTTATGACACTTTATTTAGGGATAAAGTACATCAGAACACCTTTGGCCTTTCCATTGCTTTCCCTGTTTTGCCTGTTTTTTGGACTCACCTTTGTCATCAATTATGAAAGTAATGCTGATTCTGTCCGATATGCACAGGAATTTATTTCCTTGAATGAGAAAAATACCTCCCTCGCAAGTGCGGGAGAGTACTTGTTTGAAGGAGAGGAGGGGAAAGTAGATCTTTATCAGCCCTTGATCACCTTATTTCTTTCTTATTTTACAAACAATCCCAACATTCTTTTTGCTGTATTTGGGCTGATATTCGGGATATTTCATGTCAAAAACATCTTGATGGTTGTCAATGAAATCCCCGTTAAAATAGGATTTATTTTAACGCTGCTCTTATTGACCTATATTCTCATCAATCCGATATGGAGCATTAATGGAGTGAGAATGTGGACCGCAGCCCAAGTCTTCATTTTTGGATTTCTGACATTTTATCTGAAAGGGGAAAGAATAAAAGGGGCTATTTGGTGTGCACTGTCCATCTTTATTCATTTCTCTTTTCTATTTCCAATCACGCTGTTTTTTATTTATCTGTTCATTCCACGCCGAATGACCGCTCTATTTGCTTTTTTTATCATCTCCTTTTTCGTCTCGCAATTGAATCTGGATTTGGTGAAACAATATATGTCTGTATTGCCTGGGTTGTTTCAGGAAAAAATAATGGTTTATACACAAGAGGCAGTGGTAGAGCGGTTTATGGAAGAGGGTGAAAGTCCAATCCCACTCAGCTGGCATGTGATATTGGCAAATAACCTTTTGAGATATTTTATCGCTGCAATATTGATTTTCATGTATGTGAGGTACATCTACTTCAGAGATCAAATTTCTCCAAAAATCCTTACATTTCTGGGACTGTCTCTTTTTTTTAGTGCATTTGCCAATCTATCGGCACTTATTCCTTCAGGGTCCAGATTTCTTATCATTGGAGATTCGATAGCCATGGTGACATTTATATTTTATGCCGCTACTTATACAGAAGATAAATGGATGAATTATGCCTTGAAAGTCATTTCACCGGCCTTGCTTTTTGTCATCATTTTTAAGTTCAGGGTTGGCTTTGATTTTATTGGCCTATCAACCGTTTTCGGCAATCCAATATTAGCTCTGATTTTTGATGATAATCTCCCAATAATTGAATTTGTAAAATCAATCCTGTAATGAGTCTTTCAAATATTCTAAGAAATGCATCAAACCTTATTGGTTGGAGTGCACCCAAAAAAATCGTTGTAATTGAAAGTGACGATTGGGGCGCAATAAGAATGTCCTCAAAGGATGCGCTAGCCGAAATGGCTAAAAAAGGAGTGGTTCCATCAAGCGCTGATGAAGCAAGATACCTTTCCAATGACGGGTTGGCCTCCGAGGATGACTTGGCTTACCTTTTTGAAGTGCTGACTTCACATAAAGATGTGTCGGGCAGTCACTGCAAATTTACAGCGGTTGGGTTGACGGCAAATCCGGATTTTGAAAAGATAAAAGCCGATAACTTCCAGAACTATCATTATGAATTGCTTCCTGAAACTCTCCGCAGGTATCCGCATCATGCGAATTCATTTGCACTTTGGAAAGAAGGGATCCGTGAAAACATTTTCGTTCCTCAGTTTCACGGAAGAGAACATTTGAACGTGTCAAATTGGATGAAAGCATTGCAGGCGGGTGAAGAAGATACAAGAATAGCATTTGAGCATGGGGTATACGGCATCACCCCTAGAAAACCAATCAATCACGTTAGTTATCAGGCTGCTTTTGATGTTTTTGAGCCAAGTGATATAGCATCTCAAAAGGATGTAATCCAAGACGGACTCGTTCAATTTGAAACGTTGTTTGGATACAAGGCAAGTTTTTTTGTCCCGACCAACGGACCTTTTAACAATAGCTTGGAAAAAGACTTAGCCGACAATGGAATCAAATATATAGGTGCTTCCAAAATTCAGCATGAGCCGGTAGGATATGGGAAAACCAGAAGGGTGTTCCACTATATTGGTCAAAAAAACAAATACAAGCAAAGATACCTCACCCGAAACTGTTTTTTTGAACCCTCATCAGATTTGCAATCCGATTGGGTGGATTCCTGTCTGTCAGAAATTTCCATTGCATTCAAATGGAATAAGCCTGCGGTAATCAGTTCCCATAGGGTAAATTATATCGGTTGGCTGAATCCAGCGAACAGGAGTCATGGCCTGAAAGAACTCAACAGATTGCTCACATCTATCAAACAGCAATGGCCCGATGTAACTTTCATGACCACTGAGGAAATGGGGAATTTGGTAGCGGGAAAGCAGAAACAGAACCATTAAAATGCTCAACAATCCAACACAACTTAAATCCTATATTGGGGGAATAAAAACCAATTTGAGGGGTGCCAATATCAATCAAAAACTCATTGTATTTGAATCAGATGACTGGGGAGCTATTCGGACACCTTCAAGAGACGCCTTGGAGCACCTGGAAAAAAAAGGATTTGATATCAAAGGAAGTCTTTATAAAGTGGATGCTTTAGCGAGTAAAGAAGATCTGGAGGACTTGTTTTCATTGCTTATGAAATTTAAAGGTTCTGACGGAAAGCCGGCCAAAATCACGGCCAATGCAATCATGGCAAACCCTGATTTTGACAAAATAAAAGCCTCCGATTACAGGGAATACCATTTTGAGCCTTTTTATGAGACTTTTAAAAAATACCCAAAGCACGCAAATAATCTGGATGTCTGGAAAGAAGGATTAAAAGAAGGTGTTTTTTTCCCGCAGTTTCATGGCAGAGAACATCTCCATGTGAACAGATGGCTAACGTCTTTGCAAAAAGACAATTCAAAGTTGAAAGAGGCATTTGAATGGGGGACTACTTTTTCGGGAAACGAAGATTATAGCTTCATGGAAGCATATGACTGGGATGAAGTCAGTGAAGTCAGCCAACACAATGAAATCATCAGTGAAGGTTTGACCATGTTTAAAAACACATTCGGATTTCATTCCAAATCATTTATTGCTCCTTGCTACAATTGGGATTCGGGAATAGAGGAAACCTTGGGTCAGAATGGGGTGTCCTGTATTCAGGGACTTCCCAATCAATATGCTCCCACCGGGAAATTCGGCAATTACAAACTGATTCCGCATCCATTTGGCTCGCGAAACCGATTTGGCCAATTCTATAACGTGAGGAATTGTATATTTGAACCCGCGACCAATCCAAATATAGATTGGACAGATAAAGTTCTGGGTAGGATCCAAGCCGCTTTTAATCTTAAAAAGCCAGCAGTGATCTGTACCCACAGAATTAATTTTGTAGGATTTATAGATCCCAAAAATAAAGATATTGGTTTGAAGCAACTCGAAAGACTGCTATCACAAATAAGTAAAAAGTGGCCGGAAGCTAAATTTGTTTCTACCGATGAATTGGAAAATTATTTGAGATAGATATGGTTTCAATAGGATTTACAGGAGATTTTTGCCCTTGGGAAAGGATGGAAGAGTCATTTCTAAAGGGGGATTGGGATGAAAACATGAAATCAGTCAGACCCTTCTTTCTTGAAAATGACCTCAACATAATTGATTTGGAATGCCCTTTGACTACAGTTGGAAATGGCATACCCAAAACAGGACCACATATCAAGTCACTTCCACAAACAACGGAAATACTGGATTGGCTCAATTGCAAGCTGGTCGCCACAGCCAACAATCACTTCAGGGACTATGGACCGCAGGGCATCAAAGACACATACCGCGCCTTGAATGATGCGGGTATTTCTTGGTTTGGAAGCGGTTTGAATGCTGCTGAAGCAGCGAAAATTCATCGGGTGCAAATCCAAAATCTTGAATTTGCATTTCTGAACATGACCGAGCATGAATGGTCAACCACTGAAGGACCCGAACCTGGTTGCAATCCGCTCGATCCGATCAAAGCTTTTGGGTCTATCCAGAAATTAAAAAAGGAAGTTGATTTTGTTGTGGTGGTTTTACATGGAGGCCATGAACACTATGAATTGCCCAGCCCAAGAATGAAGGAGACCTACCGCTTTATGATAGATGCGGGAGCAGATGCCGTGGTAGCACACCATACCCACATTATTTCGGGACATGAGGTTTATCAGGGAAAACCAATTTTTTATAGTCTTGGCAATTTTTGTTTCGATTGGAAAGGCCTAAGAAACGGAACCTGGAACAAAGGAATGATTCTCAAACTTAAATTTGAAAAAGGGAAAAATCCCGAATTTGAATATAAGTTCATCAAGCAAAATGATGAGAATGCAGGAGTCTATCTTTTAGATGCGGAATCAAGCAAACCGTTGGAAGACAACATTTTGAAATTGAACAGTATAATAGCGGATGACGACCAGCTCCAAAATGCTTTTGACACCTATTCAAAACAACTTGAGTCCATCATGCTGACAAGAATACAACCTTATAAAAACAAGGTTTTGACGGCATTGAACCGAAGAAATATATTGCCCGATATCATGGGAAAAGGGAAGCAAAGACTTTTGAAAAATCTGATTCAATGTGAATCCCATAGGGAAGTTTTGTTAAATGCATTAAACAGGAAACTCAGCTAAGCATGTGTGGATTTTCAGGTTATTATAATCTCAACAGCTCCTTTGTACCTGATAACAGTACGATAAGGGAGATGATCAGCCTTCAACACCACCGTGGTCCTGATGATTCGGGAATAGTGGGTATTGATCTTGCCAAACAAACAGTTGAACCCATCCAACATTCGAAAGAAGCCCCTTTTCTCAACCCTGTTGATTTGATATTCGGATTTAACAGGTTAAGTATTCTTGATTTGTCCCCAAATGGGCATCAGCCAATGGTCAGTCCTACAGCTGATGTCGTGATGATGATGAATGGGGAAATCTACAATGCCTTTGATTACAAAGATGAGCTCATTGAAAAAGGGTATATCTTCAAAAGTCAAACGGATACAGAAGTTGCACTGCACCTGTATTGTGAATACGGGTTGGAGGGTATGCTCCAAAGATTGAATGGGATGTTTGCCTTTGCAGTAGCAGATCTCAAAAAGAAGGTTTTATTCCTTGCTCGAGACAGATTTGGCATAAAGCCTTTGTACATCCTCCAAGAGAAGGACAGGATTGCCTTTTCTTCAGAAATGAAAAGCTTTAAAGCCTTACCGGATTTTAAATTTGAACTGGATCAAAAGCAGTTGAGTGAGTTTTTGCTTTTCAGAAACCTTGTCAATAAAACCTTGTTCAAAAAAATCCACAATTTGGAACCGGGCTCTTACGCGGAGGTCTCTGCTTCCAAGGGGCTGGTCCTCAAAAAATACTATGATATTCGAAATGAAGGAAACACCTCCATTTCCGGTCCAACCGCATTTGAAAAACTCGATGCATCATTGGAGGCCAGTGTTAAAAGGCAGATGATCAGTGATGTGAAATTAGGCTGTCAGCTATCGGGTGGAGTGGATTCTTCCCTGGTGACACATTATGCAAGTAAAAGCTTGGACAAAGGCAACCTTGAAACTGTTTCGGTCATCTTTGAAGATCAGAAATTCACCGAAAAAAAATTCATCGATATTGTAGCAAAAAAATTGAAGCTTCAATCCCATCAGTTTGAACTCAAGGCAGACTATTATTTTGAGGTGATGGATAAGGCTACCTGGCATTTCGAACAACCCATCAATCATCCCAATACCATCGGGATCTACCTGCTGAGTGAGCAGGCAAAAAAGCACGTAACGGTTTTATTGAGTGGGGAGGGAGCTGATGAAGCCTTATCAGGCTATTCCAGATTTGTGACCGCAAAACAATCCGCCTATTTGAGCCGAAATTTTCTCTCAGAACTCAAAAAGAACAAGAAAGATTTAAAGTCCTTTGTTTCCTATTATTCCAATCCTGAAAATAGGATGATCCTAGGCGCTGCTTTTGGGACTTTCAGCAATGCCGCAAGAATATTTCCGAACTTTGATTGGAAGGTTGCACTTCAACAAAGGAAGAAGATTTTGGAAACGATAACCAGGGCTGATGCAAAAAGACATCGCAAATATGAACTGCTTACCTATCTTCCAGATCTTTTGATGCGGCAGGATAAGATGTCTATGGCACATAGCATTGAAAACAGAGTCCCTTTTTTGGATAATGAAATGGTCACCACCTCTCTGAATATCGATGAAAATGAATTAGTCAAAGAATATAAAGGGAAATTAGAGGCCAAAAAACTCCTCAAGGATATCTGCTCAGAAAAATTCGATGAAGAATTTGCCTACAGGGATAAAATGGGCTTTGGGATTCCGTTGAAAGAGTTTTTTGGCAGTGAAGCGTTTAAAGAGAGATGGGAAAATGATTTGTTGCCGGGAATCGTAAAAAGAGGATTGTTTAACTCAGCGTATACGGATTCACTTTTCAGAAATTTAAAAAACAGTTCACCAGCAGACTTGGATACCATTTGGTTAATGACAGGGTTTGAGATCTGGGCAAAACAATATTTAGACTAAATGATAGCAATACACAACAATTTGAGGGACCACCTTTTTCATTTCAGATGGAAAGCCTATTGTGATGAATTTGATATTCCTTATAAACTTGTGGATTGTTATGCCTCCAATATCATTGAAGAACTGAAAGGCTGTAAGGCTTTGTTTTTTCACTTCAATCAGGCAAGCCCAAGGGACAATGTGATGGCCAAATCTCTGATTTTCAGTTTGGATCAAGCAGGGATACCGATTTTTCCAGATTTCAAGACTGCATGGCATTTTGATGACAAAGTGGGGCAAAAATATCTTCTTGAAGCACTAGATGCACCATTGGTACCCACTTGGGTTTTTTATGATAAAAATTCAGCGAATCAATGGATTGTGAATACGACCTTTCCTAAGGTCTTCAAGTTGAGGGGTGGTGCAGGATCTCAAAACGTGCAGCTCGTGCGCACTGCGGCCGAAGCCAAGAAAATGGTGAACAAAGCCTTTTCTTCAGGATTTGCAGCCTATGATTCAGTAGGCAGTTTAAAGGAACGGTTTAGGAAATGGAGAAGTGGCAAAGTTCCTGCGAGTGAAGTTGGGAAAGGCTTGGTTAGGCTGGTTCAGCCTCCCAGATATGCCAAAGTCATGGGCAATGAAATGGACTATGTTTATTTCCAGGAATTTATTCCCGAGAATGATGCGGATATCCGGGTTGTTGTCGTGGGAGACAAAGCATTTGCCATCAAAAGAATGAACAGAGAAAATGACTTTAGGGCCTCCGGAAGTGGGTTTATTGTTTATGATGAGAAACAAATCCCGCTGAACTGTGTGCAAATATCTTTTGAAGTCCAGCAAAAACTCCAAGCGCAATGCATCGCCTACGATTACGTCATGGATCAAAATCAAAACCCACTTTTGGTGGAAATCAGTTTTGGATTTGCCAATCAGGGATATGATGCCTGTACAGGGTACTGGGACCAAGAACTGAATTGGCATCCCGGAAAATTCAATCCTTATGGATGGATGGTGGACATGATGATTCAAAAAGGTACGAAAGCATGAACCATATTTGTTTTGTCATCCATTCTCTACAACCTGGAGGAATGGAGAGGGTTTTTTCTGTATTGTTAAATGATTTTGTTAAAAGGGAAGGTGTAAAAGTGGACTTGATCCTTTATGGGATCAAAAGAGATGTTTTTTATAACATAGACCCCTCTATTCAGATTCATCTTCCGGACTTTCCTTTTGACCCTGAAAGAAGAGGGATTTCTACGGTGAAGACGGTGTTTTTTTTGAGAAAAAAAATAAAAGCATTAAACCCGGAGGCTGTACTTTCTTTTGGAGTGCTTTGGAACAATTTAGTCTTGCTGGCAACCAAAGGATTGGGGATTCCAGTATTTGTTTCAGATAGAAGTCAGCCCGATAAGCCTTTGAGTCCTTTGCAGGAGAAACTCAGAAAATATTTATATCCCGGGGCTTACGGAATTATTGCCCAGACGCAAAAAGCAAAAGAGGTTTACCAAAAAATTTACAGACACAACAACATGACGGTGATCGGCAATCCAATTGTACAGGAGATGCCGATTGATGAAAAAAGGAAGGAAATTTTGATGGTGGCAAGGTTGATACAATCAAAACATCAAAATGAATTAATAGAAATTTTCGCAAGTTTGCCAAAAAATGACTGGGAACTTACCTTGGTAGGGGATGATCACCTCAAGCAGAACAATAAGTTGGCATGGAAAAAGCTTGCAGAGGATCTAGGTGTTGGTAATAGGGTGAATTTCGAAGGAATGCAAAAGGACGTTGAAAAGTATTACGGGAGGGCTTCCATATTTGCCTTTAGCTCCTCCTCAGAAGGCTTTCCAAATGTCATCGGTGAAGCAATGGCAGCAAAATTGCCTGTAATAGCATACGATTGTGTCGCGGGCCCTTCAGATCTAATTGAGAATGGGGTTAACGGATACCTTATTCCACTGCATGACAAAATATTGTTTGCCGAAAAGTTGCTTTTGCTGATGGAAAATGAGGAATTGAGAAATAAAATGGGCGAGGATGCCAAAATATCAATCAAATCATTTTCCTCCAAGGAAATCTGCAATGCCTATTTCGATTTTATGAGTAGTGTAAAGACTAATATTCAAGAAGTAAATAAGTTATAAATGAAAAAAATAAAAGTAGTAGTGACAGGTGGAGCCGGATTTATTGGTTCTGCGGTGGTCCCCCGACTTCAAAAAGGCGGCTATGAGGTACATGTGATCGACAACCTGAGTTTTGGCAGCAGATCTTTTATTGATGTAGAAGACAATTGCTTTCACCTGATGGATATCAGGGACAAAGATCTTATTTCCAAAACCCTTACAGAAATCAACCCTGACATCCTTGTCCACCTGGCTGCGATTCATTTTATACCCTATTGCAATCAGCATCCCTTCGAAGCTTCAGAAATCAATATCAGAGGAACAGAAAATTTACTGGCAGCAGCAAAAAATTGCAGCAACTTGAAGAAAGTTTTTTTTGCATCTACAGCGGCAGTATACCCCATTTCTGATTTGGCGGTGTCAGAGAGCCACACGCTCCTCCCACTTGATATTTATGGACTCACCAAATTGACAGGAGAATGGCTTTGTGAGAAATTCAATGCAGAAACAGGCAAGGATACCATTGTATGCAGGTTTTTCAACGCATTTGGACCCAACGAGACAAATCCTCATTTGATACCGGAAATTGAAAATCAGCTCAGAGAAGGGAAAAGAGTATTGAGCTTGGGTAACCTTACGCCAAAACGCGATTTCATTCATACACACGACATGGCAGAGGCAGTTTGGGCACTCCTACAGTTAGAAAATATAGGTGTCGAAACTTTCAACCTAGGCCGCAGCATTGAATATTCAGTGACTGAAGTTGTAGAAGCTTTTTCTAAAATTCTGGAGGAAGAAGTGAAAATCGATGTTGATCCTACACGTGTGAGAAAGGTGGAGAGAATGCATTTGCTTGCTGACGTTTCCAAACTCAAGAAATTTACCGGATGGGAACCAAAACACACTTTGGAAGAAGGAATCAAAGATTTGATCAATAATTGGAAATAGAACAGGAATGGTACAAAAAGAAAGATTAAAGCTTGGATTGATTTTTAATTTCGATCCGGTTTGGATGGGAGGGAGCATTTATCTCACGAACTCCATCAGGATATTCAAATTTTTGGAAGACAAAGACATGCCCAAAATCTTTGTTTTTTATAACCCGCTGCTAAAAAATTTCATTGATGAAATAGATTACCCATATGCCGAATTTATACCCCATCAATTTCCACGGTTGTATAAAGGTTACATTCAATCCTGGTTGAAAGGGAAAAATGTCTTTGTTGACGATTTGATTGCGGAATATCATTTGGATGCCGTTTTCCCAATGCACGAATATCCTGTCAAAAGTAAATCAAAGGCAAAACTGGTTTCCTGGTATGCCGATTTACAGCACATGCGGTATCCTGAATTTTGGTCCAAGAAAAAGCGCGCTGGAAGATATGCGAAAATCCGGTTTATTTTGAATAACTCGAAAGATCTGGTTTTGTCAAGTCAGGCTGTAAAAGATGATTTTAACCATTTTTTCAAAATGCCAAAATCCCTCAAAGTCCATATCTATCATTTTGTATCCATTATTGAGGGTCTTCCTGATGTGAGCATTGAGGACTTGCGGGAAAAATATGGGCTAAAGGAAAATTACTTTATGATCAGCAATCAATTCCATAAGCACAAAAACCACAAAGTGGTTTTTGAAGCTGTGGCGATGCTCAAAAAGAAAGGTATTCCAGTCAACATTGCCATTACGGGAAGGTTTCCTGTTGCCGAAAATTCACCATACCTGAGTCAATTGCATGATATTGTGAATGAAAACAACCTGAAAGATCAGATTTCATTTTTAGGCTTGATCCCGCGAGGAGATCAATTGATGTTGATGAAATATTCCCAGGCAATTATACAACCCAGTTTGTTTGAAGGCTGGAGCACTGTAATTGAGGATGCCCGATCACTTCAAGTTCCTGTCATCGCCTCCAGTTTACCAGTCAATATTGAGCAGCTTCAGGAAAAAGGAACTTATTTCGAGCCTTTTGATGTAGAAACTTTGGCCAATCATCTCGTGAATGCACCCAAAAGAGATTTCGGTGTGGATTTGTATGAACCCTATGAAGACAGAATGAAAAAGGCAGCGTATGAATTGCTGAATGTCTTTTTGGATTAAAAAATTAATAATTATTAAGCATTAAAATATGAAAAAGTTATTGGTAACCGGATCCTCCGGATTGATCGGTTCAGAAGTTTGCATGCATTTCGCAAAATTAGGATGGGAAATACACGGGGTTGACAACAATCAGCGGGCTGTATTTTTTGGACCCAATGGTGATACCCGTTGGAATCAGAACAGACTTGAGTCTACAATCAATGAATTTCACCATCATGAATTGGATATCAGAGACAGAGAGGGTGTCATCAATCTAATCAGAGAAATAGCTCCTGATGCCATTGTGCATACTGCTGCACAACCCAGCCATGATCGGGCTGCAGCTATCCCTTTTGATGATTTTGACACCAATGCTGTAGGGACTTTCAATTTGCTTGAAGCCACGAGAAGATATTCAACAGACATTCCTTTCGTACACATGTCTACCAATAAGGTGTATGGTGATGCTCCAAATGAAATTGAAATGGTGGAGCTTGAGACAAGGTGGGATTATGCTGATACATCATACGAGCATGGGATTGCTGAATCTTTCCGTATAGACCAATGCAAGCATTCCCTTTTTGGGGCTTCTAAAGTCAGTGCCGATATCAGTGTTCAGGAATATGGCCGATATTTCAACATGCCAACCTGTGTCTTGAGAGGCGGATGCCTGACAGGACCAAGTCATTCGGGCGTTGAACTGCATGGTTTCTTGAGTTATTTGGTTAAATGTAACCTTGAAGAAAAAGAGTATACCGTTTTTGGATACAAAGGAAAGCAGGTGCGGGACAATATCCACTCGTATGATGTGGCAAGATTTATTGAGGAATTTATTGCTGCACCAAGAATAGCTGAAGTGTATAATCTGGGTGGAGGAAAGGACAATACCTGTTCTGTCTTGGAAGCATTTCAGATTATTTCCGAAATCAGCGGAAAGCCGATGAAATATAAATATGATGAGACCAATAGAATAGGAGATCACATCTGTTATTACAGCGATTTGAGGAAAATGAAATCCCATTACCCAAATTGGGATATCACCAAATCCCTCCAGACAACTTTTGAAGAGATCTATCAGGCTTGGGTAAATAGGGAACAGTAGAATTGTTTTCAGTGAAGCCGGGAAGAAAAATTTCGCTGATATTCAGACAACAATAAAGATTTAGATGTGAATATTTGGATAGTGTCATTGTATGAACCGACATTGGTGGATCAAACCAGACCAATGCGATATATGAGTATTGCATCCGCTTTAAAAAGCAAAGGTGTAACGGTCACCTATTTTTCCTCAACTTTTCGGCATGCCAACAAACATGTTCGTTTTCAGGAACAAACAGAGTTAATGGATGAAGATGGAGTGAAAACGGTTTTTATAAAATCACCTTCCTATTCCAAAAATCTGTCAAGGGAAAGAATAAAAGCGCACAAGGTTTATACCCAAAACATTTTGGCCTATTTCAATCAATCCCATGAGAAACCTGATGTGATTTTGTGTGCCTTTCCTCCGATAGATACGCCACTCGCAATTTCAAATTGGGCCAAAGAAAGAAAAATTGCCTTTGCCTTTGATATCATTGACCCTTGGCCAGATGTCATTCTGAGGATTTTTCCCAAGCTCATGAAACCGTTTGGAAAGATTTTGATAAGCCGTTATAACAAAAGCGTCAGAAAACTGATTGACAATTCCACTGCCATTACAGCCATTTCCAATCAATATATTGAATGGATAAAAGGGAAGAAGTCAGGAGGTTACAAGACTGCTGCTTTTTATCCAACAGTCCCTTTTAAAGAGGTGCAGGCCAAATTGAAAGAGATTCAAAGAGAGCCTTCGGAAAAAGTGAGATTGGTTTATGCAGGGAATCTCGGGATCGCTTATGATATCCCTTGTATTCTTAAAGCTGCCGAAGTACTGGAAAAGCAGTTGCCCGGCAAAACTTCTTTTATTATTGCAGGTGTGGGAGAGCATGCCGGAATGGTGGAGCGCTATCAAGAAAAGCTGGATAATGTAAAATACTTGGGAAGAATTGGTTACGAGGAGCTTTTGGTCCAGTATGCCAATGCTGACCTTGGCCTTGCGCAATACAGCAAGGGAGCTACCCAATCCGTTACGTATAAGTTTTTTGATTATTTGGGAGCAGGCCTTCCGATACTGAACTCCTTGATGAGCGAAATGGCAACTTTGATCGATGACGAAAATGTAGGTCTTAACAATCAGCCCGAAGACTATCTGAAACTAGCAGAGAACATCTCTTTTTTTGTTCAGGAGAAGGATAAACTGAAGGAATTCAGTGAAAATGCAGTCAGTTTAACCGCTAGAAAAGGCGATAATGATGTAGTTTACAATGAATTTGCTGAATTTCTGATTGGACTAAAAAAGGAGGGGTAATTCCCCGATACTGTTCCAGCATTGGGATTTCGCATTTTCACAGACCCGGTTCCCCTTCCCTAGAATATGCCGTAAAACCAACAATAGCAGCCATTTGGCTGCTATTGTTGGTTTTACGGTTTTTGGCCATTACTAAACCCGTGTTATGCATTACCATTTCTATTTCAGACTGGAATGGCATGGGCAATGGACAATACGGGTCAAAATAAAGAGCAGGAAGAATTGGGAGTTTGAAAAGATTTCAAAAGTAAATAGTAACAATTACAGGTTATGATTGGCAAGGGTCACACCGGAGATATTTGTTTCCAATCCAATCAAACCCATTAGGAAGGATTGTATCGGGGAAACTGGTATTTATAACCACTTATCGGACAGTCTTGATCTTGAAAAATTAATGTTATTTTTTGACAGGCTCCTGTCTAAATTTTGTATATTTAAAGCTTCTAATTTGACACGATTACCCATTACTAGTGATTTTTGGTGCATTAAGCACGAGAAAATCAGAAACTATACCAGATTAGCCAAGAATTTTGTTGCGAAGGGTTTATCTCAAAGCATAGACAATTCCAGTGAACAGGTTGCAGAAAGAAAATTTTATACTGGATTTAAATGAATCTTAATTACTGGATATTCTTTCTCCCGATGTTTTTTTTGATAAAAGCATCAAATTCAGTGGATCAGGAGCTTGTCACCGCAAGGTTCGAGCAGATTCAGACTGATGATTATGTTCGTGATTTTATTTTTCCAATTGAACAATCTTGTTTTGATCCGGATGATGATTTTACGCAGCCACCAATTTTTGATGTTGCTGCCGGTATTCGTTCAAACGAAAGAACTTCCCACTATGCGTCACCTATAATTGCGGATGTTACTGGTGATGGAACGCCGGAAATACTTGTCGCTTCAAGTGACAACGTTATATTCACAAGTAATGGTTACTTAAGTTTAACTACCAAGAATATAATCGTTTATAAATATGATGGCACTTCAGTTAATCAAATAGGGGTTATAGAAACACCTCAATTCAATCTGGAAGGCTTAACTCCCTTTGTAGTAGGCAAAATAAATGCAGATGATCTTTACCCCACTATTTTTGTTGCAACTTCTCAGAATCAAGCGGCAAGCCCGCAAGCTCCCGAAAAAACTACTGCACCTGACTTAGATAATATAAATAGTAGTAGAATAATAGCATACCGTTTTACGGGAACCCCAGGTGTATTTAATGAAATAGGCAGAACCAATTTCAAATATGGAGACAATGTGCCTTTGGTGACATTGAGAGTTTTTGATGATTTTGGAGTGAATCCCCTTATTTTTCAAGATGTTTTGGTTCAATTTAGAGAAGGGGCTGCGCCTGGAATGGCCGATTTCAATCAAGATGCGACTTCTGAACTTTATATTTATGATGAAATTTATGATTTAAGTGCCCTTCCAAATATTACCAGAAAAGCCAAAGGTCCTGGTATTTGTCCTGGCGGGATTCCATGCGGAATTGGAATGGTGGGGCATAGCCATTTTGAAAATAGACCTTATTGGGAGGCCAGTTTGGATTTAGAAGATACTTACTCTTTAGTTGAGTCCAATGGAGGTACTATCGCCTTAACCGTAGCAGCTGATGTGACAAATAGCAACGGTTTGGAATTGCTTGCCGGAAACACTGTTTATGATATAAATTTTGGGGCTTCTTGGGAAATGATCCCCAGAATGGCTCCTCCAATAAATGGTCAAACTCCAAGAGATGGTCTTACAGGTGTGGCCAGTGTTTTAGGCGTTTCTCCAGATGTGATGGGGCCTAATAATCAGTTGGATATTATTGTGACCAATGGGAATGCCTTTGGGCAGGACAACAGAAGAGTATATGTATGGAATCCAAATGGACAAATAGCCCACTCAACTGTGTCTTTGAACAGGCCAAATGGTCAAATCATCAATCCAATTAAAAGACCCGTAGATAATCTCCGACTAAGAATGACCGGTGCTCCTTTTATCGGGAATATCCAAGGGGATCGGACACCTGAAATAGGATTTACGGTGACTTATGGCTTGTGGATGTTTGAATACAAGAGGGCAAGCAACGAATTGGTACCGCTGTCAACTTTTGGATCCAATGGATTACTTGAAACCACCGATGAATCAGGCTATACAAAATTGACCATGTTTGATTTTGATCAGGACTTGATCCAAGAAATCGTCTATAGAGACGAGGATTTTTTGCGTATTCTTGGGCCTGATGGATCCAACAAAGTCCCGATGATTGTAGCCAAATCAAATACTGCGGGAGAGGGGGCAATTGTAGCAGATTTAGATAAAAACGGACAGGCTGAGATCGTTTATACGGAATGGGATCGTAATCAATTTGGGCGGCCTGAATTTTATTCTCCCAGTAGATTAACAGTACTTAAATCCTCCGGTACGCCATGGGCTCCTGCAAGAAGTGTTTGGAACCAGTATGGGTATTTCAATGTAAACGTCGGAGGAGACCTCAGCATCCCGAGACAGCAACTGAATCATGCAGGATATGCCAGAGATATATTCCCTGATTTCCCTCAAAACAATCCAGCCGATCATTGTGTAGACCCTTTTGATCAACCCTTAAATAATTTTCTCGTTCAGGCTACATTTTTCTCTGCTCAAGGCTGCCCTGTAGGTATTCCTTTGGTCGATTTGGCTATTTTGAAAGCGGTAGCAAATAGAGTTTGCGATCCCGGGAAATTAAGTTTGACTTTTAATATTGAAAATAAATCGGCCTTACTTAAAGTACTGAACGATACTAAATTTTCTTTTTACTTTAATGGGCAAACATCCCCTTTTTCAGAAAGAACTTTAGGGCAATTGACAGGTGATTTGGATTTTGAACTGGCTTTTACAGATGGTGAAATCCAAATCAATTACATCTTCGAAGGATTGACTATTCCTGCTGGAGACGTGGAAATTATTATAATGGGAAATTATAGTGGCAATATCACCTATGATGGAGCATTAAATCCAGTTTTTGATACGGAGAAATTCGAGTACCCAGAGTGCGTATATCAAAATAATATTACCCAAGATCCTGTAAAAGTCTTAAACACCCCCACTTTTACCATCACCAATTCTGAACCTGAATATTGCGAGGGAGCAGATCTTGCTCCTGGAGTGCCTCTAATCAATTTACTTGTAAACGAAGAGTTTACAGATGTCATTGCTGAAGAAGACCTAGCAGATTTCTTTGCTGCCATTGGTCTTGAAATCAGATGGGAGTATGGTCTAGGTGCCAGCCCTGCAGCAGTGAGCAATTGGATTCCAATAACTTCTGCAACTGCAGAATTTGAAATTGGCCCAACTGGATTGACACTGACAGCCAATGGTCTTGCACCAGGCATCTATCAGATCAGGGCAGTAAGGGATTGTGGGGTAGAGACTTATATAAATACCCAAATTGAAGTTTTTGATATTCCTGAAAACATTTCTTTTACAGGGTTCAATATATCCTGTAATATAGAGAATGATGGTAGTATAGAACCGGATTCCGGTTCTATACCCAGTTTTCCAGTGTGGTATGAACTTTATCTGAATGGTGCCATTATAGATAATAATGATTCAGGAATTTTCTCTAATCTTTCGGATGGAGAGTATGAAATCAGATATTACAATAAGAAAGCCTTTGAATTGAATCCGCAATTGGTTTGTGATGGTGTGGGGCTGGCAACCATCATACGGCCAAGCATCGTGGAGGGATCGGAAATCCCCAGTCCTCCAAATTGTGAACTGCCTAATGGATCGGTTGAGATATCTGCAACGGGAGGCGTTGGAGAATACCGGGTTGAAGTAACAGGTCCGGACGGCTTCGCTGAATCCAAACCGTTTGCATCCGGAGAAACCAGCATTGAATTTATCGGTTTGGCTTCCGGGGACTACAGTTACACTGTTTTCGATGCCAATGACTGTCCAAGTCAGGTCTATCCCTTTACCATTGTTTCTTCTGAGTTGCCTGAGTTCGGGATTTCCGCCGCATCGGTACTGGAGATCTGCGAGGACGACACTGCGATCATCATTGCAGAAATGATTGATGGCGGTGTTCCTCTTGCCGTCCCTTTGTATCAATTTTATTTTGACCAAGCGCTCACGCTGCCTGTAAGTTCGGCGGCTGGGGTGACCTACACCGACAACGGTTCGGGACAGTTGTCCATCAGCGGATTGGAAGGAAGGACTGCTGTTTATGAATACTGGGTGGGGATCATAGGTGACAATACCTGTGACGTTCCGCCATTGAAGGTGGAAGTTACAGTGCACCCCCTTCCGGAAGCGGTTTTCACCGGAGTCGATGCGCTCTGCCATGACGGTTTGGGCACTGTGCTGATTGCGGGTGGGAACGACGATTACCGATATACGGTCAGCGGACCGGAATCCCATACTGCACTTACTGAGGTTGAGCTGGAGACATTGGAACTTTTACAGGGCACCTATACAGTTACGATCACAGATATCTCTTCCGTTTTGAACTGCGAAGTTCCCGGATTTGGATTTACCATCAGTTCCCCTGATCCGGTCACCACTTCTTTTGATGTGACAGCTACTACCTGTGAACTTTCCAATGGAACTGTAGAGATATCTGCAGATGGTGGAGTTGGAGCATATAGAATTGAATTAGCAGGTCCGAACGGCTTTAGTGAATCTGTATCCTTTGCTGCCGGAGCAACAAGCATTGAATTTTCCGATTTGGCTCCGGGAGACTACAGCTACACTGTTTTCGATGCCAATGGATGCCCCATCACCGACAACTTTCAAATTGCTTTTTCAGAGCTACCGGAGTTCGGCATATCCGCCGCTTCGGTACTGGAAATCTGCGAGACCGACACTGCGATCATCATTGCAGAAATGATTGATGGCGGTGTTCCTCTTGCCATCCCTGTGTATCAATTTTATTTTGACCAAGCGCTCACGCTGCCTGTGAGTTCGGCGGCTGGGGTGACCTACACGGACAACGGTTCGGGACAGTTGTCCATCAGCGGATTGGTAGGCAGGACTGCTGTGTACGAATACTGGGTGGGGATCACGGGTGACAATACCTGTTTGGTACCGCCACTCAGGGTGGAGGTTACAGTGTACCCCCTTCCGGAAGCAACGTTCGCCGGAGTCGATGCGCTCTGCCATGACGGTTTGGGCAGCGTGCTGATCACGGATGGGAAGGCCGATTACCGGTATACGGTCAGCGGACCAGAATCCCATACGGCACTTACTGAGGTTGAGCTGGAGACATTGGAACTTTTACAGGGCACCTATACAGTTACGATCACGGATATCTCTTCCACTTTGAACTGCGAAGTTCCCGGATTTGAATTTACCATCAGTTCCCCTGATCCGGTCACCACTTCTTTTGATGTGACAGCTACTACTTGTGAACTTCCCAATGGAACTGTAGAGATATCTGCAGAAGGTGGTGTTGGAGTATACAGAATTGCAATAGCCGGCCCCAACGGATTCACTGAATCTGTAGCCTTTGCTGCCGGAGCAACAAGCATTGAATTTTCCGGTTTGGCTCCGGGTGACTACAGCTACACTGTTTTCGATGCCAATGACTGCCCAAGCATAGAGGCTGATTTCACTGTAGCACCGTCGGATGGACCGGAGTTCGGGATTTTCCCCGCATCGGTACTGGAAATCTGCGAGGCCGAGACCGCGATCATCATTGCAGAAATGATTGATGGCGGTGTTCCTCTTGCCGTCCCCGTGTATCAATTTTATTTTGACCAAGCGCTCACGCTGCCTGTAAGTTCAGCAGCAGGGGTGACCTACACGGACAACGGTTCCGGACAGTTGTCCATCAGCGGATTGGTAGGCAGGAATGCTGTGTACGAATACTGGGTGGGGATCACAGGTGACAATACCTGTTTGGTACCGCCACTGAAGGTGGAAGTTACAGTGCACCCCCTTCCGGAAGCAACGTTCGCCGGAGTCGATGCGCTCTGCCATGACGGTTTGGGTAGTGTGCTGATCACGGATGGGAATTCCGATTACCGGTACACGGTCAGCGGACCGGAATCCCATACGGCACTTACCGAGGTTGAACTGGAAGCATTGGCACTTTTGCAGGGCACTTATTCCGTTACGATCACGGATATCTCTTCCGTTTTGAACTGTGAAGTTCCCGGGTTTGAATTTACCATCAGTTCCCCTGATCCGGTCACCACTTCTTTTGATGTGACAGCTACTACCTGTGAACTTTTCAACGGAACTGTAGAGATATCTGCAGAAGGTGGCGTTGGAGTATACAGAATTGAAATAGCCGGCCCTAACGGATTCACTGAATCTACACTCTTTGCTACCGGGGCAACAAGTATTGAATTCACCGGTTTGGCTCCGGGAGACTACAGCTACACTGTTTTCGATGCCAACGACTGCCCAAGCATAGAGGCTGATTTCACTGTAGCACCGTCGGATGGACCGGAGTTCGGGATATCCGCTGCATCGGTACTGGAAATCTGCGAGGTCGACACCGCGATCATCATTGCAGAAATGATTGATGAAGGTGTCCCCTTGGCTATCCCTGTCTATCAATTTTATTTTGATGAAGCGCTCACGCAGCCCGTAAGTTCAGCGGGAGGAGTGACCTACACAGACAACGGTTCCGGACAGTTGTCCATCAGCGGATTGGAAGGCCGGGATGCTGTGTACGAATACTGGGTTGGAATCTCAGGGGACAATACCTGCGACGTGCCGCCACTGAAGGTGGAAGTTACAGTGCACCCCCTTCCGGAAGCAACGTTCGCCGGAGTCGATGCACTCTGCCATGACGGTTTGGGCAGTGTGCTGATTGCAGATGGGAATGATGATTACCGATACACGGTCAGCGGACCGGAATCCCATACGGCACTTACCGAAGTTGAACTGGAGACATTGGAACTTTTGCAGGGCACTTATTCGGTCACGATTACGGATATCTCATCCACATTAAACTGTGAAGTTCCCGGGTTTGAATTTACCATCAGTTCCCCTGATCCGATCATCCCCACTCACGCGGTGACGGATACCAGTTGCGAACTTGACAACGGCGTGGCGCTGATCACTGCAACAGGAGGTCTTGGAACATACAGAATTGAAATAGCCGGCAACAACGGATTCAACGAATCTGTACCCTTTGCTGCCGGAGCAACAAGTATTGAATTCACCGGTTTGGCTCCGGGAGACTACAGCTACACTGTTTTCGATGCCAATGACTGCCCAAGCATAGAGGCTGATTTCACTGTAGCACCGTCGGATGGACCGGAGTTCGGGATTTCCGCCGCATCGGTACTGGAAATCTGCGAGGACGACACCGCGATCATCATTGCAGAAATGATTGATGAAGGT
>NZ_KB906686.1 GCF_000381545.1 Rhodonellum psychrophilum GCM71 = DSM 17998 | reverse complement strand
CAAAGTGGTTTCAAGCCGGACTCCAAAAGGGAGTAACAAGTTGGCGCTGGCTTTAAGAAATGCTGCAAACACCATTGATAAAACCAAAGATGGGGTGTTGACAAGGTTTTTCAAACGAGTGGCTTATCGCAAAGGAAGGGGAGCTGCCATTACCGCAACTGCCAGAAAGCTGGCAGTAATTATCTGGAACATGATTATAAAAGGAGAAAGATACCAGCCCGGTAATTTAGACCAATACCAAAAAGAAATGAAGGATCGAATGATAGCATCAATTAAAAAAAAGATGCTATCACTGAATATGTCAGCCGATGAGTTAAATGCTGCCCTATCATAAGTTAGATGGAATATGCATTGGGTTTTCAAATGGGGTCGAAACCGCAAGAAAATCAGGCCTTTGGAGAACAAGGCGCATTGCCGATATGCTGCAGTCAAAAAGAGCAAACAAAGACTGATTATTAAGCAATTTCATCCTGAATTAGAATCAGCAATGCACAATACAGGTTTAAGAGTCACATTTTTATTTATGTAGGTACCCCAACCTGTCAGTCGTATTTTTTTGGAAAAGAGATTGGATTCCGAAAGCGATGGGGTCGACGTCAAAAGAAGCCATCAACCCGGATTATGATCTTCTTGATTTTATAATTTGCCGGAAACATTCCAGACATACCCAAACACAATGCAACCCGGAATGTCTCATCCATTCAAAAAGCCGTTTAGATGAAAGAATCCTTTTTTCCTGATTCGGAATTTGTCCGAAGAAAATAAATCAGCTAATGTTTAAGTCAAATATTTCAGCAAAAACTATTTATACCTAACTGGTATTCAATCAAATATAAAAATTTTTCCCGAAAGCGACAATTTCCTTGGCAGGTAATTCTGTGCTCAAATTTCATTTCCAATTCACTTCCCCTCATGTTGATTTTAGATTTTCAAACTCAAAAAAGAGGCGCTATAGGCATGCGGTCTCGTTTCTCTTGTTGATTTTTTTCCGTTTCCTATTGGGCTTGATGCTGTAAGGGAATCAGACTCTTTGGAGAAAATGGCGCAGTACTGCGTTTGTTGAAATCAAAAACAGAAAACAAAGGAAGGAGTATTTGGCAAAAACAGGCTGGAATGGAATTGGTCATGCATGACAGAGGTTTAAGTCTCACATTTATTTTTTACTTTTAATCCTTATGGCAATAAAATTTTTGAAATGCCGCCTATACTAGACAAGCACAATCTTTCACCTATTCACAATTTCCCCATGACCTATTCTAACCGAAAAGACTTTGCCAAAACATTCATTTTGGCCTCATTGCTTCTATTTTCTGCATCAGCAATGGCGCAGGACGGGACAATCACCCCACTCGAAGCCCCTGCGGAGCCGAAAGCCATTCCGCTCGGCACAGGCGGTGTCGATAAGCAGCCGGCTCCCGAGACCTGGTTCCTCCAGTGGGGCGATCCGATGGCACGGAACATTTCCACTGCGACCCTCACCCCCTTCCTGCCTGAACCGGGCAAGGCGAATGGCACGGCTGTAATTATGGCGCCGGGTGGCGGATTCAGGTGGCTGTCAATGGGCAATGAGGGCTGGGATGTTGCCAGGGCCCTTGCGGACCAGGGAATCGCCGCCTTTGTGCTCAAGTACAGGCTGCATCCGACCCCTGAATCTTTGGATGATTTTACGGCATGGATGAACCGCCCGCGTCCTCCGGCTCCAGCGCCCAGCACTTCGCAAAGTGAAATACCACCGACTCCACCGCAGCAGGATCTATCCAATCAGCTCGAGGACGCCGAAGCGGCCTACGCCATGATTCTCGATCGGGCAAAGGAATGGGGGGTCGATACGGACAGAATAGGCATGATCGGCTTTTCTGCCGGCGCCGGTCTCACGATGCACGCCACGCTCCATTCCAAGACCATGAAACTGGCCTTTATTGGTCCGATCTATGGCGGCATGGGTCCGGTGGAAGTGCCGAAGAATGCTCCGCCGATGTTCAATGTCATCGCCACCGATGATTTTCTCTTCCGCGGTCAGTTCGGGGTCATTGATTCCTGGTACAAAGCGGGCATCCCCGTGGAGTTTCACCTCTACCAGAACGGCGGTCATGGATTCGGCCTCGGCAATCCGGACCGAACCAGCAATCGTTGGTTTGATGCTTTTATGTACTGGTTGGAGGTAAACAGTTTTCTCAAAGCCAAGTCTACGAGTGATCAGACGGCTCCTTGATAAAGGACTCCGCTGAGCGTTGCCAAAATCACATTTGAAATGTGCGCCCTTTGTAAATCACTGAAAAACTCGCTACGCTGTGGCGAGAATTGAGTTGGTCACATCACATGCGCCGAAAATATTGCCAAAAATTATTTTCCAGGCTCAATTTCACCCGAAAATGGGGAGGTGTAATTTTCCTTTTATGAGTACTCTCTTTATCATGTCATTTATTATATTTTTCACTTTATCCCAATCATACAAACCTGAAATCACTCGATGAATTGGTTGAAAAACCGACGACGTTATGGAATGTCTGGAGCCAGCATTAAACTTTATTAATTGTGTACTATTCATTTTGTTGAGGGCTCAACTATTTTCCAATAGGAGTCTTTGCGCGTGACTTTACCGTTGCGAAACTCCCAAAGGTCACAGCCTCTCACTTTCACATTGATCCCAGAAGTTGTGGTTCCGGTAAGTGTCCATTCAGATATTCCCGTATTTCCATCTGCTGAAATCCAATGGCGGTCATCCCCATAATGAACATCAGGAATTCCTTTGAAGCGACCTGCAAGTGCCTCCCGCACCTGTGCTTTGCCGATGAAGCGTTGTCCCCAGGGTTCTGGTCCCCTTGGAAAATCAAATGAACAATCATCGGAGAAGAATTCCATTATCGCATCAAGGTCATGACGATTGAATGCCTCAAGGATTTGCTTTAAAGTTTCGACTGTGACGGTCATTTCTTGTGCGTTGTTTTGATTTTGCAATGTTCTGTCAGCTTTATTGCTGTCGCAACCCAAAAGACCTAAAATTACAGCCAATAGTCCTGCAGCTAAAGTGTGTTTGGCAATGTTCATGTCTTGCATCATGTTTCAAGTTACGGTGTGGACAAGAATGAATCAATACGCCCAAGACCATGTGTCGGAATGGATTGCAGTTTTGTACTGGTCTTGCGACATACAAGTTTGAGCGTGGCAGAAGGATCAAATGTTTACGGATACACTTATGGAACATAGCCCTTGTTCACTTTATTTCATAGATCCATCATTTACAGGTATATCCACCATCGATGACCAATTCACTTCCCGTAACAAATTTTGATTCGTCAGAAACAAGATAAAGTATTCCATAAGCGATATCTTTTGGTTCGCCAATATGTCCTATCGGATGTAAGCTGTCAAGATGTTCTCTGAATCCAGGTTTGTTGTTTCCAAATTCTTCAACCAAGGGCGTCCAAATGAAACCGGGATGGACAGAGTTCACCCTTATTTTGTCTTTTGCATAGGTCAAGGCATCATTTTTAGACATTATTCTGACGGCTCCTTTTGAGGCGTGATAGGGAGGGATGTCTCCTGCGCCGATGATTCCATAAATTGAAGAAAGGTTAACAATGCTTCCGCCGCCTGATTTTTGCATATGGGGAATTGCATGTTTGGTGCAGAAGAAAACCCCTTTTACGTTCACATTCATGACAGCATCCCATTCTTTTTCCGTCAATTCATGGGTGGGCTTGTCAGCGCCTGCTATACCCGCATTATTTACGGTCGCATCAAGTTTTCCAAATTCTTTGACTACAGCGGCATACACTTTTTCAACTTCTTTTTCATTAGCTACATCAAGATGCCAGAATTTTGCCACTCCACCTGAATGGTTTATTTCTTCCATTAACTGTTGACCCTCTTTGTCCAGCACATCCGTTATGGCGACTTTAGCACCTTCTTTTGCCAGTAAAAGACAGGTTTCGCGCCCGATTCCCAACGCGCCACCTGTAACGACGACAACTTTGTTTTCTGTTCTTTTCATGATTTTCTCATTTAATGGTTAAAAATAAGCGCCAAGGTTTTTGCAGATTTGCGGGTGTTCCGCTCAAATATTTATTCGGAGCACTGAACTTTCGGTAACTTCAAAACTGTCATGAGGTATCCGAAGCACAAAGGGCCCAAGAGTTGTGAATAGCTCAATCACCTAAAACCACAATTAAATTCCGGATATCCCATTCATTAAAAAAACCAGGTGTCTGGAAGAATGTATTGTTTTCTGATTTTTATTTTGCCTTATGAAACCAAAATTAGCTTTTTCATTTATACTCTATCAGCAAAAAAATTATTTGCATCAAATTGACATTCAGTTAAATGTATGTATTTTTCCCGAAAACTACAATACCCATAGGCGGTAATTTCAAGGTCAAATCGCATTTCCAATTCACTTCTTGGGACTTCGTTCTCTACGCTTTAAAAAATTGTGCAAATGGGTTTTGGGGGCCGATTGGAAGGGAGTATAAAAATCTAATCTGCGAATTAGCATTCAACCCGAATTCTAAGACAGCGGAAAAGTAACGTCATGCATCTAACTTGATTAAGTTAGATGGAAATATGCAATAGGTCCCCTAAGGGTGTTATAACGACAATAAAATCAGGATATTTGGAGAATAAGGAGTAGTACCGATGTGGTGAAATCAAAAAAAAGGTATATCGGATTGATTCCTAAATAATTTCAGGCTGGAATATAAATGGTCATGCATAACAAGGGTTAAAACCCAAAAAGCCCCTGAGAATTCAAATTCCCAGGGGCTTATTTTTATTTTGAAAAGTGTATTTTTCCTAAATCCGAAAGAGGCATTCAATCTCCAGATGAGGTTGAAACTGTAAGGAAAGATGTATAAAACGGCTTAAATCAATTCCACACTTCTCTTCACAAAAGCCGTCAGGTCTTTTCCGGTCAGCAGGCCTTGCGAAAGCAAGGCAAGGTCAAATACCTGCTTGGCCAATCTGGCTTTTTCTGCTTCATCCTCGGTTTTGAGGAGTTTGTCGATGACGGGATGATTGCCGTTGACAGCAACTTTGTAATGGTCCGGCATGGCACCGTAGAAACCCATTCCACCACCGCCGGTTGCGGCCATTTCCTTCATTCTGCGCATGAATTCCTCCATGGTGATGGTGACAGGGGATTCCTCTGGACTCAATCCTTCCACCTCAATCGTGTAGTTGGTGTTGGAGATCGCTTTCTCGAAGATTTCCTTCACTGTCTTGGATTGATCTTCTGTCAGAAGATTGGCGTAGCCATCTTCCCTTTGGATGAGTTTTTCGGCAACGTCCGCATCCACCCGTTTGAGCTGCGTTTTTTCCAGTTTGGTTTCCATGTGCTGGATAAAGTGGCTGTCGATCGGCGAATCCATCACCAAAACGTCATAATCCTTTTTGTTGGCAGACTGGATGAATCCATCCTGTTTTTCAAGGTCCGTGGCGTAGAGGTACACGACTTGCTCGTTTTTATCGGTTTGGGTGGCTTTTACCTTTTCTCTGTATTCCTCCAAGGTGAAATAATCCCCGTTGGTGTTTTTCAGGAGAGTGAAGTCTTTTCCTTTTTCGTAGAATTTCTCTTCACTGAGCATTCCGTATTTCACGAACAGGCCAATGTCGTTCCATTTCTCCTCGTAGGCTTTTCTGTCTTTCTTGTACAATTCTGACAGTTTGTCCGCCACCTTTTTGGTGATGTAGCTGTTGATTTTCTTCACATTGCTGTCCGCCTGCAAGAAGCTTCTGGAGACGTTCAAGGGAATGTCCGGAGAATCGATCACGCCATGAAGCAGCATGAGGAATTCAGGTACGATGTCCTTCACCTCGTCGGTGATAAATACCTGTCTGCTGAATAGCTTGATCTTATTTTTCTGAAGTTCAAATTCGTTTTTCACCTTAGGGAAATAAAGAACTCCCGTCAGGTTGAATGGATAATCCACGTTCAGATGGATCCAAAAAAGAGGATCTTCTCCCATTGGATACAACTGCTTGTAAAAACTCAGGTAATCCTCGTCCTTCAGATCGCTCGGGGATTTGGTCCAGATGGGTGCGGTGGTGTTGATAATGTTGTCCACTTCCACAGATGTCCATTTTTTCTCGCCTTTGTCATCCACACCGTCTTCGACGCTTTCGGTCTTGGTGCCGAACTTGATCGGTACGGGAAGGAACTTGCAGTATTTGTCTAGAATGCCCTGGAGTTTCCATTTGTCCAAAAATTCCTCGGAATCTTTGTTGATGAAAAGGGTGATCTCGGTTCCGCGCTCTTTTTTGTCGCTGGCACTGATTTCGAAGGTCGTGCTGCCGTCACAGGTCCATTTGGCTGCTTCTGCACCTTCCTGATAGGAGAGGGAGTTGATCTCTACGGTATCGGCCACCATAAAGGCGGAATAGAAACCAAGACCAAACTTACCGATGATTTCGTTGGCGTCTTTGGCATCCTTGAATTTTTCCACAAACTCCTCGGCACCCGAAAAAGCGACTTGGTTGATGTATTTCTTGATCTCCTCGGCAGTCATGCCAAGGCCTTTGTCGGAAATGGTGATGGTTTTCTTTTTCTCGTCAAAACTCACCTCAAGGGTGACGTCTCCAAGTTCACCGGAGTACTGACCCAATGTCGCAAGACGTTTGATTTTTTGGGTGGCATCCACGGCGTTTGACACGAGTTCCCTTAGGAATATCTCATTGTCGGAATACAAAAATTTCTTGATGATTGGGAAAATATTCTCGGTATGTATCGAGATGGTACCTTTTTCCTGCATGGCTATATTCGGTTTTGGTAAATAACAATTGATAACTTCTCCTCTTTATCAAGTGCCGTTCCAAAGCGATTTGGGTTGTCAAAATGGCAGTTTCCTCCAAAATCCACAGTTTGAACAATCTTTGGTTTTGCTCCGAAAAATTGTCTATTTTTAATCATTGTTTGAAGTGTAGGGATTTTTTTAAAAGACTTATGAAAATAGTGATCGTCAGTGCGTGTACGCCCAGGGATTGGATCATCATTCAGGAAATCATTCGGAATTTTGACAAAGTAACCGTCATCGAACTCACCAGTTCCAAAAACGGGAAAGCAAGGAAATCCAATGGCTGGATCAATGCCAAAGGGATGAAAATCATCCGGAAAATCCATAAAATCCGGTTGGCCAAGAAACTTCGGCCAAGATTTTATGAAGGCTTGGGGGTTGAGAAGCACCATTTCCCATCAGCGGAGGTGAACAGTCCGGAAGGCACTGAACTTATCCGGAGCTTGGAGCCTGATATTTTGTTTACCAGCTGGGCACCGATCCTCAGGGAGGCGGTGCTCCAAATCCCCAAATTGGCCGCGATCAATGTGCATTTCGGGATCTCCCCGGATTTCAGGGGCAACGACACCCTGTTTTGGGCCTTGTATTTCCGCAACTATGAAAAAGTCGGCGGTATCCTTCATTATCTCAACAAGGGTGTGGACACGGGAAATATCCTTGCGGAAGTGCGCCCAGGTTTGGAGTCGGGAAATGGAGAATTGGAAGTGGACATCAAAACCACCCTCTTGCTGGCCAAAGCGGCTGTGGAGGTTTTGGGAAAAATAAAGGAAAGCCAAGTGCTTCCCCTTGGGAAAATCCAAGAAAAAAAGGGACGTAATTTCAAAACCTCAGAAAGGCGATTGGCCAACAATTTGAAATTGTTGGCTTTCCACAGTCTTGGGTTGTGGAAGGTCAAGCCCAGGGAAGAAAGGATCGATTATTTCATCTAAAGATTTGTGTCGTGGACTTTTGAAGGAAAACCAGGTGCCAAATGCCCCAATAATTTTTGGCAAAGTAGCAAAGCCCTTTTAAAATATGGTCTTGGAATAACCAATTTCCTTATCTTTGGGCGGATATGCTGAAAGAAATCACGGTACTGATCAAAAAGGAACTCACCCTGGAATGGCGCCAGAAATATGCGCTCAATGGGATTTTGCTGTATGTGGTTTCGGCGGTTTTTATCACCTATTTGAGTGTCGGCGCCAAGCAGGGCAATCTTTCCGTCCCAACCTGGAATGCCTTGTATTGGATCATCATCCTTTTTTCGGCGGTGAATGCGGTTGCCAAAAGCTTTGTGCAAGAGCATCAGGGAAGGCAGTTGTATTATTACATGATCGCTTCGCCTGAGGCGATCATCCTATCCAAGATCATCTACAATTCACTGTTGACGCTGGTTTTGGCCTTGCTTGGCTATTTGGTCTTCAGTATTATATTGGGAAATCCGGTTCAGGACCAGGGCATGTTTTTGCTGAATTTGGTATTGGGCGCTTTGGGTTTTTCGGCTTGCCTCACGATGGTTTCCGGCATCGCTTCCAAAGCAAGCAACAATGCCACTTTGATGGCTATCCTTAGTTTTCCCGTGATCATTCCCATCTTGCTGATGGCGATCAGCATTTCCAAGAATGCCATCGATGGCTTGGACCCCAGCGTAAGTGTCGACAAATTGATTTCGCTCCTGGCCATCAATGCCATTGTGTCGGTGACGGCTTATATTTTATTCCCTTATCTGTGGAGAAGCTGAAAGGAAGGCGATGCAGTATTCTTGTTTTTTACGCAATTTTCAATAATGGAATCCGGCGGCTGGCACCGATTTAATTTGTGCTTCCCGTTTTTTCAAAATCCAGAGAAAGAATTTTTTTAAGGGCGGGTTTTTGCAAAAGATTGACCTTGCTAAAATGCCTCATCCTATTTGTAACTTTATGTCAAAAAGCACAGGAATCAGGAACTTATACCTTATTTTTGTGATTGGAATAGCAAAATTAATAACATGGGATTAAGCTGGTGGAAAATCTTGGCGATTGTGTTGCTTGCCTTCACGATTACAGCCGGGCTTCTAATGGACGTGCCTCGATTACCGATTCTCAACGAAACAATCCGGGCTTTGTATTTTCATGTCACGATGTGGTTTGGAATGATACTGATGCTGGTGGTTTCTGTAATTTACAGCATCAAATATCTGCGGACTGGAAATCTACGTCACGATGATGTGGCCATTGAATTCACGAATGCGGCCATACTTTTCGGAGTTTTGGGGATCACGACCGGGATGCTTTGGGCCAAATTCACCTGGGGAGATTACTGGAGTGGAGACCCCAAGCAAAATGCTTCGGCGATTGGACTCTTGATGTATTTTGCTTATTTGATCTTGAGAAATTCCCTCACCGATGTCCACCAAAGGGCAAGAATAGGATCCGTTTACAATATTTTCGCCTTTTCCGCCTTTATTCCTCTAATTTTTGTTTTGCCGAGACTGACGGACAGTCTCCACCCCGGCAACGGAGGGAATCCCGGATTCAATGCCTATGATATGGACAGCAACCTGAGGGTAGTCTTTTATCCTGCAATTCTGGGTTGGACTTTATTGGGGGCATGGATGAGTACGGTAAGGGTGCGGCTGAAAAGAGCCGAAAGAAAAATGGAAGACAAATTAATCAATCAGGTATAGATGAAAAAGGGATTAGTGATTGTTTTGCTCTTGTTTAGCCTTAGGGCAATGGCGCAGGAAAAAATTGAGATTACCACTGAAGATTATCAGAATTCCAGGGTTGAGATGGCTGATAAAATGCGTGAAGAAGGTAAAATTTACGTATTGGTAGGCATCATTGGGATTGTTTTTGCAGGAATATTGGTTTACTTGATCAGTACCGAGAGGAAAGTCAGCAGATTGGAAAAACTGCTGGAAGAACGAGATTGATCTGCCTGAAAAGGAAAACCGAGAATGCGTTTGAAAGAAGAGGTATTCACGTGATTAATAAAATTGCATTTGGGAAAAAGATCCCAAAAAATTAAAAATCAATCCATATAAAGGGCTTAAATAAAGACCAAATATTATGAAAAAGGGACATATAATCGGTATAGGCATCATTGCATTCGCAATAGTGATCATCATCACCTCCATCGGTGATGCGAGTACTTATGAGAGTTTTTCTACCGCAAAAGAAATGAAAATGGGTGGCGATGACAAATCCATCCATGTAGTAGGCCAATTGAAAAAAGACAATTCAGGGAGAGTGGAAGGCATCGAGGTCAGTGATGAAAAAACCTCGTTTTATTTCATGATGCTGGACAATGATGGCATGGAACAGAAAGTATTCTACAACGAACCGGTTCCTGCTGATTTTGCCAGAGCAGAGCAAGTGGTGGTCATTGGTTCCTACAAAAATGACGCGCTCTTTGTGGCAGATAAAATCCTGATGAAGTGCCCATCAAAATATCAGGAAACCGAGATGAAAACCTCCGGTGTTTAAATTGTCCTTCAATTGAATCCAAAAACATGATCAATACCTTCGTTGGTAATCTTGGCCACTTTGCGGTCATTCTTTCCTTTGTCAGTGCCCTTGTTACAGCCTTTTCCTATTACAAATACACCGTATCCACCGAATTGGACAAGTCCAGTTGGCGGAATTTCAGCCGTATTTCCTTCTATGTCCATGCGGCAGCAAGTATCACGATAGCGATTTCACTTTTTGAGATCATCTATCAGCACCGTTTCGAGTATTTTTATGCGTATTCGCATTCTTCCAAAGCCCTTCCGGTGCATTATATGATTTCCAGTTTCTGGGAGGGTCAGGAAGGCGCATTTATCCTCTGGATATTCTGGAATGTTGTTTTGGGCCTCATCCTAATCAAAACCAATAAGTTTTGGGAAGGTCCTGTCATGATCGTTTTCGCATTGGTCCAGGCATTTTTGGTGTCCATGATCATGGGTGTCGTGATCGGCGATCTTAAAATAGGCAGCTCTCCCTTTGTGCTTTTGAGGGATGTGATGAGCGCGCCGATTTTTCAGATCAATCCCGAATTTGTCCCCGAAGATGGAACGGGCTTGAATCCCCTGCTCCAAAATATTTGGATGGTCATCCATCCCCCTACCTTGTTTTTGGGTTATGCATCCACATTGGTTCCCTTCGCGTTTTTGATTGGCGGATTGGTCACCAAAAAGTATTCAGAATGGATCCGTCCAGCTTTGCCTTGGGCGATTTTCTCTGCGATGATACTCGGAATGGGCATCATCATGGGCGCCTATTGGGCATACGTGACGCTGAACTTTGGTGGGTACTGGAACTGGGACCCTGTTGAAAACGCAGTTTATGTGCCTTGGTTGATCATGATTGCGGCCATTCACACGATGATTACTTTTAAAAAGAGCAGCACGGCGCTGAAGACTTCCATCGTCTTGGTGATTGCTTCCTTTATATTGGTCCTCTACGCCACCTTCTTGGTGAGAAGTGGCGTCTTGGGTGATTCTTCCGTCCATTCCTTTACCGATTTGGGCCTTTCTGGTCAATTGCTGATTTACATGTTGTTTTTCCTCTTCGCCGCTGTTTTCCTTGCGGCCAGGGCATGGAAACATATTCCAACTTCCGAGAAAGAAGCATCGGTATATTCCAGGGAATTTTGGATTTTTATCGGGGCCACTACCTTAGGTTTGATGGCTTTCCAGGTGATCCTTCCCACTTCCATTCCGGTCTGGAATGCAATCGTGGAGATCTTTGGGGGAATTTCCAATATGGCACCGCCCACCGACCAAGTCGGGTTTTATACCAAATTCCAGTTGTGGTTTGCCGTCGCATTGGCCATGCTATCTGCTGTGGGTCAATTCTTTTGGTGGGACAAAATTGATGGAAAAGCCTTGCGGGAAGCTTTGGTCGTTCCCTATGTGGTTTCGGTATTGATCTCCGCAGCGATAATCGTGTTGGGAAAAGTCTATGACCTCACCTACATCGTGGTTGTCCTTGCCGGAACCTTTACCATCGTGGCCAACAGCACGATTTTATTCAGGATCTTGAAGAAATCCAGCGTCAAATTGGCGGGAGGATCTCTTGCACACATCGGCTTGGGTATGATCCTGATCGGGGTGATGTTCTCTTCGGGTTATTCTGAAATCATTTCCTACAACATGTCAGGATTGACGTACAGCAACAGTTGGGAAGATGAGATGAACAAGGAGCATGTCCTGCTTTGGATCAATAAACCCACCCAAATCAAGGATTATACAGCCATCTACAGGGGACGTCAAAAAAAGGTAGTAGGTGTTCCCGGATATGTGGATGTCAAGCTGTTGGAGTCTACCGGGAAAGTGAATGAATCCATCGCCCTGAATGATATCGTTGTCAAAGAAAAAACCTACTTCAAAAAAGGGGATATCGTGCCGATCGTATTGGAAGAGAATGATTATTTCCAAATCGATTATTACAAAGAGGACCAGTTTCAGTTTTCCTTGAACCCAATGTCCCAGTTCAATACCACGATGGGATTGATCAGCTCGCCGGATTCAAGAAGGTTTATCAATAAGGACCTTTACACCTTTGTGGCAGCCATCAATGATTTTGATGAGCCGGAATGGAGAGATGATGAGACCTATGAAGTGACTCCGGGAGAGACGTTTTACATCAGTGATTTCGTGACCACCTTCGAAGGAGGTGAAGTATTGACCAGTATAGACGGTCTTTCGCTTGAGGAAGGTGATGTAGCCGTTAAGGCCAAGCTTGTGGTGATGGATTATGATGTCGAAAAACGAATAGAGCCTATTTTCATTATCCGGGACAGTCAAGTGGGAAGGATTCCAGTCATCGAAAAAGAACTTGGTGTGAAGGTGGAATTGACCAATATTGTGCCGGAAGAAAACAAATTCGTCTTTACGGTGAACCGTTACCAGAAGGATTATGTGGTGCTGAAAGCCATCGTCAAGCCGCAGATCAATATTTTGTGGGTGGGAACAATCATCATGTTGATCGGTTTTTCCATCGCCATATTCAGAAGATTTGACGAATTCGCGAAAATGCGGGACAAAGGTTTGGAATCATAAAGATTTTGGATGGAACGCTTTTCCCATACATTTTGGAGAGCGAATTTGCTTTAATGGAACAACAAAAACCAGAAAATCTTGACACAAGATTTTCTGGTTTTTCATTTTAGAAGGATTTTTGGTTAATTCGGGGATGAAATTTAAAATCGCAATCTTGGGTTCTGGTAATTTGGCTTGGCATTTGGCCCCAAGTTTAGAGAATGCCGGCCACACCATCACGGAAATTTACAGCCGTGACATCCGCAATGCGGAAAAGCTAGCGGAAAGGGTATATGTAGCGGAGGTGAAGGATGACTTGGATTTTTCTGAAAGCGAGGCGGAAATATACATCCTTGCCGTGAGTGACAGTGCGATTTCTGAATTGGCAGATCAGATTATTTTGCCCGAAGAAAGTATTTTGGTCCATACCTCGGGAAGCGTGCCCTTGAATATTCTCGGGTACAGTTCGGCCGCCTACACCGGTATTTTTTATCCCTTACAGACTTTTAGCAAGATCAGGAAGGTGGATTTTGAGGAGGTTCCTTTTTTGCTGGAGTCAGAGGATGAACCTTCCCTCCATAAATTAAAGAAATTGGCCAAAAGTCTTTCCCCACTTCAATATGTAGTCAAATCCAAGGATAGGCTTGCCCTGCATGTTGCTGCTGTTTTTGCGGGAAACTTCACCAACCACATGCTCTTGAAAGCAGAAGAAATCATGGCAAGGCAGGGGCTGGAATTCGAGATGTTGAAGCCGCTGATCATCGAGTCCATCAGCAAAAGTTTGGAAATAGGGGCGAAGAAAGCCCAGACCGGGCCTGCACTCAGGGAAGACCTTTCCACCCTTGACCTTCATTACAATTTCCTCGGATACAATGAGCAGTTGGCCGAAATCTACAGAATGGTTTCACAGGACATCATGGATAGCCATTTGTAGAAAAGGCAGGAATTGCAAAAAAATATATAGCCCTGTCATAAATCAAATTTAATGGGTCTTGACAGGGCTATTGGAAGAAATTTGAGCGGCTAAATCAATGTTCCCAAGAGCCGAATTTACCTTCCTGATAATCTCTGTAGGCTTCCTGGATTTCTTTCTGGGTATTCATGACGAAAGGTCCCTGCGCGACCATCGGCTCATTGAAAGGTTTGGCGTGGCCCAGGATGAAGATGGCATCTTCCGAGGCCGTGACAGACAAATCGTCCCCATCATTGTTGAATTCAACAAGGTTTCTGAATGGGATTTCTTCATTTCCGATTTTTAGGGCCCCCTTTACGATATACAAAAAGATGTTTTCTCCTGAGGGGATGTTTTTCGAAAAACTCCCGCCTTTAATGATTTCGATGGTGCTCAAGAAAATGGGGCTCAAAGTGTCAAAAGAACCCTTTTGGTCTTCCCATGTTCCTGCGATGAGTTGGACCTTCACCTTTCCTCCATCCAGTTCAAAATGGGTGATCTGGTCTTTTTGCAAATCGACATAATTCGGTTTTGTCATTTTATATTTTGCCGGCAGATTGAGCCAAAGTTGAAGGATTTCCAAATCCCCGCCCTCTTTTTTAAATTTGGGAGAACTGACTTCTGCATGGATCAAACCACTTCCCGCGGTCATCCACTGGATACCGCCTTCTTCCATGATCGATTCGTGCCCTGAGGAGTCCTTGTGCATGATATCCCCTTTCAAAATAAAAGTCACAGTCTCCATTCCCCGATGCGGATGTGGCCCAAAGGGGAGTCCGTTGTTGTTGGGGGGATAGGTTTGGAAGCCATGATGGTTCAAAAATATAAAGGGATCAACCTGCTGCAATTTTGCCGTAGGCAAAGGACTGTAGGTAATCAGGTCTGCAATGGGGCTGTACCCTGCGGCGTGAATTTGTTTTATGGTTCTCATAGGATTTATGTGTATAGACATGTAATTCAAAAATGGGACAATTTGTTCCCTACTCCAAAAAAAAAGCCTGAACGAATTCAGGCTTTTCCTATTATTTTAACCAAGCAAGTGAAATCTCATCCGGAGTTTTCATTCGGTCTGCCAAGCGCATGTAGCGACTTGCCAAACCTGCAAGATAATCCTGGGCTTTTGAGGCCACATCGTTGAGACCGGTGACATTTTCCACATCCCACAGTTTGACCAAATGTTCGATAATCCTGGCATAATCCCAGCCGGTGTAAACACCGATTTTCTGGGTGATTGCCGAAAACTGATCAAAAAGGTTCGGGTTATTGCTTCCTTTGCCCATCAATACTGCCGGCATCACGATCTGCTTCCGCATCATGGCTTCAAACGCCAACATTGCGCCGTTTGGATCGATTTTGAAGACTTCTGACATAAAGCTTTTATAGGCCTTTTCGTGCCTTGCTTCATCGCCTGCGATTGTTTTGCAAATCCTAGACAATACGTCATCACCAGCTTTGTCTGCCAATTTGCCGGTATTCACATGGGATACCTTGGTAGCTCTTTCCTGGAAAGAGGTGTAAATGAGTGCCTGGTAAGGATCTTTTTCTGATTTTGGATCAAAACCGTTGTAGATCAGCCTGTGGATCGTCTGTTCAACTTTTTTCATATCTGCCCTTCCGGAGAGATAAAGATACTTGTTCAACAGATCGCCGTGGCGGTTTTCTTCAGCTGTCCATGCCTTGGACCATCTCACCCATCCTGAAGGACTCAATAGACTTCCTTCGTCATTGACACCAGTCAAAAGATTGAAATATGTCTGATAGCTGGGTAATGCCTCCTCGGTGATCATGTTGCCGATGAGCGATGTGATGATGGTATCCGGAATCCCTGCGGCCCTTTCTTGAAGCAATTTGACTTGATCAAGTGCGTCTTCTTTGGTCATGTCCGGTAAAAAATCTGTAGGCTGCCAACATTCGTCAGGATCCACCAATACGGTTTCCACGGCGTTGGCTACGAATCCGTCCAATTGACGGATTACTTCAGCATTTTTTTCCAATTCGTAATTTATGTTTTCTGAATTATTCATATCTATAGTTTACTGCCAAACAGTAATTTATAAGTGCTTTGCCTCAATTGGGGTGGACAGGACGGCAATGTTTCAATGTTAAATTTTGAGAGCAAGGGTCCATGTAATTCTCACGATAAAGTTAATCACTTATACGCAAAGAAATGCCCAAAGAACTTGATTTTGCTTTAACTTTCTTGGATTAATACGCAAGTTTGTACGCAACGACCTTGTTTTTGAAGAAAGTCGGCACCAATACGATGTTTTCCTCAGGAATAAAGCCGATGTCTGCGGTATTCGATTCGGCAGCTTTTGTGTCCAAAAGGAGGGTTTGTTCATCACCCTTCACCAAATAAATCTCCCCTTGCCAACGACTTGCAAGAAACACATTGTCTTCCAAGATGATCAATCCGTCACCACCGGTTACCGTGGAATTGATCAGGGTGAAAGACCCGTCAGAATTGTATTTTTTCAGGCCTTCGCCATCTAGGCCATACAATGTTCCGTCATCTCCCACACGTAACCCGTTGATGTTGGTTTGGTTTTCTGCAAAGACACTTATTTTACCGTTTTGGAAAATGTGGATTTTACCCGTTTCCATATCGGAAAAATAAACCTTGTCCCCATCCGTATCCACATCATTCAGGAATTTTGCGCCGGCAACTTTATGTCTCTTGGCGATTTTTGCATTCGCAATATCGATTTCGACCAATTCGTCAATGTTGGTGACAAACAGTTTGCCATTTACGATTCCCATTCCCTTGGGGGCATGAATGCCGGTCACCCAATTTCTGTTGAGAATTTCGCCGGTTTTGGAGATAATGGAGATGGATCCTTTGCCGTCTTTCTCCGACGGTCCGCCTTCAATGTTGGATACATAAATGGTTCCGGTAGCCTCATCATAAAGCACGGATTCATTGGTAGTCAGCTCCGCGGCTGTCTCCCAGACTTGGGTCAATGTAGGAGCTGTTTTTTCCACGATTTCTACGGTTTCGATTTCTTCGGTTTTCTGTTGTGGTCCACAAGACCAAAGGAGAGTTCCGGAAAGGAAAGCGGCGGCAAGTAATTGGTGTTTTGTTTTCATATTTTTTTATTTTTTAAACGTCCAGTTTTGTTGGTTGAAATTTTCGGGAGCCGTTTCCAGCAACCTTTTGGCAATTTTGTCAAGGTAAAGCGTGTTGTACCTCAATCGGCTGATATAATTGGGCAAATCGGGAGCACCGTTCCAGCAGTGCTCTGCTCTATCTCCGTATAGGACTTCTCCGGCATAATAGGGGTTGGTCGTTTTTTCCAGGAAAGCTTCTGTAAGGTAAACGGCATTGTTCAGGTAATAATTATCCATATCACCGCAATACAGGTGTATTTTCCCCTTCAAATCCTCTCCCAATCGGTCCCAATCCCGTTCCATGATGTACCGCAGATCATAATGCTCTTTCCAATAATCGGCGACTTCTTTGTCGATTTCCCCCGTGTACTTGTCCCAAATGGGTTTGGGATATCCATTGTCGCCGACAGGCGAAAATACCGCCTGCCAAATGTCCCATTGGTCACCAGAGAGACTGTTTGGGCCACCCAAAGCCAGTTCCTTATGGTTCATCTCCTTTAACATTGCCGAGACATGTCCCAAATAATTCCTCTTCCCAACCCGATCTGTAGCCCTGAATGGCCCTTGGATGGTGTAGGCATTTTGGTCCTGATAGATATCCACGGTGGTAAATGCCCGGAAGTCAATGGGGTCAGGGCAGGCAGCAAAACAACCGTTGTATTCCTTCGGGTATTTTACCTGAACGGCCAAGGCCTCCCAGCCTCCCGTAGAACCCCCATACAAAAACCTGGACCAACCTTCCCCGATTCCCCTGAACTGCGCCTCAATGTAGGGGATCAGTTCATGGGTGATCGCATCTCCGTAAGGCCCCAGGTTTTCCGAATTCACGGCGTAGCTGTCGTCATAGAATGGATTGGCATGCTGGATTTCGATGATGATAAACCTTTTGAAATCATCCGATGTCCAATTCCTGTAGAAGTCATAGGCTTCTTGTTGCTGGATTTTTTCATATCCGTATATGCCAAACCTCGCATTGTATTCATTTTCTAGGCCTTCATCTGGAGGACTGGTCCTGAAACCACTGAATTCGGCAGGGAAATGGCCATGAAAAACCATAAGCGGGTAATGGTCACTTTTGTTTTTCTCAAAATCCTTTGGCAAAAGGATGTTTGCGCCCAAAAACATGTCCTTGCCCCAAAATTCTGACAAAAGCGCGCTCCGAATTTTGATGTATTTGATAAATTCGGTGTCTTTGGGTGGGGCGATGGCTGGGATGATTTGGTCAATTTCCAAAGAAATACTTCCTTGTCCACTCCAATTGATTTTTTCGGGAAGGCTGTAAACATTTCCCGGCGTTCTGTTCCATTGGCGACCCTCACCCTGATCCATTGGCATCAGGACGGTATAACCATCGGATTTTGCAAAAGTTTCGTGCTTGATGATGAATGCCTGAATAAAATAGTTCCCATCAGGAAGGTCTTTCAAGTTTTCCACGGGATAGCCAAAGGCTTTCGGATCCAATACCAATGGTTTCCCAGAATCATAATCCGTAAAATCCATCCCAAATACCTGTGCGGTATGGACTTCATCGCTCACGGCAAATCGGGGCTCTACCTGTTCATTGTGATGAAACAATAGGACCAATCGACCATCCTTGACCCCATCAGCCAGATTGTTGGCAATGGATATGGTGACCTGAGCAAACCCTTGTTGTACAGCGCCTATAAAAAAAGCGGAAATCAAAATGATGAGATAGCGCATGATCTTCCTTGATTTTGAAAGACTAATTTAATAAAAATCACCCACAATATTTTTTTTGTGCCGCTTTATTACGCAAACGGGGTTTATCTGTTTGTTTTGCCTTGAATCCGACCGTTTATCAATCTTATTCGGATTTAAATTTGGATTCCTTTAAATTGGTAAATAAACCAATCCTGCCATGAAAAAAATACTTGCTTTGATATTGACTGCTGCATTTCTGTATTCCTGTGAAAAACAAGTTGAAAAAATCGATTATACGCTGCTCTCGGACGAAGAGAGGCTCGAGGCGGCGATTGAAATCGCACGCAACACCATTGTGGTGGATGGTCATGTGGATCTGCCCTATCGGATGAAAGTTGGTGGATTTACCCTTCAAAGGGAGATTTTGGATGTTTCGGAACGTACCGACGGTGGAAATTTTGATTATCCAAGATCGAAAGAAGGGGGCTTGGATGCGCCATTTATGTCCATTTACTTGCCTTCTGGATACCAGGTTTCAGGTGGTGCCAAAATCCTGGCGGACTCCTTGATCCTGATGACCGAAAGGCTCGCCAAAACATGGCCGGACAAGTTTGCCATGGCCAACAGTCCCGATGAGATCGAAGCCAATTTTGAAAAAGGGCTGATTTCTCTTCCTATGGGCATGGAAAATGGTGCGGGTATCGAGGACGACCTCTCGAATGTCAAATATTTTTATGACCGCGGGATCCGTTACATCACCCTGACACATGGCAAGGACAACCTTATCGGGGACTCCTCTTATGACACCACCGCGACACATGGCGGCTTGAGTGAATTTGGTCGGGAAGTGGTCAGGGAAATGAACCGCCTGGGTATTATGGTGGATATTTCCCACGTCTCAGACAACACATTTTTTGATGTTTTGCAAACCACAAAAGCTCCTGTGATCGCTTCGCATTCCTCAGCGCGGAAGTTTACCCCGGATTTTGAACGGAACATGAGTGATGACATGATCAAAGCCTTGGGAGAAAACGGAGGCGTGATCATGATCAACTTTGGTGGGAGTTTCATTGATGGGACCTATAATGAAAAATCCGGGGAAGTCAGGGAGCATGTCGTGAATTGGTTGGCCGAAAATGGGCTGAATCGATCCGACTCCGCCGCCCAGGTCTATATCAAACAATATGCTGCCGCCAACAATCCTTTCCCCAATGTGGCAAAGGTTGCCGATCACATCGACCATGTGGTACGGTTGGTAGGTATCAATCACGTGGGATTGGGTTCTGATTTTGATGGGGTGGGAGACTCCCTTCCCAATGGACTCAAAGATGTGTCCATGTATCCCAACCTTTTTGCGGAACTCCTGAAAAGGGGGTATTCGAAGGAGGATATCCAAAAAATTTGCAGCCAAAATATATTCAGGGTATGGAGACAGGCAGAGAAATTTGCCATTGAATCTTGATTTGGAGAATTTAACCCGGTTTATGCATTATGGACTCAAATCAATAATATAATTTACTGACAATCAATTGGATGCTGATTATTTTTGATTTCACCCTATTGGTGTCAAGAATTATACTCCCAATACTTTGATTTTCTTTCAGTTTCAATCCCATTTGGAAACCTATTGCATATTCCATCTAACTTAATTAAGTTAGATGCATTCCGTTACTTTTTCGATGTCTTAGAATTCGGGTTTAAACAATAAATCGCTGGCAGAACATTGGTCCTGCCAGCGATTTTGCATTTGTGAAAGCCATCAGCATGAAATTGTATTGGCTTCCTTCTCTTTAACCCGATACCAATAGGGTACAGTCAAAAACAGTATGCGAATTACTGAATATTAAGTAATTCGCATACTGAAGAGGAATCGGTCTTGCATCACAGGGGTTAAATGTTGATCAGCTCAAGCTCCAGGCTTTTGATGATTTGCTTGATTTCCGACCCTATTTGGAACATAAGCGATTCCGTTTCATCTCCCGCTAAATCCTGAAGTTTTTCGACATTGCTGGCGAGTTTGACAAGGTGTTCAAAATCCATGTTCAGGGCCAATCCTTTTAGGGAATGACCGGTTTGTTTGACCAAATTCAGGTTCTTTTCTATCCAGAAATGCATGAGTTCGCTGTTCAATTTTTCCAGATTTGTTTTGCTCATCTGGATGAGTTCCTGAAAAAAAGCGGGGTCATTGGTCTTGAATTCATCGAATTTGGCAAGAAAATGAAGTGCCTCCTTTGGACTGGTTGTCCCCAAGTATTTTTGAATCATGTTGGAGATATCTGACACGACGATGGGCTTGCTTAGGTAATCGTCCATTCCAGCTTCCAGGCAGCGTTCGTATTCACCCAAAACCGTGCCTGCAGTCAAGGCGATAATGGGCGTTCTGCTAGAGGTTTCCAGTTTTCTGATGTTTTCTGTGGCCTCATAACCGCTCATTTCAGGCATTTGGATATCCATGAAGACCATGTCGGGCTTGTTTTGGGCGAAAAGGTCCACTGCTAATTTCCCGTTTTTGGCTTCCAGTAGGATTGCGGAGGGTACGATGTTTTTTACGATGGTTTTGGCCAAAAGCATATTGACGGGGTTGTCGTCCACCAGTAAAAACTTGAAGCCTTTTTTGATGTTGTTGGTTACCGGTCTCGGTGGGGATTCAATCGTTTTATTTGAAAAGTCCTCGGAGGAGACCTCTCCTTCTTCATAGGGAAGCGTCAAGAGGAAGGAGAATTTGCTTCCTTTCCCAAATGTTGTTTCCAACTCCAAACGACTGTCCATCAAGGCCAGAAGTTTATTGGAAATGGTCAATCCCAAACCCGTCCCACCGTATTTCCGGGTGGTGGAATTGTCCTCTTGGGCAAAGGCCTCAAAAATCACCTTTTCTTTTTCCTTGGAGATTCCGATTCCGGTATCCGTGACGGAAAATTCCACCAGGGCCAATTTTTCCTCCAATCGGATGGACTTCACTTTAATGGCCAATTCTACATGCCCTGTGGCGGTGAATTTAATTGCATTGCTCAATAGATTGATCAAGATCTGTTTTACTCGAATGTCGTCCAAAAAAGAAAATTTGGGCGTTTTCAAATCCTGCAAAAGCAATAGTTTCAACCCCTTTTCCTCAGCCAGAGGCTGAACCACGGTAAGGGCTTCTTGTGTCATTTTTTTAAGATTGACCTTGATGGGATTGAGCGCCAACTTCCCTGCCTCTATTTTTGAGAAATCCAGGATGTCATTGATCAGGTCGAGCAAAAGATTTCCAGATTGGAATATGGACTTCAGGTATTCTTTTTGGGTTTCGTTGAGCCCCGTTCGCATCAAAAGGTCAGAAAAACCAATGACGCCATTGAGCGGTGTCCTGATCTCATGGCTCATGTTTGCCAGAAATTCCGACTTGGCAATACTCGCCTCCTTTGCCTGCTGCATGGATTTGAAGAGGTTTAGCTCCAAGGTTTTCCTTTCGATTGCATTGGAAATGCTGTCCGCAAAACTGATCAACAAAGCAGCTTCGGCTTCACTCCATATCCTTTCTGTTACACAATCATCGAAACCTACAAATCCCCAAAAGTCCTCCTTAACAAATATCGGAATCAATAAAATCGATTTAATTTCCTGGCTTTCCAAAAGCTCCTTGAGTTCCGGATCAGTGCTGATTTTGGATACAATCGCTTGGTAAATCTTGTTGGAGGAGATGAAGTCAACAGCCTCTCCAAATAGTTCCAGAGGAAGATATTGAAGCCCGGGATTGTCTATTTCAGGCGCTACAGCGGACGCACTCCATTCAAAACGCTGAGAACTCGTGATCTTCCCATTTTCATGAATCGTATTTTCAAAAAGATAAGCACGATCTACCCCAGCGCCGTCACCCAAAATGGAAATTGCCTTTTGGGCTGCTTTATTGAATTTTGTATTTGAAAGCAGCTCTTTGGTGGCCATTGCGATGGATTTGAGCATCTTTTCATTTCTGAGCAGGCTGGTATTGATGGTTTGCAACGCCAACTCTTTCGATCGGATGGTGGCCTCGGCAGATTTTTGGACTGTGATGTCTTTGATGATGATATAATGGAAATCATTGTCCCATCCTTTTTGATTCCTGCGGTTTTCACGGTAGGCGGAAAGCACCCTGTTTTCTTCAGGATGATGGAGTTCAACTTGCTCTGAAAAATTCTCAAGGTTAAAAAGGGGTGTCAATTGTGGCCAGTTTTGTAGCAATTCTTTTTTTGTCAACAGATTGTAAATCGTTGATTTCTGGAAAAATTGGATTGCGGCTTGATTCTGGGTAATGATTTCACCCTTGTTGTTGAGGATAAGCACGCCATCTAAAAGATTTTCAAAAATGGTTTTGAAAGCCACGGGAGCATTTTTGAAAAGACCGTACTTGAAAAGTCCCAAATAAATGATAACGGAACTGATTCCCAGAGAAAATGGAACGAGATCCATTGAATAGGGGGAATAACCCAAGAGATCCACAATGTGAAAACTCCAGGGAATCAAGGTGCCGATCAGCAGTATCGTCACTTGGACGGAAAATATTTTCGGGACCCTGCTGAGCATCCGGAAGAGTAAATAGTTTGCAAAGAGCACGGGGACAACATTGAAAATGGCATAGACCCAATAAAGGATTCCCGGCGTAAAGGAAATGGCATTGAAGTAGGCATTTTGTTTCGTCGACAATTCGATGAAAAACAAATGGTGATAAGCATTCGTTTGGCTCATGATCAGGAAAAAAACCGGGATCCCAAAAATCAGCACCCAAATCTTTGGCTTGAAATACCTGCTGTTTCCTGTGTATTTAACCACAAAAGCCAGCAGCAAGGGCGTGAGGAATACCCCACCAAAAAATTCTAATTGGAAGAAGTGAACAATGGCTTCCTCGCTCGTGGAGATCAGTTCCATTCCATATAAAAATGAATAAACAAAACAGCTGAACAAAAGCAAGCAGAAGTAAACTTCACCAGACCTGTTTTCTTTGTCATAGGACAGAAATATCAAAACCAAGAATAGTAAACTTGTAAAAAAAATTGGTATCGAAAACAAATTAAAACTTAACTCAGCCATTATTCCCAGGTATTGATAACTCCTAAAACTTTAACAATGTAATCAAATTGAAACATACAATTTATGCCTTTGTTGTAAAAGGTCAATTTAAAGCCCAGTTTTTTTAGGTGTAATCTAAGATGAATTGTGGATATAGTGCCTTGAAAAACTAATTAAAATATTGTAAATTCAATTTTTAATATAAATAATGTAAAAATGGAAAAATTCATTCGTTTCTTAATTGTGGTATTGGTCTTGGTAGGTTCTGCACAAAGTTTTGCCCAGGGCAATGCCGAGCAGACCAAAGAAGAAGCTTTGGAGATAAAAAGAGCTGCTCAGGAAGAGAAACAGCAGCTGGCCCAAGAAAAGAGGGAGGCCAAAAGAATTGCTGCTGAGGAAAAAAGAAAGATAGCCGCCGAAAAAGCAGAAGCAAAAAGAGTAAAAAACCTTCAAAATGCGCAAAAATCCTATGACAAAAGCCTGAACAATAAACACAAGTCCGAAATGAAGCTTGCCAAAAAAAGAGTGAAATTGGAACAGGCAAGATTGAAGGGAAAAGCCACGCCTGCTGATCTCGCCAAGATGGAATTGGAAATAAAGAAATTAGAAATTGCCGTGGAAAAATGGGAAGGGGATGCGGCAAAGCATTGGCGTACCATAGAGAGAAACAGTCCTAGAAGAGACCGTGACGATGGGGGTAAAAGGGAAAACTAAGGCAGGCTAGTCCGAAATTCCAATCTGAGACGCAATTGCCTCTACATAGGTTTTTAGAGCGAAATAGCCTTATAGACTGCCAATAAGGCAGTTTAAGGCTATTTTTTAGTATAGTATAAGCCATAATTTCCGATTTTTAGAAAATTAAGCGATTGGAGAGTGATTTGTTCAAGGAGCTTTTGGGTGTCAGAAGATCATTGTTTTGGATCTCAAAAAACGACGCCTGGCACAATAAAACCACGACAATATGGATTTCAACCAATTCACGATCAAGTCACAAGAAGCCATTCAAAAAGCCGCTGAATTGGCTACTGCAGAACAGCAGCAGGGGATCGAGCCGGCACATATACTAAAGGGGATTTTTTCGGAAGATGAAAATGTCACTGATTTTTTGTTCAAAAAATCGGGGATAAACAAGCAGATCGTTTCTAAAAAAATAGAGGATATCCTCAAGTCCTATCCCAAAATAAGTGGGCAGCAAGCTTATTTGTCCAATGCCTCAAACCAGGTCATGACCAAGGCAAAGGATTACCTGAAGACTTTTGGGGATGAATATGTGGCCATTGAACATTTGCTTTTGGCAATATTGGCGGGTTCCGACAAGACCGCACAACTTTTAAAGGATCAGGGCATGTCGGAAAAACCCATGATCGAAGCCATCAAAGAACTTAGAAAAGGAAACAAAGTGACCGATCAAAACGCAGAATCCAAATACAGGGCTTTGGAAAAATATTCCAAAAACCTAAACGAGCTCGCCAAGAAAGGCAAGATCGACCCGGTCATTGGCCGTGACGAAGAAATCAGACGGGTATTGCAAATCCTGGCCCGGAGGACCAAAAACAATCCCATTCTATTGGGAGAGCCGGGTGTCGGCAAAACCGCCATCGTGGAAGGTCTTGCACAAAGGATCGTCAGTGGCGATGTCCCGGAAAACCTGAAATCCAAAACCTTGATTTCTTTGGACATGGGACTGCTGGTGGCAGGAGCCAAGTACAAGGGGGAATTTGAGGAAAGGCTGAAAGCGGTAATCAAGGAAGTGACGGATTCCGAAGGGGAAATCCTCCTTTTTATTGATGAAATCCACACCTTGATCGGTGCAGGTGGCGGTGGAGAGGGAGCGATGGATGCTGCTAATTTACTTAAGCCTGCCTTGGCTCGAGGAGAGCTGCACGCAATTGGTGCCACTACGCTCAAGGAATACCAAAAGTATATCGAAAAAGACAAGGCCTTGGAACGGAGATTCCAGGCGGTGATCGTGGATGAGCCCGATGTAGCTGACGCCATTTCCATCCTAAGGGGGATCAAGGACAAATATGAGCTGCACCATGGCGTGAGGATCAAGGATGATGCGGTCATTGCAGCCGTTGAACTCTCTCAGAGATACATCACCGATCGTTTCCTTCCTGACAAGGCCATCGACCTAATGGATGAGGCTGCTGCAAAACTCAGAATGGAGATCGATTCCCTGCCGCAGGAATTGGATGAAATGAACAGAAAGGTGATGCAGTTGGAAATAGAGCGTGAGGCCATCAGGCGGGAAAACAACAAGGACAAGGAAACCGTGCTGAGCAAGGAAATCGCGGAACTTTCCGAAAAGCGTCAAAATATAAAGGCGAAATGGGAAAGTGAGAAAGCGGTGATCACCGGGATCAGGACGGAAAAAGAAAATATAGATAAATTAAAAATAGAAGCAGAGCAGGCGGAGCGGAGCGGGGATTTTGGAAAAGTAGCCGAAATCCGATACGGCAAGATCGTGGAAGCCGAACAAAGGCTGGAATCCTTCAAAAAGCAATTGTCGGAAATGCAAGAGGGTTCACCGCTTCTTAAAGAGGAGGTGGATGTGGAGGACATCGCCGGGGTGGTTTCGAGATGGACGGGAATTCCGGTAGTCAAGATGGTCCAAAGTGAAAAAGAAAAATTACTCCACCTGGAAGATGAACTCGGCAAGAGGGTTGCGGGACAAAGGGAGGCAATTGGCGCCATCGCGGATGCAGTGAGGAGAAGTCGTGCCGGATTGCAAGATCCAAAGCGGCCAATTGGATCCTTTATTTTCATGGGAACCACAGGTGTCGGCAAAACCGAATTGGCAAAAGCTCTGGCGCAATATCTCTTCAACGATGACAATGCCATGGTCAGGATAGACATGTCCGAGTATCAAGAGCGCCATTCCGTAAGCAGGCTCGTAGGAGCACCTCCGGGATATGTGGGCTATGAGGAAGGTGGACAGTTGACCGAAGCGGTCAGAAGGAAACCTTATTCTGTGGTCCTCTTGGATGAGATCGAAAAGGCCCATCCCGACGTGTTCAACATTCTCTTGCAGGTACTGGACGATGGCCGATTGACCGACAACAAAGGTAGGATTGCCAATTTCAAAAATACCATCATCATCCTGACGACCAATATTGGTTCGCATCTGATCCAGGAGCGATTTGCCGAGATGGAGGAATGGAACAAAGCCGAGATTTTGGAAAAAACCAAGGAAGAGGTGTATGACCTTCTGAAAAAGACCGTAAGGCCCGAATTCCTGAACAGGATTGATGAGACCATCATGTTTGAGCCGCTCAACAGGCAGATTCTCCGCAAAATCGTGGATATCCAGTGGAGGGAAATCCAAAAGCGATTGGAGGAGGCCAATATCGAGATCGATGCAACCCAGGAGGTTTTGGATTATCTTGGGGAAGTTGGTTTTGATCCCCAGTTTGGCGCAAGGCCTTTGAAAAGGACCATGCAGCGTTTGGTTTTGAATGAACTTTCCAAGCAGATCCTATCCGGTTATATCAAAAATGATGCTGCCGTCTTGGTGGATTTGGATGCGGACAAGCAGGTTTATTTCAAAAATGTGGAGGATGTAGAAGTATAGATCACTTCAGTGAAATCCTACTTTCCTTCAATGTAAAACCTACCGGATTTTCTGAATCCGGTAGGTTTTTTTTAGCTCTATCCAGTTTTTTGAAGGTTGGGATAGCATTTGAGGCCTCAGGAGAATATTTGACACCAAATTGGCGGATTTCTGGATTCGGTTGCTGAGGGATTTCCAATGTTTAAATCGTGTTATGCATTGCCAATTCAATTTCAGGGTATAGTTTTTAATAATCAGTAATTTGTATTTTATTTTTGACTTCACCATTTAGGTATTATTCTTAATCTCTCAAAAGCCTGATTTTCTTGCAGCTTCAATCCTATTAGAGTTTCAAATTCATATTTCGCTTTTCACTTGGTTCACCTGCTATCGGAATTTCTCCCATTTTTGAACTCCGTTGATTTCAAATAAAATTAAACAAAGACAATTTGTGTCAATAGTTTTTTGATGTCAAACCGTTTTGGTAAATTTAGTTATTGTTAAATCGCTCACTTTTAAAGGGTAACATTATGTGGATAGCATCAACTTTTGGGTTTATTTCCATTGTTCAGCATTGGGATCAGACGGATACATTTTTGGTAAGGGCAAGGCTGAAAAAAGACTTGCAGCTCCTTTTTGATGACAAGAGGATTTTGGAAATCCCATCGGCAGACTACCGGTATAGGGTTTTGGTCAAAAAACAGGAAATGGCAGATGTACTGGTCAAGATGATCAAGGACATCGATTACCCCAATTTTAAAAACGAAATCGCTTCGCTCCCGGAGCAAAGGGATAAACTTTCTGCCTACCATGAGATTTGGGGGCTGATGAAGGATCACAGCGAACAGTTGAAATGACATCATCTTTTTCCCCATTATAAAATCAAAAGCCAAACCCATGGAAAATCCCAAAATATACAGAAAAGCCTTGATCAGGAGTTGCTGGAAATTGGCGGACTTTCATGACAAATTGTTTGACCAGCTGGTCAATCTGGCGATGTCGGGCGAAATGTCCGATGCGGATGAATTGTTTGACGTTGGGGACGACATGAATTTCAAGCTTTCTGATTTTGAGAAGATCAGCGATGCAAATGTCCAGCGGATCATCGGGCTGCTGCATCAAACCAAGGCCTGCCACGACAGCCTGGTGAATACGAATAACCTCAAGAATTAATTTTTCTAAAACCAAAACAAAAATTTTATGGACAAAATCATATTTGTAACCGGCGCACCCGGAACAGGGAAAAGTACTTTTATCGCAAAAAATTATCAGGACAAGAAAACTTATTATGTTTTTGATTTGGCCAAAATATCGCTTAAGCTTTTCGGAGATTTCGGGGCTTTAGAGGATGACAGGATTATCGATGTTTACAACAAAGCCTCGGGATCCGGAATGGGCGCTTTGATGGACCACAAGGTGCTTGTTGTGGAATATTGCTTATGGGCCAATTTTGACGATGATTTTATATCCTTGATCAAAGAGGCAAAATTCATTGGAATCAAAACGGAGGTCATCCAGCTGACCGTGGATGCCAATGAAGCATGGGCAAGAACCGAAATAGCCGCGCAAGACAAAGGCTACTATCCCTCCTATAAGCTGAGGGAAGACAATCTGGAGATATTAACAGAAATCCTGGATTCTTATGCCCTGAGCCAGACCCTAGAGGTTATCTGTGAAGTGGGAGGGGAAGGCGGTTCGGTCAAATTTTATAGGGTAAAAAACAACGGAAAAGAGCGGTTTTTCTTTTTGACCGATGAATCGGCGCTTTTCGAGTTTGCACCAGAATTTGCATGCGATAAAATTCCGGGGGTGGATTATTTGGATGAATATGATGGATTTGAAGAGGCAATGGCGGGTTTCATGGAAAAATATCCAATTTTTGAATTGTACCCTTTAGCCGTGCACAAAGAATATGGTGAGGTGTTTAAAGAAGCTTATTTGAAACACTCAAAAATAAACGAAAGGGGATGCAATGCAGCGTATTGGGAAAGATTTTTGAATTGATTTGGCTAAAGTAATGCCTTCGGGGAAGGAAGTGAGCTCGAATTCAAAACCATCTCTAGATGCCTCGAGACTTTTTTCTTTCCTTCAAGGGGGTGCAGGGTTGATGGGATTGCCCGTGTTGGTGAATGGTCTGTGAACATATAGGCCATGTCGATTGAATTAGAGAAGACCGAATTGGTAATTTAAGGAGATAGAAAGGGAAGTGGGATACTACCCCTCTATCGGGAATAGCCGAGCCGAAAAAAAAGGGGTGGATATGCACGGCAAGCAAAATAAAAAAAACCTAACTCCTTTTGAAAGAAGTTAGGTTTTACAATTGTGGAGAATAACGGATTCGAACCGTTGACCTCTACACTGCCAGTGTAGCGCTCTAGCCAACTGAGCTAATCCCCCAATCGGAGTGCAAATATAGAAAGGGATTTTTAAAACGCAAAGAAAAAAACTAATCTGCTGAATAATTGATGCGCGTGAGGATACTTCTTCCCAAGGTGACTTCGTCGGTATACTCGAGTTCTCCACCCACAGGGATTCCCCTTGCGATGGTGCTGACCTTGATGCCCATGGTCTTGAGTTTTCTGGTGATGTAAAAAGAAGTGGTATCTCCTTCCATGGTGGTGGAAAGTGCCAAGATGACTTCTTCCACTTTCTCATCACTGGGCGAGGCATTGATCCTGCTGATGAGGGATTCGATTTTCAATTCGTCCGGACCAATTCCCTGAATGGGTGAAATCACGCCACCCAAGACATGGTAAAGGCCGTTGTATTGAGAAGTGTTTTCGATGGCCAGGACATCGGGAATGTCTTCCACGACGCAGATCAGGCTTTTGTCCCTTTTCATACCTGTGCAGATGCTACAAATCTCCGAGTCGGAGATATTGTGGCAAACCTTACAATATTTCACTTCTTTTCTCAGGGTCAAGATTGAATGGGCCAAAGTCTCCGAAACGGTTTCTCTTTGCTTGAGTAAATGTAGGGCTAGCCTGAGCGCGGTTTTTTTTCCGATACCCGGCAGGCGGCTGATCTCATTGACCGCATTCTCAATCAATTTGGAAGGGAAGTTCAAGGCGTGTAAGTATTAAAGGATTGCGGCTTGTATGCCAGCGTCTTGAATGGCTTCGCACATCGGTTTCAGTTCAAGCGCAGTGCCTTTTTTGACGGCACATTTCCCCTTGTAATGGATCACCAAGGTACATTGCTCGGCTTGTTCCGAAGTGTGTTTGCATACCTTTATGAGGATTTTGGTCACATGCTCGAAAGTATTCACGTCATCGTTGAAGACAACCAGATCACTTTCTTCTGTATCGATCAACTCCTCCAACAATACTTCGACTTCTTTTTGGTACGGATAGGTTTGTGTGTGGTAGCTCATTTTGCAAATTTAATAATTATGAACAATTTTAGAGATTCATTCCTAAAACGTTTATGGACTCAAATTTAGTTCTTCTAGTCATAACATCATATTTTGCCCTCTTGTTTTTAATTTCCTGGTTTACCTCCAGGAACATTTCAAAAGACACGTTTTTTACCGGAGACAGGCAGTCTCCTTGGTTTTTGGTCGCTTTTGGCATGATTGGCGCCTCACTTTCGGGAGTGACTTTTATCTCGGTTCCGGGTGAAGTCGGCAACACCAATTTTTATTATTTCCAAGTCGTTCTGGGTTATACCGTTGGATATCTGGTCATCGCCAAAGTACTGCTCCCCTTGTACTACAGATTGAATCTGGTTTCCATTTATGCTTATCTTGAAGATAGGTTTGGGTTTTGGTCCTATAAAACCGGCGCTTTTTTCTTTATCCTTTCGAGGACCCTCGGATCTTCTATCCGCGTGTTTTTGGTTGCGGGGGTCCTCCAATTGGTACTTTTTGACCGCTGGGGAATTCCATTTTGGGTCTCTGTTCTGATTACGGTTTCGCTGATCTGGCTTTATACACACCGTGGTGGAATCAAAACCGTGGTATGGACCGACACTTTGCAGACATTTTTCATGCTTTTGGCTGTCGTGGTGAGTATTTACCTCATTGCAACGGATCTGGGAATCACCTCGATCGGGAATTTCATCTCCGCGGCAGCTGCTGATCCGCGATCTGAAATATTCAATTGGGACTGGCAGTCAGGCACCAACTTCTTCAAGCAGTTTGCTTCAGGAGCTTTTATCACCATCGTGATGACGGGACTCGACCAGGACATGATGCAAAAGAACCTCACTTGTCGCAATATCGGTGATGCCCAAAAGAACATGTTTTGGTTCACCATCATTTTGGTTTTTGTCAACCTGCTTTTTCTTTGCCTCGGTCTTTTGCTCTATATGTATGCGGAGACCAAGGGAATCGCAATGCCCTTGCGGACAGATGATCTTTACCCCTTGTTGGCCACGCAGCACTTTTCCGCATTTGTCGGCATCGTGTTTATCCTAGGAATTACGGCAGCGGCTTATTCCAGTGCGGATTCTACGCTTACTGCACTCACCACTTCGTTTTGTTATGATTTTTTGGAAATCGAGAAAAAATACCCCTTGGAAAAACAGGTGCCACTGCGGAAAAAGGTCCACATTGCCTTTACCTTCATCATGTTTTTGGTAATCCTGGGATTCAGATGGATCAATGACCAAAGTGTCATCAATGCCGTCTTCATCATCGCCGGATATACTTATGGACCCCTTCTGGGACTTTATGCTTTCGGACTTTTTACCAAGTGGAATGTCAAAGACAAGCTGGTCCCTTATTTGGCTGTGGGAGCACCACTTCTCTCATTCATTATTGGTCAAAATTCCGAAAGCTGGCTCTGGGGCTATAAATTCGGATTCGAAATGCTGATCCTGAATGGGCTGTTCATGTTTATTGGATTATTTATGATCCGAAAACGTTGATCAAATCTCTTGCTTGGAGATAAGGTCATTTATTTTCTTCAGCCTAGAGATGTTATTTTCCAAGGTGCTGCTGCTGCCATCAAGATCCACCAAAATGGAAACCAATCCACTGGATTTTTTCTGGATTTCGGAGGAGTAGGAAATTGATGGCGACACCGAAATCAATTCCTGCACATCCACTTCATAGAGGCTGGCCAATTTTATGGCATCTTCCATTTTGAGGTTTGATCTACCTTGCTCATATCTAGAATAAGCGGTGTAATCTCTTTTTCCCAAGTACTCGGCGATGTATTCCTGAGTATACCCCTTCAATACTCGGTGCTTCCTTAGATTTTCTGCGATATTACTTTTTAATGCTGTTTCCATAATCTTTCTGATTTTGAATAGACTTTGCAAAAAGCATACGCATTTGTGAAAAATCAGTAAATTTTGCATAAAAAAAATTTTATTTAGCAAAAAATGAGTGATTTAGGCGAAAAATAAATCATATCTGCATGGTGCCTGGATCCCAAAAATGAATGGCGAAATCCACAATTTGGTCTTCAATAACCACAATCCCTTCTTTTTCCAGAAGTTCTTTCATTTTATCGGGATGCTCAAAATGATGTTTTCCCGTCAGCACCCCATTTCTGTTCACTACCCGATGCGCGGGGATATTTTCCAAGGTATGTGAAGCATTCATGGCATAGCCGACCATTCTTGCCCCACTTTTAATTCCAAGACAGTTGGCGATCGCTCCGTAGGTGGTCACCTTTCCTTCGGGTATCAACCTGACCACTTGAAACACCAAATCAAAATAATTTTCTTTCATGTATGGAATTGTTGAAGCATTCAAATTGCCACCCGGACCTTAGGAGCTACAACGAATGGGTTTGTCAAATAGAAAAGGATTTATAGGCCTGCTTTTTGTAAGGATTTTATGAATGGAATTTTGAAACGAAAGGTAATTGTACAGCAGTCAAATTCATAAAGCCTGGTCCAAAGACCAGTAAAAAAAGCCCCTGACTATTCTGGGTTTATCCTAAAATGGTTAGTTGATTTTTTTGAATTCATAAGCTTTTCGCGAAATTTAACCCTAATTTTAGAGAAAATTTTGAATAAACATAACCTTATATGGATAGAAATATAATAGTAACGGGCGCAGCCGGTAATTTGGGCGCCTCCGTAGTCGAAAAATTCAAACGAGAAGGTTACCGCGTGATTGCCACCATTTTGCCAGGCTCAGGTGATGAGGTAGAAGAAGCGGATGACGTGTATGAAGTCGATGCCACAGATGAAAAATCAGTAGCGGATTTTGCAAAAGACTACCACATGCAATACGGGGAAGTCGATGCCATGGTATTGTTGGTAGGGGGATTTCAGTCAGGAAGCATCGAAAAAACCAAAGTGGCTGACATTGACAAAATGATTAAATTAAATTTTTTCAGTGCTTTCAACATGGTCAAAAACTTTCTCCCAGTGATGAAAAAGGCCAATTTTGGACACATTCTCTTTATGGGAGCCCGTCCGGCGCTTCAATCTTCCGATGGGAAAAACGCTGTGGCATATGCTTTGAGTAAGATGATGGTGTCTAGCCTGGCAGATTATGTAACTGAAGAAGCAGTGGACACCAAAATCAGGTCCCACGTATTCGTCCCTAGCATCATCGATACTCCCCAAAATAGGGAAGGAATGCCAGATGCTGATTTCTCACTTTGGGTCAACCCAGCTGAAATTGCGGAAGCAATGCACTACGCTGTCAACAATCCAGATTTGAGAAACATGACATTTAAATTGTATGGCGGAGTTTAACTAAATCCAAAAGAAATGAAAACAAAAAGCTTATTTGGTTTTGTAGGTCTTTTCCTGATTACCTTCTTGGTACAGGCCCAAACGCAAAGGGAAACCCGAAGCCTGAGAGATTTCAACAGCATTAAAGTGTCCAATTCCATTGAGGCAGAGCTGGTGCGAGGCGATAAAAATGAAATTCAAATCATCGCCTCAGGCATTGAACTGGACAAGGTGGAAACAAATGTTTCTGACAATACCCTGGAGGTCAAACTCGGGCGGGGGAATTTCAAATCCAACTCTGTAAAAGTGACCATTACTTATATTGATATTGAAGAGGTTCAGGCTTCTACCAGTGCCAAAGTCATCGTGAAAGATGTCCTCGAAACGGATCAGGTATATTTGTTTGCCACGACCAGCGCATATATCGAAACAAAGGTAAAATCGGTTGGCTTGACCATCGATGCGTCCACAAGTGCAAAAATTTTTGTGACGGGTACGGCCAACGATCTTGATCTGAAAATCTATACCAGCGCAGAAGTCGATGGGAATAAACTCGCTGTCAAACATGCAGAAGTTTTGGCAAATACGGCCGCCAAATCAGAATTTCAGGTTGCAGAATCCCTGAGAGGAAGCGCTGCAACAGGCGCCAAGGTGACGTATAAGGGTTCGCCAACCATTGTGGAGGTGAAAACCGGGACAGGTGGTAAAATAGAAAAGAAATGAGAAGGTTATTGGGCTTAGCTTTTCTATTCCTTGCGTTTTCTCAAACCCAATTGCTTGCCCAAGGGGATGAAATAGCGGTGAAGGAAGTGATCGTTTCACTTTTTGATGCGATGAAAACGAAAAATCCAGAAGTCTTGGGATCCTTGTTTCATGAAAAAGCAATCATGTCCACGGTCATTTCAGGTGAGCAGGGTGCCCAAATCGGGTCCAATTCCGTGCAGGATTTCATCAACAGGATTGCCACGACACCTGCAGAAACCATCTTGGATGAGCGGATCTTGGATTATCAGATCAAGGTGGATGGACAAATGGCTGCTGCTTGGACACCATATGAATTTTATGTGAATGACAATTTCAGCCACTGTGGAGTCAATTCCTTCCAATTGGTGAAAACCGAGTCGGGATGGAAGATTGCCTATATCATCGACACGAGGAGGAAAGAGGGATGCGATTGATTATCCGATCGCAGAAATCCAGCATATGCTTGTCTTCAGTAAAGAAAAACATAAAACCCTGAACCTTTTTGTTCAGGGTTTTATGTTTTCTGACCCTAGGCCCAAATCCATTCAAAACCGAGTATTCCGTTTTTTGGGAAAAGAATATTTGGCAATTCGTATTAATATTAAGTTAAGAAAAGAGGAGATTGATTGATTTTGTGCTAACAAATAACTGTTTACATTGAAAAAACAGTAAATACTTTTTTGGTTTTCGGAAAATAGTCTGTAAGATTGTCTCATCAAAAAAACAATCATGTCTTACGCAGCCCAAAAATTTTCTTTTTCGACCGTTTCAGGATTTATTCCTGAAATAAGCTGTGTTTTTTGCATGTGCACCCAGCCTATTTTTACCGGCTTGACCATTACGGGGTAATTCCCGTAAAACAATCACATATAGCCCTTACCTTTATGGTCCTTCTTGGACTTTAGCCATACCCTATACCAACCTTAAAACCAGCAAAGTTTTATGAAAATTTTAAAATTCGGAGGATCGTCAGTAGCCAACCGGGAAAACATCAAAAAAGTATTTCAGATCATAAAAAGTCGGCAGAAAGAGGGGGAAATTGCATTGGTTTTTTCCGCTTTTGGGGGAGTGACCGAAGTGTTGTTGAAAAGTGCACGCCTTGCCAATGAGGGAGATAAATCTTATCTAAAAGATCTAAAAACCCTTGAAGAAAGGCATTTGGATATGGTCAGGGAATTGATCCCGATCCAACTTCAATCCTCGGTGCTCACCTATGTGAAGGTGCGGTTCAATGAACTTGAAGATCTTTTTCACGGCATATTCTTGATCAAGGAATGTTCGCCCAGAACCCTCGATTATGTGGGGAGTTTTGGGGAGCGGCTATCCGCATTTATCCTTGCAGAGGCACTGAAGGTCGAAGGCCTTCCCGCCACTTACCTCGATGCAAGGGAGGTGATCCGAACCAGTGCCCGATTCGGCAATGCCAAAGTTGATTTTTCGGCCACAAATGATCTCATTCTAGATTATTTCCATACCCATCCCGGTTTGAAGGTGATCACCGGTTTTATCGCCAGCACGGCAAAGGGGGAAACCACTACACTTGGAAGAAGCGGCTCGGATTATACTGCCGCAATTTTTGCCTCCGCCTTGGATGCAGATTGTCTGGAGATTTGGACGGATGTTTCGGGAGTTCTGACTTCAGACCCGAGGTTGGTCTATACCGCATTTACCATCCCTCAATTGAGTTATAATGAAGCGATGGAATTGTCCCATTTCGGTGCCAAGGTGATTTTCCCTGCCACCATGCAGCCGGCAATGAAAAAAGATATTCCCATTTACATTAAAAATACTTTTGAACCTGAAAATCCAGGAACACTCATCAATGGTGATGCGCCAAACGGCAAAATCATAAAGGGGATTTCTTCGCTTTCCGATGTCTCCCTACTCAATATTGTTGGCGGGGGATTGATCGAAGTGGTCGGGGTCAGCCATCGGGTATTTGGCGCACTGGCAGATGCAGGTGTCAATGTGATCTTGATCAGTCAGGCCTCCTCTGAGCACAGTATATGTATAGCGATCCAAAGTGCGGACGTGGCAATCGCCAAAGAAGTGATCGAGAAAGAGTTTTTGACAGAAATCAGAAATGGGGAGATGGACCCTGTTTTGGTTGTCCCAGACATGGCCATTGTGGCTGCTGTCGGTGAAAACATGAAGCACAATCCAGGTGCCAGTGGAAGGATGTTTCAGGCATTGGGGCAAAACAACGTCAACGTGTATGCCATCGCCCAAGGCAGTTCTGAATTGAACATCTCTGCGGTTGTTTCCCGAGTGGATCTGCAAAAAGCCCTGAATGCGCTGCATGAGGCATTTTTTCTTTCAGACAACAAAGTCTTGCACGTATTTTTGGTCGGTGTGGGCCTGATAGGAAAAGCATTGATCAAAATGATTGCCAATCAGCGCGAAAAATTACAGCGTGAAAACTTACTGGATATTCACATTCATGGTTTGGCCAATTCACGGTTTATGTCCTTCAGCGAAGATGGTTTTGATTTGAAAAACTGTCCAATGCCAGGTGAAAATGGAAATGACCAAGCGATGGATTTGGAGAAATTCACCCAGATCATGGATGATATGAACTTCTCCAATTCCGTTTTCGTGGATTGTACTGCAAGCCAAGAGGTTGCGGATATTTACGAGCGGGTATTGGAGGCCAAAGTTCCAATAGTCACCCCAAATAAAAAAGCCAATTCCGGTTCATTGGAAAGGTATAGAGCGCTGAAGAAATTGGCAGGAAAAAGAGGCGTGAAATTCCTCTATGAAACCAATGTGGCTGCAGGGCTTCCGGTGATCAACACCCTTCAGGATTTGATGCTCAGTGGAGATAAGGTCGTCAGGATTGAAGCAGTCCTGAGTGGCTCCATGAATTATATATTCAGCGAACTCGAAAAAGGATTGCCTTTCAGTGATGTGGTGAAAGTGGCCAAAGAAAAAGGCTATACCGAACCTGACCCACGGGATGATTTGAGCGGAATGGATGTGGCCAGAAAAATTTTAATTCTTGGAAGAGAAGCCGAACAGGACCTTCATTTTGAGGACATTACCATCCAAAGTATGGTTCCGTCAGATTGTGAAAAAGCGGGATCGGTGGAGGAATTTTTCGAGAAACTCCAAGCGCATGATGGTGAATTTACAGAGCTACTTCAAGAGGCATCATCCAAAGGTCAAAAATTGAGATTTATGGCCATCCTTGAAAATGGAAAGGCTAAAGTAGGTCTCGGTTCTTTTGACAACAGCCATCCTTTCTACAATCTCAAAGGAAGTGACAACATGATCCTGTTCACGACAGAGCGCTATTTCGATTTCCCCATGATCATCAGGGGACCAGGTGCAGGGGCGGATGTCACTGCCGCTGGAGTTTTTGCAGATGTGATCCGTTTGGGAAATTATTCTAGATAATGGTAAAATCAGTAACCGCTTTCGCCCCGGCTACCGTAGCCAACGTTTCCTGTGGATTTGATATCCTGGGCTTTGCCATCGATGAACTTGGAGATAAGGTGACGGTTTCCCTGACCGATACGCCAGGTCTGAAAATGGTCCGTATAGAAGGAGATGGGGGAAGGTTGCCTTATGAGGTTGATAAAAACACTTGTTCTGTTGCCATTCAAGCGATGTTGGACAAGCTTTTCTTTGACAAGGGAATGGAAATTTCCCTGTACAAAGGACTTCCTTTGGGTTCGGGAATGGGTTCCAGTGCTGCAAGTGCCGCTGCTGCATTGGTGGCAGCGAATGCCCTTCTTGGCAATCCATTTGAAAAAAAGGATTTGATTCCCTTTGCCATTGAGTCGGAAAGGATCGCTTGTGGCGCGGCACATGCGGACAATGTAGCCCCTTCCTTATTGGGTGGTTTTGTCCTGATTCGAGATTATACGCCTTTGGACGTGGTGAAATTACCCGTTCCCAAAGGGCTTTTTTGCACTTTGCTCCACCCACATTTAGAATTGAACACGGCAGATTCAAGAAGTGTACTGCGGAAGCAAATTTCCTTAAAAGACGCGACCATCCAATCCGGAAACATCGCGGGATTGATTGCAGGTTTGTTTCAGGGAGACCTGGCATTGATCAGCCGTTCGCTCAAAGATGTGATTGCAGAGCCCTCAAGGGCACTTTTGATACCGGGATTTTATGAATTGCGGGAGGCGATAAAGGCTGCAGGGGCACTGGGTTCTGGAATTTCCGGTTCGGGGCCAACGGTATTTATCTTATCGCCAGGAAAAGAGATCGCCCAGAAAGTGGGACAGATCAGCAAGCAAGTTTTTGAAAAGATAGGGCTTGGTGTAGATGTTTACATTTCAGAAGTCAATGATAAGGGCGCTTATGTGGTAGAATGATAATCTGACTATTTCAGCCCCTTTTCTCTCTATGTGATTTGCCAAATTTAACATTGGCATTGTTCCAGTCATCAATTAAAAAGCATCAAGAAAATCGATTCCTATGAATTTCTACAGTACCAATAATCCGAAGCACATCGTCAGTCTCAAGGAAGCCGTCATCCAGGGTTTGGCACCTGACCAGGGGCTTTATATGCCCGGAATGATTCCAGTGATGCCCCAATCCTTCTTCGATCGGTTTGCTGAAATGTCCTTCCAGGAAATGGGGGAGGAAATCATAAGTGCACTCTTTGGAGAGGATCTCGATCCTTCCCAAATCAAAGCTTTGGTAGAGCACACGCTTGCTTTCGATGCTCCTTTGGTCAAGGTGGAAGAGGGGATCTACAGTCTGGAATTGTTTCATGGACCGACGCTTGCCTTTAAGGATTTTGGTGCAAGGTTTTGTTCCAAACTCATGTCGATGTTGATGGTCGGTGAGGAGAGGAAAATCCGGGTATTGGTGGCTACTTCCGGGGATACGGGAAGTGCCGTTGCCAATGGTTTTTACAAGGTGCCGGGTGTAGAGGTTGTGATCCTTTATCCAAAAGGGAAAGTGAGCGAGCTTCAGGAAAAACAATTTACCACTTTGGGCGAAAACATCACCGCATTGGAAGTGGAAGGCGTTTTTGACGATTGCCAGCAATTGGTGAAAGATGCTTTCTTGGATGAGGAATTGAACCAAAAAATGCTTTTGACTTCTGCCAACTCCATCAATATTGCCCGTTGGATTCCCCAGTGCCTCTATTATTTTTATGCGATCTCGAGGTTTCCCGAGAAAAATAAAAAGGTTGCCATTTCTGTTCCCAGTGGGAATTTTGGAAATCTTGGTGCTGGAATCCTCGCCCAAAAGATGGGCTTACCCATTGATGTATTTATCGCATCCACCAATGTCAACAAAATCGTCCCGGACTTCCTCCACGGAAATTCGTTTTCCTCCAAAAAGTCAGTTCCGACCATCAGCAACAGCATGGATGTTGGCAATCCCAGCAATTTCAGCAGGCTTTTGGCGCTTTATGACAATGATGAGGGCATGTTGCGGGAAAAAGTGAGGGGCTTTTATTTTGACGATCTGGATACACAAAAAGCGATGCGGGCAATAATGAACAGCACAGGATATATTTTGGATCCACATGGTGCGGTAGGTTATTTGGGGCTGCGGAATTTCAGAAAGCAAAATCCCGAATATGTTGGAATTTTCCTGGAAACCGCACATCCCGGCAAATTCAAGGAGGTAGTGGAGGAAACCTTGGGAATCAAGCTGGAATTACCGGAGCGATTGGAGAAATTTCTTCATGGCACCAAAAAGGTGGAGTCTCTCGCAAATGATTTCGGAGATTTCAAAGCCTATTTGTTGGCATCGAATTAAGACCGCTTTGCCTTTCGACGGACCTTTTCCTATTGAATCCGAATTCTAAGACAGCGGAAAAGTAATGTTAAGCAGCTAATTCGAGGCAAGTGAGTTGAACCCGTAATATGCAATAGGTTTCCAAATGGGATTGAAACTGAAAGAAAATCAGAATATTGGGAGCATAAATCCCGGTACCAATAGGGTGAAGTTAAAAGCAATAAATACCCAATTGATTGTCAGTCAATTGTAATATTGAATTGAGTTCGCAATGCATAAATCGGGTTGAATCAAAAAAAAGCGACCAATGGACGATTATCCATTGGTCGCTTTTTTCATGCTTTCCGAAGGTCTTAATCCGAACCTTTTTTTACACTTTTCTCGATTTTTTCCTGGAGTTCCATCAATTCTTTCTGATGGTTCTTTTGCCATTCTTCCATCTTTTTTTCGAAGGCTTTCATGTGAACTTGGTTTTCTTTTTGCCAAGCCTCCATTTGTTTTTGGAACTCCTCCATTCTGGGTTTGGTTTCCTCTTGCCAAGCTTTCATTTTCGCCTGGTATTCTTGCAGCATGGGTTCATTCTCTTTTTGCCATTCTTGGATTTTGGCTTGATATTCCCTGATTTGGGGTTGTATTTGGGATTGGAATTCCTCACGTTTTTGGGCCAAACCTTGGAGCATTGTCTCCCTTTCCTTTTGCATTTTTTGGAGGGCTTCCTTTCTTTGCTCACCTTGTGCCGCAAGTTTTTCCTTCAATTCCCTTATCATTTGATCCCGTTCTTCTTTTGATTTTTTTGAAGTGTCCATTTGAAAGGCCAATCCGTCGACAGCGAAGGAATTCCACGTAGAATCCCCCTTATTGAACTTAAAAGCAGGGATTGCACTGAAAAAAGAGCTGTCCGGCAGGAGTATTTTGAACTGTTGGTTGTCAAAATCAAATTTCGGCAGATTTTCAAAATTGAATTTTGGTGTCGGAATCTCCTGGAAGACCATCGGTGGCAAGTTCAATGAATCCCCAAAGATGAAATTTGAGCCCTTAAAATTCATCAGCAATTCATTTAGGTTGTGGAACGCGGGTTCCAAGTCCTTGAAATTGAAATTCAGATGGTTTAGGGATTCCAATTGAGCCAACTCTTTTATCATTTTTTCCTGCTCTTTTTCTGTCATTTCCTCCCATTTTTTATTGGGAATGCTGTCTTTTATGGAGTGGGGAAGGGTGTCATTCCTCATGGCCTGAGCATAGGAAAATAAATTTGTCCATTCTTTTTCAATGGTGCTTGTCTTCAATTCTGTGGCAATCAGATCCTCAAGGGATGTTTTTGCACTTTCTTCGCTGGCGCCCACCAGTAAGGTGGCGCTGAGTATTAAGGTCATGATCATCGTGATGCTGATTGAAGTGGTAGGTTGAGAAGGAGATGTTTTTATACCCATGATTCTTTTGATGCGGTCAAGCGTTGGGTTGTTGTGTCTGGCGGCTGCCATGGCGATTTCCGGTGCTTTGGTTTGTGCATGGTTCAGGACATTCGCCAGGCCATAAGCGAGGTCTTTTGGTTTGATATCCAATTGGATAGCCAAATCATCGCATGCATTTTCCCTTTGTTCCCTTGCGATTTTATTGATCCACCAGAATACGGGATGGAAAAAGAAGATGACTTCCAGCATGGATTGAAATAGGTTGATCAAATAGTCATGGCGTTTGATATGCGCCAATTCATGTGTGAGGATGGCTTCCAATTGTAAAGGGCTCAACTGAAATACCAGGCTTGTCGGAATCAGGATGACAGGTTTAAATATCCCGTAGGCCATGGGGACATCTACATGAAAGCTTTGGAAAAGGGCGATCGGTGTTTTTAAATTCAGCTTTCTCTTCTGATTTTCGATAAAAGTGACCCACTTTGGATCAGGGCTTTGGTGGGTTTTGTTTCGGAGATTTCGGATATCTGCCAAACTGCCACCCAATCGAACCATAAACAGCAATGCACCAATCATCCAAATATTCACCAGCGTCGGCAATCCTTTCTCCAATTTTTGAATCAGAACACTGAAGTCCATGGGATCGCCTTCCAAAACCAACCCTTCCACCTGAGCTTGCGATAACAGGCTTATCGAATCGTCGGGATATTGGGTGATCATCCTTTCATTTGAAGGTGTTGTATCCGCCTCTCTTCCGGAATAATAGGAGAAAGTAAGGATGCTCGCCATCGCAATCAGCAAAAGCGAGGAGATGCTGAGTCTGTATTTAAATGCTGCGGATTTGTGTTGGAAGAGCCGCTGACTGAGCCAAAGCAACAAACCAATGCCTGCGATTTGCCAAAGGGCATGGAGGATCATCCATCCGAGTGCAATTTGGTACGTTTCGGGAATCCAAGTGTTGAATCCTTCCATGATCATTCATTTTCAAGTTGGTCCAAAAACGCGCGAATTTCGATAAGTTCCTCCTTGGAGGGATTGCCCTGTCCAAGTGCCTGCATGACCAGGTTCTTGGATGAGCCGCCAAATGCTGTGGCCACAAAATTCGTCAAAAGACTTTTCTGTGTGTCTTTTTTGTCTATGGAAGGCGAATAGACATGTGTTCGATTCTGTTCGTCTCTTTTGACAAGTCCTTTGGCATTCATGATCTGCATGATCTTGAGCGTGGTCGTGTAGCCGGTATCCTTGGTCTCGGCAAGTTTTTCGTGGATTTCCCTCACCGTGGCCTTTTTGAGCTGCCAGAGAAGGGATAAAATTTCCAGTTCGGATTCAGTGGGTTTCGGTTGCATAGGAATTGATACGATGATCTTCGTACAAAGTTATACGAAGATCATCGTAAAGCAAATTTTGGCTACGATTTTTTTCGTACCCAAGCATTTTTTTATTAAAACTCTCATTTAATTCCCTGCCTTGAGGTTTTTAAGAAAATAATTGAAAGGGGAGCGAACGATCTTGGCTCCGGATTAGTTGTATAGACATTGAATTTAATCGAAGAAAAAAAAATATGTATAAGCAACCGCTTTTAGAACAAATACAATTGGGTGATCTCACCTTGAAAAATAGAGTGGTCATGGCGCCAATGACCAGAAGCAGGGCAGACAATCCTGAAAATGTTCCCACCGAAATCCATGTTAAATATTATACCCAAAGAGCATCTGCGGGCTTGATCATCAGTGAAGGCTCCCAGGTTTCCAAAAAAGCGGTTGGGTATATCAACACGCCAGGGATCTATTCTGCAGCTCAGGTGGAAGGCTGGAAAAAAGTCACCAAGGCAGTTCATGATGAAGGAGGAAAGATTTTTATCCAATTGTGGCACGTGGGAAGGATTTCCCACTCTGATTTCCACAACGGAGACCTTCCCCATGCACCTTCTGCGATCAACCCACAGGCAAAAGCGTATACTCCAAAAGGATTTAAAGACACCGAAACGCCAAAGGAAATGTCCATGGAGGAAATCCATCAGACCATTTTGGATTTCAAGAATGCGGCCAAGAATGCTTGGGAAGCTGGATTTGACGGCGTGGAGATCCATTCTTCCAATGGCTATTTGTTGCACCAGTTTTTCAGCAGAACGTCCAATGTAAGAATTGACGAATATGGTGGAAGCATTGAAAACAGAGCCAGAATCCTTTTTGACATCATCGATGCGATCAAAGAAGTAATGCCTGAAAACAGAATAGGACTTCGTTTGAATCCATCCCTACATGGTGTTTTCGGAATGACGATGGACGAGGAATCCATCCCGACTTTTGATTACATCATCGAGAAACTGAACAATTATAATTTGTCCTACCTGCACTTGTCGGAGCCATTCACAGATGTGTCTGAACTCGCTTTCGCGGAACCCAACATTGCCCAGAGATACAGGCCGATGTACAAGGGCACCATCATCATCAATTCTGCTTTTGATCAGAAGTCAGGCAATGAAGTGGTCTTGGAAGGATTGGCAGATGCCGTTGCCTATGGGAAACCTTACATTTCTAATCCGGATTTGGTTGAGCGTTTTGCCAATAATGCGGAACTTGCCGAATGGGATCAGGATACATTTTATGTCCCAGGTGAAAAAGGGTACACCGATTACCCTTCAATGAAAAAAGAAAAAGCTGTTTAATCCCAAAAAAGACCGAATTCATTCGGTCTTTTTTTTTACTTTGGCACCATGTGTTTGATAGCGTTTAATTGGAACAATCATCCGGAGTATAAAATGGTCTTGGTGGCCAACAGAGATGAATTTTTTGAAAGGCCCTCGGCTCCACTTCAGCTGTGGGATTCTGGGTTTTATGCAGGAAAGGATCTTCGGGCAGGGGGAACTTGGATGGGTATCCATCCCAATGGTCGATTTGCCACACTGACCAATTTCCGGGATTTGAAAAACCCCAGAAAGGATCCCAAAACGAGAGGCAACCTCGTAAAGGATTTTCTGGAGGGAGCTCTGGATCCCAAGGAATATTTGACAATGATCCAAAAGGAAAAGGATGAATACGAAGGCTTCAACCTTGTCATTGGGAATCACGAAAAATTATATTACCTCTCCAATTATGCAGATGGCATTCAGGAAGTTGAGCCGGGACTCCATGGCCTCAGCAACGCATTTTTGAATACCCCTTGGGAAAAAGTGAAAATAGCAAAATCAGGCTTGCTTGAAAAAATAGAAGCCCAAGAACTAGATCTCGAAAATCTAATTCCTACCCTGCATTCCAGACAAATGGAACCCGATCATTTATTGCCCGACACAGGGCTTTCGGTCAGGGAAGAAAAGCAATTGTCCGCCCAGTTTATCAATGTCGCTGATTATTATGGGACGATCAATTCCACAGTGATCTTATGGAAACATACCGGAGAAGTGGAAATGATGGAAAGGACCTTTCACCAGGTGGAAAAAAGGTTTGCTGACAGGAAGGTGATTTTTAGGATACAATCCTAAAAGGGAACGAACAAAAAAGACAAGCCGTTAATTGAATGGAAATAAAATGGAAATGAAGAAGGTGGAAGTACTGATTATTGGGGGAGGGCCGATTGGCCTCGCTTGTGGGATTGAATGCGAAAAAGCAGGCTTGGAATATGTCATTTTGGAAAAAGGCGTATTGACCAATTCACTTTTCAATTATCCAGTCAACATGACTTTTTTTTCCACCTCGGAAAAACTGGAAATGGGAGATGTACCTTTTATGTCCATCAGCCACAAACCCACCCGTCCAGAGGCGCTCGAATATTATCGAAGGGTGACCAAAAAATGGAAGCTGAAGGTGAATTTGTACGAAGAGGTAAAAGAACTTCAAAACAACGAAGGGATTTTTTCTGTGAAAACATCAAAGGCATCTTACCAAGCCAAAAATATCATCATTGCAACAGGCTTTTATGACCTGCCCAACCTGATGAAGGTTCCGGGAGAGGATCTGCCAAAAGTCACCCATTATTACAAAGAACCCTGGCCCTTTATCGGACAGAAGATTTTGGTCGTCGGGGCGGCGAATTCTGCGGTTGACGTGGCGCTGGAAACCTGGAGAAAAGGGGCTGAAGTCACCATGGTGATCAAAGGGGAAGGAATCGAGGCCAATGTCAAATATTGGGTGAAACCCGACATAGACAACCGGATCAAAGAGGGCTCCATCAAGGCTTACACCAATTCCCTCGTGAAAGAAATCCGTGAAAATGAAGTGGTCTTGGATACCCCGGAAGGGGAAGTTGTCCTAGAAAATGACTTTGTCTTGGCCATGACAGGGTACCGGCCCAATTTTGCCTTGTTGAATCAATTGGGGGTAACCCTTAGCCTTGATGAAAAACGGCAACCTTGCTATGACCAAACCAACCAGGAATCCAACGTACCGGGTGTGTATCTCGCGGGGGTGGTGTGTGGAGGATTGAATACCCGTGAGTTTTTCATCGAAAACTCAGTGGTCCATGCCGAACACATTATCCAGCATATCAAAAACAAGTCAAATTGATACAATTGATCTTATTTCGGTGTTATGGGCAATTCTGAGAACCAAATGAAGTATCCTGCATTTAAAGCAAAAATTTTTATACCATCAAAAGGAATCAATTGGAGGATCAATTCTTGTAGGTTAATGTATGGAGGTTTTATTTTGCTTATTACAATTGGTTTTATTGCTAGTCAGCTAAGCTTAAGTTTATCCATAGATTATTTAATGCGAACCCTACTTTTTTCATTATTGGGATTGATTCTCTATGCAAGCTATTGGGGAGCTCATGAAAATCAAAAGAAATTCGGAAAGTTAGAAGGTGAAGTGAGAATCAGTTTAGATTCGATAGATTTTAATGATTCTTTATACTCCTGGAGTCAAATAGATCAAGTAAAATTTGGAGTTTTTGCAGTAGTTGGTGAGATATTGTGGTCTGATACTTATCCAATTGCAAGATACTACGGTGGTCCAGCGTATTCTCAAGGAGTAAATAACTTCATTGAGTTTATGGCTGATGACAATAAAGTGAAAGTTTTTTTCCAATTAGAAACGCCTTCACACAAAGTTGAACTAAGGAGAATGATGCGGTTGCTTTTTTTTCATGACCGAATTGATCTCTCTACTACCTACCTAGGATTAAACTTGGAATTTGAAGAGATTCAAGAACTCAAAAAGGCCAAAATTAAGTATCTTGAAGACCAGCAATCAAAGTTTAGCTCATGAAGCAAACAGGTGAAATAGTAATTTATCAGTCGGGGCAAGACGCACCTACTATTCAAGTGCTTCTTGAAAATGACACCCTTTGGTTGGATCAATATCAGATTTCTGAATTGTTTGGTACAGATCGGACATCAATAGTCAGGCATATCCGAAATATTTACAAAACCTCTGAATTGGATGAAAAGGCAACTTGTGCAAAAATTACACAAGTTCAACAGGAAGGAGAAAGAACGGTAAAGCGCCTGATAAAAATCTATAATTTGGATCTGATCATTTCTGTGGGTTATCGAGTTAATTCCAAACAGGGTACAGCCTTTAGAATTTGGGCCAACAAGATCATTAAAGATCATTTGGTAAAAGGCTATACGATAAACGAAAAGAGGTTACTGGAGCTTCAAAAAACAATTAAACTGGTTAATAGGACAATCCAAAGTCTTGGTTCAGACGATCAGACTAAAGGTATATTTGAAGTTTTATCCGAATTTTCCACTGCTTTGGATATTTTGGATGATTATGACCATCAAAGACTAGGTTTATCGGATACCCCCATACAAGCAACTTTTAGAATATCCTACAAGGAAGCAAAACATGCTGTGGATGAATTAAAGAAAAGATTCGGTGGGTCAAGTCTTTTTGGAAATGAAAAAGATCAATCTTTTAGGGGCTCGATTTCAGCCATAGACCAAACATTCGATGGAAAAGAACTATACAGAAGTTTAGAAGAAAAAGCTGCTCACCTTTTATATTTTGTTGTCAAAAACCATTCATTTTCAGATGGAAACAAAAGAATTGCAGCCTGGCTATTTATTTGGTATTTGGAAAAGAATAAAAGTTTGTATTATCCAGATGGAACTAAAAGAATAAGTGAAAGCACATTGGTTGCTTTGACTTTGTTAATTGCTGAAAGTAAGCCTGAAGAAAAAGAAATGATGATTAATGTGATCGTAAATCTTATTAACAGAACATAGAAAGAAGAAAAGCCCATAACATCACCTTGGATCCAGCGGGCGGTACCGAGTAAATTAAAAATTCAGTATCTTTAAGAAGATAGGAGTAGGCTGGAAGGAGGTAGTCCGAATGCCCGCCGTCTCCAAGCTGAATCCCGTTAACGAAAATTGAAAATGCCCATGCAAAGCAATAAAACATATCATATAATTTTTAAATTCGGATTACTAGGAATCGGAATTCTGTTTTTGGTTATTTCCGCATTTTCATGGTTTTTTTCCTCAATTGATTGTAATGAATGGAGAGTCAACTGAAAGAGATTTTGTCATAATCAATGTTTTTAGTCTAATCGGGATTTCTCAAATTATACTCTTCTTTTTAATCAAGAATAAATTGGTTTGGAAAGTATTGGGAATCAATCAATAGTTATTAAGAATGGAGAATGGGAAGAAAATGTGAACTGGCTAGATGTAGAACCTTTATCTTTAATACAGTTTGTTTACCCACCCCTTTACAATATTAAAATAAAAGGAATTGAGAAAACATTTTGGTTCAATACTGACAATCACTTTGTCAATGCAGGTGGGTTTACTACTGATTTGAGTGACATGGGAGACTTGATTCAGAAAAAGAAAAGAGAATTAGGAATTTAATTCTCCAAATCTTTATACCATCAAACCATTAATTTCGTAAATTGAATAAAAATAGTATGGCAAATCTCACTTTAAACAACAAGACATTAGAAAAGTATTTCGGTCTCTTGAAAGGTTTGGATAATCTTTCTAAGAAAAAACTGATTATTAAATTGACCGAGTCTCTTGATATAAAAGAAGAGAAGGTGGATTTGCGAACGCTTTTTGGAGCTTGGGAAGATGATAAAGATTCAGATGAAATCATTAAAGAAATTAGAGAATCTAGAATTGAAAAAACAGAAAATACTGGTTTCGAATGAAGTACCTTTTGGACACCAATATCTGCGTCCATTTTTTAAGAGGCAAGTATGGATTGATAGAAAAGTTTGAACAGCTAGGTACTGAGAATTTTACTATTTCAGAAATTACTTTGGCAGAACTGATTTTTGGAGCTGAAAACAGTAAAAACCCTCAAAAGAATCTTGACTTAATTGAAGTCTTTGCTAAGCAAGTTGTTATCCTTCCGATTTTTAGTGCGATTTACCTTTATGGAAAAGAGAAAGCCCGATTAAGATCAATAGGGTTGCAGATAAGTGATTTTGACCTTTTGATTGGATGCACAGCAGTAGAAAAAGACCTCATAATGGTGACAGAAAACTTGAAAGAGTTTCAAAGAATATCTGATATTCAGATAGAAAACTGGGTAAAACAATAAGAATAACTTTCGCTTTCAGCACCTAAGAAAACATGGGGCCGATCATCATAAAGGCAAAGCATATTTCTCGTATTTATCTTTATCTTAGATTCATAGTTAATCGCTTCGAAATGCCCACGTTTCTTAGCCGCGGACCGAAATAGAGAGTTCTCTGAATGTTGAGGGGGAAATCGAACCGGTAGTTTAACTTCTGATTCGATTTCCCTTTTTTATTTCAAAGGGATTCAATTCGCCCCATTTCTTTACTTTTTTCTTTGCTAATCAGGCAAAGCAAAAGCCACATAAGCATCTCCGGATTTGGTGCCTTTTCCGCCACCGCAGGCAATTACCAGATACTGCTTGCCGTCTTTTTCATAGACCGCAGGCGTGGCATGGCCGGCTGCAGGCAATGGTGCTTCCCAGAGTAAATCTCCGGTATCTTTGTCAAATGCCCTGATTTTCTCGTCCTTGGTGGCAGCGATGAATACCAACCCGCCAGCGGTCACTGCTGGACCACCGTAATTTTCTGTTCCTGTGATCGGGATTCCCTTAGCGGTGAGCTCAGGATATTCCCCAAGGGGAACTTGCCACTTGATCTTTCCGGTATTCATGTTCATGGCGGTCAGGGTTCCCCATGGGGGTTGAATTCCAGGAAAACCGTCTTCGGTCAACAATCTAGAATATCCCTGCAGGTTGAATTGTGGAAACAATCTTTCCTTTCCTCCCTCGAGTTCCTTTTTTTCTGCGGAAGGATCCAATGCTTTTCCCAACAAAAAATCCACCATGATCTTTCTCTCCTCCTCCTTGATGTGGGAGAAAGCGGGCATTGCGCCCTTTCCATTTTTGATCAGCATATCCAAACTGGCAGCATCATATTTGTTTTTCAGTCCCATAAGCGAAGGGAAAGCAGGAGGGTTTCCTTTGCGGTCAATGCCGTGGCAGTTTCCACAATAGTTTACATAACTGCGCTGCCCTATATTTTCAAACTCCGGATTGGCAGTCATTCTGACGATCCACGGGATTTCATTGGCATTGACATAAAGGGTTTGAGAGGTGGGGTCAAAGGAGGCTCCTCCCCATTCCGCTCCACCATCCATTCCTGGAAAAAGGACGATACCATGTTCTTGGCTGGGAGGGAGCCACATGTTTCCGGATTCTACGTTTTCCAGTTTCCCCCGAATGTCCTTTTCCCATTCTGGACTAAGTTTCAGGATTTCTTTGTCTGAAAACGTCATTCGCATGAAGGGCTCCGGCAGCGTTGGATGCGGCTGTGTTGGCCAACTCGCTTCACCCGGAAGCGTAGATTGCGGAACGGCTCTTTCCTCTATTGGCCAAACAGGCTCTCCGGTCGTCCGGTCGAAGACAAACACATAGCCCTGCTTGGAGGTTTGGGCGACTGCATCTATCCATTTCCCATCTTTTTTGATGCGGATCAAGTTGGGGTTTGCCGGAAAGTCTCTGTCCCACATGTCATGGTGGACTGCCTGAAAATGCCAGATTCTTTCGCCTGTTTCGGCATTCAAGGCGATCAAGGAATTGGCAAATAAATTTTCGCCATGTCGGTATCCACCCCAAAAATCATAGGTGGCAGAACCTGTTGGGACATATACGATCCCTTTTTCCTCGTGAAGGCTCATTCCCGCCCAATTGTTGGCGCCGCCTATTTTATCCCGGTGTGCTTCATCCCAAGTGTCATTTCCAAATTCTCCGGGATGTGGAATCGTGTGGAATATCCATTCTCTTTTTCCGGTTTTCACATCGTATGCGCGGACATGTCCCGGGGCGGCATCCAATCCTTCGGACAGCCTCATTCCGATGATCAATTTATCCTTGTAAATGATTCCTGGGGTGTTTGACACAATGAGGAATTCCTCCAAATCCGTGTCCAGGTCCTTTTGAAGATCGACTTTCCCCCCCTCACCAAAGGATTCAATCGGTCTGCCATCTTTCGCGTCCAATGCCATCAGCCAATTTCCCGCCGTAAACAAAATCCTTTTGTCCTCGCCCTCTTCCCAATAGGTGACCCCCCGGTTGGTCCCCGCCCATGAATTCTGCCCGCCGAGCAAATGAAAAGGATTGAATCTCCATCTCAATTTTCCTGTGGTTGCATCCAAAGCAAAAACATTGACTTGGGGACTTGTGGCAAACAGAACACCGTCCACCACGATCGGCTGGCATTGGATCTGCGAACGCTCGGTTGCATCTCCGGTATTGAAAGTCCAAGCCAACTGGAGGTCCTTGACATTTTCCTTGTTGATCTGATCGAGGGAGGAATAGCGTGCGGCATCTTTGGTGCCTCCGAAAGTGGCCCAACCTGAATAATCCAGGGTTTGAAGTGATTCGGAAGGGGTGCAGGAGTGAAAAAACAAGCCAATCAAGGCAAGAATAAGGTTTCGAAGGAGCATAGGTTGCGTGGGGTTTATTGGCATTTTCAGTCAGACAGTTTGTCCCAAAGGCTTGGGAATAAGCAGGATAATTTACGGTTTATTCCTCAAAACCTTCCTGAATTTCAGCGGAGATAAAACCAGGTTTTTTTGGAGAAATTTCATTTGGGATCTCTTTTAGAATGGGCAAATTGTGATTTGATCTTCATTCCTTTTTGGATAACTTAATGTGTTTCATAGTCCTCTCCCCCATGAATACCGGTAATCTCCTCATTTCAGGTAGCAAGCCTGATCCTCAATTGTTTTGTTTCTTTCTTTTGGTGAAATGGTGAATCCCATAAATTCCCAATCCCAATCCAACCCAAAGCAGGGTGTCTTTGATTTCTTCGTATTGCGTCCCGGAAAGTAGCCAGATGGTGGCCAAGATCCCCAATACTGCCAATGATTTCCCGAAGGGTACTTTGAAATAATGATCTCCCGGTTGGGTTTTTCGCAACTTGATCAAGGCCGCACAGACCATCGCATACAGCAGCAATCTTGAAATAACAGAGACCGCCAGGGATCCCATAAATCCCCAAACGATAGCCACAAAAGCGACCAGGCTGGAAAAGAAGAGAATAGAAACCCAAGGCGTTGCAAATTTGGGATGTACTTTGGAAAGGAATTTTGGGAATTGGTTTTCCAGGCTTAGGGCATAGGGCAATCTCGAGCCACTCAGGATTTGGACATTCAAAGTGCCCAGAATGGAAATCACCGCCCCAATCGTGATAAACATCCCGCCGTACCAGCCCATAAAACCAGTCGCAGCATCGGCCAAGGGCTTGTCAGAGGCCGCCAATTCCGGCAATGTACCGATGGAGACTACTTGGATCAAGATGTAAAACCCTGTAATGACAGCCGCCGCTATCATCAGGGCAAAGGGAAGGTTTTTTCTTGGGTTTTCGATTTCCCCGCTGTTGACCAATCCTGCTTCAAACCCTCCAAAAGCGAAAATCAGCAGAAGTGCGGCACTGGAGAAATCTGGCAGACTCGGTGCGGACCGAAACTTGAGCAACTCAAAATCCACGAAAAAGAAACCAACGATGATAAAAACGGCCAAAGGCACCAATTTTGCCACTGTCAACGTATTGCTGACTTTTGCGGTGTTTTTTACCCCTATCAAATTGATACCCGTGATGCAAGCGGTAATGAAGACGATCATCCCGATTCTGACGGATGGAATGGCAAATACCTCCGAAAAAAAGGAGAGATAAATCAGCATCAAATTTATCAGGGTCGCATAGCTAAAAAGTCTGGTGAGCATCAGCAGCCAGCCAATGACAAATGCGGGCAATGGCCCAAAAGCGGTGTGCACATACAAATACGGCCCTCCCGTTTGGTCAAATCTGGAGCTGACTTCCGCGAATACGAGGATCAAAACCATCATCACCAAAGCGCAAACCCCGAAAGCCAGGAGGGAATAGACACCCGATAGCGCAAATACTTTGGCAGGAAGCGCAAATATCCCTGCCCCGATGACACTGTTGATGATTAAAAAAACCAGGTCCCATTTTTGGATACCGCGCTTGAGCATAAAAGGATTTTTGGTGGTGGGTGAAATTGAATTCGAAATCAAGATATGTAAACCGAAGTGAAAACCGCTCAAAAAATGGCTGAATTATTTGAAAGGTTGAAGGGCTGGGTAGAATCGATTCCTTCCAGTTTTGAAATCCCGGTAGACAAAGGATGTTTCAAAAAAAAAATCGGAATTGTGACACTCTACACTTTGCCGCAGGCACAAAAAGATGCTTTCTTATAAGAAATCCACATCCACGCTGAATGGATATTTCATCAGATACTGCAAAGCTTCTTCAATCTTCAAATCTTCGAAGAGTACTTTGTACAAGTTCTCCGTGATGGGTGCGCGCATGCCAGTGCCTTCTACAAAGGTCTTGATCAGTTTTACGGTGTTGATTCCTTCAGCAACTTCCTCCATGCTGTTGATGATTTGGTCCAGAGTTTCCCCTTGTGCCAATCTAAACCCGACAGTATAATTTCTGGACAATGTGGAGCTACAGGTCGCCACCAAGTCACCGATACCGGCCAGTCCGATAAACGATTTAAGACTTCCGCCAAGCGCATTTCCAAGGTAAATCAATTCGACCATGCCTCTCGATATCAAGAGGCCTCTTGCATTTTCCCCGAGTCCCATCCCCGCAAGGGCGCCTGCTGCGATGGCAATGATATTCTTCAAAACCCCGCTCAACTCCACTCCGATGATGTCAGAATTTCCATAGACTTGAAATTTATCCGATCGAAGCAACCGCTGTCCTTCCAGGATCACCTCATTGAATCTGCTGGCGACTACCGTTGCCGCTGGCTGGCCTTTGGAAAGTTCCTTGGCGAGGTTTGGTCCCGCGAGACAACCCACGCGTACCACCACGGTTTCTTTCAGGATCACCTCACTCATGGTCAATATGTTTTCCCGGGTAATTTTCTTCATGTCAGCCAAAGTTTTGCCTTTGGGAAGATTCAAGCAAAGGCCTTTGGTCCCATGGATGACAATGTGATAAGGGTGTAAAAACGGGGAAAATGCTTTCACGACTTCCTGAAAACCTGCAGAAGGAACCATAAAAAACAATACATCGCAGGATTCGCAAAGGTATTCAGGGTTCACAGTAGCCTCAATGGTTGGATTTACAGGATTGCCATCAGCAGCATGTTGGGTGTTGATTTCTTGCACCAATTCAGGTCTTCTCGCATAAACGATGACATTGCTCTTTTCGGCAAGCATATTGGCGATAACAGTTCCAAAACTTCCCATGCCTACCACGCCAACAGATTTTTTCTTAGAAAAGCTTTTCGAGTCCATATCCGTCTAATCTGTTGTGGTAAAAATAAAGGAGGTTCAAGTCCTGGGTTTCAATATTGCCTTCTTTCGACTTTACGAGAGGGCGTTTGGCATGGTACATGCCCACATTGCTCAAGCCGTGCTCAATGATGGAGTCAATGTCCCGTTTCAGATGTGGGGCGACATGTACTTTTCCATCCTGCCGAATTTCCATGATTCTATTCAATACCCTTTGGCACTCCTCCTTGAAGAATTCGTAGGGAATTGCAATATCCTCCTCTGGAAGCCGGAGTAAATTGAAAAGGTCCAGTTTTCTGTTTTGCTTTTTGATGATCTGGAATGCTGTAAAAGCCACCAAATGTGAGCTGAATACCCTGTTGATGATGTGAAATTCCTCAACAATCCTCCGACCCAGCTGGTTGGTGTACTCTTCTTCTCTTTGGGTATCCTCGCTGACAATACCATTAGAAATGAAATAATCTCGGGTTTCGATGATTCGGCCATTCTTGTCGAGGCTTCTCCCTTCCGTGTCCACATAATTTCCCAGTACGTCCATCGCTTTTCCTATCGATACCGAAATATCAGACCCTTTGGTGAAGAATTTCACGAGAAATTTAGAGATTTTGTAAGAGGTGGAAAATTCATCCGACTCTTGGTAATAGCGCTCTTGACCCGTCAGGCTCAGGTGCTCCTTGATCAGGCTGGGAGCTTCCAGCACAAAGTGGTAATTGATCGTCACCGGCACAATGAATATTTTTCCACCGCTGCCCTGCTGACCTTTTTGGTAATTGGCGCGCTGGGCTTCCACTGCGGTACTTAACAGGCCCAGTTTTAGTTTTGACTCGATCTTGCCACTTCGGGATCTTGTTCCTCCCGGGAAAAACAAACTGTGGACACCGAATTGAATGGATTCAGAAGAATAGTTTTTTAAGGTTTCGAGATAAATCAGATTTTTCTTCCTTCTGTCCACTTTATAAGCGCCCAATGAATTCATGAAGTAGGCGAATATCTGGATGTTAAAAAGGTTTAACCCTGCCCCATAAATAAATGGTGGTAGCCCCAACACGGAAATGATCCAACCGATCAGGATGCTGTCCAAATTGGAAAAATGGGTGGGGACCATGACGATGGTTCCCTTGGAGGCAAGATCCCGCAGCTGGTCGGTTTCGCCGATGATCTGGATTTTGTCCTGAAGACTGAATTGGTTGCTGAAAATGGATTTGATTCCCTTTACCCTCGCGGCATTCAGCAGCCTGGCAAAACCAAAAGTGACCACACTTCTGGTAAGTTTATAGTGTGTATGCTGGAAGTTGCTGGCGATTTCCTCTGCATAGCGGATCGTAATGTCGTCCAGGATCTCTATATATTTCTTTTTCTTCTGGGCATTGGGGATGCTGCTCTCGGCACTGAGTTGCACCAAGACTGACTTTACTTTGTTCCAAAATTCAAATTCATCGTCTGGATCCACTGCCCATGGATTTTGCTTTATCCGAAGTTTTTCCCTGTACAAGGTCGTTTCCAGTTCTTCCTTCAGGATGTCCATATTGCCCCCGGTTTGCTCGATAACCCGGTCTTTGCTGGCATTGGCCACTTTTTTAATGAATTCTTTTCTCCCCTTGCTCAACTTGACCACAGGCCATTCATCCTTGCTGGGAAGGATCGGGGCATATTTATGTTTGATGTAGTCGTCAGTCAAGGAAAAGCCAGTTTAATGAAAGGTCAAAGATAACAAAATTTAAATGTGCCAAGCAGGAAGGGTTTTCGGATGAAGGTTTATCCCTCCTTGCTCTTGGTGAAAAAGGCAACCACTGCACTCGTCAAAAAGCCCATAAGTGGAGTTCCGATAAGGCTTTGAAGCAAATAATTTTTCATGGAAAAATAGGACTCTGCTGCTTCCCGATCCATTCTTCCAGATTCCACCGCATAGTCGATCGCATTGGGAAAGAATTCCGGAGTGATGAAAGTCGATATCATATATTGGTTAAGCGGAGCCAATATCGTGACAAATAAAGTGATCCAGATACCGCTGACAAAGCCTTGAGCATAGTTCATTTTCCCATTCAATTGATTTTTTTTCTTGTCCATCAAAGCAAAGACATAGACCAGGATCGAGGGGATGGCATAGAAGTTCGTATACACCATGTGCTTGTCGATATGGGTGGAATGCAATCCGGATAGTTTTTCCACCACCATCCAACAGAGTGTCATCAAGGTAAAGATAACGGCCCATTTGATTTCGGTTTTTAGGTTCTTCATTGCGTTTGGGTTTAGAATGGCAAATTAACACAAGTAATTAGAATTTGATACCGGAAATAGCGACAAACAACTTGCGCTCTTCCATGTTCCATTAGAGAATATTTTAATTTTGGTTTTTTCCAAGCATGAATCCGTCGTATTATTGCAGCACCAAAGTGCTTATGAAGCCTGACCTTAAACAGATACAAGCTCCCATCGCGACCGAAATGGTCGAATTCGAGAAGAAATTTAGAGACTTTATGAAAAGTAAAGTCACTCTTCTTGACCATATCACCAATTACATCGTCAAGCGGAAAGGAAAACAAATGCGTCCAATGTTTGTCTTCCTCACCTCTGGCATGTGTGGTGGTGTGACAGATGCTACCTATCGGGGAGCGGCATTGATCGAATTGTTGCACACGGCTACGCTGGTGCATGATGATGTCGTGGATGATGCGAATTATCGTCGTGGATTTTTTTCCATCAATGCTCTTTGGAAAAACAAAATCGCTGTTTTGGTAGGAGATTATTTGTTGTCCAGGGGACTTTTGTTGAGTGTGGACAATGGTGATTTTGACTTGCTGAAGATTGTTTCCCATGCCGTGCGGGAAATGTCCGAGGGGGAATTGCTTCAAATCGCCAAAGCCCGAAAACTCGACATCACCGAAGATGTCTATTACACCATCATCCGCCAAAAAACCGCCAGTTTGATTGCGTCCTGTTGTGCCGTGGGTGCCACCACTTCCGGTGCGAGCTTGGAAGTGATCGAAAAAATGAAGGTTTTCGGGGAGAAAGTCGGCATGGCTTTTCAGATCAAAGATGACCTTTTTGATTATGGAGAGGATGAAATCGGCAAACCTTTGGGCATCGACATCAAGGAAAAGAAAATGACCTTGCCCCTCATTTACGCCTTGAACAATGCTTCTTGGCTGGATAAAAGACACATCATCTACCTGATCCGAAACCGGAACGAGGACAAAAAAGCAGTAAACGAAGTGATCAAGTTTGTCAAAGCTTCCGGAGGATTGGAATATGCCAACACCGTAATGACCCAATATTTTGAGGAGGCGCTTGCCCTGCTGGTTGATTTTCCCGATTCTGATTACAAGGCTTCATTGGAAGGACTTGTCAGGTATACCATCGAAAGGAAGAAGTAGAACCAGGTTGCCCGATCAGGATTCCGCCAACATCTCCCTTACCAAAGCTTCATGCTCTTCCACCCATCGGTCAAATAGACCTCCAGTTGCCGGGCCATTGAAACCCGTGTGGATTTTTCGGATTTTGCCTTTTTTGTCGATATAGAGGAGTGTCGGGAAGGCCACGACGGCATTGAGCATGGGCAAGGCTTCACCGGCCTTATCCTTGTTGCTTTCTCCCGCGATCAAGAAGGTATAATTGGCATTCAGTTTTTCTTTGGATTTTTTGACCCGAGCCGAGGCATAGTCAAAATCAGGCTTGCTTTCAAAAGCCAAAGCGACGATCTCAATCCCTCGGGCCTTGTTTTTTTCATACCATGGGGCCAAAAATTTGGTTTCATCCATGCAATTGGGGCACCAGGTACCAAACAATTGCACCAAGACCACTTTGCCGCGAAATTTTTCATTATCCAAAGAGACCGGTTGACCATTCAGGTCAGGAAATGAAAAAGTGAGTTTTTCAATTCCTTCTTTGAGGGAGGTCAGGCCATAGGCATCAGGCAACTCAAATGCATCATCCCGGACAGCAATAAATGTTTCGGCATAGCGAGGCCCGCTTCTGAATTTCCCAAGAATGGATCCGTCTTCCTGCAATTCGCCTTTGAATAGGAAGGCATGGCTGCCGTCAAATGCGCTAAGGGAAAAGGTGCTTCCACTTACATTTCCTTCCAGAAAACGATAATCCCCAAGGCTTGTCAGAAATGTCCCCGTGAGCTGATCTCCTTTTTGGGAAAATATCCCGACGGCTTCATAGGTTTCTCCTTTTTCATCCTGGAAAACTGTTTTCCATCTGCCCGAAAAATCAGTTTTTGGTTTTTCCTTGACCTCAAATCTACTCTTGGTGGTTTTGGAAGCGTTAAATGGAATGACATAGTTGGCCGCGTAATTCCTGACATAAATACCTTCGATGTTTTGAGGATCGATGATTTTGGCTTTGATTTCCGAATCAAAAATACTCATGGTGATGAACAATGAGTCCTCCCTTATGACCACTTCATCATAGACAAGCGTTTCCTCAGCATTGTGCACCTGGGCAATCAACTTGCCTTTGCTCTGGGAAAAGGTCAATCGAAAAGGAATGATGTCCGGAGAGATGTCCAGCACGGCAAGCCAATTTCCATCTAGGACAATTTGCTTTTTTGTCTCCTGTCGGCAAGATCCCAATAGGATGAACAAAACTAAACAGAGGAGGTTGATTTTTTTCATTTGAGGTGTGAAGACCGTTGAACCGCAAAATTAATATTTAATTTCATTTTACCCTATAAAATATATAGGGTTAGTTTTATTATTTTCCGGTTTGTTAAAATCCGCTCGAACCCCTGGGAAGGATGGTTTTATAATCTGGGGAATATCCAGATGCTTTTGTCTTTTTGAACGGGGATTCTAAAGGACGATTTGGGCTTTTTCAGCAAGATTTTTGGATAAAGCTAGCTGGATAGGGGTTTTGGTTTCGTCTTTTTGGGATTTTCCCCCACTTTTCTGTTTCTCTACCAGAGGTTTGCGGTCTGTTTTTGAAAAACCATTTTTACCTTAAATCTGGTCAAATTCGAGTGTTTTTGGCTTTTTTAGGACTATTGGGATTCGCTGCAAGCCACTGAGCCTCAAGGAAAATAAGTCCGATTTTTTCCCAAAAAAATTGCGATAGTTGGAACTTTTAGATACTTTTAATAAAAAGTGGTGAAAAGTGGGAGGAAGTGGTGGATTGTGTCAAAGCTTTTCTTACTTTTGTTTTTAAGGTAAACTGAAATACTAACCATGGGAATGTTTAACAATCAATTTGATTGCAAGCTTGACGCCAAGGGACGTCTGACATTGCCCGCCAAGATCAAGGCGGCAATTCCAGAATCCAATGGCAACGAGCTGATGCTCAGATTGGGCAACGATGGTTGCCTTGAGTTGTACACCATGATTGAGTTTAAGAAACTATACAACCAAGTCAATGCCCTCAATTCTCAAAATGAGGAGCAGCGTTTGGTAAAGCGTAATTTTTTCAGAGGAAACAATGACGTGGAGCTGGATGGTGCGGGAAGACTTTTGATTCCAAAGACCTTTATGCTCTATGCCGACATCGAAAAAGATGCGGTCGTAGTGGGAATGGGAAGCTATGTGGAAATCTGGAATCCCGAAAAATACCTCAAATATGTAATCAATGATCCATCTGACCTGTCTAGGTTGATGGAAAAATATCTTTCCTAAGTCATGACAGCCAAAGAATACCATATCCCTGTAATGCTTCAGCCTTGCATTGAAGGTTTGGCTATAGACCCAAACGGGATCTATCTCGACCTTACTTTTGGAGGTGGAGGACATTCCCGGGAAATCCTCAAGAAATTGGATAAAGGCCATCTTTATGGTTTTGACCAGGACGCGGATGCCGCAGCCAATATCCCCGAAAGTGACAAATTCACCTTTGTTCAGGCCAACTTCAGGGATCTGAAAAGATACCTCAGGCTTTATAAAGTCAAACAAGTAGACGGTATCTTGGTCGATTTGGGAATTTCTTCCCATCAGATTGACGAGCCGGGCAGGGGTTTTTCCACCCGATTCGAGGGAGAACTGGACATGCGCATGAGTACCGGCATGACCTTGACTGCCAAAGATATCCTGAACACCTATGAGGAAACTCAATTGCACAAGGTTTTTGGGATTTATGGGGAGATCAAAAATGCAAAAACCCTGGCCAAAGCGGTGGTTGCACAAAGGGCAGCCGTTCCTTTCAGCAACATCGAAGGGTTCAAGGAGCTGCTCATGAAGCATGCACCAAGAAGGAAAGAGTTCAAATATTTTGCACAGGTTTTCCAAGCCTTGAGGATTGAAGTGAACGACGAAATGGGTGCTTTGGAGGAGATGTTGTTGCAGACATTGGATGTCCTGAAGCCGGGAGGAAGATTGGTGATCATGAGTTACCACTCTCTCGAAGACCGATTGGTCAAGAATTTCATGGCCAAAGGCAAATTCAGCGGAGATGTAGAAAAGGATTTCTACGGAAACCTGATCAGACCCTTGGAGCCGGTTACCAGAAAGGCAGTTGTGGCTGATGCCGCAGAGCTGGAAAAGAACAGCAGAGCCAGAAGTGCAAAATTGAGAATTGCCAAAAAACTTTAAGGATGACTCAGAACACTTTCAAGAAGAAGATCACGAAAGGAGCTTCTCCGAAAGGAAGAGGTAAAAATATCTTTACACTGATTGAGGAAAAACTGAATGTCACGGGGATTTTGGGAGAAGGTATTCCTGTAAAGTTTGTTCCTCCCTTTCTCTATGTTGCCCTACTTGCCCTGATCTATATCTGGAGCAATCACCGGGCAGACAACTTGATCAGGAGCATTGAAAGGACACAGCAGGAAGTGGAAGATCTCAGGGCAGATGTCACCACTTTGGAGGCAGAGTACATGTTGAGAAGCAAGCAATCTGAAGTAGCAAAAAGAATTGGGCCTTTGGGCTTGTTTGAATTGGAAGAACCACCTTTAAAAATAGTCGTCAAGAAGTGAATATCAAACGTTCCATAGTGCTTAGAGTAAGGATAGCCTTCATTTTGGTGGCTATATTTGCTGGGTTGATCTTTTACAGGATCACCCATTTGCAGTTTGTGGAGGGTGAGAAATGGGCCGCCAAATCCGAAAACCAGAATTTTCAGTTCAGACAGGTAAGTGCCACCCGTGGCAATGTCTATGCAGCCGATGGCAGTCTATTGGCCACGAGTTTGCCTTTTTACCGAGTGGTGCTTGATCCTCTTATCGTCAAAGAAGACGCTTTTAGGGCTGGAATTGATTCGCTTTCCTATTTATTGTCAGGTTATTACAAAGACAAATCTGCGGCTTCCTACAAAAGGATCATCAAAGACGCAAGGGTAAATGGCAAGCGCTATGTGATCTTGAACCGGAAACAAATCGGATATCAAGACATGCAGAAAATGGCCAAATGGCCCATTTTCAGAAAAGGAAGAGCGTCCGGAGGTGTCATTTTTGAAAAAGTGGAAAAGAGATACCGCCCCTTCAATAATCTTGCTGGGCGGACTGTTGGGTTTTTGAACGAGGACAAACTGGGCGTCGGCATAGAATACAGCTTCAACGAATACCTGGAAGGGAGAAATGGCAATGCCTTGTTCCAAAGAATTGCAGGGGGAACATGGAAGCCCGTCTTTGATGCCACAGACATCAAACCTGACGATGGCTTGGATATCCAAACCACTTTGGATGTAAATATTCAAGATGTGGCAGAGACGGCACTTCTTCGTCAACTGGTGAACAAAGACGCGGAGTTCGGCTGCGTTGTCGTCATGGAAGTTGCCACAGGCCACATCAAGGGGATCATCAACTTGGAAAGAAGCAAAAGCGGCAATGGATACAATGAATCCTACAACTACGCAGTGGGAGAGCAAGGCCTTACCGAGCCTGGCTCCACCTTCAAATTACTCTCCATGTTGGCGCTTTTGGAAGAAGGAAAAGTCGGATTGAAAGACTCTATCGATACAGGAAACGGTACCTACCGTTTTTATGATCGAAATATGAACGATGCCAAAAACGGTGGCTTTGGCAAGATCACTGTAAGGGAGGTTTTTGAGAAATCCTCCAACGTGGGCATCTCCAGATTGGTCGATCAACATTTTGGACACCAACCTTCAAAATTCCTCTCCTACGTGGAAAAAGCTGGTTTGAACAAACCAATCGATTTTCAGCTGATCGGTGAGGGAACACCCTATTTCAAAAAACCAGGTGGAAAATACTGGTATGGCACTACCCTTCCTTGGATGTCTATCGGATATGAGGTGAAAATGACTCCGCTTCAGACGCTGATGCTCTACAATGCAGTTGCGAATGACGGTGTGATGGTCAAGCCAATGATCGTAAAAGCAGTGGCGAAGGGAAATCAAATCACAAAAAAATTCCAGACTGAAATCGTCAGAAAAAGCATTGCCTCGGAAAAGACCATCCAACAACTTCAAAGCCTTTTGGAAGGTGTGGTCACCCACGGGACGGCCAAAAATGTATTGAATGACAATTATAAGATTGCAGGCAAAACGGGCACCGCCCAAAAATTAGTGAATGGAAGATATGTTCAAAGGTATTACACCTCTTTTGCAGGTTACTTTCCGGCAGACAATCCAAAATACAGTGCCATTGTGGTGATCGACAGTCCCAAGGGATTCAATGTATATGGTGGGGATGTTTCTGCACCTGTTTTCAAGGAAATTGCCGACAGGATTTATGCGCAGGATTTGGGCTTGAACACCCGCATTTCACCAAAAAACCAGCTGGCGCAAGCGAACACCGGACTGCCCTACATCCAAGCGGGAAAAGTGGACGAGTTGCAACTGATCTGCAATCAACTTGGGATTTCCAATCATTACAAAGGTGAGGAAGGTGAAAGCTGGGTCAAATCTGCCGTGAACAATAAATCCATCGAATGGAAAACCAATAGAGTGGATTCCCCTATGGTCCCCGATGTCAATGGCATGTCCCTAAGAGACGCACTTTATGTCCTTGAAAACAAGGGTTTGAGAGTGGTGTATCAGGGCAAGGGCAGGGTAAAGGGACAATCCATGAATCCAGGATCGGCAATAGAGCAAAATAGTGTCATCCGTTTAATTTTATCATAAATGAAGGTTTTAAAAGACATACTGTACAAAGCCTCCCTTACGGCTACCATAGGAAATATGGAAGTGGAAGTAAGTGAGATTGTTTTTGACAGCCGCAAGGTCAGTCAGGGATGTGTCTTTGTGGCCATTTCTGGTACACAGGTCGATGGCCATGCCTTCATTGAAGGGGCTTTGGATCTAGGTGCTTCAGTGATTGTCTGTGAACAATTGCCTGAGAAAAAAAGAGAAAACGTCACCTATGTACAGGTGGTGAATGCAGCCAAAGCCATGGGCATCATGGCGGCAAATTATTTCGAAAATCCATCTGAAAGGCTGAAGCTAGTGGCGGTGACAGGAACCAACGGGAAAACCACCACCGTCACGCTTCTCCATCAGTTGTTTATGGAAATGGGCTATATCGTCGGTTTGTTGTCCACTGTGGAGAACAAAATCAACGAGGATATTATCCCTACCACCCATACGACTCCTGATTCAGTAACCATACAGGCATTGCTTCGCAAAATGGTGGATGCAGGTTGCACCCATTGTTTTATGGAAGCAAGCTCCCACGCGATCGTGCAGGAACGGATGTCGGGACTACATCTCGCCGGAGCCGTTTTCACCAATATCAGCCATGACCATCTGGACTATCATGGCGATTTTGATGCGTACATCAAAGCCAAAAAGAAGCTCTTTGACGAATTGCCAAAGGATGCATTTGCCTTGATCAATGCTGATGACAAAAGAGGTTTTGTCATGCTCCAAAACTGCAAGGGATTGCATCAGACCTTCGGACTGAAATATCCTGCGGACTTCAAGGCCAAAATCATTGCCAATACACTTGAAGGCTTGGAGCTGGATATCAACAACAAACAAATCTGGTTTCGGATGATCGGAGAATTCAATGCCTACAATGTAATAGGGGTGTTGGCTACTGCGATCCTTTTGGGAGAGGAAGAGGATGAACTCTTGATGCAGCTTTCCAAAATCAAAGGTGCGCAAGGGAGATTCGAGCAGACAACCTTGTTTGGCATCACGGCCATCGTGGATTATGCACATACCCCCGATGCATTGGAAAATGTACTCAAGACCATTCAGGGGGTGAGGACTGGCGCTGAGCAAGTCATCACCGTGGTGGGATGTGGAGGCAACCGTGACAAATCCAAAAGACCGATCATGGCCAAAATCGCAACCCAGCTCAGCGATAAGGTGATCTTGACTTCCGACAATCCCCGTGATGAGGATCCCTCGGAGATTCTCAGGGAAATGGAAGCTGGAATCAGCCCAATGGGAGTCAAAAAAACAACCCTGAATGTTGACCGAAGGGAAGCAATCAAATCCGCGGTCATGATGGCAAAAAAAGGAGATATAATCCTGGTTGCTGGCAAAGGCCATGAGACTTACCAAGAAATTAAAGGTGTGAAATATCCTTTCGATGACCGCAAGGTGATCAAGGAAATCCTCAATCTATTGAAGAACGACTAACATGTTATATCCGATTTTTGATTATTTAGACAAAGTGTTGGACATCCCGGGAGCCGGGGTTTTCAGGTATATCTCCTTCAGGGCAGGTATGGCAGCGCTTTTCTCTTTGATCATTACCATTACATTTGGGAAAAGCATCATCAACTGGATCCGAAAAAAGCAAATCGGAGAGACTGTCAGGGACCTTGGATTGACAGGACAAAGTGAGAAAAAAGGCACCCCCACCATGGGAGGTTTGATGCTGATGGCTGGGATTATCATCCCAACACTGCTATTTGCCAATGTTTTCAACATCTATATCATCCTCCTGTTGATCACCACTGTTTGGTTGGGAGCGATCGGTTTCTTGGATGATTACATCAAAATATTCAGGAAAAACAAGGAAGGATTGGCCGGAAGATTTAAGATCGTTGGTCAAATTACCATTGGTGTGGTCGTGGGCTCAACGCTCTATTTTCATGAAGGCGTAGTGGTTCGGGAATTTTCCAATCCTGTTTCTATCGAAGAGGGAGTTGTGGAAACACCTTCCTTCAAGGATGTCAAAGTGGCCAAAACCACTATTCCCTTCCAAAAAGACAACGAGCTCAATTATGAGGTGGTGTTTGGATTCCTTGGGGAGAGTATAACGCCCATCCTGTATGTCATCTTCGTGACTTTCATTATCACGGCCGTTTCCAATGGGGCCAATATCACTGACGGGATTGACGGGTTGGCAGCAGGCACTTCCGCCATTATTGGACTGACGCTGGCCATATTTGCCTACATCAGTGGAAATGCCATTTTCTCCCAGTATCTCAACATCTTCTTTATTCCCAATTCGGGTGAGATGGTGATTTTCTGTGCTGCATTTGTGGGCGCCTGTGTGGGATTTCTCTGGTACAATGCCTTTCCAGCCCAGGTTTTTATGGGAGATACCGGGAGTTTGATGCTCGGTGGCGTGATTGCGGTCTCTTCCTTGATCTTGAGAAAAGAATTGTTGATTCCTGTCCTTTGCGGAGTTTTTGTGATCGAAAACCTTTCCGTGATAGCGCAGGTCAGTTATTTCAAATATACCAAAAGAAAATACGGCGAAGGCAAAAGACTCTTGTTGATGGCGCCCTTGCACCATCATTACCAAAAGAAAAACATACATGAAGCCAAGATTTCAACACGGTTTTGGATCGTGGGGATTCTCTTGGCCATCATCACATTGGCAACATTGAAGCTTAGATAAATGAACAAAACGATAGCCATACTGGGAGCAGGTGAAAGTGGGGTTGGTGCAGCATTGCTGGCCAAGCGGGAAGGCTATGCGGTATGGGTATCTGATATGGGTTCAATAAGTGTGGAGAGAAAAGACATTCTGAATGCGGCAGAAATTCCATTTGAGGAAGGACAGCACGATTTCGGTCGAATTCTTTCTGCAGATGAAATCATCAAAAGCCCAGGGATTCCGGAAAAAACACCTTTGGTCCAAGAGGCAATAGCCAAAGGGATTCCAGTCATCGATGAACTGGAGTTTGCCTTCAGGTTTTCGAAGGGAAAGGTGATCGCAATCACCGGGACGAACGGAAAAACCACTACGACCCTCCTGACCTATCACTTGTTGAAAAAGGCGGGAATGGACGTGGGACTTGCTGGAAACATCGGTCAAAGTTGGGCGGCTCAATTGGTGGAGGGAGATCGGGATTGGTGGGTGATTGAAGTCAGTAGTTTTCAGTTGGACGGCTTTAAGGATTTCAAACCTTCCATTGCCATCCTGACCAATATCACACCGGATCATTTGGATCGATACGCCTATAAGCTGGAAAATTATATCGCTTCCAAGGTTTCGGTTTTCAAAAATATGGGACCGCAGGAAGTTGCTGTTTATTTCTCCGATGATGCCAATATCCAAGCCGGATTGAAAAGCGTCAAATCCAAGGCTTTATTCTACGGAATGTCTTTGGAAAAAGGAACAGACTTCGGAGGCTATTTCGACGGAGCCAAGATCAGCTTGAAACTTCAAGGGAAGTCAATGGACATCCCCAAAGAGGAAGTAGCCCTCAAAGGAGCACACAACATGCTCAATGTGATGTGTGCCACCACTGCAGCGCTGACTGCTGGTGTGAGCGAGGAAGTGGTAAGGGAAGGCTTGAAGGATTTCAAAAATGCTCCTCATAGAATGGAGTTGGTGGATGTGATCGATGGCATCACCTTCATCAATGACAGCAAAGGCACCAATGTCGATGCTACGTTCTATGCACTGGAAAGCTTCGAATCACCTTTGATATGGATCGCCGGTGGCGTGGACAAAGGCAATGATTACACGCTTTTGGACCCAGCAATGGGAGGGAAAGTAAAAGTGCTCATTTGTTTGGGTAAAGAAAACGAAAAACTTAAAACTGCCTTTGCAGGAAAAATCAATACCATAAAGGAAACAGAAAGTATTGCAGAAGCGGTGGCTTGGAGCCTGGATCTGGGTAAATCGGGAGACGTGGTCTTGCTTTCACCAGCTTGCGCAAGTTTTGATCTGTTCAAGAATTATGAAGACAGGGGCGAGCAGTTTATCTCCGCTGTCAAAACCTTAAAAACATCATTGACCAAATGATAAAACTGAAACTTTGGATAGATCAAAACCTGAAAGGGGACCCCATTATTTGGGGGATCGTGATCGTGCTTTCCATCATCAGTATCTTGGTGGTGTACTCCGCCACAGGTTCTTTGGCCTACAAAAATCAAGGTGGAAATACCGAAAAGTACCTCATTGATCATTCGATGTTGGTAGTGATGAGTTTGTTCGTGATGTGGGTGGCCCATAAGATCCCTTACAAAACCTTTGGTTTGATAGGGAGATTTCTGTTGATGGTATCCATACCGCTTCTGTTCCTGACCTACATCTTTGGCTCTACATTAAACGAAGCCAACAGATGGTTGACTATTCCGGTGATCAACAAGGCATTCCAGCCCTCGGATTTGGCTAAACTTGCTTTGATCGCCAGTTTGGCCAGTTTGTTGGCTAGAAAACAAAACAACATCCGGGATTTCCAGAAGACTTTCGTCCCGATCATATTGGCAATTGGCGTGGTTTGTGGATTGATCGGTTTGGCCAATATGTCCACGGCAGTCTTGCTGTTGGTGACTTGCTTGCTCCTGATGTTTATCGGCAGGGTTCCCATGCGCTTCATCCTCTTGGTGGTCTTGGTCGGAAGCCTTGCGCTTACGTTCTCCGTTTTGGCGGGACAGCGGGGAGGCACTTTCTTTTCCAGGATAGAAAACTTTGTTTCCGGAGATGAAATACCCTTCCAGGCCGAACAGTCCTATATCGCGATTTCCACAGGTGGAATCACGGGCAAAGGACCGGGTAATTCAGAACAAAGGAATACCCTTCCGCATCCCTATTCGGATTTTATCTATGCAATCATTATCGAAGAATATGGGCTAGTGGGAGGAGCAACAGTGCTGTTCCTCTATCTGGCTTTATTGTTCAGGGGAATGAGAATCGTGGCTCTGTCCACCAAACCCTTTGGAGGATTGCTCTCCGCGGGGCTGAGTTTTGCGCTGGTGCTCCAGGCGATGGTCAATATGGCCGTGGCTGTGGGACTCGGGCCGATTACAGGGTTGCCCCTGCCGCTTTTGAGCATGGGAGGGACCTCTCTTGTCTTCACTGGATTTTCCCTGGGAATTATCCTTAGTGTAAGCCGCGGGGACCATGTCGAAGCCATTGAAACGACCAGCCCGACTAACAGAACGAAAAAGACATTTCATACCGCTTAAATACAAAAGACTATCAATACTTCAAAACCATATCGAATCATGATCAGCGGAGGTGGCACAGGTGGACATATCTATCCAGCGATTGCCATTGCCAATGCCTGGATGGAAAAACATCCAGACACTGAAATACTGTTTGTGGGTGCCGAGGGAAAGATGGAAATGCAAAAAGTACCAGAAGCGGGCTATAAAATTGAGGGATTGAAAGTGGCTGGGCTCCAAAGAAGTCTTTCCTTGGCCAATGTCAGCTTCCCTTTCAAACTGGCCAGTAGTCTGAGGAAATCCAGACAGCTCCTGGCGGATTTCAAACCCAATGCAGTGGTCGGTGTCGGTGGGTATGCCAGCGGACCCCTTCTTTTTGTGGCCCAAAACAAAGGGATTCCAACCCTTATTCAGGAACAAAATTCCTACGCGGGTCTGACTAACAAATTATTGTCCAAAAGGGCAAGAAGAATCTGTGTCGCCTATCCAGGAATGGAGGAATTCTTTCCCAAAGACCGGATTCAAGTCACCGGCAATCCGGTAAGAAAAGACATCCTTGATTTGAAGGGGAAAAGCGAAATGGCAAAGTTTCATTTTGGTTTGCAGCCGGACAAAAAGGTCTTGTTGATACTTGGTGGAAGCCTTGGTGCAAGGACAATCAACCAAGCTGTTTTGGCAGATATGGTCGGCTTTGAGGAAAGCGGATACCAACTGCTTTGGCAGTGTGGAAAATATTATTTCCAAGAGATGAGCCAAAAAGTGATGGGTTCAGGATTGAAGCATGTGTATCTTATGGAATTTATCCGAGAGATGGATTTAGCGTATGCCGCTGCCGATGTGGTGGTTTCCAGGGCGGGCGCTTTGTCCGTATCAGAACTCAGCATCGTGGGAAAGCCGGTGATTTTCATCCCGTCTCCAAACGTGGCGGAGGATCATCAGACGAAAAATGCCATGGCGTATGTGAAAGAAATTGCCGCGGTATTATTGAAAGATAACCATGCAGTCGGTCAATTGAAAAAAGAAGTAGATCAACTGATGGCAGATGAATCCAAAATGGATCTTTTGTCGGAGAACATAAAAAAATTAGCCAGGCCCGATGCGGCCAATAGAATCGTGTCGGCCTTAGAAGAGATTATTGCATGAATTTAAAACAACTCCATAGTGTCCATTTTCTAGGGATCGGCGGGATCGGCATGAGTGCTTTGGCCCGTTGGTTCAATCACCTTGGCATCAAGGTGTCCGGCTACGACCGTACACCATCGGCTTTGACCGAAGCCTTGGAGCAGGAAGGGATGGAAATCCACTATGTAGATGCGATTGAAAATATTCCCGTGAAGGTAAGGGAGGACCAAAAAAACACACTGATCGTGTGGACTCCCGCCATGCCGAAGGATTCGGCAGAACTCAATTTCTGTATGGAAAAGGGTTTTGAGATGAGAAAACGTGCGGTTGTTTTGGGCATGATTACGGCTTCCTTGCCTACAATTGCAGTGGCTGGAACCCACGGCAAGACCACGACTTCTTCCATGGTTGCGCATTTGCTGAAATCTTCGGGGGTAAATATTGCCGCTTTCCTTGGTGGACTTACCCAAAACTACAACAGCAACCTGATCCTGCACGATGAGGCTGAGGGGAATGCAACGGTGGTCGTGGAAGCAGATGAATTTGACCGTTCCTTTCTCCATTTGCATCCCAATGTGGCCGTGGTGACAAGTGTCGATCCCGATCATTTGGATATTTATGGGGATGGAGCAGCGATGTTGGAAGGCTTCAGTCAATTTATTGATTTGATTTCTCCTGACGGAAATTTATACATCCAGTCCCATGCTTTCGCAAAATTAAGAAAACCCGAAAATGCCAGCCTGAAAGTGAGACAGTATGGTTTGGATTCCGGAGAAATAAAAGCTGCCAATATCCAAGCACTTCCTGCCGCTTTCAAATTTGACTACATCAGCGAAAGGAAAAACATCTTGGGACTGACGCTCAGCATGCCTGGATTCCACAATGTTGAAAATGCCTTGCCGGCTATTTCAATCGCTTTGGACCATGGAATAGAGGAGGAGCAAATCCGAAATGGGTTATTGACCTATAGAGGAGTGAAAAGAAGATTTGAGATTTGGGTACAGCAGGAGGATAGCGTGTATGTCGATGACTATGCCCACCATCCCGAAGAAATCAGGGCTTTCTTAAGCTCTGTCAGGGCCATGTTTCCAGGAAAAAAATTGACGGCTGTATTTCAGCCCCATTTATTTACCAGGACGAGGGATTTTGCAAGCGGCTTTTCAGAATGCCTTTCATTGGCAGATGAGGTCGTATTGTTGGAGATCTATCCTGCAAGAGAGTTGCCCATTGAAGGGGTGAATGCAGCCATGCTTTTGGAAGGAATTACTTCTCCGAAGAAATCCATTCAGAGCAAGGAAAACCTTTTGGACTACCTAAAGGAAAATCAACCTGAGGTCTTGGTGACCATGGGTGCAGGCGATATCGACAGATTGGTTTTTTCCATGACAAATTTGATGAGAAGACATGAAAACTAAACTGATCAAAACATTGGGTTTTTCCTTGTTGGGACTGGTACTGCTGGTTTTCATCGGATTTGTGGAAAAAAAGGGTGCTGAAAGGAAATTTTCGGAGATGTCGGTCCAGGTTAAAGGAATTGCGGACGTCTATTTCGTGGATGAAAAGGAAATCCTTGACAACCTGAAAGCGGAATTTCAAATGCTAAGTCCAGGAAGGGCGCTGTCGGAAATTGATTTTCAACAGGTCGAATTGAAAGTTGAATCCCATCCTTTTGTCAAGAAAGCAGAAGTTTATGGGGACATGAAAGGGAATATTTGGGTGGAAATCCAACAGCATCAGCCCATGGCAAGGATTGTCAGGCCAATGGCTGCAGATGGGTACATTTCCACGGAAGGGCAGATTTTGCCGACTTCGCCCAAGTATACCACGAGGGTTTTGATTTTGGAAGGCGATTTCGCCGAAGAACTGTTGGAAGCAGATGATCTGTCCATCGATTACCAGGATTTACTTGGCTTGGTGGAATTCATCTTTCAGGACCCATTCTGGAATGCCCAGATCACTTCTTTGGAAATCGACAACAAGGGGGATATCAAGATGCATCAGCAAGTCGGAAACCAGGTTATCGAATTTGGGGATGCAGAGGATATAGCAGAAAAATTTGAAAAGATCAGCCTGTTTTATGATGAGATCATCCCTTCAAAAGGATGGAACGCTTACAGCAGGGTGAATGTAAAATATAAGGACCAAATAATTTGTGAGTAATTCACCACACTATGGAAAATGACAAAATAATTGTTGGACTTGACATTGGAACTACCAAAATCTGTGCGATCATCGGTCGTAAAAATGAGTTTGGTAAACTTGAAGTGCTTGGAATGGGCAAAGCTGTCTCTGATGGTGTGATCCGTGGGATCGTTACCAATATTGACAAGACCGTCAATTCTATCCAAAAAGCAGTTCAAGATGCATCCGATATGTCAGAAGTGGATATCGTGGAAGTCATCGTGGGAATAGCGGGTCAACATATAAAAAGCACGGTCCATCACGGCAGTATTATCCGCCAGCCGCACCAGGAAGAGATCACCATCGAGGATGTGCGCCGCTTGGCCAATGACATGGAAAACATCGTGGTTCCTCCGGGAAACACCATTATCCACGTCATGCCACAAGATTATACCGTGGATTATGAAGGAGGGATCAAAGATCCAGTAGGAATGTCCGGCTCAAGGTTAGAAGCGGATTTCCATATCATCACTGCACAGACCACGGCCATCAACAACATCAACAGATGTGTCAAAAGAGCAAATTTGGTTTCCAAAGACCTTATTCTTGAGCCTTTGGCAAGTTCACTTTCCGTGCTCAGCGAGCAGGACAGGGAAGCAGGTGTATGCCTAGTGGATATCGGTGGAGGGACAACTGACATCGCCATCTTCTACGACAATATCATCCGACACACGGCGGTGATCCCACTTGGGGGCAATATCATCACCACGGACATCAAAGAGGGTTGCATGGTGATGCACAACCAAGCGGAATTGCTCAAAACAAAATTCGGGAAAGCCATCGCAGAGGAAGCAAATCCGAACGAGATTGTTTCCATTCCTGGATTGCGCAACCGTCCTCCAAAAGAAATCTCCATCCGAAATCTTGCCGCAATCATTCAGGCAAGAATGGAAGAGATCATCGAATACGTACAGAATGAATTGGTGGCCAGTGGCCATTATAAAAAACTTGCCGGAGGGATCGTCCTGACAGGAGGTGGAGCACAGCTTCAAGGCGTAAGCCAATTGTTTGAATACATGACGGGACTCGATACCCGCATCGGTTATCCAAATGAGCACTTAGGCAAGTGTAAAATTGAAGAAGTTAAAAGTCCCATGTATGCGACGACTGTGGGGCTGGTTTTGGCCGGTTTCAAAGCACTCGATGACAGGGAAGACACCTATAGACAGCGATACGCGCTCAAACCAGAAAATAAAATTCAGGTCAAAGGGCCCAAATCCGAATTGGTCAACAAGGATATTTTCAGCAATATCAGAAAGAGACTTCAGGAATTCATCACCAATGACATTGGTGACGACAGCAATTACTAGGGCTTATCATACTGGGGAGATAAAAGGCATTGCTTTTCATTTCCCTTTTAAAATCTTCTTAACAAACGAAAAAAAAAGTTCACCAAACATAATAAATTCAAAATGTCAGATAACATGAAAGATTACAGATTTGATCTTCCAAAAAATCACAAGTCAATCATCAAGGTGATTGGCGTCGGAGGAGGTGGTTCCAATGCAGTGAACCATATGTTTAGCCAAGGGATCAAGGATGTGGAGTTTGTGGTTGTCAATACCGACGCCCAGGCTTTGCAAAGCAGTCCTGTTCCTTTGAGGTTGCAGTTGGGTGAAAGCCTGACCGAAGGTCTTGGTGCCGGTGCAAATCCCGAAAAAGGAAGGAATGCCGCCATTGAAAGCAGGGAAGAAATCAGAGAATTACTGTCGGACAATACCAAGATGGTATTCATCACAGCAGGAATGGGCGGTGGCACAGGTACTGGTGCAGCACCTGTGATTGCCAAGATTGCCAAAGACCTTGACATTCTGACTGTGGGGATTGTTACCGCTCCATTTGTCTTTGAAGGCAAGAAAAAAATGATGGCTGCCCAATTGGGAATCGAAGCACTTCGCGAGAGTTGTGATACCGTATTGGTCATCCTCAATGACAAGCTACGTGAGATTTACGGAAACCTGGCCATCCGATCTGCTTTTGCAAAGGCCGACAATATCCTCTCTACAGCTGCCAAATCCATCGCTGAGATCATCACCGTTCACCAAGATGTAAACGTGGATTTCGAAGATGTGAAAACAGTCATGAAAAATGCAGGTGCCGCAGTAATGGGGTCTGCCACAGAGGAAGGTGAAGGAAGAGCGATCAGATCTGCTGAGAAAGCAATTGCTTCTCCATTGTTGAACAATGTGGACATCAGGGGAGCGCAAAAAATCTTATTGTCCATCATGTCTGGTGAGGATGACGAATTGTCTATGGACGAATTGAGCGAAATCACCGAATACATTCAAGAAAGAGCGGGAGACGATGCGGAATTGATCTTTGGTCAAGGTATCGATCCAGACTTGGGCAAAGCCATCCGTGTGACGGTCATTGCTACCGGTTTCGAAATGGACAAATTGACCACTTTGACCCCAAGTGCATTGGAAATGGAAAAAATGAAAGCGAAAGCGAAAGAAGAAACCGTGTCCAAAGTGATTGACTTGGAATCCGGAAAATCCTTTCAAGTAAAAGATGAGGCTCCTGCCCAGACCGGACAGACCTATACCTTTACTTTTCAAAAACCGATTTCGACCGTTCCAGTAGAAACCAAAGCCGTCGTTGAAGCGGCCAAAGTGCAGGAGTTTGCACCCAAAGTGCAATTGGAAGAGGAGGCATTTGAGATACAGGATCAGGAAGAAGAAGAATTCGAATTTGTTACTGCCGAAATTCCAAAAGAAAAAAAGTCTTTTCCCCTTTACGATGAGGAAGAAGCAGTGATAGAGAAAGAGGAGGCGGTAAAGGCGTCAAAGCCAATCGAAGAGCCTGCCCCAGCAAACCTTTATGGAAATGACTATTATGAGCAGATCAAACTAAAGGCCATCCAAAGGGCACATGAGCGTTTTGAGAAGCTGAAAGGATTGCGTTCCAACAACCAGAATTCTGAAGAGTTCAAGGAAAAATTGGACACGCCTGCCTTTGTACGCAAGCAAGTGAAATTGTCAGATGTGCAACACAGCTCCGAGAGGAATATTTCGAGGTTCAACCTGACAGACGAAAATGAGTTTTTGAAAAACAATAGGTTTTTGCACGATAATGTTGATTGATTAAAAATCAATCAACATTTCAGCTTGGGAGCGAAGCAATTCCATGTACAATCTGTTGGTGAGCAGGTTATCTGACATATTCTCTTCAATCTTAGCCAGTTTAGGTTTGGAGGCGAGTACATGCATTCCCAGGTAATGGAAGATGTCGGTAAGGTGGCTCAATGCGATGCCACCCCCGCCTACTCCAGAGGAAAGTCCCACCAATGCACATTTCTTGTTCCGAAAAGAATTGGGATAGGTCATCCCGTCGATAAAGGATTTTAGGATCCCGGGAAATGAGCCATTGTACTCGGGCACGATAAAGACAAACTTTTTCCCGACCAGCATTCGGCTGTGCAGGGCATTGAAAGCATCGTTTTTTCCGTTGTTTTCATAGAGGGCCGAAAAAACAAAATCATGGGGAAGATCCTTCAGTTCGATTATTTCGGATTCGGCGCCCCTTTCGTTGAGTATTTCCTGATAAATGGACGCCAACTTTCTGGATATTGAATTTTTTCTATTGGTGCCGACGATAATTTGAATCATGTTGGTGGAATTTTTTTTGAATTTGAACAATATACAATCCGTATGGCCTTTTAGTTTCTCAATAGTATCAATTACTTTAGGGCAAAATATCAATACATGAAACAAGACTCTACAATTTCTTACACCGAACAGATCCAAGCTGCTTTTGTTTATATCCATAATTTAAATCCAAATCCCGTAGAAATCGGCGTAATCCTGGGGACAGGATTGGGCCAATTGATCAATAACATTGAAATCGAAAAGGAAATCCCTTACGAAGACATTCCCCACTTCCCAGTTTCGACAGTGGAAAGCCACAGTGGGACTCTGATTTTTGGGAAACTTGGGGGTAAAAACGTAGTGGCCATGAAAGGAAGATTTCATTACTATGAAGGCTATTCCATGAAAGAAGTCACTTTTCCGATAAGGGTCATGAAATTGCTGGGCGTAAGCAAGTTGATGGTTTCCAATGCCGCCGGCGGATTGAACCCAGACCATAAAATTGGGGAGCTGATGGTCATCAACGATCATATTGACCTCTTCCCCGAAAACCCTCTCAGGGGCAAAAATCTGGATGAATTTGGCGTCAGGTTTCCGGACATGAGCGAACCTTATGCGCTGGATTTTATTGATATGGCAATGCAAATTGCGAAAGAAAACGGGTTGACTGTCCATCAAGGTGTTTATACTGCCCTGCAGGGTCCCAATCTGGAAACCAGAGCGGAATACAAATACCTGAGAACGATCGGAGCAGATGCCGTGGGGATGAGCACCATTCCGGAAGTAATTGTGGCTAGGCACATGGACATGAAAGTTTTTGCCATTTCTGCGATCACGGATCTTTGTTCTCCAGGGAATGTCAAAAAGATAAGCATCGCCGAAGTACTCGCCGCCGCCGCCCTGGCAGAACCTGGAATGGGTATCATTATCCAGGAATTGGTCAGAAGAATATGACTAAGGTGTAACCACTTAACGATACTAAAGACTTGGTACTTTGTACACTTCAAAAATCAAAAGATTCTACAACCCAAATAATCAATGCAAAAATTTCTAACAGATTCTATTTTTGAAAAAGCCGAGGAAGCCGCGCTTTATATTCGAAGCCAAATCCAGGAAAAGGCATCGCTGGGGATTGTTTTGGGATCAGGATTGGGCTCTTTTGTCGATTACTTGGAAAATCCCATCAAGATTCCCTATGCATCGATCCCCCATTTCCCTCTTTCTACGGTGGAGGGGCATTCTGGAGAACTGATTTTTGGCAAGCTCAATGGCACCGCGATCTGGGCAATGAGTGGAAGGTTTCATTATTACGAAGGATATGGATTGCATGAAACGGTTTTTCCCCTTCGGGTAATGAAAATCCTTGAAGTGGAGCAGCTGGTGATTTCCAATGCAGCGGGTGGATTGAACCCGGAATTTATACCGGGGGACTTGATGCTGATCGAGGATTTCATCGATTTGTTTCCAGACAATCCCTTGAGGGGCGCGAACATCTCTGAATTTGGGCCTAGGTTTCCCGATATGAGCGAACCTTTGGATCATGGGTTGATTCAAAAAGCAAAAGCTTCTGCCAAGCATTTGGCTATACCCATCAAAACGGGCGTCTATGTCGGGATACAAGGTCCCAAACTGGAAACAAAAGCAGAAATCCGGTATTGCCAAGTCCTGGGAGGGGATGCCATCGGGATGAGTACAGTCCCGGAAATCATTGTCGCCAATCAGATGGGCATCAAGGTTTTGGCGATTTCAGTGATCACCAACCAATGTGTACCAAGTATCTCCAGTCAATTTTCACACGATGCTGTCGTTTCCGTCGCCGAAAGGGCTGGTGAAAAACTCGCCAAAATCATCGAAAACGTATTTTCTTGAACCCCATTGAAGATGTCAAAAAAACCCTCGTTGCACAGAGCAAAAGTGGTCACTTGACCACTTTTTTTGGCAGGGCAACTGCAAGTCCTTAACTTAGCCGTTGAATAATAATAATCCTTTTCCAAATGTCCCTAGAAGTAAAGAACCTGACCAAGATGTACGGCAAGCAAAAAGCTCTGGATGGGGTCTCTTTTGTTGCGGAAAGAGGGCAGGTTTTGGGTTTCTTGGGACCAAACGGTGCCGGGAAATCCACCACGATGAAAATTGCCACAGGCTTTATTCTTCCGGATCAGGGCGATGTTTTTGTCAATGGATTGTCGGTGTTGGAAAATCCAAAGGAGGTAAGCAAATTGATCGGCTATCTTCCGGAGCACAATCCCCTTTATCCGGACATGTATATTCGCGAGTTTTTGACTTTTATCGGGGGATTGTATGGCTTGAAAGGAAAAGCAGCAAAGGATAGAATCGAGGAATTGATCCCTTTGTGTGGGTTGGAAGTGGAGGCGCACAAGAAAATCCATCAACTTTCCAAAGGATACCGCCAGCGCGTAGGGCTGGCCAAGGCATTGATCCACGATCCTGAGGTCATCATCCTGGATGAACCGACCACAGGACTCGACCCCAATCAACTCGTGGAAATCCGAAAGCTCATCAAAAACATCAGTGCCAACAAAACCTTGATTCTTAGCACGCATGTCATGCAAGAGGTGGAAGCCATTTGCGAAAAAGTCGTCATCATCAATCAGGGAAAAATCGTTGCCTCCGATTTGCTCCAAAATTTAAAAGCAGAGCAGGGAAAAGCGATATTGATGTTGGAAACCGAAGAAAATATGGACTTGTCTTGGTTTGAAAGCATCGGGGATGCGCGCCACCATGAAGGAAATCCGGGGTCGGTTTTGCTGAAAACCAGTGAGCCAGTGATGGCGAGGAAGGCAATCCTTCAAATGGTCCAGGACAAATCCCTGACCTTGATCAGTATTCGCCAGCAGGAGAGGAACTTGGAAACTGTCTTCCGCCAAATCACCCAAAAACAATAAGATGCTGAGTTTATACCTAAAGGAAGTCAATGCCTTTTTCAACAATCTTTCTGGATACCTCATTCTGAGTGTGTTTTTGGTTTCTTTGGGTTTGGTGGTTTGGGTTTTTCCGGACACATCGGTGCTGGATTATGGTTTTTCCGATTTGGAACCCCTATTCATTTATACGCCCTATATTTTTACTTTTTTGATCCCGGCCATTACCATGAAGATGATTGCTGAGGAAAAAAGATCGGGAACTTGGGAGATTTTGCTGACCTCTCCCTTAGGAAGTACCCAAATCATTCTTGCCAAATATTTTGCCGCCTTGACATTGATCATCGTGGCCTTGCTGCCCACCTTAGTGTATTATTTCAGTGTGGTCCAATTGGGCGATCCAGTGGGGAATATTGACCATGCAGGGTTTTTCGGGTCCTGGATCGGTTTGGTTTTCATCGGAGCGGTGTTTGCGTCCATTGGCTTGATGTGCAGTGCATTGACGGCGCACCAGATTGTCGCATTCATCCTAGGGGTTTTCATCATCTTTCTGATGTACTTTGGATGGACTGCCTTGGTGCAATTGCAGGTGATGAGTCCCCTGGCTTTGTTTTTGGAGGAAATCAGTTTGAGTTTCCATTACCAAAGCATGAGTCGGGGCGTGATTGATGCGCAAAACGTCAGTTATTTTCTTTCGGTCATCATCATCAGTTTGGGCTTGACAGGTTTATGGATCAGAAGAAAATGAATAAAAAATCAGTTCTAAGAACGTTTCTCGGGCCGGGCTTGATTTTAGGGGCAATCTTGTTCTTGTTTTTGATCTCCCGATTCTTCCCTTTCAGGATAGATCTGACAGAAGAAAAGCGCTATTCCTTGCATCCGGCCACCATAGAAGTACTTAAATCTTTGGAGGAACCATTAGAAGTGGAAATCCTACTCACCGGAAAACTGCCGGGAGGAATGCGGAGGTTGCAACGTTCCATCGAAGAAACCCTCAGGACTTTCAATGCCTACAGCAGCGAGAACATCTCTTTTTATTATGAAGATCCGCTAAGTTTACCGGAGGATATCCGTGAGGATTATGTGGTGAGCCTGACCGAATATGGCATCAATCCCACCAATCTATTTGTGACAGAGGACGGCGGGCAAAAAAGCAGGTTGATTTTTCCTGGTGTAATGGTCAGGAGTGAGGAATTTGAAACCGGGACCTTGTTGCTCAGGGGAGAGAAGGGGATGTCTCCTGACCAGATTTTAAACCAATCCATTGAGAACCTCGAATTCGAATTGATCAATGCAATCCGTAAATTGATTACCAAGCAAAAAATTTCCGTTGGGATGATCTTGGGGCATGGGGAATTGGGTGAGGAAGATGGTTTTGGGATTGTGGAAGCCTTGGTCGATGACTATGAAGTGTACAAAATCCCAATGGAACAGGCCAAGAAGGTAGAAGATCTGGATCCTTTTGCCGTGTTGATCGTGGCGGGTCCAAGGGATACTTATAGTGAAAAAGAAATTTACCTTTTGGATCAGTACCTGATGAATGGGGGCAATCTGGTTTTTTTATTGGATGCCGTCGCCGTGAACTTGGATGAGGCTGGGGGAGAAGGGACCATCGGTTTCCCATTTGATACAGGATTAGACCAATTGCTTTTCAAATATGGGATTCGGATCAACAAAGATTTGATCCAGGACCTGAATTTTGGATACCATCCCGTCATGGCTGGAGATTTCGGGGATCAGGCACAGATTGTTCCTTTGCCTTGGCCATTTTATCTGGCAGCAGGAAGAATGGCTCCCCACCCGATTACAAAGGGTTTGGATCAGGTGATGTTCCGATTTGCGAGTTCCTTGGATACTGTAAAAGCGGACGGAGTTAAGAAAACACCCTTGATTTTTGGGTCGGATTTAAACAGAAAATTGTCGGCCCCGGTTCGGGTGGCATTCAGCGACATGTCAGAAGCGCCGGACATGGCGCAATATGGATTGAAAAACCTTCCACTGCTGTATCTTTTGGAGGGAAATTTCACCTCCTTTTTCAACAATAGGTTTCTTCCAGAGAACATCGATCCTTCCAAATTCCAAGCATCGGGGAATGAAGGGAGAGTGGTTGTGGCAGGCACAGGCAATCTTTTCAAGAGCCTTTTCAATATGCAAAACGGGGAACCATTACCCCTGGGGGAAGATCCTTACGCCAATTTGACCTATGCGAACAGGTTGTTGCTTCAAAACATGGTCAAATACCTGATCGAACCTGAGGGGATTATCGCTACTAGAACCAAACAGTTCCAGATTCGCCCATTGAACAAGGCGAAGGTGAAGGCGGAAAAAGTAAAATGGCAGGTGGTCAATGTAGTTTTTCCGGTATTGATTTTGGGTGTATTGGGTATGATTTGGATCCTGTTGAGGAAAAAAAGATTTTCCGCCAGGTCAAAATAATTCCCTGAATGTCCTAGGGTGAAAGTAATTACCTTCTTTAGGAGATTAACTCATTTTTTTCGGATGAATGTTCGTTGCCAATGCTGGTTTTGTTATTTTATTTATAAATTTACCCTGCCATAAAAAAATTGAATAAATAAGCCCTTTTGATATGAAATTTATTGTTTCCTCTTCTGCTCTTTTGAAGCAGCTTTCATCGATTAACGGAGTGGTGACAACCAATCCTGTAGTTCCCATTTTGGAAAATTTTCTTTTTGAGATTAAGGATGGCAAATTGACCATCACCGCATCCGATTTACAGACTTCCATGATCACCGAACTCGATGTGGAATCCAAAGAGGATGGAAACATCGCCGTTCCAGCCAAGATTTTGATGGAGACACTGAAAAACCTGCCAGAACAGCCGGTAACTTTCAGCATTGATCCAGATACTTATAGCATAGAAATCAGCTCTGACAACGGCCGCTACAAACTGGCCGGTGAAAATGCGACCGATTTCCCTAAAATACCAAGCGTTACCAATGCGACAACCGTGGAAATGTCCACAGAAGTCTTGACCAGCGCGATCAGCAATACCATCTTTGCGACCAGCAACGACGAACTGAGACCTGCAATGACAGGTGTTTATATCAACTTGAGTCCCACCAATGCTACTTTTGTGGCAACGGATGGACATAGGCTAATCAGGTACAGAAGAGTGGACATCGCCGCTCCTGACGCCGCCAGCATCATCATTCCAAGAAAAGCACTCAACCTCTTGAAGTCAACGCTTCCTTCGGAAAACCTACCGGTAACCGTGGAATTCAACAATTCCAACGCCTACTTCAATTTTAACAACATCAAAATGATCTGTAGGTTGATCGATGAGCGTTTCCCGGATTATGAAAATGTTATCCCTGTGGACAATCCAAACCACATGACCATCGACAGGATCGAATTTTTGAGCTCTTTGAAAAGGATTGCGATCTATGCCAACAAAACCACCCATCAGGTGCGTTTGAAATTGACCGGAAGCGAACTTCAGGTTTCTGCCGAAGATCTTGACTTCTCCAATGAAGCCAACGAAAGGTTGTCTTGTGAGCATAACGGTGACGACATCGAAATCGGATTCAACGCCAAATTCTTAGTGGAAATGCTTAACAATATTTCTTCAAAAGAAGTCACCTTGAAGTTCAGCGCGCCAAACAGGGCTGGATTGATCGTGCCGTCTGACAAGTCAGACAACGAGGATATCCTCATGTTGGTAATGCCGGTAATGCTAAACAACTACGTGTAAAATCATTTTAATTTCCATATATCAAAAAAGGCCTGAGAATTTGATTCTCAGGCCTTTTTTGATGGTTGTTTTGATAAAGATTTCGAAGTTTCTTTGGGCCAAAGGTTTTGAGGGAAATTTTGCGATTGGATAAAATCCAAAACCCAACGCTATTGCATTTCCTTACCCAAAGCTGGGAAATCCAACCTTTGCTCACAAATGTTTATTGTTTTACCTCCAAAATCCAGGATTCCAAGGGTTTTAAATCCACTTTGACTTTAGCTTTTCCATCTTGGATCAGAAGGGTGGGCCTGGAGGTTCCATAAAGTTTTTCGGTGAGTTCCAATTCCCCGTCTTTCAAACCCCAGGTGGCCACTGTTTCGGAAGGCAACTCCAACTCAAAGCCGAAGCTGTCGTTTCTGTCGAAATTGCTGATGATGATCAGTTTTTGATCCCCATTCCAACGCACGAATGCATACACGCGGTCATTGTACCATTCGGTATGCTGTCTGTTATGGCTATGGATTTCTCTGTACTCGCTTGCCAAAGCTGGGCTGTAGATGGTGAAATTGAGCAACCTTTGATAGAAATCCCTAAGGGATTTTTCACTTTCGGAAGATTTTCCCCCATCGAATTTCCCGCCATTCATCCAGCGCTGATGATGGGGAACACCCACATAATCGAAGATGGATGTTCGCGAAGGGGAGCCGAATCCTGCATTCTCCGCGCCGGACTCACCCACCTCCTGACCAAAATATATCATGGTTGGGGCACTGCTGATCGTGGCTGAAAGGACCATCGCCGGTTTGGCCAACATTGCCTCTCCGGCAAATTCCGGGCTGGCGATCCTTTGCTCATCATGGTTTTCCAAAAAGTGCAGCATGTGGTGTTCGATATCCGCAAGTCCATTTTGGATACCGATGATGTTGTCCGTAGAGCCTTTGCCTTGCATGACGCTTTTCAGGGTGTCATAGAGCTCGACTTTATCATAGAGGTAATCCATCTTCCCCAAATGGATGTAATCCCTGTAGGCGGCGGGGTTATAGACTTCGGCAAGGAGAAATGCTTCTGGGTTTTCCATTTTGATGGCGGAATTCATGTAGCTCCAAAATTCCACCGGGACCATTTCGGCCATGTCGTAGCGAAAACCATCGACATCCATTTTTATCCAGTAAAGGGCGATATCCCTGAATTTTTTCCAAGAGTCTGGCACGTCCTTGTCTTTCCAAAAGTCAAAATGTGCCTTGAAATCCTTCTCCCCGAATCCATCCGGAAGCTCGGGAAAATCCTTGGTGCCATCGGGCCTGATTCCATAATTCACTTTGACGGTTTCATACCAGTCATTGAAGTCAGGCTGGGCCAAACGAGAGCCATTTCCAGTCCATTTGGCTGGGAACTCATCAAATTTTCCATCGGAAAGGGGGTGGGATTCCCCACCGAGGGGTTTGTAGGTCCCCTCTGGTAGGGGCACACTGAAACGTTCTCCTGGGATATAATAGAAATTATTGTCCCTTTTGTATTCGATGGAGGTGTCATCCTTTTCTCCGAAATCTGTCACTCCCTTGGGATTGTTTTTCCCCTCATATTTCCGGGCAATATGGTTCGGGACAATGTCTATGATGAGTTTGAGTCCATTATTGTGCGTTCGTACGATCAACTCCTGAAATTCTTCCAGTCTTCTGGCCGGATCTACCGCCAAGTCCGGATTTACGTTGTAATAATCCTTGACGGCATAGGGAGATCCTGCCCTTCCTTTGACCACATCCGGATCGTCATTGGAGATGCCAAATGCGGTGTAGTCATTGATCAGTGCATGATGAGGCACGCCTGTGTACCAAATATGGGTGGTCCCGAGGGCTTTGATTTCCTGAAGGGCAAGGTCGTTGAAGTCGTTGAATTTTCCCACTCCGTTTTCGGCAAGGGTTCCCCAGGTTTTGTTGGTTGTGTTGGTGTTGCCAAATAGGCGAGTGAAAACTTGGTAAACGACGATTTTATGTGGCTGGGACATGTTGGGGTTGGCGACTGAGGGTGATGGGGTTGAAGAGCAGCTGGTCATTCCAAAAAACAGAATAGAGACGATCGCTGAATGGAGAATGGTATTCATCATAGCGATAAAGATATAAGGAAGGATGCTTTAATGCACATATACAGCAATAAAAAGGTCAGTTGGGTTGATCTTTTTATTGGTCCTGCATGATTCCTTACCAATTCTACATCAGCCTGAATTTGCTTAAAAATCAATCCGTTGCTCGCTATTTTTACCTTCACCGTATTGGTACGAGGTCTTATTCTTCAAGTAGTCTGATTTTCTCACAGTTGCAACCCCATTGGGAAAACCAATGCATATTTCGGGTTGAAGAATAAACAATGGATAGATATCGGAGTCCAAGTTTAAGTTCTAAATAGGGTCCTGCCTATCCTTTGCCCAGCTTTTTATTTGAGGGGTGGTTTTCCCGATTATTTTTCCCAAAGCCACAAAAACTGCAGAAAGTCCTAAAAACAACAGCATCAGAAAAAAAGCATTTATGGAAACTTGCTGAAGCCCCAACTCCATTACATTGACAAATGGATAGGGGTAAAATCCAGAAATACCGCCACGGATCAGGATGAAAACAAGGTAAACCAAGGGGTAGATCAACCATTTTGGGATCAATGGCCAAGAAAGTGACTTTTTATTTTCATACATCACCCAATAAACAAGCACTAAAATAGGATTGATGGAATGAAGCAATTCATCTACAATTTTCTGCATCCCTGTAGGTTCCCAAATCTGCCTTAAGATAAGTTGATAGACCAAGCCTACAACAAGGATATAGATGGTGATGGCAGTGAGGTCTCCGGTTTTGTTGATCCAAATCTTTTTGCCGGAACCCAATGCTTGGAGGGTAAAATATATCGCCACCAATGTGTTGGTCAGGATGGTGAAGAAGCTGAAAAAACGGATAATGGTTTCGGGAACTGAAGCAATCCTGTTTTCCATCATCAGGTAGCATTGGGCGATGACCGCAAACCAAGTTATAATGGCAAAAACTAGAGCAATGTTTTTTTTCATTTTGAAGTTGTTTAATTCCACTTGAATTAAAAAAGCTGACAGATTGTAAATTGCTTTACCAGTCAACAAAAGAAATCCCCAATCCAATCGTTGTCTGTCTGTGGTTGTAATCAATCATGGTCTCTCCATAGCCATCAAAGATCTGTAAATGTCCTCTGAGGTTATTTTTAATAGGGAATACATAGTTGAATTGTGCAGAACCCCTGTTCGGATTAAAACTGAGATTGTTTCTTGCGAGAACATAGAAACTATGGTTTTTGACTGTTTAGGCAAGGGTTGCCTCGGCTCGTCCAATGAAATCCATGACCAAAGGATTTTCATCCTCTTCATCGGGTAATCTGATCCAAGGTCTAATGACGATCATCCAACGGTCTTTTTCCAATCCAGCATGGAAAATCACCCTGTTCCAACTTCTCGACCTCGGCAAATCCTGACCGTTGGATTGGTGGTTGAAGGAGACGCCAACAGTACGCCATCTGAATCCAAGCGGATTGGCATTGAGGCCAAAATTCAGCATGACTTCAGGCTCGTAATTGAGTTCACGGAATGTGCGCGAAAGTTCGGTATTGAATATCTGCCAATGTGCCACCTGTGTATATGCAATCCACAAATCTCCATGCCCCCAAAACATGGACTGTAAAACTTTGCTTTTGAAACTCAACTGAAACTTCGCCTCATAATTGTTGTAAGGACTGGTCTCGGGTACAGAATAATCCGGGTTTTCGCTTTGGGGGATTAAGTTCGGGCTATTGGACCAACGTCCGGCGGTGATATAAAAAGGCTTGTAATAATTGAGCCGAAAAGTACCTTTCTTATCTATTGAATCCAATTCCCACCTTTGGGAAAGGGTTTGTGAAATTATCTTGGGAGGCTTTTCGGTAATTTCCTGACCTAAGGAATATGTTAAACTTGAAAGAATAAATAGAAATGAAAAAATGAGCCTTACTTTATCCATTGCTGTCTATTAATAAATCAAAAAACCAGGGTAAATTCAAACTAAACAGACCTTCAAAAGTTGGATGGTCTGTTTAGTTTTTCAGAAACGAGAGTTTAATAATTGAGTAGTCTATAAATAAATAGGGTACTCCTTTTCATCAAATCCGGATATTGCTTCATGTTGATGGTCTCCGCGGGGGAATGGGCGCCAGTACCGGAGGCTCCCAGGCCATCGATGCAATCTACAAATTCGGCAAGGTAAGAAATGTCTCCGGCGCCTCTGGAGCCCGGATCTCCCGCTTTTACCGCACCATAACCCATGTCCAAACTGACCTTGTTCAGGATATCCACCAAAGCCCTGTTACCAGATGTGGGCGGCATGGAAGGAATTCCATCTTCGAATTTAATTTCTGCAGTGGTTCCATTCAGGTTTTGGGAGACGATAGTGCTCATTTTTTTCCTTGCGTTTTCCTTTTGCTCTTCCCCAAGAAATCTCAAATCTCCGGTTACAAAGGCTTCCCTTGCCACGATATTGGTTTTTCCCAAGGCTTCCCCGGTTCCTGTATTTTCATCGTATCGGATATCGGAGCCTCCGATGATTTGACCGGGATTGAAGGTCAGGTATTGTTCCCCAGCCAATTCTTCCCGAAACTGGTTCAGGATTCTTGCCGCCTCATAAATGGCGCCATAGCCCACCGTTTCTCGGAAAACACCTGCAGAATGGACCTGATTGCCCGTAGTTTTCAAGGTCCATCCACTCGCCCCCCTTCTGGCAATAGTGGCGATGCTGAATCCCTGAGCGGTTTCGTAGCCCAGTGCGATGTCTGACGCTTTGGCCCTTTCGACAAAATCCTGCCGACTGACCCAACTCGGGTCTCCGGCATTTTCCTCATCCCCGGTGAAATATACCGTGACTGTCCTGTCTTCCAATAAACCGAGTTCATGCAATGCTTTCAGAGTGGCAAAAATCATCACATTTCCGCCTTTCATGTCGTTCACCCCTTGTCCGGTAGCAGTGGAATCGTTGATCATGGTGAAGGGATAGAAGGGCATGTCTTTCTCAAAAACAGTGTCCAAATGACCAATGAAGAAGAGTTTTTTGCCCTTGGTGCCTTTTTTGGTCGCCACAAAGTGCCCAGCCCTTTTCAGGGAATCCGGCAATGTGATCCATTCCGTTTGGAATCCTATTTTGGCAAATTCCCTTTCAAATACACGTCCAACCTCCCGGACCCCTTCCATGTTCAGCGTGCCGGAATTGATGTCAACCGTCTCTTGCAGGAGAGCAAGGGATTCCGCATAGTTTTTGTCGATGACGGACAGCAGCTTGGACTCCGTTTTGGTGAGCTTTTGGGCCAAAACCTGATGGGAAAAAAGGATTAGGGCAAAGAGCAGCAGTTTATTCATGGAAAGATTTTTTTCGGGAAGTGAGCTTTTGTTTTTCGGGTATTTATCAGGCCAACCTAAAATAGCCAAATGCTTTTCAGGTTGGCTTGGGTAATCCGGCATTTTGATTGCCCGATCAGTCTACTTTGATGTTTGTAAACCAAATAAATTTGGTTCCAGCATCGTTTTTATGTTCGGTTGCTAATTTTATTCCTTTGAATTCCTGCTCATTTTCCCAAGTAATGGACCTGCCGGTCGGTGCATTTCCTCTTCTGAACACCCATTCGGTGATCATGAGGTCTTCATCCAAAAAGAGGTCATAGGCATCCCCGGGTGTATAACCAGCTTGGCTGTCGTAAAGAATGGTGAGCTTGGTTGTGTTTTGGCCCGAGATCGGAGCAGGTACATTTTCTTCGGTTTCGAATGTGTATCCCGTATCCCAAGCCAGCTGGAAAGGATACATCAACCAATATTTGTCATTGACAAATCCTTTGTCCGCGGGTGGTAGGGAATCGGCCGGTAGGCTTAGACTGTAGGTGTAACTGGTGTCTGGGTTGGAAAAATAAACCGTTTTGTCCTTGATGTTCCACTTCCAATCTCGTGTGCTTACCGTGGCAGAATCCACTTGGACATTCCATGTGTAGGCGATCGAATTGATTTTGGAGAAATTTTCAAAGCCATAGGCCTTAGCAACTTTCATAGGGAGTGTGTCCTCAACTTCTTTTTCGGGAGTGGAGCAGGAGAATAAAGTCAAAAAACAGATTGATAGCGTAAAGTATTGAAGTCGTTTCATAAATAGCGTTTTATTGGAGGTTGAAAATGATGGGACAATCTAACCATTTCAAGATAAGAATGTATCTCCATTTGTCAAAATGATCCATTGTGTCGGATATTTTTGAGATGGATTGGCTTTAACCCGTAATAGGCATTTGGTTTCAAAAAAGGGGTTAAACTGCAAGAAAATAAGACTACTGGGAGATTGATTTCTGACACCGGTAGGGTGAGGTCAAAAATAGTCAGTACCCAATTGTAAATCCTGAATTGAGTTCGTCATGGACAACACGGGTTTAAGGTTTCAAAATGGACTGTGCCAAAGGAATTGTGTAGTCCTATTCAAACGAATTCCAGAAACAATCACCCGATTTCAATCCTTGGTCCAGCGCAAATCAGTAGGTGCTTTTTAAGAAGAGTTTCTCCGGCCAAAAACTTTTCATGATGGCCCCAAAACAGACCAAAGCCACCGCCAACATGGCAAACCATCCCAGAAATGGAATGAGGGAAATGAGTTTTAGGCAAATAAAAATCCCGAAAGCCACCAAGATCAACTTCCAAAATGGCCATTGATATTCATTTTTCCACTGTATCCAATTGGCGATCAAAAGTGAGGAGATCGTAGCGGCAAAAAACACCACCGCCAAGTAGAAACCAAGTAGGATCAGTCCGGCAGGAATCCCAACCAAACTCAAAAATGCGATCATCACCAAAACCGGAATGCCAAAGACGAAAAGGAAACCATAGCCAATGCTTTTGCCGGGGTCTTCCATGCCGGTTGCAGCTGCTTTTTTGAAGGTGTTTCTGAAAAAATAGCCCAAGAGGAGCATCATGACCAAAACCGCTCCCAAATACCAAAAAATGCCAAAAAGGGTCGAAAAACCTAGTATTTTCCAACCCTCACCATCAATTGCCAAGCTGGGATCGAAGGTGGCATTTACCCCTCCTTCCAGGGAACTGCCAAAATCCAGATCCCCCTCCTTGTCCCAGTAGCGGACATCTCCCAAAAAGGAGGCTTTATTCCCAATTTTGATGTCGCCGGCGACCAATGTGGAAATACCTGCGACACTTCCATTGATGGTGATGTCGCCACATTTCGCATTCAGTTCATCTTTCAATGTGCCGTTGAGCACAAATTCCCCGGCCGCCACATTTACAGGCCCCATTACATTTCCTTCGATTTTGACCGTTCCTCCGCTCGCGAGTAATCTTCCGTGGACAATGGAATTTTTACCAATCGTGACCTGACCTCCGGCTACGATCACATCCCCCATGACATCCTTATTGATATGGACCTGGCCTCCGACGCAGCGGAGATCTTGACCCACCACTCCGTTTAGATGGAGCGTCCCACCTGCGGCGAGAACATCGTGATGAATGGTGTCATTGATGAAAAGGGTTCCTCCCGCTACCACCAAGTCTCCAAGAACAGGCGCATTGATTGTAACCGTTCCTCCGACGGCATAGAAATTCTCTGCAATGGGTGTTTGCGTCAGGATCGATTCTCCGGATTGGAAATTTTTGGTCTGAAAAGAACTGATGGAAAGGATCAAAATGGCTGAAAAAGCGAGTCTAGAAAGATTTTTCATAGCGATAGAACTTGGGTCTAATTCACTTTTTAAAAATTATATACAAGCATAATTTATCCAATGTTACTGGCTAATGCAAAAAATAATATTAAAAAATATTCATATTATTTGTTTTTTTATATTTAAACCAATTTTAAGATTAATTTTTTTAAAAATATTGAGATTTATTTTGACCTAATTTTAATCATCTATCTTTTGTAAAAAATATAATCCGTGGAAACTGCCTCCAATCCAGCTTCCCTGAGTTCTGCCATGAGCTGGCCTCGGTGGTAGGTGGCATGGTTGACCAAGTGAAAAAGGATTTCCTTCACTTTGTTCTCTAAATCCACGCCATGGGAATTGGTATAAGCAATCACCTGCTCCAAGTCAAAATTCTCTATGATCGAGAGCGATTTCTCATAGGTCTCAGTATTGAGAGCTTCCAAATTCTCCAAAGGGTGGATATCCCAAATCCCCATTTTCTGCTTTTCCCCAATGATTCTTGCGTTCCACACGTGATGGGCATTGAATATATGGCTGAAGAATTTCAAGGTATTTAGCGGGACCAGTTCCCCGTGTTTTTCCAGGAGTTGGATACAGGTGGAATTGCTTGCCTTCGTGTATTCAAAGATTTCATTGAAATGAGATTTCATTTTTTTGGTTTTAATAAGGTGAAGGACTGATGCTGGTCCAACCGCCATCGATAATGAGATTTTGGCCGGTGATGTGACGGGCTTCTTCTGAGACCAAAAAGGCAGCTGCATGGGCTATGTCCTGTACGGATGCTGGCCTGCCCATGGGGGTAATCCTAGACCATGTTCTTTCATATTCTGGGTCTTCGGCTGTTCTGGTGGTCAAAGTTGCCCCGGGAGCAATGGTGTTGACATTGATGCCGGATTCAGAAAGCTCGATGACCAGGTTTTTGGCCAGCATTTCGATCGCCGCCTTGCTCATCCCATAAGCCGCCAGATTTTTATGGGCCTGATGTGCGGTCACGGACGAGGTAAAAAGAAGCGAGCCCCCACTGGTTTGTTGCCGCATGACTTTGGCCGCGGCCTGGGCAAGGAAGAATGTGCCCCCCATATTGACCCGCATGACTTCGAAAAAATCACTCGGTTCATAATTCAGAAACTCCCCGAAGAGCGTAATGCCGGCATTTGCGATAGCCACATCGAGCTGTCCAAATTGTTTCTGGGCCAGATCCACCATTTCTGCGACGAAGTCAACATCTCCAGAATCTCCCGAAATACCAATGGCCCGGTCGCCTGTCGTCTTGATGATTTCCTTGACAGCATCTTCCGTGAGGCTTTTTTCCATGTCATTGAGTACGATGAAATAACCTTTATGGGCGAGTGTTTTGGCGATCTCCAAACCGATTCCTTGTCCAGCACCTGTGATCAGTGCGACTTTGTTGGTGATGTGATTTGTGTTTTTTTTCATTTGTCAATGTGAATCTCTTTTTACTTCGGGGCCTGAGCCACCTTTCAAAAAATCAAAATCCACTCCTTCGTGTGCCTGGGTAACATGTTGGATGAACATATTTGCATAGCCTCTGGCGTAACCCAAATCCAGGGGTTTAAATCCCAATCTTCTTTCCGCAAGTTCTTCGTCTCCCACCTCAAGGGTCAAGCTTCGGTTTTGCACATCAAGATGTATCCAGTCCCCATTTTGGACCAAGGCGAGGTTGCCACCGATGGCGGCTTCCGGGGAAATATGGAGGACGACAGTGCCGTAGCCTGTTCCGCTCATCCTACCGTCCGATATTCTGACCATGTCTTTGACTCCTTGGGAAAGTAGCCTGAAGGGGATTTGCATGTTGCCCACTTCAGGCATTCCTGGATAGCCTTTTGGCCCGACATTTTTCAGTACCAAAACAGAGTCCGCGGTAACATCCAGATTTGGGTCGTCTATCCTGCTTTTGTAGTCATCGATGTCTTCAAAGACGACTGCCTGACCTCGGTGCTGAAGTAGGGATGGCGTACAGGCCGATGGTTTGAGCACAGCGCCGTTCGGGCAGAGATTGCCTTTAAGTACGGCGATTCCAGATTCCGGTTTGAAAGGTTTTTCCAAAGTTCCGATCAGTTCCCTGTCATAGCATACTGCCTTTTGAATATTTTCTCCGATCGTCTTGCCATTGACCGTAAGGGTATCCAAATGGAGCTTGCCGGAGATTTCCTTCATCACCGCCGGAAGACCTCCCGCGTAAAAAAGATCCTCTACAAAATGTTCTCCCGAAGGTTGAACATTCGCGATCAGGGGAATGTCGGCAGAGAATCGGTCAAAGTCCTCAATGGAAAGTTCGATGCCCATTCTCCCCGCGATAGCTAGGAGATGGATGATAAAGTTGGTCGACCCGCCCAAGGCGGCATTCACCATGATGGCGTTTTCGAAGGATTTTCTGGTGAGGATATCGCTCATTTTCCGGTCAGAACGGACCATTTCGACGATGTTGATTCCAGCCATATGGGCCATGGCTTTTCTTCTGGAATCCGCCGCCGGGATAGTGGCATTGTCGGGTAGCGCCAAACCTAGGGATTCCACCATGGCGGCCATGGTGGAGGCAGTGCCCATGGGTGCACAGTGGCCTATGGATCTTGCCATGGCACTTTCTGCAGCGATAAATTCTTCCTGGGACAATTCACCTTTTTTAAATTCTTCGACAAACCGCCAAAGATCCGAGGTGCCGATTTTCTTCCCTTTGAATCTACCTGCCAGCATTGGGCCTCCTGAGAGTACCATCGTCGGGATGTTGACACTTGCGGCGCCCATCACCAGGGAGGGAGTGGTTTTGTCACAACCGCACATCAGGATTACCCCATCGAGTGGATTGGCGCGGATGCTCTCTTCCACATCCATACTGGCCAAGTTGCGAAAGAGCATGGCTGTCGGTTTTATCGTGCATTCTCCGAGTGACATGACCGGAAATTCAAGTGGAAAACCACCGGCCTCCCAGACACCTCTCTTGACGGCATCGGCCAAATCCCGAAAGTGCGCATTGCAGGGGGTGAGTTCTGAAAAAGTATTGCAGATGCCGATCACAGGTTTACCTTCAAAAAGATGGTTGGGAAAACCTTGGTTTTTCATCCATGCGCGGTAGATAAAACCGTCCTTACCTTTACGGCCAAACCATTCCTGGCTTCTTAATTTCTTTTCTTCCATTACAACAGGTTCTTGGGTTTGAATTGGTGCAGAATTTAAGAAAAATTTGTATGCTTCCCATTGGAATTGGGATAAAATTGGCGGATTGATGATCTGCGGTAGGAAAGAGGTGCTTTATATAAAGAATGCACTATAAAAATATTTGCGAGAACCTTTTTGTATGTGGCTCCCCTCAAACCCGTGTTATCCACGACCATTTATATTCCAGCTTGAAATTTATTGATAATCTGTCGATAGTTTTCAATCTGATTTCTAAACCTCAATAAATCCTCTTTTCCCAAAAATTCATACTTCTTTTTTTGGTTACTTTAATTCAGAAAAAATCTTTTATAGATAAGGAAAAAGTAGGTGTGAAGTGTATTCCAAAGTTACCCTGTCAAGTTGGTCTCAAAGAATTATCCCTTCTTTGCTTTCATATTTCGGAGGATAATTGTCCTTATGTTCCTTAAGCTGTTCCCTTAAATTGGTTTCTATGGTGATACTCAGAGAGGATAGCGGTGTGTCTTCCAGCTTGTTTTCAAACGGATCTTCTGTTCTTTCTCCTACCATATCCAAAGCAAGAAATACAAAGGAGACGATTAGCGCAATCGGAATGGTTTTCCAACCCATTTCAGTGATAAAAACCATTGGTAAAAGTGTGCAGTGAATGAGGACAAACACTTTGGAAAAAAAAGTATACTGTCTGGGAAGCGGTGTGTTTTTGATTCTTTCACTCATTCCCTGGATATCGTTAAAATCCACCAAGGTTTCTTCCATTTTAACAAAACGGTAATCACTAAGCCAGCCTTTTTGAAAGGCCAGTTTGAGATCCTCACCCTGTCGCTGGAGAAGAAAATTGGGAGGATTGTTCTGATATCGAAAAATTTGATATTCCTCCTCGCTAATAAAAGGAATCGCATCGGTATACGTGTTGTCCTCCTCAAACAATTCTTTCTGTTTTGGCACATTGTAGTCGTGCGGTCTCCTCAAAAACACCCTTAAAGCATTTACAAAAGCAATATGCCTGTAGACCAACATTTTTTGAAAAGCATGGACCTCCTCGGATTCGGCCTCATTATTCGGGATAATTAAGGTTGTGGCCTGACGAGCCCATGCCCTGCTATAATTGACCATAAGTCCCCAGATTTTCCGGGCTTCCCACCACCTGCCGTATGCATGGTCGTTTTTGAAGCCCAGAAAAATAGCCAAAGCAACTCCCAGCGCCGCTATGGTATAGGATGGGATATTAAAATATAGAAGTCCGGAGTATTCGTGTAAGATGTATATTGTAGTTGAAACTATAAGGTAATACAACAGTTTCTTCCATGTGTAATAAAGGATCAATCCTAAACTTAGATTTCTGGCTACAATCATTGGTGATATTCAATTTGATTTTTTCTAAACAAGAATCATTCGCCGATTAAGGAAATCATAATTTAATCCGTATTGTACTTGACTAACTCAATTCAGGATTGAAATTGACAGATACGCTATTAGGGGATAACTATTTTTGACTTCCCCCTCTTGGTGTCAGAAATTAGCCTCCCTATAGTCTGATTTTCTTGCAGATTCAATATCCTTAAAAAGCCTCATGTCTATTTAAGATTTAATTATTCAGTTCCTTTACCCAAAACCATAGCGCCAGCAAGCCCCTATTTATACCTCAATTCGGGTTTTGGCTTGTGCGTAAGCCGCCTGCGAATTGGGCATAAATACATCCTAAAACCAGCTCTTGCTTTTCTCAATCAATCCTTACGATATCCGCTCCCAGAGCATTCAATCGCTGGTCAATGTGCTGATACCCCCGGTCAATCTGCTCGATATTGTCAATGATGGACGTGCCTTCTGCAGACATCGCTGCAATCAAAAGGGCAACACCTGCACGGATATCGGGAGAAGTCATCCGGATTCCCCGAAGTGGGTATTTCCTGTCCAAACCTATTACCGTAGCCCTATGTGGATCGCAAAGAATGATCTGGGCACCCATGTCGATGAGTTTGTCAACAAAGAAGAGACGGCTTTCAAACATTTTTTGATGGATCAGGACTGTTCCTTTTGCCTGTATGGCGGTCACCAGAATAATGCTCAGCAAATCAGGTGTGAATCCTGGCCAAATCGCATCGGCAACCGTCAGGATCGAGCCATCGATAAAGGTGTCGATCTCAAAATGTTTCTTGGCAGGAATAAAAATGTCATCTCCCCTGAATTCCATCTCGATCCCAAGACGCTTGAAGGTATCTGGAATAATGCCCAATCGGTGGATTTGGGCATCCTTGATCGTGATTTCTGACTGGGTCATGGCCGCAAGGCCAATAAACGAACCGATCTCAATCATGTCAGGAAGAAGCGTATGGACAGTTCCTTTTAAATTCTTGACGCCTTCGATATGCAACATATTGGAGCCAATCCCTGTGATCTTGGCGCCCATCCTGTTGAGCATGTCGCAAAGTTGTTGGAGGTAGGGCTCGCAGGCTGCATTGTAAAGTGTAGTCTTGCCTTCTGCATAGACTGCCGCCATGACGATGTTTGCCGTGCCTGTCACGGAAGCTTCATCCAACAGCATATAGGTCCCTTTCAGGTTCTTGCCGTCGATGTGGTAGATTTCATTGTTTTTGTCGTAATTGAATTGGGCGCCAAGTTTCTGGAACCCCAAGAAGTGGGTATCCATCCTTCTACGGCCAATTTTATCCCCACCTGGTTTGGAAAGCCTTCCGGTACCGAATCGACCCAACAAAGGACCCAAAAGCATCACGGATCCTCTGAGTGAGGAAGCTTTTTTCAAAAAATCCTCAGTGTCGAGGTATTTCAAATTTACATTGTCTGCTTGGAAAGCATAGGACTCAGGGCCCAATCTTTCCACTTTTACGCCCATATCCGAAAGCAGTTCAATCAACATATTGACATCCCTGATGTTGGGGATTTTGTGGATTGTGACTTTTTCAGGGGTTAACAATACGGCACAAAGGATTTGCAAGGCCTCGTTTTTTGCTCCTTGGGGAGTGATTTCCCCTTTGAGTTTTAGGCCTCCTTTTACTCTGAATGATGACATTTATCTGCGTTTTTTGGGGTGACCTCCGTTTGTTTTTCTTCTTGTATTGGTACCTCCGAAATTTCTTCTTGGGGTAGGAGTTTCTACTTCGATCGGGATTTTGAAATCCCGTCTGGTATTGGTCTCAAAAAGACCCATTTCTTTGACTTTTTCCAAGTCGATATGGAGCTTGCCTTTCGAAAGGGTTTTGATATCATCCAGAATGATGGCATCATCGAAATTGTCTCGGTTCCAGGTAGAATGAAAACTTCTCATCAGCTGGCCAATGTAAATGATGGCAGCTTCCTGTTCCTCATCATTTTCAAGTTCTACAGCCTTTTCGATCAATTTCTCGATGTTTCTGCCGTAATGTTTGAATTTTACTTCTCCTATGGGATAACCGATTGGTTTTGGTTTCTTGCCCAAAAGCTCCTTTTCCGGCTCCGGATAGGGTCCGTCGATTTCCAAAGTGAAATCAGACATGATATAAAGGTCATCCCATAATTTCTGATCACTCTCCAGTTTCAGCTGGGGATTCAGTTGTTTGATCAGTTCTACCAGTGTATAAGCACTTTGGGTGCGTCTTTCACGGTCTTCCATTGCGGCAACATGAGTGACCAGCCTTTGGATATTCTTTCCGTATTCTTTCAAAATGATTGTTTGTTTAAGCTGTTCGTTGTTTTTCATATCGCCCCCCATCTTTTAGACCTGATTAAGGTACAAAAAAACCTGCAAAAACAGAGGCGCTGATAATTAATCGATTATGCGAAGTTTTGCAAAACTAAGTAATAATGTCTTTTCTCCAAAATTATCAAATTGTATTGTGGCTTTTTTGTTGATTCCTTCCACTTCGATCTTCATCACTTTTCCATAGCCGAATTTTGGGTGTTCCACCAAATTGCCTTCACCGAGGTTGTTGGTGTTGGAAGGTTTGAAGTCTGGACTGGGAGAATGAACCTTTGCAGTCGTTCCAGGCCTTGAGGCAGGTTTCTTAAGCCCTATAAATCCATTTGTACCCTCACTGGACTCGTTTCGAAGTGCTCCGGCCAGTGCGGTTGTCATTCTTTTGTTGACTTTGATGCAGGAGGGATCTACTTCCTCCAAAAACCTGCTGGGTTCGCAATTGAGCAATCTGCCATATCGGTAGCGGGTCAGCGCATAGCTCAGATATAACTTGTCCATGGCGCGTGTCGTCGCCACATAAAACAGCCGTCTTTCCTCTTCCAGATCTTCCCGGCTTTGCATCATCATCTGGGAAGGAAACAAATCCTCTTCCATTCCCACCACAAATACCTGTTTGAATTCCAGTCCTTTGGAGGAATGTATCGTCATCAAAGTGACTGCATCAGAGGTGTCTTTGTCCCTGTCATTGTCGGTCAGCAATGCGATTTCCTGCATGAAGGCGCCTAGGCTTTTGTCCTCGTTTTCGGGATTGTCCACATATTCCTTGATGGCATTCAGCAGTTCCTGGACGTTTTCATAACGGTTGAGCCCCTCGATGGTTTTGTCCTCGTACAAATCCCTCAGCAATCCGGATTGCTTGGCCATGGAAGTAGCGGCTTCAAATGCATCTTTCCTTTCCACTTCTATGGCGAAGCTTTTGATCAGGGTGGCAAAATCGTCCACTGCATTGGCGGCGCGTCCTGCGAGGAAGCTGTTGGCATTGGTAAGGACATCCCAAAGCGGGATGTCATGCTCATAGGCGGAAACCAGGATTTTTTCTACCGTGGTATCGCCGATTCCTCTTTTGGGGTGATTGATGATTCTTTTGAAGGCTTCCTCATCTTCTCTGTTGACGACAAGGCGCATGTAGGCCATCAGATCCTTGATTTCTTTCCTTTGGTAAAAGGAGAGTCCCCCCACGATTTTGTAAGGGATTCCCAATTTGCGCAGCGCTTCCTCCAGAGATCTGGATTGGGAGTTGGTGCGATACAGGATGGCAAAATCACTGTTGTCCAGTTTTTTGTTGTTTTTTTCTTCAAAGATGGTGGAGGCAATCAATCTGCCTTCCTCGTTGTCTGAACTCGCTTTGATAAGTTCGATCAAGTCTCCCTGATCGTTGTGGGTCCAGACATCTTTTTTGAGCTGTGCTTTGTTTTTTGCGATGATGCTGTTGGCCGCCTGTACGATGTTTTTGGTCGAACGGTAGTTCTGTTCCAATTTGACCACAAAAAGATCGGGGTAATCCTTTTCGAAATTCAGGATATTTTGGATGTCCGCTCCGCGAAAAGCGTAGATACTCTGGGCATCGTCACCGACCACACAGATGTTTTGGTGAACGGCAGCAAGTTTTTTGGTGATCAGGTATTGGGAAAGATTGGTGTCCTGAAACTCATCCACCATCACATATTTGAAGCGCTGTTGGTATTTGTTGAGCACATCCAGGTGATCCCGAAAAAGTACATTGGTATTGAAAAGCAAATCATCGAAATCCATGGCGGATGATTTGAACAGTCTTTTTTGGTAAGTGCGGTAGATTTCCCCCATTTTGGGTTTCATGGCTGCTTCATCATCCGCCCTGATATTGGGGTCAGTCATATAGGTTTCCCAAGAAATCAGCCTGTTTTTTGCGCCCGAAATCCTCGACAAAACCGTGTTGGCTTTATAGACTTTATCGTCGATACGCATTTCCTTGACGATCGAGCGGATCAGTGATTTGCTGTCGTCGCTGTCATAGATGGTGAAGTTGGAAGGATAACCGATTTTTTCGGCTTCCACCCTCAGGATTTTTGCAAAGGTAGAGTGAAAAGTCCCCATCCAGGTATTGCGAGCTTCCAGACCGATCAGTTTTTCGATCCTTTGCTTCATCTGGGCGGCCGATTTGTTGGTAAAAGTCAGGGACAGAATATTGAATGCGTCAACTCCCTTGGCATGGATAAGGTGGGCGATCCGATAGGTAAGCACTCTGGTTTTGCCCGATCCTGCGCCTGCAATGATCATGACAGGCCCATCGGTACGTTCAACAGCTTCTTTCTGGGGAGGGTTAAGTCCTTGTAGGTAATCCATTTATTTTTTATAAATCCAACGAGTGACAAAGGTAATTGTTTTTGGGTAGGGATGGAAATCAATTGGCTTTGCTTATCAGACAAATGTCGATTTAAAAAAAGGGGGTATTTGGGATCGTTTAGAAAATTGAAAAGGGGTTTAAATGCTTTTTGAAATGCTGCGGTTGAAAAAGAGTCCAGGGCTTACTCCCTTATTCAACTTAGAAAATGGTCCTGCATCCTTAGATTGTCCATAGGAGGTTAGATATTCTGCGTGAATTATCTCACCCTTTCAGGGCTTTTTCGGAGATGTTGCTTGTCTGAAAACATAGGGCTAGAGCCCTATGTTCTGAGATTTTGCCCTTTCAGGGCTTATAATCGACTTATCCTGAATGGATAAAATCTGAGCTCATTTAATATCGCGCGTTTCGATATTCGTATATTCATAATCCCAGCCCTGAAAGGGCAAAATAGCAAAAGGATGGAAGAAGCCCATCTGAGGAACCAACAAATAAGCTTTACAGCCCTGAAAGGGCGGAATAACCTAAGGATGGGAGAAGCCCATTCAAAAAGGATGGGTGAAGCCCATCTGAGAAGCCAAACGAAAACCGAACCAGCCCTGCAAGGGCGATATACCAGAAGGATGGGTGAAGGCCATCTATAAAGAGACACAGTTATCACCCTAGCCCTGAAAGGGCGATATAACCTAAGGATGGGTAACGCCCATCTATAAAACACAGTAAGCACCAGCCCTGAAAGGGCGTAATATCCAAACCATGGGACAATCACTAGTGCAAAACTACCTGCACATCGTATTCAGCACCAAGCACAGGCAGCCACTTATCCAGCCTCCAGTAGAGTCGGAATTACATGCTTATCTGGGTGGAATATGTAATGAATTGGAATGTCAGTCTATCATTGTTGGAGGTTATGTCGACCATATACATATCCTTTGCAAACTCTCAAAAAAAATCGTACTGATGAAGCTGGTAGAGGAAGTCAAATCCCATTCTTCAAAATGGATAAAAACCAAAGGGGAAGACTATAAGAATTTTTATTGGCAAAATGGTTACGGTGCTTTTTCCGTGAACCCTTTCCAAGTGGATAGGGTGATTGCATATATAGCCAATCAACATGAGCATCATAGCAAAAAAACATTTCAAGATGAATACCGAGCTTTTTTGAAAAAATATCATGTCGAATATGATGAACGATATGTTTGGGATTGATTTCAGGGCTGTGCGCACACCAAGCCCTGAAAGGGCATGATCGCAAAAGGATGGGGATAAGTATTGCGTGTTTCGATATTCGTTTATTCATTACCCCAGCCCTGAAAGGGCTTGTCCAGGATGGGTGAAGCCCATCCTGAGAAAGACACATGATAAGCTATCAAGTCCTGAAGGGGCATGTTAACCTTTTCATTCTGAAACGCTAACGGGTGTCTTTTTTTCCTTCCACCGATTGTGGCTCCAAAGGTAAAGCGCTGGATTTTCGCGGATATTGGCTTCCATTCTTCGGACAAATTCGTCGGTGATGCTATGTTCTGCGTCGTTGTCGTAGGGTGGCGAGGAAAGGGGTTGGTAGGTGAAGACATAGTGTCCGCGCTTGGGTTTGGCAGCATGGGAATAGATGACAGTATGTCCAAAGCGTTTGGCCAGTTTTTCGGCGCCTTCAAAAAAAGCCGTTTCCCGATGCAGGAAGGGCGTCCAATAACGCATTTCTGATTTGCTGGGCCTTTGGTCTGCAGCCAACACGATCAACCTGGGCTGATCCCTTTTTCTCAGGTAATCCCTTTGGAAAGTTGCCCTTTCCACCAATCCGCCTCCAAATCTACTTCGAATCGTTTTCATGAGGTTCTCGAAAAAAGGGCTGTTCACTTTCAGGTAAACCACATCGACCTTGGTGCTGATATTGGCCATCATGTGCTGGAGGTGAAGTTCCCAGTTGAAGAAATGTCCGGTCACACCCACCACTACTTGGTTTTTTTCGATCTGGGACAGGGCGAGTTCATAATTGACGATCTGTACCCTTTTGGCCAGTTCTTCTTTGGAAATGGTGTACATCTTGATGGTTTCCGCAAAAGAATCGGTCAGGTTTCTGAAAAATTCCTTTTCTATTTTTCTTCTTTCTTTTGCTGATTTTTCGGGAAAGGCATGCAGCAGATTTTGGCGAATCACTTTTTTCCTGTAGCCCAAGAGGTGATATCCGATCAGATACAGCATATCTGAAAAAATATAAAGTACGGAAAGGGGCAAAAGGGAAATCAGTTTTATGGCAAACATCGGGCGTGGCTTATCTTTTAGGAGCGTATCAAACAGGTGTCAAAACGTCCAACAACCTTCAAAATAAGTCAAAACCATTGACTTTATTTAAAATAATTAGTTATAATTTCCATCATTGATTACTTTTGAAGCCTATGTCTGAAGTACAGCGAAAAAAATATTCCGATCAGGAAAAGAACGAGATTTTTGACCAGGAATTTATGCCCCACATAGATTCCATGTACAATTTTGGGTACAGGCTTACTTTTGATGAGGACGACGCCAAAGACCTTGTGCAGGATACTTATCTGAAAGCCTTCCGTTTTATCAATTCCTTTGAGCAGGGCACCAATGCCAAGGCTTGGTTGTTCAGGATATTGAAGAACAGCTTTATCAACGATTACCGGAAAAAAAGTAAGCAGCCGACGAAGATTGATTATCAGGAAGTTGAAACTTATTACAACTCGGATGATGTTGACTATGGTATGACCACCGACTTGAGGGTGGAATCCGTCAAGGACATGCTGGGAGATGAAATCTCCAACGCACTCAATAGTCTGGCAGTAGATTTTAGGACCGTGATCATTCTTTGTGACCTTGAAGGATTTACCTACGAAGAAATGGCCAAAATATTGGATATTCCTATCGGTACCGTAAGGTCACGATTGCATCGTGCTAGGAACTTACTGAAAGAGAAATTGCGTTCTTATGCCCAGAACATGGGGTATGATACTGACCAGGAAGATTGAATTGAGCGAAAACGGGCTTTTTAACGAAAGGTTTGTGAGTATAAATTAGCATTGCATTGACTAAAACAGATTAAAGCATAAGATGGATAAAAATTTAGAATCATCTGGAGAAAGGAAATTGAGATGTTCCGACGAGAGTAAATGCTTCCAGTTACTGGAAAGCATTTTGGATGGGGAGAATAGTCAAGACTCCAAGGAGATCCTGAAGGAAAAACTGGACAAATGCCAGCCTTGTTTTGAACACTACCACCTGGAGCAAGCCATTCGCGATGTGCTCAAGACAAAATGCACCAAACAACTCGTGCCTAGTGAATTGGCCGACAGTATCAGGCAAAAAATAAAAGAGATAGAATAGTCGGTATGCCAACAGGAAAAGCAATAATTTTTTCGGCCCCATCTGGATCGGGGAAAACCACCATCGTCAAACATCTGATTTCCAAAATCCCAAATTTGGGATTTTCTATTTCGGCTTGTACCAGGGACAAAAGAGGGAGATCTGAGCAAAACGGGAAGGATTATTATTTTTTGAGCCCCGAAGAATTCAAATCCAAAATCGATCAACAAGAATTTATCGAGTGGCAGGAAGTCTATGAAGGCAATTTCTATGGCACCCTGAAAGAGGAAATCCAACGCATTTGGGACAGTGGGCGCAATGTCATCTTCGACGTGGATGTCAAAGGCGGGCTCAATCTCAAAAAATATTTTGGCGACAAAGCGCTTGCCGTCTACGTGAAAGTCCCTTCCATGGAAGCCCTCACCGAAAGGTTGAAGGACCGGGGCACGGAGACTGATGAGAGTTTGTCGCGAAGATTGTACAAGGCAAAGTTCGAGATGACCTTTGAGGATCAATTTGATGTTTCCATCCTCAATGACGACATGCAGAAATCATTTGCTGAAGCAGAAAAACTTGTTTCGGAATTTATATCCAAATAACTGTTTTGAAAATAGGCTTGTTTTTCGGATCTTTTAATCCCATACACATCGGCCATTTGATCATTGCCAATATCATGCAGGATCAGACGGATTTGGATGAAGTCTGGTTTGTGGTCAGTCCACAAAATCCCTTTAAAAAACAACAATCGTTATTACACGAATTTGATCGGCTTAGGATGGTAGAGCTCGCCATCGCCGATCATTTTCATTTTAGGGCCACGGATGTGGAATTCCACATGCCACGCCCGAGCTACACGATAGACACTCTCACACTGCTTTCCGAAAAATTCCCCAACCATACCTTCAAGCTGATCGTGGGCGGGGACAATCTGACGCATTTCCACAAATGGAAAAACCATGAGGTAATCTTGGCCGAATATGGGCTGTATGTCTATCCTAGACCTGGAGAAAACCCCTCATTTGATCATCCCAATGTACACTTTGTGGAGGCGCCTTTGATGGATATCTCTGCCACTTTTATCCGAAATGCGGTCAAGACCGGGCATTCGGTGAAGTACCTGCTTCCGGATGCTGTGGAGGGGTATATCATGGATAGAAAATTGTTTGTTTGAGGGTTTTTCCGCGTCCCGCCTCGACAGGGAAATGGTTTTTTTATTGTGGCTTGAGGCAAGGCATTTTCAAATCTATCTTTTTTCCGAAATTCAATTTTCAGGAAATAGAATTCCTTCCATTTTGTTAGGACAAAAAAATACCGGCCCGAAATTGGATTTCGAGCCGGCAAAATCTTGGTTGATTAACCTTAGGAGACTTTGATTTCCTTTGTGATTTTGGGTTTTCCCACATCTTTTTTCGGGATGTGGAGTTGAAGGATGCCATTTTCGTACTTGGCATCGATCTTTTCCTCGCGGATATTCTCAGGAAGGGAGAAGGAGCGCTCTATGGAAGTGTAGGAAAATTCCCTGTGGGTATAATCCTTTTGGGTTTCCTCTTCCTTGTGTTCCTTTTCGGCATGAACGGTTACCATTCCTTCTGAAAACTCCACCTTGAAATCCTTCTTCTCAAATCCCGGCGCCACGATGTCCACCATGTATTCCTTTTCGGTTTCCCTCACGTTCAACGAAGGTACATCAAAATTCCTGTCAGTGTCCCAAAGTCTTCTTTCCAAATCCATCATTGACTTGCCCAACAGTCTCTCTGGGTTCAGCAGCTCGGGAAAAATGCTTGAAAATGGGCTTGATCCTCTTCTCATTAAAGTTGTCATAATAAATTGGTTTTAAGTTTAATAATTAAATTTATATCATGACAAATATAGTAAAATATAAAAATTCAAAGAATAGTTTATCTCATAAATTCAAATAATTATGAGTGTGATTTCATGAAAAAAACATTATCCCGAAAGGAGAATCACTCTGTTTTTAAGCCGTTTTTAGTACTGGATTTTTGATGAGAATTGTAATTGAAAAAAATCAGACTGTTTGGTGAATAACGAAAAGCACCGATTCGGTGAAATCAAAAACAGGACACAGCGAATTGATCAATAAACAATTTTAAGCTGGAATAGAATTGCGGATACTCAGGTTTAATATTGAAAAGCAATATTGGAGGAGATTTAAAATCAAGATCCTTTGGAAAATCAACGCAAATGTTCCAACCGATATTTTTCTCCCCCAGTTTTTTCGATATGCTGAATAAGGGAATTGATTTGCTCCCTGTCCAGTGAATTTTTGAGCGCAGCATCTGCACATTGGATACAGCTCTGGACAGTCTTCAGCAAAGGTTCGGTAAACTTGCCGTCATTTCTGTCCGCAAACACCATGTTTTTTAACACTTCCAAAAGCTTCACCATCACCAAAACATCTTTCTTTCCAAACTCCCGAATTGGAATCAGGTTTTGAAAGATCAACTCTTCCAATTTTACAGGAGAATGAAAAATCCTGGCCTTACCATCTTTCCCCGATACCACCAAAGACTCATGGATCGCCATCAGTCGGATAAACAGCACCGAAAGTAGATCGAGGGCTTTGATGGCTGTTCCGGGATCATTGATGCCCGGACTTAGGGCCTTCGTGGCGATTTCAGATACCTGTTTGAAACCGAACATGTAATGGTCTTCCACCTCGTCGTCGAAGTAAAATGTAAAACAACCCATGATTTCAGCATTGACTGTTTCTGGAAGTTTTTGACCTGCATTGACCTTCAAAAAAGGATATCCTTCGACTAAAAATTGGCCGATAGGACTGCAGATGGAAAGTTGAAAATCATGTTTGTCTGCCAATAATATTAAGTCTTCTTCATTCACCTTCTTGAGATAACCTGCCCGTTTTGTGCAGATATCCAACCAGGCATTACCTTGATCAGGAATTTGGATTTCCTGTTGGGGTTCTTTTTGATCGCGTAGGCCAATTTGATGGAGGGTGCTTTTAAAAATATTATGCAAAATGGTTTCTACCTGGATCGATTTGGAAATCGAATGAATAAAATAAATGAAAAGCGTCAAGCTGGTAATGCCAAATGCCATAGCGAACAATATGCCCAAGGATGGGATTTTATACTCTCCCTCGGCTTGGAAATTAATGATCATGATCAGTGAAAAAAGGATCGTGGCCAAATAAAACCCCAAAATGATCTGGTGAGGCTTGTTGCTGATCAATCCCGGCAAAACCCTAGGGGAAAGACTTGATGAGGCTTGGCTCAACACGATCATCACCATGGAAAAGCTAAAGACCATCAGGGAAATCGTGCTGGCAACCAAAGTTCCCAGGATCAATCTCCCGTTATCAAGACTTCCAATCAAGAGGAAACCGATCTTCTCCTTGAAATCCAGCACCCATGGTTCATATTCTACCGATGCAACCAAAAAAGACAATGCAAGTCCACAAAAAGCAAACAATGTCGGGATAAAAGCGATGCTGGAGGTAGTTCTGTGGAGAGAAATCTTAAGCGTATACCAAATATTCTTCATGCTATTGATTTTTGGGAAAAAGATAGCTCAAGTTAAACCTAAAAATTGAAGACAGGAAAAAGAAAGCTTTTCGATTTGTTTTTCTTGGAGAAGTGAAAGTGTTCAGATGGATCAAAGAAAAGGGATTTTCCTTTCATTTTCGGCTATTTCCTTTGGGATGTTTTTTTTGAGAGCCTAAAACCGCCTAGCGTCGGAGTGGGATCAAATGAAAAAAATGCAGCAAGGATTTATTCCTCTGCGACAAAAAAATCTGGAGTTGAAGCGGCAAAGAAAACAATTGTTGTGAAGGATTGACCCAAAAATCACGCTCTTGTATTGTCAAAAAAATAGCTAAAACCCACATCAGCAAAGAAAAACCCTTGATTCAAAATCAATTTTGTATCAAGGGTTTTTCTTTGGACGTTTAGAGAAATCAAATGTGCTTTTCTTTTCCTTGTGCGATTTCGTAAAGCAGTTCGCGGGACCGGTGGAGCTGGGCCTTTACGGTTCCGAGTGGCTTTTCCAGTTCCTGGGCAATTTCCTCGTAGGAGAGTTCGTCGAAATAACGGAGTTGCACCAGTTTTCTGTATTTGGCAGGAAGCTTGTCCACAAAGATTCTGACCATTTCCTTTCTCTGCGACTTGATGAATTCATCCTGGGGATTGTTGTCGTCGTCTTCGATATCGATGGTCACGGCATTTCCACCATCATCGCTCAGCGTAGTATTGAGGCTCATGGTTTTCAGCCTTTTTTTACGGATAAAATCAATGGTATTGTTCGTGGCGATCCGGAACAGCCAAGTACTGAAGGTAAAGTCTTTCTTGAATTTGTGGAGGTTTCGAAAAGCCTTGGCAAAGGCTTCCATGGTCAGGTCTTCGGCATCATCGGCATCCCGGATCATTTTTAAAATCATGAAAAAAACCGCCTTTTTGTAGCGCTTCATCAATGCCGCATAAGCCTGCTGGTCATTTTGATCCACGGCGCGGTCGATCAAATCAAAATCCTCTAATGCCTTGTCCGAAAAACCTCTCTTGCTTACTTCCATTTAACCTTTTTTGACTGGTACCCCATCGTGCCAATTATCCAAAAATACCCCAAATACATGAAATCGAAAAACATCGTCCCGAAGACTTTGCTTTCGCCTTCCAATTTCTTCCTTGCGGAAGTGAAGACGGATGTCAATAATATGGATCGGACAACCATAATACCGATAATAATGGAAAATTGTTCCCATTTCTGTGCCAAACCTAAAAAAATCAGTAAGGAAAGTCCCACCAACCAAAATAAAAGATGGGTTGCGGAATAGACACCGATCTTGGTTTTGTCACCCGATCGGTAATATTTGCCTGCATGGAAATGTCTTCTTTTTTGGGAAAAGTAAGCTCTCCAGGTGGTTTTGGGATTGGAAAGGGTCAAGCTCTCCGGATCCACCACCACCGCGGTGTTTTGTCCGGTTGCATAGAGGTTTACAAAAAGATCATCATCTCCGCAGTCAATATGCCAAAGCCCCTTAAAGGCCTTTTTTTCCATGAAGAAGCTTTTTCTGTAGCAAAGATTTCTCCCCACGCCCATAAATGGGGCTTTCCAAAGTGCAAAAGACATGTATTGGATGCCCGTCCAGAGGGTTTCGTATTGTATCCAACGATTCAGAAATCCCTTTCCGGAATTGTATTGGGAAAAACCGAGTGAAAAGGTTTTGTTTTCCTGACGAACCGGGGCGGTCATCAATTCTATCCACTTATCCGTTTTTGGGATGCAATCTGCGTCGGTGAGCAAAAGCACATCGTTTTTGGCCACCTTGATTCCAAGGGTAAGCGCATATTTCTTGGAAGTGACATGTCCGGGCGTGTATTTGACCGTCACGGTGCGTAGCCGGGGATAGAGGGCCATCATTTTTTCCAGCAGGTTTTTGGTACCGTCGTTGGAGCGGTCATTGATGATCATGACATCAAAATTCGGGTATTTTTGGCTGCAAAGAATCGGGATGAGCTTTTTCAGGTTGTCTTTTTCATTGTGTGCGGCCACGATCACGGTAACACCCTCTGTATTTGACTTGGATGGATTCGATATTTTATTTCGATAAAAAAAAGACATACGCCCAAAAATGATCAGGATATAAAACAATTGTATGGCCAAAGCCACTAAAAATAATATCCACAGAATAACCGTTAACATGCTGAAATCTTTAGCGGGCAAATATAAAAGCAATTTCAGCATTCATTTAAGAATAAGCTTATATTTTTGTGCTTTGAATTATCAAATTACACCGAATTTCCAAGTTTTTTGGATTTGGGATCAGAAAAGCATAGATGAAGTTTCAATTAGAATTCACAGACCCTAAGAGTAAGGCCCGAGCAGGGACCATCAAAACAGACCATGGGGATATCGAAACCCCTATTTTTATGCCTGTCGGTACCGCGGGATCGGTGAAGGCCGTTCATCAGCGGGAACTTACCTACGATGTCAAGGCCCAGATCATTTTGGGCAATACTTATCATCTTTACCTCCGTCCGGGATTGGATATCTTGGAAAGGGCGGGCGGATTGCACAAGTTCAATGGCTGGTCCAAGCCCATCCTGACCGACAGTGGCGGATATCAGGTGTTTTCACTCTCCGGAACGAATAAGATCACCGAAAAAGGAGTGATTTTCAAATCCCATATCGACGGCTCCAAACATATTTTCTCTCCGGAAAATGTCATGGACATCCAGCGGGTGATCGGTGCGGACATCATCATGGCTTTTGATGAATGTACCCCTTATCCCTGCGAATATGTGTATGCGCAAAATTCCATGCACATGACCCATCGCTGGCTGGAGCGCTGCATCGCGCAATTTGACAGTACCGAAGGAAAGTACGGCTACAGCCAAACCCTTTTTCCGATTGTCCAAGGTTCTGTTTACAAGGATCTTCGCGTTCAGTCTGCGGAATTTATCGCCTCATGTGGCCGTGAAGGAAATGCCATCGGCGGTTTGTCGGTAGGCGAACCTGCGGAGATGATGTACGAAATGACCGAATTGGTCACGGATATTTTGCCAAAGGATAAGCCAAGATACCTGATGGGTGTTGGTACACCTGCCAATATCCTCGAGTGCATCGCATTGGGCGTAGACATGTTCGATTGTGTGATGCCCACTCGGAATGCCAGAAATGGAATGCTCTTCACCACCGAAGGAATTATCAACATTAGAAATGAAAAATGGAAAGATGACTTCAGTGCGATAGACCTAGGTATCGATTCATACGTAAGTAGTTTTTATTCCAAGGCCTATTTGAGGCACTTGGTCATCAGCAAAGAGATATTGGGCGCACAGATTGCAAGCATTCACAATCTGAGTTTCTATCTTTGGCTAGTCGGGCAGGCTCGGGAAAAAATCAAATCGGGAGAATTTTCCAGCTGGAAAAATGTGATGGTCGAAAAAGTAAGCAGAAGACTGTAACCATGAAAATACTGGACAAACTCATTATCAAGGATTTCATCAAGACCTACTTTTTTGTGGTCCTGATGCTGATATTGGTTGTCCTGGTATTGGATTTTACAGAAAAAAACGATGCCTTTATCAGAAATAAAGTTCCGGCAGTTGATATTCTAATTTACCTGGGAAACTACGGGCTTTACCTCAATAACCTGCTGACGCCGATCACCGTCTTCATTTCGGTTATTTTCATTACTTCCAAAATGGCAGGAAGAACAGAGATCATCGCCATTCTCAGCAGTGGTGTGAGCTTTGTGCGCTTGCTGGTGCCGTTTATCGCAGGAGCCTCCATGATCGGGCTTGCCAGTTTCTTCCTCAATGGATGGGTGCTGCCAGTGGCCACAGCAGGGGTGACGGAATTCAAGACTCGGTATCTGGAGGAAAACAAATTCTACAACGAACAGAATATCCACATCAAGGTGGCGCCGGATACCTACGCTTATATTTCGCGCTATTACACTTCTGGAAATACAGGTTTTAATTTCACACTGGAGCAAATCCGGGATGGGGTTTTGCTCGCCAAACTATCCGCAGACCGTATCGTCTGGGATACCGCCATCAATTCCTGGTCAGTCAAGAATTGGCGTTTGCGGGTTTTGCACGAAAAAGGGGAGGACTATACTGTCGGGGAATCCCTAGACACCCTGCTTTCCATCACGCCCGATGACTTTGATTTGCCGACAAATCACCACGAGACATTAAAATTGCCGGAACTGTCCCGACAAATCACCATCCTGGAGGATCGGGGAGCCGACAATGTCAATTTCTACAAGATCGAGAAATATGTCCGTTACATGTCTCCATTCGCGGCGATTATCCTGACATTTATCGGCGTCATCGTTTCTTCCAAAAAATCCAGGGGAGGTTCGGGATTTCAGATTGCCTTGGGATTTTTTCTGGCATTCATCTATATTATCTTTTTCCTGTTGTCCCGCACCTTTGCGGAAGCAGGCACGCCCTATCCCATTTTCGCGGTTTGGCTTCCCAATATCATCTTCGCCCTAGCCGGCGTTTTACTCTACAAAACCGTTCCCCGTTAACATGCAGGACAGCGCTTCTACAGTGAAGGATTATGCAATGCTTCATTTCATTGTCCTGATTTGGGGCTTCACAGCCATTTTGGGGCTGTTGATCAGTATACCTTCGGTAGAAATCGTGTTTTTCAGGACTTTGATTTCCACGCTGGCTTTGGGGCTTATCTTTTGGTGGAAAAAAAGTAAGATCCGAATTCCTCCAAAAGAATTGGGTAAAATACTGGGGACAGGATTTTTGATCTCCCTGCATTGGATTTTGTTTTTCTGGGCGGCGCGGGTCTCTACGGCTTCGGTCTGTTTGGCAGGAATGGCCACCACTTCCCTCTGGACGGCATTCATCGACCCGATGATCAATAAATCCAAGGTGAAATGGTTTGAGGTTTTCCTCGGTATGATGGTGATTTCAGGTTTGTATGTGATTTTTAGCTTTGAAGGAGGCTATTGGTTGGGCTTGGGAATGGCTGTCTGCTCGGCATTGATCGGGGCACTTTTTACGGTCATCAATGGTAGATTGACCAAAAGACACAGCCCCTATGTCCTGACTTTCTATGAAATGATGGGCGCCTGTATTTTCTCCTTGCTTTTTATGCCGTTTTATGCGGCTTTCTTCACGGAAACAGGTCTTCAACTTGTTCCCACGGCCATGGATTGGCTTTGGCTCTTGATATTGAGTATAGTTTGTACAGTCTATGCCTTTTCGGTGTCGGTGGAGCTGATGCGCAGATTGACCGCGTTTGCCGTCAACCTGACTGTCAATTTGGAGCCTGTTTACGGGATTATCTTAGCGGTATTGGTTTTTGGAGAAAAGGAAAAAATGACCCCTGGGTTCTATTTGGGCACAATGATCATCTTGTTTTCTGTTTGTCTTTACCCCGTTTTCAATTACTTCAACAGGAGAAGGAATGCCAAAAAAGAAAAAACTTTGGGGATTTAAATCTCTTAGATTTAACCCGAATTCTAAGACAGCGGAAAAGTATCGTAAAGCATCTAACTTGATTAAGTTAGATGGAATATGCAATAGGTTTCCAGATAGGATTGAAACTGAAAGAAAATCAGCCTATTGGGAGAATAATTCCTGACACCAATAGGATGACATCAAAAGTAATCAACATCCAATTGATTTTCTGTCAATTACAATATTGAGTTGAGTCCGTAATGTATAAAACGGGTTTACTGCATGTTCCAAATTACCATAGCCCATTGATTAATTTAGGGGTAAATTATACTTTTTTTCAACTTAAAATACCCTGCTAAAAAGTCGTGAGATCTTTAAGTGTGCTGAGTGTATGATCAAGTTCTTCTTTAGAAATTTCGCCAATTTTTTCAACCAGACGTTCTTTTGAAATAGGACGGATGTGAAAGACAAGCATCTCCTAGGTGGATTTTAAATTATTGCGGGTATTTGGTTCCAATATTGGGTTCCCCGCATATTTCTTGATTTTAGATATCAAGGGAACAGCAATCACTATTTTTAAATGCTTGTTCAACAAGTTGCCACTGATAATTACAACTGGGCGTAAGCCAGCCTGTTTATATGCAATTGTAGAATTGAGGTCAGCATACCAAATATCACCTTGCTTCGTCATCAAGCTGCTTTAAGTAATCCCCCATTCCTTCTTCAGCCATCAGCGTCATGTCTTCATCCTCACCAGCTTGGCGAAATGATTTGACATATTCGGATCTCCTGAGATGATCTAAATAAATCCTTAAGGCATTTTCAATTAATTTATTTTTAGGTAAAGACAATTATTTTGCCTGTTCACCTAGCATTTTTTAATAGATCGTCTGGTAGTGAGCTCGTGAAAGTTGCCATACTTTGTCTCTTTATTTAAAAAAAAATAAATACAATTTATATTTACAAAAATAAACAGGATTTGAGAATCTTTTACATTTCCGCCCCAAACACAAAATAACCCTCTTTCCATTCTACCGATTCGGGTTTTGAATCAAACAGCCCAAAAACCGTCGCCCCTGAACCAGACATGGCTGCATAGAAGGCCCCCAAATCATAGAGTCGGTCTTTGATCTGGGCGATTTCCGGATATTTAGGGAAAATGCTGGCCTCAAAATCATTCACCAAATGCGCTTTCCAAAGGCTTTGGTCCGCAAGAATATTTTTGAGATTGCCCAAAGGCTTTTTTGGGGAAATGCCGCTGTAGGCATCTTTGGTGGAAATGTGGATCTGTGGATTGATCAAGACGAGGTATTTCCCTTTCAGGTCAACGGAAACAGGCTCCAAGATTTCGCCTCTGCCAGTGGCGATTTTTGGAGTGTTTTCGATGAAAAATGGACAGTCGCTTCCCAATTGCGCGGCATAGTCTTCCAAAAACCAATCTTCGAGATGCAGGTCAAAAAGGTTGTTCATCAACTTGAGTGCAAAGGCAGCATCGGCAGATCCGCCTCCCAATCCAGCGCCGATGGGAATGTTTTTGTGCAGGTGAATATTCAGGTTTGGCAGGTCGTTGAAATCCTTTCTGAGCAATTTGAATGCTTTCAAAATCAAGTTGTCCTTGTCGACTCCAGGTATGGGTAGGCCGGTGCTGGTGAAGACGGTCTTGTTGTCCAATATCATTTCCAACGCTTCGAAGAGCGGAATGGGTACCATGCAGGTTTCTAGTTCATGGTAGCCATCTTTCCTTTTGGCGGTCACATGGAGGCCAAGGTTTATCTTGGCATTTGGGAAACTGATCATATCGGGAGTTTCAAAATTGAAATGCAAAGATAAGCGCTAAACCCGTTTTATGCATGAGGAATGTTATTCAAGACTGTTATTGTTTGATAAACATTCCGGTGTTGACGTTTCTTTACCTTTTCCTGCTGGGATTAGGAAATGTCTACATAATAGCGTGATCCTCTTTTAGTTTCACCAATCAAAGAAACCTCTATACAGATTTTGGGCTAAACTGAAAACTGGATCAATTCGCCGGAAAACCCGATGCGTCCCCACTTTGTGTTTGAAGGAAACAAGGTGAATCAAATGCAAACTTTGGGACATCATTTGAATAATTCATTTGGCTTGTCATGATCGGTTTCAAAAGGATCATTTTATGTTATATTTATCAAAATACACTTTTTGTTATTGAATAGAAGGTATATGTATTTTTTACTTGAAAAAAAATCAAAAAAATAAACATTTGATTAGGGGATGAAGAATTCAATACAAAATTTTGAATTTTTGATCAAACCCAATTTTCATCAATAACTTATTCTGTTTATATTGATTTCGCTGTGTTAAAATTTTTCAAAAATATTTAAACACCTTGTTTTAAATTCTTAATTAGATAAAAAAAAGAAATTAAATATTGTAAGTGTGGAAATAGAGCTTTAATATTGTATCATCATAAACAAAGAAAAAAAAGAACCACAACCACATGTTGAAAATAGTCACTCCTCTAAGCATTATTATTCTCATTGATATAAAGTAATGAGGCGCTAGGCTATTTAGACAAACATCCATATAATGCTAGGTGCCTCAGATGATGAGGCACTTTTTTTTATAACCCATTAAACCGACGAACGCATCACCATGAGTCTAAAAAAATACAGTTGGGAGATCAGTGACAATGAAGAACATCCGGCAGGGAAAGCCATGCTTTACGCCACCGGAATGAGTGATAAAAAGATGAAACAGCCTTTTGTAGGGGTAGCCAGTTGTGGCTATGAAAGTAACCCCTGCAATATGCACCTGAATGACTTTGCCGGTCTGATCAAAGAAGCCTCCTCGGCGCATGATCTGACCGGTTTGGTTTTTAATACCATCGGGATTTCTGACGGTATCTCGATGGGAACGGACGGAATGCGCTATTCCCTCGTATCCCGAGAGATCATCGCGGACTCCATCGAATCCTTTATTTCGGGACATTCCTTTGATGCCTGTATCGCGGTGGCCGGTTGTGATAAAAACATGCCGGGTGCTATCATGGGGATGCTCAGGATCAACAGACCCTCGATCATGGTCTATGGCGGCACCATTCGTTCCGGTAATTATAAAGGCGAAAAACTGAATATCGTATCCGCTTTTGAAGCCTATGGAAAAAGGATCAAAGGTGAGCTCAGTGACCAAGATTACCAAGGTGTGATCCAAAATGCATGCCCGGGAGCTGGGGCCTGTGGTGGAATGTATACTGCCAACACGATGTCCTCGGCCATTGAGGCCATGGGGATGTCATTGCCATACAGTGGGTCTTATCCCGCAAATTCCCCGGAGAAAATTCAGGAATGTAGGGATGTCTCCAAGTACATGAAGATCCTTTTGGAAAAAGACTTAAAACCAAAAGACATCATTACCCTTAAAAGCCTTGAAAATGCCGTAAGGGTAGCCGTTTCCTTAGGAGGAAGTACCAATGCGGTTTTGCATATTTTGGCCATCGCCAAGACAGCCGGTTTGGATTTTACCTTGGAGGATTTCAAAAGGATCAACCATTCCACCCCGGTTTTGGGAGATTTCAAGCCTTCGGGAAAATTTTTGATGGAAGATCTTCATGAGCAAGGAGGATTGCCGGCCTTTATGAAATACCTGTTGAACAATGGTCTCCTTCATGGAGATTGCATGACGGTGACGGGCAAAACCCTGGCGGAAAACCTTGCGGATGTTACTCCAATTGTGCCTTCCATGGTCAACGTCATTCATCCCATTGAAACACCATTACAAAAAACAGGTCACCTCTGTATCCTACATGGGAACCTTGCACCGCAAGGTTCAGTTGCCAAAATCTCCGGCAAGGAAGGGAAATCCTTCACTGGCCCAGCCAAAGTTTTCAATTCTGAACTGGAAACCAACGAGGCCATCAAAAACAAAAAAATTCAGGAAGGTGATGTCATCGTGATCCGATACATCGGTCCCAAAGGTGGACCAGGCATGCCGGAAATGCTGAAACCCACTTCCATGATCATCGGAGCCGGACTTGGTTCCAGTTGCGCTTTGATCACCGACGGCAGATTCTCGGGCGGAACCCACGGATTTGTGGTGGGACACGTGACGCCGGAAGCCTACTTGGGCGGACCTATTGGCTTGCTTCAGGATGGGGACGTCATCACCATCGATGCCGATACCTTGGAACTCAAATGTGCGGTTTCGGAGGAAGAATTTGCAGAAAGGAAAAAACATTGGGTCAACAAAGACCTCAGCGGACTTCAGGGAACGCTCAAAAAGTACAATAAATTGGTCTCGACCGCATCAGAAGGTTGCGTTACGGATAATTAATCAATTAAACCAAATACACCATGATAAGAGGAGCGGATATCGTAGTTAGATCCCTTATTGCCGAAAATGCCGAATATATATTTGGTTATCCTGGAGGTGCCATCATGCCCGTGTATGATGCTTTATATGATTACAGTGACAGAATCAAACATGTTTTGACCCGTCATGAGCAAGGAGCAATCCATGCCGCCCAAGGATATGCGCGCGTCTCCGGCAAGGTAGGAATTGCCTTGGCCACCTCCGGTCCGGGGGCAACGAACCTGATCACTGGCATTGCCGATGCCCAGATTGACAGCACACCCTTGGTCTGTATCACGGGGCAAGTCGCAGCACATCTTTTGGGCACAGATGCTTTTCAGGAAACGGACATGGTGGGCATTTCTATGCCAGGAACCAAATGGAACATCCAGGTTAGAAGAGCGGAAGACATTGCTCCCGCCATTGCCAAAGCTTTTCATATAGCCCGATCCGGTCGTCCGGGTCCGGTATTGGTGGACATCACCAAGAATGCCCAGACAGAATTTGCCGAATTCAACTATATCCCTTGTCTCGGCATTCGTTCTTACAAGCCTTATGCGGAAGTCAGTAAGGAAGCTGTTCAGCAAGCTGCAGAGTTGATCAATGCTGCAGAGCGCCCATTTATTGTCTTTGGACAAGGTGTTTTGATTGGAAAAGCCGATAAGGAATTGAAAGCCTTCGTTGACAAAACAGGGATTCCTGCAGCTTCAACACTCTTGGGTTCCGGTGCATTGTCAGAAATGAACACGCATTATGTAGGGAAATTGGGGATGCACGGCAACTATGCACCAAATATCCTTACCAATCAATGTGACGTGCTCATCGCCGTGGGAATGCGGTTTGATGATCGGGTTACAGGGGATTTGAAGCGCTATGCCAAACAAGCAAAAGTCATCCACTTAGAACTTGATCCCGCAGAGATCGACAAAAATGTCAAATGCACAGTCCCTATTTTGGGAGATTGTCGCCAAAGTCTGGAAATGCTGATCGAAGCTGTACATGCAAACAAGCATGAAGACTGGTTGCAACGTTTCAGGGAACTGGAAAAAGAAGAGAAAAAAGTAGTGTGTGCCAATGATTTGTCGCCGACGAAAGTTGGGTTGACCATGGGTGAAGTCATTCGGTTTATCAATGAATACAAAGCCGACGATGCCATTTTGGTGACAGATGTGGGGCAGCACCAAATGATTGCCTGGAGATATTTTGACTACAAACAGCCTAGGACTCAAGTGACTTCAGGTGGATTGGGTACCATGGGATTTGCCCTTCCGGCAGCTTTGGGTGCCCAACTGCATGACTTTAACAGGCAAGTGATCTGTGTCTGTGGAGATGGAGGAATTCAAATGACGATCCAGGAATTGGGTACGATCATGCAGACCAAAGCACCTGTAAAGATTGTTTTGCTGAACAATAACTATCTCGGGATGGTCCGACAATGGCAGCAGATGTTTTTTGACAAAAGGTATTCTTTCACGGAACTGGAAAACCCTGATTTTGTCAAAATCGCGGAGGCCTATAAAATCAAAGGGAGTAAAGTAACTGGACGCGCAGAGCTCAGTGAAGCCGTAGCAGATATGTTCATTCATGACGGCCCTTACTTCCTGGAAGTAGTGGTGGAGAAAGAAGACAATGTCTTCCCGATGATTGCCACAGGATGTTCCGTAGAAGAAGTAAGATTAAGCTAAAACCAGATTTATGAACCGTTATACCATTTCTGTTTTCACGGAAAATTTCATAGGGATACTCAATAGGATTACCATCATATTCACGCGAAGGGGAATCAATATCGACGCCTTGACAGCCTCCGAAAGCCGGGAAGATGGCATTTACAAAATCACGATCGAACTGACCACTTCTGAAGAACAAGTCATTCAATTGTCCAAGCAGATCGAAAAGATCATCGATGTGATCAAGGCGTTTTATTATACCGATGATCAAGTGGTCTATCAGGAAATCGCACTTTATAAAATCCCGATAGAAAGCCTTGACCCCAGATTGGAAAAAGTGATCAGGCAGTTCAATGCCCATATCATCGCGGCGGAAAAGGACTTTGTGGTCATCGAATTTACAGGGCACAAGGAGGATACCCAGTCCTTACTGGAAATATTGAAAGAATTTAACATACTCGAATTTGCCAGGTCAGGCAGGGTGGCGGTGGCCAAACCCATGGATACTTTAGACAAATATTTAAAATAATCAAACCTTTAAAACTATGAAACTGAAATTCGGATCAGTAGAAGAAAATGTAGTCACCCGGGAGGAATTCCCTTTGGAGAAAGCAAGAGAAGTGTTGAAAGACGAAGTCATTGCAGTATTGGGTTACGGCGTTCAAGGGCCTGGTCAGGCTCTCAATCTTAAAGACAATGGTTTCAATGTCATCGTAGGACAGCGAAAAGGCTCAAAAACTTGGGATAAAGCAGTCTCTGACGGCTGGGTTCCAGGCAAAACATTGTTTGAACTGGAAGAAGCTTGCGAAAAAGGCACTATTCTTCAGTTTTTGCTCTCCGATGCCGGACAGATTTCCGCATGGCCAATGGTGAAAAAACACCTGACGCCTGGCAAAGCATTGTATTTTTCCCATGGCTTTGGGGTTACGTATAAAGAAAAAACCGGGATTATCCCTCCTCCAGATGTGGATGTGATTTTGGTGGCTCCCAAAGGTTCCGGAACTTCCTTGAGAAGAATGTTTGTCGAAGGAAGAGGATTGAATTCTTCCTATGCAATCTTTCAGGACGGTACCGGCAAAGCAAAAGACAGGGTGATCGCCCTTGGGATCGGCGTTGGTTCTGGATACCTTTTCGAAACCGATTTTTACAGAGAAGTGACCTCGGATCTTACGGGAGAAAGAGGAACTTTGATGGGTGCGATACAAGGGATTTTTGCTGCGCAATATGAAGTGTTGAGAGCAAACGGCCATACCCCTTCTGAAGCTTTCAATGAAACCGTTGAGGAATTGACACAAAGTTTGATGCCTTTGGTTGCTGAAAATGGAATGGATTGGATGTATGCCAACTGCTCCACGACTGCCCAAAGAGGTGCCTTGGATTGGTGGAAACCATTTAGGGATGCGACCAAACCGGTATTTGAAAAATTATACGAAAGTGTAAAAACCGGGCAGGAAGCGCAAAAATCCATTGACTCCAACAGTAAAGACGATTACAGGGAGAAACTGGAAGTGGAATTGAAAGAATTGAGAGATTCTGAGATGTGGCAAGCAGGTGCTACCGTCAGAAAATTAAGACCCGAAAACAACTAAATTATGAGTGAAAAGCTATGGATATTCGATACCACCCTTCGTGATGGAGAGCAGGTTCCTGGTTGTCAGTTAAATACCCAGGAGAAAATAGTAGTGGCCAAGGCTTTGGAAGAACTAGGAGTCGATATCATTGAGGCTGGATTCCCAATTTCCAGCCCAGGGGATTTTAATTCTGTATTGGAGATTTCTAAGGCAGTCACCAATCCTATTATCTGCGCCCTTTCGAGGGCAGTGGAAAAAGATATTGAAGTAGCAGCAGCTTCCCTCCAATATGCCAAAAAAGGGAGAATTCACACCGGAATCGGTGTTTCTCCCTACCACATTCAATACAAACTTCGATCCACCCCCGATGCAATTATCGAGAGGGCAGTTCAGGCAGTGAAATATGCCAAGAGTTTTGTGGAGGATGTGGAGTTTTACGCAGAAGATGCGGGAAGGGCAGAAATGGAATTTTTGGCGAGAATCGTGGAAAAAGCCATCAAGGCTGGCGCCACGGTGATCAACATTCCCGATACCACAGGCTATTGCCTTCCTGAACAATACGGTGCCATCATCCGGTACCTGAGGGAAAATGTGTCGAATATCGACAAAGCCATCCTTGCCACCCATTGCCACAATGATCTGGGAATGGCTACGGCCAACACCATCGCTGGGGTTCAAAATGGGGCAAGACAGGTGGAAGTGACGATCAATGGTATCGGAGAAAGGGCGGGAAATACCTCCATGGAGGAAGTCGTGATGGCCATCAAATGCCACCACGACATCCCAGTCTTCACCAACATCAATACCCCTTTGATCTACGGAACCAGCCGATTGATCTCCAAGCTGATGAACATGCCGGTTCAACCCAATAAAGCAATTGTGGGGAGAAATGCATTTGCCCACTCTTCGGGAATTCATCAGGATGGTGTCTTGAAGCACCGCGAAAACTATGAAATCATCGATCCCAAGGAGGTTGGCGTTTTGGAATCTTCCATCGTACTAACAGCCAGAAGTGGTAGGGCAGCATTAAAACATCATTTGGATGCCTTGGGTGTTCATTTGGAAGGTGAGGAATTGAGGGAAGTGTATGAAGCTTTCTTGATTGTGGCCGACTCCAAAAGAGACATTGGCCCCAAAGATTTACTTTCCTTGGTGGGCAAGTACATCGAAGACTCCACATTCATTGAACTGGTGAAAGTAAGCTATGAATCCAATGGAACCATTAAAGCCAATGTTGAGCTCAAAGTAGGGGAGAAGACACACTTTGCCACCTCAGAAGGGAATGGTCCAGTGGATGCCGTATTGAAAGCGATTGAGAAAATAGTGAAGCCGCAGGTGGAATTGGAGGAATTTTTGATTCAAGCCATTACCGCAGGAAGTGATGATCAGGCAAAAGTACACATGCGGTTGATGCAGGGAGAGCGTCCTTATTATGGTTTTTCTTCCAATACTGATATCGTGTTGGCTTCTGCTGAGGCATTTGTGGATGCCCTAAATAAAATACCCGTTAAAGATAAAGTGATCCTATAAAAGATGGAAAAGAAAACATTATTTGACAAAATATGGGATGCCCATGTGGTTCGCTCAGTAACCGATGGCCCAGATGTATTCTTCATTGACAAGCATTTTATACACGAAGTGACCAGTCCCGTGGCTTTCCTGAATTTGGAAAAAAGAGGAATCGGTGTGCTTCATCCCGAAAGGACTATCGCAACTCCTGATCACAATGTACCCACTGTGGATCAGGACAAGACCATAAAGGACAAACTCTCCCGCATGCAGGTTGAAAAGCTGAGGGAATATTGCAAAAAATACAATATTGAATTGCACGATCTGGGAAGTGCGCACCATGGAATCGTTCACGTTATTGGACCCGAACTCGGGATCACGCAACCGGGAATGACCATCGTCTGTGGTGACAGCCATACGTCAACGCATGGTGCCTTTGGTGCCATTGCATTCGGTATCGGAACTTCCGAAGTCGAAATGGTCTTTGCGACCCAATGCATCATGCAGTCCAAAGCCAAGAAAATGCGGATTACCGTAGATGGTGAACTTGGAAAAGGAATTACCTCAAAAGACATCATCCTTTACATCATCGCCAAAATATCCGCCAGTGGCGGTACTGGTTATTTTCTGGAATATGCGGGATCTGCCATTGAAAGTCTAAGCATGGAAGCAAGGATGACGATCTGCAACATGAGTATAGAAATGGGTGCCAGGGGAGGATTGATCGCTCCGGATGAAACGACCTTCAATTACCTAAAGGGGAAACAATATGCCCCCAAAGGGGAAGAATGGGACAAGACAGTAGCGTATTGGAAAACCCTGAAAACAGATGAGGGAGCCATTTTTGACAAGGAATACCATTTTGATGCAGCGGACATAGCTCCAATGATTACCTACGGCACCAATCCGGGAATGGGAATTAAAATCAATGATTTGATCCCAACAACTGCAGGAATGGAGGGCAGTAACAAAACATCTTTCCTGAAATCCTTGGAATACATGGGCTTTGAGGCCGGTGAATCCATCCTGGGGAAAAAGATGGATTATGTCTTTGTCGGAAGTTGCACGAATGGCAGGATCGAGGACATTCGGTCTGTGGCTGAATTTGTCAAGGGAAAGAGAAAAGCGGACAACATCACCGCGTGGATAGTGCCAGGGTCCAGGGAAGTTGAGAAATTGGCCCACGAGGAAGGATTGGTCAAAATCCTCGAAGAGGCAGGTTTTGAGCTTAGACAACCGGGTTGCTCGGCATGTCTGGCGATGAATGACGATAAAATCCCTTCAGGGAAATATGCGGTTTCGACCTCCAACAGAAATTTTGAGGGCAGACAAGGTCCCGGCGCGAGAACTTTGCTGGCCAGTCCGCTTACTGTCGCTGCCATTGCGGTGACAGGGAGGATTACAGATCCAAGGGAAGTGTTTTAATATTAAATGAAAGAAAGATGGCTTACGATAAATTCAATACATTAAGAAGTACCGTGGTTCCCTTGTCCGCTGAAAATGTGGATACGGATCAAATCATTCCTGCGCGTTTCCTGAAGGCTACCGAAAGGGTGGGTTTTGGTGACAATCTTTTTCGGGATTGGCGATACGACGTGGAGGGCAATCCCAAACATGATTTTGTTTTGAATGATCCCACTTATTCCGGAAAAATCCTTTTGGCTGGAAAGAATTTCGGTTCAGGTTCCAGTCGGGAACATGCTGTTTGGGCCCTCTATGATTATGGCTTCAGGTGTGTGGTTTCCAGCTTCTTTGCGGATATCTTTAAAAACAACTGCCTCAATATCGGCGTCTTGCCGGTGACCATCAGCCCAGAATTTGCAGATGTTCTTTTCAATGCCGTGTCTGCAGATCCAGAGACGGAAGTTGAAGTGGATATTGATCGGCAGACGATAACCTTGCTCAGTACGGGTCAGTCAGAAAGTTTTGACATCAATTCCTATAAAAAGGAAAATATGAAAAACGGTTTTGATGACATCGATTATCTCTTGAATATCAAAGATGAAATCGCGGAATTTGTTGCGGGGAAGTAAGCAAGATTGTATCCCCATTTATTGAAATCCTCAAAGCGTGAAATTTTCTCAGCGAAGGATTATTGTAAACAGCATGGGATTGGATCCTTGTCTATTTTATCAAAGGAAAGCACAAAAATGGGACATCATAGGAAAATAGAAATCATGGACACTACCTTGAGGGATGGAGAACAGACCTCTGGGGTTTCCTTTCTGCCTTCTGAAAAACTCCAAATAGCCAAGTTGTTGTTGGAGGAATTGAAGGTGGACAGGATAGAAGTGGCTTCTGCCCGGGTTTCTGAAGGGGAAATGGAGGGCGTGAAGAAGATCACCCAATGGGCTTCCGAAAAGGGATTTCTGGATAAGGTTGAAGTCCTTGGGTTTGTGGATACCCCAACCTCCGTGGATTGGATAGCCGACTCAGGGGCAAAGGTCATGAACCTGTTGACCAAGGGGTCTTTGAATCACCTGACCCATCAACTTAGGAAAACGCAAGAGCAGCATTTCGAAGAAATTCGAGAAAGCATAGCCTACGCAAACAAAAAAGGGATCCACGTCAATGTTTATCTGGAAGATTGGTCCAATGGAATGCGAAATTCCATGTCTTATACCATGGAATTGATCGGTTTCCTGAGTCAACTCCCAGTCAAGAGAATCATGCTTCCCGATACATTGGGCTTGCTTCACCCTCGTGAAGTGGCGCATTTCATCAAGCTGATCACCACCGAATACCCGGATTGTCACTTTGACTTTCACGCCCATAATGATTACGATCTTTCTGTGGCCAATGTGCTGGAGGCCATTTATAATGGAGTTGTCGGCATTCATACCACCATCAATGGTTTGGGAGAGAGGGCTGGAAATGCACCTTTGGAAAGTGTGATCGCCGTATTGAAGGATTTCACCGATTACCGATTGAATGTTCAGGAGAACAAGATTTTCCGCGTAAGCAAACTCGTGGAGCAGTTTTCAGGACAGCATATTCCTGCCAACAAGCCTGTGGTTGGGGAAAACGTCTTTACCCAAACCGCAGGAATCCACGCAGATGGGGACAATAAAAAAAATCTTTATTTCAACGATCTCCTGCCCGAGCGCTTTGGCAGACAGCGGAAATACGCACTTGGCAAAAGTTCCGGAAAGGCCAATATCCTGAAAAATCTTCAGGAATTGGGCATTTCCCTGGAGCCAGACGAATTGGCCAAAGTGACCCAAAAGGTCATCGAACTTGGCGATAAAAAGGAAAGAGTCACCACCGAAGATTTGCCATACATCATTTCCGATGTGCTCCAAAACAACTCTGTTGCCAAAGACATCAGTATCGAAGGGTATCACATGACCCATTCCAAGGGTTTGAAACCGACGGTACAGCTCAAGATGAAAATCCATGGCGCATATTATGAGCAGAGTGCTTCGGGAGATGGACAGTACGATTCTTTCATGAAGGCGCTGAAGAAGATTTATAAATCACTGAACAAAGAACTTCCGCTTTTGTCCGATTACCATGTGAGTATCCCTCCTGGTGGTAAAACAGATGCCTTTGTGGAAACGGTGATTACCTGGGAATATGGAAAGATATTCAAAACCAAAGGTCTGGACAGTGATCAGACCGTGGCTGCCATGATGGCCACCGAAAGAATGCTCAATATCATCGCAAAGATTGACAGTAAAAACAAACCGAATACGGATTCAGAAAACAAGAATTTTTATGGAAATGAATATCGCACTATTGCCGGGTGATGGCATAGGCCCAGAAGTAATTGCCCAAGCAGTAAAAGTAATACAAGCAGTCGCCAAGAAATTTGGTCATACCATTCATTTTGAGACGGCGCCAGTGGGTGCCGCCGCCATCGATTTGACTGGAGATCCTTATCCGGAGAGTACCCATGCTGTTTGTTTGAGAGCAGACGCAGTGCTTTTCGGCGCCATTGGTGATCCTAAATATGACAACGATCCCAAAGCAAAGGTAAGGCCTGAACAAGGATTGTTGGCCATGAGAAAGAAATTGGGGCTTTTTGCAAATGTCCGTCCAACCTTCACTTTCCCCTCATTGGTTCACAAATCACCTTTGAAACTTGATCGGGTGGATGGTGTGGATTTCGTGTTTTTCAGGGAATTGACCGGTGGGATTTATTTCGGTGAGCCTAGAGGTAGAAACGAACAGGGAACGAAAGCCTTTGACACCAATGTGTACACGAAGGAAGAGATTACCAGACTTGCCAGAATGGGTTTTGAAGCGGCCCAAAAGCGCAGAAAACTCCTGACCTGTGTGGACAAAGCCAATGTATTGGCCACTTCCAGGCTCTGGAGGGAAACTGTTCAGGAATTGGCTCCGGAATACCCGGATGTCAAAGTTGAATATGAATTTGTGGATGCGGTGGCGATGCGACTGATCCAATGGCCGAAAGCCTATGATGTGTTGATTACAGAGAATTTGTTTGGCGATATCCTGACAGACGAAGCCTCTGTGATATCAGGTTCGATGGGCTTGATGCCTTCGGCTTCTTTGGGGACCGAGAACAAATTGTTCGAACCGATCCATGGCTCCTATCCACAAGCTGCAGGAAAAGACATCGCCAATCCATTGGGGACAATTCTATCGGCCGCAATGATGTTTGATTATGCTTTCGACCTGAAAGACGAAGCAGCAGCGATTTCTGATGTGGTCAACAGATCTCTTTCCGAGGGAATCGTCACCGAGGATATTGCAGATGGGGCAAAAGCCTACAAAACCTCTGAGGTAGGAGATTGGTTGGCGGAGAATCTGTGAGATTGATCTCTGGAGCAGGCCAAATAATTCATGGTGATTTATAAGTAAATCAACGATGCCCAGTCAACTTTAGATTGTTTGCATATAATTAAAAAAGAGATCCTTTCTGGGATCTCTTTTTTAATTATATGGGTTTGAGTTGGGGTGATCCTATATCGGACAAGCAACAGATCTTTCCACATCTACATGCACGCCATAGAATTCCCCATATGGAACAGAAATGCTGTATGGACTGGTGTTTGCTTTACCCTTTGTCGTAAATAGTCCAGGTTCTGGATTGCTTGCTGGAGGAGTGGAGGAATAGTGTTGGATTTTCACATTTTCATCCGTATCCGCAAATCTCCATCCCTCATTCAGCGTGATGGTGATTACTCCATTCAACAATTTTACAGTTCCAGCTGCCAAAGTTTGGCCAGCAAACAAAGTTACACCTGCCTCCAATGCTGATTTTGAAGAATAAGTAGCCCAGTTTCCTTTGGTGACATATCTGGTTCCGGCAGCCCATGCTGTTTCATCCTCCCAGCATTTTTCATCGTCGCATGGCTCCAAATTGTAACAAAGCTTAAGGTTACTTAAATCTGGCGTGTTTCCTTGACCCACTGGAGGAGAAATCAATCCCTCATCACTGGTTTCTCCGTTCCCATAATAGTAGGCATTGGCCCCAGGTCCACCTTTCACAAGGACTACAAGATTCTTCAGGCAGTATTTTACCCCGTCAATGTAAACAGGTTCAAAACTCCATGAAACGAATTTGTTATCCGTAACCGTCACGGTAAAGCCGTCTGGAAAAGCTTCGCTGAAAGTGTTTCCCCCTAAGTAATCATTGCCACCTTGGCCTTCAGGGTCCGGACTTGTAAATGAAAAGCCACCCTCAACTTCGAAATAATCCGCAGCTTCTGAGCAGAGAACATTTCCTCCGTTATTGGCACCTTCAAGATACACAGGACCAGCTGTTCTGGCATTCCACATATCCGAAGATAAACCACGTAAAGCAGCAAGTTCTTCACTGCTTTCCATATTAACATTGTCAGGCGCAGGGGCCTCAAATTGCGAGCAGGACACCATGAAGGCGACCAGGGCCAATATCCAAACCTTGTTCAGATAATTGGCAGAAGAAAAGTTTGCCATAGAAAAGTTAAATTGGTTGTTAATAAGCAAATATAAATCAAAAAAAAGAACATAAAATAACTTTAATAAAAAATAAAATAATAAAAATACAAAAAAATAAACTAATAATTATGTAAAAGAAGATTTAATTTTATGAATACAGATGAATCGTGGGGCTTTTTTTTAAAAAATCAGATACAGCCAATTTTTTCATCGGGATAGAATAAATGATTTTTGGTCTATTTATAAGATCCAAAAGTCTATTTTTGTGCTTTTACAGAAATGCCAAAAAAACCCTCCGAATATTGATTTCTATGCAAAATCGACCCTTTACCTATCTTCTTTGGATGCAATACCTAGGCTTTCGCTACAATGGCTGGCAAAAGCAACCCGATGGGAAAACCGTTCAGGGGAGGATGGAGAAAGTGTTGCGGTTTGTACTTGGGCATGGAAACTTCACCACGCTAGCCGCAAGCAGGACCGATGCAGGAGTCTCCTGCAATAGAGGTGCTTTTGAGCTTTTTTCGGCAGAACCGGTGGATCTTCCGGAGTTAATCCAGCAGATGAATGTTTACTTGCCCAATGACATCAGGATATTGGAGGGACAAGCAATATCCCAGGATTTCAACATCATCCAGGATGTGGTCGAGAAGGAATACCGATACCATTTCGCCACCGGAGAGAAGTTCCACCCTTTTGCCGCAGGCAACCTGCTCCATGTCATAGGGGAACTTGATATTCCCATGATGAAACAAGGAGGGGAACTTTTGTTGGGGAAGCATGACTTCAGAAGATTCTGTTCCATTGACAAAATCACGGACGATTATGTAAGGGAGGTTTTTGAATTGAATTTTTTGGATCATGAATTGGCCGGAAAAGGACTTGTTCCCGCAGATAGCTTTACAATTTCGATAAAGGGAAAAGGTTTCCTGCGGTATCAGATCAGGGTGATGGTGGCTGTTCTTATTGATTTGGGATTGGAAAAAATAAGCTTGGAGCAAATTTCAGAGGCACTGACCAGTCAGGAAAACAAACCACTATGCGAACCAGCGAAGGCACATGGCTTGGTATTGGAGGAAGTCGTTTTCGATTTCGGAAGACAAAAGTAAAGAGGAGAAAATCCATTCTCGGTTTTTTCGGAACAAATCCCAATCTTTTCAATTTCCAGAACAATTGTCAGGCCTTACCAGCCGCCTCCGCCACCGCCTCCTCCGCCGCCACCTGAAAATCCACCTCCTCCGGATCCTGAACTGCTGCCAGGAGGAGTGGATGCACTGGAAATGGCCGATGAAAAACTGCTGCCCAAGGAGGAGCTGAAGGCAAGTGCATTGAATCTGCCCATTGAATAGGAATGGTACCAAGTGGGTTGATAGGCTTCCCGAACACTCTTGGAAACCTGCTGCTCAAATTTCTCCGCCCATTTGTTTTCCACTCCCAAAGCAATGGCGTAGGGAAGTAATCTTTCAAAAACCGCCGGGGTCATGTTGGGTTCATGGGCCATGTTCAGAGGGTTTTTTTCGGTTACGGAAAGATATCTCTTGAATCCCTCGATTTCATCCATGATTTTTCGGCCCTCGATGGTGGGCGCTTGCATCAGGTTGTAAAAGACGAGGGTAAGGATGAAGATCAGGATTCCCAAAACAACCGGAACCCCGGGAGAAGGGGAAAGCAAACCGGTCAGGAGGATTGTTGCCAAGCCCGTCCCAATTCCCTTTGCGGTATAGCCAAAATTGATTTTGAACCTTCCTGGCATGACCTCCGTCTTTAAAAATTTCAAAAGACTTGTTTTGGCAGAAGTAAAGATTTGATGGTTTTTATTGTCCAAGTGAATTTCATTGCCATTCTTGAACAGAACAGTTGCGACGACTTTTTCGCCTGTGGTGAGCCCATTCAGTGAATCACCGACTTTGGTCAGGGAGAAGTCATTTTTTTTCTTTGTTTCAATCGTCAAATAGCCATGGACTGCCATGGCTACCAAAGTGGCGGTAAATACCTTCTGGTCAAAACCCATCCGCATCAAATAGCGCGAACAGGCAGCCGTCAATCCCTCGGGGGCTTCAAATCTCGGGATGATCGTCCCCTTTGCCGGATCTTTCCCCACTTTTTTCCAGGAGGAAAAGAATACCCAAAATGTGAGGAGCAGGCCAATTCCTCCCACCAAGATATGTTTGTTGTCACTCAAAAAATGACCGCTTTTTTCCAATGCACTTGGTTGGGCGACAAATCCCTTTGGCCAAGCCAGGGCAACGGTGAATTGGTCTCCCGGATTTAATTTTCCTTTGGTGCTGAAGTGGACCTTTTCTCCCTCATCTTTTATCTCACAATTGTAGCCCGTGGATCCTGAAGGCCCGGTAAATGCATCATATTGTATCGTTTTGGCTCCATTGGGAAGCCAGACGGTCACCCCGGCACTGTCAATCGCAAAATCCCATCCACCCCCGATGGCATTGAAATACAGTTCATCGTAATTTTCAAAAAAACCAAGTTGTCGATCTGTGCGGAATTTCAGTGTGTAGGTGTAGGTATTTGGCTGCAGGAACGTATTGGCATCACCGATGTAGATGATTTTTCCGTTGTTCTTGTTTTCCAGGCGGAAAGGCTCCTTTTTCCCATCCCGAAGGACCTCCAAGACTTCAAAACTGACCTTGTACCGATTGCCCAATCGGTCTTGGTACTGTGTTGGGAAATCCCTGAATATCCCCCTTCTGATTTTCACTCCTTCAGATAAAACTGTGATTTTTTCCTCAACCAAGATCGATCCGGATTCCTCAATCTGAATAACCGAAAAATAGGAGAGGATCCTTTCCTGGGAAAATGCAGTATTTACCAGAAGAAAAAATGGGAGGATGAATGCCCAAGATTTCATGAAAAATCAACTTTTGGGTTGATCCTATCCGAAACATTTTCTAGTTCGAAGAAATCCCGCTGGGTATGGTGAGCGATATTGGCGACGATGTTCGAAGGAAACTGCTCGATCTTGGTGCTATAATCACGCACAGTTCCATTGTAATACCTCCTTGCATTTTGGATGTCGGATTCTATCAATTGCAGTTGGTTTTGAAGATCCAGGAAATTCTCATTCGCCTTAAGTGCTGGGTAACTCTCCGCAAGCGCAAACAAGCGACCCAAAGATTGGGACAGGGCTCCTTCGGCAGCGCCGTGTTCCTTGACGGAATGGGCATTTATCCCGGCATTCCTTTTTTCGATGACCCCTTCGAGGACCTCCTTTTCATGGCTGGCATAACCCTTGACGGTATTGATGATATTGGGAATCAGGTCATACCTTCTTTTGAGTTGCACATCGATTCCGCTCCAAGCTTCATCAACCAAATTTTTCAACTGGATCAGTGAGTTGAAAATACTCACAAAGTAAAAGGCAAGAAGGGCTACGAGGATAAGGATAACAATCAGGGCCATGGTAGGGTCGGTTTAAAAGATAGAAAACAGTGTATGAATATACAGAAAAGGAATTTGGATCAAAAAAATAATTCTCGTAAATAAATTGGGCGAAGATTGGCCAAGGGATTGTGAGCCAATTGGAAAGGGAATAATGCTCCTTATTTTCGCAAAGTTTTTCAGAATTTCCTGTTGACCGAAGCGAATACAAAACCTTTCTGGACTTCAGAAAAAAAGCGTGCCCGACAGCGAGGCCACTGAAAAAGTAGCTAAAACTGAAGGTAAAATTTTGAAAGCGACTAAGTCATTGACAAGAGTGACTTAGCCGCTTTCTTTTTTTTCGCCACTAGCTTTTAAAATTTCTCTATTGAAGCCTATACCGAACTAATTTTGATGATTTTCAACGATTTTCTACCAGTTTTTGATTATACCCGGGCCAGTTTCAAGATCCTTTTAACATTTACGGTGAATAAAGCTATGGCAGCTTGCATTTCCATGTTATTTATCCCGTAAGATATTGCCCTTCCAAATCCATGTGCGTTTTTTAACTCTCCGTTTTTCGCTTCTATTTTATACCGTTCCTTTGCTTTTTCTTT
>NZ_KB906685.1 GCF_000381545.1 Rhodonellum psychrophilum GCM71 = DSM 17998 | reverse complement strand
AGATACTTAAACATCCGAACAGGACTGTGTGCCATACGTCCATTATTAGAGCAGTATTTATCAACTAACTCTTGGTAAACAAAACTAAAGTCAATGATATCATTGATCTTTCTAAGAAGATTGTCCTTTGGGACTATCAAGTCATAGATGGAACTGTATTGGCTGAACTTAATCTCTTGTTGATGTAATAACATGATATTGAGTTATTTGTATATTAAAATATACAAAAAAAAGGTGTAGAAAAGTAATTTTCCTACACCTTTTTTACTAACATTTTATCAAAGGACTTTTTCAGTGGCCTCTCCAGAAGCCCCTCTTTTTTTCGACTCCAGCATCAAAGCTCCTCAGTCAGAATTGCCAAGATGGTTTTGATTCCCTCTTTGAAATTCCCCAATCGGATATTTTCATTGGGGCTGTGTTGGTTGTTGTCTGAATTTACGGTAACCACGGTTACGGCCGGGATTCCCAAAGCATCCACAAAAGGGGAGATCGGAATGGAACCTCCACCCATTCTGATTTTGATGGGTTCTTTTCCAAAAGCACGAACATAGGCTTTCTCCAACCAAATCCCCGGCTCGGAATCAAAGGGTGTTAGGAAAGCCTGGTAAGAAATAGTCCCATTCCATTTCACGATTTTTGGATATTTCATCCTCTCCTCGGTGGTAGGATCTCTGTCCAAAATAAGATATCCCTGATCTTCAATATGCTTTTTAATCAAGGAAAACAAACGGTCAGGATTGCTCTCGGGAACCAAGCGCACATCAATTTCAGCAGTTGCTTCCGCTGGAACAATGGTCCTTGCCTCACTGCCGACATATCCGGATGACATCCCCCTGATATTCAACGAAGGGTATTGAATGGATTCCTGGTAGGAATTCCCAACTTTATCGCTTTCACTGATCCCCAGCTTTTTTTTGATTTCATGCTCATCATCCGGAACCAAATCCAAAATCGATTTTTCTTCTGCGGTCAGATTGATGCCTTCATAAAACCCGGGGATGATCACTCTTCCTGCATCATCCTTCATGGAGGCCAGCAATTGAGACAATCTCAAGGCAGGATTTGGTGCATAGTTGCCATAATGCCCACTGTGCTGGGCCGCTTTGGGACCAAAAACCGTCAAGGTGATTTCAGAAATCCCCCTTGCGCCAAAGCTCAAGGTCGGTTCATTGCTCAGGTGCCTTGGCCCATCCAAAATCAGCATCATGTCTGCTTGCAATTCCTCTTGGTAATCCAAAACAGCTTTGGGCAACTGAGGTGATCCGATTTCTTCCTCGAAATCCAAAATAATCTTGACATTGAAATCCGGAGTCTTTCCATTTTCCAACATCGCATCCCAGGCGGTCAGGAACATGACCAATGGCCCTTTGTCATCCGAACTCGAGCGTGCAAAAATCCTCCAATCGGCATCATATCCCTTCTCAAGGGTTTCCATCGGAATGATTTCCCATTCGCCTGCATCATTCATTTTCTTCAGTACAGGCATGTAAGGGTCTGGCTGATCCCATTTTTTTCGATCTACGGGTTGCCCATCCACATGGAAATAGAACAAGACTGTTTTGGAGGCATTCACGAATTTCTTTTCGACCAACAACAGTGGAAAACCGTCCGTCGTCAGGCGTTTGGATGACCAACCTCTTTCCAAAAAGTTCTCCTCACACCATTGGATATTGGGCTCCAATTGTGCTGGAAAGTTGGAATCATTGGGAATGGAAACCAGCTCATTGAGCATCGTAATCCCTTTCAGGAAATGCTTTTCGGTGATACTTTCCAAATCCAGGTTCTGTTGGCTTTGGGCACTCAATGAGAGGATCCCTCCAAAAAACAATACAACACTAAGAATAGAATATGTTTTTCTCATGGGAAGAAATAAATGGGTGCTGACAAATCAAGTTTACCAAAAGTTAACGGTTTATATGGAATTAAAAAACAGACTTTGATGAAAGGATCCAAGAAGCAATGGAATTGCTTCAGCCCGAAATTTGCACTCGGTTTACAAGTAAGAGTTTAAACTACAAGGAAATCAGATTATTTGGAATAGGACACATTACCGAAATGGTAATGTCAAAAAAAGTGATCAAATACTGCCGATCAATAAATTTCAGGCTGGAATAGAATGGTGAATGCTTAACAAGGGTTGAAACAAAAAAAGCCACTGTTCTTCGGGAAAAACCCAAGAACAGTGGCAAGATTGAAAATTCAATACCGAATGCCTATGGCTTGATGACAAACGAAAATGCTACCAAGATCCTGTCTGTTAACTTCTGGGATTCCGGACTGAAAACCGGCTCTTCATACGCATCGGCTGATTTCATCATCATGGATTCAGACCGCATCATGATGGGCTGGAAAATATTTTGACCTGAGGTATAATTCACTTTCTGGACATTGATTTTGTCTATTCCAAGAGAAGCGGCAATAGTCTCTGCTTTGCTTTTTGCATCGGCAATGGCCAATTCCAAAAGCTGCTTTTCGTAAGTCTTTTTTTGTACCTCTGAAATAGTAAAAGAAACATTGAATCCCATATTGGCTGTTTGGTGAAGGGTTTCCACCACTTTCACCATATCCTTGTCGATACTTTTGACTACGATTTTCACATTTTGTGTGGCCACATAGCCGCTGTCCCTGCTTGTACCTTTGGTGTAGACCCGATTGACATTTACATAGTAATTGTCCACTGTAAATTCGTAATCCTTAATCCCTGTCTTCTCCATCGCATCTTTGATGGATTTGGTCTTTTTGTTGAGCGCATTCGTCACATCCTTGACATTCATCGCTTTCTCCATCAAATTGACATGGATAATGGCTTGGTCTGGCATTACGCTGATTTCGCTTTTGCCTTCCACTTCGATAAGTGGGGTTTCCTGCGCCATTGCTGTGAGAGCAAACAGGAAAACAGGAAGAATAAAGAGTATTTTTTTCATGATCTCGTTTTTAAGGTCAAAAACTAAATTGTCAAAACCCAGGCCAAACTGCTGTGGACACAATCTTTGGAGGCGTATTTTTATTTCTCCAAATTCAAAATATCACCGATCTTGTTGATCTTGAGCATTTCCTGATACAATCCCTCATAATCGTCTGCAATGATTTTGTCCCTGAATTTTGAAAGATTGGAAATATACAGGCTCATGGCTTCCAAGATGTTCTTTTTGTTTTCCTCCATAATCGGAGCCCACATCGCCGGAGAACTTTTGGCAAGCCTTACCGTGGAAGCAAAACCACTTCCTGCCATGTCAAATATGTTTTTCTCATCTTCCATTTTATCCAAAACTGTTTTGCCCAGCATAAAGGAAGAAATGTGAGACAAATGCGAGACAAATGCCAAATGTTTGTCATGCTCATCCGGATTCATGAAGCGCAACTTCATGTTGAGGGCCTCCAATATTTCATAGGCCATGCCTTTGAGATGGATATTGGTTTTGTCCATTTCACAGATGATGAAAACTTTTTTGTCCAAAAGATCTTCTTTGGCCGCTTTTGGTCCTGAATATTCAGTTCCTGCGATCGGATGACCGGCGAGGTATTGTTCTCTTTTGGGATGGTCTGCGACGGCATTGCAAAGTGCTTCTTTGGTAGAACCGAAATCAATCACCAACGTATCTGGACCAATGGAATCAAGTGTTTTGATCAGGATTTCAGAAATGGCATTGGCCGGAACGGCCAAAATGATCACATCCGTATCGGCGTCTGGATTTTCTTTGATTTCCCCAACAATCCCCAATACCTTGGCATCATTTTGATTGTCAATATTGGAATCATATCCGGTGAACGTAATTTCCGGCTTCACTTTTTTGAGTGCCAAGGCGAAAGATCCGCCCAATAAACCCAATCCGATAATGTGTATCTTTTTCATTTTCTTTTATGCTGATCCCTCAGACTTTACTAAATGTTAAAAACAGATTTCGATAATACGATGTAATGCTATTTATCAATGGTTTAAATTCTTGACAAGGCTTCCTTGATTTTTTCTATCGGCACACAAAGGGAAAAACGGACATAGTCTTCCCCATTGCTGCCAAAGATTTTTCCGGGGGTGACAAATATGTTCTTGTCATAAAGCAAGGTATCCACCAAATTGCCCACTTCTATTCCAGCGGGAGCTTTTGCCCATACAAACAACCCGACGGTATCTCGGTCCACTTGCAAGTCCAAGCGTTCTGCCAATTCCCAAATCAATGCTCTCCTTTCTGCATAGATATTATTTAATCCCACAAACCACGATTTGTCCAATGCCAAAGCGGCAATGGCACCTTGTTGAATTCCCAGAAACATCCCGGAATCCATATTGCTTTTCACCCTCAATATGGCTTGAATCCACTCTTTTTTTCCTAAAACCATTCCAACTCGCCATCCTGGCATATTGGCAGTTTTACTGAGTGAATTCAGTTCCACTGCGATTTCCATGGCTCCCCCAACATTGAAAATACTCAAGGGATTTTCCTCTAGGATAAAACTGTAGGGATTGTCATGCGCGATGATAATATCATTTTCCTTCCCAAAGGCAATCAGCTTTTCGAAAAGTGACAGGCTTGCTTTTGCACCTGTCGGCATATGGGGGTAGTTTACCCACATGATCTTCACTTTCTTCAGATCCAATTGACCCAAAGCCTTAAAATCCGGTTGCCATTGATTTCCCGGAAGCAGGTCGTAATAAATGGGGTTTGCCTTCAGCATTTTGGTCACCGAAGTATAGGTGGGATAACCAGGATTTGGGATCAATACCTCATCTCCTTCATCCAAAAACGCCATAGATAGATGCATAATACCCTCCTTGGAACCCATTAAGGGAAGAATTTCGCTTTCCGGAGACAAGTTTACCTGATAATGTCGCAAGTAAAAATCGGCAATGGCTTTTCTAAGCTCGGGATTGCCCTGGTAACTTTGGTAGCCATGGGCCTGCGGTTTTGAAGCGGCAGCTGTCAAAGCGGCAATCACATTGGGATGTGGGGGCAAGTCCGGGCTCCCGATACCCATGTTGATGACGGGCCGGCCTTCTGCGATCAGTTGGTTGACCTCTTTGAGTTTTTGGGAAAAATAATATTCCTGAACTTGTTCCAGCCTTGTTGAAAACCCCTTCATTATTTTCTGTTTAGATATTCCCCAAAGACCGTCACCTCACCAAATCTCTTGTTGATTTCTGAAATGGCTTGTTGGTATTGCCCATAATCTTCAAATTGGGTATCGATAAAAAAAGAATATTCCCAAGGCTTTTCCATCACGGGGATAGACTGGATTTTACTCAAGTCCAGACCACGTTCACTCATCAGGGTGAGTAATTTGGCCAAAACCCCTTTTTCATTGTTAACCGTGATTTTCAGGGAAGCCTTGTTGGGTGTAAAATCGGACTTGCTCCGGGTATCTTGGAGAATGATGAACCGGGTAAAATTATTTTGTACCGTTTGGATATCGGATGCCAGGATTTCGAGGCCGTAGATTTCGGCGGCGGCTTTGCTTGCGATCGCCCCGACACCTGCCAACTGCTCCTCAGCGATTCTTTTTGCAACCGAAGCAGTGTCCACATCATCCATCATTTTGATGGAGGGAAACTGGCTGAAAAATTTTTTGCATTGCAGCAATGCCATTGGATGGGACCTGACTTCACTGAGTGCCTCGATTTTCTGCCCTTTCAAGGCCATCAGATTATGGGAGATCGGCAAATAGTATTCGTCTTTGACAAACAGTTCGTACCTGTCGATCAACTCATAATTGGGGAGAATTGCTCCGGCGATGGAGTTTTCGATGGCCATCACCCCAAAATCGGCATTGCCGAGCCGAACACTTTTGGCCACTTCTTCGAAAATCCGATAACTGACGATTTCAGCATCAGTACCAAAGTAGTCCAATGCGACTTGATAGTGAAATGAGCCTGGTATTCCCTGTATTGCGATTTTCATTTCTTGAAAATAAAGTAAACTGCCAAAATCAAAAAGCCAAATCCGATGATATGGTTCAGCTTAATGGTTTCATTTTTGAAAAACAACAAAGTAAAAACCATAAATACAATCAAAGTGATCACTTCCTGCAAAACCTTCAACTCTACCAAAGAAAAAGGGCCTCCATTCTCATTGAAACCCATCCTGTTGGCAGGAACCTGAAAGAAATACTCAAACAGTGCAATCCCCCAACTGATCATCACGATCGAGATCAACCCCAAGTTTTCAAACCATTTCAATTCCTTGAATTTCAAATGACCATACCAAGCAAAGGTCATAAATGTATTGGACAAAATCAGCAGGATGATGGTGTAAAAGCTTTTCATGTTAAAACAGCTTGGTGGCCGAAGACGAGGTTGAATGCATTTTTATCCCAGAAGAATTAGACCAGATTCCTCCGTTGGAGATTTTGGATACCTCATTTGTAGAGCAAGGCAACATGTTTCCAAAAGCTTGGATAGGATTTATTCACCACCTCAGGGTCTTCGACGATGAGATTTGTCTTGGTGACCAAGGGCAAAAAGGCCATCGCCATCCGGTGGTCATCATAGGTTTTGATGGTCACTTCGTCAGGTATTTCGATGGATGGAATCAGGGTGAATACCCCATTTTCACCTTCCAGCAACTGGGCATTGAATTTTGCCAACTCCTGCTGAAGCGCCAATATCCGATCGGTTTCTTTGATCCTCAAGCTTTCCAATCCCGTGAAATCGACTTTTTGACCAATGATGGCACAAGTCACGGCAACTGTCTGTGCGAGATCGGGGCAGTTCGTGAAATCCCAGGATTTTAATCCTTTGACCTTTTGTTTGGTTAATTTGATGCCTCCGGTTTGAAATTCGCTTTTCACGCCCAATTGATCCATGATCTCGACGATTTTGGAATCTCCTTGGAGACTGTCTTCTTTTAAACCCTGGAGAAATAATTCTCCTTCATCTGCACAAGCCAAAAGGCTAAACCAGTAACTCGCTCCGGACCAATCGCTTTCCACGGAAAACTGAGTAGGGCTATAAGTTTGATGTGGAACTTTGATCACATTTTCTTTCCAGACATGCTTCACGCCAAATTGGGCCATCAGCTGAAGTGTCATTTGAATGTAAGAAATGGATCCGATTTTTCCCAACAATTCAATTTCAAGCCCTTTTGGCAACATCGGGGCGATCATCAGCATCGCCGATATATACTGACTGCTGACATCCCCTCGGATGCTTATTTTTTCGGTTTTTTGTCCCGCCAATCCGTGGACCGCCAAGGGTGGAAATCCCTCTGCCGCCATGTAATGAATCTCAGCACCAATGTCCCGCAAGGCATCCACCAAGATTCCAATGGGCCTTTCGCACATTCTTGGGGTTCCGGTGATGATTTTGTACTGATTGGTGATGACCGCATAGGCTGTCAAAAAGCGCATGGTCGTCCCGGCATCCAACACATCAAATACCGGTGGGTTTTTGGTCAAAAGCCGAATCATGGTTTGCGTATCCCTGGCTTCAGCCAAGTTGCTGATGGTATTCTCCCCCTCTGTCAAAGAATCGATCACCAATACTCGGTTGCTTTCGCTTTTGGAAGAAGGCAAAGGAATTCTTGTCGGTGAAAAAGTGGATTTTTTTTCGTGACGTATATTTTTCATTTTATGGATGCTTTTCAATTGGATGATTTCCCAGTAAGGGGGAAAATAAATATGATTTTATGGAGGAGAATATTAATCAAAATTCAAGCGAAAAATCTTCTTCCTGAATTGACTATTCATGTTTCACCTCTTTGTAGAATAAAATGGCGTCTTGTATTTCGGATTCAGACACGGCAATGTTATAATCACATTCCCCGATTTTTTTCAACAAAGAAAAATTAATCGTTTCTCCCTCATTTTTTTTGTCTTGGCTACACAATGCAATGATGTTGGGAACATCAGCATCTGGAAATTCTATTTTTCCGAAAACACGCAGCAAAGATTCGCTGATCAGATCCAGGTCGGCTGCTTCCATTCCCATTCGGGTTTGAGACAAATAAGCCTCACAAATCATTCCCACAGCGATGGCCTCTCCATGGAGCAAATGCTTTTCTGAATCCAAATAAAATGACTCGAATGCATGTCCAATGGTATGACCAAAATTCAGGATTTTTCTGAGTCCAGACTCTTTGGGGTCTTTTTCGACCACTTCTTTCTTGATCGAAATGGATTTTTCAATGATGGTTTTCCAATCCTGTTGTCCCCAATCTTCGAACTTAAGATCATGGAAATAATTGGGGTCGGCAATAAGCCCATGTTTGATCACTTCAGCATAACCGGACCGAAGCTCCTCTGCAGGAAGGGTTTTGAGGAATTGATCGGAAATAATGACTGCTTCGGGATTGTTGAATACTCCGATATGGTTTTTGAAACCATTGAAATCTATTCCCAATTTCCCCCCTACGCTGGCATCCACTTGAGAAAGTAAGGTGGTGGGTATGTTGATGAATCTGATGCCACGCTTGTAGGTACTCGCACAAAATCCCCCCATATCACCCGTAACTCCGCCTCCAAGGTTGAGGACAAGTGCTTTCCTATCAAAACCCGAATCCGTCATCCACTTCCAGATTTCAATGCAAGTATTTAGGTTTTTGTTTGCTTCGCCAGCCTGAAATGAAAACAATCGGTGTTGTTCCGGAAGTATCTCTTTGATCAAGGGATAGCAGGCGATTGCGGTATTGGAATCCGTAATGACTCCCAACTGCGAAAATTGTTGTTGACCCAAATAGACCCGTAGGTCCTCGGCGATGGCACTGGAAAATAGGATGGATTCCAAGATGGTATTTTGGTTTATGCGCAAAGATAAGAATGGATTTAATTTATAGCCAAAAATCAAATGACCGATGTTTTGTACATCGGTCATTTGACACTGAACCTGAATTATTTTTTGATTGCAGCGGCTTCTCTCAATTGTTTCTCCTGTCTTTTGACGGACTCTTCATGGATGCAATAGAGCAATTCCTTCATGAATTTCTCACTGAGATTTTTTGACACCCCTTTTTCAGTCCTTGACTCCATCACAAATTTCCATCTGTCGGCTTGGAATACGGTCAGGTGATGCTCTCTTTTGTACGCACCGATCTGATCGATCATGGAGAATCTTTCCTGCAAAAGATCCAACAGCTGATCGTCCATGTGGTCTACCGCGGCCCTGAGATCATTTAATCTTTCACTTGGATTTTCACTTCCCAAAGTATCTTTGAAATCAATTTGTGAAAGCAATTGCTTCAGCTGGGCGGGTGTAACTTGTTGTTTGGCATCAGACCAGGCATTGTCTGGATCGTGGTGGGTTTCGATCATCAAACCATCCAATCCAAAATTGATGGCACGCTGGGCGGTTTCCAAAAGACCTTCTCTGTTCCCTACAATATGGCTTGGGTCGTTGATAACTTCCATTCCTTTCCATTCTCTCTTCAAGTGGATCGGCATGGACCAGTTTGGCTTGTTTCTGAACCTCTTGTCGTAAGAGTCAGAAAAACCTCTGTGGATCGCGGCCAACTTATGGATCCCCACGTCGTGAAGTCTTTCCAAAGCACCAATCCAAAGCTGCAAATCCGGATTCATTGGGTTTTTCACCATTACCGGGATATCCACACCTCTCAAGGCATCTGCAATTTCCTGAACAGCAAACGGATTAACGGTAGTTCTTGCGCCAATCCAAAGCACATCTACTTTATGTTTCAAAGCCAATTCCACATGGGCAGCATTTCCAACTTCTGTGGTGATTGGGATATTCAAATGATTTCGGACGATTTCCATCCAGGTCAATCCTTCCTCTCCAATACCTTCAAAGCTTCCTGGACGGGTTCTTGGTTTCCAAATTCCGGCCCTGAATATGTCTGGAATCATGTTTTCTTTTTTCATGTCCAGGCAGACTTTCTCAATCTGCTCAGGAGTTTCTGCGCTGCAAGGACCGGCGATGATGACATGGCCTTTTAATCCTAATCCCCAGTCTTTGGTTTGTAAGTGATCTTTCATAGGTGTATTTGGTTTGAAATAAAAAAACCCGACTCTTTCGAATCGGGCTCTTTCTGTTTTATGATTGTTTATATTAGATACATTCAATAACCAGCTCCGATTCGTCCCGCGGGGCGAAAGTAAAAGTAATAAAATGTAAAATATGAAGGGGCTGCGAATAACATGTGTCAAATTTAAAGGCTGTTATTTTAAAATCAAATAAAATTCAGCTATTTTATTTGATTTTTCTTCAATAAAAATCAAAAGAATTGCTTAATCAGAAATTATGCTAAGTTTGATGACCATTTTCAAAATAATATTTTGACAAGAAACCAATACTCCTCCTCAAGAAAGATGTCTTTCCATAACTTCTGTCTGTTTTTTGATGGATTCGGTATGAATCATTTTATATAATTCTTTTACAAACTCAGGATTTAGATTGAGTGCTATCGCCCATTCGGGTCTGGTCTGGAAAACCTTTTTCCAACGTTCGATCTGGAAGACGGCTACATTGTTTATTTTCTTGTACTCCCCCACTTTTTCGACCAGCCCCATCCTTCTGCTCAAGAGTTCTAAAATTTCCCTGTCCGTATCATCGATTTGTTCACGAATGGATTGCAATTGGGAGGCAAATGCAGGATCATCCACAAAGACCTGCCTGGTTTTAAGGCTTGCCAGAAGCAAGCCCAAATCCTCAGGCCTGAGCTGCTGCTCGGCATCCGACCAAGCTGCGTCAGGATGGAAATGGGATTCAATCATCAATCCATCAAAATTCAGATCCAAGGCCATTTGTGCCACTTGAGGAATCAAGGCTCTTTTTCCACAGATGTGACTGGGATCATTGATCAAAGGAATATCGGGAAATCTCGTTTTGAATTCAATGGGGATTTGCCACATGGGGCTGTTGCGGAAGTGCGTATCGTTGAAATTGGAAAAGCCACGGTGAATGGCCCCGATTTTTGTGATTCCCGCTTCATGGATTCTTTCCAATGCCCCGATCCAAAGGGCAAGGTCAGGATTGATGGGGTTCTTGATCAGTACAGGTATATCCACACCCTTCAAACTGTCGGCAATGTCTTGGACCGTAAATGGATTTGCCGTGGATCTCGCCCCGATCCACAAAAGGTCAATGTTGTTTTTCAAGGCCTCCTCTACATGCGCTGGGGAAGCGACCTCAACGGCAAATTTAACCTTGTATTTTTCCTTTGCTTCTTGGATCCAAGGAAATGCAATGCTACCCACACCCTCAAAGGTATTGGGGCGCGTTCTTGGTTTCCATACACCCGCCCGTATGATTTTGACACCTTGCTTGACCAGTCCCTCCACGGTTTTGTCAAGCTGTTCGGCAGTTTCAACACTACAGGGACCTGCAATGATTAAGGGGTTTTGAATATCAAGCCCCCAGTCTTTCAATGGATAGGTTTTCAATTGGTTTGTCATTTAGATCATTCAACAATTTAGACAAAGGTTCTGTTTATTGGCCACGGTTTTTTTGAATTCAAACAAAGTCTTGGTTCATCCTTCGATTTTATTTTCAAAAAGCATATTTTCCTTCCAAAAGCTTCTACAAATCAACGAACAAAATCCTGCCCATGCGGTTTTTTTGATATATTTGTCTCTTGATATGCGCTATATGCCCGTAAAACCCAATATTTCTTTTGAGAACTTAGAAGTCGCTTTCGCTTCTAAATCAGATGCTGAGCTGAGAAAAATGCACCTCATCTTTGGCACGATGAACAACAATACTCTAGTGAGCCTTGGCGTAAAACTGGCCAATCTTGCTTTTAAACTCCGATTGCCCATCAAAGGCATCATGAAGAAGACCATGTTCGGTCACTTCTGCGGAGGGGAAACCATCGCCGATTGTCAGCCAACTTTGGACACCTTGGCAAAGTACCATATCCGAACCATCTTGGATTATTCGGTGGAAGGCGAAGGAAACGAGGAAAGTTTCGATGCCACCAAAAGAGAAATTCTCAGAACCATTGAGCGATCTGCTGGTGATGGAAACATGCCTTTTGGTGTATTCAAGGTTACCGGTTTGGGAGATTTTGAGCTGATGACCAAAATTCAGGAAGGAAAAAAGCTCGACAAAAAAGAACAGGAAGCGTTTGAAAATATAAAATCGCGGGTGGATGAATTGTGCAAAAAAGGGTTCGCTTCCAAGACGAAGGTTCTGGTCGATGCTGAGGAATCCTGGTTCCAAGATGTCATCGATCAAATGGCCTATGTCGCAATGGAAAAGTACAACCGTGAAAATTGCATCGTATACAACACCTACCAAATGTATCGACATGACATGTTGGACAGGTTAAAGGATGCCCACAAAACAGCCTTGGAAAAAGGATATCTCCTAGGGGCAAAACTGGTGCGGGGTGCCTACATGGAAAAAGAAAGGAAAAGGGCGCTGGAAATGGCTTACCCAAGCCCAATCCAGCCCAATAAAGCTGCATCTGACCGAGATTATGATGCCGCTTTGCGGTATTGCCTGGAAAACAAAGACAGTATCCATTTGGTCTGTGGCTCCCATAATGAACAAAGCAATAAACTGCTGACAGAATTGATTTCCCTTCACGGACTTCAACCTGCCGATGAGCGGATTTATTTTGCTCAGCTTTATGGAATGAGCGACAACATCTCCTTCAATTTGGCAAAAGCCGGATACAATGTCGCCAAATATGTCCCCTATGGGCCAGTAGAAAAAGTAATGCCCTATCTCGGAAGAAGGGCAGAAGAGAACACCTCAGTTTCCGGCCAAAGCAGCAGGGAATTTGATTTGATCAAAAGAGAAATTGCCAGAAGGAAGACGGCAAAAAGCTGATTTACTTTCATGCTATTTGCTTCAACTTCCCCTACCAGACTGAAATAATTTAAGAGAATATTTATTAGAATCGAAAAACATAAAGATGCAGTTATTAAGCGAACAGGAAATCGAACGCAGAAAAGACAGGGAAGACTTGATGAAACTGGGAATCAACCCCTACCCGGCAGAATCTTTCCCCATCAATGCCACTGCGGAAGAAATCCATAAGAATTACCCAAACAATCCCGACCAATACCAAAATATCTCCATCGCCGGAAGGCTGATGAGCAGAAGGATCATGGGCTCGGCATCCTTTGCCGAAATCCAAGATGCCACCGGAAGGCTTCAAGTATATGTCAAGAGGGACGATATCTGTCCTGATGAGGACAAGACTTTTTACAATACGGTTTTCAAAAAACTGTTGGGAATCGGTGATTTCATTGGAATCAATGGCTTTGTTTTCACCACCCAGACCGGTGAGATTTCTCTTCATATCCGGGAAATCAAAATCCTATCCAAATCACTGAAGCCATTGCCTGTGGTAAAACGCGATGAGGAAGGCAACGTATACGATGGTTTTACGGATCCGGAATTGCGTTACAGGCAACGTTATGTAGACCTTACGGTCAATCCGGAAGTAAAGGAGGTTTTTAAAATGCGTTCCAAAATCATTTCTGGAATGAGAAGGTATTTTGATGATCACGGCTGGTTGGAAGTGGAAACCCCCATCCTTCAGGCGGTACATGGCGGTGCCGCGGCAAAGCCCTTCAATACCCATCACAATACTTTGGACATGCCTTTGTTTTTGAGAATTGCCAATGAACTCTACCTGAAAAGGTTGATCGTCGGTGGATTTGACGGAGTATATGAGTTTGGGAAGATGTTTCGCAACGAGGGAATGGACCGTACCCACAACCCGGAATTTACTTCCGTGGAAATCTATGTCGCTTATAAGGACTATATCTGGATGATGGAAATGGTGGAAGATGTGATCCAAAAAATCACCGAGTCCATCCATGGAAAAACGGAGGTGCCGGTGGGAGACAAGATGATCGACTTCAAAGGGCCATACAGGAGATTGACCATGTATGAATCCATCAAAGAATATTCCGGAGTGGACGTAAGCAAAATGGACGAGAATGGTCTAAGAGCAGTTTGTGGCGAAATGGGGATAGAAATCGAGGACAGCATGGGTCGAGGAAAATTGATCGATGAGATCTTCGGGGCCAAGGTGGAAGAACACCTCATCCAGCCTACTTATATCACGGATTACCCGATAGAGATGACGCCTTTGGCGAAGAAACACAGGACTGAACCAGGACTGGTAGAACGCTTTGAATTGTTTGTCAACGGAAAGGAAATCGCAAATGCCTATAGTGAGTTGAATGATCCGATCGATCAGCGGGAGCGTTTTGAAGACCAACTCAAATTGGCTGCAAGAGGAGATGACGAAGCGATGGCAATGGATGAAGATTTCTTAAGGGCATTGGAATACGGAATGCCACCAACTTCAGGACTTGGCATCGGCATCGACAGATTGACCATGATGCTGACCAACAAATCCACCATTCAAGAAGTCCTTTTCTTCCCTCAAATGAGGCCGGAGAAAAAGATCAACATTGCTTCCGATGAGGATTATGTAGCCTTGGGGATTCCATTGGGATTGATTCCAGCCTTGAGAGACCTAAATATCCATACGATCGATCAATTGAAGGAACAGGATATCAACAAGCTTTTCAATGATATCTGCGGTAAAAGAAAAAAACTTAAACTGGATGTCCCTAACCCTACCAAAGAGGATGTGGAAAAATGGTTGTCCTAAGTCCAAAATCAAACTGGAAAAATAATTAGGAAATCAGGGCTAAATTTTGCCCTGACTTGACCTTCACCAAAAATGGAGAAGGCACTTCAAAATCAGAAAAACTGGAGGATAACAGTGGCGTTTTGACTGAAATTTAGAATCACAGAATCCCTGAAAGAATCTTCAAATCCTCACCTTATTTTCATAAAAAGAAAAACCGGATAAAATCCGGTTTTTCTTTTTAAATTCAACTTGTTCTTCTTCGTACTCTTTATCGAATATTTCGGGTATTTCCCCAGCATGTTCCGAGAAACCAATTTTCTGTATTTTTTAAATAAACCTGATTATTATTGCTGAATTAATAAAAAAACAATATTATTGTTAAATATTATTTAATCAATCGGCCATAAATTATTAAAATGAATCTTCGCCTCAACTCTGAATTTGGAACCTTAAAGGCCGTGCTGATGCACCGTCCAGGAAAAGAAATAGACAGATTGACACCCTATAACAAAAGCATGCTTCTTTTTGAGGATGTCCCCTATTTGGAGGCGATGCAAAGAGAACATGATGTTTTCACCGATCTTATCAAACACAGCACGGGAGCAACGGTATATCGCTTAAGAGAACTCTTGATGCAGGTAATTTCAGACAAGGTCATATTGGAAAATCTAATGAAGGATGCCCTTTCCAAATCAGGAATGTCTCATCTTTCAGATGAAATATTGGGGAGATTGTCGACCGCAGAATGTGCCACAGCGCTGACTGCTGGAGTCAAAGTGCATGAACTCAAAAAGAAAATCCCAAACTTGCAGCGGACGGAATTGTTGGATTATGCCTTCATCATCCCTCCAAGTCCCAATCTTTATTTCCAAAGGGATCCGATTGCATTGACGCCGGGAGGAGTGGTCTTTTCGAGTATGAAAATGGAGGGCAGAAAACGCGAAGCAGATTTGCTCAGAACCATTTTTGAAAACCATCCGGAATTCAAGGACCATGTCAATCGGGTTTTCCCTATCAACGGACATGAAAACCCCGCCAGTATCGAAGGCGGTGACATAATTGTCCTTTCCAAAAAAGCGGTTGCCATCGGGAATTCTGAGCGTACCGACGAGAAAGCGATTTACCATGTCGCAAAATCTCTTTTGGCGGAAGGAACAGTAGAAAGGGTTTACGAGGTTCATTTGCCAAAAAAACGGCAATACATGCACTTGGATACCGTTTTCACAATTCTAGATGAAAACTTGGTCCTCACTTATCCCGATGCTTTGAATGCGGTGTTGCAAACATCGCTTTACACCTTGAAAGAGATTCAAGATGACAAAGTCCATATCAAAAGACAAATCTTGAATGAATCCCTTTTGACGGTTTTGGAAAGGGAAATCCCGCATCTGGAAATCCTCCATACCGCTGACGGGAACCCGGATTATGCCATGCGGGAACAGTGGTTTGATGGGGCGAACGTATTTGCCATCGGACCAAGGCGTGTTATTTCCTACAACAGGAACATTTACACCAATCGAGCTCTTAGGGACATGGGGGTAGAGGTTTTGGAAATCCCCTCCTCCGAACTTTCACGGGGACTGGGTGGTCCAAGGTGCATGACCATGCCGCTAAGCCGATCGAAAATCTAATGAAATGGCATTGTTTTTCTTAAAGCAAAAAGACAAATAAAAAGAAAGCCAAATCCGCATTAACGATCAAAGAATGATCTTCTTCTGGACACCTTCAGATCCTGTAGAATAGCGGATTTTACACGAATGTCAACATTATACGAAGTGAACCTACCGAATGGAATCCAGTTCACGTTCATCTGCCAGCAATGGAGGTCACGCGCGATCCCGATCATGGTCTGCGTGATCTGAGCAGTCGAAAAATCAAATCCCGCATTGAAATTTATCTTCCATTTTTCAGAAAGACTCAAATCTCCGCTCATGTTGATGGCTTGGGTGATATTGGAAACACCTGTGGATTGCCTATTGTAACTGATATTGTACCCAAAACTCAGATTCCACGGGATATCCCAATCGATGTATTGGCTAGGATCTGCCACGATCCTGGAAATTTCATTTTCCACGAACTCATTCATCTGACCTCCTTGTTGGAGAAAATCATTGGTGATATCATCCCTAACCTCGCCTGGCCCTCTTGTGGAATTGCTAGGATTGATACTCCCGTTTAGGTTAAGGTTGGCATTCCGCAACCTCCCGATGCCCTGTCCATTTTTCCAAGCCAATTGATTTAACCTTCGCGTGGTAACTCTACCTGTTTCTGGATTGGTGGTGGAAATCTCGGAATACGGATCCAAGGTGGTGGAAAGGTTGACTGACAGTTTATTGTCGAAAAAGGAAGTTCTCGTATTGAAGTTAATCGGAGCGAGTTGGAATGAATCCGCGGCGAAATTATAGTTTGTGGAAAAATTCAAGGTCTGCAACAAGGGGATTTTCTTGGTACTCAGAGCAGCGGTATCGCTTTCTGTTTTTATTTTTGCCTCCAATACGTTTCTCACATTGATGCTCAGGGACCTTGATTCACCCAATGGCGCCCCGCCGAAAATAAAACCTTGGTGTCTGGAAAAAACCTGAGACCTTCCTGAACTATCCACTTGAACCTGCTGATAATACCCAAAAGCTGGATTGGAAAAATCAGGTGTATAGGTAAATCCGAATGAAGGATTCATGTGATGCCTGATCGCTTCTATTTTTTTATTCTTCTTGAAATTATAAAAACCATAAACGTTGGTATTCAGAGCAAAGGAAGAACTGTAAAAACCTACCCTATTGAAACCACTTTCAAGAATCCGATCAACCCTGTTTTCAGCTGGGTTAAAATAAAAATTGATCTTTTCTGTGTACCAAAGCTCGGTATAGTTCACCGAGGCCGTTCCGGTAAAATATTTGAAAAGGGTGAAATTAGAGGAAAGAGGAATTGTGTTTTTGGCGCCATTGTTGGCGTCCTTGAGCAGTTGAGGCAGATTGGCAAGCGTAAAAGGCAAAATATCCTGCTGGGTATTGATGTTCTGGCCGATCTGAAGCACCTCATTTTGGACACCAAAGGGTGCTGTAATCCTGTTGTTGATCGAATTTTGTAGATTGAAATTCCAGGCAATGTTCAGGGTTTTCAGCGGCTCAAATTTGACATTTTGAAAAGGATTTTGCCTATTCATGTTGATCGCAATATCCGGCAATATCAAATTGACTTCATTGGTTTGCACATTTTGGGAATGCCTGAGATTGGCTGACATGCTAAAAGGCGTACCGGTAAAAGTTTTGCTGTAAGCGATGTTTGACGCGAATTCAGAACGAACGTTGTTCACAAAGCTGGTTGGATTGATGACCACGTTGTTGTAATTGGTCGTTCCTGCATTGACAGATGCCGAGAATCTGGAATTCCCCCTACTTTCGGGAGTATGCTGCCAATTGACCCAGAAAGTATTGTAATCCAGGGGATTCAATTCAGTTTCGGGACTTTTGAATTTCTGGAAATCAACATTGAAGCCACCGTTGTACCGGTATCTCTTTTTATAGATCGTAGCGGCCTTGACACCGTAACCCCCTTTTGAATAAACATCTCCGGTCAATCGGGTGTGGACGAAATCATTGAAGGCAAAATAATATCCAAAATCCCTAAGCACCAATCCTCTTACCTGTTCCTGTCCATAGGATGGAAATACTATCCCAGAAGCTTTCTCCTCGGGCGTATCCGGTATCATGCCAAAAGGAAGTCCAATCGGAGTTGGAATGTCGTTGAAATAAAGGTTGAATGGGCCGGTGACGACTTTTTTTCCTCTGATGGATTTTATTTTCGCTGCACTGATATGCCAATGGGGTTCTTCTAGATTGCAGGTCGTATAATACCCATGATCCATATAAATACTCCCATCTTGCCCTTTTTTGATGGTTTCGCCTCTTAAAAGTCCGTCTTGCTGTTCGGTAACCACATCCTTGATGATGGCTTTTTGGGTTTTAAAATTGTACCGCATCTCTTTGCGGATTTCATAAGTGGTATTTCCTTCCTTGAAAATCGGATTTCCCGTGATACTACCAAGAGAATCCGTCACTCCGGAGGCAAACAATTCACTTTTTTCCCAATCGATGATGATCAAATCCGCTTCCAAACGAATGTTTCCGTACTCAAACCAGGCCTCTTTGTGGAGATATACTTTGTTGACTGTGAAGTCCGTTATGATACTGTCTTCTCCATAATAATTAATTTCGGTTTGAATTTCCCCGCGCGGCACTACATTTGTAGTGTCGGATAGAGGAATCGAATCTTGTCGAGACAAAAGGAGAGAATCCATCTCCGCAGAAAGCAAGGGCTTGGTGTTCAAAACAGTATCTGGAGCGACAATCTGTTTTTCCACCACTCTTTTGCTCCTTTGTTGGGAGAAAACTAAACTGGGCAGGGCCCAAAAGATGATAATGGAAAGAAAATGGAGCCCTTTATTCCGCACTGATTGATTTATATTTGTTTAAAAATTTATAATTTAGCTCGAGCAAAGTTAATCTTATTAACCTGTATGGAACGCACCAAAGTTAAAAATATTCTCCTTATTTCATTATTGACTACTTCACTATTATTTACTGGATTTGTCCCCACTGGATCAAGGGCGCCTGAGTTTCGGCTCAAACGGGTTGTCATCGATGCAGGACACGGCGGCAAGGATCCTGGCACCGTAGGGTACATTTCCAAGGAAAAAGACGTAGCGCTCAAAGTAGCCCTCCAAGTGGGAAAATATGTCGAAGAAATGCTGCCTGGAGTGGAAGTGATTTACACCAGAAAAACAGATGTCTTTTTGGAATTGAAAGAGCGGTCCAATATCGCCAACCGCAACAAAGCCGACCTATTTATTTCCATCCATTGCAACGCTGCAACAAACCGAACTGTTTTTGGGACAGAGACTTTTGTGATGGGAAACAAAAACATGGAAGCCAACTTTGATATCGTAAAACGAGAGAATGCTGTGATTCTATTGGAAGATGATTACAAAGAAAACTACGAGGGTTTTGACCCTTCCTCTCCTGAGTCTTATATGATGTTCAACTTGATGCAGAAGGCATATTTTGCAGGGAGCATTTCCTTGGCCTCAAAATTGGAAGATGATTTCACCAACCGTGTCAACAGACACAGCAGAGGTGTGAAACAAGCTCCTTTTTACGTTCTTTGGACCACCAGCATGCCGAGCGTACTTGTGGAAATCGGTTTTCTTTCCAATGCAGGAGAAGAGAAATACCTCAACAGCAGTGATGGACAAACCTATCTTTCTTCGGCGATCTTTCGCTCCATCAAAGCCTACAAGGAAGAAATTGAATCCATGTAAGGATGGAAACGTGAATCAACGGAGTAAAAAGCAGCCTCCATTTGACAAGTATTCAGCTTGACAAATGGAGGCTGCTTTTTTTATGGATCACTTGGTAAAACCAAGGCTTCTTCCAAGTGATCCGCTTTTCCCCGTGTGATGCCTTCTTAATTCCATTCCAGCCGCAAATTGCTTCACAATCAGTCTTTGTTGCCTGTTTTTGACTTCACCTTATCGGCATCGGGTCTTGTCCCATCAATAGTCTGATTTCCTTCCGGTTGCAACACCCAGCAGGAAACCAAATGCATGTTTCAGATTTAATTTTTGGGTCAAGGCGATGTTAAAAGGCCTCTTTTTTTTCTTACGGTTTAAATTAGTTTATTTTAGCGGACTGAAGAGAACTAAACCCAAATAAATCCAATGGATATTGAATTCAATAAAAACGAGGACCAAAACAAACAATTGCTTTTTCAACTCAACAAAAAATTCCAACAGGTCAAATTAGGCGGGGGCGAGAAACGAATCGCGAAAGAGCACGAAAAAGGCAAACTTACCGCTCGCGAAAGAATCGATTACCTCATCGATCCGAATTCTGATTTTATTGAAATCGGCGCATTTGCGGCAGATAAAATGTACCTGGAAGAAGGGGGATGCCCTTCTGCGGGCGTGATCACGGGCATAGGTCGGGTGAGTGGCAAGATGTGTATGATCGTGGCCAACGATGCGACCGTCAAGGCCGGAGCATGGTTTCCCATGACAGCCAAAAAAAACCTAAGGGCCCAGGAAATCGCCATGGAAAACCGCTTGCCTGTCATCTACCTGGTCGATAGTGCCGGTGTTTTTCTACCCATGCAAAACGAGATTTTCCCGGACAAAGAACACTTCGGGAGACAATTCCGAAACAATGCAAAAATGTCTGCGATGGGAATCGTCCAGGTATCCGCCATTATGGGAAGCTGTGTGGCAGGTGGGGCTTATCTTCCGATTATGTCTGATGAAGCCATGATCGTGGACAAGACTGGTTCCATATTTTTGGCGGGCTCCTATTTGGTAAAAGCAGCCATCGGGGAATCTGTAGACAACGAAACCTTGGGAGGAGCCACTACCCACTGTGAAATATCCGGCGTCACAGACAATAAATTCGATACGGATGAAGAATGTCTGGATGCCATCAAAAGGATTTTTGATAAAATTGGGGCAACGGAGGTTGCTGGATTTGACAGAAAAGAAAGCAAAGTACCAGAAAAAAACGAAAAGGAATTGTACGGTATTTTCCCAGTTGATCGGGTAAAACCATATGACATGCTTGAGGTTATTTCACGATTGGTGGATGGCTCCGAGCATGATGAATACAAAAAGGACTACGGCAAAACCATCATCTGTACCACTGCCAGGATCGATGGCTGGGCGGTAGGCATCATCGCCAACCAGCGCAAAATGGTGAAGACCAAGAAAGGCGAAATGCAGATGGGCGGTGTGATTTATTCGGACTCGGCCGATAAGGCTGCTCGATTTATCATGAATTGTAACCAACGCAAAATCCCTTTGGTTTTTCTCCAAGATGTGAGTGGATTCATGGTCGGAAGCAAGGCCGAACATGGTGGAATCATCAAGGATGGTGCGAAAATGGTAAATGCCATGGCCAATTCCGTTGTACCCAAATTCACTTTTATTTTAGGCAATTCTTATGGAGCAGGCAACTATGCGATGTGTGGAAAAGCCTATGACCCAAGGTTGATTTTCAGTTGGCCAACGGCCCAAATGGCCGTCATGAGTGGGGCAGCAGCAGCCAAGACCTTGCTACAGATCAAAGTAGCTTCCCTGAAAAAAACCGATCAAATCATTTCTCCCGAAGACGAGGAGCTTTTGCTGAAAGAAATCACTGACAAATACAATGAAGAATTGAGCCCTTACTATGCGGCTGCGCGACTTTGGGTGGATGGCGTGATTGACCCCTTGGAAACAAGGAAAATCATCAGTACTGGAATAGAGGCTGCCAACCATTCCCCTATCAATGAGCGATTTAATGTCGGGATTATTCAGACTTAATAAAAAAATAAATCGTAAATTGAGCTTGGCCGGTAAATCATTTTTTGGATAAATAGACATGGAAAAACTATCAGAAAAAGAACTACATGCTCTTGTTTCCCTATTGGAGGACACAGACCGAGAGGTAAAAAACCATGTGAGGGATAAGCTCATTTCATTGGGACATGAGATTATCCCTTACCTGGAGAAAAAATGGGAGACCAGTTTCAATCCCGAAATCCAGAAAGAAATAGAAGAACTGGTCCATCAACTGCAATTCTCATTGCTTCAGGAAAGATTAAGGGATTGGAAAAACTCACCGGATCAGGATCTCCTTACCGGACTGTGGATCATCAATACGTATCAATATCCGGATTTGGAATTCGATAAAATCAATGCGGAAATGCACCAGTTTTATTTCGAAGTCTGGACAGCTTTCAAAAATGACCTTTTGCCTTATGAACAAGTGAAAATCATCAACAGTGTCCTGTTCAATACACTGAGATTTTCTGCCAATACCAAAAACTTCCATTCACCCGGCAACAGCATGCTCAGCAATGTGATGGAGACGAAAAAGGGGAATCCTATCAGTCTCTGCGCAATCTATCTGTTGGTTGCCCAGAAATTGGGTTTGCCTATATACGGCATCAATCTCCCAAACCTATTTGTCCTGAGCTATAAAACTACTGACACGACCTTTTACATCAATGCTTTCAACAAGGGTTTGGTTTTTAGCCGGCAAGATATCAACAACTATCTGGATCATTTGAAGATCGAGCCACGGGAAGAATATTTTCAGCCCTGCACCAATCTGGATATTATCCAGAGAACGATACGAAACCTGATTGTGGCTTTCAAAAAACTCAATGAGGAGGAAAAGGTGAAGGAAATAGAAGAACTACTGGCCATAATCGAAGCATGATTTCCAGCTTTTAATTCAATCTTCTCACATTACATCCAACTGCCCTGGTAGAGACGGGGCTTGGATTTCTTTTGTTCTGAATGCTGATCAATGCATTTTCAAGGTATTTCACATTTGCATTTGCTGCCATTTGGGGATTGTTGTCAATGGCTCCCCGATAAGCAATGGAAAAACCAGTGGGCCCTGAAGCGATGACGACCGCTTCGGGTAGCTTGGTGATGTTCAGTTGTTTGGTAAGTGACTGATTGTTATCGCTTAGAAAAGGGATGTTGATTTGCTGTGTCTGTGCCCTGGATTTCATGGCCGCTGGATTCTCTTCGGAATCCTGACCGGAATGTGGGTTGACCAAAGCAAAAACAAAACCATCGCCGGAAAATCTCCGATTCAAGTCTAGAATTCTTTCCTCATACAATTTGGAGAAAGGACAGCTTACGGTGGTAAAAATCAGGATTACCGCTTTGGCTTCGGCATGGTTTTGCAAGGCAAAGGTATTTCCGGAAAGCGCATCTGTCAGTGAAAAATCATCTACCTTTTGCCCTTGGCTAAAAGAAAAAGAGAGGAGAAATATAGAAATGAGAAGGGTTAAATTTTTCATAGCTAGGGGATCTAATCCACCGAATTTACGAAATAATCCGCCAAAATCACCAAATGGTATAGGTCAATACCATATCCTTCTCATGTTCCACTTTGACTTGATAAAAATGATCTGAAAAATCGCTTTGATAAACCTTCGCCTTGATGATTTTATCTTCCAATTTGAACGGGAAAAGAAGGATGTTTTCCTTGAGACTGATTCCTTTCTTGCCCTGACATTTATAGATAGACTCCTTGGCAGACCAAGCGATTGTATGAAGTAAAGGATCCGTGCCCAAAAACTCAATTTCCGAATCATCCAAAAATTTAGGGCCAAGTCTGACGATTTTTTCCCGGACAAAATCCATGTCGATCCCCACAGGCATATCTTTATGGAAAATAGCGGCGGCCACTCCCCTGGTATGCGTAAGGGAAACATGTCCAAATCCATCCATGGGTTGGGATTTACCATGTTCATCCTTAAAAAACCCAGGATAAGGCAATGAAATACAATCCAATGCCGCTTTGATCGCTATCCGTGCGCCTTTCCACTCCACTATTTTTTCGGGATGCGAAATATTGGCCAAGGAAAGTTTTTCCCTGAAACTCAAAAATTCGGTTCCGTTTCCTGCGACTTCCTGAATATTATTAATCGCCAAGGCAGATAAAGGCCCAATTTTTTCTATTTTTGCTTGCATAGACCAAATTGCGTTTATTTTGCTTATCACTGCAATATATGTCAAAAATCAAAGTTAATAAACTTCACACACTTACAGGTCATAATGATTGTATTTATGCACTGGTAGAAGGACCTGATCCAAGGTATTTTTACACTGGTTCGGGTGACGGGATGGTAGTGGAATGGGATTTGGAGAATCCAAAAAACGGCAAATTGGTCGCAAAGCTTCCCCACTCCGTTTATGCTTTGGAAGTCGACAAGGAAAAAAACCAATTGTTGGTTGGCCATAATTTCGAAGGAATTCATGTCATTGATTTAAATGAAAACAATGAATTGTGGTCCCTAAAAATCACGGACCATTCCATTTTCGATATTCAGATACATGAAAATGAGATCTTTGTGGGCACAGCAGATGGCATGATCACCGTTTTGGATCGCGAAAAAAGAGCAGTCAAAAAGCACATCAAGGTCAGTCACAAAAGCATTCGGGTATTTTCGGTTGACCCCTTGAGAAATCAACTCGCAGTGGGCTTGAGCGACCATTCTGTGAAAATTTTTGACTTGACCAATCATGCCCTTTTGCATCACTTGGAAAAACATACCAATTCTGTTTTTGCTTTGGGATATGCCCCCGACAAACGTATATTGATCAGCGGAGGAAGAGACGCCCATATTCACATTTGGAACACAGAAACATACACGTTGGACCAATCAGTGGTTGCCCATATGTATGCTATCAATTCTCTTTCCTTTCGCCAAGACGGAAAATATTTCATCACATGTAGCATGGATAAATCCATAAAAATATGGGATTCAGAAAGCTACAAACTCTTGAAAGTAATCGACAAAGCCCGGCACGCTGGACACGGAACCTCCATTAACAAAGTACATTGGAGCACATATAATCAAACCATCATTTCTGTCAGTGATGACAGAAGCATTTCCATTTGGGAACTAGAAGAACTATAAAACCATGAGAATAACGCCATCAGAAATACGCCAAAAAACTTTCGAAAAAAACTTTCGAGGTTATGACAAGGACGAAGTAACCGCCTTTTTGGAAGCCCTTTCCAAAGACTGGGAAAAAATGGAAGAGGAAAAAAAAGAGCTTCAAAGACGTTTGGAAATTAGCGAAACCGAAGGTTCTAACCTCAAGCAAGTGGAAGCATCCCTTTTCAGAACTCTCAAAACCGCAGAGGACACCGGCGCCAGTATCATCGAAGAAGCAAACCATGCTGCCGACCTGATCCTTCAAGAAGCAAACCAAAATGCGGACGCCATGCTCAATGAGGCCCAATCCCAATCCCATAACCTCATAGAAGCCGCTGAAGCAAAAGGACGCGAAATCATGGGTAATCTCAAAGCAGATGTCACCGCAATGGTCAATGGTTATGAATCCTTGATCAACCAAAGAGAATTGACCATCAAAAACCTCAAAAAAATAGCCGAGGATCTCAGCTACAGCATCAGCCAATCCCAGGAGTCGATCAAAAAAATCAAAATCCAGGACCATGCGCGATTGGTGCATGAATTGAGCAAAACAAATGCCTTTTCCATGGCCAAAACAAATGAAATCAAGGAAGAGGAAATGACAAGACATATACTTTACCCACCCATCGTGGAGACAAATGAAACTGTCTTGATTGCTCAGGTAGAGGAGGAAGAATCAATTTCTGTCTCTGAGGATTTTGAGGAGATTTCAGAACAAATTGAAGCCAAGTCGACATTGGAGCCGGAAAAATTCAAGGTGAAAGTGGAAGAAGAAATCATGGAAGAGCAAGAAAAGCCAAGTGCTAAACCAGTTGATGAGGAAAATATCAAGAACCAAAAAGGAGGTTCCTTTTTTGATCAATTTGACTAATGGGAAAAGTATCGCTGGAAGGAATTGAATTCCATGCCTATCACGGAGTATTTGCAGAGGAACAAAAACTTGGAAATAGGTTTACGGTGGACATTCACGTGGAAACTGATTTCAGAAAGGCCATGCTGGAGGATAGTCTTAGGGATACCGTTGACTATGGGAAACTTTACAAAATCGCAAAATCCCATATGCAGGAGCCGGTGAGACTCTTGGAACATCTTGGCCATCTGATGATCAAAGATATTTTAATTGCCTATCCCAATATTCAAAAAGTAAACATCATTATTAAAAAGCACAATCCCGCTTTGGGAGGTGTTGTGAATTATTCCGTAATAAACGTTTCCTTTCCAGAAGATTATGATTAAAAAGTCGATTTTATTCCTCTTTCTAAACACACTTATTTTGAATGTTTTTGCCCAAATCGTTCCCTACCGGATTTTTGACAAGGAGGGCAAGGAAGTTGGTTTTGAACAAATGGCAGATGCAACGGCTTTGGCAGAAGTGGTCTTTTTTGGGGAACTTCACAACAACAGCTTGGCGCATTGGCTTCAACTGCAGTTGATGAAACATATGCAAAAGGGGGGAAAGGAAATGGTTTTGGCAGGTGAATTTTTTGAAAGAGACGATCAGCTTAATATTGATGAATGGTTTGCCGGCAAAATGACAGACAAAACCTTTGAGGCGGAAGCCAAATTGTGGAACAATTACCTCAGGGATTACAAACCGCTTTTGGTATTGGCGAAGGAAAACAACATCCCCTTTGTGGCAAGTAATGTTCCAAGAAAATATGCCTCCTTGGTCAGCAAGGAAGGATTGGAGGCATTGCACGCTTTATCTGATGAAGGAAAACGTTACATAGCACCATTGCCAATAGAAGTGGACAAAACATTGAAAGGATATGCAGGCATGAAAGACATGATGCATGGCTCGGGAATGAATTTGGATTTTATGATCGAAGCACAAGCAGTCAAAGATGCAACGATGGCCTTTTCCCTGTTTGACTTTTTGGGAAAAGGAAAAAGCATCTTCCACATCAATGGATCCTATCATTCCAACAATTACGAAGGGATCCTTTGGTACCTGAACAAAGCCTATCCCAACACGAAAACAATGACGATCAACACCGTGGAGCAGAAAAATACCGACTCTTTGGATGAAGAAAATAAAATGGCAGCCGTTTACACCATCGTCCTGACCACCGATAGCCCAAAAAGTTACTGATCCACATGTATTCACGTACCGAAACCGCAAAAACCAGAGAAGATTTTTGGACTGTATTTGGGCAATACATGAAGCCTGTACCGTCAAGCGAAGGGCTTAGGGTCAATTGGCAAAACTACAAAACCGGTATCAAGAAAATCAATTTCCGAATGAAAGCGGAAAAGGATTTTGTTTCCATTGGCATTGAAATCACACATCCCGATGAGGACTTACAGCAACTTTATTTTGAGCAATTTCAAGAATTCAGAAAACTCTTGACAGCTGAACTTGGGGAAGAATGGGATTGGGAACTCCATGCACAGGATGCGTTTGGGAAAGTCATTTCCCAAATACAAAAAGTCAAAAAAGGGGTGAACATTATGGATCAGAAGGATTGGCCTGAGATCATCTCGTTTTTGAAACCCCGCATCATTGCCCTGGACGCTTTTTGGGGAAATATCAAACCTGCTTTTGAGGATTTTTAATACCTCTTAGCGTGTTTCCTGTCTTCAACGCAGGAACTTAGATATTTAGGTTAAGAGCAATTTGCAGTTGTAAACAAAATGACAAATATTTGGACACTGTTTTTTTTAAAACATTTTTTAATCTAACGTAACCTGTTGAGATTTCAATTTTTTAGAAAATCATCGCAATTTCTTTCATGATAGCATCAATACTCTTCACAGAATGGATGATAATACTGACCTTTACGCCTTCAAAGTTCCCGCAAATCTTAAAGGTCTGAAACTCATATTGGCATTTAGCACGGTAATAATTAATTATATTAATGGTAATATTAAGCTACTTATCTAAACACCTATTTTTTGACTAATAAACTAAAAATATGATAGCACTATATATTGGATTGTTTTTAATTGGGATAGGATTTTTGGTGAAAGCATTTCCAAATCTGATATCAGGGTACAACACGATGTCGCAGAAACAGAAAGAAAAAGTGGATATAGTACGCTTATCTACTTTTATGCGGAATGGATTTGTTGTGATGGGCTTGCTTGTGATTTTTGGATATCTTGCTTTGAAGTTGATAGGTAAGCATGCGCTTTTAGGGTATTTTATTCCGGGAGTGATTTTGACAGGGGTGATTTTTTTGGTTTTTAAAGCAAAGAAATTCGATCAAAACGAAGGAAATATGGTAAAATCTAAGTTGAAAAATTTAATCGGGATAATAGTAATCACTTTGGTTGCTGTGATGATAGTATATGGGGTCATTCCATCCAAGTTTGAGCTTAGCGATGACAGGGTGATATTTTCAGGAATGTATGGTACAGAGATAGAAAAGTTTAATGTAGAAACAGTTTCTTTGATCAACAAAATGCCTCCAATCAAAGCACGAACAAATGGCTTGGGCTTAGGACCTATCCGAAAGGGTTTTTTTAGGATAGAAGATCAGGGGAAGTGCCGCCTGCTTCTGCATAGTTTCCAAGGGCCTTTTGTTAAGATCAGTACCAAAGATCAAGGGACGATTTTTGTGAATTTTAAAGATCAAGCAAAGACAGAATTGGTCTATGCTGAAATAATGGCGTTAAATGAATTATAGCGGATAAAATAATTCTAACTGGAAAAACTAAATGCACTAACTGTCTATGTGGTAAATTCAGACCTTTGAGGTTAAAAGAAAACCTCAAAGGTCAAAATACCTATACGATCACCTTAGTCGTGCCCCCACCCTTCAGCGTAATCTCCACTGGTTTGTTGTTTTTCCAGCTGCCTCCGGTAAAATCCGGAACATCGATCGAATTGGAGCGATGGGAAACGGACCATTCACTCAAAGGGGAAACCGCCGACCAAAGTGCAGCGTCGTACACATCCTGATCCAAAGGAAGCCCGTTTCTTAGGCAATCAATCAATCTCCAATCCATCATAAAGTCCATGCCTCCATGTCCTCCGATTTGTTTGGCTAACTCCCCCACTTTTTTAACGATTTCAGGGGTGTATTTTTCTTCCAGAATTTTCATTTCCCCTTCTGTTATCCAGCCATGACCTTGGGCAATATTTTGGGATGGATATTTTTGGGCAAAGGCTTTGGTCCCACTGATGGAATGTAATCTGGAATAAGGTCTTGGAGAAGTGACATCATGTTGGATCATGATGGACTTTCCCTTCTTGGTTTTCACGATTGTGGTATTCATGTTGCCGCCATATTTCTTCTCAGCAAAAGACCCGAAGAAGGGATCTGTCTCGGCCAATTCCCTGGCTTTTGCAGCCATGTGAAAATCATTGCTCGACAAGGATGTCAGATAATCCATTTGGTCCCCCCTATTGATGTCCATGATTTGGCAAATCGGACCCAAGCCATGCGTGGCATAGAGATTTCCATCCCGGTAGTTTTCTTTGAGTCGCCACATGTCCTGGTATCCACCCTCGCTATCTTTCTTGAAATTCAACCACAGCAAATCATGGATATAGGCTCCTTCTGTATGGATGATCTCTCCAAAAAACCCATCACGTGCCATCCCCAAAGTCATCAGTTCAAAAAAATCATAACAGCAGTTTTCCAATTGCATGCAGTGCTTTTTGGTTCGCTCAGAAGTCTCCACAAGCTGCCAGCATTCCTCTAATGTCTTGGCGGCTGGCACTTCTATGGCCGTATGCTTTCCCGCTTCCATGGCATAAACGGCCATCGGAGTATGCCAATCCCAAGGTGTTGCGATATAAATCAGGTCAAGATCTTGTCTATCGATCATCTTCTTCCAAGCATACACGGACCCAGAATATCCTTCAGGCTGGTGCTTGGTTCCTTCAAGCTTCTTTTTCATCTTGTCCACCCGATCAGGAATCAAGTCACAAAGCGCTTTGATTTCCACCCCTTCAATTTTACTCAAGCGGTCTACGGCACCCGGACCACGCTGCCCCAATCCAATGATTCCAATTCTTACTGTAGGAATTTTCGGCGCAGCATACCCCGACATATTAAAAAGCTGGGAATGGGTTCTTTGACTTTGAAAGAGAATTTGCTCGGGCGTTTCCGCTTGGGCGAAATTTGGCAAAGCCGATCCTACCAATCCTAGACCTGCAAGCTTGATAAAATCTCTACGGTTATTGCTCATGTTCATTTGGGGCTTAATCATTGATTGAGATAATAAAATTTCAATTTAGGATTTATTCTTTTTTGTCAAATGACCATTGGTGAAATTTGGTAAAAAATGCTACAAAAAAAGCAATCCAATAGGGATTGCTTCATGTTTTTGACAAAATTCAATTTGGGAAGACCAAACCATAGCGGAAAATCTGCGAAATCTACCAATTGCATCATCCAATGAAGTGAATCCAACCATCCGGAAAGATGTAGTCTGCATGGCACATGCGGTTAATCAACGCCTAAACCTCAAGCAAAAAATGCAAAGGTTTAATATCTGCAAATAAACTTCCTAAAGTATTATCTCTTTGTTGGGCAAGTTTTGATCCCTACAAGCGTGTAAAGTGGGCAAAAACTGACCAAGCTGGTCAAAAGGAAAATAACCGCAACCACCAGGAGCACAATACCCAAAGGCCCGGACACAACGCCTGCAAAATATAAGTATGCCGCAATCAGGGCAATAATGGTACGGATGGTTCTATCCGCAGTTCCCATGTTCTTTTTCATGATTTGAGTATAAAAGTGTGTGTTTAGGAATGAAATAAAAAAACCAACCCAAAAATCACAGAAAGGCAAATCGCACAAACGGCTATCAATTTTAAGAAGGCTTTCATTGGATTAAATTTAAACCAATTTTTGGTTATTTCAGTATGACTTTTGTCACATATCACTTCCGAAACAGACTCAAAGAATAATACCCTTTGCTGTCCGTAAAATGCCTATCCCAGGAAAATCCGGTTTTCACAGCCATTTGATCAAGCTCCTTTAAGCTGTATTTTTGGGAAATCTCTGTGTGAATGGTTTCATATTTTTCAAAGTGAAACTGTTGACCGTCGATGTGGACGTCCTGATCCTCCAAACTAACCAAAAAACTCAAGGCTGCTCCATCCAAGGGATTGTACACCCCGTAATGCTCAAATGCCTCCAACTCAAAATCACCACCCAATTCCCGGTTGATCCTTTCCAGTAAGTTTAGATTGAACCGCTTCGTCACTCCTCCTTCATCATTATATGCCGCCCTGATCACATGTGGGTTTTTCTTAAGGTCCACTCCCATCAGAAAAAAATCTCCTGGTTTTAGAAATTCATTGATAAAACGAATGAATTCAATGGATTTTTCCCCTTGAAAATTCCCAATATTGCTTCCCATAAACAGGACCAACCTCGGCTTCTCCCTATTTTTCAGCTCCTTGATCGTGACAAAATAATCTCCTGCCATTGGGACCACTGGCAAGTCTCCAAGCCTTTCCTTAACATGCTGCTGATTGACCTCCAGAATATCCCCTGAAATATCCATCGGGACATAGGTAAGCCGTTTTCCCATCTGTATGGCTTTTTCCAAAAAAACCACGGTTTTGCTTCCATCACCGGCACCCAATTCTATCACATCAAGTTCATCAAAAGGAATTTGTCTGAGGATTTCCCCCGATTGTTGGACAAGGATCTCCGTCTCGCATTCCGGGAGGTAATATTCTTCCAATTGCATGATTTCTTGAAAAATCCTTGACCCTTTGTCATCATAAAAGTATTTTGAAGACAAATATTTTTGTTCCGCACTCAAGCCTTGGAACACATCCAATTTGAAATTATTGTTATCCATAAGTATTATTTTGCCAATCTAATTCCTGAAAAAAGCCATCTTGAAGAGGCTGGAAAGAAGTTTCTGTATGTTTTTCTGCTGTGTCCCTTTGGAGTTGCCACCGAAGCCCCCCGCAGCACATTCTGATTGATCATAAATTTACCATTGTATTCTCCCAATGCCCCGGGGGCTTTTTTGAACCCCGGATAGGGATGATAAGCACTGTAAGTCCATTCCCAGAGCTGCCCCCAATTGAGACGATCTGCTGCCACCTCCCATTCAAACTCGGTTGGCAACCTCATCCCCTTCCACGTCGCAAACGCCAAGGCTTCATAAAAACTCAAATGCGCGACGGGCAATTCCTTTTCAACTTCCCGAAATCCCTGAAAAGTATACTGAAACCATTTCTCATCTTGCTGATGCCAGTAAAATGGAGCCTGGATTTTTTCCTTCAGAATATAATCCCAACCCTCTGCGAGCCAAAGGTTAAAATCCCCATAACCACCCGCAGCCATGAATTCCATGTATTCACCATTGGTCACCAAAGTATCCGCAATCTGAAAATCGTGCAAAAACACCTTGTGTTGACCACATTCATTGTCAAAACAAAAATCATCTTCCGAAGCCCCGATCGCGTAAATCCCTTCCTTGAATTGGATAAAGGTGCGTTCCATTTTTTCTTTTTGTAGGGAAAATGAATCCCCATAAATGGGAAAAGTGGGTTGATTGCCCAAGATATATTTGATGTCATAGACGAGCAATTCCTGATGCTGTTGTTCATGGTTGACACCAAGGGTGATCACTGCTAAAATTTCAGAAGAAAGATCACTTTTGTCCATGAATTTAAGGAGTGCCTCGGTGACATATTGGCGATAGGCGATCACTTCCCTTACCGGGGGACGGCTCATCAAGCCCCTATTGGGACGAAGCACCCTGTCTCCTGCATTGTTATAATAGCTATTGAACAGATAGGCGAAATCGGGAGAGAAAATACGGTAATCCGGATCATTGGGAACCAATACAAATTGCTCGAAAAACCAGGTTGAATGTGCCAAATGCCATTTGGGTGGCGAAACGTCCTCCATGGGCTGGGGGACATAATCTTCCACTTCCAAAGGGGCGCAGATTTCTTCTGTGGCTTTTCTGGTTTTCAGCAGTAGATTTTTCAAAGCTTCTATCTTGTTCATGTTGTCTTCGTGGTCGTGTAAAGTTTATAAACGAAATAAATCACCATTCCTGTAAAGAGAAAAGTGAAGGGTAAGGCAAAAAGAATCATCAATTGACTTACCGCTTCCAACAATTGATCCTTTCCGATCAGGATCACTGCAATGGTAAACAATGCTATTGTCAATCCCCAAAACAGCCGATACCTCCTTTTTGGTTCGGTGCGACCTTCATCACTGAACATACTCAAGACAAAAATCGCAGAATCCACAGAGGTAATCAAAAAGGTAAACACCAATACCGTGGCGATGGCATTGCTCCAAGTGGAAAGAGGAAACAAGTCAAAGAAATTGAAAATGGCGCTATAAATGGAATCAAATTTAGAGGAGTGAACTTCACTTGCCTCGATCAAACTGAAGGCATTTGCACCAAAAACCGTAAACCAAAGAAAAGTCCCCAAAGCGGGAATGATCAGGGTTCCCAAGATAAATTGTCGGATGGTTCTCCCTTTGGATATCCTGGCAATAAAAACACCCGTAAACGGCGTCCAGGCAAGCCAAAATGCCCAGTAAAAAAATGTCCAATCGGTAAGAAATGCATTGGAAACTTTATGACTACCCACATTGATGCTCATAGGTATAAATTCAAGGAGATAAGCCCCCATTGATTTCAACAAAACACCAAGCACAAGCCACTCAGAACCTACGATCCATACAAAGACCAGCAGCAATAAAGCCATGCCTATATTCAAGTTGGAAATAAACCGAATGCCTTTGTTTACACCCATAAAGGCCGAAATCGTAGCCAGTACACAGACCAAAAGCACCAAAAAAACCGTTTGACCGGAAGCCAGGTTTTCTGCTCCGGTCCAATAGGAAATAGAACCCAGCAACTGCCGGCTCCCCAAACCCACGGCAGCAACCACTCCCAGAAGGGTGCAAATTATGGTGAGTACATCGATCAAAGTGGCTGAAATGGTTTTTCGGTAATTTTCGTTTAAAATTGATGAACTCAGGATCGTGCCATTTTTCTCATAAAGATTATAGGCGATCACCAAACCAAATAATCCATAAAAAGCCCAAGGCGTCAATCCCCAGTGGAAAAAAGTGTACTGCAGCGCGAACTCACCTGAAGAAAGGGACGATTCCCTTGGAGGATTTGCGTAATAATAGACCGGTTCCTGTACTGCTCTCAAAAGCAATCCTGCCCCCATTCCGGTACTGTAAAGCATGGCAATCCATGAAAACCATCGGTATTCAGGTTTCTCTGTACCCAGCCTTTTTTTTCCCACGGAAGAAAATGCAATGATGAAGAGCAATAAAACCGAAGCCAATCCCAGAAACAAATAAAACCCGCCAAAAACCTCCAAGATTTCATGGGTCCACTCACCCAGTTTGGTTTTGAAAAAACCGGGAAACAGAAAAGCAATGCACAAAAACAAAACACAGAAAGCACCCGATGTATAAAGGGTGCTTTTCTGTGTGTCTATTTTTTTGGATAAAAACATCAATGAAAAGGTAAGTTAGCAGTTTTTGGATAAATCACACCCAAGATTACCGCTCAACTTTTACCCCTTTCCAAAATGCAACATGACCTTTTATCTCTCTAGCCGCAGGTTTTGTGTCGGGATAAAACCAAGCAGCATCTTTGTTGATTTCTCCATTTACCTCAAGGGAATAATAGGAGGCGACCCCTTTCCAAGGACATACGGTATTGGTGTTGGAGGATTTAAAGTATTCCATGTGGATCGTGTCTGCGGGGAAATAATGATTTCCTTCCACTTGTACGGTGATATCACTTTCGGCAATTACGGTATTGTTCCAGATAGCTTTCATTTTTTGCTGGTTTGCTTGTTTATATTTTATTTATTTTTTCATTTGTTGAAGGAGAAGGATTTCTTCTCTTTGGTCTGAACGGAGAAGATTCGATTAGCTTGCCATCACCAAACCTTCCAACCAAGTCGGGATCAGTTCCGGGACGGCCATGTGAATTTGTACAGAATCCATGATGCCGGCATAAGGAACATCTGCATACGCGGCATTCAGGTCAACACTAATGATTCGATCACCTCCCAATCACAAAACAACTGCCCCCGTATTTTGTTGGAATCTGCGTCCACAATGGTCCACATAAAGCCGGATTATGCATTAGATTTCGTGAGGTGGACTCTTTCAATAAAAGCTACTTTTTCCCCAAATTCGACCAGCTTAAAGACCAGGGGCATGCCTGTATGCCCTGAGCCGATTGCAGTTGCGTCATATTCCATATTCATCATTTATGTTCAAAAATCGAAAGGTTTTAGATGAAAATATTTTATTCTTCTGGGTAAGGAGTATCGAAGTTTAAACCCTCATGCTTAAAGCCCAAAAAACCCAATTCTCATTTTGTTATTCCCACTTCGAATTCCTGAATGGGCTTAAATCTATCAAGCAAAGCCAACATGTACTGTCGGATAATTGACATTTCTGGCCTTTTCAGACCTCATGGAATATAACTGTCAGAAAATTAGGTCATATTTGACAACAATATTTCTGCCTTAGCAGCCATGGATGGATGCTCAGACAGAGAGGAAAGCCTCCCTATATTCCAGAAAGTTTTCCTGTAATCATTTCCCCTTAAATACAATTTCGATGAAATCATTAGTCATTGCCTTTTTTTTCCTATGCACAATCCCCCATCTTCAGGCTCAGCAATATTTCGAAGCGCAATACCCAAAAGTGTGGGAAAGAGCCGCTGCCTACACCCATGCCGTAGCCGAACAGATGCCGGAAGATCAATATGGTTTCAGGTCTGCAGCAGGGGCCATGAGTTTCGGAGAACAGCTTTTGCACATTGTGGACAACATCAGCTTTTTGGCAGGAAGAATTTCCGGGGAAACCAGACTTTTTTACAACAAAGCTGACAGAGAAAATCTCAGCAAAGCCCAAATCATCGACATCCTTGAAACCGCCAACCAGCATGTAGCAGAGCTGATTTCCGGGATTTCAAGTGATGAACTTCAAACATCTACCACATTTAAAGACGTGGAAATGACGCATGAAAACCTTTTTTACCTGCTTCGTGACCATCAGGTACATCATCGGGGGCAGTGCTTGGTTTACATGAGAATGGTAGAAGTAAATGCCCCTCCCTATGTTGGTTGGTAAGAATATTTTATTCCCAATGATTCAACGTATACACCCAAGTAATTTTTGAAGTTTCGCAATACTTCAACTTTAAATCTAATTTTGCAGATCCGTCATTAGTGATGCAACCCAAAAAATGCATTCCGTTTCTTAATCGGGTTGAAACTGCAAGAAAATCAGACCATTAGGAGAAGAGTTCATCTTGGCGATATGCAGAGGTCAAAAATTTCATATAACAAACTGATTATTAAGTAATATCAGGTTGGAATAGAAATGGCAATACACAATAAGGGTTCAAAAATGTGATCCATAAATCTGTGTGAAACCTTATGGATTTTATGGCTTCAAATTTTGGGCACAACAATTTCGATGAATATCAATAGACCAAACAATCCTTCATGAATAAAAAAATCAATCTCCTGATTTTCGATGTCAACGAGACACTGCTTGATCTTAGGCCTTTGAAAACAGCTATCAACCGTGGATTTCAGAATGATACAGCCTTTGACCAATGGTTCTCATTGTTGCTTCAATATTCATGGGTGGAAACAATCACGGAAGAATTCAGAGGTTTTGGTGAAATCGGAAAAGCAGTGTTGGAAATGCTGGCTGAAAAGCAAAACAAAAAGTTTTCGGCAGGCGAAATCGAGAATATTCTGGATTGGATCAGGAAATTGCCTCCACACCCGGATGTTGTAGAAGGACTGGAAATGCTCAAAAAGGAAGGGTTCAGGATGGTTGTTCTGACCAACGGCACTTTGGAAGTAGCCAAAGAACAATTAAAATATTCAGGATTGGATGCGTATTTTGAAGACATCTTCAGTGTGGAAAGCGTCAAAAACTATAAGCCACATGGCATGAATTATCAGAAAGTCCTAGGTCAGATGAATGTATCAGCCACGGAAGCCATGATGGTAGCCTGCCATGCATGGGATATCACAGGAGCACAAAGGGCCGGATTGCAGGGCTGTTTCATTGCCAGACCTGGGATGGTTTGGTATCCATTGGAAAATCGCCCTATGATTTTAGAAAACACCCTAAGCCAAGCGGCAGCAAAAATCATTGAACTTTGAATTTCCAGAAACAACCTATGAAAGTCGATACCATCAATTATCCAGCAAACAAAGAAGCCTTGAAACAAAAAATTGAGTCTTGTGACAATCCTTATTTGTTATTTCAAATTGAGAAACTTTTAGATAGAAAAAACACCGTAGCCCCCATAGGGAAGTTGGTGGGCGAATACCCTTGGTTGATTAAAGAAGGTGTGCCTCGTGATATGGAGGTCCGGACAAAACTTGAACCTCCCATTCATTCCACCATAGCCAGGTACGATTCCAGGATGGCACCCTACCTTTATTACATAGGTTTATTTATGCTGGTCTTGGCTGCCGCACTGATCAATCTGATGTCCAATGAAGGCGAAAATATTGGAGTGGCCTTATTCCAAAGTAAAGTTGCCTTGATATTTGGATTGCTTTGGATTGTATTCTTGGTTGACTTTCTGATAGTTTATTTCCTGTATCTGAAATCAGAAAGCAAGCCTCCCAAAATAACGCTTTATCTCAGAGCTTTTGTTTTGTTATTTCCTCCCCTTAGAATTGGTGCACAGCATTTAGAAGATCCCTCCCTTCAGTGGATTCCTTTTATGGGATGGTCTTTTAGGAATGAAGGGCTGCTGAAAGATGTAAAGGAAAAATTCTCCATTCCGATGATTGTTATCGCATTGCTTATTATTCCCGTACTGGTTATAGAATGGAAATTTTACGAACCCTTGGAAGCATTTCTAAAGACGGACTTGTCCTTTGTGCTGGACATGACCCAGGCTTTCATCTGGTTGGCTTTTGCTTTTGAATTCATCATGATGATCACTATCAGTAGGGAGAAAATGGCCTACGCACAACGAAATTGGATAGATTTATTGATCATTTTCCTCCCCTTTATCGCATTTATCCGGACCATGCGGGTCATCAAGATAGCACGCCTTTCACATCTTTCACGCGGCTACAAACTTCGGGGTTTGTTCATGAAAGCCAGACAGGGACTTTTATTGGCCGGGTTTCTTTATAAGATTGTCAGTTTGAAAGAATTCCAAATCAAAAGTTTAAAAAAGAAGCTTGACGATAACAGAAAAGAACGTGAAATTATAGAAGAGGAGCTTGTGACTTTGTATCAAACGGCAAAAAAGAAAAACAAGAAAATGTGGCGTAAGAGTACTTCACAGTCAAAATGAATGCCTTCATCCGATTCAAAAATTAGCGCTTTTGAGGTTTTTTGCATGAAACACCCACTATAAACTAAACATCCGTTCTCCACATACCGGCATTCGGATGATTTAATTTGGTATAGTAAAAGATCTCTTTTTACCATTCTTTCCTCTATTCAGAGTAAAAGATCAGTGGATTTTTCCTCATCAGTTTATGAGGGCTGAAAAAATTGATATTGTGCTTACTTCTCCCCCTTTCCAACCCATCCTGATTTCACCGTGGGAACCTGAACAGGCATTTAGCAAACCACTTGGTGCTGAATTCCAGAGCATTCCTATTGGGTTTTGAACACCTGTTGGGCATTACCATCGTTTCAGGATATGTTATCGATTCGTCGGCAACAAGACAACTCTCCTATGTCAATAATATTAGGTTTGAATTGTTGATAGACTTCTAAAGGAAATTTTAAGCTCAATCATCCCCCAAAGGAAAAATTGACATGTCATCGGGCAGTTTTGCCATTTAGGCACAGACCAATTTGCCTCACCTTTGTGACATCAATTAAAACAAAAATAACATGAGCACAGAGACATTGAATTTTGAAGTCCCAACATTGGACCAAGTATCAGAAAAAAACAAAGGCATATTGACGGCTATCAAAAACCAGGTAGGATTTGTTCCAAATATCTATGCCACCTACGCATACTCTGAAAATGCACTGGAAAGGTACACTTCCTTTGCCAATGGCAAAACCACTTTCAACAACAAAGAAAAAGAGGTCATCAATCTGGTGGTTTCACAGGTAAACGGCTGTTCCTATTGCCAGGCTGCCCACACCGCTATCGGTAAAATGAATGGTTTTACAGAAGAGCAGATCATCTCCCTTAGAAAAGGTGAAGCCCCTTTCAATAAAAAGTATGATGCCTTGGTCAAAACAGCCAAAGCCATTACGCTAAACAAAGGGAAAATCGAAGATGCTGTATTGGAGATTTTTTTCAACTCAGGGTACAACAAAGAAAATCTAGTTGATCTTATCGTCGCAATAGGTGAAAAGACAACAACCAATCTGCTTCACAATGTGACAGGAGTTGAAATCGACTTTCCAAAAGCCGTAGAATTGAGTTAATTGTTTGGTTTATGCATATTTTCACGAAGCCGTTTCCGATGAAAACGGCTTCGTGAAAATTTACCCCTTCTTATGATACAGCGTTTTCAACATCCTGCCATTGCCTCCACGTTTATTCTCGCTGACCAAGAGGACATCTCTTCGGCGATCCTTTTTGCAGACAGGCATCTGAAATTTATCTGGAACCAAGATGAAAAAGAACTTTCCCTGACCGTTGATGGCCTTTCTCTGACGCTTTTGCAAAACCAGATCCTCTGTTGCACCTACAACCAAGATATACAGATTCCCAATGGTGACAATGCGCTTGTGGTCTTGTTTTTCAACAAAGAATTTTACTGCATCCATACCTTTGATCAGGAAGTTTCCTGTAACGGACTTTTGTTTTTTGGTTCAGACTTCACCCCAGTCATTCAATTGGACGATGAGGAGACCCAAAGCCTTGGGTTTTTGGTAGAAGTATTGAAAAAGGAATTCAAGACAGTTGACAACAACCAAGAAGAAATGCTTAGGATCCTGCTCAAAAGATTTATTATCCTAGTTACCCGCCTAGCTAGGAAGCAACTTTTAAAAGTAAGTACAAATCCTCGGGAAATAGATGTTCTCCGGCAATTCAACTCCCTCGTTGAAGAACATTTCAAAACCAAAAAAAATGTGGGGGAATATGCCGACCTGATGAATAGGTCCCCAAAAACCATTGCCAATATTTTCACCAAATTGAGTAAAAAGTCTCCTCTGCAAGTAATCCATGATAGGGTTTCAATGGAGGCCAAAAGGCTCTTGCTCTATACGGATGTCCCCATCAAATCCATAGGGTATGAACTAGGTTACGAAGACTACGCCCAATTCAGTAAGTTTTTCAAAAAAACCACTGGAACAAATCCGCAGGAATTCAGGATTAAAAACCCGGGTTTGGCAAAGACCCTTTGACCCATTCTTCAACAACAGTTTTCATTGCGCTGCACAGAGGGACATTTGACCGAGCCAAAGCTGCAAAACACACAACAGTCACCTGAGTGTGGTTTTAAAACAGCATGACAATTCACGCATTCATAGAAAAACTGGCATGCATCTACAGGCATTTTTTCCATTTTTTGAAAGCCACAATTTGGGCAAGTGAAAAGAGAATTTAGAATGGTTTCCATATTTGAATTTATTTGATTGCTCTGATTTTATATCCTGAATGGTTGATGACTTCTTTGATTTGAGCCAAACTGACTTTGATTTGATTAAAACCCACTTTTGCCGTCGCTTCTTCGTAACTGACATTTATGGAAACAATTCCTGGCAATTTATTCACGTCATTTTCAACGTGGGAAGCACAGCCATTACAGGTCATTCCCTTTATATCAGATAAAACTGTTTGAATGTCTAAAGCATTTATAACAATAACTTCCTTTTGGTTCTTGGAAGGCTGGAAGAGGTGAGCATAATTTGTGAACGTCAGCATCAATATAGCAGATATTAGAACTCCACCCAAAAATCTTTTGATCTGAACAAAGGGCTTTTTATCCTACTCGACACAGTCAGAATGGAATTCTTCTTGACTAAAAAGCTTTCGGGACGGGTTCAGATTTTGATACCAGGCAAAAGACAATCCCAAAATCGTAATTCCGATCAAGTAGGGTCGGGCAGGCCATTTTGAGAAAAAAAAACCGACATCCATGTATTGAAATCAAAAACAGAAACCATCTGACAAATTACTGAATTTACAGTCCATAATTGGATTGGCAATGCAAAACAGGTGTTTAACAGAAATTCATCTTTTCTATCTATTGCTGAAGTTTGAATTTCGGGTTTAAAATCAAATTTATTTGATATCAAATTAAGATTAGAATGAAACATAGTTACTGGAACATTTCCTAAATTGTATGGCACTGATTTAAACAAATTATCCATCAATGAAACTGTGACGAAAAACACAACTCCACCGGACACCTCTTTGCTGTACTATTCCGAAAAGGCAAGACAAAATACTTGGCTGTACAGAGGAACACTTGGCCTCAGGTTTCTCTTATCTATGGCTTTTATTCCTACAGGTTTGGTGAAACTTTTAGGCTTGCCTTTTTCAAATTTAGGAAGCACAAGTCCCATAGGTCTGTTTTTTGACATGCTGCTCTCTACAGGAGTTTATTGGCAGTTTCTTGGAGGAATACAGATTCTGGCTGGCGTACTGGTCATGCTCAACAGAACGTTGGCAATTGGCAGTATCCTTTTCACCGGAATCATGTTGAATATTTTATTCATTACTATTGGGTTAGGTTTTGGCAATACTGCCTACTTGGCTTTTATGATGGTATTGGGATGCCTTTGGCTTTGTTTTTGGGAATGGGGGAAATTGAGGACCTTATTTTTTGTGCAAATTTCTGTTATTTCTCAAACAGCACAATTCAGGTCAAAGTCAGTGGGATTAACGGCTGCTGAAAAAATAGTATATGGCATTGGTTATGGCTGTGGTCTGTTATTTTTTGGGATGACAAGGGGGCTTCAATTGCCTTTGGGAACAGAAATCCTATTGTTGGGCGTTGGCTTTTCCTGTTTAATTCTTGCTTTCATCTATGGATTTAGAGTCAATCGGAGACACCAGAATCATAGCCCTACCTAGTTCTCCCCAGCATAAAAACTTCTCATCACTTCCTGCGCCAATTTGTTTTGAGGGGTAAAATCCGGCTGCCTGTCCCGTGGCTGTGGATACCATTTCCAAAAATAAGCACCTGCCAACCAATCCATTTTCCAGGCGGTTTCAAAAAATGCCTGATAACACAATGCCTGCATCTCCTCCGACAAGGCCACGTCCTTGCGCTCATTCGGCCATACCCAGGGTTCGACCGATGCATCTATCGTGTTGCAATAGCCGATTTCGGTAAAAAGAACCGGTTTCTGAAAACGCTTTTGGACTTTCTCGATTTCCTTGATTTTTTTGTTCCAGCTTTTGACCAAGGTTTGCAGATTGGGATTGGATTTTTCCGATAAAGGAAAATAAGCCTGAATCCCAATATAATCGAGCGCATCCCAAAATTCAATTTGTTCATATTCCGTGAAATTGGCGGCATAGGTAATTTCACCCTTATACACGGCTCTGATTTCGGAGATAATTTTTCGCCAATCCGCCTCCCTTTTTGAGGTAAGTTCCAATTCAGTTCCGATGCACAAAACGGGAATCTGATGCTCTTGGGCATACTTTGCATAGTACATGATGAATTCGGAGTATTCTCCAAACCAAGTGGTCCAATCCTCCTCGGACTGCATGCTGATGGCACCGGGCCATTGCCCACGCACCCATAAATGTGGCTTGAGAATGCTTTCAACACCCTTTTCCCGACCCAAATCCGTGGTTACTTTTACACCTTCGAGGGATTCTCCCCACCACATCTTCTCGGAATCCCGCTCCCAACGAATTCCAGGGCTTTTTGGATCTGATTGCCAGCCGAATGGCGTCTGGGAAATATGAGTGATGCCCAAGTGTCTGAGTGAATCCAGTTCCCAGCCTTCTAAAGGCCTAGGACTTCCTACCCAGCAAATGCCTTTTTGTTTGTCGGTGATTTTTATTGTATTGATCCCTTCCGCAACCTGATATTGATATGCCCAAAACCCAAAGAAGAGAAGGACAATAGGAAGCAGCAGGAGGGCCTTTTTCATCGGGATTATTTTAGGATTTCCACTTTGATGTTTTCCAAAAGAATTTCGGAAAGCAATTCCAATTTACCTTCCTTGAAGAGGGCTTCCATTTCCTCTACTGGTGTATCTTTCATTGCGGGTTTGTAATTCTCATAATCCAGGAAAACCAATTCTCCCACTTCATGTGTTTTGATCGCTCGACGGAAGCGTACCCCTCCCCCATCGGTATGGTAAGAATATGCCACGTATCCGATTCTAAAGGTTTCCTTATCGAACCAATAAATGAACTCGTCGTCAAAATCCTCTCCTCCACCCACTTCCGAAAAAGTCACTTTTATCAATTGATATGCTTTTCCCTCCAATTCGGATTCGCCAAGATATTCCTTGTAAACCGAGGCATCATTGAGCCCGTAAGGCAAAAAAGCGAAGTAGGCAACGGAATTGACCGAATTGGTAAATGCCTTTGTTTGCTTTTCATCCAAGGTCACTTCCTGTCCATTTACAGTCCTAACGAAGCCTGAATTGTTCAGTACATCCCGCACCAGCCCCGTGGAATCGGTAAACTCGCGGACATATTCAAAAGCGTTTGGCGATTTGAAAATTTCATAATGCCGCTCCCTAAAATCAAACTCGATTTTCGCTTTTTCAAACAAAATGCCTCCATGGGCTTCGATGGCTTTGTCCACGATCTTTTCTGCCTCTGTCCTTGAAGTACAAGAGGAGATCATGCTAGTCAATAAAATTACAAGGGGAAGTAGATGGCGCATTTTATTTTTTTTTATAAAACCCATATATCCAATAAATTTGGGAGTTAATGGATTTGAATTTAATCAAAATTTCAAAGGGCATAAAACCCCGATTTTTCATTATCAATTGATGATGCTATATTTTCTATAGGCATAAGTGGCCCTAAGATACAAATGATTGCCTAGGCTGTCAACGCGAAAACTCTCTCTACTGGATGGAAAAAGGATTTCCGTGGATGTATCCCAATCCAAGTTGTAAACTTGGCTGTAATGTCCTGAAGTTTTTGCCCTGTACGCGACAATTCGGTATGTTTCGGGATGAAAATAATACCACCAAATATCGATATTTGGATCCTTGGGATCTCCATCAATCACCCGGACTGTTTCCATTTCCCTGCCATCCTGTAATTTGGTAATGCCTTCATGGAGTAGTGTTTTGCCTTCATCAAGGAGATCAAAGGGTTTTGTCAACACATAGTAGGCAGCGTCAAGATCCTTCTTTTTTGCCTGAAGAAAACCTTCATTCTGGATTTCGTTTTTCCCCATCCAATATTGGGTTTTGAGGCCATCGAAAATGACTTTATGGATAATGCTGTCTTTTTCCCAAGTCATCTTGGCCTCAAAATATGGTTTGAACCTGAATTCCTGTTGCTGGACAGTATGGGTTTCAATTTCCCCGTTCTCCAAATAAAGCCTAGTCTCCTTTTCGAAAGAAAAATTCCGGATATTCCCCCAGCTTTCTTGACCACCATGCGCCTCAATCGATTTTTCGATGAGGGCAATGGCTTTTTTGTCCTGTGAGCTGGAGCAAGAAAAAACAAAAAAGAGAACAATCAGTAATTTAAGGTTCGGGAAATCAAGCATTTTTTATACTTTTTTGATGGGGACAAATCTCCTCAAATAATTCCAATAAACGAAAGCCAATAATGCCCCATATTCCAAAAGCAACAAATAGGGATTTTCCGCAAAATCACGATTTCCATATGCGGAATAGGATAGGAAAACCAAGCAGGACCAAACCAGGAAAATCCTGTTTTTGGTAAGCACGCTCAACCCAACAGCCGGAATCAAATACCATGGATGCACTACAGTCTGGAATAGAAGATAAACCAGCAATATCCAAACCATCCCTTCAGCCAGGGATTCCTTTTTTTCGATTTTCCAAAAAAAAGAAAAACCCAATATCCCCAAGGCAAGCAACAGATTAAATATCGGGCCCAAAGTCCCAATGGGATTGTATCCTAAAAAGAAAGAAAACACTTCCCTTAGGAGATAATACAAAGAGGCATTGAATTCGAAGCTGCTTTGGTACAGGCGTATGATCTGCCAGAAACCCTTTCCACTATCGCCTATTGCCAGTGGCGCAACGAAAAACCCTATGGCAATCGCTGCAAGAAGCAGGAAAACGAACCCTTTTTTCCTAGGCCAAGCCATCAACCAAATTGGCCCAAACATCAAAGGACTGAGTTTGATTCCTACCGCCCAACTCCAGCCGAAAGCAGAAAGCCCTGCTTTCATTTTGCCCCAGCCATATACTGCCAGCAGCAATCCGGTCAACACGATTCCTTCAAAATGAAGGTTTCCAGTGCATTCCATAATCACCAGAGGATTGAATGCATACAGCCAAATCCTGGTTGTGGGCAACTTCCAGTCTTGAAGAATCCTCAAAATCAGGAAAATATTCAATCCTTCAAAAATGAGGATCAAGCCACGTAAGACCAACACATTCCAAATCAGGTTTTCTCCCGGCAATGCTGCCAACCAAAAAAACAACTGATGCAAGGGAGGATAAACTGAATAGTATTGGCTGGAATTCATTTGCTCCAGCAAGGATTGCCAATAGCCGTTGGCCGGAATCCCCAACAAACCGAAAGCCTCTTCCGGTAGATTGAGATAGGGGTTAACACCCAGTTTCAGCAATTGCCCGTCAAAAACAAAACGGTAAAAATCATCGGACAATTCAGGCGTCGCGCCAAAGAGCAAAAGACGTAAAACCAAGGCCATGGCAATTCCAAAGCCAATGGAAAACCCTTCGTTTTTGGCACTTTTGCAAATCAAATAATACATCCCAAAAGCCAATCCATACATCCCTGCCAGCCCTCCGAAATTTTCTCTTGGCAAAAAATAGCCCATTATGACAATCGCCAAGGCATAAAGAAACAGGTAAAGGGATGTTCTCAAAGTTGATGGTTATGGAAGATTTGATTGGGATCGGAATGGGAGGATGAATTTGGTTTGACACCTTGTAGGAAGGATTGAAAAATCGATTTTCTTCCCAAAATCTTTTTTTCTGTTCCAGATCAATTCAATTCCTATTTCAACTTCAACTCCTCCCTCAAAAACGCATCCTCTAATTTATTTTTTTTCCAATAGTCCAGCATCTTCAAACCTTTTCTAACGGCCTTTGTGATTTCCTGTTTGCCGTCCTCTTTGGTTTCTAATTCTTCCCATCCCATGATTTGAAATGGAAATTCCTTTTCAAAGTCTATTCTTAAGGTTCGCTTTCCGGAACCGTAAGTAAGCTCCAATTGCCTTCTTTGTGTACTGATATCCTGAATTCTGATAAAAGCCTCCTCAGACTTCATTTCCTGATGGCTCAATCGCTGATAGATCAAGGATGGAAAAACCTGGACTCCCCCGAGTGGTATTTCATTGGGGTTGATTCGGATCAAATTCCAAAGGTCATCTTCGGCCAATCCTGAGAAGGAAAAGGAATGATCCCCTTCCGATTCAAAGTAAGAGAAAATCTGTCCACTATAATTCTCTCCTTTCTTGAGATTGACTTGGGTAAAAGTATGTCCGCACCATTCCTGAGAGGAAGCCGTGAATTTCAATCCCCGTGAATTTTCTTTGGTAGGAGTAAATGCAGAAAGCATCATGTTGTACGGATAAATGCCGGTGTTAAAATTCCGAGTCTGATTCATTTTCAAAACAGATACCTTATCTTTTTTTGAGGCTTCAGGGTCATCCAATTTCACCTGATTTTTTCTTGAAAAATCCTCCGTCACGAAAATGAGGACCGCTTCCCCTTCTCTTGGCTCTCCATAGCGGTACTGGGTCAAGTCAAAACTACTGATCTCGGCCTGTCCCTGAAACCAATATTTCCCCCATTCTTCAAAATCAATATTTTCCCTTTGGGGTTGAGAGCAAGAGGCAAGCAGAAGTGTTATGCCAAAAACGGCAATCCAATTTTTCTTCATTTTAGTGTTTTTTGACCTATTCAAAATAAACTGTTTTTCCTGTTGCTGCCGATTTCTTTGCTGCATCCAATATCCTGACCACCATCATATTGTTTTCAAGACTGTACAGGCCAAATGGTTCGGGCTGAATTTTTCCTGAAATCACCTCTACAAAATAAGCAAATGGATTGACATAAACCCCAGTTTCCTCCTGTGAAACTAGAACAGTCTTTTCTTTACCAGAATCTGCATATCGGAATTTCATTGTGTTTTTATCCGCCGCGATCACATAGCCCCTTTCCCCGTAGATTTCCATGTCTTTTCGATCGAAAGGCCAATTCCATGATCCTTGAATAATGGCCTGGGCATTGGGATAAGTCACAATAATGGTCGCCTCATCCTCTACCAAGGGATAAATTTCCGGCTTGTGTGTTTGCGTCACTGCCGTGACCGAAATCGGCTCCACTCCATGCGTCAATGTAGTCATGATATTGGCACCATAGCAGCCAAAGTCAACCAATGCGCCTCCTCCATTCTGTTCAGGATCTGTCAGCCAATTCAAAAACTCGGGACCAACACCTATTTCCTTTGGCCCTTTATGCCCGTGGTGAAAGACCGCTTTCCTAAGCTGACCAAAATTCTCATTTCCCTGACTGCCAATTTGAATGGACTTCATGGTGCTAGGGTACCATGAAGTTTCAAAATTTGTGAGCAATTGAATCTTGTTTTCTTCTGCCAATTTTTTCATTTCTTGGGCTTGCTCCATATTGATTGCCAATGGTTTTTCCACCATCACATGAATCCCCCGAGGAGCTGCCGCTTGGACAACACTTAAATGCTCGGATATCGGCCCAAAAGCCAACAAACCGTCAGGCTTTTGATCGTCTAGCATCTTGGTCAAATCGGTGTAGAAAAGGTCTTTTTGGAGTTTATACCGGTCGATGAATTCATTGATCAAAGCTGTATCCGTTTCAAAAACCCCAACCAAATTAAAATCTCCCTGAAAGTGATTTTGAAAAATCCATCCTGAATGTCCGTGGGACAGTCCTGCCATCGCTATCTTAATCGGCTTTTCCAGGCTTGCCTCCGAAAAAGCGACGGTGGAAAAGAAGCAGTTGAAAAACACAAACAGGATGACGGTTTTCATGGGCTTATGGGGAATGAATGGTAAGTAGGTCCAAAACAAAAATACACAATCTGCCACTAAAAAATGGTTTGTCTCCATCTAATCTTGTTACACACTCAAAATCAAAAAATGGGTGAGCTATAATTTGGTTTGAATATATTTCCCCCCGATTCCAGGTATTGGTTCAAAAGACCCTAAAATGCGCTTTTATGTGTTTTGGCACTAAATATGGTTTTGTAAATGATCCTGAGATCCAGCCAAAAAGACCAATTGTTGAGGTACCACAGGTCATGTTGGGTCCGCTGTTTTTTCTGCTCACAGGTCTCCAAAGGCCCCCTCCAACCATTTACTTGTGCCCAGCCGGTGATGCCGGGTCTATAATAATGCCTGACCATATAATTTTCTTCAGAAGCCTGCATGAGTTGATTCAGGTAGGTTCTATGGGGCCGGGGGCCAATCACGCTCATCTCTCCAGTGAGTACATTCATAAATTGAGGAAGTTCATCCAGACTGTATTTTCGCAAAAATTTACCAATTCTAGTGATCCTTGGATCATCTTTTACCGTGGACATGGTTCCCCCTTGGCTATTGTCATTTTGAGACATTGTCCTAAACTTGAACACCTTAAATGGCTTTCCTCCTTTGCCAATCCGTTGGGGACAATAGAAAACCGGCCCTTTGGATTCCATTTTAATCAATGTTGCAATAAGCAGAAATAACGGCGAAAGAAACAAAAGGGCAAAGGTCGAGAAAACAATATCGAAAGAGGTTTTTTGAAGGTTTGGGAACCACTCATCCAAGGGAAGTTGGCGCACATTGACCATTTCCAGATCGCCAAAATGATAAGACTTGAAACTCCCCCCAAAAATACTTTCGTAGTCGGGAACAAACCTCACTCTGGCACCATGGTAATCCGCAACTTTGACGATGGATTTAATACTGTCAATCTCACGGAAAGATAAGGCGATGATGATCTCACTCACATAGTTTTTATTGAGATAGTCGTTCAGATTTTCCAGAGTAGTGACGACTCTGTCTTTCTTGATCAAACTGTTCTCGGCATTGCACAGGACAAATCCCTGCAAGGAATCGCCTTCAAACGGATTGGAAAGCATAAAGTCCTCCACTTTTTTTGCCAAGTAGCCCTCTCCTGCAATCAAGGTGGATTTGAATTTATTCTTCTTTTCCTGAAGTGGCCTGTAAACTTTGACCATGATCAGGTTGGTGATGGACCCCAAAATAGGGAATCCCACCAACAAGGCTAAAATCAGGTTCCTTATTTCCGTAGGGAAAGAAAAAATCATGTAGATCATCCCAATAATCCCAGCCAAGATAAAATAGGCCTTGAGATATTTCCCCATCCTTACTGTCAATATATTCTCCCCTCTGCCTTCTGCATACAACCTATTGCTATATCCAATGATCAACCATAAAAATATCAACGACCCTAAAATCAAGGTTTCCGATCCTTGAAAATCCACATCTTTTACCTTATAAAAATACACCGAAATGTAAAATGCCAAGCAAAGATTGATAATATCACCAAAAACAAACAGTGAGTTACTGGTTCTCTGAAAGTTGGACATAATCTTGAAAAATTTAAAAGTTAAAAATTACTTAAATATCTAAGGGTTCATCGGCTATCCAATCGCGGCATAAGACAATGAAGAAGGAAACATCACTACATCAAAAACCTAAACTTTTTCTTGTTATTTTTATTACTAATTAAATTTTTACTATAACTTTAATTGTTTTTATGTATTTAATATTAACAAATTACATTATAATTAACCTTTTAATTAGATTTTAAATTTACTGAATTGAAAGCATTTAATAAAATAAAATGCATTAAATTTAATCTGAAAAGCAATTATTTATTTTCAAAAAATCCAGAATCGCTCAAGAAGCACTCTTCAATGCAGATAAAAAATCTGAAACAGTGCCATAGCCTTTGAAGGAAACGGATTATCCATGTTTTTAAAAAAGCAAAAATGAACAAAGAACTTTTCATTTTTATCCTTCCCATATCCTTCGCTGTATTTGGTCTGCTATTGCTTTTTCCCGGTGAAACGCCGGACACCGGCCAGGATTCCAATCCAAAAGAACCAGATTCTCATTTACTCTATGAAGAAACATTCGAGGGTCCCGATCCCTTTGATTTTGTTTGGAAACAATTTCCCGAAAACCACTCCTTCCAAGTTTCAAACAGTCCGGTTTTTCAGGGAAAAAAATCCGGAAAATTCGAACTCCGGCACGGTGACCGCATCGTGACCAAAACTGGCGTAAGGTCAGAAGTCCTGTTTCCAGAGCAATTCCATCGTGAAAGATGGTATTCATTTGCTGTATATTTTCCGTCTGATGGCTATCCTGTTGACAATGACGCGGAAATCATCACCCAATGGCACCAAGAACAGATGGGGAGCCCCAGCACCTCACTTTTTGTAGAAAATGACCATTTGATAATTGTGGTGCGAAATGATCCTGTTTTCAACGGAGAAAAAAGAGAAAAACACGATCTCGGACAGGTGCCCAAAGACCAATGGCAAGAGTTCGTTTTTCATTTCATTCATTCAAATGATGGGGATGGCTTGTTGGAGATATGGAGGAATGGCGATAAAATTTTGACCCGATCAGGACCCAACATTTATCCTGGAATCCTACCCAAATGGAAAATCGGGATCTACAAATGGACCTGGGAAAAAACCAAAACCAGCGTAAACAAACGAATTGTATATTTTGACAATGTCCGGATGGGGAACGAAAAGGCCACATTGGAGGACTTGATGTCCATAAACTCGGTTTCAGCCAATAACGCCGCTCTCGCCAAATCTGGTCGAGCGTACCATGCTTTCCCTCCAACTGGAAAGGATACAATTGATTGCCCTGGTAGATAAAGAGTTACACGACTCCATGACTTGCCCCAAGTAAACTACTCTGCTGATGTCCTGGGTTTAAAATCAAGTTCAACCCTATAATACCGCTTTGATGGTAAAAAAAAATTCACCTCCTCCATAAAGCTAGGGCTCCTAGGGAAACCCCCTCCAAAATCTTATTCAAATCACACATAATCACTGTATAATTTTATTTTCTCTTTAAATCTATGGATTAAAAGATTTAATAATTTTATTGGCTATATTTCTATAACTAAAGACAAAGCGGAATTGAGCGCGTGCCTTTGGAAAAAAATCTACCTTTTTCTTTTTCGAAAACCTAAAAAGACATTCTATTGGGAAAACTCGATTCATTCAACAAACATCCATATTAAACCTGTAATCAAACACCCTACGAATTTGGAAAATCACTAAGAAACTTTCCTCATGTTCTGATATTACGCCGACTCCTTTTTACAATGGTTCCCGAGCAAAAAAACCAAAAATTTCCAAATTGATACTTTTCTTTTTGTGAAAATTAAATGTTTTGAATTTCAAATGATTTCACTGTTTCGTCCAAATAACTGACAATCATATGTCCAAATTTTTATTCAATGATACCGATATTATTGACCTGATCGTGAAAAATGAAAGCCCATCGGGAGGCGCTGCGGTACAATCCTTTGTTTGGGTTCGGGCACTCATCAAACTTGGCCATGAAGTAGTGATTTTGAAAGACCCGGCAGACAGCAGATCGATAAAAGCAGAATGGAATGAACTGGATGTAGTCCCTACATACGATTCCCGCAAAGGACTGAAATGGTTCAGGTGGATATATTATCGTTTTCCAAGCATTTACCAATTGTTGAAAAGAGAGAAGCCCGACTTTCTCTATGAAAGCAATCCAAGCTGGATTTCCTTTTATACCGCCTGGATGTGCAAAAAACTTAAAATCAAGTACATTGCCCGTATCCCATTGGACGCACAACTCGACCATCGCTATCGAGAAACGCACTCGAGGTCACATGTCTTTTTTATGAACAAGGGTTTGGGCATGGCCAGCATTATCCTATGTCAAAACGATTATCAAATACAATTGGTCCAACAAAAATTCCCTGGAAAAAAGGTATTGAAAATACACAACCCATTCATTTTCAATACCCACGATTTAAAACAGGACAGTCAACCAAAGAAACTTTATATCGCATGGGTAGCCAATTTCAGATTCCAAAAAAACCTGAAATTACTCTACGAAATCGCTGAGCGATTGAAAGAAGAACAATTTAGAATAGTGGGAAGTACTAGCCAAATGACGGATAACGAAAGTGCTGTGTATCTGAAAAAACTCAAAAAACTCCCAAATGTGCAGATTGAGGGTTTTTTTGAAAGAGAAAAAATAATGGGTTTCTTAAGAGATGCCAAATTTTTACTGAACACTTCCAGGTTTGAAGGATTTAGCAACACTTTTTTGGAAACCATGCATGTGGGAACTCCTATACTCACCACCCATAATGTGAATCCCGACAAAATAATTGGGGACCATCAATTGGGTCTTTTATACGGGGATGTGGAGGATTTGGAGACTCAATTGAGGCAATTAAGCACCGAAACGTATCATCAACTTTCCCAAAACTGTCAAAAATATGTAAGGGAAAACCATGACTATTTATGTTTGACAAAAAAATTGTTAAACACCCTGAAGGAATTGGATTAATCACTAAAGGAATAAAAAATGAAAATCATTCAAATAATATTCACGTTGAACCAAGGAGGAGCCGAAAGATTTGTACTGGATTTATCGAATGAACTGGCTCAGAAACATGACGTCCATTTGTTTATCGTTCGAAACGAGGAGGAAAAAAACGATTTTTTCAAAAACGAACTTGATGACAAAGTAAAATACAGAAGTCTGGGATTCCAATATGGATTTAAACCCTTTGATCACCTAAAAATATACAAGCTCATCAAGGAGGAAAATCCAGATGTAGTTCATTGTCACATGAATACGATCTTGCTTGTTTTGCTCCCCTCAATTTTTCTCAAAGAAATCAAGTTTTTCCATACCGTACACAATGATGCAAAGAAAGAAGCAAAAAACCTTTTGTTTTCAGGTCTAAGGAAATTTTTCTATCAGAAATCACTGATTCACCCCATCACCATTTCCCAAGAAAGCAAGGATTCGTTTTTGAGATTTTATGGATTTGACAATTCCACCTTGATCTATAACGGAAGAAAATTCCCTGAAAAAACGGGAAATTTTTTGAAGGTGAAATCAGAAATAGAATCCCTTAAAGAAGCCCCTACTGATTTGGTTTTTCTTCACGTCGCAAGGTTCAATGAACAAAAAAATCAATTCATGTTGATTCGGGTTTTTAACCAATTGATCAGGGAAAATAATGGAATTATCTTGTTAATTGTGGGGATGGGTTTTGATTTTGAGGAAGCCGAAGAATTGGTGGCCACTGCTGGAAAAGGGATTTACTTTTTGGGCGAGAAAACCAATGTTGCCGATTATTACCATTCGGCGGATGCCTTTTGCCTCAGTTCGCATTTTGAAGGGATGCCAATTTCCATCATTGAAGCATTTGCATGTGGCTGTGTTCCCATTTGTACTCCCGTGGGAGGGATCACCAATGTAGTGAAAAACGGAACCACTGGTTTTTTGTCAAAGGATACCAGTGAAGCATCTTACTATCTGTCTGTTAAGGAATTTTTGAAAAATCCGGATTCCATAGATCGGAATGGATTGAAAGTCTATTTTGAAAAGAATTTCTCGATCAAAAAATGCGCTGAACTTTATGAGAAAACATTTCAAAAGGGAATGAAAAAAACCACGAAATTATTGGAAAGTGTTTGAGCAGAATGACCAATTCTATCCCAACCTAAAACTGCTTTATAATCGGTCTATGTGTACTGTTTTTGATTTCCCCCTATCGATTCCCCGCCTGATTTTCCCGTAGCCTGATTTTCTTTCGGTTTTAAAAACCATTAGGAAACCTCATGCATATTAAGGGTTTAAGTCCCTTAAAATTTTTTCTTGAAGATCTTTATAGAGTTCGAATGCCAAATACCCATGATTCTACAAATGTTTTCGGCTTGTGAAGCCCCTTCCAAAAACCCTATCCTTGGGACAGCATACATGTCCTGCAAATTTTCTCGGGTGATATATTGCGGATTGTTTGCAAAACCAATCATGTAATCAAAATCATCGAGCATTTTTTTCTCTCGATCACCAAAATCACCATTTGGATAAGCAAAGGAAATAACCTCCTTCCCCACCCAATCCTCAAGTTTTTGAGCACAAATCCTGAGTTCAGATTTTAATTGGCTGTCGGTACATTGGTTCAGAATTGGATGGGTGTGACTATGCGCACCAATGGTGACATAGGGAGACATAGAGATCCTTTGGACTTGTTCTACGGTCATTGCCTCTCTGGCAAGGGTAAGTTTTTCTTTAATTTTGTTTACGATGGACAATCTTTCCTCATTTGGGAGCCTCTTTAAGGCCTCGGTAGAAGGATAGCCCAGCTTGAGACGCCCAGCTTTTTTTGAATAGGAAAACCAAAAATTACCCTCCTCCACCGGCTCCGTCGTTACAAAAATCGCAATGGGAACTTTGTATTTATTCGCCAGTTCCACCATGTTTGTCTCATTGGAGGCCCAACCATCATCCACGGTTAAGAGTACAGCCCCTTTTGGGAACGCCATCTCTTCATTATGGATTTTACGCAAATCATCTATACTGATGAAATGGAAACCGTTATTGATCAACCAATTCAATGTGAATTCAAACTCTTTCTTCGACGGGTTGTGAAAATAAATAGAGAGAATAAATTCACCCGACTGGGCTTTTTCTTTGGCTTTTTTGACTACCCCAGAAATTCTAAGGAATTGTGCATAAAAATATGCAATCGTGTTTCTTAGGTTTAATTTCATCTTGTCTATCAATTTTGAAATGGGAGAAACAATTTTTACTCTATAAAAAAATTCATAAAGGCTTTGGAAAAGAGAAAAGCGTCTGCAAAAAAAGCGTTACCATGTCCCTTGAATTCTGGGCTTTGGGAGACGGTACCCCGTGGACAATCCTCTAACAATCTCTCCCTCGCAAACAGGAAATCTTGATCCTCCATTGCCAAAAAAAACCGTTTCCCCTAAGAATTTCGATTGACAGTTTCTCTTTTGTGATTTCTGAATTTTCAATGGATTCCACATTCATAAATCAAAAATTTAACTTTGACAGACTGTGTTTCTGGGAATTTAAATTGACAGGTTATCTTAACAGGATTCATTACCCAACTTACCAGTTGCTTTATTCGTGCTTCAAAACCTCCTTGACCATAAATGAAGTTGTGTCTATGCATTGGGCCAATAAATTTTCCCTTTTTGCTTGGAAAATAGCTTCGCTTTCTTGGTCTTTTAGAATTTCCACAGCCTTTCCAATAGCGCTTTTTTGATCAATTTCAGAAATACCATAATTGAATACGAGGCCAAACTCCTTTTCTTGCTCTTCCAAATAACCAAGTTTTAGACTACTGATAAAAAAGGCAGGAGTACCCAAAACAGCAGCTTCGGAGGACATGGTACCACTTTCGCCAAAGATCATGGAACTGTAATACAAGGCATCATGGATACGATCGTAAGGGATCTTGATCCGGTACTTTTCAAGATTTTCGGGGAGTTTTCCTTCCGAGGAAATGAAAACCCTCGCATATTTTGACAATTCCTGAACAGCATGGATTTTGTTTTGGAGCGACATTCCGGTCATGCCAAAATCATGGGCTGCTCCCCAGGAAACGAATCTAACTATCACAAACTTCTCTTTTTCGTGGACACCAAGTATTTCGAAGATTTCTGGATTTGGTGTGAAATAGGCTGGATGGAGGTAGGACAATTCCATATAACTTTTAAACCGGATCTGTTTTTTGCCCAAATCAGTCAGGTAACATGCAGGAGTGTAAATCGTCGAAGCAAAGGGTACGGTCAGTTGATGGTGCAATTTTGCATGCTCGGAATCGCTGAAAACCAACGATGGTTTGGACAGGTAGCTAGCCACTTGGGAAGGATAAGGATGCAGAAAATTCAGAAAAAGATCTGGTCGGAATTTTCTTGCAACGGAATGCAATTTCCAATTCGCGTATGCCATATACATGAACTTCCCTATTTTCCCATCCTTCCCTTTTCCACGGTCAATAAAAGGGATTTTATAATGGTTCAATAGTTTTTGGGCCATTTCTTTGTCCCGCGAAACAAACAATGTCTGGTGGCCAATTTCCCTCATTATCTCAGAAAAATTCCTGAAATAATGAACATGTGCAGGATGATTGATATCTATTAGTATGTTCATTGGAAAGTTATGAATATAGTACAAAAAGAGAGCAAAAAATCAATTCTATCGGATAAAAATAGAAAATCTATCCCTATCACGACACCAACGTCAGTTCAATACATTTTTATAGATTTTGAAAATATCATCGACGATCAGTCTGTTATCAAATTTTTTCAACACACTTTCGGGGTTGGTTATCCTTGCTGAAGATTTTGAGATTTCTGAAAGCACATTGACATATTTGTCGATATCCTTCTCAATAACGAAACAGTGATCCACTCCACTACAAATTTCCTCTACCTCGCCCACGTCATTCGACACAACCGGTAGGCGATTGATGATGGACTCTTTGATCACTTGGGGGCTTCCCTCTGACTTGCTACACATGAGCATCACGTCAGCAGCCTGCATCAAATGATTGGCTTCCTGCCTGTCATACCCTTTCAATTCAATAAATTTGACATTGCTTGAAGAGGATTTGGAAAGCTTTTCGATAACCGCAAAGGCAAATTCCGGATCCTTTACCTTTTTATCAAATCCGGAAGAAAACAACACCACAAAGTCTTCTTTTGACCAGCCAAATTTCTCCCTGGTGATTTCTCTAAATCCCAATTCCACATCTGTATCGATACCACAGGGGATAATGGAATAATTGGTCTTCACGTACTTCTCCATTTTACTGGAAACCAATATATTATGAGCCGAAAATTTGGATGCTGTAATAGAGAAAATCCTTTCGGAAATTTTATTGATATCCGTTCCATGAAATGTAATCACTACGTTAATTCTTTTTTTGGAAAAAATCTTGGCAAAGATTACGGCAAAACTTGAGAGCCCATTGTGCACATGGATGATATCGTATTCTCCCGAATCCCAAATAGCTGCGATCTCTTTGCTTGCATGGTAATACCCAAAAACACCCCCCTTTTGGATTAAATAATGATCTACCAATACTTGGGGATTCAATTCCAAAGCGAGGGCTTGTTCCCTTACAAAAGGATTGACTTTCGTTTCTTTTGGCCTACTAACGAATAATATTTTCACTGTCCCAAAGATTAAAAATTACAATAAGAGTATTTGCACGGAAACATTTCTAACCAAATCCCGATGGGGAACCAAGGAAAAACTAAGCATTCAAGGGTTCTAAGGATTTCACTTTTCTTGAACAGATTACTTTTTGAAATAAAACTTCAGGCTTGGAAACCGGAAGAAATAAAACCAAATAGAAAAAAATCGAGCTGCTAAGCGTTGTATATCGACCTGTAATGGTGAATATCACAAATGCGATACTACAAAAAGCAAAATGATAATACTGACTCTTGGAATACGTTTTTAGCCAAGCTTGCCGAAACGCAAGGCTAACCATCATCAAATACAAAAACAATCCCAAAAACCCACTGCTGTGCACAATATTGGTCAAATCAGTATGAAGGGTTCTAGTGCCAAAAACCCCTTTCCCATAATTGCCCCCGCTTTGAAACAATTCATAGCCAAACCAGGGGCTGTAGTCAAAAAACACAAACATATCCTTGTAAAGCAGATTGAATTCCATCATACGGTTTTCTTCATTCAGCGACCTATTCTCCAAACCTCTTTTCTCATATCTTTCCCAGAAAGCATTTAAAAACCCAGTATAAAAAACAACAACCAGGCTAATGCTCCCAATGATGACACCATAAGCAATGAACTTTTTAATGTTCTGAAAATCCAAAAGCTCAAAAATCACAACCAATGAACCCAGTACACTGAGAAGCATGACCGTCCTTCTCATAGACAATAGAATCAAGAACATCGCAACCAAATAGACCATCAAATACAGGTTTTTTTTATCTTTGATCGCCTTTTTAAGCACAATATAAGTGGCAAAAACCAAAACATTAAAATCGGTAAAAGTCACATTGCCAAATAGAATCCCAGAATTGATCCCATACATTTCTACCGGTACGTAGGCGAATTTTGTGGATAGAACCGTATTCACGATAAATACAGTCAAAATCAAAAAAGCACATTTGCTGAGTTCCTCCATGATCTCGTTTCTTGAGAATTTTTGAAAGATCTCTGGGATAATGGGAATCAGAAGAAACAGCCATATCACAAAAAATAATGCCGGCCTGATCGAGATGATGTCTGTGGAGTTGGTCAACAATATTAAAATGTACAATATGGAAAATACAGCAAATACGTTTTTGATTACAAAAGGAAGATTGAAAACTGCAAAGTATAAAATAGCCGATGATATCACGACGTAATAAAAAAAGTAGGGCAAAGCGGGTACATACACTGTATTGCTAAAAAACAGGAATGGCAAATACACAATTGAGAGTTGCTTTTTGAACATGACTGCATACCCCATAAACAATAGGGTGGAAAATTCTAAAAGGAGAAAAAAAACATTCATAAATATTTGAAATACAATATTTTACCTATCATTAATTTTAAAAATTTTTATTTTACTCAGATTCGTCAAAAGAATCCTTCTTTGGTTATGCGTGAACCCAAGCACCCAAAACAATGGCATCAGAACCGCCACCGTCAATGCACCCCAAGAAATCAGTCCCAGCCAGGAATTGACCATTACCAATTCCTGCAAATAAGAGGCAGCGATCAAAGCAATTGAAGTGATGAGTAAAGGCCGGATATTCTCCATTGTGAAAAAGGAGGACTGGTCGTTTATTTTCTTTTTTAGGATCAAAGGAAATCCGAAGGTCAATACCATCCGACCCGCCAAAACACTGACACAAAGCCCTAAAATCTCAAAATCCTGCACCAGTAGAAATGCCAAGCCAATAGAAATCAGCGCTGAAAAGCCCGTCAAAAGAACCTTTGTTTTTAGATCCAGAGTCACATTGATAAAACTGCCCGCAGCACCGAAGAAAATATATTGCAATGCAATCAACAGGATAAACAAATTCTCTAAGTACCCCGCATAGTTGCCTTCCCCTACCCAGAGGTTTAAAAAAGACTGGTTGAACAATAAAATACCGGTTCCTATGGAAAAAGTAAACCACCAGATAATGGATTGTATCAGATTTTTGGAAATCAGTATTTTCTCAAATTCACCTTTTCCAAAAAAATTACCGATACCAGGCACTACCCCTGAAATCACGGCATTGATCAAGCCCCCCATCGCTGAGCTGGCAAACAAGGTCAACACATAAATGGTCACCATCTCCGGACCGACCAAATATCCCAGAATGATTTTTTCACTATTGAAAAGAATCATGCTGAAAATCATCGTCGCCATAAACCAGCCACTTAGTTTTGCATAGGAGCGGATTTTGCCCATGTCTGTCCTGCCAAAACCAAACCATGGAATGTTTTTTTTGACCAACCAATAAAAAACAAGACTGGTGAATACACCAATGAAAACCTGGACAACTGAAATCCCTATCAAACCATATCCTTGATAGATCACCCATATCTTAAGCAAGCCACTAAAAATCATAAGCATTGATCTCGCGCCCATGCCTTTGAATCCTAGGTTCATACCCCTTAAAACGGCTTCAAAAAGATCCATCAATTTATAAATGACCATGGAAAAAATCATAATGGCACTTGCTGCCCGCACCATGTTGTAATACTCCTCATTCACATTGGTCAAGATGGGTGCATACCAGATCAAAACCCCTCCAATCAAGAAAATAAAAGGTAGAATCAGTAGCGTTAAAACCAAGGCTGTGGTCACCTCGCTCCTCAGCTCTTCTTCGGAAGCCACACCCCGCTTTTGGGCAACCGTCCATTTCAAAACTTGAGCAGTTTGAATATCAGCCATATCTGCATATCCAGTCATTTCAAGCAAAATCTGATAGACTCCATAGAAGGTGCTTCCCAAGCCATTGACAATGATCGGGCTGACCACAAAACCCATTACCTGCTTGATCACATGATCCAGAATGCTGGTCACGGAATTGAGATAGGCCCTTTGCTTGTGGTTTTCTTTGGTAACGGTTTTGGTTTTTACAGATCCATCCATTTCTAAAAATTCAATTCGGAATGTTTTTTGGCAATTGAACCAGGATTTTCATTTTACGGCTTCGCCCCTTCAGTCCCATGCTTGGTGACATCGCAGTAAAATGTATTCTTAAATAATCAGGATAAACAGCGAGATAAAATCCTGAATCGGATCAGGATCTGTCAAAAAAATGACAGAACAGTGTGCAAAATTTATAGGGCTGCTTTTCCCCTTTTGAAAATATTCGCAATAAAGCTTTTCTTTGAATTTTGACTGTCATAATAGTCACCACTGTATCCTTTGTAGTTTAACTCTTGGTTGCCGACGTCATTGATCACGGAGTAGATATTCCTGATTCCTTTTTTGATTTTTATATCATTGAGATCATCAGCAAAAGACCATTCGCTGTACTTAAACCGCAAAACATACAGGATGACATCTACGTTTTTCATGATTTCAAAAGATTGGCTGATCAATCCCACAGGTGGTGTATCCAGTATCACCACATCATAGATTTTCTTCAGGTCTTCCAAAAGTTCTTTGAACCTCGGCAAAGCGATCAACTCAGAAGGGTTTGGAGGGATGGAACCTGAGGAAATCACATCCAATAAATGGTGCCCACTGGGCTGGATAATATCAAAGACCCCATCCACTTGCCTACTCAGATAATTGGACAAGCCCTGATCCCCTTTGAGACCAAAATCCCTAAATGTGTGTGGCTTGTACATGTCACAGCTGACCAGGATTGTTTTTTTGTCATTGAGAGAATAGATCGAAGCGAGGTTGATGGCTGTGAAAGTTTTTCCTTCTTTGGATACACTTGAAGAAATGGCAATCGCAACAGACTGGTCATTTGGGACTATGAAACTGATATTCGTTTTAAGCGCTCTAAACGATTCAGTAAGGGCCGATTTGGGTTCCGTAAAAACAGATAAAGAAGATTTGCTTTTGCTTTTTCCAATTTTGGCCAAAACAGGAACAAGAAGTTTCCCCTCCAGTTCTTTCACATCCTTGATCTTACGGTCAAAAATAATAATGAGCATAATCACCCCTATCGGGAAAACAAAACCACCAACCAATGCAATGATGTAGGTGGTGACTTCCTTTACCGTGATCGGCAAGTAATTGGGCGTGGCGTATTCCACGATTTTGTTCGAGGCAGTATTGGAAGCCATCGCAATTGCCGATTCGGCTCTTCGCTGCAGGAGGAATGTATAAATGGTTTCATTCAAGGTGAATTCTCTCTGGATTTTCAGTAGGTTTTGTTCCGTGGACGGGAGTCTGCTGAATTGTCTCTCGATCCTTGTGATTCTTTCCTGCAGATCTCTTATTAGAAAATCAGTATTGCTGGTCACATTTCTGACGACTTCAGACAGGGAAGCATTGATATCCATGATTTTATTCGTGACATCCCTTACCCTTGGAGACGCTTCTGTTTGGGTATTGAGCAAACGGGATTTTTCATTTTGAAGGGTTATCAAATTCTGAATCAGAGAATTCAAGATTGGATCTTCGATACCAAGTCCCGCCGGCATGATTATCTGATCATAAGTCTCTCTTACCAAATAATTCTGAAGATTTTGAAAATACTGCTTTTTGAATCTTTCCTGGGAGAGTTGTTTTTCCAAGGCGGTGATCTCTCCATAAACCACATTGCTTTCCGAAGCGATGTTATAAGTCCTATTGCTGCTCCTGAAATTTTGTAATCTCCCTTCAAAAAAGCTCAAGGTGTCCGCCACACCCGAAATTTGGTGATCAATGAAGTCCACAGTGCTTTTGGCCATTCTGTTTTTTTCATTCAACTCTTCCTCCAATGATATTTCCATCAAAGTATTCAGATAATCACTCCCTTTTTCTGGATGGCTTGTGTTTAGCGTCAATCCCAAAATTGAAGATGTCAGCTCCACAGGCACCACTTGAAGGTCCTCACCCGTATATTTGGCCAACAAACCGGCTTTTGAGTTAAATTTGATCAGCGTGTTGCCACTGGGTTCAACCCCTTTAAAAGTCACTTTGAATTTTGCAAAAGGCAACTCAACCCACTCATCGAATTTATATTTTTTGGCAGGTATTTCTGAAAGGTCTATTTCGACCTCAGGCTTGGAATCCGGGAAATTTTGAAAGTATTTCTTCTCTGGGAAGCGGAGTACAAAGGAATTTGGGTCAGACCACGACAGATCCATCTTCCCTCCAATAACCTGTGGGTGTCCCCAATCCACCTCAACATGAATCGGACTGTTTTTATAAAGTTCTGTATCCACAAAAAAACCTGGCTGATAATAACCTACCCTAAAGTCCAGAATATCCAAAGTGAGCTCGGCCAAAGGTTTGGAAAGTAAAAAAATAGCCTCGTTAGATAGTTTCTGGGTTTGATTATTATAATTGCCTCTTGTATTGAGTCTTGTCAGGTCCAAAATCCCGGAACTGTTCACATCTTCCTTTACAAAAAACTTGCTGCTTACCTGATAAATAGGCGGAGTACTTTTGTTTTTTAAAAACGCCAAGGTCATGGAAATGACTATTGATATCACTATAAATGGCCAGTAATGAAGGTGTTTCAGGAAAAATTTTGCTGGGTCAAAAGGTTTTTTATTTTCTTCAATGTACCCTTCTTCGCTATTGTTTTGTATTATTTTCATAATTTCCAATCATTTGGTAGCGGTGAAAACCAATAATCCGACGGTTGCAAGACTAATCAATAATTGTGTTGTTTGAACAAGCGTAACACCCGTTCCCAGTTCCCGAACTTTCATCGGTTCGGCATAGATCATATCATTCGGTTTTAGGAAATAAAACTCCGAATTCATTATTTCATCGTTGTTCAGGTTGACAATATGGGCTCTTGATCCATTCGGGTATTGTCGGATAACCCTGACAGCATTTCTTTTGGCAACTGTGGTGAGATCGCCTGCATTGGCAATGGCTTCAAAAATGGTAACCCTATTCTGAAGAATCGTGTATTTACCTGGCCGGACAAATTCCCCAATGGCGCTGTACCGGATCCCTCCCAATCTCACCCGAACAAAATATTCATTGTCTCGGACATATTTTTTGAGTTCACTTTCCACCATCAGCTTGGCTTCCTCCGTGGACAATCCCACCAATTTTATTTCCCCGATCATCGGCAATTCCACTATCCCTAAATTATTCAAGGTGAAACCGTTCAAATAAAAGACATCACCCCCGCCCATCATATTCCCACCCAGCATCCTCATTTGTTCCAGAGAGGATGTTGTATTCAATAAAATATTCAACTCAGGGTCGGAAGTGGTCATGGTGATGTCCACCACATCATTGTACTGAAGCAAATAATCTTCTGTCTTGTAGGGAATAAGTTCACCCCCCTGCGAGACCATCGCAGATGGGGCAAGTTTTTGCATGTAAACGACTTTCTTATTGGAGATGCAACTCACTTGAAAAAGTAGAATTGAGGATAAACCCAAAACAATAATCCTGTAATTGGCCATAAAAAGAATGTCTATAATTTAAAAAGCAATTAAAAATCAATCGGAACCTATATATTCAATCGGAGAGTTAAATTAAGTAAATTATACAAATAAAAAAACGTATTTTAAATAAATATTTATGAATTTCAAATAACTATTTGCCTAATTAATATCATTTTTTTTACAAGGATTATTCAAGTCATTTTGGAACATTTTTTTTTAGGAAAATAGCTTTTTTCGGTATTTTTCAATGCTTTAAAAAAGCTTTTAAAGAAGGGTTGAATCCTTCAGAGGGTCCAAATTCCTTTTCGCCTGCTTTTACCCAACTTGCCATAATCGCCTCCCCCTGTACAGCCCTTTTCAATTCAAGTATCCCAATTCGATTCATGTCCCTATTCGGTTTAGATCATGTTTCAAAAAATCGGATTTTTTTTGACCTATCCTGAAAAGTAACACTCCAAACATGGCTTTCATCGTCAGAAAAGGACATGGTGGTCCAAAAGCTATTTCCGCGAGAAAGAGACATAGGCAAGTCCCAGACGCCGTTTAGACAGCATATTTCCTTCAGATTGTCCTGCAAACCAGTCCCTATGGCCTTAATCAGGGATTCTTTTGCTGTCCAAATCCGATAAAATGAATAAGTGGGGTTTGGTGAATCCAGCACAAAGTCCTGTTCTTCTTGAGAATAACAAAACTCCATGATGCTTTTGGATGGGAAATCGGGATTGATGAACTCTACATCTACACCACATGCAACTGACGAAAACACAAACATGACATAGTTGCCAGAATGCGATATATTAAAATGAAAATCCATTTGCTCCAACAAAATGGGTTTTTTCATCTCTGTCTCCCCAAATTTCAGATTTTGAAGTGGTTCCCTGAGGTAGTTAGCTATCAAGATTTTCCGGAACACCTTGCTGATCACAAATCTTTTTTGATCCGCCAAATTATAAAATCTGCCGATTTTAAAAACATCTTCTCTTTCCAAAAGAAAACTATATCCCTTGGCATAATCAAAACCCTCGTCCAAACCAATTCGCCATACATGCACCCCATTGTCCAGGTCAAAGGAGGGCCCTTTTTCCCAAATTGGTTCTGGGGTTTTCCATTTACAATACAGTTCTGCTTTCATCCGGAAGTTCATTTGTCCAGGACTTCCTGGAGTTTTTGGGCAAGCTCCTTTACCAATTCAGCATCTTCAAACATGGAATTGTGGTCACCTTCTATTTCAAGTGTCAATACTTTGTCTGCATAAGGCCTCCACCCATAAAATACCATGTCCTTTTGATAAAAGGTCTTGATTTTGGCCTTGAACAATACTATTTCTCCGTGGTACGGAGAAAGCACATATTCATCCATCGCAGTATGATTTATCTTTCTGATTTTTTCTATGGTATGAAAAAGTCTAGATTCCTCTTCAAAAGACTCTAAATGGAATAATTTTTTCAAGCCCCTTTTCTTTCTTTCGAAGGAATGTGACTTGATATTCTTGAAAGTCGCTGGGGAATGAACCAATAATTCCATGTCTACATATCTTTTTTTGACCTCAAAAGCCACTCCCCTTTTGAATTTTTCCCAGCCGGTCAATTCCTTTTCGCCTTGGTATGCGAATACATCAAACAGAATTACTTTTTGAATATCAAGACCCATTTCTTTCATTTGTTTCCCCATTTCAAATGCCACATAGGCCCCAAAGGATTGGCCTCCAAGAAAATAAGGTCCTGTTGGATTGTGTGCTATTATCTGATGGATATAATGTATCGCCATTTCTTTGATGGTATGAAGGGGTTCCTCAATTCCATCTAGACCTTTTGATTGAATCCCGAAAACTGGTTGATCGGCATCTAGGTTCTTTGAAAGCCCATAAAATGAAGAGACATTTGCGCCAGCACCATGGATCAGATAAACCGGAGTTTTACTTCCTGTGGGTTTGATAGGAACCAAACATTCCCAGCTCACTTCTGCCTTGTCCAAATTATCCAATCGCTCCGAAAAAGAAGCTATTGTTGGGAATTTAAATAAGGTATCCAAAGGCAGGTTCAATCCGGTTTCCTTTTCCAAAGCAGACATCACCTCCACGGCAATCAAGGAATGTCCACCGAGTTCGAAAAAGTCGTCGTTCAAGCCGATAGCTGGCACACTGAGTACCTTTGACCAAATCCCAGCCAATAATTTTTGGTTATTACTTTGATATTTGACCTGTTCTTTTCCGGAATTCAACATAACCTGACTGATAAAAGGCTTGGGCAATGCTTTTCGGTCAATTTTATTGTTGGCGGTTTTGGGGAATTCCCGCATGGACACCCAGTCCACGGGAACCATATACTCTGGAAGCGTTGCCTTTAATATGGTTTTCCACACCGTAATTTTCTCAGGAGCCAAGGTCAATTTTCCATTGTCATCCTGCTTGCCAATTTCCCCAGGTGAATCAAGTTCCGGTTTTAGAAAAGGTGTCTCTGAATTTTCTTCTATCACATAGGCAATAAGTTTTTTGTCTCCTGGCTTGTCTTCCCTTGCGACAACCACAGCCTCCCTTATTTCAGGGATTTGACCAAGCTGGTTTTCGATCTCCCCAAGTTCAATTCTGAAACCACGAATCTTCACCTGATTGTCCATCCTCCCCAAACAGACCAATTCTCCATTTGGAAGAAATTTCCCCAAATCTCCGGTTCGGTAAAGCAATACTCCTTTTTCTGGCTCAAAGATATTTTTGACAAACTTCTCTTGTGTCAATTCAGGGCGATGAAGATATCCTTGGCTTACCCCATCGCCCCCAATCCAAATCTCCCCTATTTCGCCAGGGGAAAGGAGATTTCCATTTTCACCAACGATATAGACTTGCGTATTGTGAATCGGATGACCTATGGTGATGGATTGAAAAGGATCTTTGATTTTTTTTATCAAGGACCATATGGTAGTTTCTGTTGGTCCGTATACATTCCACAATTCGGAAGATGTTTCCATCAGAGAAAGGGCTAGGTCTTGGGAAAGCGCCTCTCCACCACAAAGGACTTTGAGTCGAAAGAGTTTTGACCTGGAGGTATTGACCATCATTCTCCATGTGGCAGGTGTCGCCTGCATGATTGTTATCTTCTTTTTTTCAATTATCTCGACCAAAATCCTCCCATCTTTTGCCTGGTTGCTGTCCGCAATCAAAAGCGCTGCTCCCGCAATCAACGGCAAAAACAATTCGAGCCCAGCAATGTCAAAGGAAATCGTCGTGACGGCCAACAACTTGTCATCGGCACTGATGCCGGGGCTGAGTTGCATGCTCAATAAAAAATTCAAAAGGTTGTGGTGCTCTATCTTTACCCCCTTTGGCTTGCCAGTGGAACCTGAGGTATAAATCACATAGACCAGATCATTTCCGGAAATGGTTACTTGAGGTTCCGTATCTGGATAAGCCATCAAGGTTTCTATTAATTCCTCTAAAATCAGTATGGGGGAATTGCTCCTGTATCGATTTTCCAATGATCGTGAAATCAAGAAAAAGCGGCATGCTGCGTCCTCCACCATCATCTCTATCCTGTCCTTGGGATAAATTGGGTCAAGCGGAAGATAGACTGCCCCAGATTTGACAATCCCCAATAGGGAAATGACCATTTCAATGGACCTGTCCACACACAGCCCTACAATATCTCCCTTGGTTACGCCCTTTTGGAGAAGAATGTGTGCCAGCTGATTTGATTTGCTATCCAAATCCAAATAGGAAATCTCCTCATCCCTAAATGTGATGGCTATTTTATCGGGAGATTTTTGTGCCTGCTCACTGATCAGTTTAGTGAAAATTTTATCTTTTGGATAGTCCAGAAAGGTTTCGTTCCAAGGCTGGATTCGCCTCAAAAACTCATTTTTAACCAAACCAATTTGGGAAATAATGGTTTCTGGATTTTCTGTCACTTGTTTTAGAAGCATCCTGAATTCCTTCAGCATTTTTCGAATGCTATCCGCTTCGTATAAATTGCTATTGTATTGCCAATCAATCAGAAGGCTTTGGTGATATTCCGTGATGTAAAGTGCATTCTCGAAGGTTTCAAACTTCTTGGCATTGAAGACGGACTCGACTTTGCAACCACTGAACTTGTAATGGCGGTTTTTGGCTGACTCAAAATTGATGATAAAGGGAACCAATGGAATTTTGGAATTGTCTCTCTGGATTTTGAGCTGCTGCAATAGATTGCTGAAAGTGTATTGGGAGTGATCATAGTTATCCAAAAGCTCAGTTTTCCTTTGCTTCAAATAAGACAAAAAGCTCAAATTCGGATTGATTTTGCTCGGTACCGGAAGCAGATGGACACAATGCCCGACAAGTGAGAAATTGCCGGAAACAGCCTGCCCAGATACAGGGATTCCCAGGGACAACTGGCTTTGCCCGGTAAGTTTATGGAAATAAATTTCGAATGCTCCCATCAAGGTATTGACCAAGCTGGTTTTGGCCAAAGCGGACAACTTCCTAAGCGCGTCCAGCAATTCCGCATCAATCTCCAAATCCAGCCTCGAACTGTTGTAAGTCCTGAATTCAGGACGAATGTTATCGACCGGCAATTCCAGATAAAAATTATTCCCTTTAAACTGTTCCAACCAATATTGCTCCGTGTCACGATATTCCTGACTCTCTTTAAAGGCGGTCATTTCAGAAGAGTATTCGCTGAAGGAATCCGCTTTGGGGAGATTATCAGGGTTTTTTTCCAAGAGTCTGGAGTAAATTTCACAAAGCTCTTCGGTAATCAAATCCAAGGACCAGCCATCCACAATGATGTGATGGCCAGTGATCAACAACACGTGCACATTGTTTTCCAACTTCAACAACGAAAACCGAATGAGTGGACCGTTGACCAAATCAAATGGCAACGTGACTTCAGCATCCAATACATCCTGGAAAGCCTGACTTTTATGATGAGGGGAAAAATCTTGGATTTCCAGAAATTTATATGTTGGAAGAACATGTTTCTGAATGATACAGTTTTTCCCATCAGGACTGAATGTCATCCTAAGGGCTTCGTGCCTGTTTACAACAGCCTCCAGAGCAGAAAAAAGCAGCTCTGGATTCAGGTCTCCAGTAAACTTGAGGGAAATCGACAAGTTGTTGGATAGATTGGCCTCCTCACCTCCCAATTTACACGATACCCAAATTTCTTTTTGGGAATCCAGCAATCCAACTATTTTCTCAATACCAGGAGTTTCAAAAGGGTCGTATGCGATGCTTTCAAATTGTGGTTTTATAGGTTTCATTAGCTAATTATGTAGACATTAATGATTTCATTTGCTGGGTAAGCTGAGATCAGATTTTATCCAAAATACACATGATTGGACAGTGGTTTTATCGTTTTTTACACCACACATTATTTTTTTAAAGAAAATCAAGCCGAATATTTTCAAGGAATTATTCACTATGAAATATTCATTTCAATGTCTTTATCCAGAACTTCCTGTAGTTTTCGTCCGAGGATTTTCACCAATTCCGGATCTTCGAACATTGAATTGTGGTCTCCTTCCATCTCCACTGTATGGACCTCTTTCACATAAGGTTTCCATCCATAGTATTCCATGTCCGTATCATAAAATGTTTTGATTTTGGCCTTGAACAGGATGATATCGCCATTGTATGGAGCCAATTCATAATCATCCATGGCCTTATGATTGATTCTCCTGATTTTTTCAATTACATGAAATAATTTCCCTTCGCCATCCATTGCATCAATTCCCAAAAACCGCTTCAAGGCTCTCGTTTTTCGTTCCAATGAACTGGTTTTCAATCTTCTCAATGTGCTGGGAGATTTTACCAACAATTCTATATCCATGTATCTTTTTTGGAATTCGTAACCAACCTCCTTTTTCATTCTTTCCCAGGAGGATAATTCCTCGAAATCCTCCTGATAAGCGGAGACATCAAACAATATCACTTTTTGGATATCAAGCCCTGACGCTTTCATTTGCCGCGCCATCTCGAATGCAACGTATGCACCAAAAGATTGACCTCCGATATGATAGGGTCCATGGGGATTGTGTGTGACGATTTCCTGGATATAATGTGCCGCCATTTCCTTTATGGATTGTAAGGGTTCGTCTATTCCATTCAATCCCTTTGCCTGAAGCCCATAGACAGGCTGATCCTCATCCAGATTTTTTGCAAGGTTGAAGAATGGCGAAACATGCGAGCCTGCTCCGTGAATCAAGTAAATCGGAGCTTTCTTTCCGGATTTTTTGATAGGCACCAAGCTGCTCCAGTCTTGGTCTTTTTGGTCTTGGCGATCCAAAACGGCCGCGAAATTTTCAAGTGTTGAATTGATGATCAATGTATTCAGCGGCAAGTTGAGACCGGTCTCCTCCGCCAACTCCGCCATTACCCTTACCGCCAACAAGGAATGCCCTCCCAATTCAAAGAAATCGTCCCATAATCTGACATCGGACACACCCAACACTTTACTCCAAATGCCGGCGACTAGTATTTGATTGGGGGTTTGCGGAAGATTTTCTTCCGTCTCATCCCAAAAGACATTTCTCAAAGGTATTGGCAGGGAGTTCCTGTCTATTTTATTGTTGTCCGTCATGGGAAATTCCCAAAGGGCGACCCAATCGTTTGGAATCATGTAATTGGGCAATCTCGTTTTGAGTGTTTCTTTCCAGACCAAAATTTTCTCTTTGGTCAGCACAGGCTCCTCCCTTGTCATGACTGCTGTATCTGATAGGTTATTTTGATCCATCATGAAGAGACTTTCATCCTCTTTAAGGACTACATAAGCGGCCAATCTTTTGTCTCCGGGATTATCTTCCCTAGCAATTACAATAGCCCCTTCGATCTCTGGGAACTGATTGATTTTGTTTTCGATTTCACCCAGCTCTATTCTATAACCCCTTATTTTCACTTGGTGATCCACCCTTCCCAAACAAACCAATTCCCCATTGGGTTGAAATTTTCCCAAATCCCCTGTTCTGTATAAATATTCACTTTTGGAAGGTTCAAAATCATTGGGTACAAATTTCTCCTTGGTGAGCAATGGCCTATTGAGATACCCTTTGCTGACACCGTCTCCCCCGATCCAGATCTCCCCGACATTTCCTGCTGGTAATAAATGACCATATTTATCGACCACATACACTTGGGTATTGTGGATTGGCCTACCAATCGTGATCGGCCCGTTTGGATCTTTTATTTCTTTGACCAATGACCAGATCGTCGTCTCTGTAGGTCCGTAAACATTCCAAAGAGAATCGGCATTTTGAAAAAGTTCTAGTGCCAAATCTTGTGGCAACGCCTCTCCGCCACAAAGTACTTTGATCGGAAGATGCTTTTTCCATGAAGAATGTAACATCATTCGCCAAGTGGCTGGGGTTGCCTGCATCATCGTAATTCTTTCCCTTTCTATCAACTCAACCAATCTCCTCCCATCTTTGGAGGTTTCCGCATCCGCTAGAACCACTTTGGCCCCTGAGATGAGGGGTAGAAACAATTCCAACCCCGCAATGTCAAAGGAAACGGTGGTCACCGCCAGCAATTGATCCTCCTGACTGATTCCCGGAGCAATCTGCATGCTGAGCAGGAAATTCATTAAATTTTGATGGCTTACCTGCACACCTTTGGGTTGTCCGGTGGATCCCGAAGTGTAGATGACGTAGGCCAAATCCTCCCCTTTTATATCAATGCCGCTCGTAAACCCGGGAAATCCCGACATAGAAGTCATCATTTCCTCCAAAATGATCATTGGGGAGTTGTTTTGGTATTGGTCTTTCAACCTTTCCGAAACCAAAAAATATTTACAGGAGGCGTCCTCCACCATAAATTCAATCCTGTCCTTTGGGTAAACAGGATCCAAGGGAAGGTAAGCCGCCCCTGATTTGATGATCCCCAATAGGGAAATGAGTAACTCCACACTCCTATCCACACAAATCCCGACAACATCCCCCTTTTTTATTCCCATCGCGACAAGATAATGGGACACTTGATTTGATTTCTCTTCCAATTCTCGATAGGAGATTTCACTGCCCATGCTCCTCACTGCGATTTTAATTGCTTGCCTTTTGGATTGTTCAGAGATGTAATCCGTGAAAATTTTATCCTTGGGATACTCCAAATAAGTCTCATTCCATGGCTGGATTCTCTTTAGGAATTCATTCTGGACCAAATCAACTTCTTTGATCAAGGTTTCTGGAGTATCGGTCAATAGGCTAAGGATGTCTTGGTAATCCCGCATCATTTCCTCAATGGTTGAAGGCTTAAAGAGATCGGAATTGTAGGTCCACTCCAGAATCAATCTTCCTTTTATTTCAGTGATGTTGAGGAAAATCTCAAAATATTCGTATTTCCTTGGATTTGTGATCAAAGTATGGTTTAACCCATGGAAAGCGACACCCTGATCCATTCCCATGTCGATATTGAAAACCACAGGGATGAGTAATATTTTGGAGATGTCCCGCGGGATATTTAGGTGGGGCAATAAATTTCCGGATGAATATTTTGCATGGTCATAATTGTCAAGCAGTTCCGTTTTCCTTTTCTTCAGATAATCCAAAAATGACAAGTCTGGATTGACCTCGCTGGGAACGGCCAGAAGATGGACAGCATGGCCCACCAATGAAAAATTACCCGAAATAGACTGCCCTGCCACAGGGAGTCCGAGAACCATTTGCCTTTGACCAGTCAATTTATGTAAAAAGATTTCGAACCCGCACAGCAGGGTGTTCACCAAACTTGTTTTAGCCATCACCCCAGTTTTCCTACATGCGGTTACCAAACCGGGAGGAAGTTCAAAATCAAGTCTATGCCCATTCAGGGTTCTGACTTCAGGCCTGGGAAAGTCGATTGGTATTTCAATACCCGGAACTTTTCCTTTGAACAATTCAATCCAATACCCTTCAGTTTGATTGAATTCCTCGCTACCCTTGTACTCGAGCATGGTTTCGGCATATTCGCTGTAGGAATCTGCAGGTGCCAAAACTGGCTCCAAACCCTGCACAAGCTGAGAGTAAATCGTACTCAACTCCAACACAATCACCCCTATGGACCATCCATCGCAGACCAAGTGATGGGCCGTAATCAACATAAAATGATGTTGCCCTTCCAACTTGAGCAGGTCAATCCTCAACAACGGCCCCTCTTTCAAGTCAAATGGAGTCGTCACTGCTTTGTCCAAATAATGCTTCAAGCGGAGATCTTTATCCACCTCTGGCAACTGCGATAAATCTTCAAAAAGATAATCTGGGGAAACAAAATCATAAATGATACTGGTTTTCCCATCCCCACTAAAAGTCATTCTCAAGGACTCATGCCGTCTGACGAGCTCGTCAAAAGATGCCTGCAAAACAGGGATATCCAAATCTCCCTTGAGGTCAAGGGAGATGGATTCATTATAGGACAGATTTGACTCCACACCATCCACAACTGCCGACAACCACATCTCTTTTTGGGCATCCACCATCCCCACGATTTTCTCAATCTCTTTTTCAGGAAAAGGATTAAAATCCACTGACTCTAAAAAAATATCATTTTCCATATTATCCCGAAAATTAGTTTTCAATATTGATTTTTAAGTATTTGCCTGGGTTCTTCTCATCTACAAGGAACCAAGCTGGATTTCCTTGCTGATCTTTCCCCAATTTGGCCCCTGGAACAGGCGGACTGGCCCAAGAAACAACATGTTTCTTTTCATGAGCTGATCCATTCGTTTTCTTGGGAATACCACCAAAAAACCCTACATCCAAAAGCTCTCCAATGGATTGCTTGAAGGAATCGATGACTCTGTCCACATCTGCTTCCGTAATCTCGGTGGTCAGATAGCAAGGAAATCCATCATAAATATGAATGCCTTTCTCCCTCAGGAGAATAAAAATAAGGTCTGTATATGGCAATTCCTGCTTGTATTTCAGCTTCCAAAGGGATCCAAAATGTGCAATGTAAAAAGGCAGGTTATGCTCCTTAAAGAATTTATCCAGTGAATCGGCGATTCGGTTGGTCTTCTGTTCGAGATCCTTCTGGAGGTTACCATTGTCTTTTTTGAAAAACTCCAAGGACGCTTTGGCACTGGCGAGCGCCAAGGGATGCCGGACAAAAGTCCCTGCAAAATACGTCACACCCACTTCAGGCATCGAATCATCCCCAAACTCCCAATATCCACCATCCAAGGCATCCAAAAATTCGGCACTTCCGGCAATCGCGCCTATAGGCAATCCCCCACCGATCACTTTGCCATAAGTCCCAATATCTGCTTTTATGCCAAAGATTCCTTGGGCCCCCTTTAAATGTGTCCTAAACCCGGTGATCACCTCATCAAATATCAATGCGGTTCCGCTTTCCTTCGTGATTTCACGTACTTTTCTCAAAAACTCGACGGGGTGGAATTCAGGCCTACGGCTCTGAACAGGTTCCACCAAAACTGCGGCAAGCTCATCTTTTCGCTGTCGGATGATTTCCAGGGATTCCTCAGTTCCATATTCCAAGACAAGAAGATTCTCTACAGAAGACGGCATGATGCCAGCCGCAGCGGGATAACTTTTCTGATTGTTGCTTCCCCTTACGATCACCTCATCGAATGTGCCATGATAAGAATTGTTGAAAGAAACGACTAGGGATCTTCCGGTGACGGTTCTAGCCATCCTCAAAGCACCCATGACTGCTTCTGAGCCTGTATTACAAAGCGCAGCCCTTTCATGTCCTGTCAATTCACAGAGCAACTCACAAACCTCTCCCGCCAACACATGTTGCGGCCCAATCTCAAATCCTTTTTCCAATTGCTCCCTGATCGCTTTCTGGACATACTCAGGACCATGCCCAAAAAGGATGGCTCCAAATCCATTCAAAACATCCAAATACTCATTCCCGTCAATATCCCAAATTTTGCTTCCTTTGGACCTATCCACTACCAAGGAATAGGTGATTTCTTTGGTGTTCGGCTTGAAACCTGACACCACCCGAGGATCTGCCATTTTGGAACGGTATTTCTGGGTATAGGCTTTGCTGTTTTTTGTTTTTTCGTTGAATCTTTTAATGAGATTATCCAGAAACTGCTTTTGTTCTGGGGTAACCTCAGTCACCACCTTTTCTATTTTTGCCATGGCGCCAAAGGTTTTAGGAGCATCGGCTGGTGGAGCGTGGCTGTGGGGTTTTGGCACTTTGTCCAAGGTGGCTACCGGCGTTGGGGCCACAGAATCAGTTGCTCCTGCTGATGCCATTGGCAAAGGCACTTGGCCATTTCCTGCACCATTGGTAAGCATCATGATTTGCTGGGACATCAATTCCAATTGTCTGGAAAATAAATCCATGGGAGAATGCACGCCATTGCTTTGTGGATTTACCCCTTGGTGGGCAGGTTGTGGATATACGAACTGCTGGGGCTGAAGATTTGGCATAGCATACACTTGAGCAATAGGAGGAGCCTGTTGCTGAAAAATCGGCTGCGATTGCGGCTGTGCGGCAGCGATTACTGGAACTTCCGGCTCACTTGCCATTGCGGGCGCTGGCTCTCGATAGGCCTCTTCTGGTAGTTTTTGATCTAAAAACTCCACCAAGGCGGCTAGATCAGAAAGCGTTTCGCTCAGCTGTCTGAAAGTAATGGGAGTTTTAAATTCTTTTTTAAGACTTGCTGCCAATTGAGTCAAAAGCAGCGAGTCAAATCCAAGTTCCAAAAAAGAAGCTTTTTCATCAGGAACGCTTAGTCCTGTTGTGTCTTGGATCACGCCAATTACTTGGTCTTTGATTTTTTGTTTTCGGTCCATTTGAATAGGAGTTTGAATATGTATTGAAAAAGTCTGCTCAATCACCTGTTCGATTTTCATGTTCGCTTCAGGTATCTTTTGCGCTATAATCGGTTGTGAAGGGTCCATCCAAATTTTTTCCTTTTTAAAGGCATAAGTGGGCAATTCACATTTGGGAATAAATTGGTCATACAGATTTTGCCATTGGATTTTTCTTCCCTTTTGCCAAAGACTTCCCGCAGTCTGAAGAAAAAACCTGTAATCCGATACTTTGGGGTTTTTCATCAGGCTGTTGTACATCTCCCTTCCTTTTCCTTTTTTTGCCTGACGGCAAAGTGAGGTCAATACATTCCCAGGGCCAACTTCCAGGAAGCTCAGCGGTATTTCCAATTCAAAAAGAGTTTCTGCAGCATCCGCAAAGCGTACTGCATTCCTCAATTGATTGGTCCAATATTCCGGACTTTGGGCTTCTAAATCCGATAAAAATTCTCCTGTCACCGTGGAAATCATCGGGATTCGCGGTTTCTGCATAGGAATTTCCCGTACTACCGCTGCAAAGGAATCCAGAATGGGATCCATCATCTGTGAATGGAATGCATGGCTGGTTTGAAGTATTTTGGAAGGGACATTCCTGGCTTCCAACCTTGTGGCGAAAATTTCAATTTCATTTGTTTCTCCCGATACCACACACTGGTTTTCACCATTCACGCCTGCCAAAGAAAGATTTCCAGGCATCATGGATTTGATTTCCTCCTCGGTACACCTCACGGAAAGCATGCTGCCATGTGGCAACTCACTGATCATCTTCCCTCTAATGGCTACCAGATTTAAAGCATCTTCCAAAGTAAAAATACCCGCAAGGTGTGCCGCCACAAATTCCCCTATACTATGCCCGCAAATAATAATCGGCTTCACGCCTAAGGAAATCCACAATTGAGAAAGTGCATATTCGATGGTAAAAATTGCTGGCTGGGTATACTTTGTATTCTTGAGAATGGCTTCGGCCTGCTCATCTTCCACATCTGGATAGATAATCTCCAAAATTGGCATATCCATTACCGCGGACAATATCTCGGCGCATGTATCGACAGCATTCTTAAACACCTCATTGTTTTGGTACAATTCCTTACCCATGTTCAGAAATTGGGCCCCCTGTCCGGGAAAAAGAAAAACATATTCATCTGGTTCTTTTACAGGAAGGATTTGCCCCGAAAAATCCCCCAATTTTTTAATCAATTCCTCCTTGGAATCCGCGACGACAAATTTCCTAAAGGGAAAGTGCCGTCTGTTTTCCTGAAGATTGAAGGCAACTTCAGTAAGCTGGACTTTTGGATTATTTTGAATAAAATCGGACAATTTGCTGGCATACAACTTCAAACTTTCCTCGGATTTGGCTGACCAGTTAATCAGATGGGCTGGATACTTATAATTCCTGGTTGCATTCTCTTCCGGCTTGGCTTCTGGTGCCTCTTCCAGAATAAGGTGAACGTTGGTTCCGCCCACGCCGAAGGAACTGATTCCCGCGATTCTTTTCTTGTCGGAATCCCAGGCCTTCAATTTTGTATTGACATAAAAAGGACTGTTTTCGAAATCAATGTTGGGATTGATCTTGGAGAATCCTCGCTGTGGAAAAAACTGCCTGTGTTTCAGGGAAAGCAAGGCCCTAAAAAATCCCGCAATCCCAGCAGCAGCATTGAGGTGTCCGATATTGCTTTTGATACTTCCTATCGCACAATATTGTTTCTTGGTGGCCTCACCAAAAGCCAGTTTCAAACCCTCCACCTCAATCGGATCACCAATGGGTGTCGCCGTGGCGTGCGCTTCCAAATAAGTAATGTCATCGGGATGAATCCCTGCATCCTGGATGGCGGCATAAATCGCCCCGGCTTGACCCTCGGCACTTGGTGCGGAAAAACTCCCTTTTTCGCCTCCATCATTATTGACACCAAAGCCTTTTACCACTGCCAAAATTTCATCTCCATCCTCAATGGCTTCTTTCAGGTTTTTAAGCAAAACCACACCCACGCCATCACTGAATACCGTTCCCGTTGCCGAGGCATCAAAAGAATTGACATGACCATCTCTGGTCAAAACCGATCCGTCTTCAAAAATATGACCGCTTTTGGTAGGGGATTTAATACTCGACCCGCCTGCTATGGCCATCTTGCATTTGCCTGTCCTGATCGCATCGGCTGCTTGGGAAATGGCCAAAAGGGCCGTAGAACAAGCAGAATGTACACTTACCGCCGGACCAGTCAAATTCAAGTGATAGGCCGTACGGCTAGCGAGGTAATCCTTTTCATTCAAAGATCCCACCATAAAATCTCCGTAGGCTTCCAACAGTTTGGAATGCTGGATGAGGTTGTGTGTAAAATAAGTATTGTTGCTACACCCCGCATACACCCCGATTGGCAACTGGCCATCTTGGGTGCGGTATCCTGTTTTTTCCAATACCTCATGCGCCACTTCAAAAAACTTGCGTTGTTGAGGGTCTGAAATGGATGCCAATTTGGGATTGAATCCGAAGAAGTTGGCGTCAAATTCATCATAACCCTCAATGATTCCCCTTGCTTTCACATAATCAGGGTTCTTCCTGATTTCTTCCGATATGGTCTTGTCCAATTCTTCCTCACTAAAAAAACTGATGGTCTCTTCCCCATTCCTAAGGATTTCCAAAAGCCGCTCCACAGAATCTGCTCCGGGAAATTTGAGGGCCATTCCTATAACGGCAACATCCTGTTCTTCCTTTTTTTGATTTTTGGCTCCGAAATTCACGAATTTTGGTTTGCCTTCCTTTTCCAAAAACTGGGCAATTTGAAAAACGGTGGGGAATTGGTACAATTTAATGATCGGCAAATCCAACCCAAACCTTTGCTTCAATTCCGCTATGGTCCTTTGCCCTTTCAGGGAGTTTCCTCCCAACTCAAAGAAATTGTCATGGATGCTGATTTTGTCATAATTCAGGATCTCCTTGAACAGATCCGTCAACTGTTTTTCGACCGCTGTACTCGGCACGACCAGTTGGGCCGCCCATTCCGGGCGGGTATGGCGTGGTTTGGGAAGCCCCTTTTTGTCCACCTTTCCAGAGCTGGTTTTGGGAAAATCATCGACTTCAATCACATAGTCCGGGATCATATATTCCGGGATTTTGGATTTTAGATCGGATTTTATTTGGGCCAGATCGCCTTTTTCCTTGTCAATAAATTGGACATACCCACAAAGGTATTTTTGTCCCATTTCATCTTCATCCAATTTCACGATGGCATGTTTCACATTGGGTAGATTCGCCAAGGCGCTTTCTATTTCTCCCAGTTCTACCCGATTCCCTCTAATTTTGATCTGATCATCCTCCCTGCCATTGAAATAATAGAAACCTTCTTCATCCTGATTGACCAAGTCGCCGGTTTTGTAGAGGGTTATCGCCTTTCCTTCGGGAGTGGTCCAGGGAATGAAGCGGGCATTGGTGAGATCATCCCTGTTGAGGTATCCTTTTGCGAGGCACGGTCCTGAAATATGCAACTCTCCCAAATGCCCCGTAGGAACGGGATTCAACTGCTCATCCAAAATCCAAAACCCACAATTTGCAAGAGGCTTTCCGATGGAGGGGATTTCCGGCCAAGAATCCGGATGGCCCTCCATATTGATATCCGATGCCCAAATGGAGGCTTCTGTGGGGCCATAGTTGTTTTTCAATACCGCATTGGGGATTTCCTTGAAGAACTCCCTGATTTGGGGGGTGATTTTCAACAGTTCACCTCCTGTATTTACCTCGGTTAGGCTTTTAGGGAATATCCCGCTGGACACGGCCGCATTGGTAAAATATTGAAGGGCGACAAAGGGAAAAAAGACATTGTTGATCCCATGCAACTGGATATAATTCAGCATAAAGTAAGCATCCAGCCTTTGAAGATCCTCCACCAAATGCAATTCACCACCGGAAGAAAGACAGACAAAGATTTCTTTGACCGAAACATCAAATCCCAAGTGGCAGAACTGTAAAGTCTTGACGCCCAATCCTGCCGCTCTGGAAGAGATCAGTTTGTGTTCGATCAGCTCAATGGCCCCTTGATGTCTCACCATCACTCCTTTAGGTTTTCCAGTGGAGCCAGAAGTAAAGAAAACCGCATACAATTCCCCCGGCGAAAAATCGCCCTCTGGCCTCTGATTTTCTTCAGCTTGGAAATCGATTCTTTCCAGACCCAAAGCACCCCAAACAACCTCTTCTCCTTCTCCGGAAACAACATACTTGAGGGAAGAGATTTCCACCATGTTCTTATGTCGCTCTGAAGGATAGGTTGGATCGATGGGCATGTAGGTTTTCCCAGCTTTAAGAATTGCCAATACGCCCATGATCATGTCCATGCATCTGGTGGTACTGATTCCTATGATTTTTTCACCTTTTGAAATCTTAAGGATAGCGTTTGAAAGCTTTTCGGCCTTATGATTCAATTCGGAATAAGTGATACGCTCTTCCTTGAAGACCAAGGCAACTTTATCTGGATATTGATCGACAGATTTCTCGAAAAATTGAAGAATTGAAGGAGCAGTCATAAATATTGATATTAATTAATAAAAACACATAATAGTGATAACAAGTAGTTATATGATAAAAGTAATTTAAAAGAATAATTGATTAAAAATAAAAAGTATGAGATTCAAAAACAAATTATTATGTCTAAAAATATTTTTTGTGTATTTAAAAAACACCTCATGCTGCAAACAGAAAAACAATAATGAATCAGGAACAATAATTTTTTATTGGTTTCGTCATATAAAAATCAGTGGATTTTAATAATTTCCTTTCTATATTTAAAAATCAATGGGGAATAAAGCCTCCTGAAACACCCTTTTACGAATGAAAAAAATCTAAAATCCCGGGAAATTCTCGGTAAAAAATTTGATTCTACGCTTTAGTTTCGGTGAAAAAAAGTGGATTTTTGGCAATACCCCGTGAAAAAAAACTCGAAAATCACAGGGGAATTCTTCATTTATATTTCCAGATGGTCCAGAGAATCTTATAACCAGCCATAAATGTCCCCTTGACAGTCCCACTTACCTTGGACACTCCGATTCTCTTCTTATAATTTACGGGAACCTCAGTGGTCCTCAGGTTTTTTTTGGCCGCTTTTATCTGCATTTCGATCGTCCATCCAAAATCCTGATCCTCCATCTGGATTTCGCAAAGCTTGCTCCACTTGATCGCTCTAAAAGGGCCCAAATCGGAATAATCAGTTTTGTAAATGGACTTCATCAGCGACGTTGCCAGCCAATTTCCAAAGACTTGGGGAATGGTCATCGACCCTTTTTCCCGATTGCCCCTGGCACGTGAACCAATGACCATGTCAAAATCCTCTTCAAGTATCGGCCGGATCACAGCGGTCATCTCTTCTGGGTAGTCACTGTAATCGGCATCCAAAAAGACAACGAGATCCGGACGCTTTTCAAGAGATTCCAAATACGATATCCCTTTCAAGCATGCCTTTCCGTATCCCTTCTGCATTTCGTCCAAGACGATGGCTCCAGCTTTTTCGGCGACCAACCTTGTTTGGTCATTCGAATTGTTATTCACCACAATGACATGCCTGACAAAGACTGGGATATCGCCTACTACTTTCCCAACACTGTTTTCTTCATTATAAGCAGGAATGATGACATCGATGATGGGGAAAGGTTTTGAAATTCGAAATCCAAAGTCGGGTTTTGATTGCTCAGGCATAATTTAAGAATGGAGGTAGGGAACAATGGTTTATTTGGGAAGGGGATTCAGATTGTAAAGGTCAGAAATTGGACAGGTTTCACTTCATTCGGTAGCTTTTGAAGGATTCCCAGCTCACCAGTCCATAACCGATGGCGAGCATGACATGGAAGACGAGCATTTCGTAGGTTTGTGTAATGATGGAAATCGCCACCAATACTGTAAACACGATCGCCATCAAGCCCTCCAAATAGGTAGTGAATGGGATTTTCATTTGGTTATAGACATTTTTGCCCAATGTTGATTTATTGCTTTCCAGATTGTATTTGGGTGTCCGGATAAAGGCTGATTTTTTTCCTGTAAGTCCTTCCCAGACGGCAACAGTATTGTGGATACCCAAACCCATGGAAACGGAAAGGAACAAAGGCAATTCCCAGAGGAATCTCAAAAAACTCCCCAATGAATATTCCAACAGACTCAGGTTTGCGAAAAAATAAACCCCTGCAATGATCACAAATCCAATCAAAAACACCGCTGCGCCCTGAAAATACACATCAGGAATCCATCCCTGAAGAAATGCCCACCATACTGGTATACTGCTCAGACTGACGAAGAGGACTGCGATAAAGATGACACTGTTGAGCAAGTGGGCGGCTGCGTGCAGCTTCACCTTGAAAGGAAATTTATCCCTTAAGACTGAGCCCAGGTGTTTGGCAGCACATTCCGCTCCTCCTTTTGTCCATCGGAATTGTTGGGATTTAATCGCAGACATCACCGGCGGCAATTCTGCTGGAGATTCAATATCAGGTCTGTAAACAAACTTCCAGCCTTTTTTTTGTGCCCTATAACTTAAATCCAAATCCTCGGTCAGAGTATCATCTTGCCAGTTGCCTGCATCAAGGATACAGGATTTCCGCCAGATTCCTCCCGTACCATTGAAATTGATAAAGGCGTCCTGACTGTTTCTCCCCATTTGCTCTACCATGAAGTGGGCATCCAAGGCAAAGGCCTGCAACCTTGTCAATACGGAATAATTTTCATTCAAATGCGTCCATCTTGTCTGGACCATCCCGACCTTGGAATCGGCAAAAAAACCAAGGGTTTTCAACAGAAAATCCGAATCAGGCACAAAGTCTGCGTCAAAAATGGCGATGAATTCACCTTCGGCTTTCTTCAACCCTTCCTTCAAAGCCCCTGCTTTGAACCCCTGTCGATTGACCCGATGGATGTATTTGAAATTCAATTCTGGGAAATTTTGAAGGTGTTTTTTGATAATGTCAGCAGTTTCATCCGTGCTGTCATCCAATATCTGGATTTCAAGTTTCTCTTTTGGGTACCTGAAAGCAGCCAGGGAATCAATCAAGCGCTCGACAACATATTGTTCGTTGAAGATAGGCAACTGTACAGTCACCATCGGTAAGGAATCCCAATCGGGAGACGAGAGGGGCTTTAGTTTTTTTTTGAATCGAAAAAAATGATACAGCAAATGGGCTTGGGCAAAACTGTAAAGTAAAATAAACAGCATCGCCAACACATACACAGCCAAGAAGAAATAAATCAGAATCATCAAGATTTTATTGTAATGGATTTGTTGCCGATAATGATCGGCATGTCATTGATCCGTCCTTCCTCGTCCCCATTTTCAAGTTTCAATACTCCTCTTGGACAAACAGCAGAGCACACCCCGCATCCCACACAGGAAGAACGTACAATATTCTGTCCTCTTTGGGCATACCAGCGGACATCTATCCCCATTTCACAGTACGTGGAGCAATTGCCGCAGGAAATGCATTGCCCTCCATTGGTGGTGATTCGGAATCTGGATTTGAAACGTTGAACCATTCCCAAATAAGCTGCCAATGGGCACCCAAATCTACACCAAACGCGGTTGCCCATCAAGGGGTAAAATCCAGTACCGATCACTCCTGCAAAAGCGGAGCCAATTGCAAAGCCATATATTGAGTGTAGTTGATTGGTGGCATCTCCCAGAAAACTGAATCCTGAAAAATAATTTCCAATGGTCAATGCTGTCATCAGCACTGCAAAAACCAAAACACCATGGATCAGGTATCTTTCGATTTTCCAGGATTTCACGGTTTTGTCCGAAAGCTGCCGGTAAGGATCTCCCAAAGTTTCTGCCAGTCCACCGCAACCACAAACCCAAGAGCAATACCACCTTTTTCCATAAAAATAGGTCAGCAATGGCACGCCCAAAACGATCAGGATAATCCCCCAAATCAGCATAAACATCCCCAATGCACCAGAACTCAGCATCCCTTCCATGCGATAGTCATAGAAAAACGAATAATCCAGAGGCCAAATATTTTTGAAATCGTGCCATGGCTGATTGAACAAAACCAAGATCTCTGGCAAAATAAAGGCAAAAGACAATTGGAAAAACATCACTGAAGCAGTCCTGAGTGTCTGGTATTTATTCCCTCGGTATTTCCTGAACATCCGGATGCCCATGACGAAAATGGCGAGTGTATAGATCAAACCGTATAGAAACCATTGACTAGCAGGATTCCCTGAAAGTGCCATGCTGATGGGATCGACCGCAATCACCAAATTGGTCATGTACTCGGGAAACCAATAGAGAACAATATAAAAAAGTATCAAATAGGTCCCCGTCAAAATACCCAAAAAACCCTTTGCTTTCATGGAGGAAAAGAATATTCCATTGTTTTTGATCCCTTCGGGCTCGCTTCGATAGAGCGGAAGGATATAGAGCAGTGCACCAATCACCGCCACCAAAACAGAAATCCCCAAATAAAAATAGGGATTGTTGGCTACAGGCCCCAAACTGGATGCTTTGGTCAAATCAAAAGCATAATTGTCCCAAATCACCTTGTCCCATTCCTGATTGGATTTAAGCTGATCGTTATACGTATTGAAATATTGCTTGAAGTCCTTGATGAAGGCGAAGTTGGAATCATACACTTTTCCATACATGGGGGACATGATGTCCACCATTGTCTCCCGGTGAATATCCTTAACATTCGCCTCTACTATTGTTTTCCCCAACTGATAAGTCCCAATAAATGGGAGAATACTAAAGATCAAAAAGCCCAAGACAAATATGGCCGCGCCTACTTTTTGAATATTTTTCATGATCTTGAACCGATTAATTTTTTAAAGAAAGAGGCTTTATATGTCTCTAGTGCTTTTCCTGATTCCCTGTTGTATTTGGCCAAAACTTCTTTGTGAAATGGTTTGGAAAATTCTGGATTGAAGCTGGCTTGATTCAAATGACTCAGCACTTTTTCAAGCGACCAACCTTCAGAGATGGCTTTGTCAAAAAATGCATGGCGGAGGCGCCAGCCAAAAGCATTGACACCCATTATTTCTTTGTCTTTTTTTGAATAGAGAAGTCTGATGCAGATTTTACCGGATTTGTCTTCCCAGTAAAAACTCTCCGTTTCATCAGACCAAATTGCTGGGACTTGCCCATAGGTTTGATATTCAATATCCAGGAATTTGGCGGAATTGAACCAAATTCCAGGCTGATAAGGCACTGCATTGGAAGTAGTAAGGTTATAGGCTAAAGTTTCCCCGTGCATCCGACCTGTATACCATACTTGTTCAATATTTTTCCTGTCCGAAGCGGGTGCTTCCTTAAATTCGGCACAATCACCAATGGCATACACACCCTGAAGGTTGGTGCGGAAAAACCCATCCACGACAATGCCCCTATTGGTTTCCAAACCCGAATTTTTCAAGAATCCGATGTTGGGACTCACCCCCACTGTCAAACCCACGAACTGGCAATCGATAATTTCTCCGGTTTTGGTTTTAATGGATTTGACCTTTCCTGAATCCTCCCCGATAATTTCTTCCAATTCGGTCTCCAATCTCAAATCAATATGGTGTTCAAGAATATGTCTATTGATCAATTGGGCTTCTTCCAAAGGCAGGATATTGTCCCAAAAGTTCTTTTCCCTAACCAAAAAAGTAACAGGAATCTCTCTACTGGCGAGCATTTCCGCCATTTCTATCCCAATCAAACCACCTCCCACGACTACTGCTCTTTTGATGTTTTGGGTATTTTGCTCCATCAATTCCAAGTCTTGGTAGGAATACAACCCTTGAACACCTTTAAATTCCTGACCCGGCCAACCAAATTTATTCGGCTTTGAGCCTGTTGCCAAAACCAGGATGTCATATGCCAGAGTTGCTCCATCCTGGAACAAAAGCTGTTTGTTTTCGAAATCGACATTCCCTACCCAAGCATGCTTCAGGTCGATCCTGTTTTTCTCCCAAAACCAATCCTCATAGGGTTTGGTATGTTCGTATTTCATGTGCCCCATATAAATATACATGAGTGCTGTTCTGGAAAAAAAATGTTCCGTTTCACCGGATACAATGGTTATATCGGCTTTATCGTCTTTTTTTCGGACATGTCTGGCACAGGTCACGCCTGCTATTCCGTTGCCCAAAATGACGATTTTTCTGTTTGAAGAATTGGGATTATTCATTGAGGGTCCAGTCATACTTCATGTGGGAGATCTTGGCGTTGGAATTGATCTTGACGGAAGCGTATCGATTCAGAAAATCAATCAAACTGCTTTTTTTGGTGAAATCGCCCTTAAACCAAGAGAAAATCTGGGAAATTTCCAGTTTATCCGCAGTGATTTTATTCCTTTTGGGATCATTGATAAAATCCTTTGCAACCTTATCCAACTGTTGGTCGATTTTGGAAGCCACAAAAGCTTCATTCAATAAAGGTGGACAGGAGAAGGAAGCGCAATTGATCGCAAAGTGAATTCTGGGCTCCTCGAATTCCTTTCGCAGGATTTTATGCTCGATTTCATCCAGGTTGGAGTCCTTTCCTCCAATTTGGAAAAATTTGATATGCCAGACGGTATTGATCAAGGGTATTTTTAAAGTGGGATGGAGGTCTTGAATACTTTTAACAGGATAATTGTCCACGATCAGCTTGACCGTAAAGGCATTATAGGCATTGATCCAATAGGCCAATTGTTCATCCTTGCTCCACGTTTTCCGATCAGGCGCATTTTCGCTGATTAATTTAAGGTATTTTTCCAGTTTGGGTTTTTCCTGAATAAAACCCTTATAATTCACGATACCGTCTTTGCTTACATGCTTTTTCAGCAATTCATCAAACAATTGATGTGAAGGCGCTTCCGTTCCAGATTGGCCCGAAGTAGATCCTTGACAAGCAACTGAAAAAAACAGCAAGACGATCAAAATTGAATTTCTCATAATAATGGATTTTTTTTCATAAAGTAGATTGAGAGTAACGTAAAGCCCCCTACTTTGGATGAATAAACCCAAATTTAACCATTAAATCAAGTAGTATTTGTCGGGACAAGGACATTCACAAAAGCATGAAAAAATCAAAACACTCCTTCCCCTTTTTTAAGCCAAACACCCCACATGCGACTGTAGGTATGAACCTGTTCCGTTTCTTTTTCCTCCTTAAATACTGGATTCGATTCATTGACCCAATGGATGATTCCACCATATAAATTGTACACTTGGGTAAACCCTTCACTCTTGAGTTTTTTTCCGATCTCCTGACTCCTCGCGCCAACAGTGCAATACACTACTATAGGATGGTTTTTGGGGATGTCAGAAACGGAGCTGATTTGGAAGCCATCATAGCCCACCCATCTGGCATTATCAAGATGACTGACTTCAAATTCTGATTTTTCCCTGGTATCAAGCAAGACCGCCTTTGAAATCAGTTCTTTTTGATTTGGGTAAATGACAGGAAAATCTGAATCGTAAAATCCCTTGAGCAGGGTTCTATACCCAAAACTCTGGGCATGGCCCTGAATGGTGACAAAACAAGTGACAAGAATGACACAGTATAAAGTCTTCAAACTGATCATCCCCCATAAAAATCAGAAAGCCGAGCAAGTCCTTTTTTGTTCAATACAATAATTTTCTTCCCTTCAAAATTGATCAATTCATCCTTTTTGAATTCGGAAAGCAACCTGATGATCGTCTCTGTGGCTGTACCGACCAATCCCGCAATTTCCTCCCTCGTAAGCACCACATCAATTTTCTCGCCTGCACCACCGTCAACTCCATAGGTTTCACTCAACTTCAAAAGGGTAAAAGCCAAACGTTCCCGAATCGATTTTTGGGTGGCATCTGTCAGTTTGTGTTCCATAATCCCCAAATCTTGGCAAAGTGCCTTGGTAAGTCTTCTGTGAAAGGAATTGTCCTCAACAAGCACCTTCAAAAAAGTTTCTTTGGGGACAAAACAGATTTTCGCATCTTCCACAATGGTACCCGTACTTGAATACACTTCCTCGCCCAAAAGGGAGGAATATCCCAAAAACTCTCCTTTATTAGCCAAACGAATAATTTGTTCTTTGCCGTTGGAGGCGGTTTTAAAAACTTTCACAACACCGTCATTGATACAAAAAACCCCTAGTGGTTTGGTGCCTTCATAAAATAAAATCTGACCCTTTTTGTGGGAAATGAAATTTTTATTGTCTGATAAATTACATAAATGCGGTTCGGACAGATTTGAAAACATTGAAAACTTTCTGCTCAAACACATTTCGCAAGGCGTACTTTTTTCTCGTACAATCATAATTTCTTCCTTTTTAGTATTGAGGGAAACAATATCTAAATATAATAATAAAACATGACAAAAATCATTTTAAAATCATGTTCAGTCTAAAGTTTGGGGAGTGATTCGGTTTGAATATATCGGTCTGACAATAAATCATATGTGAAAAAGAGATGCACTTTTCCATTTGAAATCCCGATATGGCGAGCACCTACAGATTTGTTGTAGACACATACTTGTTCTACTGTCTTTTGGGTCAACGCCACTTCAGGCGCTTTGCATTCTATCAACAAAAACGGGGTTCCTTCCCTGTCCAAAACCAATATATCAAATCTTTTATTCAGGGAATTGTATTTGATGCCTTTTTCCAAAGCAAATAGACTCTTGGGATATTGGTGATGCTGTGTAAGGTATAAAATTATATGTTGTCTTACCCATTCTTCGGGAGTCACTATCAAATATTTCTTTCTCAATGCATCGAAAATGCTTAATTTCCCATCCCCTTCTTCCCTCAAGTTAAAATGAAAAGGGGGAAACTGAAGCTTTTCATTCAAAAACCCATACTTGCCGCTAACCATGCCACAAATATGCTGGCTTTAATCAAGAAAGTAAACCAAATTACTCCAAATGACTAAAATAATGCATGCAATTGCCTTGATGCTCTTGATCGTGGTAATTTCTTCCTGCTCCCCTGACAAAGAAAAAGTGGATCTCATCATCCACAACGCCACCATTTATACCGTTTCATCCGGATTCGACATTGTGCAGGCAATGGCTGTGAAAGATGGGAAGTTTGTCGCTGCAGGCACGGACTCCAATATCCTTTCAAAATATGAAGCGTCAGAGACGCTTGATATGGGAAGAAAAACCATCTATCCCGGGTTTATAGATGCTCACGCGCACTTTTACCGATATGGGCTGGGGCTTCATGTTGCTGATTTACTGGGAGCAGAGTCGGAAGAGGAATTAGTGGAGAGGGTGGTGACACACCGTGGCGCAAACCCTGAAGTTGCCTGGATTTTGGGAAGAGGCTGGGACCAAAACCTTTGGCCCGAAAAAGAATTCCCCACCAAAACCAAACTCGATTCCTTGTTTCCCAATACGCCTGTACTCCTGACCCGAATCGATGGACATGCTGCATTGGCCAACCAAAAAGCCCTGGAAATGGGCGGTATCAGCGCAAAAACACAAATACTCGGCGGAAAAGTAATATTGAAAGAGGGCAAACCAACCGGTGTATTGATCGACAATGCCATCAAGATGGTGTCCGACAAAATCCCAGATGCAGGAATCGAAGAGTCGAGATCGGCCTTGATCGCCGCACAGGAAAATTGTTTCAGTGTGGGACTGACCACCGTCGCAGATGCCGGATTGGACAAAAAAATCATAGACCTGATGTCTGAAATGCACAAAGACAACACCCTAAAGATGAGAATTTATGCGATGGTCAATCCTTCGAAGGAGAATATGGAGCATTATTTCAAAACCGGCCCCTATCAAGACGAACAGATGACCATCAAAAGCTTTAAAATTTATGGGGATGGCGCCTTGGGGTCAAGAGGTGCCGCGTTGCTCCAACCCTACCATGATGCGAAGACAGACTATGGATTCTTACTGAACACACAGGAGGCTTTTGATGAGCTGGCGCAAAAAATGTATCAAAATGGCTTCCAAATGAATACCCATTGCATCGGTGATTCCGCAAACAGGACCCTTTTGAATATATATGCAAAGCATTTAAAAGGCAAAAATGACTTGAGATGGAGAATCGAGCACGCACAAGTGGTCAGCATCGATGACATGCCCAAATTCGCATCCTTTAGTATCATTCCTTCAGTCCAACCCACCCACGCTACTTCCGACATGTATTGGGCAGGTCAACGGCTTGGGCCTTTTAGGATTAAAACCGCCTATGCATACAAGGATCTTTTGGACCAAAACGGGATGTTGGCCTTGGGGAGCGATTTTCCGGTAGAGCAAATCAACCCTTTATATGGCTTTCATTCGGCCGTCGTCAGAAAGGATGCGAAAAACTGGCCCGATCAAGGTTTTCAGCCGGAAAACAAGATCACCAGGGAACATGCCCTCAAGGGAATGACCATCTGGGCGGCTTATGCCAATTTTGAGGAAAAACTAAAAGGAAGCATCGAGGCAGGGAAGTTGGCGGATTTTGTGATTTTGGAAAAAGACATCATGACCGCAAAGGAAAATGAACTCAGGAACGTGAAAGTGTCCGCTACTTTTATAGGAGGCAAAAAGGTTTTTTGAGAACATCACGTTTCCTATTTACCACAGTAAAACATACGCAGCAGATGCGCTTCATTTCCTAGGCGCCTCCGCAGTGTAACCCGAAATATGCATTGGGTTTGTTAATAGGACTTGAAACCGTAAAAAAAATCAGACTATTTGGAAAATCGGGTATATCATCGAAAGGATGAAGTCAAGGACAGTAAACAAAGAATGATCATTAATTCATCAATAGCTGGAATTGAATTGGTTTTGAATCACAGGGGTTTAGAATTCCAAATAGGGTCTCAGCCTTTGCAGCCATTCTTCGTTGAAAATTTTGATTTTGAGCAAATCCTCTGCCGATGAATATCTACCGTGTTGCTCCCGAAAAGCGATGATTACTTTGGCTGTTCCATAATTGATATAGGGATGTTTGGCCAGTTCAGTGACATCGAGTTCATTGATCTTAATTTTCTTTGATATCCCTGGAGAAAATTCAAAATATTCATAAACCCGGTCCATCACCTCCGGCATCATTCCATAGACTTCCAAAAGTTGTTCTTTTTGGTGAAGACCACCCAAATTCTCCCTGAATTTTACAATTCTTCCCGCCATGGTTTGCCCGATTCCAGGCACGATCTGTAACACCACGGAATCCGCATCTGAGAAACTCAATTTATTGAGCACTGGACTTTTGGGGCTTTTATACGTAAAAACTTTCCTGACAGAATCCTGCGTGCCTGACTTCAATATAGAATCTTTCATGGAATGGAATTGCAACCATCCAGCCCCTTCCAAATCCAGGCTATCCAAGGCAAGAAGATACTCCTTATAATACTGAGCATTTTGCTTTTCAATAATGCTATCATACACGACTGGAACGCCATATAAAACGAATAAAACGGGCAAGACAAAAACAAATCCCCGCGATTCCCGGCGGGTAAATCCCAGATAGTTCTTAAGGAAAAAGTTAATTTTTGACAACATAAAAAACAAACAGATTATTTTCGATCCAGAAGCCTATTATAGATCGTATCTATCGATGATAATTTAATCAAATTGGAATTATTATCCAAGTTTGTCGATTATTGTATCACAAATCAAATCAACTGTCGCGCATCCTTATTTAGATAGATTTTAAATTACCCAGAGTTTACTCTAAATCTTCCTTTGCGACACATTCTGAATTAAATTTGTAAAAGAAAATCAATGGTAATGCAGAATAAATTTCGATCAATAAGTTTATCACACAAAAATGCCCCAGTAGAGATTCGGGAGATAATCGCAATAGACGAAGCTTCCATCCATTCCTTATTGATTAAATTAAAGGAATTTTTCAGTGTTTCAAACACGCTTATACTTTCTACCTGCAATCGAACAGAAATATATTACTCCCACGAACTTGATCTCAGTACTGAAATCATCAAATTGATAGGGCTGGAAAAAGGAATTACGGATATCGTAAATTATTTGGAATATTTCAGGATTTTGAATGATGAAGTAAAAGCCATTCGACATCTTTTCAATGTTTCTATGGGGCTTGAAGCCCAAGTCGTTGGGGATATGCAGATTTCCAATCAGGTAAAAAGAGCCTACCAAGCGTCTGCTGACCTGGATATGGCTGGTCCATTCCTCCACCGCTTGATGCATACCGTATTTTTCACCAACAAAAGGGTTGTTCAAGAAACCGCTTTTCGGGATGGTGCTGCCTCTGTGTCCTATGCTGCTGTGGAATTGATAGGAGAACTTACTTCAAACACCTATCAACCTAGAATTTTACTCATTGGAGTGGGAGAAATCGGCGAAGATGTGGCGAAAAACATGGTTCATCTTCCAGATGCCAAAATAACCATCACCAACAGGACTTTTGGAAAGGCAAAGACAATTGCTGACGAGATGGGATTTGATGTGATTCCTTTCGAAAACTGTTTTGAAGCCATGAAGGACGCCGATGTCATCGTGTCTTCCATCATGAAATCCGAGCCATTCATTACCAAATCCTTGGTGAAATCATTTGATATCCAAAGCTATAAATTATTTGTGGACCTTTCGGTTCCAAGAAGCATAGACACTTCTGTAGAAGATGTTCCGGGAGCCATTCTTTACAATGTGGACAATATCAGAAGCAAAGCCTCCGAGACACTTAAAAAGAGATTGGCGGCAATACCTTTGGTAGAGCAAATCATCGAAGAAAGTATTTCCGATTTTTACAACTGGAAAAAGGAAATGTCTGTATCTCCGACCATCAACAAATTAAAAAATGCCCTTGAGCAAATCAGGCTGGAGGAAATGGAAAGGTTCCTTAAAAATGCCGATGAAAAGCAATATGCCATCATCGATAAGGTTACCAAAAGCATGATGCAGAAAATCCTAAAAGTTCCGGTGGTTCAACTCCGTGCAGCATGCAAAAGAGATGAGGCTGACCAAATGATCGATCTTATTTCGGATTTGTTTGATTTGGAAAAAATCAATGAGAAAAGCAGTCCCGGAATTTGATTTTTTTTTCCAACCTTGAATTTCTGATTCAAACTTCCTTTTCGTCACCAAAAAAACAGGTCCATATTTTTTAATACTGGTTTTAATTTTTCAAACCCAGAGGAATTAGCGAGAACAAAAACGAATTCCTTGACGCCTTTTTTCTAAGTTGATTTGTTTGTAAATTCAGAATTAATCAGGACAATACCATGCGTTCAAAAACCCTTCTTTTTCTTATTTGTTTGTCCTTTTGCCAATTTCTCCAAGCACAGCAAGCGGATCAGGCAATTGAAACCCCCGCATTGATCAGAAACATTTTGGAGCCAACAGAACCCGAAACCTCAGTTTCGATCTTTGGAAACAATCTATTCAGTTCAGTCGTAATCATAAAATTCTACCAAAACAGGGATTTTGAACCTGCCTGGTCGAAGAATGAAAAACTTTCTGAAATGGCTTATGAAATGCGCTATGAAATCCAACAAGCCAAATTCGATGGACTGAACGCCGCAGATTATCATTTGGATTTGATAAATACAATTTTCGAAAAATTTGAAACCTTGGATAACCGACAAGCTCGTATTGAGAAGTCGGATGTTGCTTCAATTGACATATTGCTCACTGATGCTTACATTATGCTTTCCTCCCATCTGTATTTGGGAAAAGTCAATCCAGAAAATCTAAATGCGGAATGGAACATCCAAAGGTCTGCACCAGAATTGAACATTGATGAAAGATTACAAGTAGCATTGTCGGAAGGAGCAATCAGAAAGAATATTGAAGAACTTTACCCTTCTTTTTCCATCTACAAAAATATGCGAGACGGACTTCGAACACTTTTCGAATTCCAATCCAAATTCGAAACCGATCCAATCGCTTCCTGGAAAGGTCTTAAGGTCGATAAATCCACCAAACCAGAAGAATCCAATAACAATATTCCAGAAATAAGAAAACGGTTGATTTTTTGGGGATTTATCGATGAAAATTTATCCTCTAAGGAAAACCTTTATGATTCCACTATGGTACTTGGGGTAAGAAAATTCCAAAAGAGGCACGGCATGGAGCCAGATGGTATTATCGGCCAAGGAACGATTCATGCATTGAACCAAACACCGAAAGATCTGATTGCAACAGCATCTGTAAACTTGGAAAGATTGAGATGGATCCCAGGCAATCTCAAAGACCAAGAATTGATTTTGGTCAATACTGCAAATTTCCAATTGGACTACATCCAAAATCGGGACACATTGTTGAGTTCAAGAGTCATTGTGGGGAAAAGCTACCATTCCACTCCACAATTCAGCGCAATGATGTCATATATCGTTTTTAGCCCAACATGGACAGTTCCTCGGTCCATAACCAGAAATGAAATCATCCCCGCAGTAAAAAGAGACAATCGATATTTGGCCAGGAACAACATGGAAATATTGACAAATACTGGCCAAATGGTCCCCTCCTCAACGATCGACTGGTCAAAAGTAAACCCAAGAACATTCCCCTATATCATCAGACAAAGACCGGGAGAACAGAATGCACTTGGACTGGTCAAATTCATGTTTCCCAACAAGTACAGCGTTTATATCCACGACACCCCTTCACGAAGCCTTTTTGAAAGGGAAGATCGGGCTTTGAGTCATGGATGCATCCGGCTGCAAAAACCCTTCGAGTTTGCAAAATTATTGTTGTCTTTTGACAGCAAATGGAGCGATGAAGAAATCAAAAAAGCGATGCATCTCACCAAAGAAAAAACAGTGATGTTGGACAGACAAGTTCCCGTTTTGATCGTGTACATCACCTATTGGGCAGACACGAATGGAAACATGTATTTTAGAAGAGATATCTATTCAAGGGATTCAGAAATACACAAATCCCTGATGGAAAAAAGAAAAAATTAATCAGGCATTTAAAAATTCCGACTTATTAAGATATTCCGGATCATTGCCATAGATAAATATCAAGGATTTTTCTTTGATCAAATTGATGACTTGAGAAACCGCCTTTTCGGGAAGTGCTGGACATCCGAGGCTACGACCCAAGCGCCCTGTTTGATGGACAAATTCCTCCTTTGCATAATCGGCGCCGTGGATGACTATTGCCCTTTCCCTTGCATTTCCGTTGAATTCTTTTTCAATACCGTCCAAACGAAGGGAATATCCATGTTTTCCATGATAAGTTTCTCCAGTAAAATAAAACCCCAAACTACTCATGTAAGAAGAATTTACATTGGAGAATTTTCTTGCAAACAATTCTCCGGAATTTCTACCATGTGAAACCAAATCGTGGTAAAGAATCGTACCTGACTCCATATCGATTACCCATATCCTTTTTTTGTTGGAAGGCAAAGAATAATCGATGATCGTTAGGGGTTTTCCTTGCTGGATTTCACCAGTATTCGACAATTGAGAATATCCTTTTATTCCATATTGAAGGACTTCGTGGGTTGGCATTTCACTCTCTGGATTGTTTTGGTTGTTGACAACCCTATCCATGAATTTGTTTTCTGCATTGACCATCATCACTTCCTCTTCCAAAATTGAGGAAGATACAGGAGAATGGAAATTTAAAATTGGCCCCAAAAAAAAGCATGTCAACAAAGTCAGAATTTTCACCATTTGAAAGGATTTTCTTTAAGTTTAACCCAAAGAACAAAAAACGGTCCCTTTTTTCAATAATGCAAATCCTTAAGCCTTTAAATATTTGATTATGAATTAGTTTGTTGAAATATTAAGGTGATTTTTTGACTCAAAATATATTTAATAGGGTAAGCGTGAACTGTTTCTCTGCTTTAGATTGTTAGATTGCGGTCATAAAACGGGGAGAATGAGTTCAAAAATTTATGAAAATTGAAAAAACCCCAATGAATTTCCCCAAACCTTTCAAATTTAAAAATATTGATTTTCAATGGATTATATTTTTTGTTTAATAAAAAAAAATAAATATTAAACAAAAAATCAACCTTTCCTGTTTGACTCATAATGAAAGTAACTGTATTTAGAAAAGAGCACTTTAATGCCGCACACAGACTGAACAATCCGTTCTGGTCTGATGAAAAGAATGAAAACATTTTCGGAAAGTGCAACAACAAGAATTTCCATGGTCACAATTACGAATTAATCGTACAAATAAGGGGTTCTGTTGATCCAGAAACTGGTTATTTGATAGACCTGAAAATTTTAAGCGATATCATCAAAGAGCACGTATTGAATAGATTTGACCATAAAAACCTAAACTTGGACACAGATGAATTTCAAAACCTCAACCCAACTGCAGAAAACATTGCTGTGGTTATTTGGAATATTTTAAGAAAACAACTCGAAGATAAGTACGATTTAACAATCAGACTATATGAAACAGAAAGAAACTTTGTTGAATACGATGGGAATTAATTACGCCCAAGAAATAGAAGAAATGGGTGAAGATCACGTCGGAACCTCTTACGAAACCCCATTGCGCGCAGATGCATTCGAAATGGATGACGATCTCAAAATTGAGCTTATTGGAAAGCATTTCAAAGAAATCATGCACATCATGGGTCTTGATCTTTCTGATGACAGTTTGAAAGGAACTCCACACAGGGTTGCAAAAATGTATGTGAAGGAAATATTCAGTGGTCTGAACCCAAAGAATAAACCTGCAGCCAAACTTTTTGAAAACAAATACAAGTACAACGAAATGCTTGTGGAAAAAGACATCACCTTTTTCTCAAATTGTGAGCACCATTTCGTTCCCATCTATGGAAAAGCCCATGTGGCTTACATTTCGAATGGAACGGTAATAGGTCTATCCAAAATAAACAGAATAGTGCAATATTTTGCAAAAAGACCGCAAGTTCAAGAGCGATTGACCATGCAAATAGGCAATGAATTGAAAGAAATATTGGGCACCAACGATGTTGCAGTCATTCTCGATGCAGATCACATGTGTGTATCCTCCAGGGGAATCAATGATGTAAATAGTTCAACAGTGACATCTTTCTACGGTGGGAAATTTGAAAAGGATGAACAAACAAGAAACGAATTCTTGAAATACGTTTCCTTATAAATATCAAATGATTACAAAATGAAATCGGGATAAAATCCCGATTTTTTTTGTGCCTATTCAAACATTTTTGATTTTAATGGATTAATTAAATAAAGATTTTATGAAAGATAAGAACGTTGTCATTATTGGAGGGAATTCAGGGATTGGACTAAAGGTTTCTGAAATGCTCGAAGCGAAAGGAGCTAATGTTTTTCTTTTTTCAAAAACCGCATCGGGGGAATCAAAACTCGATGTCACCGAAGACTTTGAGACGATATCAGGTTTGCCAACTGTTATCGATGGATTTGTGTATTGTCCAGGCACCATAAATCTGAAACCTTTTCATAGATTTTCTTTGAGTGATTTTAGAAACGATTATGAAATCAATGTGCTGGGAGCGGTGAAAACCCTAAAGGCTTGTATGCCTGGATTAAAAAAATCATCCTCAGGCTCAGTGGTATTATTCAGTACGGTGGCCGTAAAGGTAGGATTGGGATTTCATTCTTCGATTTCAAGCGCCAAAGGTGCTGTAGAAGGTTTGGCCAAGTCACTTGCTGCCGAATGGGCGCCCAATGGGATACGCGTGAATGTTGTGTCTCCGTCTTTAACAGATACTCCTCTGGCCGCAACATTGCTGGGAAATGAGGATAAAAAAGAAGCTTCCAACAAAAGGCACCCACTTGGAAGGTACGGCCAGCCTGCAGATATTGCTTCGGCAACGGTCTACTTGCTTTCGGACGAAGCTTCTTGGATGACCGGCCAAAATCTCCATGTGGATGGCGGAATGTCTTCGATCAAATAATTTTAAACAATTGGTTGTAATAAGTGTAAAAGATATGGGTATTGTCCCTGCGTTTAATGTACAATGGTTATGAAGACTCCACCGGAATCATATTTGATTTTCAAGGAAGAATTAAAAAAAGCGAAGCTTGAAAAAGAAAAGCTGAAAAAAGAGTATGAAGAAAAATTCATGGAGATGAACAAAGAATTGTCTAGGCTCAAGGAACAAATAAGTTCCCAGCAGGATCTTATGAAAACAACTTTGGAATATGCAATCCGGTTGGAGGAAAATTTAGATCATTTCCGTAATGAAGTGGCCACCACCCACTCTAAAACTAGAAACTCATTTCTCTAAATGATATACCCACCTTTGTTATGAATACGGCAACCAATTCAATAGAACTGAATGAATTTGATTTACTTTTCGAAGAAAGGTATTCAAAAGTATTCGTCAATCATTCCAAAAAAATAATCATCTGTGAGTTATTGACGGATTATGTACCCATAGAGGATTTTAAAAATACTTTTTTGCAGATCAGTGAGGTCGTCAAAAAAGGTGATTTCGATAAGTTTATTTTTGACAAAAGATCCTTAAGAGCCTTTCACCAACCCAGTATGGAATGGTATTTCCTTCATTGGAAAAATGAAATGTTGAAATATGGCATCGTCAAACACCGAAAAATCCTTCCTACCGAGAAATGGTTTGAGAAAATGGTGATGATTGCCAAGGAGCAGATCATGAAAAACAATCCTGATAACATTATTGATCAGCTAGATATCCAATATTGCGATTCTATAGAAGAAGCGATTGTCAAATGATCAAACATTTCGATAAGCAGTCCATATTAGAAGCGGATCCTTCCTTCAGAAGAAACTTCGTCAATTGCCTTTCAGGCTACAAAAGCCTGAATCTCATTGGTACAAAAAATAACGCGGGAGTGTCAAACCTCTCCCCTTTTTCACAAGTCTTCCACATCGGAGCCAGCCCTCCTCTGGTTGGGATTCTATTTAGACCGCATACGGTCGTCAGGCATACTTTGGAAAACATCCTAGAAACTGGTTTTTTCACATTGAACCATGTCACAAAAGATTTTTATAAGGAAGCCCATCAAACCGCTGCCAATTATGAAGGGTCTGAATTTGAGGCCACTGGGTTAAAGGAGGAATATTTATCAGGATTTCATGCGCCATTTGTGGAGATGAGCCCCATGAAAATAGCTTGCTCTTACTCAGAGCACCAGACATTGAAAATCAATGGAACCGTCCTGATCATTGGAGCAATCGAACATGTCTTTGTGAAGGAAGAAGGAATTAAGGCTGATGGTTTTCTTGATTTGGATTTTTTGGGAACTGTCACCGTTTCCGGATTGGATGAATACCATTTGGGAAAAAAACTTTCTAGGCTTAGCTATCCAAAGCCGGGAAAAGGCTTGACTGAAATCTAAAGCTTCACAGCCTGGGATAGGAGATAAGTTTGATAAAAAACGAAATCTTTTGTCTTCAATTCTCTTTTTTTTTAAATTCAGAATCAAACCCACATTATGTCTTTAATCGAACTCACCGATCATGGCCTTTATTGCCCACAGGCGGAGCTTTTTATTGATCCATGGAAACCGGTTGATAAGGCTATCATCACACATGCCCATGCTGACCACTCCCGCTGGGGAATGAAACACTACCTCGCCCACCACCATTCGGAAAAAGTGATGCGGCTTAGATTGGGTTCGGATATCTCGTTGGAAACCATGGAATATGGCGAAATTATGGATATCAATGGAGTAAAAGTATCTCTTCATCCAGCAGGCCACATCCCTGGATCATCTCAAGTTAAGTTGAGTTACAAAGGTAAAATAGTAGTCATCAGCGGGGATTATAAGATAGAGGATGATGGCTTATCCAAACAATTCGAACCGGTGAAATGCCATGAATTTGTTTCTGAATGCACCTTTGGGATGCCAATTTATAAATGGGAACCACAGGCAATTGTTTTTGCTTCCATCAATGCTTGGTGGAAGCAAAATACAGAACAGGGTCGAAATTCTGTGATCTTCAGCTATTCCCTTGGAAAATCCCAACGAATCATCAACAACTTGGATGCTTCTATCGGTGATATTTTTGCCCATGGAGCCATCTGGAACACCAACCAAGCATTAATATCCAATGGAGTTCCTATACGAGACATCCCCAAAGTGACTGCCGAAACTCCTAAATCGAGATTCAAAGGAGCTCTTATCATTGCTCCACCCTCTGCGATGGGGAGTGCTTGGATGAAAAAATTCGCACCCTTCCGCACAGCTGTTTGCTCTGGCTGGATGAATATCCGTGGTGCCAAAAAGCGCAGCGCCGCCGATATTGGATTTGTTCTTTCGGATCATGCCGATTGGGAAGGATTGATCACAGCCATCAAATCCACTGAAGCAGAAAAGGTTTATCTAACCCATGGAAGTACTGCGGCATTTGGCAGATACCTAGAAGAAGTGGAAAAAATCCAAGCAGTTGCTCTTGAAACTTTATTTGAGGGAGAAGCAGCGGATTTGGCTGATGGTTAAGTGGAAACCCACCTTCGTTTATTCTCCCAAAATTGTGTGATTTTTTATTTTTCTAAAACAATGTGGTTAAATTACAGGTATCGATATTTAGCCTGATTCAATAATGGCCCTATGAAACACACCATCCTCTACATTTTCATTCTGGCCATCCATGTTTTTTCCTGCGGCCCAAACCTTCACAAAAGAGCCCCTATCCACACCGCCAAAGGCTTAGTTTCTTCAGATTCTTTGGGTATTTCATTGATTCACGAACACATTCTTGTTGATTTTATTGGTGCTGACAAAACCGGATACAACCGTTGGGATAGAGATACTGTCATAAAAAAAGTCCTCCCCTATCTCCTGGAATTAAAATCCCTCGGAGTGGAAACCATCATGGAATGTACACCCGCCTATTTGGGACGAGATCCTGAATTGCTGAAAAAACTTAGCGAGCTTTCCGGTTTGAATATCCTCACGAATACCGGCTACTATGGAGCCGTAGGCGGAAAATACTTACCACAACATGCCTATTCCGAAACGGCGAAGGAGCTGTCCAAAAGATGGATTATGGAATTTGAAAACGGTATTGAACAAACCGGGATCAAGCCCGCATTTATAAAAATATCGGTAAATGACACATCGGAATTGTCAGAAATGGACCAAAAACTGGTCAAGGCGGCTGCGCTTACCCACCTTAGAACTGGAATGGCAATCGTCTCCCATACGGGATCTTGGCAAACTGCCTCCGCACAAATCGCTATTTTAAAGGCCGAAGGCGTTGACCTTTCAGCATTTGTTTGGGTACATGCACAAGCAGAGCAAGACTTCGGAAAATATTTGGAAGCAGGAAAATCAAAAGTCTGGATCAGTTTGGATGGAGTCGTCTGGGATTTGGATGGTCATCTGGAAAGACTGGTTTTCGCCAAGGAAAATGATTTGTTGAATCAAATCCTCATTTCTCATGATGCAGGGTGGTACAGTCCAGGAGAGCCTGATGGAGGCGATTTTAAGGAATTCACGTCCATATTCAAGGTTTTAATTCCAGCCTTGAAAGAAAAGGGATTTACACAAAAAGAGTTGGATCTTCTGTTGATTGAAAATCCGCGTAAAGTTTTTGCCCTAGGGATGAAAAAAATAAAAGCTTGAAAAAAGACGTCAATGCCTCGATCATCAGTCCAATCTGGAACTATCTTCTGAAAATTTCAGGATATAATTTTCGCAATTTGGATAGCCTGTTTACCTTTGCGCATGGCAGAACAAATATTGATCCTTGACTTTGGTTCTCAGTACACCCAACTCATCGCCCGAAGAGTGAGAGAACTGAATGTATATTGCGAAATCCACCCTTTTAATAAGATTCCAGAAATCACTTCTGAAATCAAAGGAATCATTCTTTCCGGTAGTCCATGCTCTGTCCGAGATGAAGGCGCACCTGATTTGGATCTCGACAGTTTAAGAGGCAAATTGCCAATTCTTGGCGTTTGTTATGGCTCTCAACTTTTAGCCCTTAAGTATGGTGGAGAGGTTCTCCCCTCTGAAATCAGAGAATATGGCCGAGCCAATTTAAGCCATATTGACACCCATTATGATTTAATGAAAGAAATGACCCATGGATCCCAAGTTTGGATGTCCCATGGGGACACCATAAAAGAGTTACCAAAAGGCTTTGAAGTGATTGCGAGCACCTCTTCCGTTAGGGTCGCTGCATTTAAAATCGAAGGGGAAGATACATACGGAATTCAATTCCACCCTGAAGTCACGCATACATCAGAAGGAAAAAACCTCTTGAGAAATTTTGTGGTCCAAATATGTGGCTGCGCCCAAGACTGGACTTCCGACGTTTTTATAGACGCAACGATTGCCGACCTCAAAGCAAAAATCGGTACCGACAAAGTAGTCATGGGCCTTTCCGGAGGAGTAGATTCTTCTGTGGCCGCTACACTGATTCACAGGGCGATTGGAGAAAACCTCACCTGTGTATTTGTGGACAACGGACTGCTTCGAAAAAATGAATTCGAGGAAGTATTGGATTCCTACAAACACATGGGACTCAATGTAATCGGAGTGGATGTCAAGCAACAGTTTTACGACGCTTTGGAGGGATTGACGGAACCAGAATCCAAAAGAAAAGCAATCGGCCGGGTTTTTATCGAGATTTTTGACGAAGAGGCCCATAAAATACCAGGCGTAAAATGGTTGGGACAGGGAACCATCTATCCAGACGTGATCGAATCGGTATCCATCAATGGTCCATCGGCCACGATCAAATCCCACCATAACGTCGGTGGATTGCCTGATTTCATGAAACTCTCGGTGGTTGAGCCGCTCAACACCCTGTTCAAGGATGAAGTGAGAGAAGTTGGCAGGGCTTTGGAAATCCCAGAAACAATCATCGGCAGACACCCATTTCCCGGGCCTGGATTGGCCATTCGGATTTTGGGTGATATCACCGCCGAAAAGGTAAAAACACTTCAGGAAGTGGATCATATTTTCATTCAGGGCTTAAAAGATCATGGACTTTACGATGAAGTTTGGCAAGCAGGAGCAATTTTACTCCCGATTCATTCCGTGGGAGTTATGGGTGACGAAAGGACTTATGAAAAAGTCGTCGCCCTGCGAGCTGTAGGTTCGGTGGATGGAATGACTGCAGACTGGATCCATTTGCCATATGAGTTTCTCGGCAAGATGTCCAATGAAATCATCAATCGAGTAAAGGGTGTAAACCGTGTTGTTTATGACATTTCCTCAAAACCACCTGCTACCATTGAGTGGGAATAAAACCAACCAAAAAAGGTAAGATAAAAGGCTACAGGAAAACAAAAACATACTTCCTGTAGCCTTTTTCATTTAAGAGCCTTAAACAGTTCCCTTTTATTTGACCCAAAATCCATTAAATTTGAAAACTATTTACGTTAGGAATAATTTTTGTCTTTGTAATTTGAAAAATATTCTATGAGAAGCCTTTTGTTGCTATTGATTTTGATTCCTGTATTTGTAACGAATACTTACGCTCAGGACAATTTAGCCAATTATAAAAGAGCCAAAACCCTGATCGGTTATGGGAATTACAAAGAGGCCATGGGTCTTTTGGTGCCTTACATGGATGACACCAAATTTGGAGAGCTTTCCAAATACGCCACTTACCATTTTGCACATGCCGGATACCTCAACAATCAATTTGAATTGGCCTCCACATCACTAAAGCCGCTATTGGAAGCCAAATCATGGAGAAAACTGGATGATGCAAAATATTTATATGCTTTGGCAAATTTCCAGAAAAAAGATAATTTATCAGCATTAGTCGCAATTTCAGAAATTAAAGATGCTAACCTCTTTAAAGAGGCAGAAAAAGCCAGCTATATTTTTCTTAAAAATGAATCCGTGAGTTTTTTAACTTCAAATCTTTCAAAGTTCAACGCCAACCAAGGTTTTATGCAAGCCTTGAAAGAAAAACTGGAAAGCCAAACCATCATGTCCACTGATGAAAAGGCAATCTACAATCAGGTCAAATCCGCGAAAATAGAGGATGGAATTGCGAAGAAAGAAAAAAATAAAAACCCTCAATTTTTGGAAGTGGCAGTCATCCTTCCTTTCAATTATTCCGGGGGTTCCGGAGTAAACAATCTAAATGCACACAACTTTATCTTTGAGCTTTACCAAGGATTAAAATTAGGTGTCGATGAATTGAATAAAAACGGCAAGAAAGTAAACTTACGTACTTTCGATTCTGCAAGAAACCCCGAAAAATTAAAGCAAATATTGGCAGATCCATTTTTGGAAATAGCAGACATCATCGTGGGCCCGGTATACCCTGAGGAAACTGAAATAGTGGCTGCTTTTGCAGAAAACAATGACATTCCCTTTATCAACCCTTTGTCCAACGTAGATGAAAAATTTGAAGCCTATGACTTTGCTTATTTGTTTAGGCCTTCGGTCTCTTCCATCAGCCAAGGATTGATGGATTTTTCAAGAAAAAATCTTGAAGGAAAAAGAATTGCCATCGCATATTCCGGAGCCACTCGAGATGAGCTTTTGTCGAAACAAACTGCAGAATTGGCGGTTAAATTGGGGTACCAAATCGTTGCAAATAAATCGGTGAATGAAAAAGACATCCGTACTTTTTTCTCAAACTTGAACGTTTCGAGAAATTCAAATCCGAAAGCAGACATGGTGTTTGTTTTTTCGGATGACCCAAACATTGCGTCCCCCATTTTCGGATTACTCGAATCCATCAATGTGGATTTGCCGATCTTCGTAATGGACAGTTGGCTTTACTTCAATTTCGCCAATTATGAAATGCTGGAAAACCAAAACCTACGGTTTATTGGCAACAATTCTGTCAGGTTGGAAAGTCCTGAGGTAGAGAATTTCAAAAATGGATTTTATAAGCAATACAGCACATTCCCTTCTTTCAATGCCCATTTAGGATATGACTTGGCCTATTGGCTTCATGAATCCATCAACGTCAATGAAGGTTTTGACCTCAGAAAGAATTTAGACAAAAAAGGTTTCAGGAAGGGAAAAATATCCTACGGAACTAATTTTCAAAACAGTAAGAATAACCGATACATACCCATCTTCAAATTGGAAGACGGTGTTTTGATCGAAAAATAAAATTCAGTTTACATGCAAATCACCAAAAGCAAGGCCTTATTTGAAAAGGCGAAGCAATTTATCCCAGGGGGAGTAAATTCCCCTGTCCGTGCCTTTCGTGCTGTCGGAGGAGACCCCCTGTTTATCAAAAGGGCCGATGGCGCCTTCATTTACGACGAGGATGAAAACTCCTACATTGAGCTGATCAATAGCTGGGGACCAATGATTTTGGGTCACAACCCTCCCCTGATCCGAGAAGCTGTCATCAAAGCCATGGAAAAAGGAACATCATTCGGTGCGCCAACTGCTCACGAGGTGGAAATGGCAGAATTAATTGCCAAGATGGTTCCTTCTGTTGAAAAAGTAAGGATGGTAAATTCAGGTACCGAAGCCACCATGTCAGCGATCAGGCTTGCCAGAGGATATACAGGCAAAGATAAATTCATCAAATTGGAAGGACATTACCACGGACATGGCGATTCATTCTTGATTTCGGCCGGTTCTGGAGCCATCACATTGGGATCCCCTGATTCTCCTGGTGTAACCAAAGGCACAGCCAAAGACACATTATTGGCTCCATACAACAATCTGGAGGCCATCGAAAATTTGGTTGCAATCCACAAAGGAGAAATTGCTGCCTTGATATTAGAGCCTGTTCCCGGCAATATGGGATTGGTTACACCTGCCCCTGGTTACCTCGAAGGGCTAAGGAAAATCTGCGATAAAGAAGGAATCCTATTGATCTTTGATGAAGTCATGACAGGTTTTCGTTTGGCAAAAGGTGGCGCCCAAGAAATGTATGGCGTGACCCCGGATTTGACTACACTAGGAAAAATCATCGGAGGCGGACTTCCCGTAGGCGCATATGGAGGAAAGAAAGAAATCATGGACTTTGTCTCTCCTTCAGGACCTGTCTATCAAGCAGGCACACTTTCTGGCAATCCGATCGCCATGACTGCCGGCCTTGTGATGCTTCATCACTTGGATGAAAACCCAGAGGTTTATACCCGCCTGAATGCCATTGGAAGCAAGATCACAACCGGTTTCCAAGCAACATTGGATAAATTGGGATTGGATTACACCATCAATCACGTGGGTAGTATGTATAGCCTATTTTTCTCCAACCATGCGGTTACGGATTTTGAATCCGCAAAAAAGTCCGATACTGTGCTGTTTGGGAAATATTTTCAAGCCATGCTGAAAAGGGGAATCTATCTTGCTCCTTCTCAATTTGAAAGCCTCTTCCTTTCCACAGCCCTATCCGATGATTTGATTGGCAAGATTATTTCAGCGAACGAGGAATCCTTGATTGAAATCCACCAATAAAGACAGCACTTAAGTTTAAAACAAAAAAACATGAGCCTTATTGTTTACGGAATTAAAAACTGCGATACCATGAAAAAAACCTTCTCCTTTCTGGAGGCAGAAGGTATTGAATATGATTTCGTAGACTATAAAAAGAAAGCACCATCTGAGGATTTATTGTTGAAATTCGAATCAATAGTCGGGATAGAATCTTTGATCAACAAAAGAGGAACAACTTTCAGGAAATTAACCGATTCGGAAAAATCCCTTTTGGAAAACAGAGAATCTGCCATTAAAATCCTGATGGAAAAAAGCAGTATGATCAAAAGACCCATTGTGGAATTTCCAAGTGGACAATTGGTATTGGGATTTGATCCGGAGGAAATCAAACTCAAAAACAAATAAAAAAAGGGAATGGATCGGCTTTGCATAAACCGATCCATTCCCTTTGAAACATATAAAACCTACCTGCTTTTTATTTCAAATACTCCAGGTAAGTGGGTAAATTGGACAGAATCACTTTTGTCATTTTGTCCAGATCATAGTCATGCTTCCAACCCCAGTCTTGCCTTGCAACAGAATCATCAATACTATCTGGCCAGCTGTCTGCGATTGACTGTCTGAAATCAGGTGCGTAACTGATCGAAAAATCGGGGAAGTGTTTTTTGATACTTTGGAAGATTTCTTGAGGAGAAAAACTCATGGCCGCCAAATTGTAACTAGACCTTACCTTTATTTTTTCTAAAGGAGCATTCATCAAATCGAGTGTTGCCTTAATGGCATCCGGCATGAACATCATCGGCAAAAGGGTGTTCTCACTCAAGAAAGACACAAAAGGCTCTCCGGCAATCGCTTTATGATAGATATCGACTGCATAATCAGTCGTTCCTCCGCCTGGTAGTGATTTGTAACCAATCAATCCCGGGTACCTGAGACTTCTTACATCTACATTGTATTTTTGAAAATAGTATTCACACCATCTTTCTCCCGCTTGTTTCGATATCCCGTAAACGGTATTGGGTTCTTTCACACAATATTGAGGGGTATTGATTTTGGGCGTATTCGGCCCAAAAACCGCAATAGAAGAAGGCCAATAAATCTTATCGAGTTTTTCCTCCCTCGCCAACTCCAAAACAAAAAGTAAGCTCTCCATATTAAGGTGCCAAGCAAATAGTGGCTTTTGCTCTCCGGTGGCAGACAACACCGCTGCCAGATGGTAGATTTGTTTGACATTTTGGGCTCTCACCAATTTTCTCAAGGCGTCTCTATCCATTGCATCCAGCACGGCAGTCCTACAAAAATTCAGCTTTTCGATTGCCAAGGGATTAATGTCGGTGGCAATGACATTGTCACCACCATATTGTGAAGCAAGCGCCTGTGACAATTCTGATCCAAGTTGTCCAGCTGCTCCGATTATAAGAATTCTTTCCATTGTTTGACTTTTGACCTCTTCGTTACCTCAAACCTGCTGAGGTTTTTTGATTATATTTGGGAATTGATTGTTACAAAAATAATGATTTCATTGAATGATTTTCATTTAATTCAAAGGAGTGTTTTCTTTAAAATTAGAAAAAAACTAACATGTACGACACCTTAAAGCCCAAATTACAAAAAGAGTTAAAAGAAATAGAATCTGCAGACCTTTTTAAAAAGGAAAGAGTCATCACTTCTCCCCAAGCTGCGGAGATCACCATCTTTGGGGGACAAAAAGTATTGAACTTTTGCGCAAACAATTACCTGGGTTTATCTTCTCATCCAAAGGTAATCGAAGCCGCAAAAACTGCGATCGACACGCATGGATTTGGAATGTCCTCAGTTAGATTTATTTGTGGGACCCAAGACATCCATAAGGAACTCGAAAGGAAAATATCGGAATTTTTGGGCACCGAAGACACCATTTTGTATGCTGCTGCATTTGATGCAAATGGTGGGGTTTTCGAGCCGATTTTTGGCCCAGAAGACGCCATTATTTCTGATGCACTCAATCATGCCTCCATCATCGATGGCGTTCGACTATGCAAGGCCATGCGGTTTAGATACCTGCACAATGACATGACAGACCTGGAAGCCCAACTTCAGGATGCCGAAGCCAAAGGCGCCCAACAGAAGATCATCGTCACAGATGGTGTCTTTTCCATGGATGGCACCATTGCCCAACTGGATAAAATTGTCGCTTTGGCAGAAAAATATGGGGCCTTGGTCATGTCTGATGAATGCCATTCCACTGGATTTATGGGCAAAACAGGAAGGGGCGTCCATGAATTGAAGGGGGTAGTAGGAAAGATCGATATCATCACTGGTACTTTGGGGAAAGCCTTGGGTGGCGCTTCCGGAGGATTTACTTCCGGAAGAAAAGAAATCGTGGAATTGCTTAGACAAAGATCCAGACCCTATTTATTTTCCAATACACTTGCACCTTCGATTACCGGAGCATCCATTGCCGTCCTAGATCTGTTATCGGAGACTACCCAATTAAGGGATAAGTTGGAAGAAAACACAAAGTACTTCAGGTCTAAAATCACTGAGGCTGGCTTTGATGTCAAACCAGGTGAACATCCAATCGTACCGATTATGCTTTATGATGCTGTTTTGTCACAAAAAATGGCTGAGAAACTATTGGAAAAAGGAGTCTATGTGATCGGCTTTTATTTCCCAGTCGTACCCAAGGGACAAGCCCGAATAAGAGTCCAAATTTCTGCCGGCCACGAAAGAGCGCATTTGGATACCGCCATCCAATCCTTCATTGAAGTTGGAAAAGAACTTGGTGTATTGAAATAAAAATTTTATGCCTTTGAGGGGGAAGGTGTGAACTTTCCCCTTTCATATACAGAGATCGATTCAAATTTATCATCGATATCATTGCCACTCAAGTATCCATTGATCAACTCCCTCACTTCCTGAAAAGAAAGATTGTGAAGAATTTTTCCGTTTTTGGCCAAAGAAGTCTGTCCCGTCTCCTCTGAAACAATCAGCACCAGCGTATCTGTGGCCTCTGACATGCCGATAGCAGCACGATGCCTCAATCCAAATTGTGCCGGCACATCCCTTTCCGTTACAGGAAGAATACACCTTGCGGCTTTCACTTTTCCATTGTAAATGATCACTGCTCCATCATGCAATGGGCTGTACTTGTTGAATATTGAAATCAATAGCCGTTTGGAAACCAATGCATCCAAAAGATCTCCGCTTTCCGCATAGAATTTCAGCTCAGAATTATTGGAAATCACCATCAAGGCACCCATGTTGGTTCCCGCAAGGGCTTTGGATGCTTCAATGATTGGATTGATATTAAATGCTTCTGTCTCCCTTTTTCTCCAAAACAACAATTCTTGAAGAATATTTTCATTTGAGAGAATGGAAGATTTACCAATGATCATCAAGAATTTTCTGATTTCTGGAGCAAAAATAATGATGGCAGCAATGACACCGACTCCCATAAATTGGCCCAAAATAATGGAAAGCAACTCCATCCTCAAGGCACTCACCAAAAGGTAAACGAGATATATGGAAAGAAACCCCAAAAAAATCTTAATGGCAACACTACCCCTTAGAAGCTTGTAAATTTGGTACAATAGCATGCTCACCAATGTAATATCAATGATATTGACAATGGATATTTCTAAAAAACCAATTTTGAAAAGTAAAATCAAGGGTAAATTTGTTTATATAATTTGACTGTTTCTACTGCTTCTTTCACGTCGTGTACCCTTAGAATATTCGCGCCTTGTGTTAAGGCAACCATGTTGAGAGCTGTCGTTCCATTTAAGGCTTCTTCCGGTGTGCAATCCAACGGTTTATAGATCATCGACTTCCTTGACAATCCAACCAAGATGGGTACCTGATTTATCTTAAAATAAGACAATTTTTTTAGAATATAGTAATTTTGCTCCAATGTTTTGGAAAAACCGAATCCTGGATCAAGTATAACATCATTAATGCCAGCTTTTTTGCATTGGTTCAATTTTCTGGAGAAATTTTGTGCAATCTCCAAAATAATATTTTCATAGCCCGTTTTCTCCTGCATATTTTGGGGATTGCCTCTCATATGCATGGCAATATAAGGAACCGAAAGCTTACCCACGGCTTCTAACATTTCCGTATCAAGGTCCCCTGCAGAAATATCGTTGACAATATCCGCACCTACATGGACCGCTTCCTTGGCAACATTTGCCCTGAATGTGTCAATGGAAACCAAACAATCGGGGAAATGAATCTTGATTTTTTCAATAACAGGAAGAATACGGTCCATTTCCTCTTCCACAGAAACCATGGCTGCACCGGGTCGGCTGCTGTAACCTCCGACATCAATGATTTTGGCTCCCTCTAGAAGCATTTTTTCTACGCGAAAAACAGCTTCATCAAGCTTCTTTTGCACCCTACTACCAACAAAAAAGGAATCGGGAGTTACATTTAAAATACCCATGACCCAGGGTTCCTCCAATAATAATAGCTTTCCTTTACTTCTAAGTGTTATTTTTGGGGTAAATAATTTATCTTCGATTTCAGAAGAAGAATTCAAAATATTGTTCATTAAACATCATTGCTTTGAAAACGCAAACCATCAGCGAATATAACCAAGTTATCCACTTTTGTAAAGAACTTTTTAAGAAGAAAACAATAGATTATGGTACTTCTTGGAGAATTTTAAGACTTCCTTCCATTACCGATCAAATATTTATAAAAGCCCAGCGCATCCGTTCCATTCAGGAAAAGGATACACAAAAAATAAGTGACCCAATTGCAGATGAATTCGTGGGCATCATCAATTATAGCCTAATTGCCTTGATGCAGATTAGCCTGAAAGATGATCCCCGCCTAGAACTTTCTTATGAGGAAATTGAATCCATTTACGATCATTGGGTCGATGCAACTCGTGGCTTGTTGGAAAACAAAAACCATGATTATGGAGAGGCCTGGAGGGACATGCGTGTTGCCTCGATGACGGACATAATCCTTATGAAGCTCTTTCGCGTCAAACAAATTGAAGACAACCAGGGAAAGACAATCGTTTCAGAAGGAATTGAGGCGAATTATCAAGACATGATCAATTATGCCGTTTTCTGCTTAATAAAATTAGAATACCATGTTTAAACAAGGAATGTTGCTCATTATTAGGATGATCGTCGGTGGATTGTTTATTTTCTCAGGACTGATCAAAATCAATGACCCAGTGGGCACCGCCATTAAGTTGGAAGAATATTTTGATGTTTTTTCCAATGACATTGCCTCCTTTTTTTATCTGTTCAAAGAATTTTCCTTATCCATTGCCGTAGTTTTGGTGGTTTTGGAAGTTGTCTTGGGGATTATGCTGATTTTGGGCGTCCGGTTAAAAGTAACGGTTTGGGCCCTTGGCTTGATGATTTTGTTTTTCACTTTCCTGACATTCTATTCTGCTTATTTTAATAAGGTTACAGACTGCGGATGTTTTGGGGACGCCATCAAACTCACTCCATGGGAATCTTTCTTCAAGGACATCTTTTTGTTGATTTTGATTGGAATCTTGTTCTTTTTCAGAAAAGATTTGGTTAATAATTATCAACCTTGGGCAACCTGGACAGTCAGGATAAGTGTGATAGTATCTGTTATTTTGGCGATCACGGCCATCCGAAACCTTCCATTTATCGACTTCCGGGCGTATAAGGAGGGCGTGAATATCCCGCTGGCCATGCAACCCTCTGCGCCTTTGGAATATAGTTATGTGATGAAAAAGGAGGGCAAAGAATTTGTATTTGACCAATATCCAACGGATGAATCCTACGAATTTTTGGAAATGAATCTCAATAATGAGGAAGCCCTTCCCAAAATATCGGATTTTGCCATATGGAATACAGAGGGCGATTTTACGGAAGGCATTTTAACTGGAGACAAAGCCTTGATTATGGTCACCAATATTTCAAAGCTTGAAACCTCCAATTTGACCGAAATCGACAAAATGATAAAAGGTCTTAAGGGAAGTGGCATCGAAGCTGTTTTGGTTGCGGCATCTTCCGAAACAGAAATCCACAGCTTGATTGATTCGAGAAATTGGGACGTAAAGGGGTATCAGGGGGATGCCACCGTTATCAAAACGATCATGCGGTCAAATCCTGGAGTGATGCTGCTTCAAAACGGAGTCGTTCTGAAAAAGTACCATTACAGAAACACCCCTGACGCTGAAGCGGTTAAATTGCTTTATGGACGATGAAAGATCCAGTTAAAATAGTTTTGGTTGGATTGCCGGGCTCGGGAAAATCAACTTTTGGAAAGAAATTGGCCCTCCAACTCAATTTCGAATTCATCGATCTCGACCATTTGATCGAAAAAGAAACCCACCAAAAAATCCCTCACATCTTTCAATCCGTAGGAGAAGGTGGTTTCAGGGAACTCGAGACCATCTATCTGAAACAGGTTTTGAGCAGGGAAGCTGGGTTTGTACTGTCAACGGGCGGGGGCACACCTTGCTTCAACGACAATATGGACTTGATCAACAAACACGCAATTTCAGTTTACCTTGACGTGGCATTGAGTGAACTCCATTCACGACTCAAGACCGATGTTACAGGAAAAAGACCAATGTTTGCTGGACTTGACGAAGCAGAAATGATACTCAAGCTTAAAAATCTTTATGCCCAGCGGGTTTTGTTTTATGATCAGGCAAAAATAAAGCTCAGTGGAGAGGACATCTCCACTGAGCTTTTGATATCAGAATTAATGGTGTTTTTTAGAAGTTAAAACCCACGGTAACCATCCCGGATGTCATCTTGTTTTTCACCTGGGTAATTGGCCCGGAGTTTATTCCATTGGATTCAATAACCGGATAGGAATTGTAAACTTGATCAAAGTAAGTTCCTGATAAGGCGAAATCGACATACACCTTCTTTAGTCGTACGCCTAGTCCGCCATTGAATTGCTGGGTACTCCTGTCTATAATGCTGTTTACGAAGGGATCTCCGTAGAAGGCATACCCTGCCCTTACTCTCCAGATGTCAAACCTGTATTCCCCACCTATCCGGTAGTTGATGGCTGTTCCATAAATAGCTCTTATTTCAGCATTGTCTGCGTTGGGATTGAAATCATTGGAATTGATCCGGCTGCTACTGTAATCCAGAAAATCCACATCGGCTGAGATAAATCCATTTTTACCAATGAAGTAGGTAGCTCCTCCACTAAGTCTCAATGGTGTATTTAGATTATATGTACCCAAAATAATTTGGGTAGAGGCCTCCTCACGACCCAATGTTTCTCCCTCATCCTCGTAAAAGAAATTGTCAAAGAAATTAACAATCCTTGCATCATATTCCTCATTCAACCTGTACCAGGTGGGGGATTGGAAATTCAGCCCAAGATTTAATTGATCCACCGGCTTATAAATTACTCCCAAATTCACATTGACACCAAAACCATTGATCCTCAAATTCTCTTGTAGGGAAGAATTAATCAAGGGTTGTTCGAAGAATTCTTCATTGTAAGTTTTGGTCGATGTATAATTAATGGAGGTGAGACCTATGCCACCGCCGACAAAGAGTTTGTTGTCAAAATTTGCTCCATAAGAAAAACTGGTTTGGTTGGCACTCCCTTCTGTTGTGACGATTTCATCCTGAAAAGGCTGCCCCAATACAAAGGAATCGTACTGGGATGGATTATTGATCGGATTGCCAGCTTCATCAAAAGCAATGGGATTGATCAGGTAAGATTGGTATGCCAAGCCCGTCAACCCAAAACTTTCAATTTGATTTTCTGGAATACCCGAAGCGTCCTGCAAGAAAAAATCAATGATCGAGGAATTTCCTTCAATGTCTGAAAAGAAACCAAACTGATTGTTGAAGTTGGCTACCCTATTGAAACTGATCCCAAAAGACCCACCCCTGAATTTCCCTGGTTGAAGCGGTCCTTTTGGTTTGCTTATAACCAATCCTAGGTTTGGAACGGAAAAATTGCCGGTTCGATCTTCTTGGATTTGGCCAAGATAATTGGATTCGGAAAGCCAATTGGTAAAGGAGGGAGAAATACTGAATTCTGACTGCCTGAAAAAGCCCAAACCGGCAGGGTTACCATGGACGTTGGAGATGTCTCCACCCAGTGACATTTGGGCTCCTCCGATCCCTGTAATACGGGCAGAACCAGTCGATCTAAATTGACTGAACCGCAATGCATCTTCAAAGTATCCACTCTGGGAAAATGCATCTGACATTGCCAATCCTCCCACAACAAGCGTGATGAATATCTTTTTGACTGAAATCATAAAACTGATTTTTGGATATTTTAAGATAAGGTGTTAAACCAACTTTAAACAAATCGTTTGAATAAAGTATAGATTTGATTTAACGAGAAAGTTAAAAAAAAGATAAAAAAAAAGGGGAATTAATTCCCCCTTCCTCCTCTTGATCCTCCAGAACTGGCGCCACCACCACCGCTGCTACTTCTTCCTCCTCCAACGCTTCCTCCTCCTACACTACCACCAGTGCTTCTGCTTGGTGCGCTATAAGATGGAGAAGAATTTCTAGTTGGGGTTGAATTGCCGCTTCTTGAAGGTGCAACCGTTCTGTTTGTTGGGCTGGTACTTCTATTGTAAGAAGGACTCGCATTCCTGTTGTAACTTGGAGATGAACCTCTGGATGGTGTAGTTCCATAAGTTGATCTTGTATTTCTGGTATTCGGAGCCATGTTTCTGGTATTTGGGGCAGTATTGGTAGTTCCAACTCTGCTTCCTGTACGGCTCATTGCCGCAGATCCAACGTTTCTTGTGGAAGGTGCTGCTGAAGTTGTTCCAGCAACTCTACTTCTGGAATTTCCATAATAATCGTTTTGACTATTCCCGAAATCACGGCTTGACTGCCTTGCGTTAGGGGTAGAGGTCAAAGACCGACTGGATGTAGCATCCCTTCTCGCGGCTGCTCTTGAGGTACTTGGTACTGCAGCAGCATTCGCTCTGCTGGTAGTAGTAGCCAATCCTGCACCACGTGTAGGTCTGGCCCCTCTTACAATCTGACGGTTGTTGAATTCTGACCCAGGAAGGACAAAAATTGGTCTACCGAAGCCTCCAAAACCATAGCCTGGATACATGCCTCCAAATGCCATTCCGTGGCCAAAACCTCCGAAGAAAGGATCATAAAATCCCATTCCAAATCCCCTCCTCATCCAAGGATTTCCAAAACCGAATCCCATCCCGATGGAAAGATTGAATCCTGGCCTAAAGCCAAAGGGAGACATCATGCCCATACCCATGGAAGGACCCCAAAAAGGATCGTAGAATCCCATTCCGAAAGGTGACATCATGCCCATTCCCATGCCCATTCCAAAAGGTGAAAAACCTCCCATAAACATGGAATTCATCATCCACGGGTTACCGAAACCTGAGTTGAAATTCCCAGCATTGCTGCTGTAATTGTTGTACACATTGATATTGCCTTGATTTGCCTGTGCATCAGCTTCATCAAAATAAACCGTCTCATTTTCCGATCCTGCGTTTTGTTCCGCTTGATATTTGGCGATATATTCTGGATTCACATTTCTCGCAGAAAAATTCTCTTTCTCAAATTCAGCCGAATTGACATTCTTAAGAGATTGAAAATTTTGGGGATTGTTGTTATTAACAGCAAACTCAGTGGCAAGATTTGCATCCGATGCCATAAAATATAAATCGTCAGTCTCACCTTTCATGGCATTGTAACTGGTAGAACATGAGCTTAACATCACGATTAACCCTGCTCCTAAGACTGCGAATGTGTTTAATTTTTTCATTTGCTTGGTATTTTATTTAACACTATAACTATATACGTTCGTTATAGGAGAGGGTTATAATTTTTTAATTTATATTTGCCCACTATTCTTCCAAGCGAAGATAAAGAGATTTTTGAAACCAACAAATAAGAGATGAGTAAAGGATTGCCCAAAAGAAGCGAAGATTATTCATTGTGGTATAATGAATTGGTAAAAAGGGCCGACCTCGCTGAAAACTCGGCGGTTAGAGGTTGTATGGTGATCAAGCCCTATGGTTACTCCATTTGGGAAAAAATCCAAGCCCAGCTGGACATCATGTTCAAGGAAACCGGACATTCAAATGCCTATTTCCCCTTGTTTATTCCAAAATCTTATCTTTCCAAAGAAGCCAGCCACATAGAAGGCTTTGCAAAGGAATGCGCAGTGGTGACCCACTACAGGTTGAAAAATTCTGAAGACGGAAAGTCTGTGATCGTGGATCCAGACGCAAAATTGGAGGAAGAATTGATCGTCAGGCCCACTTCGGAAACAGTGATATGGAGTACTTATAAAAACTGGATCCAATCCTATCGTGACTTGCCCCTATTGGTAAATCAATGGGCCAATGTGGTCCGATGGGAAATGAGGACACGCTTGTTTTTAAGAACCTCGGAGTTTTTATGGCAGGAAGGCCACACCGCCCACGCCACAAAACAGGAAGCCATTGATGAAACCGTTCAAATGATGAACGTCTATGCCCAGTTTGCACAAGAATTTATGGCATTGCCTGTGGTCAAAGGAGTCAAAACTGAAAACGAACGTTTTGCAGGAGCGGTGGACACCTACTGCATCGAAGCCATGATGCAGGATGGAAAAGCACTTCAAGCAGGTACCTCCCACTTCTTGGGGCAGAATTTTGCCAAGGCTTTTGATGTGAAATTCGCAACGAAGGAAGGTGGACTTGAGTATGTTTGGGGAACTTCTTGGGGTGTAAGCACGCGCTTGATGGGTGCCTTGATTATGGCGCACTCTGATGACAATGGACTGGTGCTTCCTCCCAAACTGGCACCTATTCAAGTGGTGATTATCCCCATCTACAGAGGGGATGCAGAACTGGAAATCCTTTCCATAAAGGCAAAAGAAATCATGGCCAAATTGAAAGCCAAAGGAATTTCGGTAAAATTCGACAACCGCGACACTTTCAAACCGGGATGGAAATTTGCTGAATATGAACTGAAGGGAGTGCCCATTCGAATCGCTTTGGGTCCAAGAGATCTTGAAAACAATTCCCTTGAAATCGCAAGAAGAGACACCTTAACCAAAGAAACAATCCATTTGGACGGGGTCATTCTTGAAGATTACATCATTGGCTTATTGGATGAAATCCAGGAAAATATTTATCAAAAAGCATTTTCATTCAAAAATGAAATGACCACCGAAGCAGATACTTGGGAAGAATTCCAATCTATCTTGGATAACAAGGGAGGCTTTGTTTCCGCGCATTGGGATGGTACTACTGCAACCGAGGAAAAAATCAAGGAACTTTCCAAGGCCACGATCAGATGCATTCCCTTGGACAGGAAAGAAGAGGAAGGAAAGTGTATCCTTACTGGCCAACCATCAAGTGGTCGGGTACTTTTCGCAAGAGCGTATTGATAATATATGTATATAATCGATGGATTTCAGAACCCCAAATCCTAAATTCAGGTTTTATGGTTTTGGAATCCATCGATTTATTTTTTGATGATTTCAGATTTTTTTAGTTTTAAACAGTTATTCCTACGAAGATTGGGATTATGGTTTTTTGAAACCAATTAATCTACCTAATTTGAACAAAAATAGACAATTATGACTTTGTTGATTTTAGGGAGCCTTTTGACAATCGGATTGATCCTTGTATTATTGGAGATTTTGTTTGTCCCAGGGACAACTTTGGTTGGGCTTTTGGGAGTTCTGGTGACCGCAGCAGGCATTTATTACGCATTCATAAAGCTTGACAGTCAACTTGCGTGGATGATTTTAGGAATCACTATATTGGTGAATTTTACAGCCCTTTTTTATGGGTTCAAATCAGGGGTTTGGAAGAAATTTGCCTTGAAAGAGACCATCTCCAATAGAACATTTGATGATCGGCTATTGGGATTGACCCTTGGACTTGAAGGCAAGGCGGTTTCTGACATCAAACCTATTGGGAAAGCTGAGTTTTTGGATAAAATCTATGAAGTTAAATCAGAAGCAGGCTTGATCCCCGTCGGAAAAACAGTCATCATACACAAATTGGAAAACAATAAAATCATCGTAAAATCATAAACTATGGAAATGACCAATTCGGCTTTTATTTTATTTGCAGCTTTTGCCGGGCTGATTTTGTTATTTGTCTTCCTTTATTTTATTCCCGTAAATCTTTGGATCACGGCAGTCTTCTCCAACGTGAAAGTAGGAATCGGAGAATTGATCGGAATGAGAATCAGGAAGGTTCCCCCGGGAATCATTGTCAACGCCATGATCACCGCAACCAAAGCGGGATTAGACCTGACTACGAATGATTTGGAAACCCATTTCTTGGCAGGCGGAAACGTCCCAAATGTAATTAGGGCCCTAATATCCGCTGATAAGGCAAATATTGCGCTGAGCTTTAAACAAGCCACAGCAATAGACCTAGCGGGTCGAGATGTCTTCGAGGCAGTTCAGATTTCCGTAAACCCAAAGGTGATCAACACCCCAAATGTGGCTGCTGTGGCTGCGGATGGGATTCAGCTGATTGCAAAAGCGAGGGTAACGGTAAGAGCAAACATCGCACAGTTGGTCGGTGGAGCGGGAGAAGAAACGATTTTGGCGCGTGTTGGCGAAGGAATCGTGACTTCAATAGGTTCTTCACAAAACCACAAAAGTGTATTGGAAAATCCTGACAGGATTTCGAAATTGGTGTTAGAAAGGGGCTTGGATGCAGGAACTGCATTTGAAATCCTCTCGATCGATATCGCTGACATCGATGTGGGAACAAATATTGGCGCCAAGCTTCAAATCGACCAAGCGTCTGCCGACTTGAAAGTGGCAGAAGCTAGAGCGGAAGAAAGAAGGGCAATGGCCGTTGCCTTGGAACAAGAAATGAAAGCGAAAGCTGTAGAAATGCGTGCAAAGGTAATCGAGGCTGAAGCTGAGGTTCCAAAAGCCATTGCTGAGGCATTCAGATCAGGAAAACTGGGCATTATGGATTACTACAGGATGGAAAACATTAAATCCGACACGGATATGCGATCCTCTATCGCCGGAACGGATTCCGGAAGTGCGGGAGACAGCACCAAAAACAAATCCGGTGACAAAAAATAAACAAAAAAAGAGGGGTTTCAAACCCCTCTTTTCTTTTTAATCTCTTTTTCGACTGCCGCTGCAGGCATAAATTGATATCGATCTTCCACCAGAATTTTATTGGTGCCTTGATCAAATATTATGTTTTTGTAATAAATAGGTAAGGAATAATTTCCGGATTCGTCCATCACACCAAATTTATCTCCCATCTTCACCACGATTTTATCTTGGGTCTCCCTTCTCAGTTCGTTAAATTTGGGCCCCACTATCTCCAAGCCGGAGGCGTCTATCAATCCAAAAAGACCGTTTTCCTCCGTTATGAAATAATTATCAGGAGCAATTGAAATGCGAGAATACCAGTTTCCCAAAAGCACACCCCCATTTTTATCGATCAAATTTGATTTCCCGTTTTGCTTGACAACAGATAGCCCATTGTGAAAGTCAAGTACTTCCTCAAATTGCGGAGTAACGATTATTTGATCTGCTTTATTCACAAAACCCCACAATCCATTGCGCTTCACTGCGGCCAATCCCTCCGAAAAAACTGATATCTCATCGAACCTGTTTTCGATCAGCATTTGTCCGGATTTATTGATAAATCCGTATTTCCCTTCTTTTTTTGCGCCATAAAGGTTTTCCTTTCCCGGTAAAATAGTTTCTAAGTTCAAAACAGGATTCACAAGCCAACCTCCTTCTCCCAATAGACCTACACTTTTGTCCCTCAGGTAAACATTGTATTTTTTATATCCCACCTGAGTCACTTTTTCCATTCCGGTTTGATCCAAAAGTATGCCTTCATTGTCCATGACCCTGCGCAGTTTGCCATGGATATATTCCAGCATCATGTTGTTTTGCCCCAAGGTGATTTTATGATAGGAAGTATATTTAATATCGGCCCTCTCTTCCCTTGCTTTGATCAACATATATTGTTTGCCATCAAATGCGTAGAAGTAATTCTCCTCCAAATGTATCAATTCATCAATAATCGGTTCAAGAATATACTCCCCTTCCCGATTGATCAAACCAAAACCTGTATCCTCATCAGAAATCAGAAAGTTTTCATTGACCTCAAGAAGCTTTTTGAAAACCTTGCCCGGATTTTTTGACAAAGGGAGAAAAAAACCTTTTTCATTTTGAGCGATCACTTGGCCATTTTTGGCCAAAAGAGCTTGATCAAATGTCCCTATGGAAACTGTGCTCTTTTTGACGCGATCATATACCCAAAATGCATTTCCTTTTTGGGCCAAAAGCTTGGTGTAAAAAATCTGAATGTCATCATATTCCAAAGGAAAAACCTCTTCACCATACTCATGAAATGCCCCCAAACCTTTTGGTCCCTTGACAATGATCCAAGGTTCTAGGTATTGGTAAACCGATTCACCCTTGAGGTTTAAAAAAGAGCGGTAATCCTTTCCCAATAGGTTGAGTTCATTTCCCATGGAACTTATCCTCACGGATTCCCCCAATATGCTGATGTGATCAAACTCTATCCTTGAAGTCAATTGGAAATTTTGATCGTAGACCTCCCAAGATTGCGCGAAAGAAAGTGATGTTAAAATTGTAAAACCGGTGGCCAACAAACCGGTCTTCAGAAATGGGTAAATATTCATATTGGGTGTCTTTTGGAAGTAAATAAAGTGTATTCCGCTTTCAATTCAAAAAGGATTTAATGGAAAGAAGCAAATGGTCAATTTGCTTCGGCACTGTACATGATTAAGCTTGACAATTAATCCCTCAGGAAACTTTATGGGTGCAAAATAGAAATGTTGTCTGGGCAACAATTCTACTCTGCACCGCAAATTTTTGAAAGAATAAGTTTCTCAGATATTAAAAAATGAAAGTAGTTGGAATATCCTATTCAGAAGGCCTTTATTCGACGTTGAAGTCTTGGTATTTTCTTCCCATTTCCCAAGATTCTTTCAGCATTTCCAGAAAAGCTTCCATTCTGTGCAGAGGAATGAGATTTGGTCCATCACTCAAGGCTTTGGCAGGTTCCGGATGGGTCTCGATAAAAAACCCATCGATTCCGGTAGCCGCAGCAGCCCTTGCCAAAAACGGCGCAAATTCCCGCTGGCCTCCACTTGTCCCGCCTTGTCCGCCCGGCTGTTGGACGCTATGGGTAATATCAAAAACAACCGGAGCAAACTGTCTCATGATCGGCAAGGCTCTCATGTCCACGACAAGATTATGGTATCCCAAAGAAAATCCTCTTTCCGTCAAACAAACATTTTCATTTCCGGTGGACCTGACTTTTGACACGGCATACTCCATATCTTCAGGAGCCATAAATTGCCCCCTTTTGATCTTTACTGCCTTACCTGTATTTCCCGCGGCCAAAAGAAGGTCTGTTTGGCGACATAAAAATGCAGGTATCTGCAGGACATCCACCACTTCAGCCACTTCCGCGGCTTGGTAGCTTTCGTGGATATCGGTAACCAATGGAACGTTCAATTGCCTTCCGACTCTTTGAAGCACCTCCAAAGACTTGTCCATACCAATGCTCCGAAATGATCCAGAAGAGGTTCTGTTTGCCTTATCAAAGGATGCCTTGAACACATAGGAAAACCCGAATTTTTCGGCCAATGCTTTTACCGTACTTCCTATTTCTATGCAGATGTCAAAACTTTCCACGGCACAGGGTCCCGCAAACAAAACTGGTTTTTCTTTCCCCAAAATCACATTTTCCGTGATTTTCATGGGTTGGGTGAATCTATTCATGTTTTTTCGCTACTAAATTTTCAATAATTCCAGACAATAAACCTTTGGATTCCAGGATAAGATCTCCAAGCTCCCGGAAGACTCCCTCCCCACCATTCCGGGAAGACACAAAATGCACTCTTTCCTGAATATAGGGAAGTGCATCAGCCGGACAAACGGCCAGTCCAACCAAAGTCAAAATTGGAAGGTCAATCAAATCATCACCCAAATAGGCCACTTCATCATGGGAAAAGCCAAGATCTTTCAAAACCTCTTCCAGTTTTTGACCCTTGTCTTTGACTCCATGGTAGTGGAAATCAAAATTCAATTCGTCACAGCGATCTGCGACTACTTTGGAATTCCTTCCGGTGATTGCCCCGATTTTGATCCCGTTTTTCCTGAGGTGATGAACGATCAGCCCATCTTTGACATTGAACCGCTTGTATTCCAGCCCATTGTCATCGTAGATGATTCCACCATCTGTCAAAACGCCATCCACGTCGGTGATGATCAGCTTGATTTTGCAGGCTTTTTTCTTAATACTTTCGGTAAGACCCGATAAATAATTCTGCATCTTATTTCTTTTTCTTCCATTGGATGGAATAAAGATCCAACCTTCGCTGGTCCAAATTCCTAACACTCCCCGCTTTTCGTTGCTTGGTCAACAAATCCAAATCAACATCGGCAACAATCGTAGTCTCCGCATTGACTGAGGCTTGAGCAACGACGGCATCATGAGGGAAGGAAAAGTCAGAAGGCGAATAAATAGCTGCCTGAGAATATTGAATATCCATGTTTTCCACCCTTGGGAGATTCCCTACAGAACCGGTAATGGCCACATAACACTCATTTTCCACTGCTCTTGCCTTGGCACATGTGCTGACCCGAAGGAATGCATTCTTGGTATCTGTCCAAAAAGGAACAAACAGTATATCCATTTCCTGCTCGGCAAGTATCCTACCCAATTCAGGGAATTCCACATCGTAACAGATCAAAATACCGATCCTTCCGGCATCCGTATCAAAAACCTTAATGCCGTTTCCACCCTGAAGTCCCCAATAGGACTGTTCGTCGGGAGTGATATGCAGCTTGTATTGCTTGTCAGTTGTCCCATCCCTTCGGCAGAGGTAACTTACGTTCCGGAGTTTCTTGCCATCATATTCCGGCATACTTCCGGCGATGATGTTCACATTGTAAGAAAGAGCCAGATCCCTCATTCTGGTGACGATCTCATCTGTATATTCCGCCACGTGGCGGATGGATTCTGAGGCGTCCATGTCATTGAATTCTGCCAATAGCGGTGCATTGAAGAATTCCGGCAAAAGGCAAAAATCTGATTTGTATCCAGAAATGGTGTCCACAAAAAATTCAACCTGCTGCATCAGGTCATCCACATTGTTGAATCTACGCATTTTCCATTGCACCAAACCCAAGCGAACGATGGACTTTTTATTTCCGATCAGCTTTTCCTCTTTTTCGTAATAAATATTGATCCATTCCAGAAGTGTGGCAAAAGCTCTGGAATCCTTGTCTTCGGGCAGATATTTGGTAATGACCTTTCGGACGTGAAATTCGTTGGCCAACTGAAAGGAAAGAACGGGATCAAAAATCTCTTTGCTTTTGATCATGTCTATGTATTTTCTTGGGGACATTTGATCCGCATATTTGGAATACCCGGGGATCCTCCCACCTGCAATGATCGACCTCAAGTTCAGATTTTCGCAAAGCTCTTTTCTCGCATCATATAATCTTCGGCCCAATCTCATTCCGCGGTATTCCCCGCTTACAAAAACATCAGTACCATATAGTGTGTCTCCATCATTGTCATGGGTGTCAAATTTTCCGAAACCAGTGATTTGATCATAAGTGTGATTGTCTCCAAATTTGGCATAATCCACAACCAGACTGAGAGCTGCCGCGACTACTTTCCCATTGTCCTCTATACAAATCTGACCTTCAGGAAAGGCCTTCAATTGATTTTTAAGTTCTTCCCTCGTCCATGCCCCACCTTCGTTCTTATAAATGGAAACCATGATTTCCCTAATATCATCGTAATCAGATAGTTTTATATTCCTTAACTTTAATCGATGTTCTAATTCTTCCTTATGTTTACTCATGCCGCAAAATTAATTAAAATTCAATCATTTATTTTAAAAATTCAGTTTCTCTAATCCCAAACCATACTATCTTTCGATTGTAAACAATATTCATCCCAATTTTATTTATATCATATTCAAGTTATATTTCAGAGGAAATTTAACTGTTGAAAATCAATAAATCATGGAAGAAAAGTCAAGCGAAGTGAAAAAAGAGGGGTTTTCCAATATTTTGGAATTTTTCAATGATTTTATGAATCTTAGGCTTTTCTCGATGGGAGAATCCAATCTGACGCTTGGTTTGCTGCTCACCCTTGTCTTTTCAATCGTTTTTCTTTTCGTAGTCTCTGAATGGGTGAAAAAAATATTGGTCACCAAAATATTGGTCAAATACAATATTGGGCCAGGAACAAGGCAGTCCGTAGCCACCATTGTGAAGTACATCCTTATTATAGCAGGGCTTTTTTCAATCCTTCAGACCAACGGTATTGACCTGAGTGCCTTTGGGATTCTTGCGGGTGCCGTAGGTGTTGGTATCGGCTTTGGACTTCAGAATATCACCAATAATTTCATTAGCGGTCTGATCATTCTCTTTGAACAGCCCATAAAGGTTGGCGACAGAATCGAAGTGGGAGATATTTCGGGTGATGTAATTCTCATTTCGGCCAGGTCCACTACCATTGTCACCAATGACAACATCAGTGTCATCATCCCAAACAGCCAGTTTATCGACAGTCAGGTCATCAACTGGTCCCACAATGACTCCAAGATCCGATTTAATTTTCCAGTGGGCGTTTCTTATAAGGAAAACCCAGCCAAGATCAAGGAAATCCTCATTGAGGTTGCGAATAGACATGATGGTATTTTGAAATCCCCGAAACCAGATGTTCTCTTTGATGAATTTGGTGACAACAGCCTCAATTTTTTCCTAAGGGTCTGGACATCGGAGTTCACCAACAAACCAAAAGTCCTGAAAAGCCAATTGTATTATGAGATTTTCAGGCGTTTCAGTGAAGAAGGCGTAGAGATTCCATTTCCACAAAGGGACATTCATATTGTTTCAGGCATGGATAAATTAAAAAATTAATATTATTTTCGTGAAGCTTAATTATTTCCAAACAAAGTCTCAGGGCTGTGGATTTCCAACCATGAATAAATGAGAAAAATAATTCTACTTACTTTTCTGTGGGCATTTACTCATGTGGCTTTCTCTCAAAGTTTCAACCGGTATAAATTTGAAGCGCCATGGTCTGTTTCAGCTTCTTTGGGTCCTACGCAGTATTTTGGTGAATTGTATTCCCTCTGGAAATACAACGAAGGTATACAACCGGATTTCAACGCAAACATTGCGGCCAGGTATACAATGGGAACGAGAATCAAGGCAAGGGCAGAATTTTCTTACTATAAGATTTCGGGACAAGATCCCCCTGCTGACCCAAGGAGTAACCGCCCCCCCAGAAATCTCCATTTCAGGGCCCAAAATTGGGAAGCTTCCTTAATCGGCGAATACCATCTCAAACCCGTAAAACTCTACAACATCACCCGACATCTTTTCAATCTTTATGCATTTGCGGGTATAGGCGTTTCTTCGAATGATCCTAAAGCAGAGCTCCGTGGGGAGTGGGTATCACTCAGGCCCTATCAGTTAGAGAACAATCCATATGAAAAATTCATCATGGTTTTTCCTACAGGCTTGGGAATGAAATACAAAATCAACGTGTATATGGATATGATTGTCGAAATGAATTATCGATGGACATTGACGGATTACATGGATGATATCAGCGCGTATAATGTCAAGGAATTCTATTTGGACCTGGTCAATGATTATGGGGTAAATGGAAATGGAACTAACCCGGACAGACTCCGTTTGGCCATTAGAAACCCCGATTTTGTCAAAGAAAACGGGGAACCTGATATTGACAAAATCCTTCGGAACAACGGCCGTGTGAGACGAGGTTCCGGCTTGACTGAAAAGTTTGATGGCTATCTGGGATTCAATATCGGCCTAGAAATCTACCTTTCTCCTGACATTTGGGACAACTGGATCTTCAGGGATCGAATCTATGAGAAACGCTTCAGGTGGTGGTAAAATCGGAATATTTATAGGAAAGGAATATTGCTGGTTTTAGGTTTATTATATGCGCCAGAATGATATTTCATTTCCCTCTATTCTCGCAAATCCTCAACCATTTCCCATCTTTTTTTCTATTTTTGCAAACAATCGTTAAAAACCTAAACCATTTACCAAAAATGTCTGAGTATAATTTTCAGGAAATAGAAAAAAAGTGGCAGGCATACTGGGAACAAAACCAGATTTTCAATGCTAAGGTTGATCCCAAAAAGCCCAAGTTCTATTCCCTTGACATGTTCCCCTATCCTTCAGGGGCAGGACTCCATGTAGGTCACCCGCTGGGCTACATTGCCTCTGACATTGTCAGCAGGTTCAAAAGACTACAAGGCTACAATGTCCTTCATCCAATGGGGTATGATTCTTTTGGTCTTCCTGCCGAGCAATATGCCATACAGACTGGACAGCATCCTGCCATCACCACTGAAGAAAATATCAAAAGATACACTGAGCAACTTAAGAATATAGGTTTTTCATTTGATTGGAGCAAAGAGGTAAGGACTTCCGACCCCTCCTATTACCGGTGGACCCAATGGATCTTCATGCAGCTTTTCAACAGCTATTATGACAAATCCGAGGACAAAGCAAAAAGCATACACGCTCTGATTGAAAAATTCGAAGAAAGTGGAAATTCAAAGGTTCATGCCGTTTGTGATGAAAACCCTACTCTATTTTCTGCAGACGAGTGGAAAACTTTTCCTGAAAGGATTCAACAGGAAATCCTCTTGCAATATCGATTGACATTTTTGGCAGAGACGACCGTCAATTGGTGTACTGCACTGGGAACCGTGCTTTCCAATGATGAGGTGAAAGATGGTTTTTCCGAAAGAGGAGGCCACCGAGTGGAACGAAAGAAGATGATGCAGTGGAGCATGAGAATCACGGCATATGCAGAACGTCTTTTGGTTGGGCTGGATACGCTTGACTGGACAGATCCCATAAAAGAAATGCAGCGCAATTGGATTGGGAAATCCATTGGTGCAGAAATGGTATTCCAGATCAAGGGACATGACAAAGAAATAAAAGTTTTTACGACAAGAGTCGATACTATTTTTGGTGTTACTTATTTGGCTTTGGCTCCAGAGCATGAATTGGTAAACGAACTATTGACCCCCGCGGAAAAAGAAAATGCCTCCGCCTACATAGAAGGCGCAAAAAACAGATCCGAAAGGGATCGAATGAGCGACGTGAAAACAATATCCGGTGCATTTACCGGTTCTTATGCCATCAACCCGTTCAATGGGGAAGAAATCCAGATTTGGATAGCCGATTATGTACTGGCTGGCTATGGGACAGGCGCTGTCATGGCCGTGCCTGCACATGACGAAAGGGATTTCAATTTCGCCAAACATTTTGGTCTGGAAATCAGACAGGTGATAGACGGAAGCATGGAAAACGGTTCTTTTCCAGGAAAAGGTGGGCTCATCATCAATTCAGGCATTCTTTCCGGATTGTGGATGAAGGATGCCATGGTCAAGGCCATCGAATTTCTCGAGGAAAAGAAAATCGGCAAGGGGAAAATCCAATACAGGATGCGCGATGCCATTTTCACGCGTCAGCGCTATTGGGGAGAACCCCTTCCTGTTTATTTCAAAGAGGGATTGCCATATTTGATAGAAGAAAAAGACTTGCCTTTGGTATTGCCAGAGGTGGATAAATATTTACCAACGGAAGATGGGGAACCACCTTTGGCCAGAGCTGCACATTGGACCTACAAAACAGCTGAGGGCGAATTCCCATTGGAAAAAAGCACCATGCCCGGCTGGGCAGGATCAAGCTGGTATTTCTTCAGATACATGGATGCCAAGAATGAAAATAAATTCGTAGATCCCGAGATTTCAAAATATTGGGGGGCTGTTGATCTCTATATCGGAGGAGCGGAACATGCTACAGGCCATTTGCTCTATTCCAGATTTTGGACCAAATTCCTGTTTGACATTGGAGCAGTAGGCATCGAAGAGCCCTTCCAAAAAATGATCAACCAGGGGATGATTCAGGGAAGATCCAACTTTGTCTACAGAATAAAAGGATCCAACACCTATGTAAGTTTGGGATTGATCGATCAGTATGAAACTTCTTCCATCCATGTAGATGTAAATATCGTCCACAATGATCAATTGGATATTGAAAAATTCAAAACTTGGAGACCCGATCTTGCAGACGCAACATTTATCTTGGAAGACGGAAGATACTTCTGCGGAGCGGAAGTGGAAAAAATGTCCAAATCCAAGTACAACGTTGTAAACCCCGATGACATCATCGAGAGATATGGGGCAGATACTTTGAGGCTTTACGAAATGTTCTTGGGTCCTTTGGAGCAATTTAAGCCCTGGAACACCAATGGCATTGATGGCGTTTCCAAATTCCTGAAAAAATTATGGAGACTTTTTCAAGACAAGCAAGGCGATTTTGGGGTTTCCGAAGAACCAGCGACTCAAGAAGAATTGAAAACACTTCACAAAACCATTAAAAAGACCCAAGAGGATTTGGATAATTATTCGTTCAACACTTCTGTGTCTTCATTTATGATCTGTGTGAATGAGCTTTCTGCCCTTAAATGCAACAAAAGAGAGATTTTGACACCTTTGGTAATCTTGCTTTCACCCTATGCTCCTCACATCGCGGAAGAACTTTGGTCATTGTTAGGTCATGAAAACTCAATTACACATGCCTCCTTCCCTGTTTTCCAAAAAGAATTCTTGGTTGAAAACAACCACGAATATCCAGTGTCTATCAATGGGAAAATGAGAGCCAAACTTCCACTCCCTCTGAACCTCTCCAAAGAGCAAATTGAAAAAATCGCCTTGGAAAACGAAACAGTCCTTAAGTGGATGGAAGGAAAATCTCCAAAAAAGGTGATTGTTGTAGTTGGGAAAATCATCAATATTGTCCTTTAACCCTAAAATTCAGGGCTATCTTGATATGAAGTTCTTCTCTATCAAGATAGCCTTTTGGATATGTCATGAATAAATTTTTTATTTCCTTTGCAGGCATTTTAACCTCTGGCATTTTTGCTTTTTCCTACTTAAAGGAATGGGTCAATTTTGCATTGCTAAAGAAGGAGTTGGTTTTAAAACCCTCCATTGAATCGGAATACCCCTACTTTCACGAATCTGAGGCACTCTATCTTAGTGTCACCCTGATTTCTGGATTGCTCTTTTTTACGCTGTTTCTGTTTTCTGTTTTTTTTACGGTTCAAAAAAGATGGGTTTGGATATATTTATGTTTTGTTTTAACAATGCTCTCCATCATGGCAATCATGATAAATGGAGCCATAAAATAGCTTGAATCCCAGGTCTCTTTGGCACAAATAAAATCAAAATCCCTAACTTTGGGACAAATCGATAAAAAATGGAAATAGCAACAAACACAGTAGTCGGAATAACTTTTGAATTAAAGGTCAGTAAGGACGAGGAGGCAATAGAATCTGTTCCATTTAGCGTGGAAGTCAGGGACCAAGAAGATCCTTTTTATTTTTTGTTTGGCAATAGTGGCTTGCCGGAAAAATTCGAAGCAGAAATTGCCGGAAAAAAAGTTGGGGAGACTTTCAGTTTTGTCCTACTTGTCACCGAAGCATATGGTGAAGCGCAAGAGGACTTGATCATGTCAATGCCCAAAAACCAATTTTCAAATGAAAATGGATTTGAGCCTGAGATGCTGGAAGAAGGTAATTTCCTTCCCTTGATGGATGAAAATGGATATCCGATGCAAGCAAAAGTCTTAAAAGACCTTGGCGAAGAGGTTTTACTGGATTTCAACCATCCACTTGTGGGATTTGATCTGCATTTTGAAGGAGAGATATTTGAAGTTCGGGAAGCAAGTCCCGAAGAAATCGAACACGGTCATATCCATGGTGCGCATGGCGTTGACCATGACAATGACTAAACGGTCTTGATTTTGAAGAGCCCTTTTTTTTGGTCCAAACGCCAAGGAGAAGGGTTTTTTTATTCTTGGACTATCTCAAATACCCTATTCCGACTCCAAAAAAATCCAGGGAAAAATTATTATCTAATTTTTTTTGGATTTGGGCAGGAACGGAATTCAAAAACGCAACAATTTGTCTTCATCATATCTTAGCCAAAGGATTTTGCCCACTTCAAATCTTCGCTGGTTGTCTTGGACCTTCCATATATCACCGGATGTTTCAAGTCTGACAGTCAATAAATTAAACTGCGCCAAGTATTGACTCACCAACACTCTGCATTTGATCCCATTGGATTTCAAAAGCGTCAAATCTGAAGGGCGAACAAAGGTATTTTCCATTCCTGGAATAGGGTTGAGTGGACTGAACAACTTTGCCACATACAAATTATTGGGACGGGTGTTGAGTTCCGCGGCATTCCCTTCCTGTAGGATCTTTCCTTTGCCCATCACAATCAATGTATCACTGAGCTGTAAGGCATCATCCAAATCATGCGTAACAAAAACAACTGTCATCTGGAGGACTTCGAAAATCTCCCGAAGTTCATAAATCAATTCACGCTTTTGGATGATGTCCAAATTACTAAACGGCTCGTCCAGTAGAAGAAGCTCCGGCTCTGGACCCAATGCCCTTCCGATGGCGACTTTTTGCTGTTGACCGCCAGAGAGCTGCCTTGGGAATTTGTCCTTGTGGGCATCCAAGTTGAGTAAACCAAGTATTTCCTCGATTCTTTGCTCAGCATAGTCTTTTTCGTATTTCAACAAGGGTCTTGCAATATTCTCCTTTACGGTAGAATTTGGATACAAGCTGAAATCCTGATGGATCAATTTCACCTCGTCATAATCGGGGACCAGTCTTTCGGACGGTTTTTGGATCACTTTTTCACCCAAATAAACTTCTCCCGAATCTTGGTTTTCCAAACCTGCCAATATCCTTAGCAAGGTACTTTTTCCAGACCCACTCTCTCCTATCAAGGAAATGACCTTCCCTTTTTCCAAAGAAATGGAAACATTATCTAGCGCTAAATGCTCGTTTTCGTACTGTTTTGAAATATTTCGGGCAATTAAAAAACTCATGGGCGTAAAGATTCCCGCGTATTTTTGGGCAGGTTGTCAAAGATAAGCGCATAGGAATGATCCACCAATTCCAAAATCATTTTATCTGCGACATCCCTTCCAAAAAACACCGTATTCCAGTGTTTCTTGTTCATGTGGAAACCGGAAACGATTCCATCGTACCTTTCCCTAAGTTCAATTGCCCATTCCGGGTCGCACTTGAGATTCACACTTTCAAAAAGTTCTATATCGATAATGGCGAATATCTTCCCTCCCACCTTAAAACAAAGTGTGTTTTTATCAAAGGGTGTGTCTTCCGTCACCCCTTTTTTGGACAAACAATATTCTCTAAAAAAAGTGATGGTCATTTTTTCAACCCATATCTATCAAAATGCGTGAAGCATTTCAAGTTGTTCAATTGGATGTAAGAAGGATTGGTGAACAATAATTTCGAATGCTCTTATTAGGCGAGTCTTTTGATTATCCAGATGATAATCGCCGCCAAGAACATGACAATGGATATCTTATTGATTCCATGCATCATGCGAAGATTGATGTTGTTTTTTTTGTTTGGATCGGGTTTTTGAAAAACCCTGAAGAAATAATTACCCAATTCTCCCAATTGGAAAAACTCCTTGATTTTGCTATTTGCCATTTTCCCTTTGTCTTAGCCCTATTATTTGATTTTACTTATACTTCTGGTTCTATCCATCTTCCATCCTTCCGGATGATTTCGATCAATTCATCTACGGCACGTTCAGAAGGAACCGACTTTTTGATCACTTCCTTTCCTTTGTAAAGGGTTATTTTCCCCTTCCCGGAACCTACATAACCAAAGTCAGCATCTGCCATTTCCCCAGGTCCATTGACAATACAACCCATAATCCCGATTTTAATTCCTTTCAGATGGTCTGTACGTTTTCTGATCATAGCCGTTGTTTCCTGAAGGTCAAACAAAGTTCTCCCACAGGAAGGACAGCTGATATATTCAGTTTTTGACATCCTTGTTCTGGCAGCTTGCAAGACCCCAAAACTGACTGAATTGTGGAGTTTTACCTGTTGCAGGATATTCACCCTCTCATATTGTTCATCATGATTCAAAGCAATCATGATCCCTTCCCCGAGTCCATCCACCAATAAACCTCCTACATCCGTTGCCGCATACAGCATGATCTTATCTGGATCTGCAAAAGGATAATTCACCTGTACCACCACTGGTATTTGATTGTTTCCTTCGATCAATTCCACAAAGGCCCTCCGCAGAGCAGGCATATTGTGTGCATTTTCACTCTTCAGGATGATCACTACATCCTTTCTTTCCTCAAGATAGGGAATGATTCCTTCTACTTCTTGGTCATTCAATTCAAGGAAATTCAATCCAGTATGGAAATGTTTTTCTTCCTTAAATTCCTTTGCACTCAATGCTGGAAACTTATTGATTTTATCTTCTGATTTCAACCAAATGGGATAATGTTGGATTTCCTTCATTCCATTTGGCAACATAAATGGGATGGGATTACTTCCCGAAAAAACATAATCACAACCTTGGTCGTTCATTTTCCACTTGTCCAATTCAGGTAGATAATGGTGTCCAAGATTTTTCATTTCTCTTTCAGAAATCTGGGAAATGGAAGAAATATCGGTAATTACCCTTGGCACATTTGTTCCTCCGAAATTATAGATTTCCAAGGTCTGTCGTTTATTGTATTCAAAAGGAGAAATTGGGTAATGTTGAATTTCTTTTATCTGGTGATGACCAGTCCTATGTTCGTATCTATCCACCAATTCCCTTCCTACCGGAGCCTCTAATTCCGGATCCTCGGTCAAGGACACCCTTACGGTATCACCCAAGCCATCTTCCAGCAAAGTACCGATTCCAACTGCAGATTTAATCCTGCCATCTTCTCCATCACCCGCTTCCGTCACGCCCAGATGCAGAGGATAGGGTTTAAAACCACCTTCATCCAGCTTTTGGACCAACAATCTATAGGCCTGAACCATGACCTGGGTATTGGAGGATTTCATGGAAATGACGATATCGAAATAATTTTCATCTTCGCAGATCCTTAAAAACTCCAAGGCTGATTCAACCATACCCAGAGGCGTATCCCCATATCTGCTCATGATCCTGTCTGAAAGAGAACCATGGTTGGTTCCTATTCTCATGGCAGTGCCATTTTGTTTGCAAATATTCACCAACGGAAGGAATCGTTCCCTTATCCTATCCAGTTCTTCTTGATAACTTTCATCTGTATATTCGATGACTTCGAATTTCTTTTTGTCTGCATAATTACCAGGATTGATCCGCACTTTTTCAACAATCCTAGCGGCTACTTCGGCGGCATTTGGGGTGAAATGGATATCCGCCACCAAAGGCGTATTGTACCCTCTTTTCCTCAATTCATCCTTGATGTTTTGGAGATTTTCTGCTTCTTTTATACTGGGTGCAGTCAACCTGATCAATTGACAACCACTTTCGATCATTCGGATGCATTGTTCCACAGACCCCAAAGTATCCATGGTATCCACCGTTGTCATGGATTGTACTACGATGGGGTGATTTCCTCCGATGAATACATCACCAACTTTCACGGGGATAGTCTTCCTCCTGGAATAAGTCGTGAGGCTATTGCAGTAATTCATTGGGTCAAAAAGCGCTTTGGTTTCCATCCTGATATTATAAATCCCCTAATTGGGGTCTGATTACTATTTCTTCAACAACTGAGAACGGGGAAAGGTTATAAGATGCCCAAACAGTTTCTGCAACGTCTTCTGCTTTTATGAACCTTTCAATCGGCAAATCAACCCCCTCCCAGCTTGCGGTGTAAGTAGCTCCCGGAAGGATCGATGTTACCTTGATATTATACGGCATCAATTCTTGTCTCAAGCATTTGGTAAAACCCAGCATGGCCCATTTGGAAATGGCATAACTCCCTCCATTGGCATAGGCGGTAAGTCCTGCTATGGACCCAATAGAGTAAATATGACCACTTTTCCTTTTAATCCATTCATCTGTAAATGCCCGAGTCAAGTAATAGGCCGAATATAGATTGGTTTCCATCATGAGTTCAAAATTACCTTCTTGCTCGCTGTGGATTGCCCCAGGCAAAAAGACGCCAGTATTGTTGATCAGGACATCCGGAATACCTTGTGCCTTTACTGCAGTTGCAAAACCCAATACTTCTTCTTTCTTGGAAAGATCAGCTTTTTTGACCCAAACCTTTTGATCCGGAAAACGGCTTTCAATATCCTGCTTGAGCGTCAACAATTCGGATTCATTTCTTGAACAGGTATAGATATCAAAACCTTCTTTGGCAAATCGTTCTATGATTGCCCTTCCAATCCCTTTTGTTCCACCTGTTACCAATATGCTCTTGGACATTTCGTTCGTGTTTTAATAATTAGTATGACAACTATCCATCAATGACAAAGTTACGTTTTTTTGAAAACTTTACGAACTTAAACGCTTATTCCACCATGAGCTTTGCGAATTTGTTTTATTTTTAAGATTATGGAAATTCTAAAAACGGATAGGCTGGAAATTGCGGCACATTTTATCAACAGTACAAACAGCCCTGTATTTTTGACGGGGAAGGCCGGTACTGGAAAAACAACCTTCCTGAGAAATCTGATCGAATTGACACATAAAACCCATGTGGTCTTGGCGCCAACGGGTATCGCTGCCCTTCATGCCAAAGGCGTGACGATTCATTCTCAGTTTCTTTTGCCCTTGGGAAGCTTTTTACCTACCCGAGAACCCGAAGGTAATTTTGGCACCAATGCCAATTTCTACACCCAATACACCTTGGGGAAAAGGCACAACCTAAATTCAGCAAGAAAAAACGTCCTCAAATCTGTTGATTTATTAATTATAGATGAGGTGAGTATGCTTAGAGCCGATGTTTTAGATGCAATTGACTACCGGATGAAGAGTGTTAAGAAAAATTTCAATGAGCCTTTTGGAGGGGCACAAGTTTTGATGATTGGAGACCTTTTTCAGCTTCCGCCGATTGTAAAGGAGCATGAATGGCAGCTTTTGGGTAAATTTTACAAAAGCATGCACTTTTATGAAGCACTTGCTCTTAAAGTATCCGGAATGGTATATGTCGAATTGGATCAGATTTTTAGACAAAAGGATGAGAAATTCATCCACATTCTCAATAACCTCCGAAACAACAAAACCACACAAGAAGACATTTCCTTCCTTAATAAATTTTACAAAACTCCCGAAGAAATCAAAACATTAAAGGATACAATTGTCATTACCACCCACAATTACAAAGCGGAGGAACACAATCGCAAAGAATTGGAATCCTTAAAAACAAAATCCCATTTTTTTGAAGCAATTGTTGAAAAGGATTTTCCGGAAAGCTTATTTCCTTTGCCAAAATCATTGGAATTGAAGGAAGGGTCCCAAATAATGTTTATTAAAAACGACACAAGTGGTTTATCTGATTTTTTTAATGGCAAAATGGCTTTTGTAAAAACCATCAATGGTGAGAAAGTAACAGTGGTTATGGCTGACAACAATTTGGAATACACCCTCAAAAGAGAGGTTTGGGAAAATAAAAAATACGCGGTCAACGATGCTACCAAAGAATTGGAAGAGCAGGTAATTGGAACTTTTGAGCAATATCCGGTTAAACTGGCTTGGTCAGTGACCGTGCACAAAAGTCAGGGTCTGACTTTTGACAAGGCTATCATCGATGTGGGAGAAGCTTTTGCGTCGGGCCAAGTTTATGTCGCACTCAGTCGCCTAAGGGGACTGGAAGGTTTGACATTAAAAACCCGTATTCAATCCAACGCTATCTATAGTGATCAAGAAGTCGTCAATTTCACAAAAAATACCGATAAACAAGAGTCTCTTGATAGATTATTGCTTATCCACCAAAAGAAATACGTTGAAAAACTCCTTCAAGGCACATTTGATTTTCAGGAGATTATTCAAGCCATCAGCGCTTTTTCAAAAATGTTTGAAAGCAGTATGGAGTTTGAAGACCAAGAGATGAAAAATGCAATGAAACTGTTGCAGGAAGACCTGATCAAGGAAGAAACTAATTCTCAAAAATTTCAAAACCAACTATTTTTTCTTCTTCAGAAAAATGAAGAAAACCAATTGATGGATCGCCTGAATAAAGGAAGTGGATACTATTCCAAAATTCTAATGGAATGTTTGAGTAAGCTCTTAACACATGCCGGAGAGGTGGAACAATTTTCAAAAACCAAGAATTATCTGGAGGGGCTTTCGGAGATTGAGGTCATTCTCTTCAAGAAAATAAATGCCGTTCAAAAAGTTACTTTTTTGGTGTCTGCCATCATGAAAGGTGAAGAGATCGGTAGGATGAATTCCATCAGCAGGGAATTGGTTCATTTCCGAATCAGCCTTGCCCAGCCTTTAGATTTGCAAAATATAAAATTTCTAAGAAATGTTCTTTGCATCACTTCAGAGCGTTCTTTATTGGTAAATTATCTCCGATAAAGTAACTTAAAGAAAAAAAAGAATGGGGTGAACTTTTCGTCCGGCCAGGTTTTGAGACCTATTGCCTGTATTAGTCCCCATTCTTTAATTCAGTTGCTGAAGAACCAGTTAGAATTTTAGGTTAGCAGACCTTCTAAAGGTAATAGTTTTAGCAACTTCACTTTAAACTACTGTAAAGCTATGAAATTTAAAATTTTTATTGGAATTGATGTGAGTAAATCTACCATTGATGTTTATTTAAGAAATGGGGAGATGCATAAGGTATT
>NZ_KB906684.1 GCF_000381545.1 Rhodonellum psychrophilum GCM71 = DSM 17998 | reverse complement strand
AAGTTTGGATACCTTCATGTCAATATCAGCAATGATTGGAAACTCAAATAAGACGCCTGTATTTTTCTTTACATTGTTTACCCAAGCGATGTGGGAATGAATGGAGTCAATGCTCAGGCCGACCAGCTTGGTGTTTTTCTCGTCAAAGAAATCTTGATTCAGGGCAAAACCCGTCATCTCTGTAGTGCATACCGGAGTGAAATCTGCGGGGTGAGAAAATAGGATCGTCCAACTGTCCTTGATATGTTCTGAAAATTGCATTGGACCTGTCGTAGTCATTGCTTTAAAGTCAGGAGCTGTGTCACCGATTCTAGCCAATATTATTGTGTTTTGATCTTCCATGATTGTTTTTTTTTAAACTTGATACTTCAAATTTAGGTTGCCTGAAGAGAATGGTATGTGACCCAGGTCTCAATGGAATGATTTTTTTGATAGTTAAAATCTATAACCGATAGAGCCGTCTGTTCTCTTAAGCCATCTTTGATTTATGGGATTCATAATCGTGAAAAGGAGACTTTCTCCCGGATATTAGTAAAAGTTGCACCATCAGCAACCAAAAAAGGTTACAGTTCAACGGAATTTTCCAAAAAATTTAATGTGAGCTAAAATGTGTTTTCATAATTAAAAAGCAGAAACATCATCGCTCCTCCCCTGTACCTCCGGTAGGTTTATTCCATTCGCTCCACCGAAAGGATTCGGGACAACTCTCTTCATTCACCAACCTCCGGCACCGCACTGCTAGAGTAGCCCGCTATTCCATTCCACTCTGCTGCATTTCATAGTGGGCTACACTTGCTTTAGCCTGCCCACCTGAAAAGCATGGATAGCAGAGTTCTTCATTCGCTCTACTTTGTAGTACAAAACATAACTATACGGGTAAAAAATGAATTTTCACCAATTACCCCGACTTAGATCCAAGGAAACAACGGTTTGGGAATAGCAAAATCTTATGCGTATGAATTGATTAATCTGTTTTATAAACTTTCCACATTGAGGGAAAATACAAGAATATGCCTCTCCTTTACAAGCTCATTTTCATTGAATGATGGATTCATAAAAATGGCGAAGTACTATTTTTAAGATTTCACAGACGAAAACCTTAATCCAAAGAAGCAGGAATTATTCCAGCCTGTTTTTGATGATGATCCCCTGCTCTTCCAATCTCTTCAAACAATCCTTTAACTCAAGCTTTTCCCATTTTCCTGAATGTTGGATGGCAATTTCAACCAATCCCTCTAGTTCAATTCCTTTGGCAAGACGTTCATGAGGGACTTTGGGAAGCAGGAAGAGGCTTTTCAATTTTATTTTGTTTCTGATTTTCAGTTCCTGCAGTTCCTTTAGCAGCACATCTTGATTTGTCGATTTAATCGGCATTTTCATATTTATAATTTAGATTAATAGTTTGAATGACATCGGGTATACAAAAAACCCATAAGTCCCGACGATGGTTTTTCTTCTGCCCCTACTCTTTCAATAGACATTTTCCCCAACCGTACTTTTTTCAAGTCGCCAAGGGTCTTCTCGTAAAGTCTGCCTAGCGGCCACCTCAATGCCAATTCATTCCCTTCAATCCCGAACTGTCCAAATTTCTTCTTTTTCCAATTCTTGGGCTAATCCAATGAGAAGGCCATAAATGCAACCTAATCCGATGAATTTATTTCAGAGTCGTACCTGTGCCATTCCCGGTTATAATTATGATCTATGCAAAGATGGGGGGTTCAGTCCACAAGCCAAGGATACGCTTTGCCCTGACAAAAAAATAGGGTTTTCCTAAAGGAAGCCTTCCACAATTTTTCTTTCATGCCCTTGTCTCAAGTGGACCATTTCACCCCCAAGTGCTCCGGCATAATCAAATTTTAAACCTCTAAACAATACAGTCATGTCACAATTTGAAAAAACCTACATCGGAAAAGGAAGCAAAGTAAACGGCCTTGACATCATCAGGGTATCCATCGCAAGAGAAACCCTGGAAGGGATCCTGAAAAGCCAAATGGTGGATTTTGAAGGAAATGAATACTTCGTTCGAAGTGGCCGCCCTCAAAGAAGCAGACACCTACGGAAAGACCCACACGGCCTACATCAGCAAAAAAGTCCCTGCCCCAAAAAAGAAAATGGCCAGGAAATAAGACGCTGAAAAAAAGAAAAGGCCCTTCGGGGCTTTTTTGTTGGTTTTTTTTTAAAAATGTGTATTCCTATATCTGTATATTTATATATGTGTATATCCATGTATTCCTTTATATAGATACCTTGCCTGGAATGCTTTGCTCCCATACAAAACCAACTTGATCTATGCTCGGGCAACAGGGACTGCAAGGAAATGGAATTGAATTTGACAGAGGTTATTAGAATCGATTTTGTGAGTAAATGGCTGGTATTTCAGGGATTTCATTTGCCGGAAAGGAATGAGGATTTTCATATACCACAATTAGACTACCATGTGCTACCACGTATCCGAACAACTTAAACTGGAACTCATCCAGGAAAGATTCAGCCGGCAGGCGATCAATCGGGAGCTTTTTGAGCAGGCATTTTACCTCAGCGGATTTGCCCAACCCTATCTTCCGGCCATCAGCACCCATGACCCCAAAGTGATCGACATGTATCGATGGAAGCTTATTCCCCATTGGGTGAAGGAGGAGTCGGATTGGAAGGCCAATACCCTAAATGCAAAGGGGGAAGAACTTTTTGAAAAGGGATCCTACAAAAACTATTGGAAAAACAGGTGCTTGCTGATCTGCACTGGCTTTTTTGAACCACATCATCCCGAGGGTCAGAAGAAATCCCAATCCTTTTACATCAAGCCCAAAACCTCAGAATTCATCACACTTGGTGGGATTTATTCGGTTTGGAACAATATACCGACATTTTCCATCATTACCGTCCCAGCCTCACCACTGCTCGCTGAAATCCATAATGAAAGAAAACGAATGCCATTGATTCTTGATGGTGATGCTGCGGATGCATGGCTTTTGCAGGACCTCGCCAAAGAAGAAATGGCTGACTTGATGGTCCCCTACCCCCACGATGAACTGCTGGAAGGCTACCGTGTCATGGACGGGGTCACCAATACTAGGTTGAATACTAATGTTGAGGAGGTTTTAAAACCTGTATGATTTCCCCTTTCTTTTGCGATAAAAATTTTCCCAATCCCGAAATGGAAATTCCTTTTTGGGAAATCCCAAAAATCTATCGAAACATCATTTGATCAATTTCAGAAGCTTTCATTCCCAGTTTGGCATTGAAAAAAACCTCCTTTACGTTTTTGAGCTGGTCTATCCTTTTGGCAGAAAGTTTATCTCCAATCCGTATTTCTTTTACGCCCTTGGTAATGTCCTTTTTGATATTGTCAGAGGAGGCTGTAAGGATCTCACCCAATACCCTATAGATGCCTTCTTTGGTCAAAGCGTTTTTGGGATCATGGCACAGTTTGTTGATCAGCTCATTGAAGGTGCCGGGTTCACCCAAAAGAATATCGATTGCCAGTAATTTCTCTGTTTTATCAAGCCTGTTCTGAAAGGATTCAATAGGTACATAGTCACGTTTTGCCCTCATGTTTTCATAAAAACTTTCGGCACCTTCCTGATCCCAATATCCGAGATTTTCAAATTCCCTGAAATTGTTGATTTTATGGGTTGGGTCTACATAAGTCAGAAAAATTTTGGTTTCACGGATGTTTTTAAGGGTATTCCCTATCAGCATATAAATGATTGTGCCCATCAATCCAGAAAAAAGAAACGCCAAGGGCAAAATCATCCAAACTTCTAGTTTTAAAAAAGACAGCGCAAACAACAGACTGAACAAGGCAATCATGATCGGATAAACAAGGGAAAGGTAAATGAACCATTTTCTCCTGATGACGAACCTTGAAAAATCCTCAAAATGGAGTTTATTTTTGGAATAGATGAACCAGCCATATCGGTAGGCAAGAACCCTGTCCTCTTCCGATTTGCCATCAAACAATAACAGGTATTCCCACAATTGGTAAAGCCATAAAGGTCTTTTTGGATTGAATTTTTTCATGATGACATTATTTAAAGCCCGAATCACTTTTGCACCGAATTTTCACAGGATTATCACATTCCGTTTTAAATTCTTTCCCTCGACACCTTTACATATCTCTGGAAACCTTAAGAAAAAATGAAAAAAAAATTTAATAAATAACTTTATTAACCTACTTGTAACGTCAATTAAATATTCAGTTAAATTTAAAAAATTAATTTTAAAATGACAATAATGAGCCAAATTTAATTATACCCTATACCTTATATACATATATCTATATATACGATTAAAAATATTTATTGATACTATCTAAAATATAAATCCATATATATGTAAGAAAAAAACAGCCTCTTAAATATTCATTGTCCTTAAATTCTTTTGCCCTACCTAAAGGAGCGATGCACTCCTGAGCCAATTAAATGTTTTAATCGGCTCAAAAAATGTCTATATTTGAGCCATTTAGCAAAAACAATCGGCTCATGACCTACAACTGGCAACGCAAAGACTGGCCAAATTTCAAATATGATTTGGAAACACTCCAACCCTTATTCATGGAGTTTGCACTGGATTGGGCTGAATTGAAAGGTATGGAAAAGGGACTCTCCAAGGATTTGGAGGAGGAAACCTTGTTGAATATCATGGTGTCAGAAGCTATAAAATCCTCAGCCATTGAAGGTGAGTTTTACAGCAGAGAAGATGTGATGTCCTCCATAAAGAACAAACTTGGACTCAGTAAAACGTCCTTAATGGTAAAAGATCGATATGCGGCCGGTATATCTGAATTAATGGTGATTGTTAGAAAAAGCTTTCAAGATCCCCTGAGTTTGGATATGCTCAAAACCTGGCATACAACCTTGTTTGCCTATTCGAAGAACTTGCTCGTTGGAGATTGGAGAAGTGGAAAAGAACCCATGCAGATAGTTTCCGGACCGTTGGGAAGAGAGCAGGTGCACTTTGAAGCGCCTCCCTCAGATCGGGTTCCCAAAGAGATGGAAAGGTTTGTTGAATGGTATAACCAAGGTAACTTACTGACAAACGATAGCCAAGCCTCAGCCCTATTGAAATCCGCCATTGCGCATTTGTATTTTGAATCCATTCACCCATTCGAAGATGGAAATGGAAGGATTGGAAGGGCCATTGCTGAGAAAGCATTGTCCCAAGGTTTAAACAAGCCTATTTTATTAAGCATTTCAAAATTTATCGAGACTGATAAAAACTCCTATTATCAAGCTTTAAAAGATGCTCAAGGTACCTTGGAAATTACCAACTGGATCAAATACTTCGTGAAGGTCATCATAGCAGCTCAACTTGATTCCAAAGTATTGGTGTGGTTTCTATTGAAGAAAGCCAAATTCTTTGATCAATATAGAGAATTACTTGAAGCCCGTCACACCAAAGTTTTGGGTAAAATGTTTGATGCTGGCCCTGAAGGTTTCAAAGGCGGTATGAGTGCCAAGAAATATATGTCAATCACTAAACTATCCAAATCCACCGCCACAAGGGATTTACAATACCTTCATCAGCATGGTATCCTTATCCAAAAAGGTGCGGGAAGATCTGTGTGGTATGAATTGAATTTGGAGGGTTAATCCAAAAATGAAGCTTGTTTTTTGAAATCTAAGAACGAACCATTTCGAAAACCAAAATCCTTACCTCATCCAACTTTCCCTCAATTAACAATGGCCGTTCCCATGATGATCACTGATAGGAGGATGATTTTCGAAAATAAATTCACGTTCAACCATTTTTTAAATCCAGCTTGACTTTTACATAGGTTTACCCCAAGCTTTTTGCATTTCGTTTCTTTTTCTTTCCTCGGTTACCGTCACGTATCTCTGGAAACTTTTATAATCGGTATGCCCGGTAATTTTCATGACGGTTTCAGCAGGAATGCCTTTTTCCAAGGACAATGTGGCAAAAGTTTTTCTTCCTGTATGGGCACTGATGATTTCGTGCTTGGGATATATATTGGAGTTTTTTACCGCTCCTTTGTACCGGATTATTTCAACAGGCTCGTTGATTTCCGCTCTTTTGCACAGCTCCTATAAATATAAATTAAACTTTTGGTTGGAAATTATGGGGAGCGGAAAAGCCATTTCTTTGTATTTTTCCAAAATATCGACTGCAAATACATTTAGGGGGACTATTAAAACCTGCTTTGTTTTTTTAACAGTCAATTTGATTTCATCCTTTTTTATGTGTTCTCTCCTGAGCTGGACAAGGTCCGAATACCGGTAACCCGTGACACAGCTAAAAATGAAGACATCCCTGACCTGATCAAGCCTTTTTTCAGTGGCAAGGTCAATATTTACCAGTAAATCAAATTCATTTTGGGTCAAGGCAATCACTTCCAGTTTGTCTTTTTTGATGGCAAAGTCCTTATATCCATCATTTACCTTGATCCCTTGCCTTTTGGCATAACCCAAAAAGGTTTTTAAAGTACTGAGCTGTTTGTATAGGCCCCTTAAATAATCGGACGTAATTATAGGTAAAATCTGTAAATTTAACGTCGATGAAAAAGAGAGCTTTACTACTCAAATTTTTTTACTAAAACATATAGGGTAATGTGAATCTATGAGATGTTTCCTGTTCAAATTTGAACCCACTCGATGAGGGTAAAAATTTGCAAATTGAAGAAGTAATTGGGCTCAAACCAACAGATTAGGCTAACACTCCAAATTATGCGACATCGGTTCAAAGGTCACCTTCGGTCGTTTCCTGCTGAATCAAGGATAAGTGACTGCGAACCCGTTAAACAATAGCAAGAATTAAATTGTCCAATAAATAAGAGCCTAGAACACTAGACCATTGGTATCATTGCTGATATGCATATCTCAATATTTATTTTTATCTAGACATGTATAGACAAATTACCGAGCTAAAAAACATAAACAACTATTAATTCAATTATTTCATTAAATTTTTAATTTTACCTCTTAGATACCTATTTTTTAATAACATTTCATTATAAATCTCAATTTATAATGAAAGAAAAATCAAGACTAAACTATATATATAAAGAATAAGATTGTTGAGCAACAATTGGGGATTTCCAAAAAAAATCATAAAAGAAATCTATTTACTGCTAGACAAGTTTTTTTTTACTAACTTTATGAAATAAATTCAATCAGAAGTAAAATTAAAACATTAGATCGACCATGTTTTTAGGGGAATTAATTTTGGGTTAAAAAATAAAATTAAAAATACTCTAAAACCTAGTAATAGAGGGATAAGCAAATCAAATTATACTTCCGACAATGGACATTTTACTCGAATCCTTCAATGATTCGTGTTCATTAATAAAGCTATAAAAAATAAAGATAAAAAGTTACGTAAAATGAAAAAGATTTTTATTGTAGAAGACGAATTGGATTTGGCTGAAAATATTAGGGATATTCTTAAATTTTCAGGTCACGAGATCGTAGGAAATGAAGAGGAAGGTGAAAAAGCATATAAACTTATAATGGAATCCAAACCTGACTTAATATTAATGGATGTAATGTTAAAGGGAGAGATTGATGGAATACAATTGGCCAAAAGCGTAAGTGAGAAATTAGAGGTACCAATCATTTTTATAACCGCACATTCGGATCAAAAATATTTGGAAAGAATTTCAGGTCTCAAATACGATTCTTTCCTTCTAAAACCCTTTACCAAAGAAGTATTGATAACGACCGTAAATCTTACTTTTCTTAAATATCTCAATAAGAAAGTAACAAAAAACATCTTAAATATAAGGGATAAAGGCTTCCTTGTACCAATTGATGAGGATAACATAATCATGTTGAAAGCAGATGGACTTTACACGAGAATTTACACTATAGAAAGACAATATGTAATAAGAGATATTTTAAAAGACGTGATAGGAAAACTATCAGAAAAAAAGTTTATCCGTATTCATAAATCCTACTTAATAAACTTGGATCACGTCACTGGTTTTAATGCAAAAGAAGTAACTATTGCAAGCTTTACAGCACCTATAAGAAGAGGATTCTTCAAGGAGTTAGGGGTATTGTTGGTTGAACGTTTAAACAATTGACTTGCATTTTGGTCAATATGAATAAATCAATCAAGTCGATGAAGTCAATTTGTCGGTAATAATCTGATTTTACTACCACTTAAAAGTTAAATTAATTATTGAGAATTTGAAAACTACTTTTTATTTAATTTTTCTGCACATCTAACTTGGTGGACGAAAATGATTTAAATCCAATGGCAATCTTACATCTAAAAACATTATAGCCCACAATCTCTTTTAAATATTCACCAAAATGAAGAATCAAATTAAAATCAGGAGCCAAAAACCATCCTAAATGTGGATTAAAATTTTGATATACAAAATAAGATGGAGAGGGTATAATATTGTAACCGAGTTTTGAAAATATGAATAACGCTCTTTTAAGATGAAGGGCCTTTGTGACCAGAAATATTGGTTTTTTGTGAATAGCAAAATTCATTTTATAAAAAATCGCCTCTTTTTCAGTATTATAAGGCTCAGAAATAATTTTTATAAATTCCTTTTTTACCCCCATAGTAATCGCAACTTCAGCTTGAATTTCAGCTTGTGAAGGATGTCCTAGTTTCAGAGATTGACCACTCATTATTAACAAAGAATTGGGATGGATATTCGCCAACCGTACACCTTCAAGTACACGGCGCAAAGCAGTATTGCTTAATTGTTGTTCAAATAATATCTCAGTATTGGGCGTATGGCCACCACCCAGAACCAAAATATGACTTACTCCATCTGTCATTTTATCTTGAACCGCATGAAATTTAGATTCCAGATTTTTGATCAGATAGTAAGGCATAAAGTTGAAAAAAAAACAAATACAAATATAAAAGAAACAACAAAAAATACAGAAAAATCGGATATCAAAAAAAAAGAAATCAAGATCCAATAAATCCATATAGCTGGACTCAATAGAATATTGGTAGTAATGCTACGAAGGGTCATAATATTATTAGTTTGAATTGTCTAAAATTGCAAATCGGGAATAATTGCTTACAAATTCCGGGATTATTTGTTTTATTTTCCTTATGAGTTTGTCTTCACTTAAATCATTCAATAAACCAAGATGAAGCTCCTCAATAACGGTACTGACAATTAAAAAATCAGGAGGAAAAGATTGCACAATATGGATCTTTGGATGATGGGTAAGCTTGAATTTCTCACTTAAACCCACTAATTCTTCAAATAATTTTTCTCCCGACCGAAGACCTGTAACCTCAATATGAATGTCTTTATTGGGAGTTTTACCTGTTAAACTTATCATTTTTTCTGCCAAATCATAAATTTTAACAGAATCACCCATATCAAAGACATAAATTTCCCCACCGTTTCCCATGGAACCTGCTTCCATGACAAGCTTGCATGCCTCCGGAATAGTCATAAAATAGCGTTCAATATCTTTGTGCGTAACCGTAACTGGCCCACCTGATTCAATTTGCTTCATAAACAGGGGAATCACAGAACCATTGGAACCAAGCACGTTTCCAAAACGGGTGGTAATAAATTGAGTAGGAGAAGGTGTAAAAGGAGAATAAAACCTGGATTGGATATACAATTCGGCCATCCTCTTGCTGGCCCCCATTACATTGGTAGGGTTCACGGCTTTATCTGTACTAATAAGGATAAACTTCTCTATTCCATTGGCTACTGCGGCATCAGCAACATTCCTGGTTCCTATTATATTGGTTTCAATTGCCAACTTAGGAAAAGATTCCATCAAAGGAACATGTTTATAGGCAGCTGCATGAAAAACAAGATGCGGTTTGTATTTAGAAAATATTTGATTTATTGACTTGCTATTTCTGATATCCACCAAGACAGGATCAACAAAAAAGGACAGGTTCTTTCTTACCAATTCTTGGGTGATATCATAAAGTGCAGATTCGGCTATATCTAACATTACAAGCTTAGCAATTGGATAATTGGAGATCTGCCTACATAGCTCACTCCCAATAGACCCACCCGCTCCTGTTACCAACACCACTTTTCCTTCAAAACATTCAGAAAGATGATGTTGATCCAATTCAATAATATCCCTTCCCAGAAGCTCCTCCAATTTAATGTTACGTAAATCCCTCAACTCAAGTTTATTACTTTCATAAGTCTCCAAAGTAGGTAGAAAACGCACCTTCACATGAAACGTATAACACAGGTCAAACAATTCTTTTTTCCTTCGATTGGATATCTCCTTAGCGGCGACTATCAACTCTGAAATATTCTTTTCTATAAATATTTTCTGAAGAAGGTCATCCCCAGAAAGGATCGGAATCCCATAAAGTAGTTTATTGGTTTTCCCTTTGTCATCATCAAAAAAACCACAAACATGAAATTCGGAATTCAATTCTCGATTTAACATTTGATAAACAAGCATTCCTCCTTGTCCACCCCCAAAAATCACGATATTACTCGATTGGTTTTTAACCCGCTGAATCCTGAAAAAAAACTCTTTTATGACCAATCGATACAAAACAAGAAAAATGAAAGACCCTACATGTGACAAAAAAATGAAAGATTTTGGGAGATTAAAATCAAAATCCAAAATAAAATCCAATAAAAAAAGAAAAAGGAATGGGAGCAAAGGGACCGAGAAAATAAAACCAAAATTAATGAACTCATAGACGTCAGAAAACCTAACGATGCCTCTGTGGGTCCTTTTCCAAACCATAACTAAGCTTAAAAAGCCCAACATGATGGCAGACCATAAGATACCTTCATCATAACTCATATAAGAAGGTGCTACACTTTCCAAAAGAAAATAAATGAAACCCATACAACTAAGCATCAATAAAAAATCAATGAAAAACACCAAGTAGACAGGTAGGAAAGGAATCTTAACAATCCATTTTGAAAGCAATATTTTAATTTTTAAGTTGATCATAATCTTTTTTGGTATTGAAAAAAAAACCAATGCTAAACCGTCCAAGCTTATCTAACAATGAATTTTTCATAATAAAACTACCTTCTTATAAGTCTCCATTCGCAAAGGAATATTCCATAATAAATGCTTCAAGGGTTTTGGATTCAAATGAATTATCTCTTGTTCCCTTCCCAAGAAATAATGAAATCTTAATGTAAAACTCAGAATTATTCTCTGCTTAAAAAAAGGTTGAGAAAAATCCCGTTTCAATATTTATATATTGTTTATTCACCTCAATGCTCATTCCCTCAACAGATTCCAAATACTGTCCCCTTTGGAAATGTGTGGTGATTCTCTGCATTGGGAAACTTATGTGACATTAACCAACAGAAAAAGATTCTCTAATCGGTTAATATAAATGGAACCTGTAGGAAAATAATAAAACCCGGCATGCCAATACCGTACGCACGAAGTCCAATTCTTATTCGATTGAAAATATTCAGGCTGTTTTTCTATCCCATACCGATTGTTAAAAAATAAAACAGTGAACCCTTGCATAAAATACTTAAAATAGGGAGAGACTATTGACATTGATTTTTTCATGGTATAGGATTTTATTAAAATTAAGGTCCTGTTACAACCAACTTTAAACTGCTCCTCTTTGATGATGGCAATTGTTGACCGCTAGTTTACTTGCCTTCTATTGTTCTGTTATTATATATTATTAGTTTATAATTTTAGTTAGTTTATGAAAATTCGCTACAACATTAATCAAACCATTACTTTCATATCTACCTATCTCGACAGCTTCAAAATAAGACTTCCTCCATGCAGATACATGCTCTATTGGCTCAATGCTAAAGGTTCCTAAATCTACTTTACATCCTCTTTTTACCACCAGAGAGTAATCAAATTTAAAAGTTAGTTTTTTAGCGATAAATGCATATTGGGAATCCAACCTATTCTTATAAGAATTCTAAACTGTTCTTTCAATTAAATGATGCAAAAACATTGTTTCAAACAGCTGAATCACTGATTCATCCTCTTTCTTTATGCTATTCTTCGAATAATCAACCTCATCCAATTCTTTGGAAAGACCCACTGGAGTCAGAGCGATCTGCAAATCATTGTCCTTAACCTTTTTCTCAGGCATGTGTGAAAAATAAAGCCTTCCTCCTGGTTTCAATCCACCAGTTTCAGAAAATTTCAACTGAGAAAAATAATTTTGGAATTTAATGTTTTTGGGAAATTCTTCTGCTCTTTTCATTATAATTCCAGAAGGCGTAATTGTTCCATTGAGCTCTCCCGAACTCCATACCATTTTGATTGATTGAATGATTTCCTCATTGGAAATTTTAAAAACCAATTAAGTAAAGACCATTAACAAGTAGAAATTTTTCCAAATAATATTATTATCAAGTACTGCTTAATCTCCGTTCAAAACCAACTGCTTGGCTACCTTTGAGAAAATAATTTCTCTATAGATTTCTTTAAATTCAGCGGGACCTTTCAACGTTATTTGAGGAAAGGGATCCACCTCTTCCAATCCTAGAAACCCATTCAGTGGATTTTCAATATTAATATTGCCCAAGGCTGCAGATTCGGATGAACCAGCGCTATGAAAAACGCGAATGATAGCAGAATTTTATTTAAATTCATAGACAAGAGATTAAACTGCTTTGTTAAATCAAATTTGGAAATTAAAAACCAATAATGGACAGAGAAAAGTTTTATTGGGGAATGAAAGGAATTAAACTGTATACCAAGTGTTATTTTTTAAATTAAAGTATCCTTCAAATAGTCGATATGGAAGGCAAAGAGGATTATAATTATCGAAAACTGACCATGTTGTTTTTTCAGATAACCCCGCATACTCCTTGGAGGAAAGATCAAAATATCCTTTTAAATAAGATTTTCGGATAGGAATTAGCACCATAAAACCAAGCTGCAAAAAAAATATATTTAACCCGAAATGGGCCTTGGGTTTCCTAATAAAGTTATAACCTGCAAGAAAATTAGAGAATATGGTGGAGGATCGATATGGAGAAATAAAAAAAGTTCAAAACGCCTAATTATGAAGCATTATTACGCCAGGGTTGAAGTGTAAAGTGCATAAAATATTTTTAAGAAGATTCGTCGGGTCATTAAAATCAATTCGATCAAATTAGACCAATTACCACGAATCACAGTAGCCATATGCCTTCAAATTTTTTTGTATAAAGATTTAGCATATTTATTCTCTCGTTTTTATTCCAGACATTTAGTTTACATAAATAAGCATTTCAGAAGTTTTGATTAGGAAAGGCAGCCGAAATTTTAAATAATTTGCGAAATCATAAAAATCATATGAATTTTCGTGTCATTTATTCCATTTCATTATTGTTAATTTTTTTAAGTTTAAACGCATGCATCTCCAACAGTTCATTGGTGTATCTTCAAAATATAAAGAATGATAAAAGTTTGATCAATGACCAATTGATTAGTTACGAAATATCAGAATACAGACTACAATACAACGATATTATCAGTATTGACATCAAAACCACGGTGCCCTTTATCAACGAGGCGTTTAAGTTTCAAGATGGCAATTCCATGAGGGCCGGTGGTCAGGGAATGGCCGATGTGTATTATATGACGGGATATACGGTCGACAAGGAGGGAGAGATTGACCTTCCGCTCCTCGGGAAAATAAATGTTGATGGAGCAACTTTGGATGAAGCCAAAACAAAGCTCCAAAATGCACTACTTGAAGTAGTAAGCGAAGAGATTTTTGTTCGGGTGAAATTGGGCGGTATTCGATATTCCATATTTGGCGAAGTCAACCGACCAGGAAAGTTTACGCTGCTCCAGGACAGGCTTACCATATTTGAAGCGTTGTCCAATGCGGGTGATTTCACAAGTTTTGCGAAGAGAAACGAAGTGGTGATCCTACGTCAATACCCAAATGGCACCAAGATCCATCGGGTAGATTTGTTGGACAGGAGTATCATCAAAACCCCCTATTATTTCATACAGACAAACGATCAGATCTATGCTGAACCGCTCAAGCAAAGGGAGTTTGCCAGAACTGAAAATGCGAGTCAGAATATCCTTCTTTTTTCCAGCCTTGTGACAACATTTCTTTTATTGCTCAATTTTTTCAATTAATCCAAAAGTTCCCATGCAAGAGAATCCACCAAAGTTAAGCACCTCAGAAATAGATATATTAAATCCAAATAGGATCTTAGAAAAAACACTGTCGAATTGGTACATTTTCCTTGGAAGTGTTTTTATTTCCACAATTTTAGCCTTTTACATCACCAAGGAAACCACACCCATCTATGAATCAGAAGGATTACTGCTGATCAGTGAGGACAAAAACAATCTCAGCCTCGATATATTTTCCTCTACGGGTGGCCCTTCCGAAAACACCTCCCTTCAAAATGAGATCGTCAATCTACAAACATATTCATTAGCTTATGAAACAGTCAAGCAGCTGGATTTAAATGTGTCATATTTCAAAGAAAATTTTTTTAGATTAAAACCCATTTACAACAAGTACCCCATAAAAGTACAGGCCAATTGGGAAAAACCACAGTTGATCAATGCTCTTTTCAAAATCATCCCCGGAAAAGAAAACGAATTTATCGTTGAAATAGAAGTTTCGGCAAATACACAGATTTACACCAAACAATTCGGGGGAAAAGCGGACGTCTATTCTCCATTTAAGGGGGGGGATCTAGGTCCATTCCAAGGTGAATATGGCCAAATCATCAGCAACCCATACTTCGAATTCTCTATTTTCAACGGTCAAAATGAAAATTTTGAAAGTGTCTATTTCAAAATTCAAGGCGACGGAAGTCTGGCAAAAAAATATAAAAGCATGGTCAATATCGGACCGGAGAGCAAAGGCAATACTGCTTTACTCTTAAAAATAGCCCATCCTGACAAGGAAATCGGAGAACTCTACATCAACACCTTAATGACCACCTTTCTGGCGAGTGATCTCAAAATAAAGAGTCTTATCTCGCAGCAAAGCCTTGAATTTATACAAAACCAAATCACAACCGTAGCGGATAGCTTAAACCAATACGAGAATGAATTGCAGAGCTACCGGACAATAAACCGGATCACCAATCTCTCTGAAAAAGGATCCAATATCTTGAATGAAACTGTCAAGTTGGACGATGAATTAAACAAGCAGAACCTAAGATTGGAATATTACAAAAACCTGCAAAAATATCTGACAGATCCAGAGGGGGGAAATCTCATAGTCCCCTCTGTAATCGGGATTGAAGATCCTATCTTCAACAACACAGTCACCAATCTTCTGAACCTTCAAAATGAAAAATCAGGATTAAAAGGGGTTTTGGCGGGTGACTCCTTTTCCTACATCCGGGAACTAAACAACAAAATCGAGAACTTAAAAAATAATCTAAAAGAAAGCAATACCAATGCCATCCTGAATATCAGTAACCACATCGATCGGCTACAAGACATGATCAGTGTGGTAGAAAAGGATTTTAACCAACTCCCGGAAGTGGAAAGAAATCTCACTTCCATCCAAAGAAGATTTAAAATCAACGAATCCATTTATACCTTCCTTTTACAAAGAAAAGCAGAAACGGAAATCCAAAAAGCCTCAACCATTACCAAACATCGGGTTTTGGATGCAGCGATGCTCAATTCTTCCCCTATTTCTCCAAAACTTTCCAGAAACTTGGCAATTGGAGTTTCCTTGGGCGTTTCGATTCCCCTGCTTTTCTTGATTATTTGGTCCATTTTTTACCATAAAGTAGTAGACCCAAAAGAAGTTGAAAATTTACTGAACATTCCCGTTTTGGGATTTGTGCCTCGGGAAAAAGAGAAAAACAATATTTTGGTTCACAATCCAAAATCAATTATAACCGAATCATTCCGAACGATTCGATCCAATTTGGCCATCCGATTTGATTTCAAAAACAAAGGTACAATAATGGTTACTTCGACCCGACCAGGAGAAGGCAAGACTTATATCAGTATAAAAATTGCCAGCGCTTATGCCGCATTGGGTAAAAAGACAATCTTGGTTGGCATGGACTTGAGAAAACCTGCCATCAGTAAAGAACTTAACTTAATCCACAACAAGTTCGGTGTGACTACATTTCTAACACAGGAAGGCGAGGCTTGGGAAAACTTGATTCAAGCTACCGATCAGGAAGATCTCGAGGTCTTGAATGCAGGCCCCTACCTGGAAAGGAGTACGGAACTTATCAACACCAAGAAATTCGAACGACTGATGGCTTCTCTTAAAGAGCATTACGATTTTGTGATCATTGACACCTCTCCTATCGGCCTTGTTTCAGAAACATTGGACTTAACCAAATATACAGACATCAATCTTTTTGTTTTAAGGCAGAACTATTCCTTTATCAACCAAGTGCAGGTAGCCAATGATCTTAAGGAAAAAATGGGCTTCAATAACTTCTATGTCGTTGTGAACGACATGCATAAATTTGGACTCAATCGACATAACTACGTATACGGGTATGGCTACAGTTATAATTCTTACTCCGAGGACGAACCCAAAGGTGGCTTATTTCGCAAAATATTTCGATAAACTCAAAAGCACTTTCTACCGCGGTAAAGAGGAGAACCAAACAGAATGATTTTCGCATAGACTCAATCCCATTCGGTTTCCCAACGCCTATATTGTTTTGAAATGTGCAGTGCCAAGATTATTTGATCATGGAAAAATCGGAAGCAAATGGCAGAAGCTAATTTCAAATAGGGAATACTTAGTTTTATGCCACTTACCATTTTTGTTGAAAAAATTCACCCTTTGTCAACAAAATTAATTCCAGATAAATCATTATAATTGTGCTAGTTCTCTCCAAGTTTAAAAAGACAAAACTTCGTAGGAATCGATGATATTAGCAATAACCATCAAGGATTCTGATGAAGAACCTGTTTTTGACCAAAATCATCTCCCACTTCATGGATGTATTCTCGGATGATTCGTTTCATTTCAAGTGTTTTAAGATTCCCATATAAATTATCTTAAACACAAGAGACTACAGTTCTAAATATTACGGGCTTGAGCAGTCTATAATTTGCGATGGTAATGGTGGACGAAACTGTCTGGATAGAATTTAGGCATGTCGTTATTTCAGGGGAATGGGAAGTCGACAGCAGGACAAAAGTCTTTAAAATAGGACAATAAATTCTTGGGCTCTTGTGTTATAAATAAGCCATTGATAAATCTTCAACACTGCCTTAGGAAAAGCGAGCAATGACGCGAAATTCTAACAATAATTTTATAAAATCCCCAACAAAGGCCAATTAGTCAAAAGATTATTTGGTGAAATTATCCATACTTCCATTGATCCAAATAGGCATCATTGTTCGTACTTAGATCGAATATTTCTTTTGTTAATTGGCAAGAATACCCTATTTTATAATTTTATTTACAATTTAATATGCAGACAAAACCCATTGACAAATACCTGATAAATAAAAGACTTTCAAATCCGAACCATAACCTTTGTTCTGCAATACCAATTCCATTCCATCCTGAAATTGCGTCATAATCAGTCTTTGATTAAAGCATTTGACTTCACCATATCGGTGTACCTGACCTTATTCTCCTATTGATCTGATTGTGTTTCAGTTTCGACCTTTACTCAGAAACCTAATACTTATTTAGACTTAATATATCCAAAACATTTATTTACCAAAATCTTTAAGTCGCGTTAAAGTCTTATTCGGGAAATATTTAACACCGATAGGAGCATGGATGCTTCCCAATTTGATTTTCAATTCTTAGAAAATGCTTGACAAGACCCACTTAAGTGAAAAAATCCTTTCCGGAATTGGGGAATCTTATTCCCTATTGGAAGGATCTAAGAAGCTTAAAAAAGCCTTCGTCCAGATCTTGCCAAAATTAGGCGAGGCAACATCAGTTGATAGGATTTACGTTTTTCGAAACAATTTCAATACGAAGGGCGAATTTTGTCTGACCTATCTGGACGAGTGGTGTCGAGAAGGGATAAGTGCCCAGATGGACAATGAAAATTTATTTGAAGTTCCTTGGACTGTTTTTCCAGAATTGGAAGTCCAACTTCGAAACAATCAAGTTCTGAATAAATCAGTAAAAGAATCCACCGATGCTACGTTCGTAGAGATCATGACCCAACAAGAAATCGTTTCTTACCTTTTTATACCCATTTTGGTAAATAATGATTTTTGGGGCTTTATGGGTTTTGACAATTGTACCAGCGAGGAACTTTTTACACCAGAACAGGTAAGTGCTTTGCATGCATTTGCAGCTACACTGGGTAATTTTATTTTTGCGAAAAAAAGTTTTAAGAAGGCTGTAAAAAATCAAAGGAAATACAAGCAAATCATTTCCAACATTGAAGAAATTGTCTTCAAGTTGGATGCGGACTATAACATTACCTACCTCAACGGAACATGGTTGAAAATAACCGGCAGAAGTCTCCATGACTGTATAGGTATCCCTTTGACCCAATTTTTTACCGAATCCGAATCTGGCAAACTTAATCAAGAGGTCAAAAATCTTGATCTCAACGGAGAGCTGCGTGTTTCCTTCCTCACGAGAATAAAAAAAATAAGCGGAGAAGAACGCCACATCCGGGTCAATTTGAAAAAGATCACAAAAGGAGGAAGGGTTGAATTCTTTGGGACCATCAACGATATCCACCAAAGCCAGACCAATTTTGAACTGTTGAAAGAGAGTGAATCAAAGTTCAAGGCCTTGTTTGATACTGTGGAAGATGTTTTGTATTCCCTTGACTTCGCTACTTTGCAGGTATTGATTGTCTCAGACAAAATTGAACGCTTCGGTTTTAAACGGGAGGAATTTCTTACCATTCCCAAATTCTGGTGGCTCCAAATTGTTCCCGAAGACCGTATTGAAATCCAACGGGCTTTTGATGTCTTTTTAAAAAACAAGCCTCCATTCTTGGAATTGGAATATCGAATCACAAAGTCAAATGGCTCCATCGCCTGGATATTTGATAAGTCTGGGATTGAATACAATCAAGACAACGTCGCCATTCACATCCATGGCAGAATTTCCGATATCACGGACGAAAAGAACAAAGAAAAACAGCTTGAACAGACTGAAGATAGGTTTAGAACAATCACAGAAAATCTCCCTTTCCCCTTTGCCTTAAGTCAGGAAAAGGATTTAAAACTCCTCTACTGCAATTTTTCCTTCGACACAAATTTCCATTTCAATCGAGAAAGGGAAGGAATTCTTGAAAACCTTCGTTTGGACGAAATTGTCCGAGTAGAATCAAAAGCTGCTTTTGTCGCATTTCTTCAGTCAAACCCCAATTTCTCAAACTACGAGATCCTTCTCGAAACCAAGGAAGGCCAACAGTGGTATAGTCTAAGCAGTGAATTGATTCCCTACAAATCAGGTAAAGCCCAGGCTATCGTTTTTTATAATATCAACAAAAGAAAACTCAGCGAACTGGAAATGACTCGGATGAATGATGTGATTCAGGCCATAAATCAGACCCAAATGGATTTTTCAATGGACAATGAGATCCAGGACACGTTCCAAATGCTGCTGAAAAGCCTAATCGGATTTACCGACAGTTCGTTTGGCTTTTTGGGAGAGGTTTTGTACGATGAAAAAGGACAGCCTTTCTTAAAAACCAATGCCATCAGCAATATTGCCTGGAATGCCGAAATAGAGGCCTTTTATCAAGAAAATTTTAAGTCTGGCATGGTGTTCAGAAACCTCGATTCTCTTTTCGGTTGGGTAATGGTGAACAAAGAGCTGATCATTTCAAATGAAGTTTCAGAAGATCCGAGAAGGAGCCTCCAAGCAACGCCTCAGGGACATCCGGAATTAAAACGATTTCTGGGTATTCCAATATTTAAAGGGGACCGTTTTGTGGGAATGGCTGGGCTTGCCAATAAGGAGAAACCTTATTCCCAGGAAGATGTGGTCTTTCTGAAGCCTTTTCTTTCCAGCTATGCCAATTTAATTGCCTCTCTTAATTTGACACAGCAAAAAAGAAAGGCAGAATTGAGGCTCAAGGAATCAGAAAGTATGTATCGGCTTCTTTCCGAAAATATCGATGATATCGTTTCTCTACATGATTTGGATTTTAAAACTGTCTATGCGTCCCCTTCCCTTGAAAAGGTTACAGGTTTTGACCCGGAATACTTTATAGGCAGGGACTTTTTCAGCTTCTTTAATTTTAAGCCAAATGTGAATTCGGACTTCACCAAGTATCCCCGATTTATCATACCCCTCAAACATGGGATTACGGAAAAGGAAATAAAGCTGGAAATGCTTTGGAAACCCATTTATTCGGGACAAGGAGAACTAAGCTCCTATCTTGTTGCTTCCAGAGACGTAACAGAAAGGGAATTGGTATTGGAAGAACTCAAAAAAAGCTTGGAAATGGAGATTGAACTCAATAAGTTGAAATCCAAATTTATTTCCATGACTTCCCATGAACTCCGTACGCCACTGTCCACCATTCTCAGTTCAGCTGATTTGATGGAAATAATTTCCGAGGGAGTAAAAGAAAAGAAAATCCAGGAAGACTTGACAAAGCATATTAGAAAAATTCATGTTCAGCTGGGTCGTCTTACCCAAATCATTTCTGAGGTGATCCTTTTTGAAAAGAACAATGAAGGAAAAATTGTTTACAATCAAATGGATGTGGATATCAAGAGCCTGCTGATCCAGTTAATATTCAATCAGTTTGGAGTGACTAAAAATGAGCCAAAAATCCAACTTGATTTGGGAACTGAGCCCGTATTTCTAAAATCAGATCCCGCCCTTTTGTACCATGTATTCAGAAACCTAATTGAAAATGCCCTAAAATACACTCTAGAAGGATCTCCAAAACCGATTATAAAATTGACCCAGAAAAAAAAATCCAGTGTGGTCGAAATCGTGGATTTTGGAATCGGAATCCCCCAAGAAGAGGCCAGATTTATTTTTGACACCTTTTTCAGGGCTTCTAATGTAAAGAATATCAAGGGGACTGGATTGGGCCTAAGTATCGTAAATGATCTGGTCAATAAATTGGGGGGGGAAATGACCTTTTCCAGCATAGAACACAAAGGTTCTACTTTCACTATTTGCATTCCCAATGAAAGAAAGAATATTGCTGATTGAGGTTGAGCTATTAAACGAGCGAAACCCCTTAAAAATTCTAGCGTCGACTGGTCGCTCTACCCTCAGCAACACCAATGGAATATTGGCTCCTTTTTAAATTAAGGATCAAATAGTGGACTTGGTTCCTTAATTGATCCTTTAACCATAAAAGCATGGAATTCAATTTTCACAAATCCTACAACCTTTGGAGAGAAATCCACAGCGTCTCATTTTTTTTAGGATAAAATCATGGTAGAAAAAAATTGGAGAAAGGCTCTGGATGCCCTTTCGCCAATCTTTTTTAACCAGAATTCTAAGACAGCGGAAAAGTAAGGTTATGCATCTAACTTGAAGTAAGTTAGATGGAATTATGCATTGGATTTCCCAAAAGGACTTGAAAATGCAAGGAAATCAGACGATTTGGAGAAGAACGCAAATTACCGACCTGCTGAAATCAAAAAACACAAAAAACAGACTGATGATGAAGCAATTTCAGGCTGTTTTTGAAATCGCAATGCATAACCCCAGTTTAAGAAAAAAAAGAAGTGAGCACCTAATCCCAATAATTTAATTGATTGATAACGTTTACAAACTAAATATGGGGTATATTATACCGAATTGATAAACGAAATATTTATCAATATATTTTGCTTTTACGTTTAATATTGTGAGTAGAAAAATCCGATTTGATTTTCAACAGATGACACACCCTTTTCAACTCCAAACTTTATTTCTAAAAAACGGATCCTTTCTCAATGTCTAATAAAAACCACCTTCGCAAAAAAGCAGAGTCGATCTTAAAGGAAAGGTCTTCAAATGGCAATTCAAACCTAACCGAATTTGATCTCTTAAGCCTCATCCATGAATTAGAAATCCATCAGATCGAATTGGAAATTCAAAACAAAGAATTGAAACTTGCCGGTAATCGTTCCGAAGATTTATATCGGCTTTTCTCGGAAAATATGGAGGATCTCATTACACTTCACGATCTGAATTTGAAAACAATCTTTGCCTCCCCTTCCTTGGAAAAAATTACAGGCTTAAAGATGGATGAATTTGTAGTGACAAACTTTTTGGAATTCCTTCCATCCAATCCAAAAGAAAAACCGGGCTTTACGAAGCAACATCTATTTATCGTCCCCCTTAAGCATGGGATTACAGGAAAAGAAATCAAGCTGGAAATACTTTGGAAACCACTTGCTCATAAAAAAGGAGAACCTCAGGTTTTCTTATTGACTTCAAGAGACGTTACAGAAAGAGAGCTGGTATTGGAAGAACTCAATAGGAGACTGGAAAAGGAGATTGAACTCAATGATTTGAAAACCAAATTCATTTCCATGACTTCCCACGAACTTCGTACTCCACTGGCAACCATTCAAAGCTCAGCGGATTTGATGGAAATAATTTCCGATGGGATGATTGAAGAAAAAACATCGGGAAAACTATTGAAGCAGATCAGAAAAATCCATATCCAGCTAAGTCGGCTGACAACCACCCTTTCTGATGTAATGATTTTTGAGAAAAGCAATGAAGATAAAATTGGGAACCATCAGATCGATGTCGATATCAAAAGCCTAATTATCCAGCTAGCCTTCAACCATTTTGGAATGACAGGAAATGAGTCGAAAATACAGCTTGACCTGGGGATGGAGTCCGTGCTTCTAAAATCAGACCCTACACTTTTATTCCATGTATTCAGAAACCTGATTGAAAATGCTCTCAAATACACCCCGGAAGGGTCTCCAAAGCCGGTTTTAAAATTGATTCGGAAAGAGCAATCCATTGAGGTACGGATAATTGATTTTGGGATTGGGATACCCCAAAAAGAGGTCAGATTTATTTTTGACACCTTTTTCAGGGCTTCCAATGTAAGAAATATAAAAGGTTCTGGTTTGGGACTGAGTATCGTCAATGATTTGGTCAAAAAACTGGGAGGCAAAATAACCATTTCTAGTACAGAAAATAAAGGAAGTGCTTTTCTGATTTTGATTCCTTATGAAAGAAACAATATTATCTTTTAGGGATACCCGCTACTTTGCCAATAAACAAATGGGTCAGTTGCAAAAGAGGATAAACTAAGAATATTGGATTTCAACTGTATTCAGCACATTTCCCAGAAAATAAATACGATTTTCACAATAGTGGATAGGTATAAATCTTCCGAATTTAAAACAAAGCGTTTAGGCTGTCAAACCCATAATATAAATAGGCTACTTAGGGTATTTAAACCTCAAAAAAATCAGACCATTGGAAAAATGATTCCAGACACTGATATTGCGAAGTCAATAATAATCAACACCTATTGATGGCCAAATAAATCAAGTAGGGAACCACATTCGCAAAGCACAAAACGGGTTAAAAATAAAACTTTTCCACTTTAATCTTTCACACCAAGCCTTTAACTTATAAACACCTAAAACAAATGTTTATTAATGATTCGAGCCATTCATCTCTACAATGAAAATATTATACCTTAATATAGGATTTCAAAAAATATTTATCTATCGTTGTAATGTTTTTTTATATGGATTATTAAAGCCTAATCAAAGTCAGCTTTATGAAAGAGCAGAAGAAATTTTGATGAAAAAAACCTCGAAAATCAATTCCCTTCCAACAGAAGCGGATGCTTTAAGGTTGATCCATGAACTGGAAGTCTACCAGATTGAGCTGGAACTTCAAAACGAAGAATTGAAGCTTGCTAAACTTCAATCCGAAGGTATTGCCCAAAAATACTCATTACTCTATGATTTTGCTCCTATTGGATATTTCACTCTTTCCAATAAAGGTGAAATCCTGGAAATGAATCTAAGTGGGGCCAAAATGCTGGGAAAAACAAGATCTGCCCTTAAGGACACCCCTTTTTATCGATATATACCAAATGAAGAAATCCTTGTATTCAATCTGCTTCTAGAAAAAGCATTTGAAAGTAAGACCAAGGGAGGTATCGAAATCAGGTTATTGAGAAGTGGGTATTCTCCAATTTATACCCAAATGATGATAATAGTGGAAGAGGGTTTTGAAAACCAATGTCTCCTCACAGTCATGGACATTACAGACAAGCAGTTGAATTTGGAGGAACTCAAAATAAACCTTGAAAAAGAGATTGAACTCAATCAGCTGAAATCAAAATTCATTTCGATGACTTCCCATGAACTCCGTACTCCACTCGCAATCATTTTAAGCTCAGCGGATTTAATGAAAATGTTTTCCGAAGGGGTAAAAGAGGAAAAGGTAAAGGAAGAGCTAATCAGACAAATAAAGAAAATCGATATCCAAATCGGTCGTCTCAACCAGATCATCTCTGATGTGTTGCTCCTCGAAAAGAACAATGAAGGGAAACTAACTTTTAGTCAAATGGATGTGGATATTAAGAGCCTACTTCTCCATTTGGCCTTCAATCAATTTGGATTGGATGAAAATGATTCCAAAATCCAACTTGATTTAGGAATTGAGCCCATTTTCGTGAAATCAGACCTAACGTCCCTATCTCATGTATTTCAAAACCTGATTGGTAATGCCCTAAAATATACACCGGTAGGATCTCCAAAACCGATATTGAAAATGATCGCGAAGGAGAAATGGGTCGAAATCCAAATCCAAGATTTTGGGATCGGAATACCCCAAGATGAGACTAAGTTTATTTTTGATGCTTTTTTTAGAGCATCCAATGTGAGCAATATCAAAGGGACTGGTTTGGGGCTTAGTATCGTCCATGATTTGGTCAAGAATCTAGGCGGAAAAATAACCTTTTCCAGCACAGAAAAAAGGGGCTCTGTTTTTGCCATTAACCTTCCATATGAAAGAGAAAGTATTGCTGATTGAAGATGAAATTGAGCTTCAGCAGAATCTCAAAGAAATTCTGGAGTATCACGGGTTTTCTGTGCTCACCGCAGAAAACGGAATAGAGGCCCTTTTTAAAATAAAGAATCAGGATGTAGACTTGATCCTTTGCGATATCATGATGCCGGAGATGGATGGATTTCAGTTTTTAGAAATTTTCCGTACTGAAAAAAAAAATCAACATACCCCATTTATTTTCCTGAGTGCAAAAGTCAGCGCAAGGGATAAGGCAATAGGACTGCAAGAAGGGGCTGACGATTACCTCACCAAACCCATTTCTGCCCGACTTCTTTTGAATTCCATTTATAAGGCATTGGATAAAAAAAATGAAAGAATTTTATGGTCTTCTTTGATGAATGAAAAAGAGAAGGATATTGAATATTCTCACTCCCTTTCCAAAACAACAAGTCCTATATCTGTATTACTCAACGTTCTTGGAAAGCTCAAAACCTCGACCGGTCCGTTGGAGGTCAATGAAGTGTCCCAACTTGTTAATTTGGCCTTTACATCTGCAAAATGGATCCATTCCAGTTTTACAAAACTCCCCCTGTTTACTAATCTTGGTAAATTACAGCCCAAACCCAGCTCGATCAATTTGGGGGATTTGGTCATTGACACCCTCAATGAATTTGGGAAGGAGAGCTTTTTGGCTCATACCGCTATGACCCAGAACATTGTTTTTGACCCGGAGCAGATTCAGTTCATCATCCGAGAACTGCTGGAAAATTCTCTGAAATTCAAATCGGATTCCAATAAGGTTCAGGTAGAGTGGTTTGACAACGAATTATCCGTGAAAAACCAACAAACGATTCTGGCACCAACTGAGGAATTCCCGATAACCGCATTTGCCCAACCATCCGGAGGAGTACACGAGCGAAGGGGCTTGGGTCTAGGCTTGTTTTTGTGTAAAGAATATTGCCGGATCAACAAAGCAAAATTCTCTTGTTCTGTTAATGCCGAAGGAAATTTTATAGCAAAATTATCTTTCCAAATGCCGGAAATGCCATGGAAAGTTAGTTTTCAAATTGCACTATTCAACTGGTTGCTTTTGCCCCTTTTAGGTGTATCAACATTTCTGATCCAGCAAGAAATGGATGAATATTAAAATCCAATTATTTACAATTTTTGAATCACCATAAAGGTAATACCTCCAATCCACCGAATAGCCCGATTTTTTTTAAGTTTAAACCCAATTGAATTCCTACGGCATCATGCATGTTTAAGGAAATCAAACCCGAATTTAACCGAGAATTCCCACATTCATCTCAATAGAAATCCAGATGAATGCGGGAGTTGCTTTTCCTTACCAAGATCTTAAAGGCCAGTAATCTTCCTGCAGCCCTATATATCCCTAGGGGAATATTCAATTGTGACTGATCCAAGGGATATGCTTCCATTTAAAATTAATTAGATGCTCCTTTTCAAGCTCGGAGTATTCCACAGGAAATCTTGTCTTGACGGATTTGATCACCGAATCCATATAGAGGTAATTGCCGTCCCCAAGGGAAATGCCCTAACCTACCAAAGCATTTTCCACCAACAGACAAAACATCCCAATGGATGCGTATTTGCGAATAAGATTCCTTGATTTGTGAACAGAGAAACTTACAAGATGACAATGGTCTGCCACAAAGCAGTAAGGGCCCACAAATACCCCCCTGTCACAGATTTGCCAAAACTGCTGTAGGGTGGATATAACTCAAATAGTTTCCACCTGCCACGGAAATAAATTCAACAAGTTTGATCCTCGAAGCAACACTGTCGACTGCGATGATATATTTGTCCTTAGGCTGCACGATCAAATCTTTCACTTTCCCCAGATACATCATATTGACATCCTGGTAAAGCGGCGCCGGACCCTGATCCTCGACATATCCTGAAAACACATACTCAAAACAGGAATGTGAATTTTCAATCAATTGCACGATGTCCAGCCCCAATCGAGAAGAACCTACAATAATCACGTTTATCAAAACTTTTTTTAATAAAATGGAACATCCAATTCTTAGGCACTGCCAATTCCCTAAATGGAAAACGGCCTTATGAGCCATAGGATCCAGGCAAGGCCCCCACAAACCAAAACTTTGGTTCCATGGTCCAAAGACTCAATTTTTTTAAAAAGAGAGAACATAACCTAAGCAATCTGAAAACAACAGCAAAGTTTAGGAAAACCATATCTTCATTGACTTGCCTCAACGTGAAGCTTCCCTGAAACCAACGATTCCGAAACGGGGAAAAGGCCCAACATGACACGAATTTCCACCCACAGAAGGCCTATCCCTTCATGCAAGAGCGCATTCCATTTCACCAGCGAACGGAGGGACGGAAACCAGTTCAGGCGATTGCCACCAGGATGGATTTTTATTTGAAAATCTGCTGGAGCAGCAATTACTTCCAGACCTACGCGCTCAAATATCCGGGAGGCTCGGGATAAATGCAGGGCTGAACTCACCAATACTATTTTTCTAACTTCAGGAAACTCCCCGATAAAATCCAAAGCCTCCGTTTCCGTCGTCACTCCCTTTTCGATCAGTTGAATCTGTAAAGGATCCACGCCCTGCTCCATCGCCACTGCAGCATACATGGAAGCCTGCGAGACAAAACCCTCTCTGCCCCTGGAAGAAAAGACCAAAAGTTTTTCCGGATGGAGCTTCCAAAGCCTGATCCCCTCAAGTGTCCTTTGCAGGACAGCATGATCCAGCCGCTGATAGACCGAAAGTCCTTCCTCAGGAACGCCCCCCGCTCCCAAAACCAAGATGACGGGAAAATCCTCTGGCACTTCCTGCAGCGAAACAAATTTCCTTTCCTGCCAATGCACCAACTTAGCGCTCAATGGAGACATGAGGATCAAAAAAAACAGCAAGCCAAGTAAACTGATAGCAGGACTTTTTTCCTTCTTAAAAAAGAAGAAAAGTAGCAGTAGAAGCAAAACAAATTCTACCGAGAAAAAGAAACCTGAAAGTACAGATGTCAAAACCAACATACACATGTTATTCAAAAGGAGAATAATATTGACCTTGCTTCAACCCTTAATATGCAGTAAGAATTTCATTTCCATCTGAAATAGCTTTGAAATCAATTAGTTGTAGACTGTATCCAATTTCACCTTATCTGTAAAATGCATTCTTTTCCAAATAGGCGGATTTTCTTGAAGTTTCAATCTCCTTTTGGAGACATAATGCATATTTTGGGTTCAATTGCCAAATGCCAAATCACCTTTGATTTTTGATAAATAAATACCGATGCTGCCGCGTAATATCGGAAAGCATAGGGCCAGATCTGACCCGGGTTCCTATATTGCCCTCATTATTGAAGAAATAGGACCACTTAAAGGATTCTGTCATTCTGAGTTCAGCCTTTTTGGACCTTAATATTTTTCTGGGAACCAGAGGGAAATGCAGCATAAATCCAGCATTAAAACCATTGGTGGTGCTCAGCCCATACAAGCCAACATCCACACTCCCGTATTGCCGGATCAGGTCAACCCTCGCTCCCCGGTCAAAATACATAAATTGCCCCCCTTGCAGTTTCAAAGTCAGCATCTCCTTGGGGAAATAATACTCGAAATCGAAGAGGACCATTTCGTCATTTAAACCCTCCATATACAAACCGGAAGAGGGCAAAATATAGAAACCCGAAACTGCCAGTTCCCATCCAAAACTCCATCTTTTGTCCGCATCAAAAAAACGGTACTGAAGATTTACTCCAAATCGATCATTGTAAAAAAGACCTGTATGACTCAGAAGATAGTGATTGGGCAAGAAATTGGAAAAAGTGCTTAAATAGGTGGGCGCCAATCTGATGTTTTTTTCCTGACTATCCAGTTCATTGACTATGGGAACCAATATCCCGGTGTGCAATCCGAACCCCCTACCCAAATTAACGGTGGTGGCCGTGATCCAATTGATCTTGGTTTGCAAAGGTCGTTCGTGGTACCCAAACCTACTTTGGACTTCAGGCAACATGTAAAAATTAAACCTATACTTGTCTGACTTATACGCATAAGAAAATTCTCTTTTTCTATTTTCTGACAGCGTCTTTCCAACAAAACCATTTCCATCAAACTCATAGCTTCCTAAAGGCACCCCCATGTGCAGTGGCACATAAACTTTCACGATCACCCCGAATTCCTCTGCCAATCTTCTGGCGAGTTTCATCGCATCCAAAGGATTGCGGTATGCCCTATGTTCAAAATAAAGGATGAAATCCTGATCAGTGCTGATGAGCGTTAATACAACCTGCTCAAACCCATTTTTGCTGAGCTGCTCTTCCAGCGAAATTAAATCGGCTTGAGCATAGGATTTGAAGCTTGACATAAAGCCAAAAACAGAAACAAGCAACATGTAAGTCAGTACTGAAACTCTCATAGGGTATTGCCTTAATCTTTCAAGAGAAATCTATACCCAAAACCATATGAGAAAGCTTCCAAACCAAGTAATCTTGCTTGAAAATGCAAACTTTTGAAAAGCAAAACACTTGCACTTGCATTGTAAAATCGACCGTCATATTCAGCGGAAATCCAAAGGCTATTCCATGCACTTAATTGAACACCTCCAAAAAAATCATTGAGATAATGGTTACCAAGGAGTGCCTTATCAACCCATTGAAACTTGGTTTCATCCAAGCCAAGACCTCTAAAAGGTTTCATAAAAACCAAGGGTAAACCGTATCCCCCAGAAAATTCCAATCTAAGATCTTTTGACAGGTCAAAATACTTGGAGAGCAAGATTGCATTGTGATTCAGGGAAGCAGAACCATTGAATTCCGGGGTAATGACTACACCCACGTTGGGGAGCCATCCACGCTGATATATCAAGTCCACCTGCACATCCAGATGCCTGTCCCCTATTCCTATGCGGTCTATGTTTCTGGGCCTGGTCAGCACGGCATTAATCCTGACACGTGAGGCAAAATCAAGATTTCCAACAAAATAATCCTCTTCATCAATCCTCCTCACAAAATTATTGAGGGCAAATTTTTTAGGAACAAAGGAGGTCCCCATATAGAAATACTCCTTTTCATCAGAAATGCCTGGCTTGGGCGTCATCACCAGGCCAGGTTTTCCCAAGAAATTGAGTTGGGCTTGGACATGCTTGGAGTTAAAAAAAAACAACAAACAAACAAAAATCATTGAGGTCCAAAAACCTGATTGCGTCATTGGTTGTGATTGAATTTGTACACCAGACGTATTCCAAATTCAGCACCTTTCGCACTGATTTTCTTCCTTATCGACGCTCCGTTTAATTCATCGGGATAAACCTTGTGGTGGTAAAACCCGGTATTGTACCGAAGATCTGCCATCAAGTCAAATCGATCACTTAGGGGTTTCCGAACTCCCACATGCAAATAAGCGCCATAGTTATTGCCTACAAACGAGATATCATTAAAACCTCCCGGGCCAAAGTTCACTTCTCTGGAAATGCTGTGCTGGATAAAATACCTGTTCAGGCCAGCACCGACAAAGAGAGAAATCTTCTTGGAGGATTCATCCTCACTGTCTAGGGAGTCAGAAAAAAATATATTGTAGTTTATGCCAATACTCGTGGGAATTATCCTTTGGCTGATTGTTTCCTTTCTGATCAAATCACCTACCACAAAAGTAGTTTCATACTTACCGGTTCCATAACCCACCCTTGACAGCAGGGAGAATTTTTCATTTAAAGCAAGCTCTGCGGCCAGGGAGGTGATGTGGGTCGGATTAAGCGAACCTTCCTCAGTAGGGGGATTGACTAAGGCGGATCTTTCATCAGGGGTATTGTAGGACCTCAACCAGAGCGAAGAGCCTATGGAGACATTTTCCAGCTTGACCTGTGCGCTTACCTCCATCGGGATATAAAAAAACAGAAACAGTGTGCAGACGAAGAAACTATACTTTAATCTTGAATTATTTATTCCTATCATGATCCCCCTCCTTGATTGTGGCAATTGTTAAGTGCTCCGATTTTAGTACTATTCAAATCCTTGATGACTTCATCAAAAACCGCAATGAGTTTTTCGATGAAATTGTTGTAAGCCTGATCCGTTCTGCCAATATCTATTTGGTAAATAGTGTCAATAGCCGCTGTAATGGTGTCTTCCATCATAATCAAGTTTTGCCTTGACTTCACCAGGAATGCTACCAAAAACACCTTGACTCCATAATAAATCTCCTCTGTTATTTTTCCTTCTGCCAACAATTCATTGGAGGCAATATTCACGGCAATGCCAAGCCTCCTCAGTTCATCTACACTTCCCTGAAGGGTATCCGTCAGATAGGCAAAGCGTTCGGATTTGATATTCAAAATATCCTCCCGAATGCCCTCATAAAACTCTTGGCTTTGGAGAATCTGCTCTTCGGATTGGCTTACAAGAAGATTCAGCGTTTCCTGATAGACCACTTCTATGGCATCGCTGCAAGGCGTGACAAGTGTGGGATTTGCGCTGTAAACAGAATTAAATTTAAATTCTTTCAAATGATCTGAAGTTCCCAGACTTAATCTGGCATCTGGCCGAGGAGGGATGTCATAAAAATTAAAAATAATCCCATCAATCTTTGGAGGCACATAAGTAGGCAAATAAGCCGCTAAAGCACTATTTTCTTCGACGTGAAAAAATAAGTCTGTAAACAATTTCTCCAAGGGGATCGTGGTGTCAAGAATATTGTCAACATCTCGGACATTGATTTCTCTTAACCTTGCATCCATCAGGGCAGGATTCCGCAAATCGGTGAAATTTTTTAATACCCTCTCATTTTCGACCTTCAAATTATCCCTTAGAACTGCCGTAAGAATGTCTTCTACCAATTCCATCGTACCAGCGGACAGTGTAATGCCACCAGGTTCAAAAATACTGCGCTCAGGCACCTCTTTTTCTACCTCTGGAAGATCACCTTTGTCATTAAAGTCATTGATCACGTATTTGTAAGGAGCGATATTGTCCAGGTCCATTGGAGCACAGGCAAACAGACAAAACATGCCCGTAAATACAGCCGGAAGCAAACGCCTCGATAATCTGGAAAGATGGGTACTTATAGGATGTTGAAAAAACATATAATTTAAAGGTAAAATTGGAACATAAATATATTTTGACTTGAAGCCCTATCCAAATTACACTGACTTCAAAGCAACAGGCTGATGATTTATGTAAATAAAAGGTGTCTCAAAAATTACTTTTTTTTACTGCACATTTAATTTGTGTATCTAACTGCATTGTGGATTATCAATTCTATTATTCAATTCAAAATTTTTTAACCCGGTTATCGGGTTAAAAACCCCTGTTATGCCAATCCTTTTTCCCCAAACAACCTGATTTACTTTCAATTTCAACCGCATTTGGAAGCCTGATGCATATTCCATCTAACTTACATCAAGTTAGATCCTTTACGTTACTTTTCCGTTGTCTTAGAATTCGGGTTCAAAAGCTTTATTTTTCTTGATCTAGGCTTGATGGCGGAATCATGAACTAAAAAACAGGGAACAAAAGTTAAAAAGGTTACCCGAACCATCAGATAACCTTTTGAATAGTATAGAAAACAAATGAAATTTAAACTATCAAACCTTCACTGCATCAAATAAGATGAAACCTATGGCCTCTTCCCTTTATTCCGGTTCGTTTTCTCAGCAGCTTTGGTATCATACCAGTTCCCTGGGCCAGAAATAGCCCCGGTGGTCGCCCACTGAACCAAATCAGGATAAGCAAGATTGATCTGCACCCGATCCTTTGGCAGTTCAATTTGTGTAGGGGTTTGGATCGCCCAAGGGAGCCCCTGACCAAATCCCAAGGCATTATTCGCTTTCGTAGAGTAGGATGTCCCAACACCGGTATCATCACTTCCTTGTCCAAAATACCTCGAGTCGGCCAAAGTAGAAGGAGATGTTCCTATCAGATTGATTTCTCTTCCCCTATTCCCATTGACATAAATAAAAGGACTGAAGGAGAAATCAGACAAAACAGCAGTCCTGTCATACACCACGGAGAATTTAACATTATAATCATCATCAAATGCCTCAGCACAAACACCATTTTTAGTACGATCCGGTGTATTTAAACAATCATTGTTGATTATAGTATTCACATCCTTGAAGACAATAAAACTACCGGGTATACTTTCCGCAATTGGCAAAGCAATATCTGCAGGCGATCTATTGGTCATCTTAAGGCTATGGTGCGCTGGCATTCCTAGCAGTCTAACGCCAAAGGAATTGTTAAAGGCAGCAGATACGGCAATCAATTTGAAATCCATTTCCACTTCCCCGATCAATGAACGGGTCCCTGTTTTTACCACATAATTATAATCCACTACCATATCATTGAAATCCGCATCTCCAAGACTCGGCCAGTTGTCTTCAAACATTACCCTGGTGTAGGCATTTTCTGCCGGATGGTAAGTATAATTAAACATTTCAATTCCTAAAAAATTATTATAATAGGGCATGATAGGTAAAGGAGTTCCGGATTTTTTTTCCGCTAAAGAGGAAAATTCAGATGGGTTTAAAGAAGGAAATGTCAACATCAATTTTACGTCGCCATAGTCCGTATTAAGAACGAAATCACCTGTAGCAGATGCTCCTGCAGGATAATCAGATCTGTAATTTTGTTCAAACCCAACGATTATAGAATTTGTTAAAGAGATGGGATGATCCACAGAAACCCCACTAGAGAAAGAAGGATATTTTAGCGCAACAAGTCTTCTGGTAATATTTTGATTGTCCCCTTTTTGGTCAGCTTCTACATCCTGGGAAAGCTTTAATTTATTAACGTCCAAATTCCCATTGCTTGAATCAAATGCTCTTTCCAAAAAGAATAATCCAATTTCCGTTCCTGAAGGGAAAATTGATGAACCATTTGATACATCTTTCAAGCTTATAGAATGGCCGGTAAGAAGTACAGCCTCTGAATTGTCATTGAATCCAGTATTTGGGAAAGTAATAACCTCAGTAAAATTTACATCGCCTGGCTTTTTATACTTGTATCCAACCGAATGGTTATACCGTCTGTCTGAGTCAAGAAAAGTTAACTCGACAGAGGTGGATTTAGGTAAAATAAAATTTTGTTCAAGTACAACGTTTTGTCCGAATGTAGCAAAAAATTCATAAAACAAAGTGCTTGGCGGGGTAAAACCAACTAACCTTTGTCTACCATTGGCATTGCTATCGAAGGTTAAGTTATTGAGATTTGTTGTCGGACCGGTTGAAACAGCAAACAAAATGTCCAATCTATTTAAAAAATCTGACTGAATAAATTTATTATAAAGTCCAACAGATGGCAAGCCACTATCATTCCAGGCATTTGTACTCAAGGTTGAGTATCCTGGAATTGTTCTCAAAGACAAAGGATTCGTTCCCGCTGAAGATTTTGGATCTTTGGGGATTTCGTAGGAAAATGTGAAATTCTTACCACTGCGTATCACCTCGTATACCTGGTTGATTCCAGATGAGGCAGAATATAAGTAAAGCGTATTGATGTTCTTGGCGATTTTTAAAGGAGAGGAAAAATTTCCGTCTTTGTCCAAATGAAATGTAGCATGTTTTGCAGATTTAGAAAAGTCATATCCTCCTTCGGATTTGGTAGGTTTGCCGCTGTAGGCCACAAAATTTGCTCCTTTGTAAGGAATTCCACCCATCAGTTTAAACTGTACACTTAAATTAACATCATCTATCGAACTAAAATCAAAATGAGGTAATATTTTCATTGCGTAAAAATCAACTGATGATGCAGTCAATTTATTGATATCATTTGTATTCTCCTCAAACAAGCAGGAGGAGAATACAAACAAGGGAAAAACCAAAAAGAACCTTAAACAATGTTTCATATTTTTAATTTTTTTATTTCTGAATGCAAAAAACCATAAAAAAAATCAAACCATTTCCAGGCAATTAGTACTTAATATACGTATGGTATTTATTTGTTAATTAAGTGGATTTTCAGGAAATACTACAAGATCAGTTTCATACTTTATACTGTAATTCCCAACACTTTTTCACTAAGCCACACTTTGCCTTTCTTTTATGCCTATCCTTTGCATGAAACTTTCATTCCAATGTGATTTTTTAAACAATGACGCGCAGCGCTTTTTTTTACTGAAACCCGTTTTATGCATTTCCAATCCCGTTCCAAACTAAAAATACTTCAAAATCAGTCGGTTGTCGACGGTTTATGACTTCACCGTTTTGGTACAATGCCTTATTCTCCAAATGGTTTGATTTTCTTGCAGTTTCAACACCTATTGCAAAACCTACTTTTCGGGTTAAATACCAGGATTAAATCCCAACAACCCTCTCTTGTAAAAAATATTGGGCAAGGTTGAACTTCTCATTTAATTTCGCCCAATTCACATCGTTCTGATAGGGCACATTGATTTTAGCCAAATACAAATACTTATTTTGGGGATAGGAAGGGATAAACAGCTTATTGATATAATCTACTTGATGTACTTTTTTTCCCTTTGCTAACAATAGGGCAAAAAGCAAAAGGTCATCTGTTGTTTTGAATTCATCAATCAAATGCCTGATTTGATGCAAGTCAAATTCTGAAAATATGCTTCTTGGGAACAATACTCCCCCACCACCTAAGGGAAGTAACTTGTAATCAAACCTTTGCGCATCTGGCTTTGAAAAAGTCCATTTTTTATAAGGAAGAAAATCACCCGCAGATGTGTATTTGATTCTTCTTGCACTGTGACAATGAACTACATCCGGAAACTTCTGGTGGGATTCAATCAACAATGTGATAAATAAAGGAGGATATATATAATCATCATCACAAATAATGATGTGTTTATTTGGAAATTCCTTCATAGAAAAAAAATATTTTTTATGGGATCCCAAATCTTCCACATATCGGATTTCAAATCTTTCATCTACCAAAACGGCTAATGTGACGGGTATATTCCCCACATTCCACTCCTCTTTTCCCAGCCATAATATGATTTTGACAGTTGACTTATGTTGGTTTTTTAAAGAAAGTATTGTTTTGGGGGTTTCATAGACTCTCTTACCATAGGAGGTCAGTGAAATGATATAGTCTTCCTGATCCTCTCCAAAATATTCCCTGTGCACGGGCATCAAAGCCGACATAACCAAACGTGTCATTACCCATCCAAAAACCTCTCGTACTTTAAACTTAATGTAAATAGAGTTAACAGGAAAAATTTTATACAGCTTGTGAATGAAATAGTAAATTTTTAAAAGCAAGGTTCGTGAATTTATTTAATCAAAAACATCTATTTCATCCCCTTTCAGAAGAGATCATCCATCCCAATTCATCGCTACTTAGAAACTCAATATCTGGATATAGACTGATCAATTTATCCAAAAATTCCCCTAGCACCTGCAAGTTTTTTTTTCTGTTCTCAGGTTCCAAAGACCCAATATAATTCAGCCGATGAGTGGATATAACAGCTGGTTTTCCCCAACGAAAAGCTGTGGAAACCTCAGCAAGGGCCGTATGAACCCAATCCCGATGAGGTGCAGTCACAGGCTCAAAACTAACATTTCTGATCATATAACTCATTCCATTTAAAGATTTTTCTCCTATGTAATGCCGCTTGATCTGAGTTTGCTTTTGCCCAATAATAGACCTCTTCTGGGCCCGTCCACCTTGGATAAATTTAACCTCATTTGCTGCCCATACTTTCTCTACAGCAGCACCCCAGGTATAACAAGGAGCAATTATCGAATCAGACTTAAACCCCCAGATTTGTTCAAAAAGCGACATTCCCTCTGCAATGCTATCTCTTACCATTGGGATGTCTGCTTTTTCATACATCGCCATTGCGTCCAAATACCCACTCTCCAAAGCATACATCCCTTCGTCAAAGGCGTCCAGATATATAGGATCAGCAGCTCTTAGCCGAGCCAGCCATCGGTTAATGTGCACATGTTCCCTTCCATGAAACTGCATCCTGAAACATCCTGCTGCCACCCCTTCTCCATATAGCGCTACCACTTGATTCTTGTTAGAAAATCTTTCTAAGGTCTGATAAAAAGGTTCAAAATAATATTTCTTATATCCTGCATCTTTTATTCTATCAAAGTCGGGATTGCCCATGATCATGTTCATGGTAAACTTAGCCGGCTTTCCTCTACTGTCTTTATAAACTGAAAGCAGTTCCAAAAGCATGCGCAAATCCTCATTGGACTCAAGCGAATCAAAGCGATCAAAGACAGAGTGATGGACATTATAACCCTTTTTTTCCAGGCGGTTAAAAGATGCCTTTGACGCCATTCGCTGCATCCCCCAATCATCGCTCTCAAAAACCACTACTTTTTTATGAGTCCTCCAGCCAGGAACATTAATCAAATTATTTTTTATTAGGCGAAATAGGCTACTCATCAAATAGTTTTATTAAATTTAGAAAGACCTCAGTGTAATCATTTTAATGGATATTAACCTTGTTTTCCTACTCCCTTAGGAAAAAAAACACCAAAATTTATCGGTTCTAAAATATATTTCTTGAAAATATTATTGTTTAACTTTGATTTAAAAAGGCTTGTCTACACCAACTTTTTTCAATAAAATCTCGATCATCCAGTGCTCGGGGATAAACCTACCGTCATGCCAAATTAAGTTTTTATCCCAATATCCCGGACAAAGCCTGAATACTTCCGGTGAAAATCCATAGCTAACTTCAATGATTCTCGGATTTTGTTGCTGATCAATTACAAAATCAAAGGCGAAACACTGACCTTTTAGCTTTTGATTGGCTTTAAAGGCTGATTCCACACACGATAAGGGAATCATATCAGGGTCATGAGAAAAATGACCCGAACCTGAAGCCCTAAAATCGTCTTTTCTTACCCATCGGGTAATGGCAAAGGCCTTGTTGCCGATCACAATCACCCGGATATCAGAAGGATTATTGGGGACAAATTCCTGAAATAAAACATAGCCCCTTTCCTTCCCTTGAACAGTGGCGTACTCAGGATAGTGGACAAACCGCAACAGCCCTTTCACGAGACTAATCCAATGAGCCTTGCCGTTTTTAAATTGATAAACTCTTTCCTTCAGGCTGTTATAGGGTGAATAATTTGAAAAGCCTTTTCCAAAAGCTTTGAGGATAATCTTTCTGGCTTCATTATAATTCACGACCAATTGTACATGCTTGGATCCTGAGCCTGTTTTTAGTTTATGTACCATTGGAAAATTTGTCCCCTTCGCCCAAGATAAAGCGTGCTCAGTGTCATAAAAAACAAAAGTTTTGACCAAAGGAAGTTCCAATGACTCCAATAAATATTTTTGGGCTAATTTATCATCAAAATGCCAGTTTGTCCTATAATCGGGGAAAACTGGAAAACCCAGATGTGAAAGAGCCGCTAAAATCGTCTTGGCAGCAATCAAATCTTTGGGGACCATATGGGAATGATGCCATAGCAGCGCCTCAAATCCCTTCAATTGTTCGATGATATCATCGTCCAAACAATTCACCAATTTAAATGGGATACCCTGCTCCTGACAGTAAACGATCCAGGCGGGATGAAAACCGCTTTTACTGTTATGAATGGCGATCAAGTAAAAAGAATTGAATCAATGACTTTCATTTATTTTTTGATGGAACGCAGATGACGCGGATTAAACAGATTAAAAAGGATTTTTTTTGTTTTTTATATCACCGACCATCCGCCCAATCTGCGTGCTCTCTTCAACCTAATTCACCCCATTAAAAGGCTCCATTGGCCGGGCATCAGATTGATTGACCCCTTCCCTCTGTATGATTTTCAAAATCGTCAACCAGAAAATCTTGAAATCCAGACTAAAACTCAGTTTATCTACATACACAATATCCAATTCAAATTTTTTGGTCCAGGAGATACTGTTTCGCCCATTTATTTGGGCCCAACCGGTAATTCCAGGCCTGACCTGATGCCTCCTATATTGCTTTTGATTGTATAAAGGAAGGTATTTAAAAAGTAAGGGACGAGGACCAATAAGGCTCATATCCCCCTTCAGGACATTGATCAATTGTGGCAGTTCGTCCAAAGAAAATTTCCTTACATACTTCCCAAAAAGAGTCGTTCGCTCTATATCGGGAAGCAAGTTACCATCATCGCCTTTTTTGTCATTCATGGACTTGAACTTGATGATGTGAAATGGTTGCTGGTCTTTTCCCGGTCGTTCCTGAAAGAAAAAAGCCTTCCCCCTATTCTGTATCAACAATACACCCCAAGTGAGTAAAAAAAAAGGGCAGGACAATATCAATACCAGCAAAGCCAATATTATATCTAAGGGTCTTTTTAAATAATTCTTATACATTATAAATATTCTATTTCTTTAGATTCTATATACCCTGAAATTTTGATAAATACCAAAACCTAAAAAAAATGATAAACATACTGATTCTGGCAATAACATTTATCTTACAAATTAAGACAATATGAACCGATTTATAAAAAGTAAATTATTTTTTCCACCTCTTTTTAAGTATTCTAAACTTTGTATCATCAATCTAAAAAAATAAATGTACTATCATACAACTAAGTAACATTATGATGATGATTACTGATACCAAAACATGGAAACCTATTTTCAATACCTACATGTAGGGAAAAAAAATTAAAAGGTATTGTATTTTAAATTTGGATATATTTTTTTTATTTCATGCCGCAGTAATAATTTTGCAGGAACACCAGCAGATTTTGAATAGGCGGGAATATCTTCAATCACCATTGCTTGACCACCCACAATTGCAAAATCCTCAATTCTAATGGTTTGTTTGGTTGAGGTACCGATTCCCATTTCTACTCCAATACCAATATTCGTGTGCCCTCCAAGATTTACTCCAGGTGCTAAACTGGTATAATCGCCAATGATAACATCATGACCCAGAGCACAATTCATATTGATTACAACAAAAGAACCGATCTCACATCCATAGTTAACAGCGGTCCCAGGATATATGATCGTACCCTCTGCAATGTTTACACCATTGGAAATCCAAGCATTTTTTGAAATAATGGCAGGAAAAATAAAATTGCCAATATTGTTTAATCTTGTGATAATTTTAGATTTTATTTGGGAAAAAGCAATTCCTATAATCAATTTTGATCCGGGATAATTTTTTAAGAAATCTAATCCACCAAGAACTGGATATCCGCAAAATTCCTTCCCATGCTTACTGGAGTCATCGTCTAAAAAACCCCACAATTTTTGACCTTTACTGTATCCTTCCCAATTGGAGGCAATATGCCCTCCAACACTACCTGCCCCGACAATAAATAATTTATCCATGATTAAATTAAGTAATAAATTATCTAACAAATTGAATAGTGTAAATGATATGCTTTATTAAATAAATGATGTGTAAAAAATAAGGTCGGTTTTTTTATGAAAAAGGAAATTATTCAAAAAAAACCAATCGCGATAGGACCGGTAATAATTGACTCATTAAATTATTTACATTCTTTTAAAAAAAAAATAAATATTGTTTCAAAAGAAACGAAAAATTTAATGCCTATTGAAATGGTTTAAAACCATGATGACAATCTCATTCTATCTGATTACTGTTGATTTAAACCGGATATTCAAAAACTTTATACTGGATTCAAGTCCCAAGTAAAACAATATCAGGATTAGGCCAAACGGAAATAATCTTTTTATCCATACCAAGCTCAATATTTTTCTAAAATAGATTTCAAGCCTTTCTTTACCGGCAGCTGCCACAATAACTTGCACCAGTCGTGGTTCCCTTCAATCAATCCTGGTCCTTTTGCCGTAATCACCACATCCCAGCCGATAGAACGATTCTGGGGATGCTTTAATGCCGCCCGCTTCACCATTTCAATACTCTCTTTCCAGAAAGGGACCTGAAAGCCCACTATGTTCACTCCCGTGACTGGGTGAAATTCTTCGTCAATCTTGGTGATGTCACTGTATACCCCAGGTCCTGTAACTAGACCTGTAAACTCTTCCACAGGTGCCGCAAGATTCCCCGCTGCCATATTGTCAACAGAAGAATTGACAGATATCCGCAATCTGCAACCAAGAATCTCTACCTCATCACTCTCATTCAACTGAGTAAAAATTCTAATCGTATTCACGGCTGAAGGACTTAAGGCATGTAGATCAGGATGCTGGATAATATATTCTTCCACCAAATCATATTCAGTAGATTGCAATCTCTTGTATACCAATTCCGGAGTAAAGTCCTTGCAGTTGACAATGTCCACTTGAGCGCCACATTTACCATCAGCAGATTTGAAAACCAACTTCCCAGAGGAATTAATCAACAGAAGGTGTATTCCTTTTTCATTTTTCTTCATACTGGCGAGATCCTCTACACCATGCACCAAAAACTCCTTGTATTCTAGTGCAAACTGCCTTTTATCGTCCAAGATTCCACGTGTTTTAGGCGGGTTATTTTTTCGCTGATACTCATACATCAAGCCTGTTCCAGCCCAACACAGCTTTTCTTTATGGGATTTCTCAAAAAAACGAAATTGGAAATATTCCAAAAGAGATATGTTGTATCGAAAAACTGAAATTAATACATCCCATTTAACCTTGAGCATTGATTTACCTGTTTGTTTATTTACATAATTTAAAAATTTGTAAAACTTTTCTCTGTCAAGTTGTTTGAGGTAATACCCCAAATATAAAATTCTATTTACCATTATTTATGATGTCTACAAGTTCATCCATTCCTACAAATTCTACATCTGGATAAGCTTTGACAACTTTTATGAGAAGCGCTTTTAAAGCTGACAATCCTTTTTGCCTATTGGAAGGATCAATAAGCCCACAAAAATTAACGCGGTGCGAACTCACAATAGCCGGTTTACCCCAGAAAAAAGCTGCTTTAATTTGCTCAAAAGTAAAATCAACCCAATCTATGTTTCTGCTATTCGGCTCAAACATACAATTTCGAACGACCGTAACATGATTTTGGTCTTTTTGAACACCCAACTTATTTTTTTCGATTAGGTAATTTCCCTCACCAAGATGCACCCAATGAGATCTTGGTCTATCAATCGCTTTTATTCCCAAAGACTCTAGATAGCTATATAGTTCTGGGTGCAGTAACATAGCAGGTGGAGTAAAGGTTGCTGACTTATAACCGTATACAGTTTCAAAACAATCCAATCCATCTTTGATGATTGCTTTATGATTATCAATATCGCTTTTGTTCCAAAATGAAAAAGCCTCATTAAACCTAACCTTTGGAAGTGCCTCATGATTGGGAATTCCCGCTAAAGATTTAAGCGCTAAATTGTCCATTAAGTCGGGATTTTTATCTTTCAAAAGACGATTGAAAGCCATAACATTCAAATGCTCTCGACCATGGAACTGCGGCTTGATTAATCGCAAAGAAATGCCCTCTTGAAGAAGCTTAAAAGTTCCTTTCCAAATTGTTGGATTAACCTCCTCCAACCTTGAGTAAGTGAGGTCTAAATTTTCATGGACAAATTTATCTTCACTGAGAGTTTTCGAAAAGTCAACATTAGCAGGCAAAGCATAAGTGGTGAAAACTGCTGATTTCCCATCTTTATCTTTTACTGATTGTAAAACAGCAAATAGCATTTCATAATCCTCCCTTGTATCCAATGAATCAAAATTATTAAAACGACCTTTTAAAGAAACCCCTTTAGCTTTGAGTTGATCTTTAGCCTCTACACTTGAAAGGCGAATATTCCCATAATCATCTACTGCAAAAGCAAGCAACTTACGATTAGACTTCCAACCTGGAATATTTTTGAAATAATTAGTAAGTGTGTTTTTTAATCCCATTTTCAAAATTTTATCTACTAATAAAAGCCAAAAAATCCTCAGAAATACGTTCCAGAGAAAGCCTATCCATAATTTTAAGAGCTCTTTTACCTAACTCATTACGTCGGGCTGTATCTTCCATTAGCAAATTCAATTGCAATGTTAGTTCTCCTATATTTCCATCTTCAACCAATATTCCGTTAACCTCATGTTTAATAATATCAGCAGGCCCTGCATTAATATCGAAAGCAATACAAGGTAAGCCATGAGCCATGGCTTCAATTAATGCATTAGGAAATCCTTCACTTCTGGAAGTGAGTGCAAAAATTCCAGAATAAGAATAAATGGCATCAATATCTTTTCTTGCCCCTAAAAATGTCACACGTTCCGAAATATTTAAATTTTCAGCTAATTCCTTTAAATATTTTGTTTCCGGTCCCTCAGAGCCAGCAATTTCCAGTTGCCAGCTTTTCTCGTGTGTATTCGCAAATGCTTCAAATAATCTATCAATACCTTTCACTTTGTAATGCCTTGCCACACATAGCACTATTTTTCTCTTTGGTTCTTTAAGAATTGATATTCTTCTCACTGGGTTAGGAATGACTTTAATTTTATCTTCTCTCACCCCCATTTTGACTTTTTGATCCTTAGCCCTTTGTGTTTGCGCAATTACTCCCTTAGCTTTTGGATAAGCTATATTACGTAGCAGATTGACGAAAAAGGGAAAGTTCTTACCTGGGCTTGATCTGTCAGAAATATAAACTGGTAATCCAAGACTTTTAGCAGTCAAAATACTAATGGCATTTATATAATCCCCAAAAGAAATGACTACATCTGGTTTAATATCCTTTAATGTATTTTTTATGAAAAAAAAGGACTTGAGGTAATATTGAACAGTAGAAAATCCTTTTCTGTGAAAATTAGGATGAATAATTTCAACAGACTTATCTACTTTATAAAAAACAGAATTTTTATAAAAACAAATAATCGATATCCGATGGTTATTATCCTTTGTTAATTGATTTACCAAAACACTAACTGAATTTTCCAATCCCCCCTGTTGAAGAGATGGAATGATAAAAACAATATGTCTATTAACCTTCATATAATACTTTCATTTCAGACCAAATTACTTTGGAATCAAAGAGTTTCGCCCATTCTTTGCCATTCTCCCCCAATCTTCTTCTTTCCTTTTCATTCAGCATAAGGCTTAGCATCATATCTTTTAACTCTAACAAATTCTTAGGCGGTATTAAAACTCCGTTATAATTATGTTTTACAGCATCTCTACAACCTGTTACATCACAACTTATAATGGGAAGCCCCATTGCAGCAGCTTGGATAAGCGTATTTCCAAATCCCTCCCACCATGCTGGCAATACAAAAACATCCATGATAGCCATATAATCGTTAACATTGGCTATATATCCTGTTAAACTAACATTGGGATCACTTTCCATGCGTAACATCAGCGTTTTATCAGCAACTTGTTCCAAATTCGCTTTCCCAACAATTAATAAATGTGTTAAAGGATATTCTCGATTGATAATCGAAAATGCTTGATACAATTCATTAACGCCTTTTCTATCCACAATTCTTCCAGCAAATCCAAAAATAAATATATTATTTGAACATATTTGTGACTTCAATTTATTAATAAAATCAATGCTATATTGAAAGGGGTCAAAAAAATCTAAATCCAATCCATTGCTACTTCCCTTACCAAAAACAACTGACTTATCCTTAGAAAACATACCTTCACTAACACCCAAATTTTCAACAGAAAAACTAATGTTAATAACAAAATGAGATAAATTGATAGCAAGTTTATCCAGACTTTTTAATAATTTTCTTCTAATTCCCGTTTCATGTTCAAACCTGAAACCTCTACATGTATAAATCCTTTTTGGTACTCTAGCAAACCATCCTGCGATACTACCCAATAAACCCATTTTAGGAGTTCCAACATTTATCACATCTGGCTTAATTTTTTTAAAATATTGATAAATTTTAAAGAGTGCTTTCATATCAGATAAAAAATTAATTTCCCTATCAATTTCTACGGGTAATAATACAGCATTTTCAACTCGGCAAAACTCAATAGTATCACTAGTTTGAGGGGCTAATAGATATACAGTATATCCTTGAAGAGAAAAATATTTGAGTTGGCCTTTAAGTAAAACCACACTTAAAGGCGCCGTAATGCCTATAATAATCCTTTTACACATGATTTTTTAATGTATTGACAAGAAACTTAAATTTACCATTAGACCCTCTAGGAATGTAATCAACAACTACTACTTTCACATTTACTAAATTAGATAGCTTTGTTTCTAAATTAAATTTCAAATGTTCAAGGTCAGAACTATCAAATCCACTATTGACTACAATATTAGCTAACATTTCATTCTGTTTAACAAGAATAAGTTGACCCTCAATTATTGAATTAATACCATAAAAACAAGTACTAAGCCTTTGAATATATCCTATTCCCTCAACAAAAATAGTGTCTTCAATTCTACCACTTAAATCATTAATTACTTTAAATTTGTTGTTTTGATCTGAAGAATTTATTTCATTATTATTGGATAAACATAAGTCACCAGTTCTATACCTTAGAAGTGGCATACAATTATTTTCAAATAATGGAGAGCTAATAATCTCTTTTTCTAATCCATTTTGATTAAATGAATCACTAAATTCTATCAAAGAAAACTCAGGATGAATTACAAAATCACCAAAAGAATTAGTGGAAAAAAAAGCTGTTGTTTCTCTTGAACCATATTGATTATAGACTTTTGTATTAAATGCTTTTTCAATTAATATTCTTTTTGATTCTTCAAGATTTTCTCCACTAACACGAATAGCTGTAGGGCAGGGAAGCTGAATATTTTTTAATAAACAAATAGAAGCTAAAACTTGTAAACAACTAGGATAGCTGTCTATGAATTCAGGATTAAAATCACAAAGTATCTCCGCATACTGTATAGCTGTTTCTTCTGAAATAAAGTCACTACTGAGATGAAGAGTATTTTGAGTAGTATTATACCTATAAAAATTCTTTTTATCGAAAATATTTTTTCCAGTAAAATGAGCCCTTTTTGGATGATAGATTTCCTTCAATCCTGCCCAATCTCTAAGTCTTAATTCAAAAGCCCACCTCTTTGAAAAAATTTCTGTGGTATTAAAATACATCATAGGTGACCCGGTAGACCCACTTGTAAACCCAACTCTTATTTTGTTTTTGAACCTCTCATCCAAAAAATCATAAGGTGATAACTTGACTTTAGACTTCTCTAATATTGGTAAATGGCATAAATCGTCAAGATTCTTTAAACATTCAATATAAATTCCATTAATTTTCAATTTTCTATAATACGGTACATATTTATACGCATCAGTCAAAACCTTGTTTAAACTATTAAGTTGGAAACTATAAATTTGGTCTAACGACCATTTTTCTGATATTTTAAGAAAATTATAATAATTTAATGTAGTTTTCTTATTAATCCGGAACAACTCAAACTCTAGCCCCTTTAATGAAATGGCACAATTTTGTGCAAATAGGGGCATATGTTTATAAAACCGTTCAATCATCTTGTGAACATTTATTTTTTAATTAATTTAACTGTAGAATTAAAATCTCTATAGACTTTATCAGAAGGTGGCAATCCTCTTTTATATAAAAAGACTTTACTTGAAACAAATGGTATAATTAAAATTTTAAAACCAATTTTAAATAGATTTATAACCATTCGTTTAAAAACAAAAAATGGGGACCTCGAAATAAATTGAGAATAAAGTAATAACCCATAGTAATTTGTTGCAAGTATTTTGAACTTTGTAACAGATTCAAATTCAGAATAATAATATAAAGTATTACTAATATTAACATATTCATAATCATCAAGATATCTCATAAAAAAATCAGTGTCCTGCGCATATTTTAAAGAAAAATTATAACCTATTGATTTGGCTCTATTTAAAAAAACCATTGATGCTGCTCTTGCAGGCTTAAACTTTTCCTTTCCAATTTCAAATTTTAACTCCATTGTATCATAATTTGATCTAACTGATTGAATAATAAAATGTTTGTCAAATGAGCCCATGCCACATCCTACAAGGAATATAGTTGGATGTTTGATAAAGGCTTGAATTTGAAGCCTTAATTTCTCAGGATGATAAAAATCATCCGCATCTAAAAAAGCCAAATAAACCCCTTCAGCAATATCTAAAGCAGCTTGCCTCGCATAGGGTCTTCCTTTATTTTCTTCAAAATGTTTTACAACAAAACGATTATCCTGTAATGAATTTAAGTAATCTTTTGTACCATCAGTAGATCCATCATTTATAATATAACACTTCCAAAATGGATATGTTTGGTGCAGCAAGGAAGAAATGGCAAGTGGTAAAGTTTTTTCACCATTATATACAGGCATCATAATGGCTACTTGAAATTTATTTTCCATATAATAAATGATATAATTCGTTAGAGGATAAAAATTCAATATTGGGATATTTTTTCTGAACAGAATTTATCAAACCTCCTAATCTTTCAAAACAATTTTTTCTATTTTGAACTGAGAGACCACCCATGAAATTTAAACGATGCATTGATATAACAGCTGGTTTACCCCAAAAAAAGGCAGTATCTATTCGGTTCATAGCATCCAATTCCCAAGAAAAACTAGGTTTTTGTGAAGGTTCAAAAAACACATTTCGAATGAGGTATTGTAGTTGAGAGGAATTAGATTTTCCCATCCAATTAATTTTATTTTTAAGTTTATTATTTGATAATCCGATTTCCGGCTTTAACTGCACTAATTTCCCCTGTAAAGCGCGTATACCAGATTGATAGAGAGTCCTTTCCATTTCTTTGGGCCAGATAAACCGTGGTGCTATAAATGTCTCAGATCTAAAACCAAAAGACTTATAAAACAGATCAGAAGCGTCTATAACGGATTGTTTACAAAAATTTAATTCGCTTTCAGAATTTATATGAAATGCGGATGAAAAATTGATGCCATAAACTTTTTCGTAATTAGAAGGGTGTCCCCACACATCCTGGTCAAATGCATTAATAGATTCTTTATCTCCATTCATTAAAGCTTTTAACCAGTGATTAACCTGCAAATGCTCCCTACCATGCAACTGCGGAAAAAATACATTTTCACCTATAGCATACGTTATCGCTTGAAATGTTCTATTTTCTCCTTGATAGTATTCATAAGTGTCTAATAGATCCTTAAAATAATAATTTTTGAATTTAGATTCCTTAATTTTATTAAAATCAGGATTTGCCATGATAAAATTAGTAGTGATTTTCAATGGATTACCTAAACTATCACAGAAACCTCTACAAAACTTTATAATTTCTTCAATATCCTCTGTAGTTTCAAGTGTGTCAAAAGTATTATAAGCACAGCTATCAACTGCTATTCCACTCTTAATTAAGGACTCATATGCATTTTTAGACGGCATACGGATAGAACCCCAGTCATCTGATTCTATAACCAAAATTTTCCTATTTATTGATTTGCCTATGAAACTGGTTAAATGTCTGCTGAATTGAGAAGTCATCACTAAAACATAAAGTCATAAATACTGATAGGATCTTGTATTACAAACGGTATATAAATAGGGCTACCTATTAAAGTAAATAAATTTGCAACTACAATCACCTCCCTTAATGCCATTGCAGTAAAAAGCAATAGAAAAGGGAATAAAGGAATAAAAAGCATTTTTTTCAATTTTTCGGTTAAGTAAGGATATAGCAAGTATAGAAAATAAATACCTGAGAAGATAAATATCTGCATGAACCTTTCACCTACAGAAGCAAAGGCATATCCGAATTGAGCCAAAGAAAAAATAAAAAGTGAAAAAGTAAAAATATAAATCAATTTTTTATTTAAATTAATTTTGTCAAATTTAAAAAGAACAAATATAAATATTAAGGCAATAGATAAAGCATTACCCATATAGATAGAATATTTAGTGAACCAATTTCTAGTTTCGAATCTATTTGATCTTTCTAAAATATAATCTTCATTACCGACATAACCTTTTGCTAAATTATTTACGCTAGACTCACTTGCAAAATCACTGGATAAAGTCAAGATATTATCGGAATAATGGGACATAAAACTTGATGAGAAATATGCAAGAATTGCAATAGAAAACCATAATGTGAGGTTATTTCTAAAACCTATAAAAACAAAAAATAATGATGCAGGTATTAATAAAGATATATGTACTAAAATTGCAAATATAAAATATAACCAAAAATATTTTCTATTCTCTAATAAAAATAAAAAACATCCGTATAAAAAAAACATTACAGCCAAATAAAATCTAACATATTGAATTTTTGCTATTGATAGAACAAGAAATAAAGTGAGAAAAATCAAACCTGAAATCAAGTCCCATTTATAATCTACATTTTTTAAAATTAATTTAAATAAATAGATAAATACAGTACCATAGACTAATGCTTGAAATCCGAAATAAAAAGAAGGTGAAGATGAGAACCTAGAGACAAAATAGTTAGAGGAAATTATATAAATATCAGTATGATTTCTTGACTTAAGAGAAATTACTTCAATAACTTCTTTAACAAATTGTCCCCATGACATATCAATATATAATTGAAAAGTAATAAAGTGTCTGGAGGCATCTCCTGTTTCTGGTACAACAAAAAATAGGCCAAAGAAAACAAAGAAAACTAAAAGAGGAAATGAAAAATGTTGATCTTTATTTTCTTTAAAATAACTCAAAACACCATAAAATGGATATATAATAGAGATTAATAAAATTTTCATCGATTTACTCAATTTATTTTATAGATTTTCTCAATTCTACTAATTGATTGAAACTATTTATTAATATAATATCTTCTGATGGCTTATTAATTTGCAACCAACTTAATGCTTTAATTGAGGTGCCGTATAGAGGATATAACCAATAATATATGGTACCGAGTTCTTTTCTTGGTTTAAACAAGGCTATACTAGAATACCCACTAAAAACTAAAGCTGTTGATTTTAAACTATTTATTAACAATTCACCTGGAAAATTATCTTTAATGATTATCCAACCCTCTATTTTTTGTAATTCATTATATACTTTGTTGCTTACACGAGGATGAACCTTAAGTATTTTTTGGTAACAATTAAATTGATTTGCGAGTTTTGTCAAAATTTTAATCTCAATTTCTATCTGCATCACGTTGAATTTAAGCAGGGAGCTAGCAAAAAAAATAGTCTCCTTATTGAAATCAATTTTGTTGTTGAAAAGTAAATCTGAAAACTTATCTAAAATAATTGAAGACAAATTAACTTCAATTTTTGATTTATTTGACTCGAGACAGGCATGAGGGTGTGATAAATATAAATTATCAATGAAGGAATAGGAAGCATATTTTAAGTTAACGAAAAATCTAGAGTACTCAAAACCATTGGATTTGATAAAATTATAATACATTATAGATCGCTCAAATTTATACTTTAAGGCATTTCTTTTTATTGGAGCATAAGCTTTTAAACCATCTTGAGCAAGAGAAACTTTACAGTTTTTCCTATGGAAAAACTTACCCAAATAAACAGCCATCATATTGTCTTGGTTGAAAATAATCAACTCATTTATAGTTTGCTTCTTAAACAAATCCAGGGTTTCTAAATCTACATCTGACAATTTTGAAGCCGTATCATTATGTTTAATATTCATGATTTTATAGGGATATTTGATCCTTATACTATCAAATATCTTTATAAATTTATCACCGTTACTTGTAGCACAAATAATAACAACATTGGTAAGATTGTTTCTTTCGGCAATTGATAAAGCATAAAAAATATGATATAGGGAATGAACCAAAAATAATGTCATAATTTATTTTTTAATTATTAGATTTTTAATGAGGTGAAAGCTCTCCAGTTTAAGCACATAAGACAAAGCTAAAAATAGAGTATAAAATAAAATAGATATTGAAATTATTGTTTGAAAAGAGGTCATTAAATCAAACAGACCCACATGTTTTGCAAAACTAACAATACAAAAAATAAACACCCCTATACTAAATCCTTCTTTTAAATCTAAGAGTTGTCTTTTCACTGTATAGTTTATAAGTCTTCCTGCAAAAAACATGGTTACCACAAGCTTAGCTAGTGTTGCTAAAACTAAACCCCAAAGTAATCCTATGATACCATAGGGTATGATAGCAAACAAGCTTAAAATAATAAATAAATACTCTACCATTGACAATTTCAAAACTAAATCACTTCTTCCTTTTACCTTACATATATTAAGTAAATAGGGTTGAACTGGAGCTATCATAGCAGCAATTAAAAGTATCTTAAAATACGGTACAGCAGGTAGCCATTTGTCAGTGATTAAAAAAACAAATAACGGCTCTGCGATAACATATAATAATAATAAAAAAGGGACAACAATAAAGCTTACGACTTTAATAATTTGAGAATAAATTTTCTTTAATTGAATATCGTCGTCTTGAACTTTTGACAGTAACGGAAACATGACTCTATTAACAGTGTTAAATACAACACTATTAGGTAATTCTTCCATTGTTTTAGCTCTAGTGAAAAAACCCAAATCCGCGGGTGAAAAAAATTTGCTAATAATAATTTTGTTCCCATCTTTAAAAAACTGTGAAATTAAATCTGTTAGGGTCAGTTTATATCCATATCTAAAGTGAATTTTAAACAAATTCTTATCAAAAATAAATAATGGCGTCCAGTTGCTGTAATACCACAACTGAATCGACGCAAACACTGCAAACGCTATTTCTTTAATGACTAAACTCCAAACCCCATATCCTAAGTAGGCCGCACCAACTCCAAAGAGACCACTTAAAATTATACTTGGTAAGAGTATTTTAAATTGAGTTTTAAAATCAAGATCTCTATTTAATTTTACAGATTGCGTAATAGTGAAGGTACTTATCACTATAACTAATCCATATAATTTCAATAAATTTTCAACGATTTTGACTTCAAAAAATATCGCTATAAAAGGGGCTAAAAAAAATAAAATTGAATAAAGGAATATACTGATTAACATATTAAAAAAGAAAACAGTCGAAAAATCCCGATCATTCACCTCTTTTGTTCTAATGAGACTTGATGCCATTCCACCATCAGTTATTTTTTTTGATAAATTGATAAAAATGGTTAAAATTCCAATAACTCCAAAATCAGCTGGTAATAATATCCGAGCAAGTAATATTGATATAGAAAAACCAATTATTTGAGATGAAAGTTGAATTAAAAATGACCATTTAAAGCTTTTTTTTGCTTTATTTTTTATTTCCAAAGTAATTTTATTAAAATAATTTCTCTTTAAAATTCTCCGCCATCACCCAATCAAACTCGCTATCAATATCATGTGAACTCATCTCATCCATTTCATATTTACGAACCTTGGTAAATTCATGAGGGGGTCTTAACTTTAATTCCTTTATGTTCATTATGTATACAGCACCGTTAAGCTCATATACTTTAGGACAATCTTGTCTTCTTATAAATTTACTTTCTTTTGACTTTATTAACCAACCTTCTTCATTCTCTTCTCTCAATACATAGTAGGGATTAGATTTAGTTTCTTTAACAGAAACAACCATTTCGCACCCTAAATCAAATAACTTTAAAGCTTCTTTAATATGTTGTGACTTTCTAAAAGGAGAAGTAGCTTGTAATAAAATTAAAGTGTCTGCACAATATCCTTGATTTTCATAAGACTCAATAGCATGTATAAGAACATCATAGGTACCTGCCGTATCCGATGCTAAATGCTTTGGTCGTAAAAAAGGAACAGCCAATCCTAAACTTTCAACCATTGATTTTATCTCCAAATCGTCTGTTGAGATACAGATTACCTCATCTTTAAAAACATTACGTGCCGCTTCAATAGTATATTGAATCAACGGCTTGCCACCAAGCATTTTTATGTTTTTTCTTAGAATTCCTTTAGATCCAGCCCTAGCCGGTATAACAACTAATGGTTTCAAAACTTTATATATTTAATATCCTCCTGTGCTTTACTATAATCTTCATGTTTGCCGATATCAAGCCAATATCCCATTAAAGGGAAAGCAACAATTTTTTTACCTTTTTGTATCAATTGCTCCATTAAGTCTGTAGCATTAAAAAACTCATTCCTTGGGATTTCATCGATTATTTCCTTTTTCATCAAATATATACCCGCATTAGAATAGTGCGTATAGGTAGGCTTTTCTTTAAATCCAGTTATTTGCTTGTCTTTAGTTTCCATAACAGCATAGGGCACATTTACTTGATATGGAATACAGGCCACGACAATATCCGCATCTTGTTCCTCAAAAAACAAAAATAATTCTTCAAAATCAATATTTGTAAGCAAGTCAGAGTTCATCAATAAAACATGGTCATGAATAAAATTTTCCACCAAACCCAAAGCACCTGCTGTACCTAAGGGATTATCCTCCCAAACATAGTTTATGCGTAGATCTTTTTCACTACCATCTTTAAAATAATCTACCAATTGATTGCCTAAATAATTTACTGAAATCCAAATATCATCTATACCATAGTCATTTAACCGATCCAAATTGTGTTCAATGATTGGCTTACCACCTACAGGCAGTAAGGGCTTTGGCGTATGATCTGTCAATGGTTTTAAACGCTCTCCCCTTCCACCTGCCATAATCAAGGCGTCTATTGGTAAATAAGACTTTTGATGTTTGAAGTTTATCACATTGATGATCTTCATTTCAGCATTTACAACTGGGAAGACAGTGAAAAATTTATCTCTCAGTTCTTTGATTTCTTTAAAAACATATTTTCCTTGCTGAATGAATTTTGGATTGGGCTGTAAAAATTTCGACAAGTGATCTTCTAAATCTAAGCCTTTGATAAATCCTCGTCTAAAATCACCATCCGTTAAAGAGCCCAGTAGCGTATTGCAGTCATCTGTTAAAAATAAAATAGCATCTGAAGCCAAAACATCTAACTTCTTTAATGCTTCTCTTACAGAGACATCTATACAAACTATATGACTATGATAAGATATCATTGATTGTCTTTTAAAATTTTAATAATTGTTTGAGAAGGTTTACTATGATAGAAAATGTTATTGCCATTATATTCAAGATCTATAAACTCAAAAACTTTTCTGTAAATAATATCTGAATCAAAAGGAAGGTGAACAACATTATCATTGGATAATCTTCCTTTTTGTCTATCTCCCAGATTTAAGACATACTTATTAAAACTTGCTGATTCAACAATTCCACTGGACGTATTCCCAACCAATATTTTGGAATATTTCATACAGGTAAAGTAGGATTGGGTACCAAAATTTTCAATTATCTTGATAGATTCACTGAGTTTAGAAAGATGTTCAAACCTCCTCCTGTATAACATTCCTGATGTGTCTGCATTAGGCATCGTAATGACGACCTGAAACTTTTTTGATAATTTCAATAAAGCCTCCGCTATCTCAGTACAAAAATTTTGATTTTTTTGAAAGGCCACCGTTTCTGGATGTACAGTGACAAGTATTGTTGGATGCTCCAAATCAATACCCCATTTATCATTAAATTCATCAATTGATAGTAAAGGTAATGTCAATAAATTTTCTAAACTTAAGGATCCAACATTGTATACCAAACTAGTCTCCTCACCCAACAAAGCATATACTCTTTTCGCAAAGGATTCAGTTGCAACAAAATGATAAGTACTCGATAGTGAAATAAAATGTCTATAAATATTATCGATTGCGCCTAAGGTTGTCTCACCCCCGTATAAATGAGCAAGTTTAACTTGAAAAGGGATACTGGCGGCAACAGCAGCAGCCATTTCAAACCTATCCCCAAGTGCAAAAACCACATCAAAATCAAAATGGTAGTTCCCCCAAAAATCAGCAAATTTCAAAGCTGTGAGCGCATAAGTCGATGATATTGCATTAGAAGTATCCCCTACAAGGATAGATTCAATTTTTGCAAAGGGCACAAAGCCATCCTCTTCTATTTGATTTACAGTATAACCATGAAACCTGGACAGATGCGTTCCAAAAACGATTATCTTTAACTCAAAATATTCATCTGCTTGCAAAGCTTTGAGTAGTGGTAAATAAATGCCATAGTCAGCTCTAGAGCTGGTGAGTATACCCACTTTAATCATTCGAAATCAGCATTTTGGAGTTTACTGCCCTTTATCAAATTGTGTTTTATTTCTTTACCAATGACCTGATCTATGTCCATCGGGCAAATACCATCACCAGGGCGTAAAGCCATCAAATCCTCATTGGTTAAAATATGTCCGGAAAATAAGTCTCTGGTTAGGTGCAAGCTTTTCCGTGCAATGGCAATATTTTTTTGCTCGCTTTTACTTGGTTCTTTTGTGCCGCTCCCTGAAATGGCTTTTTCAATGTTTCGGATACCTCTTACCATAGCTTTCAATTCTTCAGGCTCCAGAGAAGCAGCATGATCTGGACCTACCAAGCTTCTGTCCAAAGTAAAATGCTTTTCAATTACACAAGCTCCCAAGGCTACCGCTGCAATAGCAACTTCTAAGCCCAAGGTGTGGTCTGAATAGCCAACTTTCACACCTAACTCACGAGCCATTTGGTTCATGGCTAATAAATTAACATCCTCCATTGGAGTCGGATATTCTGTATTACAATGGAGTACAGTAATTCTATCTCTGGAAATACCCTCAGTTTCAATAACTTTTAAGGCTGCTTTTACTTCGGCAAGGTTAGCCATTCCAGTTGATAGAATAATATCCTTCCCTTTTTTAGCTATATGTTGTAAAAAAGGTTTGTTGGTAATCTCTCCAGAAGGTATTTTGTAAAAAGGAATATTCAATTCGTTCAAAAAATCAATACTTTCACTATCAAATCCAGTGGATAAAAAATGTATCTGCTTTTCAAGACATCTTTTGATTAAATTAGGATACCAATCTTCTCCCATTTCAAGTTTCTTGAGCATGTCAAATTGGGTATCAGAAGTATTTTCAAAATTGTCAATTTGATAGTCTGCTTTTTTGGCGTCTCGGCTAACTATGCTCTCAGCTTTAAAGGTTTGAAATTTTACATAATCAGCTCCCGAATCAGCGGCCACATCAATTAATTTTAATGCCTTATCCAAATCACCATTGTGATTCACACCAGCCTCTGCAATTATAAGTACGCTCTTATTTTTCATCTGTATTTTGCTGGATTTCCCACCCAAATCCCTTTTTCATGAATGTTTTTAACAACAACACTACCCGCTCCTACTATTACATTGTCTGCTATTTTTGTGTTTTGCTTCACGACCGAATTAGCTCCTATAAATGTACTTCTCCCAACTGCAACGTTTCCACACAATACACCTCCGGGAGCTAGGTGAACATAATCCTTAATGGTGCATTCGTGCTCAACAACACAATTCGTATTGATTATTACCCCTTTCCCTATTTTTGATTGGGCATTAACTGAGACATGCTTTCCGATATAGGTAGAAACATTGATTGAAGCAGTTTTAGAAATCAGTGCACTTGGATCGATAGCTACGAACTGATTAAGACTATATAATTCGAAAAATCCAATTAATTTTTCTCTGATGGTATTTTCCCCTACAGAAGGAAATACCAGATGGTCTTGAACAATATTTTGAATGTCTACATTATTTTCAAATCCAAAATATTTTAAGCTATAAGGGTTCTTTTCAGCTTTTTGAAAATCAAAATATCCTGCGATTTTATATCCTGCATCCATCAGTGTTTCAATTATCACATAGGCGTGTCCAGAGTACCCAAAAATAAAGACCGATTTAGATTCTGACACTGCTGGGAATATTCACAATACGTTCTTCCAAAATTACTGCATTCGTTTGCCCATCTCGGTAACAATGTTGATACATCGGTAAGCGATACATCAATTGCCAAATAGGTCGGGTTACTGTTTTTGCATCGTTAGTGGCTTTTAAAAAAGCATTGCGCGCTGAAAGATTTTCCAACTCAACACTCATCAGCCAATAATTGGCTTGGGTATTGTCTAATTCTTTTCGGAAAATGATTTCCTGACCTTCAAAAAAATCAATATACTCATGGGCTAATTGCCGTTTATTTTTTAGATAAAAATCTAATCGTTCCAATTGTGCACAAAGCAATGCTGCATTTAAATTTGGCATCCTAAAGTTATACCCCACATGATCATGCACATACTCATAAGGATGTGCTACTTTGGCGGTCGTCGTTAAATGCTTTCCTAATTTCCCCAAATCTTCCTCTTGTGTCACAATCATTCCGCCTCCGCCACAAGTCACTATTTTATTTCCATTAAAAGAAAATACACCCAATTTTCCAAATGATCCTGTATGCTGCATTTTGTAGAAACTGCCAAGTGATTCTGCAGCATCTTCCACTATCGGTATTTTCCATTTTTCACAAACTGATACCAATTCATCAAGATGTACAGGAAATCCAAAGGTGTGCATGGGAACACAAGAGGCTATCCTTTTACCCGTCTTTTTGTTGTAAGTTCCGCCTTCCCTAAGTTCTCCATACTCCTCTAAAAAGGATTCTACTGCTTTAGGGGATAGACCCATTGTATCATAATCCACATCCAAAAACACAGGCTCAGCTCCCGTATAATGAATAGCATTGGCAGTGGCTACAAAAGTTAAGGCCTGAGTGATCACTTCATCACCAGGCTGCACTCCTGCTAACTGCAGGGCAATCTGTAATCCTGAAGTTCCATTCACTACTGCGACAGCCTTATGGATTTGACTGATCTCAGCCACCATTTTCTCTGCCAAATCAACATAAGCACCAACTGAGGAGACGAAAGTCGAATCAATGGTATCCATCAAATATTTACGCTCATTGCCCATGAAGGAAGGTGCATGTAGCGGAATAAAGCCTTTACTCTGAAATTTTTCTTGAATGAATTGAATTACTTGCTTGAAAGCCATATTACATTTTGGCATCTAAATACCTTCCCTTTTCTTTATGGTCAAAACCTGGAATCAGGCCATGAAATAAATCCACCATCTCATTTTTATCCCACGCTTTAGCCTTACGCATTGCTCTAATCTCAGTTAGGAAAGTATCGAGAATGGGTCCATTGTATTGAAGACTACTTTTGACTATTCCCAAATTATGATACCTGTCCATATCCAAGACCTCACCATCCACAAAGAATTCTTCAAAGTCCTTCTCTCCAGTGGTGTCACTTTTTGTAAAATAACAAGGCCACATTCCTTTTGCAGGTAAAGTATGCACAAGTTCACGCGCTTCGTCTTCACTACTGCATTCATAGACCTCAAAACCCAAGTTTTCTAGGTATTTCACAGCTATTTCAGCGAAAGTAATCAGGTGAAGCTCTTCGCTTAATTTTGGGAAAAATATATCCCTGTTCTCGCCCAAAAGACAGGACATTAAACAAAGCTCGCCTGACTCTTGAGGAGTTACAAAATACCTTTTGATATCATTAGGGGCTACAATGGGTTGTCTTTTTTGAATTCGTTGATTAAAACCATATAGTAGAGACCCGTCAGAAAAAGCGACATTGGCGAAACGCGCAGTGGAAATCGATAAATCCTTACTCTCGCGCATTAAAAAGAGCTCCATGATGCGTTTAGAAGCGCCCATCATGTTGACCGGATTGGCTGCCTTATCTGTAGAAACGCAGAAATATTTCTTTACTCCTTTTTCTTTAGCTTGTTGTATTGTCTTAAGCGTGTTCAAAATATTCACTTCAATCATTCGCATCAAGGTAAAAGGGTCCTTTTCGCTGCGTACATGTTTTAATGCGGAGAGATTTAATACATAATCATATTCTCCGTCCGCCTCAATAAAAGCATCATAAATTACAGATCCTATGTCTAAAGCAAATGTCTTAAAGCTTCCCTCTATATACCCTAAAGAACTCCTGATGTCTCTTACCAATTCAACAAGGTTATTCTCACTGATATCTACTACGTGAAGTTTTTTTGGATTTCTTTTAAAAATTTCTTTGGTAACCGCTTGACCAATAGACCCTGCTCCACCAATCACTAAAAATGAAGAAGAATTGACCAAATGATTGATGATAAAATCATGTTTCTGAATATCACTATTAAATAATGGGCTTGTCCTTCCGATTATATTTAAAACATCCATTACTTTTTATAAAATAAAACTAGAAATAAAATAACCAGGATTCATTAATTTATTTAGCATCAAGCATTCACCCCGAAATTCCTCTCAATACTTGCATAAGTCATCTTCAGGCCCTCACTGAACTTGATCAGGGGATCATAATCCAGGGCTGCTGTTGCCATGGCGATGGAGGCGAAGCTGTGTTTGATGTCACCGGCACGTTCCGGTTGGTACAAAGCTTCTATGTCCCTTCCTGATATTTTTTGGAGGCTCTTGATGACTTGATTGAGGCTGATTTGCGCTCCGCAGGCGACATTGAATACGGCGTGCTGGCTCAAGGCTTTGGATGGCTCCTCGGTATCGAAGAGCAGGGCGCGGATATTGGCCTGTACAGCATTTTCCACATAGGTGAAATCCCGGGAAGTTTCCCCGTCCCCATTGATCGTGGGCGCGGTCCCCTCCAGGAAATGCTTGCAAAATACAGGAATCACCGCCGCATAGGCATTGGTGGGACTCTGTCTGGGTCCGAAGACGTTGAAGTAACGCAAGCCGATAGAATGGAACTGATAGGAGCTGCTGAATACCGCTGCATACAGCTCGTTGACCGCCTTGGTGACGGCATAGGGGGAAATGGGCTTTCCCTCCTGCCCTTCCACCTTGGGCAGGAAGGGACTGTCCCCATAAGTGCTGGAGGATGCGGCATAGACGAATCGCTTTAGTTCCGGGGAATCCTTCGCTGCTACCAGCATGTTCAAAAATCCGCCAATGTTTACCTCATTGCTTCCAATGGGATCCACTATGGACCGGGGAACTGAACCCAAAGCGGCCTGATGGGAAATAAAATCAATCTTGTCAACAGCCTTCCGACAGACGCCCAAATCGCGGATATCTGCCTGTATGAATTCCACGTTGGGAAGATCCATAAAGGGTTTGATGTTGGCGAGGGATCCAGTACTCAGGTTGTCCAAAATCCTGATATGGCCTGCATCGTGCTCCACAAGGTATTCGACCAAATTGGAACCGATAAAACCGGCACCCCCGGTAACCAAAAATGAGAACTTGGATAAATTTAACTTATGAAACATGGAGTCGATCACCGCAAACAATTTTTTTGATATAGAAACTTGAACAAATGAAATTCAACTAGCCAGATAATGCAATTCCAAGGGTCTGGAAATGCTACTCAATTGCCGAAATAAAGACCAAAGAAAAAAAATACCGAAGGGTCAACAAGGGATAGCACAGTTGACATAAAGCAATGTGCAGAAAATATAAGTGAATGCTCTTCAAATCAGGGATGATAACATTTTTGTTATATTCCCAATACTACAAAACACTTAATTTCCTCAAGTATATAAGCCTTAAGAATACCCCATTATTGATGTCGGTGATCTGGGGTGTGCATTTCATTTCCCGATAAGATTTGAACCGACATCCAACCAGCCTTTCTTAGGGAAAAGGCCTTGCTTCTAACGTGTTGAAAAGCAGAGAAAACCGAGGTAAACAGTCATTTTGATACAGCTTCGCCCTTTCAGTCCCATAGACGTATACACTTGACAATATATTTTATACAGCTTCTCTATTTCTTCACTCCGCCTTTATTGACATGTTATTGATGTCACTGGAGGCTTTTCTGAAGACTTGATTTTTGGGAGGTTATAGGCCTTGTTAGAGAATGCGAAGCAAGTGAAAAAATGACAAAAAGAGATATAAATGACTTCCTAAATAAAATAAATGCATATAACTGTAAATGAAATGCCGAGACAGGAAAAGCCGATCAATAAACCGATTCTATAAAAAGAAAAAAAGATTTACACTTCATTTACTTAAACCTACAATCCGTTTTATTATATTTTTATTTACTTCAATAAAACCGATACAAGGGGATTGAATAAAGTTTATAAAAAAATTATCGTCAAATTTCAAAAGCTACTAAAAATTACATATTTGATACCCAATTGCCCTAATTCAGTACTACAATGGCAGAGGTACTTTTTTTTATAACAATGACCCGTGATTTTATTTGGTAAACAAAACAAAATAAAGTTCAAGACAAGACAGTAGGAAAAGTCATTTAATTTACAAACCCTGACACAGCGTTGTACAATCAATTGGTATTGTAAACATTGCATGTAATAAGCCAAAAATCCCACATGCAAAAGGCAAAAAAAGAATTTAGGAAACCATTCCCCCCTCCTCCCCAGCAAAGTGGTAGAGAGCAGTGGTATGAGAAAAATACTTTCCGATCAACTTTTTTGGCTATTGAAGCTGAAAGCAGCGCGGTCTTCGAACAATCCCAAAAAAAATTTACGCGTAGCAGAAAGGTCCCTTTCACCCATACAGGTGACGCAAGTCTCCACCTGGCCTTGATGGCTGCTGGAGTTGACGGGGCAGATTTCGCCATTTCCCACACCTTTGCCGCAGGCCCAAATCCAATCCGATACCGAGGCGCCCTACCCCTATTCGTGGACAGCGAAGCCAACACCAGAACGGGTGAATTGGGGAATAGGGCAAAAGAATTGGCTCCAAAGGCAAAAGAGGATTTTGTCCATGCTGAACACAGCAGCATCGGGCACGACCGCCGTGTCTCCACTTTGCTGGCAGGTACCGGCATCACCTTCCTACCAGAACCTGAAAGCCCCTTCCACAATCACCGGTCAACAACCGTATGGTTTGACCACAGCAAAAACGCAAGTAATTGTACAGGTACATCAAGGCCACAGTGCTCTTGCCTGCGCATGGGCCCAATACCCCTTTGGAAACCCATGCCCTTCCCGACTGTCCAAAAGGGCTTTTCTTTTTTCGCAAACCAACTATCCATCCAACAAGAGATTTGTTTGTCTTTGGCAAGCGGACGGGATTCTGAGGATAGCCAATGGGTTTTAGGTAAAAGCAACACATTCGCCCTAGGCAACAAAATTTAACGCTCCACCCTATGAAATCTTTTTTCCTCAACTCCGTCCTTCCCGAATTATTTTTGAATCCTAACTTAACAAAAGAATTTTATCTGCCTTTCAATGTTTCGGGTATTTTGATTGCCGTAGAAAGGCAAATGTGCCGACCTGTTTGGATCACGACATCACTTCTACATCTTACGGGAAAAGAAGTCTACCTGCAAAAAAAAAGCATCCCCAGAGTAGATTTCCTGATCAACAATCAAATCATTCCGAATTTCACATTTGGGGATTTCACAAAACAGATTGACCTCACCAAAGCAAAGGGGAAAGAAGTAAGGGCTGAGTTTTCGGAACCTAAGGATTTGGACCATGAACCCCATGTTTCGATTCAGCTCGAATATGAGCCTAGATTCCTGCCCGTATTCAAGAAAAACAAAGTCGTATCACATGTTTTGTTTTACCTAGAGGCTAAAAAAGAAGATAGGAAATTCCTTTTCAATCAACAGGGATCAATGATTGAAGAAATCGATAAATTAAAAACGATAAACCACCAGCTTTTTTCATTCAACAAACTTCCGGTGGTTGAGGTGAATGGTTATTTGAAAATCGAAAAATTCAACAAAGGTTTGGAATTGCTTTTTCCCAATTTGAAGAACCATAGAAAAAGCAATTTCCTGGACCTTTGGAGCCAAACCAACCAAACAAAAATCGCCGAAAAACTTTATTTGGTAAGAATCAGTCAGGAGGAGGAGCTATTGATCTTTGAGGAAATGAATGAGCAAATAAAAAAATTAAAGTTAAAGTTCCACAATATCCAAAGACCGAACACCACCAATTCATCCATCTTGGTTTCGATCGAAAATCTTAACCAGGACAATGATCGAAACAAAGAATTGACAAAAAAGGCATTTTTGCTTCAATGTACACAAATGCTTTCTTTCGAGTTGGAGGAAAATGAAGCGAATTTTTTGAGAAAGTCAAGCCAGTATATTGTTCACCATTTTGATTTGAATGCCATGTACTTTCTTGAATTCAACCAAATATCCACGCAGAAAACGCTGATCTCTTTTCCAAAAACAAAGGAAGAAGGGATTGCCTACAAAACATACCAATCCCATCAAACACATTTTCTACCAGTTACAAAAAGAAATATAAAACACGTATTAAGCAATAAGGTATTTTCTGAGGAAACAAATTTGGCAATGGTCTTCGAGGAATCCCAGTATTTATTGGGGGTACCGATCTATGAACAAGACAGGCAAATTGGAGTAATGGTCTATCCATGTGCTTCCAAAAAAATAGAAATAGATGCTGCCTATCAATTATATAGTTTGACTACTATATTCTACAAAATATACAGCTATCAAAGCAGACTCAATGGGAGTGCTTTAGCAATCCCATCCAACCTGATTAATTAAAAAAATAACAAGGACATGATGAGAAACAAGCACTTGTCGATCAGATTGATAAAATTATGCAGCAAGGGTTTCCGTAGAAAATGATGACAAAGACTGCTGATCAGGGAAATTCGAGCATTTGGACAATAAGGAATAGTCCAATTGGGAGGAGTCAATATCATTAAACAAGTGACTGATTATTTAGCAATTTCAGGCCAGACTTGAATTAACAGAAAATCAATTTGTTTTGACTATCTATGACTCCATCTTATTGGTGTTATAAATTATTGTCTCAAGTACCTGGTTTTCTTTCACTTTCCACCCCATTTGGAAACCTATTGCATCTTACGGGTTGAACTGAAGCTCCACCAATCGCCACAATCGCGCAATTGGAGCATGAGCATAAACCCTTGGGCACCTATCATGTCCTCAATTCAGCCTCCGGAACGCTTTGATATCATCAGTTCTATCGCTATTATTAAATTCTAAGTTCCCCAATTTCAACGGCGGGTAGCGTGGGCACAAAAATCAAATATTGATTTGGCCTAGCTTTTGCTAATTGTTCTATACCATTGAAAAAGTAAAAAAAAAATTAAAATTATTTAAAATAAAGTTTAATTACTTGCTTATTTCCCAAAAAGTCTTCAAAAACGCAAACATGCCTGAATCACTTGCAAAAAAAATACTGATCGTAGAGGACGATTTATTTTTGGGTCTGATCACACAAAAATACCTGAGTAAATTGGGATTTGAGGTCGCAACAGAAGTAAATGGACAGTTAGGTTTGGATCACCTACACGCTACGGATAAATTGCCGGATTTGATCCTGACCGATATAATGATGCCCATCATGAATGGTCTTGAGTTTCTTGAAAACATCAAAAAAGATGAAAAATATAAAAACATACCGGTGTATGCCATCACCTCAATGGCTGAGGAATTGATGGAGGACAAAAAGAATATTGGTTTTGAAAAAATCATCATAAAACCATTCTCCTTGTTGGATTTGTCCATAGAGATCAAAACCAAGTTAAAGAAAGAGCAGTGACAAACTTTCACAACATCCACAAGGATGATTACACTCCCGACCAAAAGACTAAGTTTCTCCGTTAATTTATTTGTTCAGTACTGTTTTGCTTCACTGCCATTTCAATTGCTGTCAAATACATATCTCCCAGCGATAACCTTGTGGGAGGACGCACCTTTTGGTTATAAAAATGCCATCTGGTTTTGTAGACCATTTTCCAACTCTTAGCCATCAGCGCAAGAGTTTTGGTAGAGCTATACTTATTTTATGGACCTTTAGAACCTTTCCATATAGATCTTGTCCGAGTCCCGGCCCCTTCCATCCACGGAGACCCTTATCGCATGTTTTTCAAGGTTAGCAATCCACCAAATTGAAAATGTATAAGGACTGCCTTGGTCGGAGTTGCCGGTTTCCTCCATTGCGAACTCCATTTAATATTTTAATTCACTGATAATCCACTAGGTGTTGACTATTCATGACTTCACCCAATTGGTGTCAGGAATTGGTCTCCCAATAGTCTGATTTCCTTGCAGTTTCGGTCTCAATTGGAAACCTAGTGCATATTTCGGGTTCAGGGTTCTCGATCTTTTCCCTGGTTTGTTTGTAATGCAGGCTACTTCTTGGAATACACAATATCACACACTTCCTATTTACAGAAAGTCTATTAAAACCGGGCATACGTAGGTTTTTATGCCTTTCGAAAATCCACCGTAACTTTAAATCTAAGATCTTCCTCAATTTCACATGCGAAAAAAACGCCTTGAATGTGAGCAATTCTTTTACAAATATAAAGACCTAAGCCTAACCCTTGTTGTTCAATAAATGCTCTGCTAATTTGGCTGAAGGGCGCTGGATCATAAAATCCCTTTTCACAAAATACATCTTGCTGATTGGATACACTGAAAACCTCTCCTTCATAAAGGACTTCAATGGAACTGCCGAGGCGCGCAAATTTTAAAGCATTTTCAATGAACTCGAAAATGATATAATTGAAAAACTTCAAGTCAAAAGAAATGGGATTGACGAAATCCCAGCCAATCACAGTCAACTTATCATAATGATCCTTAGCGATTTTCTGGAAAAGTTCTAAATCGAAAACAAAATTTGACGGTGCGAGGGTCAAGGTATCCAGCCGATTGTAAACAGAAAGTTTATTTAAACTTTTATTGATTCTATTTGCAGACTGCCTCCCAACCTGGATCAATTCCAAAAGCTCAGCTTTATCAAGGTCCTCCAACATGGTTTCCATTAACTCAAAGATGGAAAGAACACCTGCCAAGGGAGTGCGAAATTCATGAAAAGTAATTTTCCGATCCTCTTTCAGCGCCAGGTCAAGTCTATACTTCGCCCAAACTTCACGCTTTTTCTTTTTTTCCAAACTGGAATATACTGCATTCCACAATGTATTGGCAGAAACTGGTTTGACCAAATAATCATCAGCACCTTGTTCTATGCCAAATCTTTGCTCTTCCTTGCTGATTTTGCCAGAAATTAGAATCAGTGGCGTGTTTTCCAATCCTACCCTGAGCTTGATTGTGGATAGGAAGCTAAGTCCATCCAATTGTGGCATTGAGATATCAGAGATGATCACATCAAAATCAATATCTTCCAGGATCTCAAGCGCTTCCCTCCCATTCAAAGCAGTCCAAACATTCATTTTATTGTACTCTAAAATTTCTTTAAAATTAGAAAGTAAATCTATGTCATCTTCTATAATTAAAACCTTACTATTCATCATGCTTTTTTAGAAATTAAAGATTACAAAAATATTTATAACAATAACTCCATTTATAAATTAAATGAGAAATACAATAAACTAATTTACTCCAAATTTAATTAACATGTAGAATAAAGGTTGTTTTTTGATTCACTACTGAATCAACTTTAATTGTATAGTTTAATTTTTTACATATTTCCATAACAATGGATAAACCAAGACCTGTTCCTTTAACAGAACCGCTATTGGAGGCCCTGAAAAAAGAATTAAAAACCAATGGAATTTCTTTTTCAGGTATTCCCAGCCCAAAATCCGTAACTTTAATTATTTTTTGATTTGCACCAAAATCAACTTCAACTAAGCAGTCCTTATCACCACCCGAAAATTTAATTGCGTTGGTCAGAAGATTATTGATAAGGTATTCAAACAAAACAACATCTGTTTGGAATTTAAACCCCGATCCTGCCCTAAGTAATTGAATTTTTCTGCCCGATAAAGTGGAATTGATTTCGTCTATAATATTTTCAAGAAACTCGTCCAAAGATACTTTCTCTAAATTAAGGTTTTTATCCGTAAAGGATGTCCTTTCCATTATAAGAATATCGTCCAACAGCAATACAATTTTATTGAGTTGTTTGGAGATTTTAGAAGAATGATTGAGAACCTTGTTCCGGAGATCTAGGTTTTCAATTGAATCTGAATGTATTTCAATCATATCTATTGAACTGGATGCCACTGCAATTGGCGTTCTAAATTCATGAGAAGTCATTGAAATAAACCTAGATTTAACGAGATTTAGCTCTTTTTCTCTTTGGAGGTTTTCAAGGGTAGAGACCATCCATCTTCTTTCCGAAGTAACGTCCTGAATAATTCCTTTCATATAAAAATTGGAGTCCGAAGATTCGAAAACTCTTCCAATTATCCTTGCCCACCTGTTGGGCGATGGATGCACCTTCAGCTTAACGACCCTGTCAAAATAGTTCTCCTCTTTAGATGCTTTTACTATCAGATTATGTAATTCGGTTAAATCTCCAAATTCGAACAAATCGGATAAGCTGTGTTTGTTATACCCCTGATAATCTGCCGGAAACCCTAAAATAGTAAGAGCGATACTAGAAATCACCTCAAGATCCATATTAAAATCTTGGTTGATTTTCAAAGAGAAACTCCCAATATTGGCCAGTTTGTAACTTTGATTCAAGAGTTCAATTAAATTTTCTTGTTCTCTAATTGATTTTTTCAAAACACTTAAATCTTCAAGGAGAATGGTATATTCTCTTTCATTACACTCAAAAATAAAATAAACCCTTATATGGAGATCGCCATTTTCAAACTCCAAAAAATCATTTCCATCCAAATAACTTTTATTTTTTACTGAATACCTATTCAGAACAGAATTTATAAGATTGACCAACATGTTCTCACCATATAAACCTATAAACTGTTTGACTCTATCATTAGACAGCAAAATATTTCCGGAATTGTTTACAATTAATATTGGAAGCGGAGAATTCTCAAACAAATTCACATATCTTCTTTTTTGACCATCTAAAAGAGAAGAAAATCGATCTCTTTTTCTTTTACCGATTATATAAACTGTGAAAGTTATAAAAATAATAAAAATTATAAATAAATATATACTACTGTATAATGAACTCAGATATTGCCGATTTCTTAGTTCTATATTTTCTTTGACTCTGTTCTTGTTGACAATTACGCTAAATTTGAATTCATTATTATCATAAAAATTTAACCCCTTGTTGATTGACTTGAGTTCTAAAAATTTTTTCATTTTACCTTTTACATTCGAAACATCATTCTTAGTGATATTTAAATTAATAAGGTCGATAAAAACTGAATCAGAATAATTTTCTGCATAAGAAATATAGGGGTCGTTTTTAGCATAGTTTAAATAATATTCTGAAGAATCAAAATCATCCAAGTGATAAAATACTTTACCCAAATAAAAAAGAGTTTCAATGAAGGCCGTTTTATTTCTATTTTCTTTTAATTCTAAAGATTTTCTCTTAGCTAAATTCAAATCATCAAGAGCAAGATGATATAATCCGGATTGAATTAATATTTTGGCGCGTAAATTTAAAAAAAAGATGTATAGGGATATGTTTTCTTTAACACTCTCCTGATGGATGGCTGAATCCACAATTTCTTGAGATTTTTCCCTTTTACCATTTTCAAATAAAATATTGGCATAATTGTACGCTGTCACACTTATTCGTTCAGGAATACCCTGTTTTGCAAAAAAATCAAATGCTTTTTTAAAATGAAACTCGCCTTTATCCCGCTGATTAAAATCCCTGTAAATATGACCATAAGAAATATTTGCATCTGCCAATCCAACCGAATCATTCATTTCCTCAAACAGTTCAATTGAAAGCTCCAGATATTCAATACTGGTCAAATAATCTTTTTCCAGAAATGTGACGATGGAGTTTAACCGATAGGAATCCGCTTGCCCTTTTTTATAATTAATCTCTAAGGACTCAATCAAAGCCTGCGTAGCCAAATCTCCTGAAGTAGACCTTTCAATATATGCCAAATCCCTGGCAACCAAAATAAGAGAATCAATTCTTGCTATTTTTTCAATCTCTTGATTTGACCTAATAGAAAAAATCATGACAAAAAAAACAGAAGCCAATATTAAAAAACCTGCGATGAAAAACCCTTTATGAAATTTTATTTTTTCTTTAATTCTTAGAAAGATGCTTGATTTTTCATTCATTAGGAATGCAATATTTTTTTTCAAACTGTTATTTATAAATTGAAAGCTATAAAAAAATAGTGCTGATACCTTTTTTTTGCTTTTAAAAGTAAATGAAGTGTGCTGTATTTAAATTCAAAACCTTAATCTATTTTATGAATTAAAATTAAACAAGGTTTATATATCAATAAACAACATTTTTTAATTTTAATTCAAAATAACAAAAGGTCGTTTTATGGACATGCACCATAAAATCCAAGTAAAAAAAGTTTTCACCTTCCAAAACAACTTCTCTTAAGTGAGTTCAATGGTCTAGCTTTATTACTTCCCCAAAATGAGGCCGGAATTTGATTGGGAAAACCTTTTAGTTTGATCTGAAAGGAAAAGTCTTGATCCGAATTTCAACCCGAATTTCAAGACATCGAAAAAGTAACGTAAACATCAAACTTAAAGCAAGTTAGATGGAATATGCATTGGATTTTCTAATGGGCTTAAAGATGCAAGAAAATGCGGCTATTTGGAGAAAAAGGAATCTTACGAAATTGCGAAAATTAAAAACAATGAAAAAGCCTGATTATAGAGCAATTTCAGGCAGTTATGGAGGGTTATGCCTAATGGGGGGTTTAACCCGTTCTATTGTTGCGAATGCCTCTCAACACTTTATATATTCGATAATTAATTAGTCCTTTGTTGACTTATATTGACTTCATCATATCAGTGTCAGGAATTGGTCTCCCAATTGTATGATTTTCTTTCAATTTCAATCCCAATTGGAAACCTATTGCATATTCCATCTAACTTAATCAAGTTAGATGCCCTACGTTACTTTTCCGCTGTCTTAGAATTCGGGTTGAATCCAGCCCAATAATGGGGAATATCGGTTTGGCAAAACCTTCTGCCTTCAAGAAAAGTCTCCAACAGACCCAACTTGATTTTCAATTGCTTTTATTTTTTACAACAAAGAAGCAAAAAGAAATGAAAAGAAATTAATTTCGTTTCAAAATGGTTTAAAATTATCTTTAAGTTTGCCCATCCTTTGGTTTACACTTGAATACGTCTGAAAAGAATATCAAGAAAAACCTTTTCCCTTTGAAAAACAAAACATGAATATCGCAGAAAGACATAAATTCATTTTGGATAAACTCAAGGAAGCCGGAATCGTGAGTGTGGCCGAATTGAGTAAAGCGCTTGACGTCACCATGGTAACCATCAGAAAGGATTTAAAGCTACTTGAAGACAGAAAGCTGCTTTTCCGATCTCATGGCAGCGCCACCCCCACCTCCCCTTATGTCAACGACAAACCGGTGGACGAAAAAAAGCTGGTCATGGTGAGTGAAAAAGACAAAATTGCTCGCCTGGCAGCCGAACTTATCGAAGACGATGATGCAATCATCATTGGTTCCGGCACGTCGGTGACTGCTTTGGCTAGGGCGATTCCAAACCAAAAGAAAGTCACTGTACTGACTGCTGCCTTGAATGTGACCATCGCCCTGATGGAACATCCAAATATTGAGATCGTCCAGCTCGGGGGGATCGTCAGAAAGAGCAGTTCCTCCGTTGTGGGCCATTATGCAGAAGAAATGCTTGCCAGCTTCTCCTGCAGCAAACTGTTTCTCGGTGCAGATGGCATCAGCCCAGATTTTGGCCTGACCACCTCCAACATGATGGAGGCCCACCTCAACACCAAAATGATCAAATCCGTCCAGAAAGTAATCGTACTGGCAGATTCCAGCAAATTTGGACGAAAGGGATTTGGTAAGGTCTGCGATGTCGATGACCTGGACATGGTGATCACAGATGCGGGAATTCCGGATATCTACAGGATCAAGTTGGAGGAAAGGGGAGTCGAAGTGTTGATTGCGGAGTGAAAAACAAATTGCTTTCCCCCTTGAATTCCCTTATACATCATTTCCTGTAAAGCAAAAAGGTAAATTCTCAATCAACCTTGGCTGCAGGACTTCTAAATGAACCCATTCAGAAACACCAAAGCTTTGCCCCAATAAAAATTGTATTTCCCCCCATCATTCATCCAACTGTCTTTGACACCCAATCAAAAAGAATGAATTGCCATTAAACCCGTTTTATGCATTACGAACTCAACACAAGAGTATAATTCACAGATAATCAATTAGGTATTGACTATTTTTGACTTCATCCTATTGTTGTCAGGAATTATTCTCCGAATAGTCTGATTTTCTTTCAGTTCAATTCCAATTTGGAAACCTTTTGCTTATTTCGGGTTAAATCCGTTTTATGCATTTCCAATCCCATTCCATCCTAAAAACACATCATAACCAGTCTTTTGTTTACTGTTTTTGACTTCACCATTTTGGCACCATGCCCTACTCCCTAAATGATCTGATTTTTTTGCCGCTTCAACACCTATTGGGAAACCCATTACATATTTAGGGTTAAAGAGGCCAATATTGCATATATTTTCAAATTGACCGGAATTGTTCACGGTATTTAAACGCATATTGATGAATCAGAAACATCCGCGTGAAATATCCATAAATCCTCAAATGAATAGGGATGATACGGTACCCACTATCTAAATGCGTGGGAAATTCTTTTTTCATCTCCTGCTTTTTTTAAGTTTGGATTCCAATCATCCAAACAGATGGCCTCCAAAAAACTAGAGAAAGGATTTAGAAAAGCACGCTTCATCGTATACAAAGACACGAGTCACAACCCAATAGACAACCTTTGGGCTTTTTTTGGTTCCCTTCTTGCCCTAAGTGGAATAGGGTTGCTGCAAATCGGATCCAACATGGATGGAACCCTGGATTATTTGTTTCTGATTGGCGCTTTTGGTGCCACTTCGGTTTTGCTCTTTGGCGCCCCCAACAGTCCACTGGCACAACCCAGGAATATGATTTTCGGAAGTCTTCTTTCAGCGATTATCGGCGTTACCGTATATGCCCTATTCCATAATATCGGGTATTTTTGGTTTTCCTCAGCATTGGCAGTATCCTTGTCCATATTGGCCATGCAATTCACCAAAACATTACATCCTCCAGGTGGTGCCATTGCTTTAATCGCAAATATTGGTTCAACGGAAATCAAGGAAATGGGCTATTGGTATGTGGTCAACCCGGTTTTGACCGGTGTACTCCTACTTTTTTCGATTGCATTGGTGTTTAACAATATCTCCAAAAACCGGATATACCCTTATCGGGAGGTAAACATCCGAAAACTCAGCTACATGCAAAAGGTGCTGTTTTGGCGACCGGTTGTTGAAAAAAATGAAAAATGATCGGTTTTTTCCAACCCGTTCAGCAAAGGCCAAATCAGTTTTCAGAAATAAAATTTAAAGCTGGTTCTTTTTTTTGTGAACAAACAAAACCTCCCTACCTTTGACCCCCTGAACCCACTCATATTCACTGAGAGAATGGCACAAATCCTAAACGAAAAGCAAAAAGAACTCATCGAAAAAATCGGAGTCATCCACGAACAACATGGCATGCAGCCATTGATGGGGAGAATTCTCGGACTTATTTTGGTGATCGAAGAGGCTGAAGTAACTTTTGACGATATCGTAGCGCATCTCAATGTCAGCAAAAGTGCAGTGAGCTACGCACTAAATTTTCTGCAACTCCAAAGGTTTGTCATTTACAGGACTAAACCTGGAGAAAGGAAGCGTTATTTTTATCTCGATATCGAAGACTGGGACCAAATCCTCAAGAAAGAACTTTGCAACGTGGCGGACATCAACTCTTTTTTCAAAGAGGTCATCGAATTAAGGGGAAATGCAAAACCCGAGTTTAACAACAAACTCAAAGATCTCTGCGAATTTCTTGAATATCTGAAGGAAGAAATCCCCCTGATGTTTGAAAGATTCAAAAAAAACAAATCCTAGAAAAATTTGATTTATTAGTTCTTTTTTTACTGAACTTTAAGAATAAACTACTCAAAACAATGTCTACTAATGTGTTGAAGAAATATTTGCTAAGCTTAGGGCTGTTTTTCAGCCTACCGCTGCAAACGCTCCTGGCCACTCCCCAGCGGGAAATTTTGCTGGAAGGCACCCCGATCAATCAATTCGAATCTGAAGGGTCTGCATAAGTTTGATTTAACCCGAAATATCAAATAGATTTTACAATAAGGGTTGTACAATAAGGGCTGAAACTAACAAAAAATCAGACGATTAGGAGAATGAGATAGCGTTTCGATTTGGTGAAGTCAAAAATAAAACAACTCACTGATTCTTAACCAATATCCGGTTGAATTGAAATTGGCAATGCACAACACGGTTTTAGCAACAAGCACATGGATATTTCAGGCAATCTTGTACGGGTTGTATGCTCCTTGGCTCCTACAATCAAATATTTGACAAAAATGAAAATGAATAACTATACACAACTCCGGAAAATCATTCAAGTATTCCACCAATATGGGATCCATTTGTTTGGGAAAAGAAAATTCGATAACCTATACCATGACTTGAAAATGGAACCCATATTTGTGATGGGACTTATTTTTGAGCTGGAACTGGCCTCCACCATGCAGCTAAATGATGAAGATGCTTACAGTGCCCAAGTACCTGCCCAAATCATCCAAAAATTGATCGGCGGTAAAGAGAGGCATTAACGTTTTCTGGGAACATCAAAAAAAACCTAACTGGCTTTAAGAAAGCAGTTAGGTTTTAATTGGGTGATGACTAAAAATTGGGTGATTATAAATTTCCTGAACGACACTCCTCAAGTTTATTTGAGGTGCTGGAGGGATTCAGGAGAAAGGGTTCAAGCAACTACTTTTCTGGTTTCTAATTTTTTTGAGGTAAAATAAAAATACATAAATCCAAATTGCGGAACCAGTATCAACAAGCTCGTGGTAAGAATGGATCCTGCCGAAAATCCAATTTCCAAACCAAATAATTTCATTCCTATGGCGATAATGGCTACAGAAAAGAGTGCAAAAACATTGGCGAAAATTAATTTTGTCTGATTTTTCATGGTGATCTATTGCTTTGGATATCAATATTTAATTCAAATATGCGTTAAAAAATGTAGTTTCCAAACGCTGTTATTTTTAGAAACAATCTATTCTATCCGTCTGAAATAGAACGAATTAATAATTTTTTTTTATGCATTTCATAAATTGCATCTCAATATTTAAAAATTGCATTTTACCATTTATTTTTGCACTTCTTGTTTTTTTAATCCAAAAAAAATAATTGAAAATAATTTCATGTTTTTATAACCGCTCCTCAATTTTTCATTTTTGTGAGACCATATATTGGCTAATATTGATTTGCCATGAACAATTTGACACGCCTTTACAATTCACTTCTTCTCCTTGGTTTACCAATGATCTTTGCTTGTTCTCCTTCCGAAAAAACAGCAATGGAGGAATACTTGGTAGAGGAAACAGAAGAACAAAACCCAAAACCTTCGACAAGTCCAAAAACGAGCTTCAACGAAGAAAATTGGTCAACCGATTATTCCAATATCCAAGTATCCATCGGTGAGATCCAATTGGTAAATGAGGCGTTTGTCGTCGAGGTGAAGGTCATGACGAAACGAGAAAATTACCATATCGAAATCCTTGGCAATCTTTCGGACGGAAAAGGAAATATTACAGGATCCCGAACGGATTCCTTTTATGGACCGGATAGTTTTGAACACACCTTTCGCTATGAAAAAGTAGAGGGGTTTCTTCCGCATTTGTTATTGCTTTCGATTTACAATCCCATTGATGGCAATTGGAACGACTTGACTTTTACCTATTTTGACATTAGAGAAGAGTAAGAGTCCGCTCGGGAGGAAAACACAGAAATCTTATTGACAAGAAGAAAACTTTGGGATTGAGGTATTTTTGACACAAATCAGTACAGCAATGAGCGAATCATTAAAAATAGGAATTATCGGCTTGGGCCGCATGGGCAAAATTCACCTTGGAAATCTTTGCACCAAAATTATGGGCGTGGAAGTCATTGCCGTGATGAATCCTTCCCAAAAGGGATTGGCGATCGCCAAAAGATACAACATCCCCCTTACGACCACCAATGTGGATGTCATCTTTAACCATCCCAATATCGATGCAGTGGTCATCTGTTCTCCAACCGACACGCATTCCGATTATGTAAATAGAGCCGCAATAGCAGGAAAAGCTATCTTTTGTGAAAAACCGCTCGATCTTTCGTTGGAGAAAGCTTTGCATACGCTCCGGATCGTCAAGGAGGCCAAGGCCCCATTGATGATGGCCTTCAATCAGCGCTTGGATCCTACTTTTGAAGAGGTGAAAAACAAGATTATGGAAGGGAAGGTTGGTCAGATCCATACGATACATATCATCAGCAGAGACCCTACCCCACCTCCCATTTCGTTTATCAAGCATTCTGGCGGTTTGTTTATGGACATGACCATCCATGATTTTGACATGGCCCGCCACTTGGTCGGCAAGGAAGTGTTGGAAGTTTTTGCGAAAGGCTACAATCTATTGGACCCGGAAATCGGAGAGGCAGGCGATATCGATACAGGAATCATCCTGCTTACCTTTGAAAACAACATCACTGTAACCATCGAAAACAGCCGAAAGGCAGTGTATGGCTATGATCAACGCATCGAAGTCTTTGGATCACTGGGCATGATACAGGCGAATAACCCCTTGAAAACAAACACCGAATTTTCGGATGAATCGGGAACGCATTTACCGCGAAACCTGGACTTTTTCATGGACCGGTATCTGGTTTCCTATCAGCGGGAAATGGAGGCTTTCATAGATGCCCTGAAAAACAAGACGCCAATGCCCATCACGGGAGAAGATGCTCTGCATGCCATGAAAGTAGCCATTGCCGCCAATATCTCTGTCCGTGAAAACCGTCCCGTGAAAATCAGCGAAGTGGAGTAGAAACCTGAAAACAAATAGTTCATTTTCCTTTTCAGGTATTTGTCATTTTCAAATTTCTCTTTGGTACAGGAAATATCTAACCACAGGTTTTGAATGCCAAAATTGCGCTCTCCATTCTTTTCAGAAAAAAACTGACCTTGCCTATTCTACCTTTGTCCTAAAAATCCGTTATTTTTGATTTATTCAGCTTCATAAAAATAAACCCCTAAACCCGAAATATGTATTGGGCTTCCTGATAGGTTTGAAAATGCATAAAACGGGATAAACGAAAAACACCTATGAAAAACCTTGATTTTTATTGCTCTTTACCACGCATCGCAACACTGATGTTGATGGGTATTTTCCTGTTTTTCAATCCCCAAAACCTGACCGCACAGTCAGAAAGCAAGGATTTCATTGGCCCATGGGACCTTACCTTGGAGATGAACGGAAAATCCGCGCCTTCCTGGCTGGAGGTGAAATCATCCGGAATCAAGACATTGGTTGGTCATTTCGTAGGAAATGATGGCAGTGCACGACCGATTTCCAAGGTGAATTTTGAAGGAGGCAAGATTTCCTTCAGCATTCCTCCACAGTGGGAAAATACAGACAAGGAGCTGTTTTTCGAAGGGAAATTGGAAAATGGAAAACTGATCGGGACCATCGATCACCCGACGGGAAACAAATATCCATTTGTGGGTGAAAAAGCTCCCTTATTGGAACGAAAAGCCAAGCCAACTTGGGGGGAACCCATCAATATATTCAACGGAAAGGATCTTTCCGGTTGGCATGCCGACAAAACAGTAAACCAATGGCTGGTGAAAGAGGGCATCCTCAGCAGCCCAAAAGCAGGCGCCAACCTGATCACAGATGAAAAATTTGAGGATTTTAAGTTGGTGGCTGAATTCAGGTATCCAAAAAACAGCAATAGTGGGATTTACCTCAGGGGAAGATATGAAGTACAGATCGAGGACAATCCTGGTACACCTCCCTCCTCGGTATATTTTGGCGGGGTTTATGGATTTGTGACACCAAATGAAATGGTCGCCAAATCAGCCGGCGAATGGCAAACCTTTGAAATCACCCTAATCGGCCGCAGGGTCACGATCATCGCCAATGGCAAAACCATCGTCTGTGACCAAATCATCCCGGGAATCACCGGTGGGGCCTTGGACAGCAAGGAAGGCGAAGCCGGTCCAATCATGCTTCAAGGCGACCATGGCGTGGTCGAGTTTAGAAAATTGGAATTGACAAAAGGAGAATATTGAATAGACATTTAAAAAAATGAATTCTAGAGGAGCAACCCAAGCGGTAAGCTCCTCTTTTTTGCTTTTCACCTAAATTGGAGAATTTGTTTTACAAATCCCTTTCCCTGCGGGCCTCTTCCCTCTCAAGGGTTCTGAGGTACAGGTCCTCTACTTTTTTTCTCGCCCAATCTGTTTTTCTTAAAAATTTCAGACTGGAATTGATGGAGGGATCATGGGTAAAGCAGCGGATGGTGATCCTTTCCCCCAGTTTTTTCCAACCATATATTTCCACCAAATAATCCAACATGTCCACCAATCTCACGCCATGCAGCGGATTGAAGGGTTGGTGTTTTGGGTCTAGGTTTTCCTTGTCTTTTTCCATGCCCCCAAAGTTAGGAATAATTCAACCCGAAATATGCATTGGGATTCCAAATGGGTTTAAAAGGGCAAGAAAATCAGACCATTTGGAGAATACCGTTCAGCACCGATCTGGCAGAGTCAAAAAATAAACAACCATTTGTTTATCAAGTATTTAATGACTAGGGCAGGATTGAAAATGCATCGCACGGAATCAAAAAATTGTGGTGGGAGAAATGCAAGAGGGAATTAAGTTTGCCTGAGCATTCTCTAAAATCGGCCATGCCCGAAGCCAAAAATAATCAGTTTTGAAAATCTTCCCCTAGAAAAATGTATTGCTCTTATTGCCCATTTTCGCTTTTCATCATGTCAAGGAATCGCTCCATCATCAGGTCATCTCCCTTTTTGAAAGCCGAACGGACGGCGATATTCCCATGAACCGTACGCACCTTTTCAAGCAAGACTGGAGCATCCAAATTATTCGACAATAGAAAATCACTTACCTCCTGCCCTCTCTTTCCCGCTTGACTTCCTTCAAAAGCAAATGGAGCAGTCACTAAACATCTCAAGCTGTCCTCATTTTTGCGGTGACACAGTTTCCCCGCCAGGGAACGGCAAAGGACAGAACCGCTGAATTTCCCAAGCCCTGCGATCAAAAGCACCATGCCTTTTTTTCCCTCCAAAAAATCAACAATCTCCGGATCCAATTCCCGATCCAACTGAAGTTCCGTTTTCAAAAACCTGTTTTCCTCAAAACAATCATAAACTTCCAAGGGAGGATAAAACGGAAAAAAACGTGCATTTTCCGGCATCTGATCAGGTTGTCGGTCAGAAATCAACGTTATCGAAGCAAGATTGTATCCTTGAAGGTGATCAGCCACCCAGCGGGAACCGACCGTCCCCAAACCCACGACATGGATTTCGCGGAGATTATGCTTGGATCTGCTCTTCCCAAATGCTGACGCAGGAAAAGACAAAGTGAGGGCAAGGGCTTTGAGCAGGTTGCGTCGTTTCATGGTTTTTTGGTGATTTTGTTATTCATTGACAGTTGATCTTTCGAAATAAAAGGGCTGAACTGAAGTCCAAATTATCCAAAAGGACGGGGAAACAGAAGGAATCGAAATATATTGACACCAATTGGCAGAGAATTGATGATTTTGAAAATATACCTTCCTGACCTATGAAAAAACCTGATGGTGAATGTCAAATTCGAGAGGTCAGGATTGGAGTAATTTTTGATAAATTTTAAGGGTTTTGGCAAAATCACGGGCTTTGGAAGCATTGCTAAAGCTGTACGCTTCCTTCAGGCCTGTTTTGCTTTTGATATTGATATTGCCGTAAAGACAAACCGGGATCTGGTAATTTTCTTTGAACCTTCGGTCGGGGCTGCCATCTTTGTTGGCCTTTGCCCATGATTTCCCAGTGATCTCCGCATCTTCAGGGATTTTTTCTTCTTCTAAAAATTTTTGGGAACTGTACTCAAAGTCAATTTCACGAAGATCCAACAAACCAAAATTCTTCTCTGAATCGACGATGGCCATAAAAAGCGGATAAACATACAGATCACCCCCATTGGCATTTTCAAAATGCAAGGCTTCATATTTCGACTTAATGATTTCAAGATTTCCAAAATCAAAATTCACCTCCACCCGAGTGACGGTTTGGGTTGCCGCAGAACGGCTGCCTGGAAAATTATTGGGAGAAAACGAGGTGATGTCCCAGATTTTAGCACAGGTCAAAAGAGAAGTATATCTGGAAAGCAGTGATGTATACGCCGATTCGATTTCTATGTCCGTTTGCATGTCAATGTTGACAAAGCAGCCAGCAAGTTGCTTTTCCAGGTCGGCTAAATATTCCATCTTTTCATCCCGATTATTTCTGAACCATTTGATAAAAAACCCGATAATCAAAAAGTAAGAAATGACCAAGAGTATTTTGCTCCACTTCAAGCTTGATCCCGCAATTTTGATTTCTTGAATCAATTCGTTTTTTTCTTCGTAACAGTTGATCAAAGTCTCCTGAAGCCTTTTTAACCCTTCCGTGGTGGTGGTGGATAGATTCTCGGCTAAGGGTTGTTGCTCCCCGCGCATTCCATTCCCATCCTCCAAAAAATTGTTTGAAAGATTTCGGCTTGCGGGCGAATGTGGAGTTGTTTTCTCACCGACTCTCTTTCGGTCATAGATCCCGGTACCGGGAATCCCCGTGTTCAAAAATGTTCCCTGCTTGTTAAAATTTAAGCTAGCACCCGGCACTCCGACCGTGGTACTGATTCCTGTCTTGCTAAAATTCAAGGTAACCCCCGGAAACAAGCGTACTCTTCTTTTAAACCTCATGGTCTTCAAGTTTAATGGTTGAAACAATTCCTCCCCAAACCGCCCCTCTCCCAAAATTGCTCAGGAAAAGCCTATCGTGGTAAGACCTCCGAGATCAAGGAGTATCAAACCAGAGACCGATTCTGAAATGCCCGCTCTACACCACAAGATAGACCGGGCAGGAGTATTTACCAGAGACAAAAGGTAGATGTTTTTTCTAAAACCAACCTTAAAAATCCTGAGGAACAAGTAAACGTGTTTGGCACGAGAAGCTAAAGCCTGTAGTTTTTTTCAGATGAAACTGAATCTTTCCAGAAAAAGGGAAAGAGTAAAATCGTTGGGAATAAGTGTTTTTGGCAGGGGATAAGTTTTGTGGGGACAATGTTAAAGCCAAATAAACATGATTGATCAAAAATGATGTATGGTGACGAATAAAAAACCCCACCTAAATTCTTAATGAGGGAGGAGTGGAAAACTACTTCTCGGGAAATTCCTGATCCGGACTGGGTTCTTTCACCCTATTGTGTGCATAGTCTTATTCAGCATCTTTGTCTTAAGCTTTTGTTCTCCTTTTCAAAATCTTCCCAAGTTTAGGGGAATAAGGGGATGACGGAGGCAATTGCTGTTATTGCGGTCACTATTAATTTTGAGCTCATCATTTTTTTAATTGAAACAAATAAAAAAAATAAGATTGGATGAGACGCCTATACTCACTAAAGAATTAAAAATACACTATCCATCCCCTACCTTAAATTCTAGGCACCACTTTTGCAAGCGCAATAAAAAAATTATTCAACAGATTTATGAAGTTTAGAATTGTCTCTGTATTTGCCTTGGTCGCACTTATTTTTTCCTGCGAACAAAAACCCTCCCAAACAGAAATTGCCGAAGTCCTGGAATCCTTGATCGATGTTTCGAAAAATGATTCCAGCTTGGTTGATGCCTATCGTGAAAATGAGTTCCAACCTGTTTGGACCCAAAGCGGCGGGCTAAAGAAAGTAGCTGAAAATTACTTGGAGGCCTTGGATGAAGTGGTTTTTGATGGTTTGGAGAAAACCGACTACCTCACCGAAGAATTGGCTCAGCTTATTGAAGCTTCCAAGAAATCAAAGGATCCTATGGTTTTGGCCACTTTAGATCTTGCGATGAGCAAATCCTTCCTGACACTTGCCTCCGACCTGAACATCGGTAAAATAGATCCGGGAAAGCTCAACATCGAATGGAAAATGGATCGCAAAATCCCCACGGAAAAATACAGCGAGGTATTACTTGCCATCGCTGGTGGTGAATCGCCGGAAAAAAGCTTGGCCAATCTTAGACCCGACAATTCCGAGTACAACAAATTGCGTGAGCAATTGAGGAAATTAATCGCTGAGCCTTTGGTCGACTCCTTGCAAGTGAAAAACTTTGAAGGCAAAATCGAACAAGGCGATCAACATGAGGCCATACCTTCCATCCGGAAAAAACTGGCTTTTTGGCAGGAACTGAAATCCGAAGGGACCGGAAATGTCTATTCGGAAGATATGTTCAAAGCGGTAACCCATTTTCAGAAGCGCCACGGCTTGATCGATGATGGTGTCATCGGTGGGGATTTTATCGAAGCGATCAACTATGGCCAAGCGGATTTGATCACCAAAATCAAAGTGAATTTGGAACGTTGGAGATGGTTGCCTGATTTTACCGAAAACGACAAAGACAAGGTGATTGTCAATATCCCGGATTTTCGTCTTTTCTACATCCAAAAATCTGACACCATCTTGACCTCAAAAGTTATCGTTGGAAAAGATTACAGGCAAACCCCTGTGTTTAAATCAGACATGACCTACTTGGTACTTAGCCCAACATGGACACTTCCGGAAACCATCCTTTGGGAAGATGCAATTCCTTCCATCCAGAAGGACATCAGTTACTTGGACAAACACCAAATGAAAGTATTGGATTTTGACGGAAACGAAGTCAATGCAAAGAAAATCAATTGGAAAAGCCTGAAAAGCAAAGGAGATTTCCCTTATATGATCAGGCAGTCACCCGGAAAACTGAACCCATTGGGTCAAGTGAAGTTCATGTTCCCAAATGATTACAGCATTTATATCCACGATTCCCCTGCTCAAAGCCTGTTTTCCCAAGACGAAAGGACTTTCAGTTCTGGCTGTATCCGAATGGAAAAACCCAAGGAATTTGCAGAGCTTTTGTTGGCGGAAACCGATGATTGGGATGCGTCAACGATTTCCGATTCCATGAATTTGGAGCAAGAGAAAAATGTTAGCTTAAAGAAGAGCCAAGAAGTCTGGATCCTTTATGTTTCTGTTTGGGACATCGCTGGAAATGTAGCCGTCAGAAAAGATGTCTATGAAATGGATAAAAAACTGGCCGCTGCCATGTCACTTCCTGTATCAACGTTCTTCTTATAAAATTCACTTCTCTAGTTCTCCCTTTTGGAAACAGAGAATTACTGAATGCAAAATTTGATTGGCTTCTGGATATCACTTTTAAGTGGTATCCAGAAGCCTTTTTTTGAATCAAATGGTACTCCTAGTGCTTTTAGTATGCTTACTTTCCCCCTCCTTTTTAAGCGCTCCTTTTTTGGAAAATCCCCGGAAAGCAATTCAATTTTCAATATTTCTTATCCTCCAAATAACCCCGAACCCGACAAATAATTGTTTCCTTCATGGATGAACTTGCTTTCTCATGCAGGGCATTTGCTTTGTGAATTCTCCTTTTTGCTTCAAAATCGGGATTCATTTTTTGATTCCAGACATTTTTCAGCTTTCTTTCCAGAACAACCACGCACTTGAAAAAAGTTAATCCATTATCTCACATGCCAAACTCAAAATCAAACCACCTTTTGTTTGCACTATTAATGTCCATCACCTTACTGGCAAACCCATCGTGCTCATCCACTGCTGAAGAAAACGATTGGATTTCCCTTTTCAATGGCAAAGACTTTGACGATTGGACAGTGAAATTTCACCACCATGACGTGGGGGACAATTATGCCGAGACTTTCAGGGTTGTGGACGGTAACCTTCAAGTGAACTATGACGGTTATCAAAAATTTGAGAACAGATATGGCCATTTATTTTACAATCAACCTTATGGTTCTTATCATTTCAGCCTTGAATACCGTTTTACCGACCAATGGATGGAGGATGCACCTGATTATACTTATAGAAACAGCGGGATCATGTTTCATTCCCAAGATCCAAAAACAATCCTGAAAGAGCAGGATTGGCCTATTTCTGTAGAATTTCAACTGTTGGCGGGTTTGGGTGACGGGAAACCCCGACCGACAGGCAATATGTGTTCTCCGGGTACTGAAGTGATTTTTGAGGGAAAGATGGATCCCCGACATTGCATTGACTCCTCCTCGGACACCTTTGAATGGGACCAATGGGTCAAGGCCGACCTGATTGTTTTTGGGGATTCCCTCGTAATTCATCTGATCAATGGAGATACGGTCTTAAGATACACACATCCTCAAATCGGTGGTGGTGTGGCCAACAACTATGATACGGCAATCAAGGAGGACGGAAAAATGTTACAGGAAGGATTTATAGCAATTCAGGCGGAAGGACAAGGAATCGAATTTCGGGAAATAAAAATAAAAATATTAGAGTAATGTTTAACCCTTGTAACACTATCCCGAAAAGTTTGCAAATAGATTTTTGATTATCCAATATTTGCACTTTACCTTATTCTCCGAATAGTCTGATTTTCTTGCAGTTTCAACACCTATTCGGGAACCTAATGTGTATTTGGGTTAAATCATGAACACCCTTTCTATTTTAAGAATGCCACAGGCCAGATTTCTGTAGTTTCATTCGAGGTCTACCCAAATCTGTCCAGAGGTCTTTTTGATTTGAGATCCCTTACGACCAAGACCCAGTCCTCCTCCAACTCCAGATACCCATAATCGAAACAGTAGATGTATTTTTTGCTTTGTGAATTCGTGAATTCATGTGTCCTGAATTTAAAATCATACCCTTGTCGAAGCAATCGGTCTTTCGGAATACGAACCGTCTCGACTCCATCCTCCAAGATGTTGTCTAAAATCTTCCAGTTGATATTCAATTGTCTGAGGTAAACTCCCTTTGATGAGTTTTCATCAAATTTTTTCAGGTTGTTGAAAGTATTCCTGCAATAATCATCACAATATTTTTTATCAGACCTTCCCCGGATGATTTTATTACAATTCAGGCAATTTTTATCTTCTATATACATAAAAATGTATTTTAAATAAATAAATTTAAAATGATCAAGTAAATAATGGATTAAATTTAATTGTTACATAAGTCAAAAAAAATACCCAATAGAGGGTATTTTTTAGTGTTTTTGCTGCTATTAAAGGAGATTTTTCTGGATAACTGCCAAAACACAAAAAATTCTCCCTCTTTCAATGAGGAAAATTGAAAAAATTCAAGCGTTAAGATTTTTGATCAATCTACGGCTTTTACTGGTTGATGGATTTTCGAGACTTTCCCCTTTTCCAATGATTGGAGAATTGCACTGTTTTCAATAGTGGATCATTGACAGAATCTTTCATTTTTTAATGAAATTGAGTTGAAAAAATAAATTCATTGATATAAATCATTCTTTATATTATTATATTTTATTATTTTTATATCAATTTAAAATCAATTAATAAACCTAAAACCAATTTATTATGACCACTTTAATAAAAAGAAGAAATGGGCCGTTTTCCAGCATTCTTCCTGAAGTATTCAATACCGAAAGATTGTTTGGGCCAAGTCTTATGGATTTGGAAAGGACCTTCTGGGATACCGAGAAAAATTTTGATGTCCCTTCTGCAAATGTCAGGGAAACTCCAAAAGAATTCATGGTTGACGTCTCCGCACCAGGATTCGACAAGAAGGATTTCAAAATAGAGTTTTCCGAAGGCATGCTGACCATCCATGCCGAAAAGGAGGAAAAAACTGAAGAAACCAAAAAGGATTACATGCACAAGGAATTTTCCTATTCCTCCATTCGGCGCACCTTCAGCCTTCCCGAAAACATCAAAGAGGATAAAATAGAAGCCAAATACACGAATGGAATTCTACATCTTGTCCTTCCCAAAAAGGAAGAAGGTAGAAATAAAATAACCAAGGAAATCAAGATAGGTTAGCATCCAAAGTTTTCCCAAACGCCGACTTGGAACTGTATTCCAAGTCGGTTTTTTTTTCTTCGCCAAACAATAGCGTTCATCCTAAAAAAATGAACTCGGTAAAGTTACAATGGCCGTGATTTGCTGAGTATATTTGGTAAATATTTAAACAGCCGCAAATGAAATTTTTAAAGGGTTTTCTTTACCTATTCTTCCCATTTTTTCTACTGAGCTGCAGTGCGCAGACCTTTAGGATTCTTGAAAAACCCATTCAATTCGATGAAGAAAGGGAACGATTGTCCCTAGAATACCTCAAAAACCGACATGGTATTGACAAAACACAAGCCACCATCGCTCCCACAATGGTCGTGGTCCATTGGACCGCGGTGAATACATTGGAAGCTACTTTTGACATCTTTAATCCCGTGAATTTGGGAGGGCGGCCAGAATTGACCACGGCGAGCAACCTGAATGTGTCTGCCCATTTTTTGGTGGACAGAGATGGTGCGATTTTCAGATTGTTGCCGGACACCACCTTTGCTAGACATACAATTGGCTTGAATTATACTGCCATCGGCATTGAAAATATTGGGGGGCCGGATGCTCCACTGACCAAGGCACAGCTCGAGGCCAATGCAGCATTGATAAGATACCTGAGCAAAAAACACGCGTTGACTTATTTGATCGGACACCATGAATACCAAGGTTTTCAGGGATCTGCTATCTGGAAGGAAACCGATCCCAATTACCTTACCCAGAAAGTGGATCCCGGACCAAAGTTCATGAAAAGACTGAGAAGAAAATTGGAAGACCTCAACTTGAAAAGCAATCCCTGAAACTGAATGACGCCATTATTTTTGTCCAAATCGATCGTGAACAACAACTTACTAAAAGCCCTTATTCTGGGATTTATTTTCCTTGTATTGGGCGCCTGTGCCTCAAAGCAACCCATTGTTAAGACCGGTGGAGCAACAGCCACCAAACCGATTCCTGTTCCTGCAAAAGAGCCTGCCCCCATTCCTTTGCCTTCTCTTCCTGAAATCCCAAAGAATAAGGGGATTTTCAAGGTTTGGGAAGTCGATATGGTTCCTAGCAAACGGGAATTTCGCGGGATATGGATCGCTACGGTCGGCAACATCGATTGGCCAAGCTCCTCAAGGGATCCTTTTTCGAAACAAAAAACCGATTTTATTAACTTGTTGGATTATTACCAAAAAATGAATTTCAATGCCGTAATCGTCCAAATAAGGACTTCCGGTGATGCTTTTTACCCTTCCCGTTTGGCGCCTTGGTCAAAATACCTGACTGGAAAAGAGGGCCAAAAGCCGCTTACCGATGAGGATCCGCTGGCCTGGATGATCTTGGAAGCACACAAAAGAGGAATGGAATTTCATGCCTGGTTCAATCCCTATCGCGCAACAGTGGACTTGGACCTCAAAAAACTCAGTCCAGAACACGATTATTTCAAGCACCCCGAGTGGATGATCAAATATTCGAACAAGTATTATTACAACCCAGGACTTCCCGCCGTACAGCAGCACCTGACAGAGGTGATACGAGAAGTGGTCCAAAATTACGATGTGGATGCCGTCCATTTCGATGATTATTTTTACCCTTACAAAGTGGACAAACTTGTGTTTGACGATTTGGTCTCCTATAAAAAACATGCCACAACCGGACAGAAACTGGAAGATTGGAGAAGGGAAAATGTGAATAAACTGATCAGCGCTGTTCACCAGGCCATCAAGTATGAAAAACCATGGGTCCAGTTTGGCGTAAGTCCATTTGGCGTTTGGAGAAACAATGACAAAGATCCCAATGGCTCCAAAACCAGGGCCACGTCCAATTTTGACGACCTCTATGCTGATCCAATCACTTGGATGAAAAATGGTTGGATTGATTATTTGATCCCACAGCTTTATTGGAGCATGGATTACAATCTGGCTTCCTACCGGGAGCTTGTCCAATGGTGGTCAAAAAATAATCACGCCACCAAAATCTATATCGGCAACAGCCCCTATAAAATTCGGGACAATGCAGACCAAGCCTGGAACGATCCCTTGGAAATCCCAAAACAAATTGACTTGACCAGAACCACCTCCAACATCTCTGGAAATGCTTATTTCAGTGCCAGATCGCTCTTTGTCATCAATAAAGATGTGGCCGAACACATCCGCATAAACCATTACAACAAACCCGCTTCACCTCCCCAATTCACGCCTAGAAACCGAATGCAACTAGAGGATCCCGAAACGCCCACCATCGTCCCGCACAAGGGTGGTTTTGCCCTGCAATACAACGCACGCATCAATGTTTCCTTCAGATATGCCCTCATTCATTCCGCCGCAAACCTCAAAACACTTTCTGAGAGATCGGCACTTATGGAAACAAAAAAAGTCTACCTTGGGTCGGACAACAGGACCTTGATCCCGCTGGAATCTGGGACAAACAAAAAATTTATTGCCATTAGCCTTGTCGATCATTTTGGCAGGGAAAGCACCCCTGCAGTATTTGAAATTTATTGAGTCTTCAAAACTCCCTGCCCAATATGCAAGACATGATCGTCCGATTGGTGGACCTTCCGGAAATCAGCAAAAATGAAAGTGCATTTGCACAGAAAAACATCCTTTTCAGAAGACCGATAGCTCCGGAAAAGTCCATGGTTCAGGACTGGGTTTTTGCAAATTTTGGTCAGTATTGGTCGAATGAGGTGGAAGTTGCTTTTTCCAACATGCCACCTACCTGTTTTATTGCTCAAAAAGAGGGTGAAATCTTGGGTTTCGCTTGCTATGAAACCAGCTCCAGGAATTTTTTTGGCCCCATGGGGACATCGGAATTCTTTAGAGGCCAAGGCATTGGGGAAGTGCTTTTGGTAAAAAGCCTTCTATCCATGAAAGAAATGGGCTATGCCTACGCCATCATCGGTGGAGTCGGACCAGCTGATTTTTATAAAAAGGCAGTTGGAGCGACTATAATAAAGGGTTCGGAAATCAGTATTTACCAACACCTCCTTCCCAAAAAATCATGAGTAAACCCATCAAAAACAATCCCTGGTATTGGGTTCCTCCACTTTACCTGACCGAAGGCATCCCCTATGTCCTGATCATCACGGTTTCTGTGATTATGTTCAAAAACTTGGGCGTGGACAATTCCGATATAGGCTTGTACACCAGTTTCCTATATCTCCCCTGGGTGATCAAACCCTTTTGGAGCCCCTTGGTAGACCTTTATGGCACCAAAAGGAAATGGTTTCTGGTCATGCAATTGATCCTTTCCATTACTTTTTTGGGTATTGGTTTGTCCTTGCCCACCAATTCTTTCTTTCTGCTCAGTTTGGCCTGTTTTTGGGTTGCCGCATTTGCTTCAGCGACCAATGACATTGCCTCGGATGGTTTTTATCTTTTGGCACTCAAAGAAGACCAGCAATCCTTTTTCATCGGCGTCCGCAGCACCTTTTACCGGGTTGCAATGGTCACTGGGCAGGGTTTGTTCGTGATTGTGGCAGGTTATCTCGAACAAAGCCTTGGCGACAATACGCAAGCTTGGTCCATTACAATGGTGATGGTGGCAATTTTGATGCTGGTATTGACAGTAGTTAATCTATTGACGACCCCTAAAGTTGAATCACAGAAAGAATATGTGAAAGAGGAGGCGCTCACCTTTGGCAAGGTGTTCCTGAGCTTCTTTCAAAAAAAACAAATCGGAATTGCCTTGGCCTTCATTTTAATGTACCGATTGGGAGAATCCCAGCTGGTTAAGATGGCGGCTCCATTTTTATTGGATGCCAGAGCGGAAGGAGGGCTCGCACTGACCACAAGTGAGGTGGGTTTGATTTACGGCACATTTGGCATCATCGCCCTTTCCGTTGGCGGCATCATCGGTGGCATCGTCATTTCCAGAGATGGATTGGGAAAATGGTTGCTCCCCATGATTTTAGCTCTAAACATCCCAAATTTCTTCTATTTTTTATTGGCCTATTGGCAACCCGAATCTGCCATCTTCCCGGCATTGATCGTGATTGTTGAGCAATTGGGGTACGGGTTTGGATTTGCTGCCTTTATGATGTACCTGATTTATATCGCAGAAGGAGTTTCCAAAACAGCCCATTACGCCATTGCCACAGGTTTTATGGCCCTTGGCATGATGCTTCCGGGAATGATCAGTGGTTTTGTCCAAGAATGGCTGGGCTATTCAGGCTTCTTTCTTTGGGTGGTCATCGCTGCTTTTCCGGGAATATTGCTGGTCAAGTTTGTCAAATTCCCCCAGGAATTTGGAAAGAAAAAACCAAGTCAGGCATCTTTGTAAAAAGATGCCTCCATGAATAAATCTGGATGCAGCGGTTAGAGAGACACTGTTTATCCTCTTATTTATTGAGGCTTTGCCATTTTAATTTTACCAACAACCCAACATATTGAGTGATGCCTTACACAAAACTGGAAAAAATCGGACAGCTTTTTTCACCCGCTGCATTTGTCCACGACAGCGAGGAGCATATTCAGGAAATGGAAAAACTGATTAGGGATTTTCATATTGGCGGCATCACATTTTTTCACAGCCGACAAAGTGCCGCAGCCAATTTCGAAAAAAGACAAGAGGTTCTCGATGTGGAAAACACCTACGAAAGAATGCTTGCATTGATTCACCGCTTTCAGAAAATTTCCAAAACCCCACTGTTGATCAGCATTGATGCGGAGTTTGGCTTGGCGATGCGCATCGAAAAAACGCCTCAATATCCTTATGCGATCTCTATGGGTGCCATTCCACAAACCGAAAAAAAGCTGGTATTCGAAACTGGCTTTAGGATTGGACAAGACCTCAAAAAATCAGGCATCCACATCAATTTCGCTCCTGTTGCAGACATCAATACCAATCCCGAAAACCCAGTGATCGGTTATCGGTCGTTTGGCCCTGACAAAGAAAAAGTGAGCGCATTTGCCTTGGCGATGTACCAAGGAATGGTTGCAGCTGGGATCTCGGCTTGCTACAAGCATTTTCCAGGTCATGGGGATACACATGTGGACTCGCATTTGGGTCTGCCAATTATCCCAAAATCGAAGAAACAGCTTTTGGAGGAAGAATTGTACCCTTTTGTAAAAGGCATTGAAGCCGGAGTAGAAATGATCATGGTGGGACATTTGGCTGCCCCAGCACTTACGGGTGGAGAAAACATCCCTGCTTCCATCAGCCATTACATCATCACCGGTTTGCTGAAGAATGAAATGGGATTTGAAGGAATCATCGTTTCCGATGCATTGAACATGAAAAGTGTTTCGGCTCTTTTCCCGATTCCCGGTCAGTTGGAGTGGGAAGCCTTCCATGCCGGAAATGATCTGCTTTGTTTCTCGGAAAACGTTCCGGAAGGTATACAATGGATTTCAGAGCGCAGCTCCCCAGAAAGATTGGAGGAAAGTTTTGGGAAGATCATAAAGCTCAAAAATAAATTGGGGATTGCAGAAAATACTCCCGTCCCCAAGCCTGAATTTGAATATGAAGAAATCAATTCCTTCAATATGACTCTGGCTCAAAACTACTTGACTGTACTGAAAAATCCAGAACCTTTGTCCGCATTGGAAAATGCCCAGAGGTCAAGCCAATTGGCAAAAGTAAGTCTGTTTTCCTCCAAGGAAAACGTTTTTTTCAATTCCATAGACCAAACCCTTTCGGGTGATTCCTTCAATGCAAATCAATTGGGATCGGATTGGACTTCCTCGCTGGAATCTTACAGCGAGATTTTGATTGCCATCTTTGTCCCTTCTGCCAAACCACTTAACCATTTCGGAATGGATACTGCCCAATTGGAGAAGTTGTCTGCATTGGCTGTTCAAAAAAACTGTCACCTCTATTTTTTCGGAAACCCTTTGGCAATCCGTAAAATAGAAAAACTGGAACATTTCAAAACAATCGTCTGTGCATTCCAAGGATTTGATGTTAGCCAAAAGGTAGCCGCAAAACAACTACTTGGAAAAATGAAAGCGATAGGGAAATTGCAGGGATCCTTTTAACCCGAATTCCAAGACTTGGAAAAAGTAACGTCATTTAGCTTACTTGAGATGGGTTTGATGGAACTATGCATTAGGGTTCCCAATTAAATTGGAACTAGTTGAAAATCAAATAGTTGGAAGAATGAATCGTCTAACCGATATTATGAACTCATAAACAGAGAACAAGATGCTGATTAAGTGATATTTATGGAACTGAATGGGATTGTTGTTGCATAACATGGGTTAAAATGACCTAGTCAAGACCCTAAATTGATCCATCACTCTGTATGTGGCACGCGTCAAGTCGGATTGAATGTCTGGAGATGTATAATCGAAAGGTGCAGCGGTGTATCCCTGCCAAACAGTATTTCCTTTTTTATTGTCGATCACAAAAATCACGAGCATACCAGCATTTTGGGTGTATTTGACGTTGTTGTAGTTTTCTTCTTTGGTCCTTTTGTCTGGATCCTTCTCCTCCTCTTCTTCTTCTCCCTCGGTTTTCTTTACGGTCTCAAAACCTTGTCGCTGCAGCCAGTTGTCAAAATTGGGTTGCTCATACCCCCTGTACTTCACCTCTTCGTAAAAAATCTTATAATTGACCAAAAGGTCTGGCTTTTCATCCTGAAACCTAAATCCCTGAGACCCCAATCTAGAACTGATGGTTCTTTCGATGGTTTTCAAAAATTGCGTGGAATCGGTGCTTGGATTTTCCACAAACCCGTAGGTTTTGTACCTTTTAAAACCAGCATTGTAGTTAAAATCATATTCAGCGACAAAATCCTTTTGGGTAAAGCAACCAGTAACTGAAACAACAAAGACAATTAAGATTATCGGGGAAATTTTCATATCCTGTCTCGATTAATTTGAAATGAAAGGCTTAAAACATTTTAAAATCATTTGTTGACTTTTGAAAAGCAGAAGGTGCAGTCAGCAAAATAAACAAGTAAGGGTGTATTTTGTTTTGACTATATGAATATACTAAACTGATCATCAAATAATTACAAAATATTAAAAAAAACCTTGAAAAATTTTAACCCTTAATTCTGCTTCTTATCGTGAGAATTTTGCTGTTTTTTGTTTTTTGCTCTTGACTAAATCCCAAGCCATTTATGGCTATAAAAAATCAAAGGACAAATGAAACTGGATTGCTAACTAAAGAAAAAAATCCACTTCAATTATAACACCCTTTTCATCACTTCATTCTTTAAACAAAGTCCTCCCCTTTTTCCTTCGCATCGCTGACAAATTCCCTGAATTTTTTTTCGGCATCCAGTTTACAGATGAGGATTACATTCTCGGTCTCATTGATCAAGTAATTGGACAAGCCTTGAACCACTACCAGTTTTTGGGGAGAGACCTTGATGTAACAATCCTTGGTATCGTAAAGCAGGGCATTTGCCTCCACCACATTGTTGTCGCTGTCTTTGTTTTGATTTTCATACAGACTCCTCCATGAGCCCAAATCCGACCAGCCAAAATCCCCTAAAATCACATAAACTTCATTCGATTTTTCCATGATTCCATAATCAATGGAAATGCTTTTGACTTGGGAATAGGCCTTTTTTAAAAATTCCTCTTCTTTTGGAGTATTGAAAAAAACTTCTCTTTCCTCAAATACCTCTGCCAATTCTGGCATGTATTGCTCAAATGCCTTGAGAATACTTTTGACTTTCCAAACAAACATGCCTGAATTCCAGACAAAATCCCCACTCTCCACAAAAGCTTTGGCAAGCTTAACATTGGGTTTTTCGGTAAAGGTCTTCACCTTTTTTTCCAAGCCATTGGGATTGTCGAGGTATTGAATGTATCCAAATCCAGTTTCGGGACGATTGGGTTGTATGCCTATGGTGATCAAATGGTCTTCAGTATCTGCTGCCTGAACCGCGGAATTGATTTTTTCCCTAAAGTTTTCTTCCTGAAGAATCAGCTGGTCCGAAGGCGTAACGATTATTTTGGCATCCGGGGATTTGAGGGCTATTTTGTAACTCGCATAGGCGACACATGTGGCTGTATTCCGCCGGAGGGGTTCCTTGAGGATTTGGTGTTCCGGCACATCCGGCAATTGTTCCCTGACCAGGTCATAGTATTTTTTATAAGTCACTACATAAAACTGGCTTTTATCCGAAATCTTCAAAAACCTGTCATAGGTCATCTGCAAGAGGGTTCGGCCTGTACCCAGGATGTCTAAAAATTGCTTTGGCCTTTTGTTTCTGCTATAAGGCCAAAAGCGAGAGCCTATACCTCCCGCCATGATTACAACATAGGGTTTATTGTTCATGTGCGTATTTTATACGATTCCTTCTCTCATCAAATCATGAATATGGACAAATCCGGCGATATTTTCACCATCTAAAGCCACCAATTGCGTAATATTAAACTCTTTCATCCTATTGAGTGCCCTTATTGCAAACTCATCTTTGGAAATTGTCTTGGGTTGTCGCGTCATGATGTCACTCGCTTTTACATTTTGGATGTCCGTACGCACTTGGAGCATTCTCCTCAAATCCCCATCGGTAATGACCCCCAAAAGTTGGTTTTCTTCGTTTACCACCGCAGTGGCACCCATCCTTTTTCCGCTAATTTCCACAATCACTTCGGAAAGCGAAGCATTTTCCTTGACGAGGGGAATCATGTTTTTTGGAATCACGTCTTCCACCGTCAGATAAAGTTGTTTTCCCAATGATCCTCCCGGATGGTATTTTGCAAAGTCTTCACTGGTAAAACCCCTCGCTTCCAACAGGCAAACCGCAAGTGCATCTCCAAGGGCCATGTGCGCCGTGGTGCTCGTGGTAGGCGCCAGGTTATTGGGGCAGGCCTCTGCTGCAATGGTCGCATTGAGAACAAAATCGGCATGCTCTGCAAGAAAACTCTCCATATTGCTAACAAGGGCGATCAATTTGGATCCGGATCTTTTCAGCAAGGGAACGAGGACTTTGATCTCAGGAGTATTCCCGCTTTTGGAGATACAAATGACAAAATCATCTTTTTGGATCATGCCCAGATCACCATGAATGGCATCGGCTGCATGCATGAAAATCGCCGGCGTTCCAGTCGAATTCATCGTGGCCACAATTTTATTGGCAATAATTGCACTCTTCCCGATTCCGGTGACCACCACCCTACCTGTGGATGCCAAAATGGCTTCCACACAGGCTTCAAATTCATCGTTTATAAAAAAAATAAGATTTTGGATGGCATCTGCCTCCGTTTGGAGAACTTTTATAGCACTTAATTTAATATTTTTCGTTACCTTCAAAATTACCGCGGTTAATCGTTAAATTTGTGTCAAAGGTAAATAAAGAATTCCTTTAATGTTAAGTGTTAACCCAAATGCGGAACATTAAACCGTCAATGTAAAGTGGATCAAACCGTAAAAGAGAATCTCAAGCAAATATTTGGTTTCAGTCAATTCAGAGGGAACCAAGAGCTTATTGTAGACAACATATTAAGTGGCAGGAATACTTTCGTCATCATGCCTACAGGTGCCGGAAAATCGCTTTGTTACCAGCTTCCGGCTGTAATCAAAGAAGGAACTGCAATCGTCATATCCCCCTTGATTGCTTTGATGAAAAACCAGGTGGACCAGATGAATGCCTTCAACATTGAAGCCCATTTTCTGAATTCAACCTTGAATAAATCAGAGACAACAAAGGTCAAAAAAGGCGTTTTGTCAGGAAAAACCAAGTTGCTTTATGTAGCTCCGGAGTCCCTCACCAAAGATGAAAATGTGAAATTCCTCAAAGAGGCCAACATCAGTTTTGTGGCCATCGATGAAGCACATTGTATTTCGGAGTGGGGTCATGACTTCAGGCCCGAATACCGCAGGATCAAATCGATCATTGCCCAAATCGGGGAAAACCTTCCTATCATCGCACTGACAGCCACTGCCACCCCAAAAGTGCAGCAGGATATTCAGCGAAACTTGCAAATGGAAGAGGCGGACCTCTTCAAATCGTCCTTTAATCGAACCAACCTTTACTACGAAGTGCGGCCAAAGATTAAAAACGAAACCAAAAAGCAAATCATCAAATACATCAAATCCCAAAAAGGGAAATCAGGCATTATTTATTGTCTGAGCAGAAAGAAAGTTGAGGAAATCGCTGAATTGCTGAAAGTAAACGGCATCAATGCCGCTCCCTACCATGCAGGTTTGGACGGTCACGTGCGTGTGAAAAACCAAGATGATTTTCTCAATGAAGAAGTGGATGTCATCGTGGCAACCATCGCCTTTGGAATGGGAATCGACAAGCCGGACGTAAGGTATGTGATCCATTATGATGTACCCAAATCCTTGGAGGGCTATTATCAGGAAACCGGAAGGGCTGGAAGAGATGGCCTTGAAGGACATTGTCTGATGTTCTATAAGTATGATGACATCGTCAAGTTGGAGAAATTCAACAAGGACAAGCCGGTCACCGAAAGGGAAAATGCAAGGGTTTTGCTTCAAGAGATGGCTGCTTACGCAGAAAGCTCGGTTTGCAGAAGAAAAGTATTGTTGCATTACTTCGGTGAGTTTTTGGCAGAGGATTGCGGCCAGTGTGACAACTGCAAAAAGCCCAAGGAAAAATTCGAGGGCATGGACTATTTGCTTCTCGCAATAGAAGCCGTCAAAGTCACCAATCAAAGGTTCAATCTTGAGCACCTTGTCAAAGTATTGCGTGGGGAAGGTAACGAGTACATGGCAAGCTATGAACACGATCAACTCCCAGTATTTGGAAAGGGCAAGGATCTGGATGAGAAAACCTGGAGAACCATCATTCGCCAAGGCATGATCATGGGCTTCCTTGAAAAGGACATAGAAAATTATGGAGTTGTGAAAATGGCTGCTTTGGGAGAATCTTTCTTGACCGATCCTTTCTCTGTACAGATCAGCAAAGACCACAATTTCGAGGAAATTGCCGAAAATGAAACTTTGGAAAATCTCTCCAACAGTGCGAAAGCCTATGACGAGAGACTATTTGAACTGCTGAAAGCAGAGCGAAAAAAGATGGCAAAGTCAAAAGGCTTGCCCCCATATATCATTTTTCAAGATCCTTCACTGGAAGAAATGGCGACAGTATATCCCACCACAAGGGAAGAACTGGCCCAGATCAATGGTGTGGGAATGGGGAAAGTGGTGAAGTTCGGACTTCCTTTTATCAAACTGATTGAAAATTATGTAGAGGAAAATGATATCCTAACCGCATCTGATGTCGTGGTAAAAACCTCCGGCACCAGGTCAAAAGTGAAGATCTCTATCATTCAGCAGGTGGACCGAAAGGTGAATTTGGACGAAATCGCCGAAAACCTCAACATCTCCATGTCTGAATTGCTCCACGAAATTGAACAAATCATTTACAGCGGCACCAAACTCAACATCAATTATTACATAGAAAACATCATGGATGAGGACAGAGAAGATATTCTCCAAGACTACTTCATGACTTCGCATACCGACAACATCAAAGCAGCACTTCTGGAGCTGGAAAGTCAGGACTTTGCCGAAGAGGAAATCCGTGTGTATCGTGTGAAATTTATTTCTGAGAACGCCAACTAAAAAGAAATTCTTAGATGAATATATTATTGTTAGGTAGTGGAGGAAGGGAACATGCCTTCGCTTGGAAAATAGTACAAAGTAAAAATTGTTCTCGTCTTTTTGTGGCTCCGGGAAATGCCGGAACAGCCGCCATAGCCACGAACGTTATCATTTCAGTCATTGATTTCGAAGCCATTTCCAATTTTGTATTGGATAATGACATCGCTTTGGTGGTGGTTGGTCCGGAAGAGCCTTTGGTAAGGGGTATTGTGGATTATTTTATTTCCAATCCCAAAATCTCCCATATACCAGTGATCGGACCCAGCCAGAAAGGCGCTTTGTTGGAAGGATCCAAGGATTATTCCAAAATGTTTATGCAGCGGCATGGGGTGCCGACTGCGGCGTATGGTACTTTTACCACCGAAAACATTGAAGAAGGTTTTGAATTTATCCAAAGCCAAGCCCTCCCGATTGTCCTGAAAGCCGACGGGTTGGCCGCCGGAAAAGGTGTTTTGATTTGCCTTTCCCACGAAGAAGCCATTCAATCTTTGAAGGAAATGTTGTTAGAAAGAAAGTTTGGAGAGGCATCCTCGAAGGTGGTCATCGAAGAATTCCTCGATGGAATCGAATTGTCGATTTTTGTGGCAACAGATGGTAAAAATTACAGGATTCTACCCGAAGCCAAGGATTATAAAAGAATAGGAGACGGAGACCTAGGCTTGAATACCGGTGGAATGGGAGCCGTCAGCCCAGTTCCTTTTGCAGATTCGGAATTTCTCCGAAAAGTAGAGGAAAGAATCGTTATCCCAACAGTCAAAGGCTTGGAAAAAGAACAAATCCCGTATGTGGGATTTTTGTTTATCGGATTGATGAATATAGACGGTGAACCCTTTGTCATCGAATACAATGTGAGGATGGGAGATCCCGAAACCCAAGCGGTCCTTCCCCGGATCAAAAGTGATTTTCTTGACTTATTGATTGCGATGGGCAATCAAAAACTCGATGAATACACCCTGGAAATCGAACCCTTCACCAGCACTACGGTGGTCATGGTCGCAGGAGGGTATCCAGGAGATTACGAAAAAGGAAACAAAATTGAGGGTTTGGACGGACATTTGACCGACAACAAATCCTTCATTTTTCATGCTGGAACTTCCTTGGAGGCCAATTCTGAAGTCCGCACCAACGGTGGTCGTGTTTTGTCCGTTACAGGCATAGGAGAAGATGTGGAAGAAGCACTCCAAAATGCCTACAAGGGCGCGAGAAAAATATCCTGGAAGGATGTTTTTTACCGAAAAGATATCGGACAGGATATCTTGAAATTAGTGAAATAAAGTTTCATCAATCAAATTAACAAGGAGATTTTGCTCCTTTTGGATATATATAAATATGGCAGGATGTACTAGCTGCTCTACCGACACGGGCTCCAGCGGGGGTTGCCAAAATAACGGCACGTGCGGGACAAGCGATTGTAATAAAATGAATGCTTTCGATTGGTTGTCCCACATGGGGATACCTGAAGTTGACAAATTTGATATCGTAGAGGTTAAATTCAAGGGTGGAAGAAAAGAATATTACAGAAATGTAGACCATATCCAACTGACCACCGGAGACCCAATTGTGGTGGATGTTCCCAGCGGCCATCACATTGGTTATGTCTCCCTTCAGGGAGAACTGGTAAGGCTTCAAATGCAAAAGAGAAAGATCAAAAACGACGACGATATCCTGAAAATCTATCGGGTCGCCAATCAAAAGGATCTTGAAAAATGGGAAGAGGCCAAAAACCGTGAGATCCCAACATTATACAGAACCAAGCAGATCATAGACGAATTCAAGCTTGAAATGAAACTCTCAGATGTAGAGTATCAGGCGGACAATTCGAAAGCTACTTTTTTTTACTCTGCCGAAAACCGTGTGGATTTCAGGGAATTGATCAAAACCCTTGCCGGAGATTTTAAAATCCGGGTTGAAATGAGACAAATCAGTCTACGCCAAGAAGCGGGTAGATTGGGTGGAATCGGAGTTTGTGGAAGAGAACTCTGTTGCTCCACATGGATCCATGATTTCAAAAGCGTGAGTACTTCAGCTGCACGGTATCAAAACCTTTCCCTGAATCCAAGCAAACTTTCCGGACAATGCGGCCGGCTTAAGTGCTGCCTCAATTATGAGCTGGACACCTACATGAATGCCTTGGAAGATATCCCAGCAGTGGAGAAACCTTTGCAAACAGAGACCGGAAATGCAAAACTGCAAAAAACAGACATTTTCAGGAAACTGATGTGGTTTAGCTATAACAATGACAACAACTGGCATTCGATCAGCTGTGAACGTGTCAAGGAAATCCAGGAACTCAATGCAAAAGGAATCATCCCGAGTGATTTGACGAATAACCTTGGCAATGAATCAGAGGAGAGGATTTCAAAATCCAATTTGGAGTTGGAAATGCTGGACAAAAAATTCAGCACGGTCAAGAAGAAGAAAAAGAAGAACAAACCAAGACCTGCCGGAGAAAACCTTTCCAATACAGGAGCTGTAAAATCTGAAAAGAACATCACAGCCGCTCCGGGAAGGGAAAAATCTCAGGACAACACCGGAAGAAACAGGAATCCACGCAGAAATCCTGAGCAAAAAAACAAGCCTCTCCCAAAAGAGGATCAGACAAAAAAGCCACTTCCAAGGGCCTCTGATGACAAACCAGCGAATGACAAGCCTAGGGAAAACAAACCCAGAAGGAAAAAATTCCCCCCAAGATCCAAAGGAAACGACCAGAATAAAGGAGAGAAAAATGACTAAGCTTTTTTTCAACTCCTGTTTATTGTTTCTTTTGTTCGGGCTGTTTTCCTGCGATCGAAGCCGGATTTTCGAGGAATATCGTGCCTTGGATTCGAAGACCTGGAATGTCCAAGACACAATCTCATTTGAGTTTCCCTATCCCATTGAGGATGGGGAAACCATTTTGGGGATCAGATACAACCAAGATTATGAATACCGAAATCTGTATGTGCGGTATTTCCTAAAAGACAGCTTGGGCAACAACATTGAAAATCAATTGCTGGAAATCCCTCTATTTGAAAGTACTTCCGGAAAACCGATCGGCAAAGGATATGGCAGTACTTTTACCAAATATGATACTATTCCTTTGGTCACTCAGGAAAAATTCCATTCCATCCAATTTCTACAATACATGCGGATCGATGATTTGGTCGGAATAGAGGCCGTTGGTGTCAAAAAGGTGAAGCGCTAATTGGAAATTGGATTCAACCCGTTTTATCCAGTATCAATTCAATCCCACCTCAAAATTGCCTTAAAATCAGTCAATTGTTTACTGTTTTGGACTTCAAAGTCTTGGCAACACACCTTATTCTCCAACTAGCCTGATTTTCTTGCAGTTTCAACACCCATTGGGAATCCTACTACATATTTCGGGCTCAATGAAAGGGATAAAAAAAATTACCCAAAACGACAACAGGATCGCTACCATTTCCCCTCCGAATCATCCATTTTATTATTGCAAAACCCAAGATCAATTGGATTTCTTTTCTTGAAAAAATACCGAGGAGGGACTTCTATTTTTCTTTCGTAGCCTTTGCAATCAGCTTGTTTCCCATCCAATATTGGCGGCTGAAATAAAACCGATAAGGCCATCCTTTTTCTTTGAGTTGGAGAGGGTGGAAAACAAAAGCCTCCTTTGACCCAGTCGCATTATAAAGTCTATAATCATCGGTGAGGATTGCCTCTTTGTAGTCCTCTTTTTTCTTGACTGTCAGGTCCATCCAAGTGGATTGCGGATATTTTTCGACGGTTTTTTTCCCATGAGCCCCTTCCAAAACATTTCTTAGGTACCAAGAGACTTCAAAACCTTGGCTTGTTTTTTCTTCAATCACCACAGGAATGCCTTTGGTGACTTCTTCGACAAAATGCAGATAATCGCGTAGCATTTTGATTCCCTCATTCAGGAGCTGTTTTGGCTTAAAATCACGTGAAGTAAGACTTGTAACCAAGGTGATTTTTTTTCTTGACCTGGTGATCGCTACGTTGAGCCGGTTTATCCCACTTTTTTTGGACAGCATGCCAAAATTCGCGATTAATTTCCCGGCTTTATTGCTGGCATAACCGACAGAAAAAATCACCCAATCGTATTCATCACCCTGTACATTTTCGATACTCTTCACTTCCAAATTCCGAAGGATAACATGCGGATCCTCTCCCACCATTTGGCGGATAAGTTCCATCTGAAAAAAATTGAACGTGATCACACCAATGGTATAATCCGGATATTCCGTTTGTATTCTTTTGATCAAAATAAGGACCTCGTCTGCTTCTGATGCATTGGTTTGGTTTTCCCAAATCCCCTCCACCTTTACCAATTCAAAAGGGATTTCTTTGCTATTGGCCAAGGCCAATTCAGGAAGCATCTGGAGCCGATTTTCATAGAAATGTTGGTTGGAAAAATGGATCAAAGGGAGTTGTGCACTCCGATAATGCCCTTGCAACCAAAATTTCTGAAAATAATTCGAGGCCAAATCCAGCAAGGATTCCGTTTCTACGGCTATACCCTCCTCATCGGATGCCAACCTCACTTGGTAAAGATCAAAGGGTTGTAATTGCTGAGAATCTCCGGCAATGACCACTTGCTTTCCCCTGAGCATGGCAGGAATACCTCTTTCGACAAAGCATTGTGAGGATTCATCAAAAATGATCAAGTCGAAAGATTGTTTCAGAGGAAACAATGCGGAAACAGTTTCAGGGGAGGCCAGCCAACAGGGCACCAACCTAAAAATCTCCTCCTCGAATTCCTCAACCAGCTTTTTGATTGTCCAGAGTTTTTTCTTTTTGCTCACCTGATGGAGCAAATCCCGATAGGTCACTAGATTATTCAGTCTGTTGTATTCTAGATTTTGAAAGGTTTTCTCCCTGAGCCTTAGCTCTGCGATAAATCGCGACAGTCTCCACTTTTCCTTTACGGCAGCCATCAATTCTTGCTGGATATTGACAGACTTGGCGGTGCTTACCTCCTTTAAAACTGGGTATTTGGATTCGATGTGCTCTATCCAACTCAATTGTAATCCAGTGGTAAAAGCTGATTTTAAACCATCAAAATCCCTGTCTGGATAACTGTCCAACAGTCTATTCATCACCGTCAAATCCACTGGCCTCAATCGATGAATCAGGCTGTCGAAAGCGACCAATTCGTCGAAGACAAAGGGCACCTGCTCCTTGAGTGAAACTATTCCATTCTGAATGTTTTGCGTGACAAGGTGCTGGATCTGGATCTTGCTGAGATAAAGACTCCAGTAATTCATTTGTTCCTCCAATTGGGTCACGTGGGAAAGAATTTCATTTATTGAATCCAAAGTCCTCTCACCATTATGGAAAAGCTTCAATAGGAATTTTCCGGAGGCCCCCATTTCACCTAAGGCCAAACATGCCTTTACCGCATCCAAAAGAGACGAGACAGAATGGTTAAAACCAATGAAATCGAAGGGCTTTGCAGGTAAATCAATCCAGGATTTTCCAGTCAACAGCGTATATTGATGGTTGAGATTCAATCGGTTTTCCAATTTCTCCACCAGTTTTTGCACACCTTGATCGCTTTTTTTCAAACCGTTTTTTTCCAAAAGTGCGAGGATGGGATCAAATCGATTTTTTTTCCATGGAAGATGAATGGAATGCCACCAGCCTTTTCCCTGATTGGAATATTGAATGGCCAATTGGGCAAAATGTTCTACCTCTTCATCTGGAGCATGCCATTCGACACCTTCTCCCGAAAGCAGTGATTTTACGGTTTCTATCTTTTGCTCCAGCCAGAGCAAATCGAATTCGGCGGAATCTAGGTCTTTGATAGAATCAAAGCTGGCCTTGGAATCGGACAAATGCAGCAAATGCTTCAATTCAAGCAGTTTACTTTTTTGCTCCAAAAAAGAAAAAAGGAAGGAAATATCAAAATCAGCCGCTTGTCCAAACGAGGAGTGGAATTGGTTTTTGCGTTCCTCCACCTCCATCAGCACTTCCTGAAGCCGCTTCGATGCGCTGCTGCCAAGACCACTGAAATCCACACGGTGCAGCCAAAAGGATTCAGGTTTTTGATACTCCCGATAGTATTCGGAATATTCCTTCAAATCCCTGAAAAAACCCTCAAGCTTATCCCATAAGAACTCACGGTAATATTGATTCATATCCAAACCTTCCTCCGAAAGCTTGGAAACCATGTACAATTCCTTGACGGGGATCCCACATTCTTCGGTATTGAAAAGCCCTTTTTTCAATTCATCGAAATAATCCACGTGGGAATCGATCAGTCTCGACAGTTTGATGAATTGACGCTCCAGTTGTATGGCATCAATTGTCCTGTTCAGATCCTGATACTTTTCCAAGGAATTGATCTGTTCTTGGATGTTTTTGAAAAGTTCTTTTTTGTCCGACCTAAAATCATGGACCAAGGAGAGAAAATCACCAAACCCCGCTTTTTCCAATCTTTTGTAAACCACATCCAATGCTGCCCTTTTTTGGGAAACCACGAGGACTTTTTTGCCCCTGGCAATATAATCAATGGCAAGATTGCTGATCAATTGGGACTTTCCCGTCCCTGGAGGTCCTTCCACGACGCAGGACTTCCCCATGCGTACCGCCTTCAAAACCTCCTCCTGACTTGCATCCAAGGGGAAAACCGGATACATCTGATCTTCCCTTGGCGAATTCATTTCTACTTCTTCTGGCGCAAACCATTTGAAAAACAAGTGCTCCAGATCCGGAAACTCCTCCCCTTGAAGCAGCTGTTCATAATCTTGGATCAAAAAGCTGGTTTTTTGTGAGTACTGACCCAAAACTGCAAAGGGCTTAAGCTTCAATTTACCAGTATCAAAATCGCTTTCATCTTGGCCTTTGGAAGAATCCGGAAAACTCAGGATTTTATCTTCAAAAAGTTCATGGGTAAAGTTGAGGGAAAGCTCATTTTCCAAATAGCGGTAAAGCTCGGTCCTGAAAGCAACCGAATCCTTGGAAAAATCCTCCAATGCATTTTCGGCCCCGTTTTTTTCAAAGGGTTTTCCATACGCTTGGGTGTATGCCAAAAGAAAAGCCTTGTTGAGAAAAGGAGGATTGCCCTCCTGCTTTTTAAGTTGCCACGAATTATTTTCCTTTACCAAATCCACCGGAAAGAGAATGAGAGGGCACCGGATGACTTGATCATTGATCAGCTTTCCTTCTACATAAGGCCAACCAACAAACAGGCTTTTTTCACCCGTTTCATTTTCTGCAAGCTGCACAAGATGTTGGATTCTATTGAGTCTTTGGGAAAGGAGATTGATATTTTTGTCCCGGGGATCGGATACCGGAATGAGGGGGATTAGGTTTTTTCGCTTGAGGAGCAATTCAATGTACTCAAAACTAGGGTGCTGATTAAGGAAATGAAATTCATTCAGGTCTATCATTTGGGAAGGAACCAACTTGGATAGGTAAACTGACCTGTTCCTACTGGAAAGGTCCACCAACCTATTGAGATATACCTGAAAGATGTCTTTGAGCATGCTGGATTATTTGAACGGGGAATCTTTCTCTTTGGCCATGTGCTTGTACACAATCCCGTCCATGATACCGGGTATCCATTTGTTCAGGAAAACAGCCATTCTCCCTTGTTGGGTCAACACCAAATCCCGCTTTCTTTTCAGGGTTGCCTTCAAAATCTCATGTGCCACTTCATCCGCAGTCATCAACTCCCCCTCTTCCCTTGGGGATTCTCCTTGTAAAGTCCCATCGGCTCTGAGTGCATTTTTACGGATATTCGAGGCCGTGAATCCAGGGCAGGCTACCAATACATGAACTCCTCTTTTCATTACCTCAGTTCTTAAGGATTCAAAAAATCCATTCATGGCAAATTTACTCGCCGTATAGGCTGTTCTTGCAGGTGTGCCGCGATAGCCATTGATGGAAGAGATCCCGATGATGGACCCTTTGTTTTTGAGGATTTCGGGCAAGCAAAATTTAGTGGCGTACACGGTACCCCAAAAATTGGTATCCATGACTTTCCTAAAAACCTCCAAGTCCAAGTCCTCAAAAAGAGAGCGCATCGAAATCCCAGCGTTATTGATCAAGATATCGATTTTTCCAAAACGCTGAATGGAGGCAAAAGCGATACTTTTATTGTCTTCTTCCGAGGCTGCGTCCGCTAGTATACCGAAAGCCTCAATCCCAGCTTGCTGCAATCTGACCAAGCTATTGTCCAGATTGATTTGACTGCGTCCGGTGATGACCACTTTTGCGCCTTCCTTACCAAAAGCCAAAGCGCAAGCCTCCCCTATGCCTGAGGTGGCGCCGGTCACGATTACAACTTTGTCCTTTAATTTCATTGGTATTTAATTTGGGTTTAAAGATAAAAATTTCAGATGGTCAATGGATGATTTTTCGGATTTCATTTCATCCTCCCAAAAACAATGGTCAGCAAAAAAAGAATGAAAATCCTTCACTGTCCTCGATAAACCAAAAAAAACTAAATCATCTTCATTTTTTCCTTAATTTTGCGCCCATGTCGAGAAAGATGAAGAATAAGGTCATACAAAACCTTAGGATAGAAAGAATAGCCTCTGAAGGCAAATGCGTTGGCCATTATGAGGAAAAAGTGGTTTTTGTCCAAAATGTAGCACCCGGAGACCTGGTTGACGTGAGAATTACCCGAGGCAAAAGCTCTTTTATGGAAGGTGAAGCCATTTTTTTCCATGAATATTCCAAAGACCGTGTCGAACCTTTTTGCCAACATTTTGGCACCTGTGGCGGATGCAAATGGCAGCATATCAATTACGATTTACAGAAAACGTATAAACGGCAGCAGGTAGTGGATCAATTCCAACGTATCGGAAAATTACCTATTCCGGAAGTCATGCCCATCATTGGATCTGCCAATACCCAATATTACCGCAACAAATTGGACTTCACTTTTTCCAACAACCGCTGGCTGACAAAAGAAGAAATCGCATCGGAGGCAACCTTCGAAAGAAGTGCTTTGGGATTTCATATCCCAAAAATGTTTGATAAAATCGTCGATATCGAACATTGCTATCTACAGGGAAATATCTCAAATGAAGTAAGAAATTCTCTTCGAAACTTTGCTCTTGAAAACCATCTTTCCTTTTACGATATCAGAAATCAGGTTGGTCTGCTCCGAAACCTGATCATCCGGAGCACCTCGACAGGCGAAAGTATGGTCATCGTGCAGTTTGGAGCCGATGATGCAGAAGGCATTGAAAAGGTAATGCAGCATTTGAACGGTGCTTTTCCACAAATCACCGCCTTGCTTTACATCATCAACCTGAAAAAAAACGAAACATTCAATGATCTTGATGTGGTTACTTTTTCGGGAAAAGATTATATTGAGGAAGAAATGGAGGGCTTGAAGTTTAGAATCGGTCCAAAATCTTTTTATCAAACCAATTCTGACCAAGCTTACGAACTTTATAAGGTCACAAGGGATTTTGCAGACCTTCAAGGAGATGAGGTCGTTTACGATCTTTATACCGGTACGGGAACCATCGCCAATTTTGTCGCGAAAAAAGCCAAGCAAGTCATCGGTATCGAATATGTGGAAGATGCCATTGCGGATGCCAAATTAAATGCAAAGGTAAACGGCTTGGACAATACGCTTTTTTATGCCGGAGACATGAAGGACATGCTCAATGAAGAATTCATTGCCAAACATGCTGCCCCTGATGTCATCATCACAGATCCTCCGAGAGTGGGAATGCATGAAGACGTAGTCAAAATGCTGCTTCAATTGGCCGCACCGAAAATCGTCTATGTAAGCTGTAACCCAGCTACTCAGGCGCGAGATGTAGCCTTGTTGGGCGAAAAATACCAAGTGGACAAAATTCAGCCTGTGGACATGTTTCCCCAGACTTATCATGTGGAAAATGTTGTACTTTTAACGCTAAAGCCATGATTTCAGACGCCAACGATCCCGAATTGAACGGGAAATACATCGGGACCATCACCAAGGATTTCATCAAGGTTTCGGACATCCTGAAAGAAGCCGCTTACCAGGTCCGCTCCAGAAAATTTTCGGAATTTCCTATTTTCCCCATGTCCAAGGAAGCCCAGCCGATTGGCCAGATGCTTTTGGGTAAGGAGGAAAAAAACCTGGATTGGAATTATTACATCACCTATCTGGATGAATTTATCCAAAGGAAACTGATCGCAGAAGACTTGATGGAAGAATTCCAAAAGGCCTATAAAGATCCCGATGAATTTTGCTGTCTTTTTGTGATGGACAATGATTTCACGAAATTTGTCTATATCCCTTATCCTGAAGATTGATTTGACACATTGATTGAAAACTGCTGGTTTTTGAGGACAATGGCTACTGCTGTTGCTAAAAAAAACAGCAGTTTTTTATTTGGCCAACCAAGAAAAAATCAACAGGATTATAATAGATGCAATGAAACACTTTTTGATATTGGGATCCTCCCAAAAGCCAATTTTCTCAGGTTCAACCCGTGTTATGCATTACCAATTCAACTTAACCCACTAATTGATCAATAATCAATTAGTGGGTTGCTTTTTTAACTTCACCATAAGGGGATTATACCATAATCTCCGAAAAGGCTGATTTTCTTGCAGTTTCAATCCCAATATGAAATCCAATGGATATTTCGGGTTGAACAATCAATTCAAAAAAATTTGATTGAGAGTCACCGTTAAAATCATTCATTTTTTAACGGTGACCTCTGAAAACACCAATCAAAAATGTTTCCAACCTTGAGCCTTTAACTGTGCGGTTGTCCCACTTTTGGTGACCAGATATTTCCCTTCCTCCGCATTGGTCACATGACCGATAAAATGGATGTCGGGATGTTTTTCAAGTTTTTCGTAGTCTTTTTGATCAATGGTAAACAGCAATTCGTAATCCTCTCCTCCATTCAATACACAGGTGATGGGATCAAGTCCCAATTCGACAGCGGTATCAAATGTCTGTTTGTCGATGGGAAGTTTGTCCTCATAAATGGTAACACCGACGCCAGAAGATTTGCAAATGTGAAAGAGTTCGGAGGCCAAGCCATCAGAAATATCAATCATACTGGAAGGGACGATTTCCAAATCCCGCATTTCATGGATGATGTCCATTCTTGCATCAGGTTTAAGCTGGCGACCTGTTACATAAGTAAAGTTCTCCAATTGGGGTTTCATGTCCGGATTGGCGATAAAAACCTGTTTCTCCCGCTCCAAAATCTGCAAGCCCACCAATGCTGCCCCGAGGTCACCCGTCACACAGACAATGTCATTGACTTTGGCACCTGAGCGGTAACTGATTTGTTCTTTTTTTGCTTCGCCAATGGCGGTGATGGAAATCACCAAACCAGAATGGGAAGCCGTGGTATCCCCACCGATTACATCCACTCCATAATGTTCGGCCGCGGCGTTAATTCCTGCATACAAAGCGTCCACTGCCTCCACCGAAAACCTGTTGGACAATGCAATACTGACCGTAATCTGCTTTGGGATGGCATTCATGGCTGCGACATCCGATACATTCACAGCAACGGCCTTGAATCCGACATGGTGCAATGGGGCGTAAGAAAGGTCAAAATGAACACCTTCCAGTAACAAATCCGTCGTCACTACCTTTACCGTTTCTCCGGAATCAATCACGGCAGCATCATCGCCAATTCCCTTGAGGGTAGATGCATTTTTGATTTTTATGCTTTCATTCAGATGATCGATAAGGGCAAACTCACCCAATTCACTGATTTCAGTTCTTTTTTCGGACATTTTTCTACTTTTTATTTCTTGCTTGGAAATGCAAAGATACTTCTAATTCCCAATTGCGTCATACCCTCCGAGTTTGTTGGGAAAAATGGATTGGCATTGAAGGTAGGGACGATCAATAAAGCATTCTTATCTCCCAACTTGAACTCCTTGCCAAAACCCAATGAGAATCCAAGACGAAAAAGTCCGAAAGATTCTCTACTTGCTTGGGATAAATTGGGTCCAAATTGCAATAAGAACCTATTGGGGAGATAAAGCCTGAAATTGGCAGGGATTATCCATTGATTCATGGAAGAGATATATGAAGGATTGGGTGTCCCAGGGGGAAAGTTTGGGGTTACTTTAAATTGATTGTTGGAATATACCAAGCCCGTCTCAAATTCCCATTTATTCGAAATGGGTTTTAGGAAAAGGAATCCGATGTCAAAAAAAAATTTTCCATCATAGCTCGGAGCCCCATCAGCGTAGCTTGGTATATAATAGGGGCTACCATAAGAAAACTGCAATCCAAACCTGCTTCCCCTATCCCCCTGAGCGTAGGAATGGTGGCAGGAAAAAAACAAAAAAATAAATACAGAAAAGATGTAAAGAATCTTCATAAGTTAAAAGCTAATTGTTCTTGTTTTGACACAACTCCACGAGCATGCCATTTGTGGACCGGGGATGCAAAAAAACGACTAATTTATTGTCAGCACCGTCTTTTGGGGTTTCATTCAGGATCTCGAAACCGGCGGCTTTCAGCCTCAAGACTTCAGCATGGATATCTTCCACATCAAAGGCTATGTGATGGATTCCTTCAGATTTTTTCTCAATGAATTTAGAGATTGGACTATCCTCTCGAGAAGCCTCCAAGAGTTCTATTTTGGTTTCCCCAACCTGAAAGAAGGAAGTATTGACTCCTTCGCCGGCAACTTCCTCTTCCTTATAATGTTCCGATCCCAATAATCTTTTGAATAGTGCATTGGAAGTTTTGAGATCTTTTACAGCTATTCCAATATGCTCGATTTTTCTCATTTTATTATTTTGTATATTTGTTACTGAATCTTTTCAAAAGTAAGGTTGTTTAATAAATCACTTGAGACGAGTCCATTAAATAATAAAGATATGATAATAGTTTCCGAAAAAGCAAAAGAAAGAATAATTGCATTGAGGCAAGAAGAGGGGCATAAGGAAAATGAAAATATACGGGTTTCTGTTAAAGGAGGTGGATGTTCGGGTCTTATGTATGATTTGGGCTTTGATTCCTCTTTGGTAGAAACGGATCATGTGTTTGAAGACAAAGGCGTGAAAATCATCGTAGACAGAAAAAGTCTGCTTTATCTGGCAGGAACTGTTTTGGAATTTTCTGATGGGCTGAACGGAAAAGGTTTTCAATTTGTGAATCCAAATGCCTCCAGAACATGTGGATGCGGAGAGAGTTTCTCTGTCTAGTCCAAAATAAATCGATCAAATGAAAACGGCAGAATCCTTAAAGGATTCTGCCGTTTTTTTTTCCTCCAGCGGATCAGAAAAGGGAGCCAAAGATCAACCCCATTTTTAAACCCGAATGCTAAGACACCAAAAAAGTAACGTAAAGCATCTCACTTGATTAAGTTAGATGGAATATGGAATAGGTTTCCAAATGGGATTGAAACCGAAAGAAAATCAGGCTATTCGGAGAATAAGGCAAAGAATCAATTTGGTGAAGTCAAAAACTGGAACGAATACTGAATATCATTCAATTTCAGGCTGGAATACAATTGGGAATGCCTTACACGGGTTAATTCAATTTTCTCCATCTCTTTTATTTTTTAAATCAATCATAAAATCTTAAATTGTATACTCTTACTTTTTATAATATTCACTTATTTTTTAATTATTTTAAATTATTTATTCATTTAAATTATTGAAATAATTATGAAAAAAATTTTACTAAGTGTATTGGCGATATTGGTTCTTTTTTGCACCACGTCCTTTTCACAAACCCGTCAAGTGACCGGGGTGGTACTTTCAGGAGAAGATAACTTACCCCTTCCGGGAGTAAATATCCTGATCAAAGGAACCACCCGAGGCGTCATTTCCGATTTGGATGGCTTCTATACCATTCAGGCAAATTCGACTGAAACCCTTGTGTTTTCATTTGTGGGCTTTGTTGCCCAAGAGGTTCTGGTGGGTTCCAAATCTTCCATTGACATCCTGCTAATTCCAGATGCAAAAGTTTTGGGAGAAGTAGTCGTCGTCGGTTATGGAAGCACCACCAGAGGAGATCTAACTGGGAATATTGCTTCCTTAAAAGGAACGGATCTGGCATCCATTCCGGTACCCAATTTTCAGGAGGCCCTTCAGGGGAGAATGGCTGGTGTATTCGTGGAATCTTCCAGTGGAAAACTTGGTGGGGGAGTGAAAATCCGTGTCAGGGGTACGACTTCCATTTCGGGAGGAAATGAACCCTTGTATGTGATCGACGGCATTCCCATGACTTCCTCGGGTGCAATAGGTTTATACAATCCAATGTCGGATATCAATTTCAATGACATTGAATCATTTGATGTGTTGAAAGATGCTTCTGCAGCAGCCATTTACGGCGCCAGAGCAGCCAACGGTGTGGTCCTGATCACCACTAAATCAGGAGCGAAAGGAAAAACAAAATTCAATGTAGGCATCCAAAGAGGGATATCCGAACCAACACGAAAAAGGGAATTTCTCGACGCCGCCGAATTTGTGGAATTGATGCGAGAATCGGGCTACAACAATGACCTCAGGGCTGGAACCGATCCGATCAACAATCCTTCAGATTATGCTGGATCGGATTTGGAATTTGTGGAAGGCCGACTGGACAGGTACTCCGGATGGTCCGACTGGAGAAATCTTGAAACCAATACCAATTGGCAAGAGGAGGCATTCAATGGAAGTGCCGGCACGACCAATGTCAACTTTTCGGCTGCCGGTGGGGATGAGAAAACAAGGTTTTATTTCAGTGGTGCTTATGATAAGCAAACTGGAATCATGATCAGAAATGATTTTGAAAGGGTTTCAGCGAGATTAAACCTTGACCATTCCGTTTCTGACAAATTCACCATAGGGGCCAATTTTGGCTTGAGCAGGACTGAAAATAACCGCTTGTCAGATGACAATCAATTCAACAATCCGATCCAATTGGTCGCTCTGGCGCCCATCACCCCGATCAGGGACCTCAATGGCCAACTTTATGACAGGCCCACCACCACCTACTATAACAATTTGATCGATTCGGAAAACGCTTCTTGGTTGAATACTTCTTTCAGAAATATCACCAATGTCTTTGGGGAATATAAATTCAACGCGAATTTGAAATTCAGGACAGAATTCGGCGTGGATATCCTCAACCAAAACGAGGAACAATATTTCGGTTCTCGTACCAATACAGGACTTTCCACCAATGGATATGGCCGTTCGAGATGGCTGAGAATCTTCAATTACAATACCAACAATTATTTCACTTATACAAAAATCTTTGCCGAAAAGCACAATTTGGAGGCCATCGCAGGAATGTCATTCCAAAGGTCAGATGAAAACTTTACTTCCGTGGAAGGGCAAGAATTTCCTCTTGATGACTTGAAAACCCTGGCATCCGCTGCTGAAATTGTTGGGGGAACCTCCACGCTGACCAACTTTTCCTTTCTTTCTTATTTCACGAGGGTCAATTACAAGTATGCCAACAAATATTTGGCTACCCTAAGTGCGAGGATCGATGGTTCGTCGAGATTTGGAGAAAACAACAAATATGGATTTTTCCCAGCTGCCTCTTTGGGATGGGTTTTGACAGAGGAGAGTTTTTTGAAGGGCAATGAAAATTTAAGTCTCCTGAAGCTTCGGGCTTCCTTTGGTTTGACCGGAAATGCCGAAATCGGGAATTTTGACCATTTGGGATTGTTTGGTCCGGCGGCCTATGCTTTAATCCCGGGACTGATTCCTTCCCAGATACCCAATCCAGATTTAACTTGGGAAAAAACAGCCCAGATTGATATCGGTGTAGAATTTGCCTTTCTAAGAGATCGAATCACAGGTGAAATTGATTATTACAACAAAAACACCACTGATCTTTTGCTGAACGTCCCAATCCCTGCCACTTCAGGTTTCCTGATACAGCGGCAAAATATCGGAAGGATGCAGAATAGCGGCGTCGAGATTGTTTTGAACTCGGCTAATGTGAGCAGGCAGAAATTTTCTTGGAATACGTCGATCAACTTTGCCAGAAACATCAACAAAGTCAAGGAACTTGCCCCTGGACAGGAATCCATCCCACCCTCCTCTTCCCGATTTCTCAACAGTATATTTATAGGAGAGCCCATCGGCGTGTTCTATGGGCCAAAATTCGCTGGTGTAGATCCTGATAATGGGGATGCGCTTTATTATGCAAATGAGGAATTGAGTGAAACCACTAACGACTATAATGCTGCCACGAGAATGGTCGTCGGTGATCCTAATCCCAAATTTATAGGTGGAATTACCAATAGCCTCACCTTTGGTGCTTTCGACTTGAACATCCTCTTTCAAGGGGTATTTGGAAATGACATCTACGATGGAGGTGGCGGTTTTTTTGCAGCCAACGGAGACTGGTTTGACAATTCTACCCGCGACCAGATGGCAAGGTGGCAAAATCCGGGTGACATCACGGACATCCCGCAAGCCAGACTCGGGGAATGTAATGGGTGTAATGCGTCAAGCAGGTACCTCTCAGATGGCAGTTATGTACGTTTGAAAACCTTAACCTTTGGATATTCCCCTCCCTCCAGCTTATTGGAAAGAATGAAGGTGACCAGTTTCAGGATATTCTTTACAGGACAAAACCTTTTGACTTTTACCAACTACAATGGTTGGGATCCTGAGGTTAGCGCCGATTCCTTGACTGGGAATATCCTCCAAGGCAATGACTTTTATTCTGCGCCTCAGGCAAGAACGTATTCAATCGGTATCAATGTTGGATTTTAATTTATCAGAAGATGAAAAAACATATCGCATCAGGATTGATGGTTTTAGCTGTCCTATTCAGCAGTTGCGACAATGAATTGTCGTTAACGCCACAACAAAGTATCGATCAGGAGCTCGCACTGAATACGGATGCCAATGTAAAAAGTGTCTTACTGGGTGCATATTCCGAAATAAGAAACGTGAATTTATACGGTGGTAGGCTTCATCTTTATTCCGAGATGCTTGGGGCAAACCGCGAAGTAAGATGGGAAGGGACCTTTAACCAACCCAGGGAAATGTTCAACAAAACCATTTTTGTCAACAATTCCTTTGTAGAAGGAACCTGGGCAGCCGCCTATCGCGCCATCAATGTCAGCAACAACGTATTGTCAGCCTTGAACATCGTCAATGAGGAAGATAGACCAAGAGTAGAAGGAGAAGCCCTTTTTATCAGAGGCTCCATGTATTTTGAGCTGATCAAGCTGTATGCCCTTCCCTACGCTGCTGGCAATACCGGAACCAATCTGGGTGTGCCTCTGGTATTGGAACCAACAAGAGCCATCGTAGAAACGAGTTTTGTTAGTCGAAATACAGTGGAAGAGGTATACCAACAAATCCTCACTGACCTGAGAAGAGCCGAATCCATCCTTCCACCAGTCAATGGATTTTTGGCCAGGTCATATGTTGCCTCCGCCCAATTGTCACGGGTATATTTACAAATGGAGCGATATGCAGAAGCCAGAGATGCGGCCAACAGGGCAATTGAAGTGGCTCTTGCGAATGGGAAATCGTTGATTGGCACCGCCTATATGGATGCGTTCAACAATGACGCGGACACCAATGAAGACCTTTTCACGATCCAGGTAAATCCACAAGATGCAGACAATGACATGTTCCTGTTCTATTCCCTTCCGGAATTTGGAGCCAGGGGAGGTGATGTTGCCATTTTGCAAGCCCACTTAAACCTATATGAATCCGGAGATGAGAGGTTGACTCAATTCTTTACAGCTGCCGGAGAATTAAGGACCGCAAAATGGAGGGATCAATTCAAAAACGTCAAGGTTTTCAGATTGTCCGAAATGTACCTCACGCGGGCAGAGACAAACTTCAGAGAAGGAACAGCAGTGGGATCCACGCCGATTGGGGATTTGAACAGAATCAGAAGGAGGGTGAAATTACCGGAATTCAATCCACTTTCCACTCCCACATTGCCGACTTTGGCCGATATACTTAAAGAAAGGAAACTGGAATTGGCCCATGAAGGACAGGCCATCCATGACATCAAAAGAACCAAAGGTTCGGTTCTGGACAATATCTCTATTACTGTCTTTGCATTTGATGATCCAAGACTCGTCTTCCCAATCCCACAAAGGGAAATCGATGCCAATCCCAACTTGGTGCAGAATCCCGGCTATGGCGGTTGATTGACAAATGAATTAAGAAATAAAAGGCCTCTTCAATAAAGTGGCCTTTTTTTGTTCAATGGCATAAATAGTTCCTGTCATTTCTTAACTTTGCGGTCAGAAAAATAAACCCTTAGAATGGAAAATATCATCAAAAAAGTTACTTTAAACGACCTTCACGAAGCTCTTGGTGGAAAAATGGTTCCCTTTGCTGGATATTTCATGCCAGTAAGATATTCATCAGATCTTGATGAGCACAACACTGTTCGGGAAAGTGTCGGAGTTTTTGATGTTTCCCACATGGGGGAATTCATGGTGAAAGGCCCAAACGCCTTGGCGCTGATCCAGAAAGTCACCTCAAACGATGCCTCAAAGTTGGTTGTTGGTCAAGCACAATATTCTTGTTTTCCCAACGAAAAAGGGGGAATTGTAGATGACTTAATCGTCTATAAAATGGCCGAAGAAGAATACATGTTGGTCGTAAATGCCTCCAATATCGAAAAGGATTGGAACTGGATCAACCAGCACAATGTATTTGGTGCTGAATTGACAAACCTATCGGATGGGATGTCACTTTTTGCTGTACAGGGGCCAAAAGCAACAGAAGCACTGCAGCCGCTGACTCCTGTGGATTTGTCCGCAATCAAGTTCTATCATTTCACAGTCGGTGATTTTGCAGGAGTCCAAGATGTGATCATTTCAGGTACTGGCTATACAGGAGCAGGTGGATTTGAGATCTATGTGAAAAATGAAGATGCACAAAAAGTATGGGATGCCATTTTTGAATCGGGAAAAGACCTTGGCATCAAACCTATTGGATTGGGCGCAAGGGATACATTAAGGTTGGAAATGGGATATTGTCTCTACGGAAATGATCTGAATGACGAAACTTCACCGATCGAAGCAGGGTTGGGTTGGATCACAAAATTCACCAAGGACTTTATCAATTCTGAAAATTTGAAGAAGCAAAAAGAAGAAGGTGTCTCAAAAAAACTGGTTGGATTCATCTTGAAGGAAAAAGGAATTCCAAGAGCACACTACCCTATCGTCAACCTTCATGGTGAAGTAATTGGAGAGGTGACTTCTGGCAGTATTTCTCCTACTATGGGTCTGGGAATAGGCTTGGGTTATGTCCAAACCGAATACGCCATTCCTGGAACGGGGATTGCCATTACCGTCAGAAATAAAAACCTTGAGGCAGTGATCGAAAAACTGCCTTTGTTGCAGAAAAAATAATTTTATAACCAAAAAGTAAAATATCGGTTTCCTTTTTTTTGAAGGTCTCAAAAAAAGGGAAACTGTATTTTTTTAGCATTCACGTTTACCCATTAATGAAAAAATTAGAAATTTGCTTTAGTCCCGAATTGATTCATCTTCACGATTTGAGTCAAAAAAACATTGTGGTGGTGGATATTTTTAGGGCAACTTCTACTATGGTCACAGCCTTGGCAAATGGAGTGAAATCCATTACACCCGTTGCTGATTTGGAGACTTGCAGAGAAATGTCCAAAGAAGGATTTGTCATTGCAGGAGAAAGGAATGGATTTTTGGCAGATGGATTTGAATTGGGCAATTCGCCACTGGCCTATCTTCATGGGAAATATGCTGGAAAAAAAATAGCGATGACCACAACCAATGGTACCCTCGCCATTGAAAAATCAAAATTGGGCTCAAATGAAATCCTGATTGGCGCATTTCTGAATCTTGACACTACGGCGAAATATCTGGCTGCCCAAGATCAAGATATTTTGATCCATTGTGCTGGCTGGAAGGGTAAATTCAATCTGGAAGACTCCCTTTACGCAGGTGCTCTGGTGAGTTTTTTAGCCGATCAATTTGAATGGGAATGCGATGGCGCAATCGCAATGAAAAACCTTTACGAACAAAATGCGGGTCAGTTGAAATCCTTTCTCAACCAAGCTGCTCACGCAAAAAGGCTCCAAAACCAAAACATCGAAGCTGACATTGACTTCTGCCTGGCCATGAACCAATATGAAATTGTTGGGAAGCTGGTTGGTCAAGAACTATTGGCATTCTAGAAATAGCCAAAAATCCAAAAACTGGATTTAACTCCCCTAAAATTTCATATTTATCTTGTAAAATCCCCAAACAAAAACAAGCTGTTTGGGTTAATCCAACGCCGTATTTTAAACTAAACCAAATATAATAAACGATGAAAAAAATTTTACTATTGGCTATGGCTTTGTTATTCAACATAAGCTATTCGGCTATCGCGCAGACCAATCAGGTCTCGGGCACCGTCATCTCCGGGGAGGATAAGCTTCCCTTACCAGGTGTGAGTGTCCTGATAAAAGGTACTTTCGGTGGGGTTGCGACTGACCTTGATGGGAAATTCAATTTAGACAATGTTGGCCCAAATACAGTTTTGGTATTTTCCTTTATCGGATTTGAAACCCAAGAACAGACTGTAGGAAACAGATCTGTAATCGACGTGACCCTAAAAACAGATTCAAAATTATTGGGTGAGGTAATCGTAACTGGATACAAAACCCAAAATAGCAGAGAAGTAGCGGGGTCTATCAACACCGTTTCAGCGGAACAAATCAGGGAAGTCCCCATTGCATCTTTTGACCAGGCATTGCAGGGAAGAGCGCCGGGGGTCTTGATCCAAGCCAACTCAGGCCAACCAGGAGCAGCTGCAGCAGTGACCATCAGAGGAAAAGGATCCATCAACGGGTCAAATGCTCCTTTGTTTGTGTTGGACGGAATCCAAATTTCGGCAGCTGATTTTGCAACTTTAAATCCGAATGATTTTGAATCGTTCACCATTCTGAAAGATGCTGCTTCCACCTCTATCTATGGTTCAAGAGGAGCAAACGGTGTTATCGTCATTACATCCAAAAGAGGAAAGTCAGGTGTCACCAGAGTAAACTATGACTTTCAATACGGAGTATCTGAAGCTCCAAGCCACCCACAGTTGGTCATGAATGGAAATCAGAAATTAGATTATGAATTGGCCAACGGAAACCTTTACGGCTGGACAGATGCTGAACTTGCTGGATTGAGACAAATAAACACCAATTGGGAGGATGTACTCTTCAGGACTGGAAATACACAAAGTCATCAGCTTTCTGCCTCAGGCGGAAGCGACAAAACCACTTTCTTCCTTTCAGGATCTGTTTTCGATCAAACAGGTACTGTTCCCAATACTGATTTGAGACGATATACTGGTCGAGCCAATGTGGAAACCCATGCCGGGAATTTCAGATTCGGATTGAATACCTCCATTGGTTTTTCCAAATTCAACAATACGCTGGAAGGTGATTCATTCATCGGAAGCCCTTTGAATGCAGTAAGATGGTTGAATCCTTACGAAAGACCTTATGATGAAAATGGTGATTATACCCAGATCGTATCAGGTCAGCCCAATGCACTTCAAGAGCTCCTGGAGAATCAGACTTCCAGGGACCAAATCAAAGGAGTGGGAATCGCATTTGTGGAATACAAAGCACCATTCTTAGAAGGCTTAACAATGAGAACCAATTGGGGCATCGACTACACCCAAAATGAATTTCAAACCTATTTGGACAGAACCACATATAGAGGATCTATCGCACAAGGCGGCAATGGTAGTTTGGGGAGAGCGTTGGAAAGGAATTTCAGATACACAGGTACCACCTCCATTAGTTATACCAAAAGATTCAATGTAGACAACGAACTTACGGTTGCAGTTTTCAATGAAGTTGTGAAAAATGATGAGAGAGGATTTGGATTTACTGGATTTGGTCTTGTAGGCCCATTCCAAAATGAAGCCGGAATCACGCCAGGTACTCCTTTGAATGGATACATCCCTGGAGTTAGGGGTTTTGGAGGACAAAACTCTCTTGTTTCCTACTTTATTGATGCTACTTATGGATTCAAGGATAGGTATTTTATCAATGCGGGTCTTAGAAGAGATGGCTCATCAAGATTTGGTGAGGACAACAGGTATGCAAACTTCGGATCAATTGGATTGAGCTGGATTGTGAGTGACGAAGCATTTATGCAAAATCTCAAAGGTAACTTCTTCAATGAATTGAAATTCAAAGGAAGCTATGGAGCTGTAGGTAACCAAGAAGGAATTGGCAATTTTGATTCCAGAGAACTTTTTGGCAGATCCATCTATAACGGAATTGGAGGGATTGCTTTGACCAATCTTCCAAATCAATTTTTAAGATGGGAAAGAAAAGAAATGTTGAACGCAGGAGTTGAGTTTGTTCTCCTTCAAGGAAGATTGAATGGTATTTTTGAATACTACAACAACGTTACTGACGATCTTTTCCTAAACCGTCAATTGACCAGAACTTCAGGTTTCACTTCTCAAAACACCAATATTGGAAGCCTGAGGAACCGCGGTTATGAAATCTCATTTATCGGAAAAGTAATAGACAATGCCAATTTTAAATGGGAGTTGAATGCAAACTTCACCTATAACAAAAATGAGGTGTTAAGTTTGGTTGGCGATCAAACTGAAATCATCGAAGGTGACTATATCACCAAAATTGGAGAGCCAATCAACAGCTTGTATTTGGTAAGATATGCAGGTGTCAATCCTGAAAACGGAAATGCCCAATATTTAACAAATGAGAATGAACTGACCGAAAGTTATGACCCCAATGACAGGGCAATCTTAGGCACCTCGGACGCACCTTATTTCGGTGGTTTTGGAACTTCATTTTCATACAAAAGTCTCAGTTTGGATGTATTGTTTACCTATGTATTCGGAAACAACCTTTACAACAATGACAGAAACAATATTGAAAATCCGGCTTATTTATTTGACAACCTATCTGTAGACCTTCTTAACGAATGGAGAACTCCTGGTCAAATTACCAATATCCCAAGAGCTGATAATGCATTCTTTTCGGGTACAAGCAGATTTGTGGAGTCAGGGGATTACTTGAGATTGAGAAATATCAATCTTTCTTACAACTTGCCCGCAAAAACAATCGCAAACCTAAAGATTGCTTCCGCCAGAGTGTTTGTCCAAGGTCAAAACCTGTTGACATTCACGCAATTCCGAGGATTCGACCCAGAATTGTCTGACAGATTATTGGTTGGCTCTCAATACCCAGCATTGAGAACTGTCACGATGGGTGTTAGCGTTGGATTTTAATCAAATTTTAAGGGGAGTGTTGGTGTGAAACCACAAGTAAGGACCATTAAATATAAAACTGAAATGAATTTAAAACATATAATATTAGGATTCGCCATCGCAGGATCTGCCATGGTAGCAGGTTGCAATAGCGTCATTGACATTGAGCCAGAATTTGTTCTCGATGGTAGCCAAAGGTTCAAAAGTCTGGCAGATTACGAGTTTTCTCTCACTGGAACGTATGCACTCTTCAGGTCTACTTCCTACTTCGGCAATGCATCAGGGCCAGCCGCGGCATTCTCTACCATGCCGGATATGATGTCAGACAACTTAACAGAAACCCAAGAATCCTTAGCGAATTACAGACAGTTGGTCAATTGGGATTATGCAGCTGACAACGGGGCAATCGAAGGATTGTGGACTGCAGCCTATAGAATTATTGCACAAGCCAATATCACTTTGAGAGATATTGATACATTTGCTGATGAGGATCGAGGAAGATATAATCGGATAAAAGGCCAAGCTTTGGCCATTAGGGCTTATGTTCATTTTGATTTGCTCAGGTATTTTGCTACTGATCTAACCAGAAGTTCAACCGCTCTAGGGATACCCTATAAGTTATCCTTCAACACTGACAATATTGCAAGATCAACCGTAGCACAAAGTTGGGATGGGATATTTACAGATTTGGCAGAGGCCAAAATGCTATTGGAAGATACCGACAAAACCATCAATGCTTCTGCGAATTACACAAACAGATCAAACATCGATGCCATCACAATCGACGCGATCCTAGCGAGGGCTTATCTGTATTCAGGTCAATATACCGAAGCAGCAACAGCAGCTACCAGTGTCATCGAGGAAATCCCTCTGGCATCAAGGACAGCTTTTCAGGGAATTTGGAGAGATGAAAATATCGGTCGTTCGGAAGTAATCTGGTCTATTCCTTTCAATGCAGGCGAAGGAACTCCAGGAACAAACGTATATTTTCCTAATGGAAACAGATCCTCCTTCAGACCTTCTATGGAGGTTTTGGGACAGTTTGATCCAGTGGAGGATGTTCGGTATACTTCCTATTTCCAAACTGTAGGCAATCGCTTGGTGGTCTCTAAATACTTGGGAAAAGGAAATTTGAGAGATGGAATCGTCAATTTCAAGGTGATTAGGGTGGCTGAAATGTACCTGATCAGAGCCGAAGCCAATGCAAATCAATCCGGAGGAGATATTAATGCTTTGACTGATCTCAACGGATTGCGCTTGGCCAGAATCAACGGTTATCTACCTGTTATATTGGCAGGTGATAATCTAAAAGCAGCAATTGCTGAAGAAAGAAGGAAGGAGCTTTTCGTGGAAGGACACAGATTCTTTGACTTAAAGAGAACCGACAGGGCGTTGGAAAGATCGGATTGTGGAACAGCTTTCACAAGTTGTGCATTGGCTCCAGATAATAGGGCTTGGGCATGGCCCATTCCTATTAACGAAATCAGCGCAAATGACCTAATCAATCAAGAAAATCAAAACCCTGGTTATTGATCTACCCCATGGTGATATAAATTAAACTGAATAGGCTGTCCCAAAAGGGATGGCCTATTTTTTTTGAGTTTCTCAAACCTTTTCTAGTGGAGAATCAGTAAGGGGCGACGTGCAGATTTTTTTTGCGAATATGGTTAAAGAACCAAAAGAAATAATGAATTGGATGACAACAACTTTAGTTAAATTGATTCGCAGGAAATGTGTGAAATCCTCTATTGCTCGCAGAAATTTGGGTGCAGACTCCTACCCTATTGAAAATCTAACTCCAAGACAGCCTTTTGAACTAGAAATATGCACTGGTTTCGGAATAGGAATTGAAACTACAAGAAAATCAGACTATTTGGATAAATAGGTAGGCGATCGATAGGGTGAAGTCAAAGGCAGCAAACAACTGAACGATTGTTAGATAATTATAGGCTGAAATTGAATTGTTTATGCATGAATCGGCTTGAATACTGCAATTACTGAATTAGAAACTGGCATAGAGTGTGTTTTTTAAATCCGGAAGGCCTGAAGTGCTTAAACCCGAAATATGCATTAAGTTTCCAAATGAGATCGAAGCTGTGGGAAAATCAGACTATTGGGAGACTAATTGCCGACACCAATAGAGTGAAGTCAAAACCAATCAACATCTAATTGAATATCAGTTAATTATAATATTGAATTGAGTTCGTAATGCATAAAACGGGTTACAACTAAGATTGGGTACCAGACAGCCTTCAAACTATAATTCAAGAAAAATCAATCAAAACAGCGGCTTTGAAAAAGGATTAAAAAAAGACGATTGGGCATTCGATCCAATAAATTTGAAAGAGGGTTTGAACGCCCAATTATTAGCTCAGAATTTTGTTAAGAAAAATCAGGCTTTCCCCAACTTTTATACTTCAAACCCTAAAGCGAAAAAAAAACAGAAATTGATGAATTTAGGAATTGATATGGGATTAGTATGCATTGTCATTATTGGCCAATAAACATTTGACAGTCAAAAACATGACTTTAAAATCAAGAAACACACTCCAATTTTTGATATAGAACAAATCATATTTCAACCTCGTGTTGATGTCAAATTCATCCATTATTTCTCCCCTAAATCCTTTTGCTTGGGCAAGGCCGGTAATCCCAGGCTTTACCATGTGCCTACACATAAAATATTGGATTTTATCTGCAAATTCCTTGTTCATGGTGATGGCGTGTGGTCTTGGTCCGACGATGGACATTTGACCCATCAAGACATTAATGATTTGTGGCAATTCATCTATACTGGTTTTCCTCAAGAATAAACCGACCCTCGTAATTCTCGGATCATTTTTACTGGCTTGTTTGAAATGTCCATTTGGGCTGAATTTCATGCTGCGAAACTTGTAGCAAAAAAAAGGGACATTGTTTTTACCATGTCGCATTTGCTTAAAAATCACTGGACCTTTTGATTCCATCCTGATGGCAAGGGCAATCAGGGGAAATAACCAAACAGCAATGAATAATATGAAAAAAATTGAAAACACAACATCGAATATTCTTTTGGTACCTATCTGCGAAGAATCCAGTAGATTAGTGGAGTACCTATTGATGATGAATTCAGCCTCTGCGGAAAAACCAGGTATGTTTTTGTATTTTGAAATTATAGTGGACATTGTGAAAATATTTTTTAAAAAAATCTCAAACTTATTTTAATTAAAAATTCGATTATGGGAAAAACTTAAAACACCAACATCTACTCGACAGGCCTATGTGTTTGTATTTGAAACAAAGGTACTGAAACAATTCTTTTTTGTTTATTAATTCGTTTTAATTTATTCAAACACCAGTTTAATGCTTACGAGACAATTTAATAATTTCACTTGAAAAATTAATCATTGCCTCTTCTTCATTTTTCTAGGTTGAAAATAAAGATAATTCTGACCAGATCCCCACTCCTTATTTTAAGGAAATCTATTTCATAATTCATCCTTTTGCATTTCCACTGAGCTCCTGTATTTAAAAATTCAATCCAGCAATGGACAGTAATCACATACATCAAAATTGAAAATAACCTTCCCTTTTACTTTTGCTCAGGCGAGGTTGTTACAATATTTTCGGCTTAAAAAATTCACAAATTGCAATATTCTTAAACCGAGTTCAGAAGATTCTATTCAAAAAGAATTTAGCGTTGGTAACGAAAAGGAGTTGATATCTTTCTCTTGGGAGGTGTTACATTGTTTTTAATTGTCTCAAACCAAGCATTTAACGCAAGTGAGTCTGGAATCTCAACATCGCTGAATGAAATAATTTGACCTGGTTCAATATTATTTTTCAATCGTGCTTGACTCATTAATCCAATTGGAACATGGTCAACCATTTCAGAAAATTTAATACACTCACCGCGCACTTCGAAACTTCCAATGCCTTTTTCAATGAAATCTCCGGCCTTAAGTGGCTTTTTTGCTATAGTCGCAACACTTACAGTGGGAAATCTACCATTGTCCAAAAGGACTGATTTATTATAGAAAAGATTTTTTACATCTTTAAAAATCTCAAACATGCATAAATGAACAGGCTTGTACAAAAGGTAAAATGGCCCTTTACCCATTTTATAGGTTGCAAGTTCTTCAATAAGATCTTCATGGTGAGTAGCAACAATAAATACTCCAGGAGGAGATTCTTTTGACACCAAGTAATCGCTTAAAACTGCATCCATTTTTTTTGCTTGAGAAGCCAAGTCAAAAGCACCTTCTTGAAAATTTTCGGTTTGAACTCCTATCAAACCCCTCTGGGCAATATTAGCGTCCAATCCATTGGCGACAAGGCACTGTTCGATTTGAAGCTTGGTACCGTCCGTAAATGAGGTGACAGAATTCAAACTAAATCCCTGCTTTTTCGCCCAAAACATCATGTCTTCCTTGGACGGATTAAGGTTTTGGTAACCTTTAATATTCCCATAGACCAAAGGTTGAAAACCCATTTCCACTATCTCATTTTTCAGGACCGCCAAACAGCCGGGCTGATCTCCATTACCCTCTGACAAGAGTCCTCTTTCTGAAAGCCAGCTGCCTGTTAAAACCTGGGTATCTGCATCCATGGTCAATACAGGAATATTGTATTTAAAAGCCTGGAAAATAACTTCCGTACTGTAGATAGGATCACCCGTACTCACGATTATCAAATCCGAATTGTCAAAAAGTTCCAAAGGATTTGTGGTAAGGTAAGATTGATCAACTCCCAGTCCTTCTACAAAACCTTGCCTTCTCGTCAAAATTTTAGAGATGGCCATATCTTTTCTTTTGGGAATCAGCTTTGTCAAACCTCGAGCAATCATCCCTGTTCCAACCAAACCTATTTTAATAGTATAATCTTCAATATTTTCCATCTGAATAAAAAGTAATTAAATAACACAATTAAAAATACGTATAAAAATCAATCAAACCCAATTTTCTGTATTTAAATAACATTTATTTTTATTTAAAATTTTCCAAAACATTTAAGACTGATATTAAAATTACTTTTATTATTTATATTTTATTATTATTAATTTTACAAATCATTATTTCATTGTTTTATCATTTTTTATTTACATTTATATCAAAATATTTTAGGATTAGGAAATAGAGGCGAAAAATTGATTTTGTATTCTACTTTCTAAGAGATATTTTTTTGGCAATTATGGGGGGTAAATTCAAAATATAGTTCTGATAAACACATGAGAAATTCTTTTCCTACCTGATCCAATTTTCCCTAATCCAACAAAAATACTGGGAGGTTTTTTTAAGATTCTTGAAAAATACAATAGTGAGGTTTTTACACCTCGCTAAAATTTATGATGGTTGAAATTACAACACTAAAAAACATCACGAAAAAAACACGAATTTTGCCGGTCAACCGGTAATTTGTCAGCTACTTTCTTTTCCTCCTCGACAAATTGTTGACTCCTGTGTTTCAGAACACCAGAGCGACAGATATTACAAAACCATGACCACCTGGAAGCAACTGGTATTTATGCTCTACGGAGTTGTCACCAAGTGCTATTCGCTCAACAGCCTTTGTAAAAATTTGCTTTTCCTCGAAGACCACCTCACATATCTGGGCATGGACAAACTTCCTAAGGTCAGCGCACTAAGCGATGCCAATATTAACAGACACAGCGAGGTATTTGAATCGATTTATCATCAACTTCCGGATTATTATAAGGATATGTTGAGACCTGTACAATGTAGCTTTCTGGTCGGTCAATTAGATACAGGAAAAATCGTGATCGTTGATTCGTCAACAATTTCGTTGTTTGTAGATGTATTCAAAGGTGCCGGACACAACCCGGCTCAATAGCAATGCTGATTATCATGATCTGGAAGGACAGCCAAACCACATCAGTGATTGTGCTGATGGAGGGGTCGCTGCTGATCAGATAATTATACTAAACCCATCAAAGGGTCCTTTAAAGGCAAGATTGATCATTTACAAATGATCCGGTCAGCGCTAGAATATTGGAGTTTGTGTCCAATAGGTTCGACTACAGTGACAGTACAATCATTCTGCTTTACAAATACAGATGGAACATTGAAATCCTGTTCATGCAGTTGAAACAAAACGTTGAATTGGGGTATTTTTATTCGGACAGCTTAGAGGGAATCAAAACGCAGGAGTGGGTAGTTTTGATAGCCAATTTATCGTTTTCGGTAATTCACGGGCAGTGCAAAGAAGCTGAGCAGTTTGTGACCATTGTAAACATGGCGGCGATAAACATCTGCACCTAGATTTCCCTTATAAAGCTGATCAGATCAGGCAGATTATCAGGTTTATCAGGGATCTGAAAATAGTACAATTTGAATTGTTCAGTTTAAAACAGGGGCGGCAAAACCAAAAAAATCGCCCTTAATTTGAACATCAAAAGGCTTTTCCCAAGTTTTAGAATTTACTCGGATGGTAGTATTTCTTAATTGTAAACATTTATTTATTTATTTTATTTACATATTCTAATCCAACTTCTCTCCAAGTTACAGTCCTGATATTGTTGTCTTTTAAGACCTGCCTTGCTAGGTCACTGGTGAAATAATCGTAATCTGCTTGACGCCATTCTGCATTCCAATAATCATGGTTTTTTGTCATGATTTGCATTTCAGGATCATCATATGCGGTATGTATTAACAGTACATTTAATCCAGGCTTTAATTTCTGTAAAATATCGGTGTAATGTGCCTCCATACCAATTTTATCATATTGAGCTTCATCCGCAATCAGAATTTGGCTAACAACAGGTATTTTCTTTAAATCTATTCCTATAAGTAGTTCGGGATATGATTTTTTCAATTTATCCAAATTTGCCTTAGAAATCATAGGGGGAATTGAATATTCTTCTCCTAAGCGTAGGTATGATGCAATCACTTCTGGATGGGTTCTGAAGACACAGCTCATATGTGCGTCCAAATGAGTTGGAGCAAGGCCCGATTGTAAAGCAGCTTCTATTTGCGCCCTCATTTCAGTTTCAATTTCTTTAGGTGTTGCCAACTCTGTTAAAGTCTGGCAATTTGAAAGCATAAAACCATTTTCATTCATCAAACCACTTACACTTTCTTTGTCCGCCATCGGTGCCCATTTGTATGTAAACCACTCATTGGTCAAGGTGATGTGCAATCCCAAATCCATATCCTTATTTTTTTTCCAATATTCCACACCATCATTTGCCCATGGACAAGGCATCATAATGCTTGCAGAATTTACTATTCCATAAGAAAATGCTTTTAAGGTGGCTTGATTATGCGAACTAGAAAGGCCATAGTCATCGGTATGTATGATTAAAAGTATTTCCTGGGAATTATTGGTTTGGGTACAGCCCATAAAAACCCCTAGTAACAAAAAATAAAACAAGAACCTTTTTTCAATTTTTTTCATTTGATAATGTTTTTAACCCAAAAATATTGGTTTTTTTTTATTTATTGAACTGGATTAGATCTTCAACTAATTGAAAATGGAATTTGATTGTAAAAATCCTCACTGTTTTTTTGATTGTAAACTCTGAAACTAATCAATAATTTAACAATTATAAATACCTTTCAAAGTAAAAAAAAAATCATGATTTTAAAACACTGTCATCCGACAAAAATACTGGGGGGGGGGTAAGATTCTTGAAAAATACAATAGTGAGGTTTTTACACCTCGCTAAATTTATGATGGTTGAAATCACAACACTAAAAAACATCACGAAAAAAACACGAATCTTGCCGGTCAACCAGTAATTTGTCAGCTACTTTCTTTTCTTCCTCGACAAATTGTTGACTCCTGTGTGTCATAACACCAGATTGACAGATATTCCAAGACCATGACCACATGGAAGCAACTGGTGTTTATGCTCTACGGAGTTGTCACCAAGTGACATTCGCTCAACAGCCTTTGTAAAAATCTGCTTTTCCTCAAAGACCGCCTCACATATCCGGGCATTGACAAACTTCCTGCGGTCAGCACACTAAGCAATTCCAATATTAACAGACACAGCGGGGTATTTGAATCGATTTATCATCAACTTCTGGATTATTATAAGGATGAATTGAGACCTGTACAATGTAGCTTTCTGATCGGTCAAGTAGATCCAGGAAAAGTCATGATCGTTGATTCGTCAACAATTTCATTGTTTGTAGATGTATTCAAAGGTGCCGGACACAACCCGGCTCGATAACAATGCTGATTATCATGTTCTGGAAGGATAGCCAAACCACATCAGTGATTGTGCTGATGGAGGGATCGCTGCTGATCAGATAATTATACTAAACCCATCAAAAGGTCCTTTAAAGGCAAGATTGATCATTTACAAATGATCCGGTCAGCGCTAGAATATTGGAGTTTGTATCCAATAGGTTCGACTACAGTGACGGTACAATCCTTCTGCTTTACAAATACAGATGAAACATTGAAATCCTGTTCATGCAGTTGAAACAAAACGTTGAATTGGGGTATTTTTATTCGGACAGCTTGGAGGGAATCAAAACGCAGGTGTGGGTAGTTTTGATAGCCAATTTATCGTTTTCGGTAATTCACAGGCAGTGCAAAGAAGCTGAGCAGTTTATGACCATTTTAAATATGGCGGAGATGAACATCTTCACCTACATTTCCATGATAAAGCTGGCCAGATCAGGCAGATTATCAGGTTTATCAGGAATCTGAAAATAGTACAATTTGAATTGTTCAGTTTAAAACAGGGGGGCAAAACCAAAAAAAATCGCTTTTAATTTGAACGCCAGAAGGCATTTTTTCAAATTTTAGAATTTACTCGGATAGCAGTAATAATCTTTAGGCCTACTTGTTACCAAACTTTCTAGAACTTCCCATTAATTCTATTGACTAAAATTAAAAAGCGAACTAAGCTTAATCATTGATTCCCATGCCTCATAAAAAAACTAATTCGGGAAACTGTGGGAATCTTATAAAACCCTTGTTGTGCATTGCCTATCCAGTTCCAGCCTGATATCGCTTAATAATCAGTCCTTTGTTTGCTTTTTTCGACTTCCCCTAATCGGTTTTATGTCTAGTATTCAAAATAAAATGTTTCCTAACAGTATCATCGCCTATTGAGAAACCTTATGGGGATTTGGGTTTAAACACCTAAATGAAAAGAATGATGGATGAATTAAAAATTGAAAAAATAAAAAAAAGCTTTAAGGGACCCTCAAAGCTTTTCTTTACAAAAACTAAATCATTTTAATAGGCATTTTCATTTTTGAAAATCAAACTATAAAAAGTCAAAAAGATGATTTTAATATCAAATAGAAGACTCCAATTTTTTATGTAAAACAAGTCATATCTAAGACGGGCATTCATATCAAAAGCATCGTTGATCTCACCTCTAAATCCTTTTGATTGTGCAAGACCTGTAATTCCAGGCTTAACCATATGTCTAAACATAAAATTCTCAATTTTATCGGCAAATTCTTTATTCATTGGGATCGCATGTGGCCTAGGTCCGACAAGGGACATTTCTCCAATCAAGACATTTAATAATTGAGGCAATTCATCCAAACTGGTTTTTCTCAAAAAAGACCCAACCTTGGTTACCCTTGAATCATCTTTAGATGCTTGCTTAAAATGACCAGAAGGTTCAAATTTCATACTTCTAAATTTCATACAATAAAATGGAACATTGTTTTGACCGTGTCTGAGTTGCTTGTAAAACACAGGCCCTTTAGATTCCAACTTGATAAAAATAGCGATTATTGGAAACAACCAGCTTGCCACTAGAATGAGGAAAATAGAAACTAAAAATAATTCAAAAATTCTTTTCGCAAAAGTCTGTGAACTGTCCAATAAATTAATGGAATACCGATTAAGTATAAAATCAGCATTGATGGCAAATTCGTTGATCCGGTTTAATTTTGAAATTGTAGTAGCCATATCGATTCTGTTTAATTTAAAAGTGAACAAAGAATAAGCTTTTCATCACCCCTTATTTATTGTTGTAAATTTAGAGAAAAAAACAGCTTTATTCCAAATGAATTACATTTTTTTTTATTTGAAATACATTTTAATGACCTTTCGATCATTCAATCGTGCTCAAAACAAAATTCAATTCGCTTAAGATCAATACTATATGCTCTGAATATTTCGCTTGAAACCATGAATGGAAAACAGAGGAAAAAAACAAAAAAACTTTCCAATCCACAAAAAATAACGGGTTACCCTTCATTAATTTGAAATTCCAGGTTGTCTCTGACCTAAAATCGTCAATCTTTTCAACCAAAAAAAAGTACGTTTAAAATGCTAACCAATTTTGTATATTTGAACAATACAAAAGTTTAAGAAAAATCAAATGTTTACCCTAGTTTTATTTTACATACATTTAGTTGCTTTTTAAATATTAAATAAAGTACTTTGGAATTAATTAGTGGGTTTTATTTTAGAAATTCATTTTTGGTTGCAGTTAAAAAAATTATCAGAAATAAGGTTGAACAAAATGGTAAAAGTTGCTTTAATAGGAGCAGGAAAAATGGGGATATCCCATCTCTCAATTTTGGGAGCACATCCAAATGTAGAAATTGTCGGAGTCTGTGACACATCAAAGATGGTCGTTGATGTCCTTGAAAGATACAGTGGTTACAAATGCTTTTCTGATTACCTTAAAATGGTGGATGAATCCCAACCAGACGCAGTGTTTGTTGCTGTACCAACCAAACACCATTACCCCATGGTGAAACAACTTTTGAAAAGAGGAATTCATGTATTCACTGAAAAACCCTTTTGCCTTAATCCTGAAGAAAGTTTTGAATTGAGTCAACTCGCAAAACAGACTGGACTTGTAAATCAAGTTGGATATCACAATAAGTTTGTTGGCACTTTCAAAGAAGTTAAAAAACTTGTGAAAGAGGGATTTATTGGTGAAATCACGCATTTTCAAGGAGAGGCTTACGGCCCGGTTGCGGTCAAGAAAAAAAGTGAAACTTGGCGTTCAGATCCCAATGAGGGAGGAGGTTGTCTAATGGATTATGCATCACATGTAATTGATTTGATCAATGACATCATTGCACCAATTGAATCCTGCAAAGGGTCGATTCTAAAGTCGATCTATTCAAAGAATGTTGATGATTCAGTATACGCATTGGTGAGCATTAAATCGGGTGTATCAGGAGTTATTTCCGTTAACTGGAGTGATGAAACCTATAGGAAAATGTCAACATCCATCACAATTATAGGAACCGAAGGAAAAATTGTCTCCGATGCAAATGAATTAAAAATTTATTTCAAGGGTGACAAATTCCCAAAAGGATATTCAAAAGGATGGAATGTAAAGTATGTCACGGATCTAACAGATGAGGTGAACTTCTATTTGAGAGGGGAAGAATATTCGGCTCAAATCGATTATTTCATAAAATCTGTGAAAGGTGAAACAAAAAAGGATATCAACACCTTTGACAGCGCATGGAAAACAGATAAAACCATTTCATTGATCAAAAACCAATCAACCTTATAATTATGGATAGAATAATATTCGGAGATAACCAGTTTTTTGCTGTAAACCATATTTCTGACGAAAAGTCACGTGCGCAATCAATAAAATTCAAAGATGATTCGGCAATTATTAAAACACTTGATATTGCAAGGGAATCAGGAATAAACACCTTCATGTGCACCACCCATGATAGAATTGCAAACATCTGCGACATTATTAGAAACAACCCCACTAAATACCAGGATTTTAAAATTTATCCCTGCATGCCTTATGCACACAAATATGCAAATGCGGTAACTGAACTGGGTATCCCTGGAACGCTGAAACAATATGTGCCTGGCAACTTCCTAGGATCTCTCTTTAAAGGAGGCGTAGCGTATTTATCAAAAGATTATATTTCAATAATGGAGTTATTGATAGATTCCGAAATGAAGATGTTCAAGGGGATCAATACACCGGTAATTTTCCTGCAAAATGTAATCACCGATCTTCTTTTGGGACTTGGCATGAATGAATTCCTTGTTGCATACGCAAAATATGTCAAACAAAAATACAACGCTGAGCCTGGATTCATCACAATGAATTTACCTAAACTCTTGAATGTATTGGAAAATGGTGGAATTGAGAACCCAATTATCTGTGCTTCAATAAACAAGGTTAACTTTAGGATGTCAGGTGGCAAAGAACTATACGAGAAGGTTTTAAGTGAAGGAAGATGTAGGGTTATCGCTATGCAGGTCCTAGGTGGAGGAGCGATTCCGGCAGGAGAAGCTTTGGAGTATGTCAGTAATTTACCAAACGTTGAATCAATCCTTTTCGGTGCCTCTTCAAGGCAGAATATCGAAAACACAGTGGAAACTATAAATCATCACGATAGTAAGAAAATGGATCTTAAGTTGAATTTGTCAAATTTCTAAATTGATTTTTAGGGAAATACATTTGACATCAACTAAAAAAAGACCGGTATTGCCTTCCTATAGTCTGTTACCACATTATTCGTTAGAACAAAACCCTAACCTGATGAACCTGGGTGTTTTACAATATTCTTAATAGGTTTTAAGAGTTTAAATCATTTTATTAATTAAATTTAATAAAATGATTTAAACCTCAATACTCAATGAATAACCTGTTTCTCACAATTTACCTAATTAAAAAATCGTCTTAGTCATTTGTATTCAATCCAGTATGAAAAAAAAAATCCCGTTTCTAGTCATTGCCTCTCTCATCCTATTTTCATGCTCTAAAAGAAACCTTGTATATTTTAATGACCTCGATGCAACCAATGGGTATTCCTCACCGATTACAACGCTCTCAGAACCAAGGATTCAGGAAGATGATTTGCTCAGTATCACCGTAACCAGCCTCAATCCTGAATCAAATTTACTATTCAATGCTGGAGTGATAATGCCATCGCAGGGCAATTTCAATACCAATGTATCCTCCCCCATTAATGAGAATTATCTCGTAGACAAGGATGGATTCATCAATTATCCAGTTATCGGTAAGATTAATCTCCGGGGATTAACCAAGCAAGAAGGAATTGTCAAAATAACTCAACTCTTGGATGAATATGTGAAGAATCCCATCATTAACATAAGGTTTATGAATTTCAAGGTAACAGTAATTGGTGAAGTACAGCAACCCTCTTCCTTTATCATTCCTACAGAAAAGATTACAATTCTTGAGGCCCTAGGTCTAGCAGGTGACATGACGGCTTACGGAAAAAGAGAAAATGTACTTGTCATCCGAGAAAAAGACGGCATAAGGAGTGCAAATAGATTAAACCTAAACGATAAGGCCGTATTGGATTCTCCATTTTATTACCTTCAGCAGAATGATGTTGTTTATGTCGAGCCATACAAAACCAAAGCACTGCAGGCAGACAATAATCCTAGGACATTCGCTTTGCTCAGTACTGGACTAACTTTAGCAGTAGTATTGGTCCTTAATTTCAATAATATATTTTAGTTGCTTTGTACAAAATGCTGGATATTAACTGACGGCCAAAAATGACTATGAAAATTACGGATATACTTAAAGAGCTGGAAGAAGAAGAATCAAAGGACAAGGAAAGCCAACAGCTTAGTTATAAAATGATTTTCTTCAAATATTCGCAAAAATGGTATTGGTTCGCCATTGGGTTATTTGTATGCCTATCTATTGCATTCGCCTATACTTATTTTACTACTTCACAATACGAAATCAAAAGCACGCTTCTCCTTAGGGATGAAAACAAGGGCTCTGACTTTAACTCCAATGCTGCCCTCTCCAATATAAAAGGATTCGGGTCCTCATCATCGGTTGAAAACGAGGCTGAAGTTCTTCGGGCAGAACATTTAATGCTAAAGGCATCTGATGAACTCGGGTTTTCGGTTTCCTTTTCCATTCCAAATGGTCCATTCAGATGGAAAGAAATTTATGGGGACGAAGTGCCTTTTCAAATCGTCACACATGAAAGAAATGAAAGCTTCAATGTGGGCAACAATACCATCAATATTTTGATCAAAGATGATGAAGAGTATCAGCTAATCAAACCCTCGGGGGATACGCAAGTCTTCAAGTTTGGACAAAAATTATCGAATTTTTATGGATCCTTTACTATTGTTAAAAATCCAAAATTTAATCACCTAATGGATGGTATTTTTGACAAACCCATTAAAATTGAATTTTTGGATTCTACTGCTGGAAGGCATTTGTCTAAAAGCCTTAGTGTGGAAATCGTAAACAAGCTTGCCAGTGTGATTCAGCTTTCCATCCTTTCGGAACATCCAATAAAAGGCAGAGACCTCTTGGCTAAACTGATTGAAGTTTACAATAGAGAAGCAGATGACGAAAAAAACATCACTGCCAAAAACACTATTACCTTTATCGATGAACAACTTGTTGGGTTAATTCAAGAACTCGGTAATATCGAAAACAAGGCAGAGCAGTATAAACTGTCCAATTCAATAACTGATGTAGGGGCCGAAGCACAGCTGTATCTCAATAGCACCACGGTAAACAGACAACAACTTGCTGAACTTTCTATTCAAATTGATGTACTCGAATCCATAGAGACCTATATGAGTAGAAATGGAAACGAATATGAAACAGTACCAGGGACTCTAACAGTTTCCGATCCAACACTTAACTCACTGATTTCTGATTTTAATAGAATTCAGCAAGAAAGGGAGAGAATGCTCAGGACAACTCAGCCAAACAATCCAATTGTCATCAATATAAGCCAACAACTATCAAGTCTAAGAAATAGTATAATCGAAAATTTGAGACATATCAAAAATGGCTTAATCATCTCAAAAAATAGTTTACAATCAACATCGAACCAGTTTCAAAGCAGGGCATCAAAAGTACCTACAATGGAAAAGGAACTCTTGGATATAAATAGAGAACAAGGTATAAAACAACAACATTACCTCCTATTGGTTCAGAAAAGAGAAGAGGCGGTACTTACACTAGCTGCAGCTTCTGTGGGAAATTCAAAGACAATAGAAGAACCAATTCCATCCGAATATCCGGTTAAACCCAATAAGAAAATAATTATGGCGTTTGGCCTTATCATGGGGATGGCTATTCCTTTTGGAATGTTATTCATAAAAGATCAATGGCAAGAAAGGATACAATTCAAATCTGAAGTCGAAAAAATAACTAAAACACCAATACTTGGGGAGATTTCCAGAAACAAACCCTCAGATGGAATAATAGCAATCTCTAAAAGTAAAAGAAACCTTATTGCAGAACAATTCAGATTTATAAGAAGTAATTTGGCTTTTTCCAGTTACAAAAAACCAAACCAAACCATTCTTGTTACTTCAGGATTAAGTGGAGAAGGTAAAACATTCTTTAGTGTTAATCTAGCTATCACCATGGGATTGTCAGGCAAATCGGTTGTCATCCTTGAATTCGACCTAAGAAGACCAGCAATGATTTCAGCTTTAGGGATGAAAGCGGAAAAAGGAATCTCAGAATATCTCAATTCAGCTGATATGAAAATTGAAGAAATCATTCAGCCTATGGTAAATGCTGAAATGGTAGACATTATCGGTTCAGGAAGTATCCCGGAAAATCCCGCCGAATTGATGATAAACGAAAAACTTTATCAATTAATCGAGATTCTTTCTAAATCATATGACCATATCATAATAGATTCGGCACCAATAGGATTGGTATCAGATTCATTTATGTTGGCAAACGTTGCAGACATTACAATAATGTTATTAAGATACAACTACTCCACAAAAAGTCAAATAAAAATTATTGAGGAATTACGAAAACAAAAGAAATTCAAACAGCAATTACTTGTCCTTAATGATGCAAAACCAGAAATGATATATGGCTATGGGGCCAAAAATGCAGCAAAATATTATCAACAATCCTAAACAAAATACCATCAGTTATTGGAGTACTAACAGCAATATTTTGCAAAAAGCATTAAAAACATATGAAAATTTGGATAGACTTTATAAACACGCCTCAAGTAAGTTTCTTTGAACTCCTTATTGAAAGCCTCACATCAAAAGGCCACACTTTTATTCTTACCTGTAGAGATTCCTCAAATACTGTTCAGATACTAAAACAAAAAAACTGGGATTTTACAATCATTGGAACTAAAGCTGAAAAAGGAATATTAAACAAACTTATTGCTTACCCTTACAGAATAAATAAACTAGTCCGCTTTCTAAAAGACAAAAATATTGACTTTGCTGCTGGACAAAGTAGCTTTTATCTTCCATTAACTGCAAAAATTCTAGGGATCCCTTCGATCTATACAAACGATAATGAACATGCTTTAGGTAATATTCCTGCTTTCCTTTTTGCTGATAAGATTATTCTCCCAGAAAATTACCCAATTAAGAACGCAAGAAGACAGGGGGCTTCACCTAGGAAAACAAGCTTTTATCCTGGAATCAAAGAAGGTATTTATCTTTGGCAAAAAGGTAAAATAATCAGTAGTCTTCGACTCAAATCCATACCAAAAACCATTTTCATAAGACCTGAACCACAAACAGCTCAATATTATCATGGAAAAACAAATTTCCTTGATAGTCTACTTTTAGAATTAAAAAATCACTATGAAATTACTTTACTCGTTAGAGAGAAAAGTCAGTATGACCATTATACACAACCACAATTTGAAGGCATTTCAGTACCTGATAAAACTCAAGACTTTGATATTATAGCAAAAGATTGCTTGCTATTTGTCGGCGCAGGAGGCTCAATGACTCGAGAAATGGCACTGATGGGAATACCCACAATTTCAGTATACCAAGGCGCACTTTTAGGTGTAGATAAATACTTGATTGCCAATGGTTATATGACGCATTTACCCGAATTAAATTCATTAGATATTAAATTTAAAATCAATGAAAACAAAGATCTGACATCCAGTGATTTACTCATTGAAAAAGGAGAAATGGCATATTATCTCTTTGAAAAGAGCTTAATAGGACTAAATGAAAACGATTAAACAACAGTATAAAACACAAAATTATTTTAAGAATTAAAGTTTTCTAGAAAGTAATAAACTCCCAATAATAAAAAGATCTGTTTCTCTCTTGGAAATCCAATTTCATGTTGGATTATAATTTCAGCGACTTTCTTTTGATTGAAAACTTCTGCAAATAAAGTATTTTTGTTGAGCAATATTTCCTTAATCCTTGTTGATTCATACTTAAACCAATGATTAGTCGGGGATGCAAAACCTTTTTTCTTACGGTTTATTATTTCATCGGGCAATAATACTTCAGCATATTTCTTGTGAATTATTTTACCTTGAGTCAAGCTCAATTTTGATTGATAAGGAAGTGATTCGATAAAATTTACCAAATCTAAATCAAGAATTGGAACCCTACATTCAAGAGCAAAGTTCATTGTGATTTTATCAGTATAATTTAAAAGATCATCAGCTAAATTCATTCTAGTATCTAATGCCATCATTTTTTCAACACTATGAGATTTAGTTTCACAATTCAATAATTTATAAAAATATTGAATTCTTTTTAAACTCGTAGAATCCTGATGTCCAATTAACTCACCAATTTCAGAATTAGAAAAAATTTCGTAAGTTGATAAAAACCGCAACAATTCATCTGACAAACCTAAAGCACTAACCCCCCTATTCAATTTTTCATTTTTAAAAGAAAAACCTGAAAGAATCAACTTTAAGGCCTTTTGAAAGCTTAAAGGAATCCTATCGAGAATTAATTCAGATTTATATTTGGGATACCCCCCTAAAGGTTCATCGGCACCTTGTCCAGTTAATACAACTTTAACATGTTTAGAGGCCAACTCCGATAAATAATACATCGGGATTATTGAAGTGGTGGCGAGAGGCTCTTCAACAATTTCTGCACATTTTTTAAAAATAGAAAGAAAATCATCAAAGGTTATCTTTTTAAAGTGATGTTCTAAACCCAGATAATCTGCGGTAACCCCAGCATCTAAAATTTCATCTTCATAATGATCTCCTTCAAATCCAATTGTAAAAGCTTTCAATGGACTGTTTGAATATTTTTGTGCAATAGCAGCAACCATAGCAGAGTCTACACCACCACTCAATAATATCCCAATAGGGACATCCGAAAGTAATTGTCGTTGTATGGCCTTCTCAAAGTATTGTCCATACAAAGTTACCTCATCCTCTTTATTAGGTATAATAATCTGAGGTAATTTGAGATTAAAATAAGGCTTTTCAAAAAAGGAAAATTTTTCACTATTTAAATCAACCTCCAAAATATGACCCGGATGAACTTTTTTTATGCCCAAATAAAGTGTGTCAGGAGCTGGATTATATCTTAATCTCAACAAACAAGATAGAGCATCTTTATCTAGGATTTTAGCTTTAACGATGGATTTGATAGGCCTAATTTCAGATGAAAACATTAAAGTATTTGAACCATGAAAATAATATAAAGGTTTTACACCAAATGGATCTCTGGATAAATACAGTTTCATGAATTTGATATCAAGAAATGCAAAGGAAAAAATACCATTAAAATCCTTAACCCCATCAATACCATTGTCAATCAAATAATAGAGAATACTTTCAGTATCAGAATGCCCTTTAAAAGAGATATTGTTCCCTAATGTATTCCTGAGCTCTTCATGATTATATATTTCACCATTAAAAATTATGGCAAACCCCCCACAACTTGACACCATAGGCTGATGTCCCGCAGGAGATAAATCCAAAATAGATAATCTTCTTTGAGCAAGAGTTACTGCATGATCAGTCAAAATAAATTTATTAATACCAGAATCATCTGGTCCTCTGTGTTTTATTTGATTTAATAATTGATGATCAAAATCTAAATTTATCGAACCTAATATTCCACACATTTGAATTAGTATTAAGTAAAATTAAAATAAACGATTACTATCGGAACATGAAATTATATTTTTTCAGGGATTTGATAAAAGCCTGCTAAACGAGCGGAAATGTTACTATTATCATATATCATCTTATTTAAAAATGTTTTTCTAATTCCATTTTTAGAGCCATTTAATGATTTAGAAACCAAACTATACAATTCATCAACCTCAAAACCAGATGAAACAAAACAATTGGGAACACCCTCTATCATCTCATCGACATTTCCAACTGGAACAGAAACCACGGGCAAACCACAAGATAATGCTTCCTTTATAACTTGAGGGGAGCCTTCTGAGATTGATGTCATCAAAAGGCAATCTGCTGAAGAAAGTAAATTCCGAATTTCATGTCGATTCATTTTATCAATACACAAAATGATTACCTTTTCAATATTATCTAACTTTTCAATGACCTTTTGAAACAATGGAAAGTTTTTCTCACTTCTAGTCGGATCACTCGGGAAAATTATAACTTTAGAATCAAACTTTATCAATTCACAAATCTCGGGATTAAAAAAGTCAGTATCAACCCCGCAAGTCAAGATTTCCACGTTTGGATTGATTGTCAAACCCAACCTTTTCATTTCGGAGTTTTGGACAAAAATTTGATTAGCTTTTTTTGCAACCATTTTACTAATCCAAACCTGCCATCTATTATTACCATGTTCAAGGAAATCACATCCATGCAAGGTTAAATAAACAGGAACATTGGTTTTGAAAAAAAGCAAGAATAAGCCGGATATGCCATAATGAATATGGATAATATCGGGCTTAGATTTCATTATAATATATGGTACATAAAAAACACTCTTAAGATATTCAAATTTTGATTTATGTAACCCATTTATAAAATATGTTTGTTCACTGAACAAAAAATATTTCTTTAATGAATCAATTTGTTCTTTTATAAATATCCCAAAAAATGGATGGCCAATAGTTGGAAACATGTTAGTCACATAAAGAATTTTTTTCATTATTTCATTAAATTGGAATGATTACAATCAGAATAAAATCTAAGCTTTTAAAATTTGATCAAAATATGGAACAACCTTATTCTCTACCACATTCTTCCAAGAAAAGGATTTACTTTTATTTTTAATTTCCAAAGGATTGAAAATAGAGATTTTATCGTACATCAGATGTAAAGCATTCTTAACATCCTCAGGATTATCCTTTATCAAAATACCATTATCAGTATTAATTATTTTTGAATTGGCATTTGTTGATGTTGCAATTACTGGAAAACCAGACAAAAGATATTCATAGGTTTTTGTAGGAGGCTGATTTTGGTAATATGGGGTTAGTGGAATATATGATATTCCAACATTTGAATTTTCAAAATACTCAAAAAGTTTATCATTTTGAACGTAACCAGGGATATCAACAATAAGAGTAAGATTATTTAAAGAAATATATTCCCGTAATTCTGCCAATTCATTTAAATATCCAGACCCAATAATAGTTAATTTAATTGGCTTTATATGATCCAAACCTTGAATTTCTTTGAAGAAATTATGAAATCCTATTAAAAATTCAATGATATTCCGCCCAGAAAGAGTCCCAACATAAATCAATTTTAAAGCATTTTCAAATTGATCTTTTTTGGAAAAACACTCACCTCCTAAAGGAATAACGTGAAAATCACTATTCATCAATTCTATGCCTGTTTCATAACTGACAACAGATCTGTATTTAAAAAAAAACACTTCAGTTTTCAATAAAAAATCATAAAAGGTATTGAGCATAAGTTTTTTCGAAACAGCTACTGTTCTAATATCTAAATTAATACGCTGTTTAGGGTTAAGAAACCTAATACAGGAACAACCAAAAAAATAAACGATAAAAATCAGATTGTAATTTCCTTTCCTAATTTCCCTTGTGATAGCTGATATTAAGTAGAAGAAGCGAAAAACTTTTATTCCTTTTTTTTGAAGATATATAACTTTAACGTTGTCTAAAATTATTTTATTCAACCCTTCATCCCAGCATATGTAAGTGCATTTATAGTTACAGTTTAAGTATTGTATGTATTTATATGTATCGATATGATACCCAAATTGTTCTTTATTAACAAATAATAATTTTTTCATAGTAAAATAAGATTAGAACTTATTATATCGAATCAAGCACCTGATAAAAAGTTTAAAAATTGAATCACCATGCATGGTTCCAAATTCTTTTCTGTTTAATAAATAAAAAAAGAAAATACGTAACCCCAATTTGGAGGACTTTTTACATATAAAGTAAAACATATTACCTAATACTTTATCAAAGGAAAAAATATCATAAAACCCAATACTACTGTTTTGTTTTTTAAGAAATGATAGCCATTTAAATGAATCAGTAACTTCATCAATGGAATCATAAAGCATTGTAGATCCTATTTTCCTATGAAGAATGAGATTTTTACTAGTGGGATTTATGTATAATTTTTCAAACCCTTTCTTATAAATAACACTATAAAACTCCATCATTTTATCATCCTTATTTTCAAACTTCTTCATTATACTTGATTCAGAAGCTCTATAATAATATAATTTTTTAGGGAGATTTTGAATTTTAAGATAAAAACTAGCCTGCAAAAAAAAATCATAATCTTCAGCAACCTTTAATCTGCTATCAAAGAATAAATTGGCTTCCCTAATCATAGACATTCGTAACATAGCTGTAGCATTAAGAACGGCAGGTTTAAAAAACAAAGAAGCCTTAATAATGTCCGGTTCTAGAAAGGTGGTGGACAATGTGGGCGGACCTTCATTAAACCTTTCAAGCCAAGTACCACAAATTCCTATTTCTTTATTATAATTCATAAATTTCAACTGCATTTGAAATTTATCAGAATCAATTAAATCATCACAATCCATCCAAACCAAAAACTCACCTTTTGCTTCATTCAGACCGATATTTCGGGTAAAAGCAACCCCTTGATTTGTATCATTCAGGATAAGTCTAATTCTAGAATCAACAAATAAACTTATGACCTCAACAGAATTATCAGAGGAACCATCATCAATGATTAAAAATTCAAAATTTTTAAATGTTTGATTTAAAACACTATCTATTGCCTCTTTAAGATACTTTTCACCATTAAAGACTGGCATAACAACTGTTAAGGTAATATCATTCATCTATAATTGATCAATTGCATTTAAATTATTCAATGTTTTATTATTATCTTCCGATAATATTTTCTTTATAACCCTTTTTAACAAACGTTTTCTCTTAGAAGCTTCAATTCCTTTATGAAAAATATAAAGAGCGAATACTGTCGATATTAAATAATGGTAGTGATAGACGGAATACCATGTAAAACTTGTAAATAAAATATACCATAAATAATATTTGGAATATTGATATTCAGGAGGGATTCTAATAAAAAAAGAATTAACCCAAATAAGAACAAAACCAATAATTGCAAATATACCAAACATTGCATAAACTGCAATAATTCCGACGTCTGAAAGATAAAACCCTTTGTTATCTGCAAGATACTCATGGAATTTTCCATAATCAGATAAGCCCCAATATGGAGCTCCATTACCAAAAACCGCACTTACAGTATTTGGTGAATAGTCGAATAGAAAATATTCGCCGGCCAAGATTCGAATATATTTCTTGCCAAGACTAGAATCTCTTTCTTGAGCTTCAATTACACCTTGAACCATTGGTATATCAGAATTAATTACTATTCCTACGGCCAGAATAAAGAAAAATATAATAACAATCTTCTTAGTTAGATTAACATTAATAATCAAGTGAAACAAATATATTAATAATATACCAGCTATAAATTGCCTAGTTACTTGCATTACTGGAATAATAACGCCTAAGAGGATGAACAGAATCCAAAACCAACGATGGTTTTTTGTAGTTGTTAGTTTGGTAATGGCTATAAAAAGTGACAAAATAAAAATACCAGCACCTGGGAAAATAATTCTAATCACCCCCCTATCTTCGGTCCATTCATCACCATAGAGTGGCTTTCCGAAAAAAACAGTTCCTTGATTTAAATACTGAAAGAAAAACAAAAGAGCATAGAGAAGGCCATAAGCCAGAATAATTTTTTCTAAATGACTGATGGAAAAATCTTGGTAGACCAATAAAAAAAATAAGGGCCAAATCATGTATTGTGAAGTTTCAATAAAACTGTAAAAAAAGTTCTGATTCCAAGAATAGTAGGCCATTACCATTGAAAGTAAAACTGAAAAAAAAATTAGTAAAATCGGTATAGAAAATTGGCTCTTTTGCTTAAAAACATGAGGAATAGATAGAAAAATAGTAATCCAAATAAATAAAATAAATGAATAATTTAAGATTACAGGATTTATAAAGGAAGCGTCAAAGAATTTAAGGTTAAATGGAATTAGAATAATTACAAATAACAAATATATTTTATTTCTCATTTCAAATGGTTATTGAAAATTTCCTGACAACAATTCTAAGACTTACAAGCACAACAACAAATGAAATTACAATTTTTATTAATAATCCCACATTTTCAACAAGAAAATAAGAAATTATGAATAAAATTAATGCAAGGCCCCACATCAAAACTTTATCCTTAATTTTTATTCCAACTGATTTTTGAAAAACAAACCAAATATAAAATTGAAAGATTGAAAAGGTCGAAAGATAAGCAATGGATAGACCTAAGGCTCCAAATTTACTGGCATAAAAGATTATTGGTGTAGAAATAACAGAATTGACTATTCCAAGCTGAAGTATTTTTTTCTCATTGTTAGTGGCTCCTAAAATGGTTCCAATCATACTGTCGACGGAAGAGAGCAACAAAAACCAAACCTGTAATTGACAGATGACTACTGCAGGCAGATAACTTGGGGGAAAAAGAAATCCTAAAATTTCATAAGCAAACATTGTAAACAAAAATGACATTAATATTCCAAGAAGCATGTAATATTTAAATCCTTCGCTAATTACATTTTTAAATTTGGCAATATTCGATATCCATAGAGCAGAAAGGTTGGGGAATATAGCGATCAAAGCTATATCTAAAATCATGGATACAGGTCCTATAAATTTCTCCGATAAGTTATAAAAAGCTACTTCTTCAATAGTCGAGTTAATATCAAGAAAATTGTTTGAAAATTTCCTGTAAGGAAGCATTACAAGGGTCAAAGCGAAATAAGGCCAGCTTTCTTGAATTAAATTTTTTGAGGAAATCCAAAAATTCTGAACTTTCCCTATTAAAAGATTATGATACTTTAAACTGAAATAAAAGGTGAAATTCTTCAGGACACTTGTACCCAAAAAAACAATTATGAGAGTATTAATACTAACCCATGCTACAGGCAATAAAAAAACTAAAAGGAACCAAAGAAAACCATAAATTAAATTAATAATAGAGGGTGGCAACATCTTTTGATTACCTATATAAACTATTTCAAATAGTTTTCCAAAACAAGAAATTAAAGAAAACAAAAAAACCAACGATAACTCTAAAACAGTAAGATTACCTAAAAAATAATTGTAACCAATATAAATAACACTTACAAGAATTAAAGCAAGAGTTCGTAAGAGAATTCCATTAATCACCAAATCCTTCGTTTTTTCGGGCTCTCTCGCAATAGCTCTAACAATTATCGTTTGCACACCAAGGTCAGCAATTGTTAAAAGCAGAGCACCTTGTGCAATAATAAATGTATAAAGACCATAGTCATCTGGCAGAAGAATCTTGGTAATTTTTAATACCGTCAATAAACTGAGAATTTGAGAAATTGCAGTTCCAATTGTTAAAAAAGAAAAATTCTGAAAAACTTTATGTTTAATTATTTTTTTAATCATGTTATAAAATAAATTAATTATATAATTAAATCAAATATAATGGTAAACCTTAACAATATAAATAAAACAATGAGTGACTCAACCATTAATCAGATTTATAATAAATATTATTGACTCAAAAACTTAATTAAACAGCAATTAAATCAAAATTTGAATATATTAATTGTTTAAGATAATTTAAGCAAATAAATATAAATTAAAACAACAATAGTAATCTTCAAAATAATTTAATACTAAGAAAATCGGAAATATTTAATCATATTAAATTATTTAAACCTAAGCAATATAACATTAAAATTTTAAATTATTAATAGTTTTTTTTTCTCTGAACATCGCATAGATAATGCTACAATATTGATCAAATTACTTATGATGTCAATACGTTTATTAAAACTATCATGTCATTGAATTAATGATTATAATTATCTTTTTAATTCAAAATCCAATCGATTTTTTTTCTATTTATCAAATTAATATGCACCTAAAATTTTATAAATTATACCTATAAATAAATTTCATATATTATAATTTAAGCCAAATTCATATCGATATTATTTAAATGCATTCATAATTAAAGCAATCCACTTTGACATAATCGCTCAAAATATGATTATCTATTAAAATCCCAATATGATTTTCAACAAACTGGCCCAATCACAATCTGGAGTAAACTAACATACCTGGGCTTTTTGATTTAAATCTGGACTAATTAAGCTGTTGTTATAAAGCTATAAAATTCATTTGGTGTTTTCATTTCTAATGCTGGATGAGGGTCGAAAGTGTTGTATTCTACTACTCAACATTAGATTTGGGCTAGTACGATTTGAGCTAAATCCAAGCAGCTCTCATCCCATAATCTCATTTAATTGTCCCATTCAAAGCTTCCCACATTCCATTGGACTGTTGAGTATAGGACGCTGTACTGCAATTGTCGATATTCAATGATTTGAGGCTCTTCTTTAGGTTCTTTTCAATGAACTCTGGTCCATTTTCATATAAAACTGAAGTTGCCCAACGGAAGGCATATTTTTGCCAAAACGATTGTATAAGGCTGCCTGGATCATTAATTCAATGTCAACTGCCTGCATATATTTTCCTGCTCTCCATACTATGATTGATCAGTTGCAACAGTCCAACAGAAAGCCTAACAGGAGCTATTCCACATTGCAGCATTTTATGGAAGTGATATCACTGACCCATCTAGTGTTTGGCTTCTCTACTCCTATTTGGAGAGTATATGGCCTGCTTTTCCCTTTGGTTCGGTTACGGAAAATCATAGTCTCTCCTCCTTCATATAACGATGGATTATGTATTAGGTCACATTTAACCCCAAATTCTGCTTTAACAAGGCCTTTGCTCTTTTAACACCATAAAGGGATTTTTTTGCTGTGATCTCCAGTTTAGCCATCTTTAAATACTCACAGAGTTTTTTTTAGGCATTCTTCTACCTTCAAGCTAGATCTTTACTTCATAATAATCGGTGTATTTTACTACCCCAAAGGTCTTGATGGCCTTATTCAGATTCATTCCGAATTCCTTGGATAACGATTCAATTTTTTGTTTTGTAGTTGATCCATTCCCAACTTTTTTTAGGATTTTAATGTCAAGTGTAGATTCCCCAAGGCCTTTCATCAACTCCTCATTTTCCTTTCTATGCATTTCCAATTCGGCTTTGGAATGTAAATCTCCTTGATTTTTGATACTCATAATGGCTCCTGTTTTAGCATCTGAGCGCCAGTTGTAGACTTGACTGTTGATCAGTCCATGTCGGCGACAATATTCAGAGCAAGATAAGCCGGATGATCCCCAATCTTCTACAATAAAAGCTTTTTGTTGTGAAGTAAGTAATTTTCGGCCACTTGAGGAGAGCCGACCATTTTTGATTAATTCTTCGATCATTTTGTTCCAAGTTTAGGCAACAAAACCAGTCCGATTATTTAAGCAGTTAGAAACAATACGTTAATCAGGGATAAATTAAAATCGAAAATTTAATTCTCAAGAATCAAAATTAGCATTTTTTTCACAAGAAGGTAAAAAACTTTCTGATATGTAAATCCACTATCTTGTTCAATGATAAATGCGTTGAAATTTTTTTATAGCATTTTACATAAATATTTTTAAAAATATATTATTAATTATATTTAATTAGATTATTCCAATAAATAATATTGATCAGCATGGATAAATTATTAAAATATTCAAAGACTTATTAAATATTTAATAAATTGGTTTCAAAAAGCCAAGGTAAGTATTACACCTAAATAAATTTCTTAATTGTATTACTTATCTAATTCAATTAATTTTTTATAGAGAAATATTTCTTTTCCAAAAATTAACTGTCAAATCGGTAAAGGACATTTAATAAGTTTCATTGTAGATCAACAATGATGAAATCAACAATTCATTAATTTTCATCTGTTTTCCTTGACTAACTGTAAGTTTGTTAAAGACAAGCCTAATAAATATAGATCTAATCCAATGGAGATTAAAAAAAAATTTAATAAATAATAAACTAGACTAGGCCTAGAAAATATTATAATAGAAATTATAGCCCTAATTTCCAAAAAAAAACAAAACAATGAAATTTAAATTAATTTCTGGAAATCTTAGGACAGCAAAAATGAATCCAATCAAAAATTTATCATCCCTAAGTTCTATAAAAATAAAATCAGGTTTTCAAATATTTCAACAATTCAATTTTTAAATCCTCAGAAATTGGAGGTTGAATTTTCCTAGCAAAGAGTTTATCCGATTTTTTCAACTTTTCTAGATCAGACATATCTAAAGGTGCTGGACTATTGCCATTCCGAAATACCCAATCGATATAAACCAAGTTATCATTCACAATATCATTTTTAAAAGGCGAATCCATCAAAATGGTTTGAAAGAAAATTTCTTCAGGAGCAAACGTGTTTGTGAGCGATTTCAGAAAATTAGGATTTTTTTCTGTGTACTCTAAAGAATATTCAATACATGATCTTGACAATGAACACCAAGTACTTCCACCATACAATGGCGGAAAATTTTTAGAAATGTTACGATTAACACCGATTAATTTTTGTATTTTTAGAAGATAAATAATAATTTTAAACCCAATCTTAGTTTTAAAATTAAATTTATCATAAAAATTATATTTATTAAACCTGTCAAGACCTCCATCTACCCACCTATCTGTAGGTATACTGAAAAATTCAACATACTGCTTCCCATCATTCTTTATAAAAAATTCTTTAATGTAAGCAGGGGATTTGATTGGCAAATCTGCTTCACTTGTTGTATGAATGTATTTAGTGGATTTTTCTTTTAAAGCCTCTTTAGCCAGGTAAAGAAACGCCTCAAGAAATTTTTTTCCACCCCAATTCACTTTATAGACTTGTCCAATAAACTTTACATTTTTAAATGATCTGATTTTTAGAATTCTTTCCTGTGATATCTTGCTTTTCTTATCCAAATGAATGTAAAAGTCAAAATCTTCATCAAGCAAATTAATATAATCACAAATTTGTTCAATATTTTTATATCCAAGTAAAAGAATTGCATGTTTACTCATTTATTTTTTGCTTTTATTTATTTGATTAAAATGTTGAAAAAAATTATAATCGTAACAATACGAAGGATATTACTGGACCTATGGCCTTTAACAAATTACTTTAAACACCTAGAGTTTTTTTTTAAAAATTAAAATTCTATTCGTAAATAAAAAGATAATTAAGGTTTAAAGCAATTATCCTGACATTATTTTGGTCAAATCCCCATCATTTACAAATGGATTCTTAGGAGTAAGTAAAAATAAAAATTATGATTTGTCCTGATTAACTGGGATTCATCGTGTTTTGTTCTGAAAATAATACACCCGAATTTTAAAAATTTTAAACATTTTGCCAATAATTACATTCTAAATCATATTACCTAATTTTAAAAATCGCATAATCAAAAATCCATCTGATTATTTCAATATTTATTTGACTGTAACTCTATTTATATAAGAAAATTTTGTGTCTCCATTATTAAAATATGCCTTGATCTTTAATTGATAAACCCCTTCAGACACATTTGACCAATTGAATTCATGTGGCTGTTTAACAGAGATCCCAAGTAATACTTCGCCCTGATAATATTCAATTTTCTGAACCTCACTTATGGTACTTGATGCAATTGCTTTAATTATCAAATTTGAATTTTTAGTTATTGAGCTATTATCTAAAGGTGATGTAATTTCGACATTTGTGTCTTTTGCGAATTGAGCGATTAAAATTTTTCCTCCAGTAGAAGGTAATTCTGCAGTAGTTACTTTAAATTTCTGACTTGTGGTCTCTTCAGGCAAATTAATGGTTAAGTCATCAAGATAAAATGTGGTTACATTGGGGAATGTCTTATCTGCATAAGCATTTATACTGAAATGGCTAGCATCCACCTCTGGTCTAAGTGTATTTCTGAGACCCGTATCAACTACTAAAACATCGTCTTGCCATAACAAGATTCTTCCGTTATTACCTGTATCCTGAATTATCCGCATCTGGATTTTAACCCATTTATTAGTAGGAAGATTTAATCCTTGTGGGGCCCTCCATACTACATTTGAATTTCCACTCCAAAATTTCTGAAGATCCGCAAGCGTAAGGTAATTGGCACCACCAGAACCGGCTCCTCCCCTGACATCTATACCTACCACAAAATGTGGATTATTTATTTGATCTGGCCCAGTGCCAGGACCTCCTGCTGCATACTTTACACCCTTAGTTTGAATTAAATTGAACCAATCATTCATTGGATCCAAATCTATTCTGTGAGGAAAATAAAAATATTGGGTAAAAATGAGATCTGCGTTATTTCCAATCTCTTTCCACCTATAATTTCTTGTGCCATGAGAATCCCCACTAGTTGTGTTTAATGATAGTTTTAAAGAATATTTACCGGTTCTTGCAACTGTTGTTGATACCGCGCTATTGCCAGTCCCACTATTGTACTCACCACCACCTCCATCACCATTCCACTCATTTTGGTTGCCAATTTCATGAGTCGCAGACCACAATAATTTTCCCAGTTTATTTGATGGAACATTGTTCGTGGTATTTTCAATTAAAACAATCCCATTTGTTTCATTTTTTTTATCAAAATTATCCCACATGAAAAATTTTGAGTCATGAATTTCTCCTTTCCCCAAAATATACATGTCATTTTTTGGCGAAAATGTAAACACAAGTATAAAAATTAATTTTATAAATAAATAAGTTTTCATATTGATTTTCGTTTTAATACTTAATTACCAACCTATACAAGGTTAAAATAATTAACGGTAATTATTTTATTCAACAAAGCAACTATTGTATGGTTATCCAAAAAACATGTAGTCCTAATATGTTTTTTGTAAAATTTTAAATTATATAAATTCATTTAAAGGCATGTCAATTGCATTTGACTGAAAATAGCCCAATCAAAGCAATATTTTTCTTTAAGTTATGTTTTTGAATTAATTAGCTCTTTCTAGACCAAGTTCAAATATAATATGAAAATATTTTCTGCAATCAAAATCATAAGCTTACTGTTTTTTTTAATTCAACTTTTTAGTTTTTTTTGAAAATGATTTTAAACCTTCTTAAAATAAGAGAGCCAAGAATCATTTCTTAACAAACCTCCTGCTTAAAACTAAATTTCGGTTAGCTGTTATTTGCAAAATGTAAACTCCATTTTTTAAGTCTGCAACATCCAAGTTAACAGTATTTTCTTCAGGATTGGCACTGAATGTTTTTAGTACTATTCCATTCATGGATATCACTTCAAATTCGAAATCATAATTTCCATCCAAATTCGTAAAAATCACATTTAGATAATCTGTAGTCGGGTTTGGTCCGAGTACATATTCTAATTGAATGTTGTTTACATCTCTTAAAACTCTGAAATTGATAGGCTCAGAATAGTAAGAAGCTCCACTCGCATCGATCGCCCGTGCCACCACTTGATGATCTCCTTCAGGAATATTTTGCCACTGGAATCCGTAGGGATTTTCGGTTGAGATTCCCAATATTTTACCATCCAAAAGATATTGCACGGATTCTACGTAATTTACAAATTCAACCAATTCAACGTTGAGGTCTAGATTCTCCCCGAGGAGAATTTCTCTTTTGTTATTTTGAGATCCCAGCTTTACGATCGATTGATTCCTCTTAAGAACCTTAATAGGAACAGGAATTGAAATTATTCGGGTTCCATCCAGATAAATCAGCTGAGCAATTAAATTATAGTTTCCATCTTTTACATTATTCCATGTGAAATTATATGGGAATGAAGTTGAGCTTCCTATTCTCGTATTCCCCCTAAAATAGTCAACCCGTTCTATAGGATTGTTTCCTTCGGGTAAATCTACACTTATTGAAATATTTTGTCCTGCAGTGAATACTGCATCTTTAATTGGATCTGTGATTTGGAAAATTGTTTGGTTTTTTTCTTTTACACGAATACTTACAGATTCTGATATTTTAAATTTGGTCGGGTCTTCCCCTATTGCCTTCGCTGTTATGCTATATTGGTTTGAACTAGGGCTTTGCCAGATAAAATCAAATGGACTTGTGGTTGAAAATCCAATCAATTGGCTACCACTATAGTATTCCACTCTTTTAACTGTTTCAGCGGAACCTTGGAACATAACCATTACTTCAACATTCGCCCCCGCATCAAACTCTTGGTTATTGACTGGGGTTATAATAATTATTTCTGGTAGAATAATCTCTACTGGAATAATTGCCGATTCTTCCTTAAAGACCTCAATTGACACGGTTGAAGACATTGTAGTAGCACCTCTGTCATCAGTCGCTTTGGCTTTGAATACATATTTGCCTGCTGCCAAATCACTTAATTCAAGATTAAAAGGTTCTTGTGTGGCCTCACCTATGAATTGCTCTTCGTTGAAGAATTCAACTTTCTTCACTGAACCATCTGAATCCGAAGCTTTCACTTCAATATTTATGTTGTTTCCCAAGTTGAATTTGGAATTATTGACTGGAGAAATTATGCTTATTGTTGGGGGAGTATTGTTTTTGACCCGAACAGTTAACGTTTCCGAGGTGGCGGTTGAACCATCTTCGTCTGTTGCAATTGCACGGATGTTTAGGTTTCCAACTGTGGAAGCTCTCCATTTCAAATTAAAGGGTGCTTCTGAATTGCTTCCAATCAATATGTTGTTTCTAAAATATTCAACCTTTACAATTTCGGCATCTGGTGCATCAACGGCCACTTCAAAACTGATATCTTCAAATCTAAAATACTCGGAGTTTGCAGAGGGTGTTTTAAAGCTGATTTTAGGTTCAATTTTTCTAGCGACCACATTGATATTGACCACTGAAGAAACCGTGGCAGTACCCTTGTTGTCGGTTGCCTTGGCGGTCAGGGCAAATGATCCGACGGGAAGGTTTG
>NZ_KB906683.1 GCF_000381545.1 Rhodonellum psychrophilum GCM71 = DSM 17998 | reverse complement strand
AGTCTCACTTTCTCCAGGTTGCAGCATTCCATAAAGTTTGGATACCTTCATGTCAATATCAGCAATGATTGGAAACTCAAATAAGACGCCTGTATTTTTCTTTACATTGTTTACCCAAGCGATGTGGGAATGAATGGAGTCAATGCTCAGGCCGACCAGCTTGGTGTTTTTCTCGTCAAAGAAATCTTGATTCAGGGCAAAACCCGTCATCTCTGTGGTGCATACCGGAGTGAAATCTGCGGGGTGAGAAAATAGGATCGTCCAACTGTCCTTGATATGTTCTGAAAATTGCATTGGACCTGTCGTAGTCATCGCTTTAAAGTCAGGAGCTGTGTCACCGATTCTAGCCAATATTATTGTGTTTTGATCTTCCATGATTGTTTTTTTTAAACTTGATACTTCAAATTTAGCTTGTCTGAAGAGAATGGAATGTGATCCAGGTCTCAATGGATTGATTTTTTTGATAGTTAAAATCTATAACCGATAGAGCAGCCTGTTCTCTTAAGCCATCTTTGATTTATGGGATTCATAATCGAAAATTTGAAATACCTGGATATAGATCAAATGATTGAAATGGGCTTGTTAGTGTAAAACTAATTCTTAAGGATAATTGGAATAGGATGTGGATGCCTCCTTTAAAACAAAAACACAAAGGTTAAAGATCTAAAAATATAATTTTAAGAATGGTAATTTTAGATCCATAAGGTAAACTGTATCGTCAGGTTAAATAATTCACAAGTTCTAAAAGAGCCTTCAAACATAAGTTTGCGATGAGGTAGAAGATCTACTACCAAGTAGTCAACTAGCCGTACTATTCCTTGTTATTTAAAATAGCTGAAAAAATTTTCAATGGTTATTATGGGGTTTTAATATGTTTTTGCTATGTTTAGGAAATAATGGTAGCGAAATTTATTTATAAGTTTTAAAAATACCAAAGTTTATATGGCTGTAGTCAGTTACAATTAAACCCAATAAAGGAGTCTTTTACAGAGACTCCTTTTTTTATGCTTATTTTTTTAACCTATTATTTATAATTTTATGTTTTTTTAAAAATAAATGGTTAAAAAAACACCCTATGTGTTTAAGAAATACAAGACGAAAATTTAATCGGTTTGCTCAGTGCTTGGTTTCTCATTATTCACAGAAATGAGAGTTGAAAGGCTTAGTTTTTTGGGTGGGTTCCCTAGTTTTTTGAGGGATTCTTTGAATGTTGGTAGAATTTTAAGCAAATATTAAGATTCTTTTAAGATTGTTTGAAACCGTAGGGTTTTAATTTTAGGTTCACTTTTTCTGGATTCCAATGAAACGCATCACCATTATCATACCTGTATACAATGAAGAGGGGAATATTGAAAATATTAAATCTGAAATAGACAGGTATATTTTATCTTCTCAATGTGCTGTTTCTGTTGTTTTTGTAAACGATGGTTCATTGGATGGCAGTTTAGGGTTGATCAAAAAAATTTGTGCTCAAGAGGGAGGATATGAATATATCTCTCTTACCAAAAACAGTGGTTTGAGCGCCGCGATTAAGGTGGGAATTGATTATGTTCAAACCGAATGGGTAGGGTATATGGACGGGGATCTCCAAACCAGCCCTTTGGATTTTTTGAAATTTGAACCCTTTATTGATGATTTTGAATTGGTGACGGGATTTCGGGAAAACAGAAAAGACAGTGGTTTGAAAATAATATCATCATCCTTTGCCAATTGGTTCAGGGATTCCCTTTTGAGTGATGGAATTCGGGATTCAGGATGCCCGTTGAAAATATTTAAAAGGGGTTTTGCCCAAAAACTCCCTTTTTATAAGGGCATGCACAGATTTCTCCCTGCTTTGACCCAAATCCATGGAGGTCGGGTAAAGGAAATTCCCGTCAACCATTTTCCTAGAACAGAGGGCATCTCAAAATTTAATTTGAGGAACAGACTGTTTCATCCGTTTCTGGACAGTCTACTGGTTTTTTGGATGAAGAAAAGGAGAATCGAATACCAGATTAAGGAATCTTCCCGAAATAAAATTTTGGAGACCCATGCATGATTTTTCAATTTTGGGATTGGGCTTTGTTGCTCAAGGCCTGTTTTCGGCAAGATTTATCATCCAACTCTTTCAATCCGAAAAAGCGAACAAAGTGGTTTCCCCAACCTTGTTTTGGCAGCTGAGCTTTCTGGCTTCCTTGCTTCTTATTTTATATGGCTTTCTGAGAAATGACATTGTCATCGTGGGCGGACAATTGATTGGTTATTTGATTTACATCCGAAATCTTCAGATAAAAGGGCAATGGGAGCAGTTCCCTTTTTTGCTTAGGCGATTGGCCTTTTACCTGCCCGGATTCATCGTTTTATTTTTGGTATTTGGATTGGAGTACGATTGGGCCAGGTTTATCCACAATCCAGAGATCAATGGAGTTTTGCTCACATGGGGGACTTTTGGTCAAGTGATATTTACCTCACGATTTGTGGTGCAATGGCTTTATTCCGAGAAAATGCAAGAATCGGCATTTCCGCTGTCGTTTTGGTACATCAGTGCCGTAGGCGCCTTGTTCATTATTGTGTATGCGGTATTCAGAAAAGACGCGGTCCTGTTTATTGGACAGGGTTTTGGCTTGATCGTATATTCCCGAAATTTATTTCTACATCAAAAAGCCAACAAAAAGGATTTGAGGCCATTGTTGGAGCGATTCAAACTTTATCGTCTTCCGGTGCTGCTGATATTGACCGCACTGATCCTTTTCTTCAATTTGGGAATTTGGTCTGTCACCGAAACCAGTGAAGCCCGCTATGCCCAAATTGCCAAGGAAATGACAGTCTCAGGAGATTATCTGCATCCTACTTTGATGGGAATCCATCATTACCATAAACCGCCGATGACCTATTGGCTCACTGCAGCAGCTTATAAGATTTTTGGAATTTCAGCATTTTCTGCCAGATTTTTCCTCCAGATAGCGGTGCTTTTTCAGGTTTTCTTGATTTACAGAATCGGTCAATTGGTCTTTGACAATACACACAAGGCATTCCTTTCTGCTATGCTTTATACTTCTTTCCCTGTAGTGATCATCGCTTCAAGAGGCTTGACTACTGACGCTTATTTGGCTACGTTTTCTTTGGCTTCGGTGTTTTTTTGGTTGTGGTTTCAAAAAGAAAACAAGAATTATCAATTGCTCTTGTTTTACCTCATGTTGGGCTTGGGATTCCTAACCAAGGGGCCAGTGGTGCTGATCGTGCCGATTGTACTGATTGTTTACCAAAGGGTTTTTCTAAAGATCAAAACCGGATCAGTATCCATACATTTGATAGGCCTGGTTTTGTTAGCAACCGTTGGTCTAAGTTGGTATTTATGGCTTTATTTCGAAGACAGCCAGTTTTTGGATTATTTTCTTTTTAAGCATACCATCGAACGATTTGCCACCAATACTTTCAGCAGAAGCCAACCCTTCTGGTTTTATGGGGCGGTGTTATTGGGGGCAACTTTCCCTTGGATATTGATCGTCTTTTCAAAAACCAGATTGCTATGGCAGACTCCTTATAAAAAGGAAGTATTGTTTATGGTATGGATCATTGTCCCGCTCATTTTCTTTTCATTGAGCCAATCCAAACTGATCCTATACATTTTACCCATTTTTCCGGCCATCGCCCTCCTTGCCGTGGCAGTATGGTCTGATTTGGATGAAAGGGTCCAGCGGAAATGGGATCGCGTGCAGTTCTGTTTTCACTGTTTGATTTTATTGGGTTTGGCCATTAGCCCTCTTTTGGATCCGAATATTGTCCTTGGATCCCAACTCTATTTTATCCTGGTGATCATTGCTTCCATTGTATTGTCTTTCAGCGTGATTCCCATGAAAATCCGAGACAAGCCCATCTTTATGGCATATTTGTTTATTATGGGGATTACCGTGGCCTTCACTTATTTTTTTGCTCACAATGCAGGAACTGTCAACGATCAGAAAAACGTTGCTGCTTTTATCCAAGAAGAAATCAAGGGTTGTGAAAATATACTGGTTTATGACAAAAGGCTTCCGTCTATTTCCTTTTCAACCAGTAAGAATGTCATTTCCCTATTTGATGGTGATGAGGGGCTCAATAGGGAAACGCAATTCGAGAAAAATACGAATTGGAAAAATACCTTAATCAACCTGAAAGAAAATCCCAATTGGCTGTTAGAGAAACGACCGGAAAAATCGGTCTTGTTGGTGAAAAAGAATAAGATGAATTCGGAGAAACTTCTGAAAGCTATCCGTACTTTTAATAACAACAAAGAGGTGGATGGATGGGTATTGTATTTCGATTGAATAAAATGATACAATTTAACTTAGCGATTCTATGAGGATTTTGGTGGTAGAAGATGAACCCGGGATTTCTAATTTCCTGAAACAGGGATTGGAAGAGGAGGCATTTGCTGTGGATATAGAGGAAAATGGCAAAAAAGGGCTTGAAATGGCATTGTCTGGAAGCTATGACCTGTTGTTGCTGGATTGGATGCTCCCGGGAATGAGTGGTATAGAAATCACACGCCAGTTCAGAAAAGAATTCCCTTTGACGCCTATCATTTTTCTGACAGCCAAAGATACCGTGGATGAAACGGTATTTGGACTGCAGTCCGGAGCAAATGACTATATCAAAAAGCCTTTTCACTTCGAAGAATTGTTGGTAAGGATTCGTGTCCAATTAAGAGGGAAGTCTGTTGAGCATGAGAAATTTTCATTGGGGCCGATCACCTTGCACACGGATAAGCATCAAGTTTTCAAGGGAGATCAGGAAATCCTTTTGACTCAGAAGGAATTTGCCCTTTTGGAATATTTGATCAGAAACAAAGGTATGCAGGAGAACTCGGATCATCGAAAGCGTCTGGGATATCCATTTTGAGTACAATACAGGAGTGATTGACGTGTTCATCAATTCCTTGCGAAAAAAACTGGGTCTACACAAAGAAGAGGATTATATCCAGACCGTCAGAGGAGTAGGGTATTTGGCCAAGGAGTTATGAAACTGTCGTACACAAAACGGATTGCCTGGAGATTGACTTCAGTTACGGCTTTGATCGTCTTGATCGTTTTTGGCCTTATTTATTTTGTCGTAAACTGGACTGTGGTTCAGAATATCGACAATGAGCTGAGGCAAGAATCTGATGAACATTCCGCCCAGATTTTTTTAGCAGATGATAAAATCCGCTTCTCCCATAAAAACGAATGGGCGGAAAGGGAACACCAAGAAATCCAGTTTAATCCAATTTTTGTTGAAATCGTCAGTTTGGTTGGAGAGTCAATGGATCGGTCTCCTAATTTGAAGGACAACCATCTCCTTTTCCACAGCGAAGGCATTTTTAGAGGAGGGGGATTAAACCTGCGATTGGGTGATCAAGAGGTACGTCAGATGCAGATTCCTCTCAATAATAAGGGTAAACTGGAGGGGTATCTTTTAGTGGCCACTTCCTTTGAGGATGCCAGGAGACTTTTGACCAACCTACGGAATATTCTTTTTTTCCTTTATCCATTGATTCTATTTTCCTTGTATTTCGCGATGAAATACCTGGCAGCAAAGAGTATACAACCCATTAAGGAGATTATTGGCAAGGCGAATCAGATCACCCAAAACAACTTGAATGAAAGGATTCCTCAGCCGGTAGTGCGCGATGAAATTGGCCAACTTGCCCTTTCTATTAACAGTCTCCTGGCCAGATTGGAACAGGCAATCTCAAGGGAAAAGCAGTTCACCTCAGATGCTTCCCATGAATTGAGGACGCCGCTGGCAGTTTTGAGGGGAACGCTGGAAGTAACCATCAGAAAACCCAGGACAGAAGAAGAATATGTTTCAAAAATTCGAACGGGTCTTCAATCCATTGACAAAATGACCATCATGCTCGATCAATTGCTCGCACTGGCGCGGGCAGAGAAAATTGCCAGCACCAATCAAGAAGAAATCGAGTTGACGTCCTTTGTGGAGGAGATCAAAAACCAGCTGGGATACAAAGGAAATCAAAGACTGATCATTGAGAATCTAACCGGCCAAGACGTTTTTGTCCATTCCAGTGAAAAATCACTTGAAATGGTCATCACCAATCTGATCCAAAATGCCTTAAAATATTCAGATGCTTTCCAATCCATAACCATAGCCATTGGAATGGACAATTCAGCTCCATTTTTAACTGTTTCAGACAAAGGACAGGGAATAGAGGCGTCCAATATTGACAAGGTTTTTGACCCTTTCTTCCGGGAAAAATCCATGGTGGAACAAGCCATTCCTGGGACTGGACTTGGTTTGGCGATCGTCAGAAAACTCTGTCAAGAACTGAAGATTGAGATTCAAGTCCAGAGTATAAAAGACCACGGAACTGTATTCAAACTAATTTTTTGATCATTTTTTTATTTAAGTCAATCTTAAGAAGTCCCTAAGAATTCCTGATGGAAAGTGTCAATAGATTTGATTCAACAAATGAATCTAGGTTATGGACAGAAGATTATTCCTTTCAAGATTAGGCGCTGGGGCAGGAGTTGCTTTGGCCGTCACATGTTTGGGCAGCTGTATGGGCGGAGCCGAACCAGATCCTTCGGGAGTCCCAGTGGATTTTACTCTGGACCTCAACCAATCACCAAACCTACAGAGCAAAGGTGGCTTTATGGTTATCAGTAACGTGCTTGTGGCAAGGACAGTGCAAGGAGAATATGTGGCAGCCACTGTGATTTGCAGCCATGAACAGCAAAAGAAAGTGGTGTATGATAAGGCAGGGAATAATTTCCACTGTACTGCACACGACGCTAGATTTGATGTAAATGGAGGAGGTTTAAACGCCAAAGGGAGCAAAAACCTGACTGTTTACCATACCGCACTTTCGGGATCTACCCTAAGGGTTTTCTCTACCTCTCTATGAAAAGGGTTATAGTTCTATGGGTGGTGATTTTTGGATTGGTTTCAAAAGCCAATGCGCAAGACATGGACAGCCTGTTGATGTCACTCGAAGCGACATCGGAAAATGTTGAAATGCCATTGTTGCCCGATAAAATGATGTTTACCCAACGGGTTTTTTGGGGTGAAAAAGGGCTTTTGCGTGTTACAGGCATAATGCCTTTGACAGAGGCCAACCGTGTGAAAGAGTTGAAGATCAGAAGAACAATGTTGATTTCCCATCAAGTATTGGGTTATGCCACATTTGTGGGGATGATCGCGCAAGGCTTTGTGGGCCAGCGCCTCTATACTGGTCATGAAAACATGAAAGGCCTTCATGAAGGTTTGGCGGGAGCCGTCAACATCGGATACTTTACCGATGCGGGATTGTCTCTTTTTTCTCCACCTCCCTTGATCCATAAGCAATTCAAAGGGCTCAATTCCATCAAGGCACATAAAATATTAGCCTCTGTTCACCTGACGGCCATGATCGCTACCAATGTCTTGGCAGGAAAAGCAGAAGATCCCAAGTGGGCTCCAGTTCACCGAGCAGCTGCATTTACTGCCTTTGGAGCCTTTGCAGGTGCCATGTTTGTCATGACCTTTTGAGTTTCCAAATTCAAATAAAGACAGGTAAAACTAGCGACTGATTATTTCTCAAAAACTCTCTTATTAGAAAACCATGAAAACAGCCTTCCTGATTGCTTATTTATTTGCTGCGATTTTATCCTTGCAGGACCATATTAACCTGAAATCCAATAAAGAGGAATCCACACTTTCTTACACAGCTAACCATTCTCTACATGATTGGACAGGGGTCAATTCAGTCCCGGATTGTATTATCGTTTATGATGAATCAACAGGAAAGATTCAAAAAGTCGCCGTGAGTGCAAGGGTGGCAGATTTCGACAGCCAAAATTCCAGCCGTGATGCCCATGCCTTGGAAGTTTTGGAAGCCATCAAATATCCTAAGGTCCAGTTCGTCAGTACCGAAATCACAGATCACCAAGGTGAATTGATTGTTCATGGTAATCTAATCTTCCATGGAATCGCAAAGCCTGTGACATTTGAGGCGAGCAAAACAATAAAAAATAAAAAGCTAAGCGTTGATGGTGAATTTCCAGTATCACTCGAGGAATTTATGGTCGAACGTCCAAGTTTTATGATGATCAAAACAGATGATCAGTTAAAAATGAAATTTCATTTGTCTTTCGATTTAAAGTAAAAAACCAATATAATCAGGTAAAATCATTTTTCAATGCTAAACAAGATCATTCAATGGAGTGTGGAAAACAAACTTATTGTCCTGTTGTTAACAGCGGGTTTGGTTTTCTTTGGGTTTTTCGCGCTGAGCCATATTCCAATAGGCGCTGTTCCTGATATAACCAACAATCAGGTCCAGATCATCACGACCTCCAGAAACCTGGCCACCGAGGATGTGGAGAAGTACATTACCTATCCGGTAGAACTTGAAATGTCCAACCTACCGGGAGTCAAGGAAATCAGATCCATTTCCAAGTTTGGCTTGTCTGTGGTCACGATCGTATTTGACGACAATCTCGGGACCTACCTTCCCAGACAATTGATTGCCGAAAAAATCAAAAGCGCAGAGGAAAAGATTCCGGCAGGTTTTGGAAAACCTTTTATGGGACCTATATCCACGGGATTGGGCGAAATCTATCAATATATCATTGATGTTGAACCGGAATTCAAAGATCAATACACGCTCACTGAATTAAGGACTATTCAGGATTGGACAGTTAAAAGGCAGCTTTCGGGTATTCCTGGCGTGGTGGAGGTCAATACATGGGGTGGATTTTTGAAACAATACGAGGTTGCTATCAATCCCGAACGGTTACGGGCACTCAATCTGGACTTGAGCACCGTATTTTCCGCACTTGAAAGAAACAATTCCATTGCAGGTGGGGGATATATAGAGAAAACCAATGAAACCTATTTCATCAGAGGCGAAGGCATGATCCAAAGTCTGGAGGATATTTCAAAGATCGTCGTTGACAATCGAGATGGATCGCCCATCTATGTAGGAGATATTGCCAAGGTGGGTTTTGGGCATGCCAACAGATTTGGCGCCATCACAGCCAATGGCGAAGGTGAAAAAGTCCTTGGGCAAATCATGATGCTCAAAGGGGCCGATTCGAATGCCACCATTGACTTGGTCAAAGCCAGGCTGGAAAGCATCCGGGAATCCCTTCCGGAGGGAATCATCATCAATGGATTTTTGGACAGGAGTGAGCTGATTGGGAAAACAACTTTTACCATTGCCGAAAATCTCATCTTTGGCTGTTTGATTGTTGTTTTTGTTGTGGTCTTGTTGCTAGGGAATCTTCGTTCCGGCTTGGTGGTTGCCTCGGTGATTCCATTGAGTCTGCTTTTTGCGTTGGGCATGATGTACATTTTCAAAGTGGATGCCAATCTGATGAGTTTAGGTGCGATTGATTTTGGGATTATTATAGATGGGGCAGTCATTATTGTGGAGTTTATCAGCTACAAACTTTCTTTGAACCATAGGGAGATCAATGCGCTTCCGTTGGGCCAAAGAAAAGACCGCATCGACGCATTGACGGTAGAGGGATCTTCGAAAATGATGCATTCAGCCATTTTTGGCCAGATCATTATCATCATCGTTTTTATTCCCATCCTTACGCTTTCTGGTGTGGAAGGCAAAATGTTCAGGCCTATGGCACAGGTCTTTAGTTTTGCGCTTTTGGGGACCATGATTTTGGGATTGACGTATGTACCGGTCATCTCCTCCCTGTTTGTCAAACCCGTTGATCCAAACAAAAAAAATATTTCCAACCGATTGATCGCCAGGATTAACTGGTTCTATGAGCCATCCATCAAATGGGCATTGCTGCACACAAAAATCGTTTTGGGTGCAGCCATTGGTGTTTTAGTGATTTCCGGATGGGTTTTTTCCAGAATGGGAGGTGAATTTATTCCGACTTTAGATGAAGGGGATTTTGTAATCCAGCCGGTGTTGAAAACTGGAACGACTTTAAGCCAAACGATTTCCACCACCACCAGGATAGAACAAATCCTGAAAAAATTTCCGGAGGTGGACCAGGTGGTCAGCAGAATTGGTGCTGCTGAAATCCCAACAGACCCCATGTCCATGGAAGAAAGTGATGTCATCGTCACCTTGAAGCCACCTTCTGAATGGGTCACCGTTTCCTCAAAAGACGAATTGGCGGATGCATTTAAAGAGGCACTTTCGATCATTCCAGGTCTGGATTTTGAATTTACCCAACCCATTGAGATGCGGTTCAATGAGCTGATCACAGGTGTCAGGGCCGATTTGGCCATCAAGGTTTTTGGGGAGGATCTGGAAGTTTTGAACCTAAAAGCCAAGGAAATCGAAGCTGCAATCAAGGGATTGGAGGGGGCTGCAGATGTGATCGTGGAAAAAGTCGCCGGACTTCCCCAGATGAAAATTAAGTATGACAGAAATAAAATCGCAAAATATGGGGTCAATATCAGTCAGCTCAATGACTTGGTCACGATGGGCTTTTCCGGGAAATCAGCAGGAATGGTTTTCGAAGGTGAAAAGCAGTTTGACCTTGTGGTTAGGTTTGAAGAAGGTTTCAGAAAGGAAATCGAAAATATCCAACAAGCATCGGTTAATTTACCAGACGGGACTTTTTTGCCACTAAGCGAATTCGCGGAAATCTACCTGGATAAAGGTCCGGCCAAAATTTCCCGGGACAACACCAGAAGAAGAATCGTGATTGGTGTCAATGTAAGGAATAGGGATTTGCAATCCGTAGTCAACGATATCCAGCAAATCATTCAATCAAACATCATTCTTCCAGAGGGGTATACCATTGACTATGGGGGTCAGTTTGAAAACTTGAATTTGGCAAAAGCCCGGCTGATGGTGGCCGTCCCAGTTGCACTGGTCTTGATTTTTACGCTCCTGTACTTTGCTTTTTCATCTTTACGTGATGCATTGATCATCTATACCGCGATTCCATTCTCTGCCGTGGGAGGCATCCTTTTGTTGTCTATAAGGGGAATGCCCTTCAGTATTTCGGCAGGTGTTGGTTTCATTGCCCTTTTTGGGATTGCAGTGTTGAATGGGATTGTTTTGATAGAGCACTTCAAAACACTCTACAGTGAGGGCCACCACGATCTATTCAAGATGATTATCAAAGGCACCAAAGAACGACTTAGGCCTGTGCTTTTGACAGCTTCTGCTGCTGCGATGGGGTTTTTACCTATGGCAATCTCAACTTCTGCAGGTGCGGAGGTACAGCGTCCTTTGGCCACAGTGGTAGTGGGAGGATTGATTTCCGCTACGTTTCTTACACTTATTGTCCTCCCGGTTCTATATGCAATGTTCTTTAAAACAAAAGAAAAAAATGAAGACCTATAAATTAACAATAGGAGTATTGGTCATAAGTGTTGGCCTTTCATTGAATGCCTTTGGACAAAGTGTGACCATAGATCTCCAACAAGCAATTGATGCTGCCCTAGCCAATAATATTGGGCTCAAGGCACAAGAGAAAATGGTCCAAAGTTCCCGAGCACTTATTCCAACGGGTTTTAACATCGAAAAAACACAGGCTTTTTACCGGCATGACCAAAACGACATTGCCGAAAACGGATTCTCCAACAGCGTCCTCGGCATCAGTCAAAATCTTCAATTTCCAACGGTATATGGTTTTCAGAAAAAAATAAACCAAGACCGATTTAGGATGCAGCAGCAAAAATATGAGATATCAAAAATCCAGGTGGTCAAGGAGGTTTCCAAAGCATATTACTCCATCGTTTATTGGAAAAATCTTCAGGCCAATTACCAATATTTGGACAGTTTGTACAGGCAGTTTTCGATCGCTTCCAGTAGACGCTTTGAACTTGGTGAAACCAATTACTTGGAAAAAATCACTGCACAAAGCAAGCAAAGAGAGATTGGGGTGCAGCTCGCCCAAGCAATTGAAAGCGAAAAAAACGCCTATATGGTCCTCGAACAATGGATTCAAATGGATGGTCTTGTTCAGGTTGGGGATATTCAACTCCGGAAATTGAATGTGGAAATCATCGATGTTGATGCCCATCCGGGAGTGGTTTTCTATGAAAATGCCGTAAAAATGAGTGAACACGCCATTGGTCTAGAACAACACAAACTGCTTCCGGATCTCTTCGCAGAAGTTTTCAGGGGAACCAATTCGGGTGCAAATTCCAAAGTGTATCCAGGATTTCAGGTTGGGGTTTCTTTGCCACTTTGGTTTGGTGCACAAAAAGCCAAAATCGGATCTGCGAGGACTGACAGAGAGCAGTCTCAGCTGGACAATAAAAACTTTGTGTTCCAATTAGAGAATCGCACCGAACAACTCACCATCGAGTTGAAAAAATACATGGAGGCCATTGATTTTTATGAACAAGAGGGAAAAGAATTGAGTGATCAATTGATCAAGCAAGCCAGTGAAGCCTTTAAAAATGGCGAAATAGACTTTCTTCAGTATGTCTTGTTGATTGAAAATTCTCGGAATATCCAAGTCAGCTACCTTCAAAATCTCAATCTCTACAATATGACAGTTTTGGAAATTAATTATCTAATGAATCCCTAATCATGAAAAACGATAGAAAATCAAACTTCAAATCGATTTGGCTTTTTGCTTTGGCATTGGCTTTTTTACAATGTACTGGACAGAATACAGGGGAGACTTCACTTGAAATCAAGACCAACCAAAACCAAAATGAAGTGACACTCACCCAAGCCCAGTTTGAAGGCTCGGGGATGATTTGGGACAGTATTTCTTCATCGGCATTTACAGAACACATTACCGCAACTGGGATGGTCAATGTACCGGCAGAAGGTAGGTTCGATATCAGTACTTATTTTGGGGGTTACATCAAAAAAATGGAGCTTCTTGTGGGCCAAAAAGTGTCCAAAGGACAGCTTCTTTTTACCATTGAAAACCCTGAGTTTATACAAATGCAGCAGGACTATTTGGATGCAAAGAGTCAATTGGCCTATTTAAAGAATGATTTTGACAGGCAAAAAGTGCTCATCGACGAAAATATTTCCTCAATGAAGAATTATCTCAAAGCAGAGGCGGATTATCAAAGCACCTTGGCCAAATCAGAGAGTCTTAAAAAGAAACTTCTCTTGATCAACCTGAACCCTGCCCAAATTACTCCCGAAAACATCACGTCAAGGGTTTCGGTGCTTTCACCCACTTTCGGATATGTGGAGACAGTACTGGTAAATCAAGGGACTTATCTTAATCCCTCAGACATTGCTGTCAAACTGATCAATAAGGAGCATTTGCATGTAGAATTGAATGTTTTCGAAAAGGATGCGGTGATCATCAAACAAGGTCAGCCCGTATTTTTCTCTCTTCAAGGAGGGGAAACCGAGTCCATCGAGGGAGAGGTGTTCTTGGTGGGCCAATCCGTCAACGAAAAAAGAATGGTCAACCTCCACGTTCACCTTAAAAATGAAAAAGAGGGAGAAAAACTCGTTCCGGGAATGTTCGTGGAATCCAAAATCATCATCGCTAGTCATCAGGCACTTTCATTGCCGGAAGAAAGTGTGGTGAATGTAGAAACAAAGAACTTCGTGTTGATTAAAAAAGGAATGGAAAATGACTTGATTTATCTTGAAAAAAGAGAAGTTTTGATTGGGCAAAAAAGTGGTGGGAGAGTGGAGATCTTGAATACATCCGATTTCGATGCAAATTCACAATTCCTCTCCAAAGGTGCTTTCAATCTAATTTTGAATTGATACCAGAAAACAAACTGTGTTAAGGGCCTGACAAAAGGGGGGTTGGACGATTGGTGAGAAGCCAAAAAGAATTTTTCACTAGAAAATAAAGATGATTTTTCAATAAAAACAGGCACAGAAAATTTTCTGTGCCTGTTTTTACATCCTGTCCATGTACCAATTCAATTGCTTTTCAATTTTCTGATAACTGAAAATTCGATCTATATTTTTTTGGATCCGGATAAAGGAGGTCTCACTCTTTGTGATATAGTCGTGGGCATGATGGTGCATGCAGTTTATCGCTACTTCGATTTTATCCTGTGAAGAAAGCATGACCACGGGTAGCTTGGGTTGGATTTCTTTGATTTTGTCCAAGGTTTCTATTCCGTTCATCGCTTCTTTGTCAATGCTGTCCAAATGATAATCCAAAATTATGACATCTGGATTTTGATTTAAATTGGCGATGCAGAGTGATCCGCTTTCAAAGGTTGATACTTCAAATCCACCCAACTTCTTGAATTGGATTTCCAATGACTTCAAAAACAAAGTGTCATCATCCACCAAGAATACCTTAATTGTTTTTCCAGACTCCATCTTGTGAATTGTTATTGAGTGACATAATTGCTTCTAATTCTATATAAACTTGTTCCATGATCGCTTGAAGGGAATCCACTCGTTCCTGTATTTTGTTTCTATTGGAGACATCGGCTGAATAATCTTGGATATCTGTGGCAATATCGCTGAATTCTTTATCCAATCCGATGATGAAGAAGGAAGGAATCATTTTATGTGCAAACTGATAAATTCCTTTCCAGTCTTCATTTTCCAGGCTCAGCTTTATTCCTTCGAGGTATTGGGGTGTTTGAGTAAGATAAACGGAGATTATTTCTTTTATCAAGACCTTGTCTGAGGATGTGATACTTTTCAAATATTCAAGTTTGATAAGCTTCTTTGTTGTTTTGTCTTGAGCCCCATTTTGGATATCAGTTTGGATGGGGTCTGTATTCGGTTGAAAATGAGCGCCTACCAGCTCCACGATCTTGTTGTAAAGAATCTTTTCATGTATTGGTTTTGCTAAGTAATCCGTCATGCCATATTCCAAACACTTTCCTTTGTCCATCGTGGTCACATCGGCCGTCAAGGCGATGATCGGGATATTCGATTTGAGGATCTCCCGGATATGTTTTGTGGCCTCGAAACCATTCATGACGGGCATTTGCAAGTCCATCAGAATGATGTCATAGGACTTGGTTTGCAGTTTTTGCAAGGCGATTTCACCGTTATCCACCACTTCAAATTCAAAACCGAATCCATGTAAAATTGTTTTGATAAGCAATTGATTCAATGCGACATCCTCAGCTACCAAAACCTTGATGTTTTTGGTTACATCAACTGTCATTTTTATCTCTTCATTCACGATAATCTCGTCTTTGGTTTTCTTTAATTTCAAAATAAAGGAGAAACTTGATCCTTGTCCTATATGACTCCTTACTTGGATGCTTCCTCCTTGGGATTCCACAAGTTGTTTTGCGATTGCCAAGCCCAATCCCGTACCTCCATAGAGTTTTGAGGTGTCGTCGGCTGCTTGTTGGAAGTTTCCGAAAATGGATTTCAATTTATTTTCGGGGATTCCGATTCCTGTATCATGGACATCAAATTCCAGTGTTGCATCTTGATCGTTTTCATCCAACAAACGCACGCCAATCGAAATCTCACCTTTGGAGGTGAACTTGATCGCATTGCTCAAGAGATTCAAAAGAATTTGATGCAACCTGAGTGGGTCACCCAGCAATATTTCCGGGATGTTTTTATCCAGTATTTTTTTCAGAACCAAACCCTTTTCAGCTGCTTTTGGCTCGAATAATTTGAGCATACTGGTCAGGGAGTCGCGAAGATTAAAGGCTTCATTGACAAACGTCATTTGGCCACTATTTACTTTTGCCAAATCGAGGATGTCATTGATTAGCTGGAGTAAAGTGTCCCCACTTGTTTGGATGGCATCCATATACTCTTTTTGTTTTCCAGACAAATCCGTTTTCATGACCAGATTGGTGAATCCGATGATTGCATTCATGGGAGTCCTTATTTCGTGGCTCATGTTGGAAAGGAATTGTTGTTTGGCAATGACGGCAACCTCTGCTTTTGCTTGTGCTGTTTCGGCGATGGTTCTTGCAGACTCCGCAGAATCCTTTGCTTTCATCAGTTCTCTCTGGATTCTTTTTTGTTCGGTAATCACTCGGGCAATGACGACTGCCCCAAGGACACTTCCCGATTGATCCTTGTAAGTGGAGCCGTTGAAAAGGACATCTATCAATTCTCCATCAATCAAAATTAGTGGATAATTCTTCACAAATCCTTTGTCAAAAACTTCCAGGTAAATTTCCTTGGCCTTTTGGGGTTCTGTGAAATAATCCGCAAAGTTTGAATCGATGAGTTGTAGCCTGGTCTTTCCTGTGATCTTGGCCATTGCCTCGTTCACGTCCGTGATTTGTCCATCTAGACTTAGGGTGATCAAGGGGTCAAGACTTGCCTCGATCAGACTTCGAGAATATTCGGACATTAATTTTTCTTTGGCAATAATCAGTTCCTGATTTTTTGATTTCAGTTCTTTATTGGTCCTTTTTAATTTTTTGGTTCTGATTTTCACTGTTTTTTCCAGGAGCCGGTTTTGGTCCTTTTGAAGCTGGATTTCAGAATTCACCCCGATCCACATGCTGATTGCTCCGTTTTCATCTTTTATAGGCCTTGCCCGACTCATGTGCCATTTGTAATGGCCATTCTTGTCCAACATGCGCGCTTCTACCTCGAAGGGCTTGCCTGTGGTCACAGCGACATTCCAATTTTCGATAGTGAGAGGCAAATCCTCTGGATGGATCCATTGTTCCCAGCCGTTTGTGACCAATTCTTCAATACTTGTCCCGGTATAATCTGCCCAACTTTGATTATAATAAATGACTTCTCCATTTTGGTTGGCGTTGGAAACCTTCTCTGGCATGAGGTTGATGATCTTTCGAAACTTCTCTTCGCTAGCCCTAATTGACTTGTTTAATTCGGCTTTGGGCGTGACTTCATTGGCGATATCAATGATGCCTACGATGTTTCCCTCCAGATCCCGTTGGGCATAATAAATAAAATTGAAATAAAACAACTCGGGAATCCCATTTCTTACCAATGTAACGGGCATTTCATAGGCTGTAAAGACCTCTCCTGTACGGTACACATTTGCCAGAATCTCATCAAATCCTTGCTTTGCCAAATCCGGTAAAACTGAAAACAATGATTTCCCGATTACACTGCGGTCCTGGCCCCACTGTTCCAAGATGGCATTGTTGGCGATTTCGATGATCATTTCTTCGCCTTTAAAACTGGCGATCATAAAAGGGGAGGAATGGATCAATTCACGGTATCGGTTTTCACTCTCTTCTACTTTTTTCCGCATCAAGACCTGATCTGTAATGTCATCTACCAAAGCCATCACACCTGTGATCTTCCCTTCCCCATCGCGCATGGCTTCATAGATCAGCTTGATGTAAATGTTTTCAATTTTACCTCCCCTCATGTGAGTAATTGGCAATTCTGAGGCAATGAAGGGTTTTCCGGTTTCCAAGACGTTTTTTAGTCGTTCTTCAAATCCCTGATCTTTAAAAACAGGCATCGACTCAAAAACTGGTTTGTTGAGCACCTGTTCAACCTTTTTCCCCAAAAATTCGATCATTGCCTCATTTGCAAATTCAATGACATAATCTATTCCCCTAAAAATACAGATAGCCACTGGAGCTTGTTGAAAAAGATTCTTCAAATGCTGATCTGCCAATTGGAGGGTACGTTTTATTTTAAGCTGAGCTTTCATCCGCACGATCAGCTCTTTTGCCGAAAAAGGTTTGGTGATAAAGTCATTCGCTCCGATGTCTATGCCTTGGATTTTGGAATCCTCACCTGCACGCGCAGAAAGCAGAATGACCGGAATATGGGCAGTTTTTGGATTTTCTTTAATTTCCTTTAGGAGTTGAATCCCGTCCTTGATCGGCATCATGATGTCCGACAAGATAATGTCTGGATGGCTCTGGGCTATTTTTTCGAGTGCCACTTTTCCGTTTTCGGCAGTGTGCACCCTAAACTCCGACTCAAGAATTTTTTCCAGATATGAAAGCATATCTGCATTGTCGTCCACAATCAAGACCGACTCAAGGCTATCTTCTTCAAAAATCCCCGCCGGGTAAACCGCAGAGGTGTTTTTCACCATTTTCTCTTCCAATAGGATGCGGGACTCCTCAAAAAAACCAAGTGAAGGCTTTTCCAAATTGATCGTGTGGGCGCCGTTGATCTGATCTTCTGGCAAATGTTCTTTTCCTGTGGGAATGGAAATGGTGAAAGTGCTTCCTTTGTGTAAAATGCTTTCTACCTGAATGGTGCCACCGTGTATGTGCACAAGTTCCTTGATCATGGCAAGGCCAAGTCCAGAACCTTCGTGGCTCCTGCCCAAACTGTTTTGAACCCGAAAGAATCGATCGAAAATGTTTTCCAGCTCATGCTTCGGGATACCGATTCCAGAATCGCTCACTTTGATTTTTATTTGCCTACTTTCTACATAGGCATCCACTTGAATTGTTCCCGTTAAGGTGTTTTTAAGCGCATTGGATAGAAGATTGAATACAATTTTCTCCCACATTTCCTTGTCCAAAAATACAGGATCGGCTATGGGGCCTAAATTGACAATAAACTGGAGGCCTTCATTTTCGATGACAGACCGAAAGGTACTTGCCAGGTTTTTGGTGAACAATCCAATGTCCACCTGCTCGAAATTGGCTTTCTGACGGCCACTTTGAATGAGGCTAAAGTCGAGTAGATTGTTGACCAGTTTCAATAAGCGAAGCGCATTCCGATGCGTGGTCTCCAAGCTTTCGAGATGTTCTGGGCTGAGTTGGTTTTTTGAACTGTTGATGATGGTTTCCAAAGGGCCCAGGATCAAGGTCAATGGCGTTCGGAACTCATGGCTGATGTTGTTGAAAAAAGCGGTCTTTGCGATGTCAATTTCGGCAAGTGTTGCGGCTCGTTTGCGCTCATCTTCTATAATGGAAGCAGTAGCTACCGATGAGGAAATTTGGGAGCAAAGCAAGTCAAAAAAGCTTTTGTAATTTCCATCGAAGCGCAATCGCGAACTGATCCCCAAAACAATAAAGCCTGTCAATTCATTTGGTTTGTTGCTGCGCAGAGGAATGATGGCGGCACTTTTGGGAGCATCTGTCCAAGGTCCTTGAGGGATATCTTCAAAACAATCTTGCAAATCTTCCTTTAAATATTGTTTTTTGGTCTGAAGGACTGTGGCCAAATTCCACTTTTCACAATCGGAAGCACTTCCGATTTCAATCAAAAATGGACTGATTTCTTCACCCATTCCAATCCCGGCTGTAGCGACGAGCCTGGCTTCGGATTTTCCTGCCTTGAGCAAATAGATCAAAGCAAAAGGAATGTCTTTGGGGAAATTGACAATATTGGCAGCCGCGATGACGCAGGCCTCTTCAGCGAGCCGCGCTTTGTTGGCGTTTGCCGCCACGTCCCTGAGCAACATCATCCTTCGCTCACTAATAACCTGCAATCCGATTTCATGGACCGTACCGATCACACCCCCAACACCATTTGGCGCAGTAAGGTCAGGTATGGGGCTGTAAGAGACCGCAAAGTGGGTTTCTTCCATGAAGTTGTTCCTGTTTATTTCCAACATCATGTCCTCTATCCAAGTAGACGGACCTCCGTTCAAAGGGGTTTCTACATGGTTTTTGACCACTTCCCAGACTTCTTTCCAGCATTCTCGCGCGCTTTGTCCCAAGGCTTTTGGGTGTTTGATCCCTAGAATGTCAATGTAGGCGTCATTGTAAAACTGAATCAATTCTTTTCCCCACCACAATGCCATTGGGAAGCGGTTGGTAAGTACGATATTGAGGGTGTTTTGTAAGCTGACAGGCCAATTTTCAGGGTTTCCAAGCAGTGTTTTTCCCCAATCGAAATTTCGGATCAATTTACCCATTTCACCCCCTTTCATGTGGGATTCAAAAGGGTCAGATGGGTCTTTAGCCATATAAAGAGTTTTAAAAAGAGTGTCTTGGACAAAAAAAGATTTAAATTTCCTCTATCGGGAGGCGATTTTTGTTTTTCAAATTCTTAAAATGAGAAGGCGACAGGCCTGTCATTTTCTTAAATTGATTGGACAAATGGGCAACACTGCTGTAATTCATTTTATAGGCAATTTCCGTCATGTTCAATTCCCCGTAAATGATCAGTTCCTTGATTCGCTCTATTTTATGGCTGATGATAAACTGCTGAATGGTGATCCCCTTTACCTCAGAGAATACATTGGAGAGATAGTTGTAATCGTACTTTAGTTTTTCACTGAGATAATCTGAATAATTCGTTTTTAAGGGCTCTTCGGAATGATGAATCGTTTTGATGATTTCATTGATGATCCTCTCAATCAGAACCGCCCGCTTGTCATCCATTAATTCAAGTCCAGATTGGAGTAATCCCACTTTCAGTTTTTCATGTTGTTCTTTTGTGAGCGTCTCCATGATTTCGACTTCGCCCAATTCCACCACCATAAAATGAAGTCCAAGATTTCTCAATTCTTGTTTTACCGCCAATTTGCAGCGGGTACTGACCATATATTTAATGTAAATTTTCAATAGATTTTGACTGGGTTAAGACTTTGTAATAAGAAGAAATTTTCAATCGGATCAATTATTTGATTTTCATCGAAGCGTTCAAGAACCACTTATTTCGGATGATTTTTTAAAGTGATTTAAAGTCAAGGGTACTTTTTGTTAAAGTTTGTATTTAAAGAGTTTTTAAAATGAAAATTACAGGTGATCGTTCGCAAACAGTAGTCCATCTGGTTACTTCAGGGTTTACTTGAACAGTGGTGTCTGGTATCCAATGTACGAAGTCATTGCAAATTCTTTACCAAGAAATTAAAAATAATAAAGTTTTCTTTCATAGCGAAAAAAATCATTCCATTGGATCAAATCAAACAACATCGAAACTGAGTAAGGAAAAATTATCCGGTTTTCTTTTTAAAAGTGTGTGATTTTTATTGAAAACTGGATTTGCTACGAAAAATCCGTTCCGTCTTCAATAGTTTTTTGGAGTTTTTTTTATGGCTTTGGATATTTTCTGTTTTGAGCAACAAAATCAACTCCTGACTTGGGGTTTTTATTTTTCCTCGACCATTATTGTTTTTTCCGGCACCACGGCCACAGCGATCTCTGTTGGCGCCACTTTCCCAGAGTACATCTTGGCGTAGGTGGCTGTAAATTCAGCACCAAAAAATAAAATCATTGCGGAGTAGGATACCCATAGCAGGATCAGGATCACTGTGCCCGCAGCCCCATATACGGATCCGGGGGAAGCGGTAATGAAATAGAATTCCAATGCGGTCTTGCCTACGGTAAACAACAAGCCTGTCACCAGTGAACCCAGCCAAACATGTTTCCATTTGATCTTTGCGTCCGGCAAAATCTTGAACATCAAGCCGAATAGCGTTGAGATGATCAACAATGAGAAAAGGAAATTAAAGATACCGAAAATAACAAAAAGAGAACCCGAAGTATCCATTTGGATCCAATTACTCATGGAGGCAAGGGCTGTCGATACCACAAGTGATATCAGCAGCAAAAAAGCAATTGCCAAAATCAAACCGAATGAAAACACCCTGGATTTAAGGTAAAGGATGATTCCTTTTTGCGGAACGGCTTCCACTTTCCATATCAAATTGAAGGTCTTTTGCATTTCTACAAATACGCCTGTGGCCCCTACAAACAAAATCAAGACCCCTACGATAGACCCAATCAGGGTTGCATTGTCCTTGGAAATATTGCCTATCATCTCACCGATCTGATTGGCTGTGTCCACGCCCATCGTTCCGGAGATCTGGGCAGTGATGTTTTTTGTTATGGTTTCCTTCTCAAAAAAATATCCAGTGATGGCGGTCACCAACACCAATAACCCGGGAATGCTGAATACCGCATAATAGGCAACGACTGCACTTTGGCGGAAGGGATCTTTTTCATTCCACTCCTTGAAAGTTGTCAAAAACAACTTACCCAGATTATTGACTTTTAATTTCATTCGGTAATTGTTGGTTGAATTCAATCCACAAAAATAGAAATTAAAAAGTGGAAAAAGCCCACAGGTTTTTCCACTTTTTATATTGGCATCTCAAAGAAATATTGGGATTTAGGAAGTTGAATCCCTAAGATCCCTTACGGTGTCATGATCCGCTTTGATTTTTAAATATTGTTTCTTGACAAGAGACTCCAGATCCAAGTCCAAATGCGCTACATCATCCTTCAAAGCATCTCTATAAGCTTTCACTGCAGCATCTTCTCCAAACTCGCAAGAGTTCAGGATTGCTTTTAAGTCATTTCCCGTCAATGCTGCTTTCACATCCATCCAGACCCTAAAAAATTTACCGGTTACCCTAGTGCCTTCTTCAGGTTCTCCACCGAGTTTGGTGACTTCCCTCCTCAGTTCTGAATTGCATTCGTGACTTGTGTTGGCAAGTTTTGCAAACAATGCCTTCAAATCCCCCTGTTCTGTCTCTTTGGCGGCAGTTTCGTATCCCTCGATTCTGTCGTTGTTGATTTCAATAAGATTGTTCAAAACGGTAATTGATTTTTTAGGATCCATTTTTTCTAGTTTTAGTACATTACAAAATTGCTCATGTTTATTCTTAATATATTACACAATTACACATTTTGATTACATAAAAATCAGGTGAGAATTTGATTTGTTATTGAAAAAATATCCGGTTTTGGATTTCAAATCAATGATTTTAAAGGTATCTTGTCATAAATGACGTCCCCACCTAAATGGAAAATTTTTCTTTTACCGGCTTATCCGACGAAGAGGTAATCACCAATAGAAATGAATTTGGCACCAATAAATTAACTTCAGAGCAAAAGAGTCCATTTTTGGAAGTTTTAAAGGAAGTCATAGCGGAGCCGTTATTCATTATTTTGGTGCTAGCCGCCACGCTTTATTTTTTATTGGGGGAATACAGTGAGGGAATTATTATGTTGGTTGCTTTGACCTTGGTGGCCGGGATCTCTCTGTTTCAGGAAAACAAAAGCCGAAATGCTGTCGAGACGCTCAAAAAACTGTCGAGTCCCGAGGCCAAAGTGCTCAGAAACGGTATTCTACGCAGCCTTCCTGCCGAAGAATTGGTGGTCAATGACGTCATTTTGATCGAGGATGGTGATTTGGTTCCGGTAGATGCTTCGGTCTTGGAGCCACACGATTTTTCGGTCAATGAAAGCATGCTTACCGGCGAATCCCTGCCCGTGACCAAAGAGGCCAGTTCTGGAAAGGACATGGTTTTTCAGGGGACTTTGGTGATGACGGGGAATTGTATCGCCAAGGTAACCGCCATTGGTCAGGAAACCGCTTTGGGCAAAATTGGCAGAAGTCTTCAGGAAATAGAAATCACCAAGACACCCTTACAAATTCAGATCAAGAATTTTGTCCGGTCCATGGTCGGATTTGGAGCGATAGCTTTTCTCTTGGTTTGGGGAATCAACTATTACTTGTCACAGAGTATTTTCGATAGTTTGTTGCAGGGGCTGACATTGGCCATGTCCATTTTGCCGGAAGAAATCCCAGTGGCTTTCAGTACTTTTATGGCATTGGGTGCCTATCACTTGTATAAAAAGAAGGTCATCACCAGAAGTCCCCATACCGTGGAAACTTTGGGCGCGGCCACTGTGATATGCGCGGACAAGACAGGGACACTCACCGAAAACAGGATGCAGCTGTCCGCCATTTATCAATGGGAAGGGGATAAGACAATTGATTTTACCCATAACCCTTTTTCTTATGGCGAAGTGCTGGAATATGGAGTCTGGGCCTCGGAGATCAATCCATTTGACCCGATGGAAAAATCCCTCCATCAAGTTTATGGACAAGTATGTCCTGTGGATGAAAGGCCGGACTCGGTGATGATCCATGAGTATCCCTTGGAGGGAAAACCACCAGTGATGACCCATGTTTTTCGAAAAAAATCTGGAGAAGTAATCCTCTCCGTCAAGGGAAGCGTGGAGGGCGTTTTGAACCAGACAAGTTTGAATGGGGATGAAAAAAAACTTATTTTAGATAAGGCAGAGGCCTTTGCAACCAAAGGTTTTCGGGTACTTGCCGTCGGCAAATCCGAGCATGATCCTGCCCATCTTCCCAAAAGTCAGTTTGATCTTGATTTTCTTTTTTTGGGGCTTTTGGCTTTTTATGACCCGCCCAAACCCAACATAGGACAGGTGCTTAAGTCGTTTTACCAAGCAGGGATCAAAGTCAAAATGATCACCGGAGACCATGCCCAGACTGCCCTTGCGATAGCCAAACAGGTTGGCTTGAAAAATGGAGGAGCGGCGATGACAGGGGAGGAGGTCATGAAAATTGAGTTCGAGGAGCTTTCAGAAAAAGTCAAGGAAATCAATGTTTTTTCGAGGATGTTTCCCGAGGCCAAGCTTAAAATCATCGAAGCACTCAAGGCCAATGGAGAAATCGTCGCCATGACTGGCGATGGGGTCAATGATGGGCCAGCCCTGAAATCTGCTCATATTGGCGTTGCCATGGGTATGCGGGGAAGCGAATTGGCGAAAAAAGCAGCAGCATTGATTTTGATGGATGATGATCTTGGGCACATGACCGATGCAGTGGCATTGGGTCGGCGGATTTATGAAAACCTGAAAAAAGCCATCCAGTACATCATCTCCATCCACATTCCGATCATCTTGATCGTGGCGATTCCCTTGGTCTTGTTTTGGAAATACACGAATATCTTTTCCCCCATCCATGTGATTTTTTTGGAGTTGATCATGGGGCCGACCTGCTCCATTGTGTTCGAAAACGAACCGATAGAAGCCAATTCCATGCAAAAGCCCCCCCGAAAAATGAGCGATACCTTTTTTTCCTGGAAGGAGCTTTCGCTCAGTGTTTTTCAAGGCTTGGCCATCACGTTGGGATGTTTGGGCATTGGTTTTTATTTCATGGATCATGGGCACAGCGAATCCATGGTGCGTACCGTGATTTATACGACCTTGATTTTCAGTAATTTGTTTTTGACATTGGTCAACAGGTCTTTTTACTATTCCATTTTTTATACGCTTCGCTATCCCAATCGATTGATCCCCATTGTGTTGTTGGCGTCTCTCTTGGTACTGGCGCTATCCATCACCTTTCCACCTGTCAGGGAGGTCTTCGACTTTGAATTGATTTCAATGGGGCAGGTGCTGATGGCATTGGCGGTGGCTTTCCTGTCGGTCATTTGGGTGGAAATTTTGAAGTTTTGGAAAAGAAAAAAGGGCTCTGCTGCTGAAAAACCCCTTCCTTGATCGACTTTTTTTCCTTGATGGATTTTTTGCACCTCTTCTGGTTTTCCTGGAAAATTTGTCAGGGTTCGATTCGCTTTTTAACCCTAATAATGCTTTAGACTTCCTAATGGGAGTTGAAACCGAAAGAAAATCAGACTATTGGGAGACTAATTCCTGGTACCAAAAGGATGAAGTCAAAAATAGTCAGTATTTAATTGATTATTAGTTAATTACAATATTGAATTAAGTTCGTGTTGCATCCTATGGGTTTGATGGAAGAGATGATCAAAATCATAAGAAAATACGTTTGATATGTCGTAAATTAGACTGAAGTTTTTAGCATTTAAGGTGTTCAGTTGATTCGATTTTATTTCCCACAAAACATACTTTCAAATGAAAAAGAAAAGAAAAGTCACAAATACAAAAGGGATGGGCAAATCCCCAGATACTCCCTCAACTGAAGTTGAAAAAACCGAATTTCCCGGCTATCCAAGATACCCTGCAGTGGAGGATATTTATATTCAATACAAGGAAGAGATGGACATCGATCCAGAAAGGCCGTCCCAAATGAAGGTTCCCCTGGAAATTGAGGATCGTCGAAAAAAGAAAGATTTTGAAGACGAACCATATGGAGGAGACTTGGATATCCCCGGTGCCGAATTGGATGATGATATGGAGGATATCGGCAGTGAGGATGAGGAGAACAACTATTACAGTCTTGGCGGTGAAAATCACAATGACCTCGAAGAGAACTGATGCGATCGATGATGACATGGCCGGTCAGTTCCTGACCATGCAGATAGGATACTCTGGACAATGAACAATTACTGTGGCGAAAGTGGGCTATTGTCTGCAGGAAATGGTTTTGATTGCTGTTTTAGGTGTTTTTTAAGACAATTGAATTTAGAATTGTTTCAAACAGCTGTTTATGAAATCAAAAGTAGTTTCCCTGATCGTGGCCCGACGGGAGGATGAATCCTTGTGGACGGTGGGAATGATCTTGGATCGTTCTGAAAGGAATTGTTTTGTCATCAGTCTTTGTCGAGAAAATGACACGGATTCGGTCCTCTGGACATGCTACATTTGAATGGACAATGCATAAAACGGGTTCAAACCCGACACAACAGGGGTTAAACCCGAAATATCCAATTGGTTTCTCAATAGGTGTTGAAACCGCTAGAAAATCAAACCATTTGGGGAATAAGGCATTGAGCCAAAATGGGGGAGTCATGAACTGTAGACAAGCGACTGATTATGAATCGTTTTTAGTGTGGAATGGGATTGGAAATGCATACAAGGAGTTTAAAATTTCAGGATAAATTCCTGTAGGTTTTCCGCCCTGTTGAGGTTGAGTTTTTTGCGAAGTCGGTAGCGTGCGATTTCGATGCCTCGCGTGGAAATGTTCATCAAATGGGCGATTTCCTTGGAAGAAAGGTTCATTCTCAGGTAGGCACTCAATTTTATTTCCTGAGGACTGAGGTCTTCGAATTGATTCTTGAACCTGTTGACGAAATCTCCATGCACTTGGTCAAAATGGATTTCGAACTGCTCCCAATCGTTGTCGCCAGCCATATTTTTGTCAATGCTTTGGATGACTTTTTGGAGTTCGTTTTTCACCTCCTGGTTTTTGCTTTTCTTGACCACGGTGGCGACATGGTCTTTGACATGGTCGATGAATCCGTTCTTGTTGATCAGGTGCATCGTAGCGGAAGCCAGTTCTTTGTTTTTACTCTTGATTTCAGCGTGCAGCTGTTCATTTTTCAGTCTTTCAATCTCTTCATGGGAGTCTTTGAGCGCAGTTTCTTTTTGCTCTATCACCTCCCTTTGGATTGAGGTGATTTTTGCGGTTTTTTTCTGGAATTTTTTATCCATTCGTTTTTGGAACAAAACCAATAGTCCTCCTACCAAAAGAACATAAGTCAAGTAAGCAAGAATCGACCTGTACCAAGGCGCTTGGATGCTGAAAGAATACCTGTCTTCTTCACCGATCTGACCATAGATGTTTTTGCTTTTGACATGGAAGGTATACGTTCCTTCCCGCAGGTTGGTATATCCTCTATCCCGTTTGGTGGTCCATTCCCCGAAGTCTTTTTCCAAACCTTCCAACCAAAATTGAAATTGCGTGGTGTTTTCATTGTTGGGTATGGGGTTGCTGAATTCAAACCTGATGTTTCTAGCCGAATAGGGGATGGAGATGTTTTCCTTTTCCAATTCCTCAGAGGATCCCGTTCCTTTTTTAGGATAACTTCCGTGGGAAATCAATGAATCTGTAGCACCGGTCAGGTAGACCGATCTGATCATGGTGGGGAAAGTAGGCGTGTTTTGGTTATTGTTGTCGAGGCGATACCAGATAAAACCTTCTTTGGCGGCAAATAGAATTTCATTGGCTTTGATCGGGGAGATGTTTTGGAGATCATCATTCAACAAAGGGATGATTTTATTGAAGATCTGATGTTTTTTGAGGTATGTGCCATTGATTTGTTTTTCCAAAACACCGACCTCCCCTTCCCCGATATAAAAAACATTGCCCAATGGATCTTCGATGATACTGGTGAGCAGAAAGTCTTGGGGAAAGTACTGTGAGAAAAAAGGGTCTTTTTCAAAGCGGTCCGTTTGAGGATCAAAGGAATACATTCCATATTCGGTGGTGAAAATCAACCTATTGTTGATCTTGTAAACGCTTATCAATAAATTGGTGGGCAGTCCGGCCTCTGTCCCGTAATACGAGACTTCCACGGCGTCCAATGTTGCATTTAATTTTAATTTATAGACGCCTTTATAACCATGGGTCATCCAAATGTGGCCATCGTTGTCCTGCTCAATTAGCCTGGAGGATTCGTTGAAGCCCTTTATTTTTCGGACAAATTTGAGTTTGTCATCCTTGAACTCGAAGAGTACCAGTCCATTGTAGCTTCCTCCTATGACCATATTGTGATGGTCCCGCAAAGGTTGTAATTTCCAGATCCCTGTCACGCCATCAATTGATTTGGCTTGCCCGTCGATGATTTCATAGGCGCCATCATTATGGCCTAGAAAAAGCTTGTTGTGGATTTCGGAAATCGAATATACCTGGCCTGAGGAATGCTCAATCTTTTGGATTTGGCTAGCGGTGTTTCCATTCATTTGCTGAACGGCCAAGCCATTGTTGGTGCCGTAATAGAGTTTTCCATCGAAAAAATCAGCATCATATCCACTTCCGGAAAGCCCCGAATATTGATCGATTTCCCTAAACGGCAAACTGAGTTCAATCAAAGAAATGCCATTGTTGTGGCCCACCCATAGATTACCGGAAATATCCTCGAAAAGGGAAAGTACGGCCTTGTTTTGAAGTCCGGGATTGTTGTTCATCTTCAAGATGATTTCCCCGTTTTCATTCAGGATGAAAATCCCATCACTTTGGGTGCCGATGGCAATGTTTCCATTTTTCAGCCGAATGGCCTTGTTGATCCTTGTCTTATTGCTGAGTTCGGTTTGCCATGGGAGCATTCCCACCGAATTGAGTCTGAAGATTCCCTGATCCCTTGTAAAGAACAGTTTCTGGTTGCTGGCGAAGGAAATGATTCCCACGATCAGGTTGTTTCCCAGTGACTTTCCAAAATCCAACGGCTCCAATTTGTTTTTTTCTATCAGCTGCAATCCGCTGTCCAATTGATTCAAAAAGAGCTGATTGTTTGTAGAATGGAAACTTTCGAACGCCGGATTTCCTGAAATGATGTTGAGCAGTTGATGGTCTTTTGAGAAAACGAATACATTCTCCAGTGTGAAAAAATAGACCCGATCATGCAGGAGTTGTATTTTCCAGATTTCCTCCAAGTTACGGTTGGCTTCCGGAAGCTGATCCAAGAGGGAATGAAAACGTAAAATACCTGTCTGATCTGCCTGAAAATACCCGAATTCGCCCTGTCCACTGGTGTATATAATTCCACGCTCATCCAAGAGCACATCCCTAACCTTGGTGCTGTTGGGCAGAGGATACCTTCTCCAACCGGCGCCATCGTATTCCAGTAGTCCAAAATTATTGGCCACATAAATGAGCCCTGAAGAACTCTGCGTGATGGCAAAATTCTGCGTTCCTCCATTGTAATCTTTGCTGGAGTAGTATTTAGAGAAAGGCAATCCTGGAGTCTGACCAAGACATTCGTTTAAACTCAGAAAGGACAAAAGGAGAATGAATCGGTACAGCATTTTGGGTGGAATCAAGGGTATTTTTTTTCAATATAATAAATTCCTTTGTTGTGTTAGAAAAATAGGTTTGAAGTAATAAATAAAGAATTTAAAAACATGCGAAATTTCCCTTTAAATGGCTTATTAAGGTGTGCTTGTTGTGTTTTTGTGAAATTGAATTTTGGTCCTTGATGTATTAATGTTGTATTGGTTTTTTTTGATGTGATTTACCTTATGTCGTGTTTTATGTCAGTTAATAATTAACCCCAAAAATTTAAATATGAAAAAACTTTTATGGTTGTGTTGTGTCATGGTACTCAATTATTCCCTCATGGCGCAATCGATTTCGATCACAGGAAAAATAACCGGGTCTGATGGCGAACCCATTCCCGGAGTCAGTGTATTAAAGGTAGGTTCCACAGTTGGAACAATTTCAAATTTGGATGGCATTTACTCCATTTTAGCAGCGGAAGGCGATCGTCTCCAATTCAGTTTTATCGGCTTCAAATCCCAAACACTCAATGTGGGAAACAACCGAACCATCAACCTCATCCTTGACGAAGAAATTACTTCGCTGAATGAGGTCGTGGTCATCGGGTATGGGACGGCCACCAAAAAGGAGCTGACTGGAGCCACTTCACAGGTAAAGGGAGATGCAATCAAAAAGATGAACATGCCTAGGGTAGATCAGGCCTTACAGGGTCAGATTTCAGGGGTTAACATCTCGACCAACTCAGGTGCTCCCGGGGGAACTTCCAATATCAGAATCAGGGGAATCGGTACTTTTGGGGACAATGATCCTTTGATTTTGGTCGACGGTGTGATTTATGATGCCGCAGGTTTGAATGCATTGAATCCCAGTGATATTGAATCGGTCAATGTACTGAAGGATGGAACGGCAGGTATTTATGGTGTCAGGGCAGCAAACGGTGTCATTCTAATCGAAACAAGAAAGGGAGCCCTAAATTCCAAACCGACTTTGGATTTCAGTGCTTATTACGGTGTACAACAAACCGCCAGACAATTGGACTTATTGAATGCCCGAGAATATGCGATCCTCAAGAATGAGGCTTTCGCCGCAGGTGGTCAGCAGGCTCCATTCAACAACACCAACATTGGTGAAGGAACGGATTGGCAGCGGGCGGTTTTTCAAGAAGCGCCTATCCAAGAATACAACATGACCGTCACAGGTGGTTCTGCTAAGACATCCTACTCCATTGGTGCTTCCTATTTTGCCCAAGAGGGAATTGTGGGTGGTCCCAAAGCAAATTTCGAACGCTATAGCGCCAGGGTGAATTTTACCACGGAAATCGCTCCGAAATTGACGTTGTCGAACGTTCTATTGTTTACCCGTGAAGAAAGCAGTGGTATCGCACAGGGAGGCATTGGATCCGTGCTTTACAATGCCATCAATGCATACCCAACCGAATCTGTTTTTACCGACGGGAGGTATTCTTACCTCGCCAATGTCAATGACATCATCAATCCCGTTGCGCAGATCGAAAACACCTATAACAATGCATGGGTGAACAAACTCGTCGGGAAAGAAGAGCTTTCTTATAAGATCAACAATCAGTTTACACTTGTAGGAAGAGCCGGATACAATTATGCATTGGTGGACAGCAAGTCTTTCAATCCCTTGGTTTGGTACGGTGCCGGCAAATTTGCCAACAGTGCCCGAAACGCCAATTTGGATCCAGTGATCTTGAATCTTGGCGGATTGGAAATTGAAAGAGGAGCGAGTGTAAGCGAAGGCAGAAATACCTTTTTGGATTATAACCTTGAAGCTTTCATGAACTACAATGAAACCTTCAATGAAGTCCATAGAGTCAAAGGAACTGCTGGTGTCTCCTATGTAGGAAACAGAAGCCTTGGCCTCAACGGAATAGGCTTCAATATCCCCAACAATTCACTGGATTTGGCTGATATCTCCGCCAATCAAGCGGGTGGTGGGTATCTGAACAATGTTGGTTCCTTCCAATCCCGACAAAGGTTGACATCGGTATTCTTAAGGACGGAATACGATTACAAGCAGCGTTATTTTATTTCCGGAATCGTCAGAAGGGATGGATCCACAAATTTTGGTGAAAACAACAGAATTGGTTACTTCCCCTCTATTTCTGGAGCATGGATACTTTCCGAAGAGGATTTTTTCGGATCCAGTGCTGTTGATTTTCTGAAATTCAGAGCCAGTTTTGGTTTGTCTGGAAATGATCAGATTGGACTGTTTCGCTACAGAGGATTGCTCAACGGGGAGGCTACTTATGTATTCAACAATGCATTGGTCAACGGAGCTGCAATCGGCGCCACAAGCAATCCGGATTTGAAGTGGGAGACCACACGACAGACAAATTTGGGAGTGGATCTTACTCTTTTTGGAAAGGTGGATTTCACGGCCAACTATTTCATCAAAAACACTCAGGATCTTCTTTTTCAGCCTGAAGTTTCTGCTTTGCTCGGTTCATACGGCGCTGGGGGATCGGCTCCGGTGATCAATGCGGGCAATGTATCCAACAAAGGTCTGGAACTTGAATTGAGTTACGGAACGCAAAGAACTTCCGGGGTCAATTTCAGGATGGATTACAATGTGACATTCTTGAAAAATGAGGTGACCAAAGTTCCCGATGGATTTGATTTTATCCCTGGAGCTGGTTTCAGCGTCGGAGGAAATGTGGCTACCAGATTTGAGAAAGGTTTTCCAATCGGATATTTTATCGGCTATAAAACAGATGGAATCTTCCAGACTGCGGAGGAAATCGCTTCCAGTCCGGTCTCTCAGCCAGGTGCACAGCCTGGGGACTTGAGATTTGTGGATCAAAACGGCGATGGTGTGATCAGCTTTGGTGATGATTCGGACAGGACCATGATTGGTTCTCCTATTCCAAACGTAGTGATGGGATTTAATTTTTCCGTGGATTTAAAGGGTTTTGACCTTTCTGCCAATGTTTTTGCCGCACTGGGTCAAGACATCATCCGGAATTACGAAAGACAGCAGCCCTTCGCCAATCAACTGACTTACAACCTCGACAGATGGACGGGTCCGGGATCCTCCAATGAAATCCCAAGATTGACCACAGGGTCAACAAGGAACAATGTGTTCTCGGATCTTTATGTGGAAGATGGCTCATTTATCAGGCTGAGAAACTTACAGCTTGGTTACACTTTGAGTGAGAATTTGAGTGAGAATTTGAGAATCGGCTCCTTGAGGGTCTATATCGCCGCCAATAATTTGGTGACACTGACCAAATACCTTGGTTTTGATCCTGATGTGGGGTCTGGGAATCCATTGTTTGCAGGTGTTGATGGAGGAATCTATCCACAGGCGAAAACGATCATGGGAGGTTTAAACGTTAGATTTTAATCATTATGAAATATATATATACTGCTTTACTGGTTGCAATGGGAATGTTGGTTTCCTGTGACCAATTGCTTGATATCGAGCCGGAATTCACCCAGGATGCGGAGAATTTCTTCAACACGCCGCAGGATTACGATCGGGCTTTGATCGGTGCATACGATTTGTTACAAACTTCCTACCTCCAAATCTGGATTGGCGAAATCGCCTCTGACAATTCGATAGCGGGTGGTGAAAGTGTGAATGATTCTCAAGGATTGCACGAGATCGAAAGCATGACACATGGCGGAGTCAATGCGGAATTGAGGAACGTAATGCGCTTCAATTATGCCGGGATCGCAAGAGCGAACTATATCTTTGAAAATCGGGACAAGATCCAATTTGAAGGGAAAGATCAGATTTTGGCACAAGCTGCATTTTTGCGTGCCTACTATCATTTTACTCTGGTCACTTACTTTGGGGATATTCCATTGGTGGTGGACAAAAGGTTGGCGCTTTCTGAGGTGACTTCCAGTCAAAGAACGCCAAAAGCCCAAGTGTACGCGCAGATTGAAAAGGATTTGAGGGTAGCCGTTGAAACGCTTCCTTGGACAAATCCTGAAATCGGCAGAATCACCAAAGGTGCTGCGATGGCGCTTTTGGGTAAAGTGCTGCTTTACCAGAATAAAAATTCAGAATCTGCTCAGGTTTTGGGTGATTTGATCACCAACAATCAGGCAGGTTACGGTTTGTTCAGCGATTTTAGTTCTTTGTTTTACACGGCCAACGACAACATCAATGAAGACGTTTTTACCGTCCAATACTCAGGTTTGGAAGGTGGAGGCTATGATTGTTTCGTTTGCCTGGAAGGAAACCTTGCCGTGGGATTTCATGGAATCCGATTGTACAATGGGCCTTTTTACGGAGATGGAAACAGCTACAATCTCCCTACCAGAAACCTTTACAATGCTTTTGCCGCCAACGATCCAAGAAGAGATGCAACGGTTTTGGATATTGATGCATTTATCGCCCGTCAGCCCAATTCAGATCAAATTTCCTATGCAGTAGGAGGTGGTGGGCACACTGGGTATTACAATAACAAATACATCAAACGATTGAACGAGAGAGGATTGCCGGATGATGACCTTACCAGTCCATTGAATTACAGGGCAATCCGATTTGCAGATGTGTTGCTGATGGCTGCAGAAGCTTTCCAAAAATCCGGTGATGATGGAAGGGCAAGGACCGAACTCAATAAAGTGCGGGCAAGGGTTGGGATGCCATTGATCAACAGTTCAGGAGGCCAATTGCTGGAAGACATCTACAGAGAGAGAAGGCTTGAGCTATCGGGTGAAGGATTCAGGTTTTTTGATCTGGTCAGAACTGGAAGAGCAGCGGATATCATTGCCGGTTTTCAACCCGGTAAGCATGAATTGTTTCCAATACCACAGGTTGAAATAGATTTGGCTGGCGGAAACTGGCAACAAAATCCTGGTTATTAAATTTTAAAAAGATGAAAAAATATATAAAGTATTTCATGTTGATGCTGCCCGTCGTGTTTTTGGCGGCCTGTATTGAGGAGTATTCCCTCACGGACGAAGCCCCTACGGCTGATCAAGCTGCTTTTAATTTCCAAGCAACTGCAGATAGTGACAATATCCTGAATTTCACAGCGGACCAAGAGTTTTTCCTGATGAATTGGGACCTCGGCAACGGGGCAACTGCCACTGGTAAAACAGCCCAGGGAATCTATCCTTCAGCTGGCACCTATACAGTCACGTTGACGGTTTTTAGCAGAGGAGGAAGTGTTTCCTCAAGCCGTGAGGTAGTCATCGAAAAGACAGATCCCTTGTTGTTGGATAGACCGATTTTTAATTTCCTAACAGGTGGTGTGGAAGCTTTGAACGGCAAAACATGGGTTTTGGACTCTGCGGCTACAGGACATTTCGGGGTTGGACCTGATCCTTCACAGGCGGGAGACTTTCCGGAATATTACCAAGCCGGGCCAAATGAAAAAGCCGGTGGTGGGATGTATGATGACAGATACACCTTCGTTTTGAATAATTTTGGGTTTATTATGAAAACCAATGGCAATGTGTACATCAATGCTGCGCAGGGAAGTAATTTCTCAGGGGCGGTGGATTCTGGAGTGGGTGACTTAAGAGCGCCGTACAATCCGCCTGCCGGATTGACCTGGAACATCGTGGAAGCTGATGGAGCCTATCCGGAATTGACCATATCAAACGGGGGATTCATTGGCTATTTTGCCGGGACCAGGACATATCAGATCATCAATATCGAAGAGAATCAGTTGTTCCTGAGATTTGTTGATCAAGCGAATGAAGGGCTTGCTTGGTATATCAGATTGATTCCTGCCGGATTCCAAAGTGGTGGTGGCAATGAGCCTGCTCCAGTACCGCAGCCAGAACCCGAGCCAACACCAGGTGAAGTCAATATTACCTTACAGAATTTGGTAGGTGCCAATCAAAAGGCTTGGAAGTTAAAGCCTGCCGTCAAGGCATTTGGAGTAGGTCCAGCACCTGGAAGTGATGCATTTTTCCCAAATGGACTGGATATATCCGCGGATAGGGCCTGTCTATTCAACGATGAGTTTATCTTCGGACAAGATGGGTTTTTTGCCTATGATGCCAAAGGAGACGTCTATGGAGAAGGTTATTTGGGGATCAGTGATGGCTGTCAGGAGGAATCCAAATTGACGGGGACTGCCGGTGCCGCCTGGGCTTCGGGAGAGCATAAATTCTCTTTTACACCGGGAACATCTTCGGCCAAACCCAAAATCACGGTGACAGGAACAGGTGCGTTTATCGTGCTTCCCAAGGCGTTTAATGGTGGTGAATATACGGCTGGACCACCGCAAGCCAACAGATCTGTCACTTATGATGTTATTGGTTATGTAAATGAAGGCGATAAAGAAGAACTGACGATCACCATCGACATTACCAACAATGGAGGCGTATTCTGGACCTTTGTCCTGATCCCTGCATAAAACATCAATGATTATGTTCTACAAATTCAAAATCTTAACCATTCTCCTGCTCGGCCTTTGGGTTTCCTATGGCTGTCAGGAGGATGTGGCAGAGAATCAAGTGATACTTCCAGAAAACCTGGCAGTATCACTGAATAAAAATCCAAATGGATCGGTGACCGTGTCCTTTTCCGCCACCAATGCGAATTTCTATAAGGTGGGTTTTGGGGTCCCTAATCAAACGCTGGAGCGGGCAATCGGGAACGAGGCGGTTTATGCGTACAGAAACCCTGGAGAATATAAAATCATTGTTCAGGCACACGTGACGGAGGAATTGTTTATCTCCAAAGAAACAGCTGTGACGATCACTGAGGAAGAACTGGGCTTGGGAATTCCCATGGACGGCTATGAAAGCCCTTTGACATATGCCGGCTATAACCTGGTTTGGCAAGATGAGTTTTCAGGAACCAGCCTGTCCGAGGATTGGGTTTTTGAGATCGGAGACGGTTGTCCCAATCTCTGTGGTTGGGGAAACAACGAGCTGGAATATTACCGAAGGGAAAATACCGAGGTCAAAGACGGTTATCTTACCATCACGGCAAAGCAGGAGAGCGTTGGAGGTAAAAATTATACTTCTTCCAGGATCAAAACCCAAGGAAAGAAATCTTTCCAGTTTGGAAGGGTTGATATCCGAGCGGTCTTGCCAAAAGGGCAAGGCGTTTGGCCGGCCCTCTGGATGCTGGGGGATGCGATATCGACAATCTCATGGCCAGCTTGTGGTGAGATTGATATCATGGAAATGATCGGTGGAAATCCCAACGGCCGTGACAATACCGTTCACGGAACCGTCCATTGGGACAATAATGGAGCTTATGCCTATTATGGAGGAAGCACCAGTCTGCAAGAGGGGATCTTCAATGACAAGTTCCATGTTTTCTCCATTGTTTGGGATGAAAAGAAAATCGCTTGGCTATTGGATGGCGTACAATACCATGAAATAGACATCAGTCCTGCGTCCTTGGATGAATTCAGGAAATCCTTTTTCTTTATCTTCAATGTGGCAGTAGGTGGAAACTGGCCGGGAAGCCCGGATGGCAGTACGGCATTCCCACAACAGATGGTGGTGGATTATATCCGTGTGTTCCAAAAGTAGGATTCAACAAACAAATCTTTGAGAGTCAAAAAAGCCCCGGATTTCCGGGGCTTTTTTTTGGCGTGGGTTGGGGAGGGAATCGTCAAATCTCTTAGTCAGGAGGAATTTTTTTTTAGTTCGATTTATGTCCCAATTCAATAATAATTTGAAGATGGGGGAGAAGTGCTCGGTTTTATTGGCCAACAATTTGAATATGGCTTTTTAGACGGTTTTCTTATCTTCGTAAGAATTAAAGGCCATCGATATTTGGATGAAAATCGATTTCATAAAAAAAAACAATTAATTTAGTTTAAGTTTTGATTCGTGTTTTTTTTTTTTAGTTTCATAGGTCTATTTACATAGCTATAAATTTTAATGTTTGAATAATTGTAGTTTTTAATCGTAAAAGGTTTTGTAATTGTTTTCCTACATTCCTTTTAAATGATAAGCCTATAATAATAAAATCATTTTTCATGTGTGTAAATTATAGGTTTAAAATCAATTGTTAAATCATAACCCAATAGTGGTCTTTGGAAAAAATAGAAGGATCATTTTAATTCTAAATAGTATGAAATTACTTAAATACACCCTTTACTCCTTTTTGTTAGTGTTTTTTAGCTGCAATACAACTCCAAAAAATAATAAAATAGTTATCGATGTTGATAAATCGATTTCAGGAAATTTTTCAGACGTATTTGGAGCGATCGAATATGTGTTGATAAAGGAAGATTCATTGCATCCGATGGTGAATCCATATAAATTTGAATTTGTGGGAGACAGGATATTTATTTTGGATGATAGGCAGAATAAGTTTTTCAGCTATTCTGCCGAAGGGAAATTTTTGTATGCTATATCCGCATCGGGTGCAGGTCCTTTGGAATTTGAAACGATCGATGATTTTCAAATTTTGGGTCAGCGCATTTTTTTGAAGGATGCCATGACAAAAAAAACACTGATTTTTGATCTGGACGGAAATGTGTTGGGTACTGAAAATAATGAGTTATTGAAGGCAAGCTTCTATAGAAACGATGATTTTTCCCTGTATTACATGCACAATGACCCTGAAATGGGTTTTAGAATCATAAAAAAGAAGAACGATGAGGTGACGGGATATATCGACATCCCCAAAAACATTGAAAAAAGAATTTCTTTGGATCAGAATGGTTTTATACAGCGGCAAAGAAAAGGATTGATTTATTACAATTTACCCTTTTCCCAAAGTATTGCAGTTTTTGACAAGGATGGGGATTTAGAATATGTCAAGAATTTTGATTTTGGAAAATATGGTTTTGATTCCACAATGAGAAGTCGTTTTTCAGGCATGATGGAAGAAAACGAATACATACAAGCCAATGGCTTGATTGATGTTATCAATTCTTTTCTCCCTTTAAAGGATTCCTATTTAATGGTGGTCAGACAAAACTCCAATGCGCATTATATATTTTTGGATTCAAAAAACAAGGTGCGCTACCAAGGTAAAAACATGAACAATGATATTGACAGAATGCAGACCACCTCTATTCCTTGGACGATCAATGGAGATCAGGTAGTAGTTAAGATGTATTCAAACCAATTCAAATCCAATTATATGGAGACTTTTGGAAATGAAAGCAAAACTGATCAAGGCGACAGTAATATACATTCCTTTTATGAAGAACACAAAGAGGAATTGGAGGATGAGCATCTTATATTGATGTATTTGACAGTAAAGGATTTCAAGTAATTCGTAACATTTATTGTCAACAATATTTCTTACCATTAATATAACAATATAATTGTAATTTCAAGTCATATATAAAATATTAAATCAAATATATAGAGGAATATATTATTCATTGAATACGGTATCGATTATATTTTTCCGGAGACAATGTTTGAAATAGTTTTATTCGAAAAAGAATCAAATTCATGTGTAATCCGGAAAAATATCCGGTTTCGGGACTGAAATTTCGAATCTAGGTGAGAAACCAATTTTTTATGGAGCATCTTGTAGGCTCGGAGAACCTTGGTCAACTGATTTCGGTTAATGGGGACAGGTATTGTAAAAGACCCACAGAAAACCATGGTAAGATTTGTTTTTGGATTTATGATTGCGCTTGGACTGTCGCTGACGGTTTTTCTTTGGATGAACAATAAGGAATCGAAGGATGAAATCAAGTCAAGTTCTGCCATGATCCAACAACGAATCGAGAATGTGGGAAAATTGATCGTTACAGAGGGATATTTTTCAGAGGTGTTTACCTTCAAAAACTCCAAGCGCTTCTATCTCGACATGTTCAGCTCCGAAAAAAAAGCACTCGTGGTCGCCAATGCCAAGGCCACCGTGGAGTATGACCTGCGACAGATGACGTTTGAGTTGGATGAGGCCAATAAGACATTGACGGTGACCAATATTCCAGAGCCAGTCATCAATATCTACCCAGACATTGAATATTACGATGTGAAGCAAGAATATTTGAATAAGTTCGAAGCCAAGGATTATAACAAAGTAAAGGAAAGTGTCATGATCAGGTTCAGGGCTATGATCGATAAATCAAGCCTGAAGGAAAATGCCAATGAGCGGTTGCAAAGTGAGCTTTTTGATCTCTTCTTTTTCACCAAGTCCATGGGTTGGACGCTGATCATCCAAAATAAGGTTATCGAAGATCGGGACCAATTGAATGAATTGAATCGATAATCGCTGCTTGGCGTAGTGTTGGCTATGCTTTTCTATCCTTAGAATTTTTAATTCGAGTAGGAAGAATTTTATATCCAGGTCGTTACCTGCCTTAGCCAATGGAAATGACCTTTTGCGAAATGCTTTCCATGGTGAATCTGTTCATATTTGCGTGTAGTAGAAACTACACTCAGTGGTGGTAAAAACTACACCCAACGGCGGATAAGTGGCGATTGGCCTGAAAAGCAAAAAGCACAACCCCGAAGGATTGCGCTTTTTGCTATTTTTATCAAAGGCTTTCATCCAGCCATCAATTGAATAGCCTTGGCGCGAATTGGCTGAGATAGATTCTCCAGTTTCTCCAGATGTGTCCACCTTCACTTTCCACGTATTCGTAGGGCATCTTCATGGCGTCCAGTTTTGCGATGTATTCTTTGTTGGCATCGTATAGGAAATCTGTTTTTCCAATCGCGATCCAGTAAAGCTTGTAGCCATTGTCCATTTGTGCTTTTAAGGTTGCATCAAAATCATTGTACACTTTTCCAGTGGCATCTTCCCTCGGCATGATCGCAGCGGAGAATAGGCCCATATAATCAAAAGTATTTGGATAGTATCTGGAAATGTGCAAAGTGTGGTATCCTCCCATGGACAGCCCCGCAATGGCTCGGTTGGCTTTGTTGGCCTTTACCCGATAGCTGCTTTCCACGAACTGGATGATGTCTTCAAATGCACCTTCATAGGTTCCATCCATTGTTTTTGGGATCATAAACTGCGGTTTGTAGAAATTTTTGCTGCCTTCACCAGGTGCGCCGTCTTGGATGACGTTGCCGTTGGGCATCACCACGATCATCGGTTTTGCTTTGCCTTCAGCGATCAGATTGTCCATAATCTGAGCGGTACGGCCCAAAGCAATCCAGGCTTCTTCGTCACCACCAGCGCCGTGTAGAAGATAGAGTACCGGATATTTTTCGGTGGAATTTTCATATCCTGGAGGCGTATAGATTGTGATTCTGCGATCCATGCCCAATCCCGGAGAGTCGTACCAGCGACGGGCGACAGTGCCGTGGGGGATGTCATTGGTCTTGAAAAGATCTGCGTGTCCACCTCCGACGATAAAAATATTGGTCGCAGAAGCTACATCACGGATAAGAAAGGGGTTGCTTGGATCTGTAGTGGAGAATCCATCAACGATAAAAGAGTAATTGTAAAGTTCGGGTCCCAAAGACTGGGTTTTGAATTCCCAAACGCCGTTTTCACCTTTGGTGAGGTTGGCCTTTCCGGGGCCGTCCATTTCGCCCATGGGAGTTTCCATTTTCACTGTGGGCAGGAAATCTCCTGTCACTTGCACGGCTTTCGCATTGGGCGCGTGAATACGGAAGGTAACAGAGTTGTCCGACAGGATTTCAGGGGAAATGATGTTTTGGGCACGGAAAAGTGCTTCCTGTGCATAGGAAGAGAATCCAAATGCCATAAGGAACAGAAGGGGTAAGAATAGGTTTTTTTTCATTGGTTATTTTTCTATTGTCTCAAAGTGTGAAAATAGAAAAAAGGAAAATGAAAACCTAAAAATCGATCGAATGATGGTTGTCTGATGGTACAGTAAGGTGATGTCCCAAGTCAAATGTTGGTTCAAGTCAAATGTTGGTTCAAGTCTTCAGACTTGGACCTCCGAAGCCTTACCTGGAGATTGACCCGGGTAAATTTTCAGTTGCTTTGGGACAATAAAAACCTATGTTCATCCTATTCAGGTTTCAATAAATCTCCAATTTTTTAAATTGACCAAAATCTAAAAAGCAATTGGGTCCCGGTAATTCCTGTGAATTCAAGGATAAAAATCATGCAGCCATTCTTCACCCCCAAAAAAGGGGCCGAGGGCAGGGGCTTCCGGTGGACTATTGTCCATGACCTTGTAAATATGGATGGGTGGGGAATTATTAAGCGGAATCCCAATTGAACCCGAAATATGCAATAAGTTTCCAAATGGGATTGAAACTGAAAGAAAATCAGACTATCGGGAGAATAATTCCTTACACCCGTAGGGTGAAGTCAAAAATAGTCAGTACCTAATTGATTATCAGTAAATTAAGATATTGAACTGAGTTCGTAATGCATAAAATGGGTTGAAGGATGAAAATGATTCAGCAAACCAACATAGCAGATGAAAATCAGAAAAAACTTGTTGAACGGTGTGCTTGTGTCAATTGCATTTCTACCAATTTAAATTACAAAATACCTATATTGAAATGAGAGGATTGATTATATTTATTAGGATCATTGAAATCGCTGCTGTCAAATTGGATTGTTTCTTAGAAATAAAAAAAGCTAGACTAACCTAAATACACAAATTATGTACTTCAAAAAACTATTGATTTTCGTCTTATTAAGCCCGCTACTCTTTTTTTCAGGCCAAGACCATCAAAGCTTCAGTGACCCGATTCAGACTGATCCCGAACAGGGGAGAGTGGAATATAGAGTTGTCGTCAAAATCATAGGAAATGAATGGCGAGTTGTCCTGGAAAATGATGAATCGAGGAGTGATGTCACTTTGAGGAGAGGGGATCGAATCCGCTGGGTGGTCGAAGGCTCCGATGCCTCTTTTGCATTTCCCGATATGCGTATTTTTGGCCAAGAAACCAGGGAAGTAAGAGACGGCAATCCCTTGGTGATGGCAGTTTCGGCAGACAGTCCCAAAGGCACTTTTGCCTACACCGTTTTTATTCATGAATCCATGACTTATGCCCGTGGTCAATCTCCTCCAAGAATCATCATTAGGAATTGATCAAAAAAACTTGCTCAGTCAGATGTTTTCAACGGGACAGCTGAGAATTAGAAAAGATTTCTGTTTGAATTTACCAATCAAATCCGCTGAGCCTTGGCATAAAAATGCTGAAAAATGTCAATATGGGATTCAACTTGAAAGAAATGCTTGCTGAAAAAAAAGCAATTGGTTTTCCGACCAAGGTTGATGTAAATAAATTTAATCATTCAACTTTGGGCTTCATCAGCTTTCTGATTTTTTTGGGGGCATGTCAGGAAATTGATAAAAAAGCTGATGATCGGAATCAAAATCATGATCACCAAATCAGTGTTTCCTTACCAAAAATCACTTTTTTGGACAGCCTGACAGATTCACTACAAGCCCATAAGACTTGGCTAAAAGATTTTTCCCAACCAAAGAATAGGCTTGTGCCTCAAAATCAGCAAGAGGAATACACCTATATAGACGATGAAAACCAAACCCGGACCATTTCATTTCCGCAAACACTTCAAAGGCCTTTTCTAAAGAATGAAAAGGGGGAAGCCATTTTAGATCCAGAAGGGAATCTTTATTATCTGGGTGATGGTGGGATTTCCCATTTCACCACATTTACAACTGATGATGGTTTGGGCTTGGACAATATTACCTCTTCCTTGTTGGACAGATTTGGGAATTTATGGTTTGGCACTTGGGGAGGAGGGATTTCAAAATTTGACGGTGTTTCCTTCACCAACTTTACAACTGCCCATGGGCTTTCCAACAATTTGGTGCACTGTCTCACCGAGGATGCTGCTGGTAATCTTTGGATTGGAACCGATGGAGGAGGGGTGTCGATATATGATGGTCATTCTTTTACAAATAAAACCAAGGACCATGGGCTGGCAAATGATGTTGTCTACGGGCTGACCACGGACCGAAATGGAAATATCTGGATAGCAGCAGGAGATGGGGGTGCTTCAAAATTTGATGGCGAGCATTTTACGAGTTACAATCAGGAAAATGGTTTGCCGGGCAATTCCATTATAAAAATTGCAGAGGACAGCAATGGGTTTATCTGGTTTGGAACAGGGAATAATGGCATCTCAAGGTTTGATGGAAAAGCCTTTATGAATTTCAACACTGAAGACGGTTTGGCCGGGAATGCTATCAATTGTATCACCAAGGATAAGGCCGGTAATCTATGGTTTGGAACCAAAGGCGGTGGTGTATCCAAGTATCAGGAGAGTGCTGATTTAACAGGAAAGGGGACTTTCACCAACTTCAACACAGCTGATGGACTTGGGCATGATGATGTTTGGGATATTGAAGAAGACCTTCGTGGGAATTTGTGGTTTGCGACCGATGGGGCTGGGGTTTCAAAATTTGACGGGAAAAAATTCATAAATTATACCACTGCGCAAGGATTGCCCATCAATGTGGTGTACAGCATTTCAATTGATGGGGCAGGAAATCCCTGGTTTGGAACTGCGGGAGGAGGGCTTGCGCTGTACAAGGGTGCTGCATTTACCAATTTCACGGTTGATCTTGGACTTGCCAAAAACAGTGTATATGGCATTATAGAGGACAACAATGGCAACTTATGGTTTGGCACAGATGGGGGTGGCGTGTCAAAATACGATGGCAAATCATTTACAAATTTCACTACTGAACAGGGATTTCCACATCCACTTGTCATCAGTGGCGTCAAAGACAAAAAGGGTCAACTTTGGTTTGGGACTGGTGGAGGAGGTATCGCGCTTTACAAAGAAAGCCCTGATGCTGGTAAACGCGCAAGTTTTACGACTTTCAACTCCAAAAATGGCTTGAAAAACGACATCATTTATGCAATCAAAGAAGACCGATTTGGCAACCTCTGGCTAGGGACTGATGGGGCCGGTTTGATAAAATTTGATTGGAATATCCTGCCTGTGGAGCAGGCAGGCTTCACGGCATTCACCACGGACCAAGGCTTGGCCAGCAATGCTGTTTATAGCATTCTTGAAGACAGGAAAGGAAATCTATGGGTCGGCACTGGTGGAGGAGGGGTTTCCAAATTTGATGGGAAATCCTTCACCAATTTCACCACTGCGCAAGGATTGTCCAACAACATCGTCTGGAGTATTCTGGAAGACAAAGTGGGGAATCTATGGTTTGCGACCCAAGGAGGAGGTGTTTCCAGGTTCGATGGTCAATCATTCAGCACCTTCACCAAAAGAGAGGGATTGGTGGATGATACCGTTTATGATCTTTTGGAAGATGAAGTTGGGAACATTTTTATTGGGACCAACCGAGGATTTACTGTTGTTCCCGGGCAGGTCGCTGCCCTTCCCTTTGAGGAGATGAGAGGGAGTTTGGAATACTACAATACAGCAAATGGCTATCCGGTCAAAGATGTAAACAAGGGCATCTACCTTGACAGCCAAGGAAATCTATGGGCAGGAAATGGGAGTGACAAAACAGGCTTGGTGAAATTTAACTACCCAGCGTTGAAAAAGAAGATAAAAAAGCCCTCCATAAAAATCAAAAACATCAGCCTTTATGAAAAACCCATCAGTTGGATTTCCCTTCAAAGAAGCTTTGATGAAGAAGAGACTGTTGATAGTTTGAAAACCTTGGCGTATATCACAGACGAAGTGAGGGTCTTTGGTAGGGTACTCAGTGCTGAAGAAAGAAAATCACAACTAAACGAATTTTCTAAAATACAATTCTCAGAAATCAAAAGATTTGAAACTTTCCCTGAAAAACTAAAGTTGCCCTACTCCCAAAATCAGATTACCATAGATTTTGGAACAGATGAATTGGTAAGACCCAATTTGATGGAGTACAGGTATATTCTAGAAGGGTACAAAAAAAGCTGGAGTCCTGTAACCAAAAACAGCAGCGCTACTTTTGGCAATATCAGGGAAGGGGATTATGTGTTTAAGGTAATCGCAAGATACACGGGACCGGCCGAATCCGCCGGAAAAGAGTGGTCGGAGGAAGCTGTATATCGATTTTCTGTTCTTCCCCCTGGGCACAGAACCTGGTGGGCTTATCTGATATATTGTGCCATTCTTTTGGTGGGCATCAAAAGGGTACATGTATTTCAAAAAAGTAAAACCATCCGCAGAGAAAGGGATCGGATCCAACAAAAGGAACTGGAGCAGGCCAAGGAAATCGAAAAGGCCTATATGGAGTTACAAAAAACCCAAGCCCAACTCGTCCAGCAAGAAAAACTCGCTTCCCTTGGACAGCTTACAGCCGGTATCGCCCACGAGATCAAGAACCCACTGAATTTTGTCAATAACTTCTCGGAAGTCAGCATAGAATTGATCGAAGAGGCGAAAGAAGAAAGAAGTAAGTGTCCGGAAGCTAGAGACGAGACTTTGGTGGATGAAATAATGGAGGATATCAAGTCCAACCTCCAGAAAATCCATGAACACGGATCCCGGGCCAATGGCATCGTGACCTCCATGCTGCAGCATTCCCGGGGAGGTTCGGGAAAAAAAGAACCCACAGACCTGAATGCCCTGGTCAAGGAATACACCAATCTGAGCTATCATGGAATGCGGGCAGGAAAGAACCCGATTTATGTCGACATAGCCTTGGATTTTGACCCTAAAATCACCCGAGTCTTGCTGATCAAGGAGGATTTTACCAGGGTGGTGATCAACCTTTGTAACAATGCTTTTGATGCGATGAAGGAGAAATTCAAAAGGGACGATGTACGAAGTACCAAGTACGATGATGGAGCAGTGCTTGATGAAATCTATGTGCCAAAATTAGCTGTTCGAACCGGACTTGAAAACAGGAAAATCCTGATATCCTTTGAAGACAACGGTCCCGGTATTCCCGATGAGATCAAGGACAAAATCCTACAACCTTTCTTTACCACAAAAAAAGGGACTGAAGGCACAGGACTTGGTCTGAGTATCACCAATGATATCATCAAAGCGCACGGAGGGGAGTTGAAGGTGAGAAGTGAAGTTGGGAAAGGAACGAAATTTATCATTCAATTACCCGCTTAAACCCGTTTGATGCATTTCGGACGCAGCTCAATATTGTAATTGACTGACAATCGATTGCCTGTTGACTATTTTTGATTTCGCCCCATTGGTGTCAAAAATTATTCTCCCAATAGGCTGATTTTACTGCAGTTTCGATCTCATATGGAAACCTAATGCATATTTCCATCTAACTTAATCAAGTTAGATGCTTTACGTTACTTTTTCGATGTCTTAGAATTCGGGTTTAAGGTTCGCTTTCCATTGTGAAATCGTGGATCCTTCAGTGTGGTGGACACAACAGATCGCGGTGACACCCATCAAGCCAGTGACCGTCTTCTGGTTCTGTTGATTTTAATTTGCAGTATCAGTGCCATTACAGTGAAGGTTATTGCGATGATGACCAACAGCATTTTTATTTCCGGAAGAATATCGGCAAAACTTCCTCCATAATAGGCCACCTTTCTGAAGGCGGAAAGAAAATGCGTTACTGGTATTGTTTGGGCGATCCCATTGATAAATGATGGGATGGCAAGGCTTGGCCAGGTAAACCCGCTAAGGACAAATGCAGGAGTAGACATCACCATTAAAAGTTCTGTTGCCTTTAACTGATTGGGAATGGCGATCGAGAACAACATGCCCACGCCTATGGAAGCGAGACTTAAGAGGCTGACCAAAACCAGCATGGGTAAGTTGAAAATATTGGCCTGTACATTAAAAAACACAAATAGCCGGCTCATTATCAACCACATCACAGGCAAGAACAATACAAAGGGAGTCGTCTTTAAAGCGATTAGATAAACCGAAGATTTTCCTTTTTTGACCAGTTCCCCAAAATACCCGTCTTCAAAATCCCGGGCAAATACGAGCGCCATCGCCAGAAAAATCACTTGCTGCATGATGGCGCCCAACAAACCTGGCAACATAAAATCAAGGTAGTTTCCGGTCGAATTGTAAAGTTTATTGAAATTGACCTTAAAACTCTCGTACGAGGCCATGGCTACAGCTGGCGGTAAACCCTGTTTCTTAAGGCCTTCAATCTCTATCCCTGCATTGAGGGTCATCAATACCTGTTGGATGTTTTTGCTGGCAGTGTTGGCATTCAAAATATTGGCCATGTTGAGGTCTACCCTCACTTCAGGATGTCTTTTTTGCAGTATATCGGCCTCAAAACCAGTAGGGAAGGTCACCACAGCGGCATACTGTTCTACGGGCATTTCTTCCATGATATTTCCTGGATTATACCGGCGGTCTTTCACAAGCAGCCCTTCACTGTCTTCAAAAGCATCAATGATCCTGTCTGTCAAGGGACTGTTGTCCTGGTCTATGATCACAATGGGTAAATTCACCACCTTGGCCTGCTGGTAAACAAAGCCAAACAGCACCCCATACAGGACCGGAGCCCCAAAAAAGATGGCGCAGAGTACACTGTTGGAAAAGATCCGTGCAAATTCTGTTTTGAGTAAATTCAAAAATTCTTTCATCGGGTTACTCTTTTAATAATATGGTGGCGTTGGTATAGAAAGTGCTTCCGGAGATATTGGAAGTTGGGATCACCTTGAGTTCATATACCGATTCTGACAAATCATAAAGCGGTGCTGTACTCGTGATGTCGGCATATTGCGGCAATTGTTTTATGGTCACAAGCCTGCCGGTGTATTCCTCTTTGGTATAGGGATTAAGCATCACCAATTCACTTCCTTCCTTGAAGCCATAGATTCTGGATTCATTTACCGTAAACCTGAAATAGAGACTGTCCTTTTTGTATCCATTGAACAGCGCATATCCGGGACCAAGCAATTCCCCTTCTTTAAGGCTGATGGTTTCGATGGTCATATTGGCAGGGGCGATAAGGTACATTTCACCCGAGGCCACAAGCACTTCTTCCCTGGCACCCCGCGCGCGGTCCAATTGTCCCTTTGCCTGGTCCAATTGTTCGGTTCTCACACTTTTGCCGGCCTCCTTGCGTCCTGCTTCCAGGGCAGCCACCTGGGCACGGGCCATTTGAAGTTTCATATTGACCTCATCCAGTTGCTGGCGGGTCACCAGGGAATCCCGGTACATATTCTCCAGCCGTGAATAGGATTCTCCGGCAAATTGCAATTCCGCTTTTGCCGCATCCAGCTTTCCTTCTATTTGTATGAGCTGTTCTGCAGTTGCACCGACATTGGCCATGTCGAGTTGCCCCTTGGCGGCTTTCATCGCTCCATCTGCCTGGATCATTTTTGCCTGGATTTCGGGAATGTCCAGAAGCGCCAAAGTGTCCCCTTTTTGTACTTCATCTCCCTCAGCTACATATAGCGTATGGATGCGCCCGGGCAGTTTACTGCTCACAGAAATGGTTTCAAATTTTACTTTTCCCCTGTAAGGAGTAATCGCCTGTTCATTGCTACAGGAAGCCAGTACCAACAGGCTTAAAAGGCTAATTCCAATCTTTATTGTTCTCATTTTTTTCCGATAGTGGTTTTAATAATTGAGTAATCCTTTTGCATGCAGCAGGGTTGTGACAGCTCTTCGCTGGCCGAAGTAAGATTCCTGCAACTGAAAATTTGCCCTTTCCAGGTCTTTCAGTGCATCCAGTACTTCGGTGATGGAAGCCAAATCATTTTTATGTTGCTTGTTTACCAATTCAAAGGTGGCTTCGGCCAGTTCGATCTCTTTTTGTGCAATGCGCGAATTTTGAAGGGAAGCTTCGTAAGAGAGTTCTGCCTTTACAATGCTCAGCGCTATAAGTTCTTCGGCTTCCTGGATTTGTTCCCGGTATTTTTCGCCTTCCAGTTTAGATTTTTGGCTTTTTAGCCGGGACTGGCCTCCGTCAAAAAGTGTCCATTTAATGCCTACACCGGCATACCACCGCGGGTCAAAAAGTGACAGGTCATTTTCCCGGAATTCGTAATGACCCTTTAGGGCTACTTTTGGGACGGTATGATTTCTGTCCATTTTTGCCTTATAAGCAGTGGCTCGCTCCGCTTCCTCCAAAGCCTTAATCTCATTTCGCTTTTCAGTAGCCATTTCATTGGAGGGCAAAGCGGTAAGATTTGGAGCAAGTGCCTGTAAAATTTCTTTTTCTTCTCCGGTAAGCTGCTGCAAAACCTCTATAAGCAAGGTTTTATTATGGCTGAATTCCAGTTGTCTGGCAGCCAGCTGCTGCTGGGCAAGTTCTATTCTTTTGCGGTGGATAGGGGTTCCCAACCCGTTCTCGATGGCTTTTTTTACGAAGTATTCCTGGTCGCGCAGATAATCTTCAGATGCCGCCAGAACCTGTTCTGAAGCATTTACCAGAGCCAGTTTGTCATAGGTTTCAATGATATTGACAACTATGCGGTCTTTTTCAGCCATGCCCGCATAATTTAATGATGCCTCCTTATGTCTTGCAGCTTTGATGGCATTGGTCGCCTCAAACCCGCTGAATAAAACCCAGTCAACATCCACGGAGGATTTGAGGATGTTTTTATTCTGAAGGTGATTCACTTCCTGAAGGGGGATATTTGCGGGAAAGGAGGCGTTAAAAGGGATACCTGCCGCTTCTTTGATAAGAAGCTTTTGAGTCGCTATCAGAAGATTTTGAGTGTCATCGTCAAAAGTGATGTTATCATTCAGGCGGGTGTAGCTTCCGTTGAGCGTGATTTTTGGGAGAAAGACGGCTTTTGCCAGATTTTGGTCTACCTGTGCCTGTTGGGCATTCAACTGGTTGATATTGATGCTGCGGCTTTTCTCCAGCCCCTTTTGAATAAGGATTTCCAGTGCAGGATCCAATTCCTGGGCCAGGGAAGGGAGGGGTGCCAGGACTGCATACAAAAAACACAGGATGCTTATTTTGAGAGAATTTATTTTCATTGCAACTATTTTTTAGAACAGTGCAAATTTCCCTACTATGGAAGCGGTTTCTTTTGACCTATGTCAAATAATTCAAATCGGTAATTATTTTTAAGGATTTGCCCTTCGGATGCGGCTAAGGGTTTCCTGGGTCATCCCCAGATAGGAGGCAATGTGGCCAAGGGCTACACGGTTTGCGATATTGGGAAATTCGGCAAGCATATAATCATGCCTTTCCCGGGCGGTTTGGAACTGGATGGCATTTAATTTATTTGCTACCCGAGTGAGCATTTCGGTAGAAAGAAGTCGCCCCAGTTTTTCCATATTGTGGTAGCGGGCAAACAATAGGTCGAGTTTTTCCCGGGTGATACTGTATAGGACGGCATTTTCCAACATCTCCAAATAATACAAACTCGGGTTCTGCTGAAAAAAACTTTCAATGCTGGACATAAATTGTCCTTCCACAAAAAACCACTGGGTAACCTCTTTCCCGGCTTCTTTGAGAGAATAACTTCTTCCAACACCTTTCTCAATGAAGTAAAGCTTGGCACAAACCTGTCCTTCCCTTACCAGCGGCTTGTTTTTTTGAACAGATTCTCTTTCAAAATGCGAAATGATATCCGCCAATTCCTCAGCGGGAAAGGGGACAGTGTTTTTTAAATAATGGGTTAGGCTCATGGAAAGGTTTCAGAAGGGGTATTTCAAATTGGCTATAAAGTTAATTAAATCAAACCAAGGATGATCAGGAGTGGATGATGCCAGACTTTTTATTTCTTTTTTTACCTGATGCTTGGGCAGATTTAGGGGGAACCAATGGTTTTCTGGGTCTAAATTAAATGTTAAGGGGGAGGGCAGGATGACTCGGAAGGTGAATCACCAAACGGAGAAGTCGAAAACAGTAAAAAACGGATTGCTTATCAATCAATTTCAGGATGGAGTGGAATTGGGCATGCATCATGTAATCCAACTTGGAGCGCTGCTCTTCAAACTTACTCGGTTCTGCCTGCTGTGTATCCAAGGGGATGTGTGTGCATCTCAGAATTGTATTGTTTTGAAAGCGATTCTTGATTTTGGATTAAAGAAAACATATAGCGTTCCCATATCCCCAAATTTTAAAAATTCATCAGTTTTCTTGAGGCCCCAAATTCCCTTTTTCAATATTTGAATATTCCTGTCCGATGAAATGGAGCAAACAAACTTCATCAAATCTCCGGTTTTTGGACATCTTGGCAACTCTGGATATTGGTACCACAGTGGTACTCCACACTGATGGATTGGGTTTAGTTCATTTTCAAGTTCTTCAATCTTTACATTTTCAGATACTTCATATTTCAATTGACTTAAAAATATTTTAGGCTCAAATTCAACTTTAATTCCTTCTTTAACAATTTCTGGCCTGTCTTCAAGGGCGTAGTCTATGTAAACCGATTCCGAATAAAAATCCAGCGGATAAAAAATAGGGAACCTATTCATCCCTAGCCAATTAAATTCATCATCAGTACAATCAATAGATCCAATAAAAAAAGGCTTGAAGGTTGCATCACATAATATTTTCAAATTTTTAGGAGGAAAGCCTCCTAGTAGATGATTCCCATCGGTTGAATGCTTCAGCCAAAAAAGTTTGTTCGCTTCTGATTTAGGGATTTTAAATTCCAAAGGCCCAGAAACCCTTTCATTTCCTGGTTGATTCAATACTTCTATGATTCTTCCATTTTCTGTAATCATCTCTAATCCACTTTGGATTTTAGTGAAAACATCAAAATCTTTCTTACTCAACCGATGTTGAAGGATAAAATGTTCTAATTCCTCATTGTCGTTAAAATTAACTTCCCAACCCCCGAGATGGATATTTTCCTTCATCTGTTTATCTTGTGCATAAAGGTTGGCAGATTTGCGATTTGGCGTGGATGTAGTGGACTAAACTTCATTGGATGCAGACCGCTTTTAGTACTTCACTTTTTTAAAAGGCCGATAACAGCCCCGCTTTTGCAAAACGGCTGTTATCGGCCTTTTCATTTGGCTTCTTCCTTAGGGCTTTTTAAATTTTGTTTTCTTTTTATGTTTTTCATAAAGGTCCAAATCAAACAGAAAAATACCTCTGCCATCTCCTGCACCCTTCTGGAATCCAAACTGATGGGCAATCCTATTGCCTTTATTATTCACCACCGGATTGTCTGACTTGATCAAGTTCAAATACCGAGTCGAAAAATCAGCCAAACGTTCGACTTCCCCGCTGCCATCCAGTTTTAGTTTATAGATGTCGAGTTTGTATTTGTTTCTTTCTTCCATGGGTTGATGACGGTCACTTTCAATGACCATGTAATTTCCATCATGGAAAATGCCTTCCGCTTCATTGTAGCTTTTCGGTAAATCAGTATATTTCGTTGTCTTCTTCGTGTTTAAGTTAAATCCGAAAACCTGAGAATTGTAATACTGGTCTTTTTCGTCACCCCAATAATGGGTATAAATCAGTTCCTCGTTTAATGGTGGCCTAAAATCCTGTGTTTCCAGTCTAACATATTCTGATGAGTCCGCATAGGATATAATCGTTTCCACATCTTTTAAGTAAGGAACACCCTTTTCATAATTAATCTCCCCTGCTTTAATTTCCCTTTGTCCTTCGATAGTCCATGCGATTTTCATGCTGTTTTTTGAGACGGCAGGACCTTCGTCGCAGTAAACATTCAGGGGGTAAGGGCTATTGGGCTTGTCCTTGGTAAGGACGTATAATCCCAGTCCAGCATGTCTGTCTTTTTCGGGGTTGGCAGCATCAAAAATAGCTGAACCCATTGCCAGAAGTAGATCGCCATTGGACAAGCACAACACACGGTGAATGCCACCATGATAAAATCCAGCGGTGACATGAGATACCTCACGGGTTGCGATATTGATCTTAAAAACATCCCCTACCAGTTTATTTAAAAAATAAATATTTTCTGATTTTTCGTCCCATTCCGGCCTTACTCCCCAGGTGGTAAGAACTGAAAAATAAGGAGGTAGTTCCTGTACCAATGATTCGATCGTTTGGGAATTTGCCGAATTCATAAATTGAAGAAATAAAATTGCAGTAATAAGGACTGTTTTTTTCATTCTATCAGTTTTGTTTAAAATCATCACTTTATTATTGTCCAATCAAATTTAATAAGTCCAGTTTCATTTCCAAACCTGTTCTTTCATTGGGGATTGGGATACAAGTGAGTCCAACGGACTAAAATCGAAGCATCATAAGCGCCGTATGAATCGAGAGGTTCACAGCCTGTCCCGAGATTCGGGATACGGTTCTGGGAGAGGTAAAGGGGTGAAATTTCGCTTTACTTACTCTACTATGGGCCGTATTTTCTTTCCGAAAACTTGTTAGCGTTGGCATGAAAGCCCTTATAAATTTGTGAGTTACGAGCAAAATTTAAATGAGCTTGAACTTGCATTGGCTAATATATAACCATATCATTTTTCATATTGAATAATAAATCAGCTAAATTTCTATTATTTTCTTCAAGAATCGCTTTATTAATTCTTTTATTCAAATGTAAGTTTAGATAATCTTTTAAAAAGATAAAATCTTTAGAGTCATCTTTAAAGTATGCTAATAAACTAATTATTATAGTCTCATTTATTGCTTGTTTAAAGAGTTCAATAGTATTCAATGTTATTCCTTCATTTACAAGTTTTTTATCACGTTGAACCTCCTCAATTTCTGTTGGTAAAGGACCAAATCCAATAGCCTTATTAGTTTTAGCAATTCGAAATGAGCTCTTTATTAAACTGGCAGAATCACATGCGAGCAAAAATAAATTCTGGTTTTTGAAAATCCCCATTTCATTTATATTTACTAAAGGTTGTTTTGGAAAATCATTGAGTAATTCACCACCATAGATTTGGTTGTCCTGACCGTGTCCTAAAAATAATATCGTTGTATTGTCGGGTAGTTCTGCAATTTTGACAAGACAATCCTTATATGATTTATTGTTAGGATGAACTTCAATCAATTCAAACTCGATAGAATTAGATTTTAATTTTTTAACAATATCAAATAAAAAAATTGTTGAGGGGTCAATTGAAATAATAACTGTTGTCATCAATACTCGAATTTATTTAAGTCAACTAAATGAGCTATAGTTAGTTCAACTAAATTTTTCTGAAAATCAATTCCATTAGGCAAATCTTTATCTATCTCGTGAGCAATTTCAGACAATGATTTGCCTTTAAATTTTGGATAAACACTATTGAAAGTTAAGTCTGGATATTTTTCTAAATAATCAATTAAGTGTTTAGAATAACTGTATTTTTCTTTAGGCTTAATAAAAAGTGAAAAAAGGTCCTCAGCTAAATTATTCCGATCAATAAAATCATCAATTTTTAGTTTGACCAGTTTTTTTATTTGATCAGGAGAATTTAATTTTTCTACAATTTTATCTTGTTCAGCAGAGTATAGGCAAAATTGCGCAAAACGCAATCTGTATTTTTGAGATTTACTTTGGTTTTTTATCCACGAAAGAAGTTGATAACCATCTACGTTTTCATCTGAATAATCATAGTCAGAAGCAACGATATCAAAATTTTCTTGAGAGTAGTTTTCTATAATGTATTCTTTAATTTTTTTTAGATCTAATATAACTTTTTGATTCTCATTTCTTTTTTTAAAATTTTCGTCATTTAAATTTAGAAAGGTTTCATCAAGGTCAAATCCAGAACGTTTTAATTTTTTTCTTAGATTTTCGATTTGCGAATCTATTCTATTGTCATCTATATATAATAATCTAGTTACACTCATATTGTATTGAAAATGATTTTGAAAGAGGCACCTTTTAATTTTAAATTGTTTCCCAAAAAGGATATATTACAATTCATATCATTCAATAAAATTTTTGTGTAAAAAAGACCAATTCCAGATCCACTCATACCAGATGGAGGTACTTCACGAACTGAAAGCTCAAAAATTCTATTTGGATCATCCAGGAATTTGTTTGTAAGCCCATTTCCGTCATCTGAAATGACCAAGGCCAATTGTTTTTCGTTAATATTTTCGAAATCCATAAGAATATTTTTAGCATTCCATTTTACAGCATTACTGATTAAATTGTCAAGAATAATAGATAAATTTAATACGCTAATTTTCTTATTTAGATAAGAGTTGTTGGTTTGAAATTTAAATGAAATTTTATCGGAGAATGTTTCACCGTATAGAGATATATATTCTTTTATATATGCAACTATATCAACATTTTTCTTTTCAATATCTTCTTTAAGGTCTGCTCTAGTTGCAAATTCTGCCATTTTTAGAGACCTTTCAGCATTAAGTTTTAAAAAACCCAATTTTTTAATTAAGTCTTCAACCTCAAAATCGTCTTCAGTTAAATCATCTATTATATTATCAAGCCCATCTCTAACTTCGATATTATTTATTTTTATAGTATGAATTAAACCATCTGCATCAGGACTTAATGTTCTTCTGGTTGCAAGTAAGTATAGATTTTTTTCTTTTTCAATATTGAAATTTGTCTCTGCTTTTTCTGCCTTTTCTTTATAAGTATTTGCTGTTTTTTCTGCTTTTGCTTTTTCTCCTTTTAAGTTGTCAAGTTGAAATTGTAGTTGCAGTATTAATACTGTTTGTTCTTCTACTGTTTTTTTATAATTCTGTAATTCTAATATCGCTTTTGAAGTAACGTCATTAGTGTTATATTTTTCAAACTCATTTATTTGTTTTTCTAAATCAGCATTCTGTTCTGCTTTCCTTTGTAAAATTCTACTCAATGTTTCAGAGTCAATCTTCTTATTATCAAAGTCTTCAATTAATTGTTGGAATTCTCTTTCAGATTTTTCTTTCTCCTCCTCAATTTTTTGAGTAATAAGTTTTTCATTTATATAGAGTTCAATTACGTCATTTGTTTTAGCAGAGATTATAGAATGTATGGCACTATAAATACGTCTTTGTTTTGTCTTATAATCTTCCCTAAATTCTAAATCATCCTCGAAAATATCACCAGATACAATTTTGGATTCTATCTCTTTAAGAATTTTGGCATCTTCTTTATCTTGACTGTCATATATAGAACTGTCCCAGTTAAGCCCTTCAACGACATATCTTTCTAGTCTTCTTAAAGATTTATAAAAATAACTGTCATTTCTTTCAGAATTTGTTAGATTTTTAAAGTTATCGTTTCTAACGATTCCTTCACGACTTGATACAATCTGAAAGTCATTTTGTTCATCAAGGATCTCTATTTGACCAATGATGTCTCTTAATCCAAGATATCGTCTAGTCCCTTGTGCTTTTCTTTGGTCTAAACCTAACCAGTCATTTCCAACTTCTCCATATGGAGATATTCGAAAGCCATTTATAAATAGAAATACTGATCCATAGTTTACAGATTGAATTCCTGTTTGTTTTGTAAAAAAAGCTTTAGCATATGGGTTTAGGTAATAAAGTGAGGTTTTTACATTTTTAACGAATGGGTAATAAGGGTTTTTTTCTTTTATCCAAAATACAGTTTCTCCTTTATCTTTTAATTCAGTATAAATAACTTCCCCATTTTCGATAGTTTTCGTTTCAATGCTTGTTGATTTAAAATCTAATTTATCAAAAATTCTATTTTGAACCTTTCCTATAAACTTTTCGTGAGCCTCTCGATTATTATTCTCATTAGTAAATTCTGGGGCATCTATGAATATTCCAAAATCATCACTTTCAAAAGCTTGATTTGGATTGATTAGTTTTTCGAGATATTTTTTTAAATCAACGAATTTTTCGGTATCCCATTTGGTTATTATCCCATTTTTGTCTTTTATAGGATAAGCCCAGGAACTACGTAATTTTATTACTTCTAATAATACACCTTGTTCAAATGGTTCAATTCCACATTTAGCTAATTCAGTCTTTGTTAATGATTGAGATTGTAAGGGAATGGATTGAATTTCTTTTTTTTCATCTTCAATCTCAAATAATTTCCAATCAATTTTCAATTTTACATATTCAGAATCTTTCTTTGTCTTAGCATATAAATTTAGATATTCACCAAGCCTGTCACAGGAAAACCGTCCTACACCTTTGGCACCCGCCATTCTCCTTTTATGTTGGGTTTTATTTGCTTTTTTTTCAGAATAAGCAATATTTAACCACCTATCTTGAATTCCATCTAAGTCCATTCCAAGTCCATTGTCTTGAATGATTAATCTGGATGTTTTATCAGAAAATGTTTTATTAATTTTATCGTCATTATCTTTAAGATTTAGATAAGTTACAGTAACATTTTTAGCATCTGCATCAAATGAATTCTTTACTAATTCTAGAATAGCAATATTGTCGTCATTGATTAAATCTTTACCAATAATGCTTTTTAATTGAACGTTAGTTTTAAAATGTAGTTTCTGTATATCACCCATTAATTAGTTGTTTTAAAACTAAACCTGCTTGTTCTCCAAATAAAGGAGGTATTGCATTTCCAATTTGTGAATATCTGGGTACTTCCTGTGTTCTTCTTTTTCCTCCCGTAGTGTATTTTCCTTTGAATTCATATGTGTCTGGAAATGATTGTATTCTGGCATATTCGCGAACAGTCATAATTCTAGGTTCACAGTAGTGAATATAATCATCAGGTAATGTCGTAATAGTTGGTGTTGGTTTTTTTGCATTGAGAATTTTTGTACTGCTTTTTTTTAGTTGAAATCTCTCTCTATAAGCAGAACTTGTTAAGTTTTCATCCAATGCAATTTTAAACCTAGCTTTTATAATATCTGTATGTTTTGCAAATCTATGACTATCAACTCTTCCATTTTTTCTTTTATATTTTCGGACAAATTTTTGATAATTTGATAAGGGCTTGCCATAAACTCCTTCTTTAAATTTAGGTGTTTCAGATTCAATTACTCCATTAGATTGCAGTAAGTCAGAAATTGCATTTTCTAAAGTAGGATTTAGGGTAAGATTTTTGCTTATTAAAAAAGCTTCTTTGTTGTTTTGAATTCCATTAAAAAAGCTTTTTTCATTTATAAATGGATTTTCTGCAATAAAATCGTTTTGAATTCCAACTAAAATAAATCTTGTTCGTTTTTGAGGAATTCCAAATTTAGAAAAATCTATTAATTCACCTTTTACGGAATACCCCAGTTTTTGTAGTTGTTCAACTACATATGTGGAGTATTCTTTACCTTTTTTGTCATTGTTTTTGAAACCAAGAGTAAAACCTTTAACATTTTCAAAGAATATCAATTTTGGTTTAACATAGTGAATAAATTTTATGTAGGAATTAATTAAATCATTTCTGGAATCATTTTCTATCCTTCTTCCAGCCATCGAAAATCCTTGACAAGGTGGTCCACCTGCTACTAAATCGATTTTTCCTCTCAGTTTAATTAGGTCATTCGAATTATTCTCTAGGATTTCATTTATATCGTGATGTTTTTGTTCTAACCAATTAGGCCAATTAAAATGCTTTTTCTTTTTGATTAAATTATGTTCAAGAGTTTTAAAAGCATCTTCGCTTTTTTCAATTGCAAAAACACCTTTCCATCCTGCATTATGTAAACCAAGAGAAAGCCCTCCACATCCTGAAAATATGTCTATATATGTTTTAGGTTTTTTCATTTAAGTACTTTCTTTTGTTAAGTATAATAATTCTATAATGTCAATATCTAATGCATTAGCAATATTTAGTAGATTTTCTAAAGTTGGTTTTCTAGCATTAGTACACTAGTTTGATATAGTAGAATCGTGGTTCTCTAGTTTCTCGGCTAATCATTTGTTTTTTTCCTTTGGCTTTTGCGAGTGTGACTTTAATTCTATTTATTTCCACTTTATCCAAAAAAATTGTGTTTTCCGCAAATCTATTAACTTATTGTTAAAAATATTTATCTTTCATAAGATATTTTTATTCGTGTGAGCGTAGGGAAAGTTTTCTTTATTTTGTTTTTGTGATACATGAGCAAAATGAAATTTGCTTGACCATGCGTTGAACTTTTTTTCATTTTGCTTCCATCATTTTCCTTCCCTCAACACACTACAAAGCACCCCATTGAGGTATTCTTTCTACAAGATAGGGGAAACATGGTCTATAAAACTAATCTATTTGGTGAAAAATCCAGTTTGTCCAATGGCATATTCTGGATTTAATTTATTTTGAGGCACTCCTCTTCTCCTAATTCATTTCATTTGAGCGACTATTGGCTTTGGTGAGCGTGCCTCCGGCTGCTTCCAGGGCTTGTCCTTTGGGACTTTTTCATAGGGATGGAAAAAATTAAAGGATCATCATCCTTTTTATTAAATAATGGGGACTTTTTTGAGCATTTGTTCTACCTTTTCGCTCTCAAAACTTGTAACCATGACCGACTTTAGAAACTACAAAGTTCCTTATGAACCTGCGGCTGAATATTCAAAATCAGTGGCATATTTCTCGATGGAATTTGCGATCCATCAACCTCTCAAAATCTACAGTGGAGGCTTGGGCTTCCTTTCCGGTTCCCATCTGCGAAGTGCCTATGAACTCAAGCAAAACTTAATTGGCATCGGGATTCTTTGGAAGTATGGCTATTATGATCAAGGCCGTAATCAGGACCAAACCCTGAAAGCCGAGTGGTATGAAAAAACGTACAGCTTTTTGGTGGATACCGGAATCAAGTTTACCGTACCTGTGCACAATCAGCCTGTGTGGGTAAAAGCATGGTATCTTCCTCCAACGACTTTCAATAGTGCGCCACTCTTCCTTTTGAGTACGGATCTTCCTGAAAATGACTATCTCAGCCAGACCATCACGCACCGCTTGTATGATGCGGATACCGCTGCCAAAATCGCCCAGATGATGATCCTAGGAATAGGAGGTGCCAAACTGATTGATGAGTTGAACTTTAACCCAGAGGTCTATCACCTCAATGAAGCCCATGGATTGAGCAGTGTTTTCTACCTGATGAAGAAATTTGGGAGCAAAGAAGAAGTACAGAAACGGCTCGTGTTCACTACCCACACTCCTGAAGAAGCAGGGAATGAGAAGCATGACTTCACACTTTGTGATAAAATGAGCTACTTCTATGGACATTCCATAGATGAGGTACAATCGCTGACCGGCATAGGAGGCGATCAATTCAACCACAGTTTGGCTGCTTTGCGGTTTGCAAGAAAAGCCAATGGCGTGAGCAAGCTTCATGGAGAGGTCAGCCGGATCATGTGGGGACACTATCACAACATCCCCAAAATCCAATCGATCACCAATGCGCAAAACTGGAATTATTGGGCGGACAAGCAGCTTTTCCAATTTGCGGAAGCAGCAGACCCACTCGGATTTGACGATCGCAAGCGCTATCTGAAAAAGCGGGCTTTTGAGATTGTGGCAGATCAAACCGGAAAGCTATTTGATCCAGACGTATTGACAATTGTTTGGGCAAGGAGGTTTGCGGCCTACAAAAGACCAGATCTGATTGCTCGGGACATGAGAAGATTCGATGCCTTGATGCGGAATGCAGATCGGCCGATCCAGATCATTTGGGCTGGAAAACCCTATCCAATGGACTACGGTGCGGTAGGTGTATTCAATCACCTGGTTCATTTGAGTAAAAACTACAAAAATGTCGCCGTATGCGTGGATTATGAACTGACGCTCAGCAAACGACTGAAGCAAGCCTCAGACATCTGGTTGAACAATCCGCGAGTACCCCGCGAGGCTTCCGGTACCAGCGGAATGTCTGCTTCAATGAATGGTTCAGTCAACTTCAGTACCTACGATGGGTGGATTTGTGAGTTTGCCAAACATGGTGAGAATTGTTTCATCATCCCACAAGTGGACTACAAAAATCTCGGTATCCAAGATCAGGATCAGGAGGATTTGGACCACATGTATGATATCCTTGAAAACCAGATCATCCCAACGTACTATGAAAACAAGTCAAAATGGAGAGCGATGGTCCAAGAAGGCATGCGCGACGTGCGTTTTGATTTTGAAAGCAACCGGATGGCAAAAGAATATTACGAGTTGATGTACCTATAAATCAGACAAAATCTCGAATTTCCAGAAAGCCCGGCCAGTCCGGGCTTTTTTTATTTTTACCCGGAATAGGCAATCCATATCGTAATAAGGCTTGAATCGGCCAGAAAATCAGAATATTGAAGTAAAAGGAAGCGTACCGATATGGTGAAGTCAAAGACTGAATGCAAAGCCTGCTTATTAAGAAATTCCGTCGGGAATGGGATTGGCAATGTGTAAAATGGGTTTAATGGGGATTTGCCAATAATTTTTACCCTAAAAATTGCTTTATATACTTAAATAAGTGAACTTAAATACCTAATTGGCAGGTCGTACACAAATGTTCAGCTACCTATAAGATAGCGCAAATAAAAGGGGGAAATAAGAAGCCTTTGAGCATCTCAAAAAATAGAAGTTGGATGCTGGGTTGAGTTCCTCAAATTCCTTAATCCTGGATTTTTGAGATCGATTTATGGAACATTGGACGCAACCGGACCAAAACACTGATTCAAAAAACAGCAGCATGAAATTCTTAATCGTTGACGATGAAAGGGATGTGGAAATGTTATTTCGGCAAAAACTCCGAAAGGAAATCCGCAGTGGTTCCATTGAGCTGGAATTCGCCTTTTCGGCAATGGAAGCATTGGAAATGCTGGACAGCAAAAAACCTCCGGAAGTCATGTACATTTTTTCGGATATCAATATGCCAGGAATGTCTGGGCTCGAACTTTTGGATATCGTCAAATCCCGGTATCCCCAAATCAAGGTGAGCATGATCTCGGCCTATGGCGACAGCGATAATTACAACCGGGCGATCAAGTCCGGAGCCAAACAGTTTTTTACCAAACCCATCGATTTTGATAGCCTGAAATCAGAATTGAATGCCGTGATAAGTTCAAATCTAGATGCTTGATTCCCCATGAGAGATACAATGGACCGATTCCTACCTGAAAATTCCAAAGAGAAAGAGACCACTGTCGATCACCCAAGCCTATTTCGAAAATAGGCTTTTCATTTTGGAATGTTGGTTTTAAACAGGGTTAAATGGTACTTGAAAATGAAAAAGAATGGGGTTTAAATACCTCATGGATATACTTCGAATGCATTGATGGCCTTAAATGAATCTGATATTTAAATAGGAAAGGAAATGGAAAACAACTCTACGGAATTTGAATGGAATGGAATTGATTTGGAATCCTTGCGGAAGGTGATGGACCAACCTGCAGACGATGCGGTACAGGCGGTTTTTGAATCCCATTCGATGAATCATTTGCGGGAAATATTGATCCAAATGGCAGAAAATGACAGTGCCATTTCCAGTGCGTATCCCCAGCCCATGCAGGATCTTGTCAAGAGCGAGTTAACGCTTGCTTTTACCCCTCATGACATCAAGATGTTTGAACAGACGCATCATATCTGGAAAAAACACGGGATGAATTTCATCTTCATTCTGTTTTTCAGGGCCTTGCCCTATACCTACATGGCCGAAAAACCCGCCAATGTTCTCAAGATGACAAAATTGCTCACGGAGCATCCAGAACGCCGGATTTTTGAAACCGCCCAATTCGTTTTTGACGTGATGGACAAGGATTGGTGGAAACCCCACAAGCGGGGGATTTTGACCGCGCTGAAAATCAGGATCATGCATGCGGCCATGCGGCATGCCCTCCTGAATAGCAGAGATGGAGAGAAATGGAATCCTGTCTGGGGCAATCCGATCAGCCAGGAAGATCTCATTGCCACCAACCAGGTTTTTTCTCTTGAATTTTTTAAGGGAATGGCCATGATGGGGGAGGAGTTGACCCAGGAAGAACAGGAGGCCTGGTTCCACACCTGGAAAACCATCGGTAAAATAATGGGTGTTCAGGAGGATCTAATCACCGAAAATGTAGCGGATGCATGGGACTTGCAGCACAAAGTGTACGGCCATTTGTTCAAGGATGAAACCGTGGCGGGGATTCTCCTAACCGAAGCCTTGGTCAAGACCCTGCATCATTTTCATTTTCCTACCCCGCTGATCCTACTCATGATGAGAAAACTTTTGGCTGACGAACAATTCTCGGATTGTTTTGAAAGGATGTTAGGACCGACCTACCGTAGGGATTATCCGGAGATTTTCGCAAAACCCGAAACACATGAGGAAAGAGCGCAGCATGAGGAAGTTTTGAGGGGACATTTTCACAAGCACTTAGGGGCGTATTATTCTACCATCAAAGAAAAAAGGGATGGCATCCTAAAAGACAAACCCGATGCAAAACCAAAATTGGGATTTATCCAAAAACTCATCCTTTGGATCAAGGGATTGTTTGGAAGTTCACCCGACAAAAAACACCTGATCGATCACCACATTGATTTTTTGCACACTATTCTTCATCATAAGACCACAGGAAAACCAGTGGAAAAACTCGAAGAGGATATGATTTTGGAATCCATGAAAAAATTCGGGGGTATTATGGTGGGGATATTGTCGCTTCATTTTAGAAAAGGAAAGCAATCCGGGTTCAGGATTCCGGAAAACCTGAAGGAAATTTGGTCTTTAACTTGAAAATAAGATAAATGGATAGGGAATACAGAAAATCAATTGTAAATTATTACGATGCTACCCAGTTGGATTACAGGATTTTATGGTTTGGGAAAAAAAACAGATCCGTCCATTTCGGTTATTATGACCAAGAAGTAAAAACGCACGATGAAGCCCTCCTAAACCTAAACAAAGTCTTGGCGCAGAAAGGAGGAGTCCGGGATGGAGACATCATTCTGGATGCAGGTTGCGGTCAAGGTGGAAGTTCGGTTTGGTTGGCCGAAAACTATGATGTCCAGGTTTCTGGGATCACGCTGGTACCCCATCAGGTAAAAAAGGCAAAGAAGAACGCCTTGAAAAACGGAGTCGCTCACCGGGTGACGTTTTCCGAACAAGACTATACCCTCACCGATTTTGAAGATGAATCGTTTTCCGTGATTTGGGCTTGCGAAAGCATGTGCCATGCAAGCGAAAAGGTGAATTTCTACAAAGAGGCGTTTCGCTTGTTGAAGCCCGGTGGTCGATTGGTTTGCGCGGATTATTTCAGGACCGAAAGACCATTGGCCCCTGAGGGAGAGAAACTGCTGCATGCATGGCTCAATGGCTGGTCGATCCACGACATCGACACCATTCAGGAACATCAAAGCCATGCCCAGGAATGTGGATTTGTGGAATTCAAGGCAGAAGACGTCACCCAATTCACCAAGCCCTCGCTCAGGCATTTGCATTCGATGTCGAGCAAGCTTTGGAAATTCGGGACATTCCTCAAAAAAATCGGCCTTCGCAACAACATCAACCATGGGAACCATTACAGCTCGATCAAACAGTACGAAGCCCTTGAAAACAACCTTTGGTTCTATGGAATTCTCTCTTTAAAGAAAAGTTAATCATGAATCCGTCAGCGCAAAACAGCCTCTACAAAGATTATTTGGTCATTAAATCACTTGTGAAAAATGAACTGAATGAGATTATTCTGGCCAATCGCATTGCTGACGACAGGAAGGTGATTATTAAAAAATCCGATTCATCCAAAACGGATTTTTTGAGGATTTCACAACTCGGGCACGAATACCATATCTTGAAAGGGCTCAGCCATAAAGGCTTGCCTTTGGTTTTTGATTTTTTGTATGATGGCAAATCCGCCGCTCTCGTCCAGGAGTATGTAGAGGGGATGGATCTCAGAAACGTGATTTTCAAGAATAAATTGACCTACAATGAAGTCTTGGATTTTGCCATCCAACTCGCGGACATCCTTCATTATTTGCACCTGCAAGGCGTCATCCACAAGGACATCAATCCTGGAAATGTCATGGTAAGCCGAGACGGAAGTCTGAAATTGCTCGATTTTGGGATTTCTTCCAATCTTCATTCGGAGAAAAAGGAGATCCTAAACATCGATAGGATAGAGGGAACCCTCAATTATATTTCGCCCGAACAAACGGGAAGGACAGCATATTCGGTGACCCATAGCTCGGATTTTTATTCCATGGGGATCTTGCTATACGAATTGCTGGCGGGCAAAACGCCATTCGATTCGATCGATCCGCTTGAGGTCATTCATTTTCACCTGTCCAGAAAACCGCTTCCCTTGGCTTCGGCTTTACCGGATTTGCCCAAGGGTTTTGATCAGGTGGTGGCGAAATTATTGGAGAAGAATCCTGACGAACGCTACCAAAGTGCTGCCGGTCTCAAGGCCGATTTGCAAATCTTGAAAAAGCACTACAATTCCAAAGAACCCCTCATCGACTTCAAGGCGGGAGCTGCCGACATCTCCGAACAATACCAACAAAGCCAGAAATTGTATGGGAGGGAGAATGAAATCAAGGAATTGTTGGGCCACTACGACCGCTTGCAGCAGGTGAAATCGATGCTGGTCTTGGTGGCGGGGTATTCCGGTGTGGGGAAATCCGCGCTGATCCGGTACATCAAGTTTCCGATTATCCAAAACCGAGGGACATTTATCAGTGGGAAATTCGATCAGTTCAATAAGGAAATCCCATATTCAGCCTTTATCGAGGCGATCAGAGAATTTATCCAAAACCTCCTTGCAGAGCCTGAAGAGAAAATCCGGGAGTGGAAACAAAGGATATCTCAGGTGCTGGGGGAGAATGCCGCACTGATCATCGAGGTCATTCCCCAGCTAGCCAGGATCATCGACAAGCAGCCACCAGTTGTGAAGCTCCAGCCGGCGGAGCAGGAATCGAGGTTCAACATGGTGCTGCTGGATTTTATCTATATCTTCAGTACAGCCGAAAGTCCATTGGTCATCTTTCTCGACGATCTTCAGTGGGCCGATTTGCCTTCCCTAAACTTGGTCAAAAGAATTATGGAAAATCCGCGCAGGGACAGTATTCTGATCATGGGTTCCTATCGAGACAATGAGGTCGAGCAGGGCCATCCGCTCCTCATTACCCTCAATCAAATTTCAGCAGCCAATGGTTTTGTGAAATCCATTTACCTACGACCTTTGAACCTGGAAACTACCATCCAGATTGCAGCAGATTCCTTTGGGATGAAAAAAGATCAGGCCGAGGAATTGGGTCAGCAGGTTTTCACCAAGACCAAGGGAAATCCTTTTTTTATCCACAGCTTTTTGAAATCCCTTTTTGACAAAAAATTGGTGAAAAAGGACCCTGAAAAAAACTGGGTTTGGGACCAAATGGAGATCAACAATCTTGGATATACGGACAATGTGATTGACCTGATGACTGAAGGTTTGGCCGAACTCCCCACTTTCACCCGAGAGGTGTTGCAATATGCCGCCGTGTTGGGAAATACCTTCAATTTTTCGGATCTCTCCAATATGATCGGCAAGTCCGAAGTCAAGGTCTTTGCCGACTTGAAGCCAGCCATTAAGGGTGGTTTCATCAATTCTACGGACACGAATTACCGGGCACTCGCCTTGAAATCCCTGCAAGTCGAGAATGAAATCGAAAACAATCTTGAAGACAAAAACTTTCAATTCAAATTCACCCATGATAAAGTTCAGCAGGCCGCCTACAACCTGATTTCTGCCTCCGAGCGAATCTTCCTACATCTCAAAATCGGCCGCCTGCTCCTGCAAAGCCGCGACCGTACCCAATTGAATGATGATATTTTTGAGGTGATGAATCACTTTGTTTTGAGTGCGCACCTCATTGAATCCAGGGACGAAAAGCTGAAAATTGCGGAACTCTGCTGGATTGCCGGGAAAAAAGCCAAAGATTCCACCTCCTATAACCTGGCGGTCAATTTTTTGAGCCTGGCCAAAAACCTGCTTGGCAGCGACGCTTGGTCAGAAAACCATGCATTGACTTACAATGTGTGGATTGAATTGGGAGAATGTGAATACCTGAACAACAATCCGGATCAAGCAGAGGTATACTTCAGGGAGATTTTGAGAAAATCAAAGACCAACTTCGAAAAGCTAAAGGTCTATTACATCCACTCTTCCCTCTATCTCAAAATCGGGAATACTTCCGAATCCCTGCGCCTTGGCTTGGAAGCTGCAAAATTGTACAACATCCATTTTCCAAAAAACAAAAAAGCGATCCAAATCCAAGCCATGGTGACGATGGCGAAGTATCTCTTTCTGTTTTCCACCAAATACAAAAATCCCGAAAGCCTTTTTCACCTCAAGGAATGTACGGATGAAGAAATCATAGCACTCAACAAATTCCTGATCGACCTGGCCACCAGTGCCTATCAGCAGGATCAAAATTTGATGATGCTCGTGATTTTCAAGATTATCAAATATTACATCAAGATGGGCTTCACGGATGCCAGCGGTTGGGGGTTTTCGGGGTTTTCAGTGGTCGTCCTTTCTGCCCTGAAAATGCAAAAAAAAGGATTCAATCTCTGGGACATCACCATAAAATTGCATCACCGGACCAAGTCTCCGCTTATCAAGTGGCGCCTGAATTATACCGTTCTCTGTTTTCACAATCACTGGCGAAGACCGATTCGGGAAGGCCACAATTCCATCCTGGAAACCATCAAGGCTTGTGTGCTGAATGGAGACCAGATATTCACCAGCTACACCATCGCCTTGTACACCAGGTCCATGGTGGCCGCAGGTGAAAACCTGAAGGAGATTTTGGACAAATCCGAAGACCATAAGAACCTCATCAAACATGTCAAAGGTGGTTTGGATTTTTTCGAATGCTTCTACCAGTTTGCCAAGGCGATGAATGGGCAGACTTACGCCGACAGTTGGGATGATGACTCCTTTTCCGGTGCAGAAACCTTGAATCGGCTGCAGAATGAGGGGAACAAAACCAAACTCTCCTTCTTTCACTCCGCCCATTGTACCTTGCTGTATTGTCAGGGGAAATACCGGGAAGCCCTTGCCGAAAGCCAGGTGGTGGCTGAATATGCAGACAATTTTCTGGGGGATTTGCAGGAGTTTTCACATGCTTTTTATACGGCCCTTTCCATCGCTGCTTGTTACGAGGAGTTGGATGAGGTGGAGCAAAAACAGCAATTGAAGGTTTTCAAAAAATACCTGAAAGACATGAAGCACTGGGAAACCGGTTGTCCAGAAAATTTCGGTCAGCATGCCCAATTGCTCGAGGCAGAAGGGTATGCAATGGCCAATCAATTTGGGAAAGCACAGCTATCCTACGAGCGATCTATACAAATGGCAGCCCAAAATAAGTTTACCCATGTGGAGGCCATTGCCAATGAAAGGGCGGCAATACTTGCTGCAAAAAACCAAATGGGCAAACAAAGCAGGAACTATATGGAGGAAGCCTGGGATGTCTATGCACGATGGGGCGCCCACGCAAAATGCTTGCAATTGGAAGTCTCCTATCCTGAATTGTTGAAATCAAGATCACTTCCTGAGGAATTAGAAGGGAGGGCGATCGGTTTCCAGACGACTGGCAGTTCCAGCAAAACAGCACTGGATCTTGCCTCTGTCTTGAAAGCTTCGCAAAGCATTGCCAGCCAGGTGAAATACGAAGATTTGCTCAAGAAACTGATGCACATCACCATTGAAAATGCCGGAGCGGAAAGAGGGTGTTTGTTAAGGATCAAGGGAAATCAACTCTGTGTTGAAGCCATCGGGATTTCCGGTTCGGAGCGGATCGATATTTTACCTTCGGTGCCCCTATCCGAATTGAAGACCCTTCCTGAATCCATCCTGAACTATTGCTGGCGAACGGAAGATAATATTGTCGTGGACGATGCCTTGCGCGAGCCACGCTTTGGTTCGGATGCTTATGTTCAGGAAAACAAGCTATCGTCGGTGATGTGTCTTCCGATTTTTGCCGTAGGCAAAATGATCGGGATGCTTTATTTTGAAAATACCCTGATCAAAGGCGTTTTCAACAAAAACAGGATCGAGATTTTAAAGATGCTGCTGGGGCAAATCGGCATTTCCATCGAAAATGCGATTCTTTACGGAAACCTGGAAGAGAAAGTCCTCGAACGGACCAAGGAGATCGAGAAAGCCTATGCAGACCTGAAATCTGCCCAATCCAAACTTATCCAATCCGAAAAAATGGCATCCCTCGGTGAACTCACTGCAGGCATCGCCCATGAAATCCAAAATCCACTGAACTTTGTCAACAATTTCAGTGAGGTAAGCGCCGAGTTGGCGGAGGAAATGAATGAAGAGATAGACAAAGGCAAATGGGCGGAAGCCAAGGAAATTGCCAATGACCTGATCCAAAACCTGAAGAAAATCAACCACCATGGCAATCGTGCCGGAGCCATCGTCAGGGGAATGCTGGAACACAGCCGCACCCGAACCGGAGAAAAGGTGCTGACGGACATCAATGCCCTTGCGGATGAATACCTGCGATTGGCTTACCATGGTCTTCTGGCCAAGGACAAGTCGGTCCAGTTAAACTTTCAGACTGATTTTGATCCGAGTTTGCCAAAAATAAAAGTTGTGCCGCAGGATTTTGGAAGGCTGTTGTTGAACATCATCAACAATGCTTTTTACGCCTGCGGTCAAAAAAGCCCCACAGAGATTGCGGTTGGGGAAAGTTTGACTCTGCCTGCTACGGAGGCTTCCAAGCCGATGGTCACCGTGAGCACCAAGAACCTTGGGCAGAGCATTCGGATTGCGATCTCAGACAATGGACCCGGCATTCCCGAGGACATCAAGGACAAGATCTTCCAACCCTTTTTCACCACCAAACCCACCGGCCAAGGTACCGGTTTGGGATTGTCCCTGAGCTACGACATCGTGAAAGCCCAGGGAGGAGATTTGAAGGTCGAATCAACGGTTGGGAAGGGGAGTACATTTATCATTGATTTGTCGGTTACGGGAGGATAATCCAATTGATTTAAGCTTTCCATAGCGAAGCGACCGATATTTGGGTTGTAGTAGAAACTACACCGTGCTAGGCGTAGTTTTTACTACGCCTTCCTATTTATCGAATTTGCAATTCGAGTAGCAAGAACGCTCAATTGAAACCGGTATTCGTTTTAGTTTTTACCATTAGAAATGGCTTATTGCGAAAAGCTTTCCATTGGGAAATCACCAATATTTGGGTGTAGTGGAAACTACACCCAGTGCGCTAGGCGTAGTTTCCACTACGCCTTTCTATCCTTCGAATTTGCAATTCGAGTCGTAAGAACGTTCAATTGAATCCGGTATTCGTTTTAGTTTTTGCCATTAGAAATGGCTTATTGCGAAAAGCTTTCCATTGGGAAATCACCAATATTTGGGTGTAGTAGAAACTACACCCAGCGAGAGTGCTAAGCGTAGTGTCTGGCACTAGGCGTAGTTTCGACTACGCCTTCCTATCCTTCGAATTTGCAATTCGAGTCGTAAGACCGTTCAATTTAATCCGGTATTCGTTTTTGCCTTTGCCATTGAAAATGGCTTATTGCGAAAAGCTTTCCATTGGGAAATTACCAATATTTGGGTGTAGTCGAAACTACACCCAGCGGCGTCGCTAGGCGTAGTATTCCACTACGCTTTCCTATCCTTCGAATTTGTAATTCGAGTAGCAAGACCGTTCAATTGAATCCGGTATTCGTTTTAGTTTTTGCCATTAGAAATGGCTTGTTACGTGAAGCTTTCCATTGGAAAATCACCAATATTTGGGTGTAGTAGAAAATACACCCTGTACGCTAGGCGTGGTATTCCACTACGCCTTCCTATTTTTGGAATTTGTAATTCGAGTATTTTTTACGTAATTAAAGTTATGGGGGAAGCGTATCAAATCCGTGATCAGGAAACGCCTTATTTTTTAACCTTTCAAGTTGTGGGTTGGGCGGATGTTTTTTCAAGAAAATGTTATCGAGACATTATACTTGAAAGCCTGAATTATTGTAGAAAGGAAAAGGGAATGTACCTATTTGGTTACGTTATTATGACCAATCATTTACATCTTATCATTCAACAAAAAAATGGGGATTTGTCTGGTCTAGTCAGGGATTTCAAGAAATTTACAAGTAAGAGTTTATTGAAAGCTGTAAAAGAAAATCCTCAGGAAAGTCGAAAGGAATGGTTGGAAATGATTTTTGGCTACCATGCCAAATTCAACAAAAGAAGTGGATTAAAGCAATTTTGGACACATGAAAATCATGCTGTTGAATTGTACAGGGCTGAGGTGTTGGAAAGTCGATTAAAATATATCCATGAAAACCCCGTCCGTGCCGGTTGGGTCGAATCCCCAGAAGATTATCTTTATTCAAGTGCCCGGAATTATTCGGGCTTATCAGGATTGATCGAAATTGATTTCTATTGATTTGTGACCTGTTTTATTCATCAATATGAACAAGGCTAAGCTTATTGTCCACTACGCCTTCCCGATTTCCTATTCTTCGGATTTATAATTCGAGTAGCAAGATCGTTCAGTTGAATCCGGTATTCGTTTTAGTTTTTGCCATTGAAAATGGCTTATTGCGTCAAGCATTCCATTGGTAAATCACCAATATTTGGGTGTAGTCGAAACTACACCCAGTGCGCTAGGCGTAGTTTCCACTACGCCTTTCTATCCTTCGAATTTGCAATTCGAGTAGCAAGAACGTTCAATTTAATCCGGTATTCATTTTTGCCTTAGCCATTGGAAATGGCTAATTGCGTGAAGCTTTCCATTGGTAAATCACCAATATTTGGGATTAGTCGAAACTACACCCTGCGGCGTCGCTAGGTGTAGTTTCTACTACTCCTTCCTATTTATCGAATTTGTAATTCGAGTCGCAAGAACGTTCAATTGAATCCGGTATTCGTTTTAGTTTTTGCCATTAGAAATGGCTTGTTACGTGAAGCTTTCCATTGGTAAATCACCAATATTTGGGATTAGTCGAAACTACACCCAGTACGCTAGGTGTAGTTTCGACTACACCTTCGTTTCCTTCGAATTTGTAATTCGGTTCGCAAGAACATTCGGTTGAAGCTGGCGTTCGTTTTTGCCTTTGCCATTAGAAATGGCCTATTGCGTGAAGCTTTCCATCGTGAAGCCACCAATATTTGGGTGTAGTCGAAACTACACCCAGTACTGAAAAAGGAAATATTTGGGTGTAGTAAAAACACCCAGCCGGGTTAATCTCCAGTTGGCGGCTTGGTTTTGATTTCCTTGGTCTCAAAATACAAGTGGTAATGGTTGCTACAGCCAGGATTGAAACTGGCTGTGCAATGTGGGCAGGTGTTGTCTGAGGTCATATAATCCTTGATACTCATCTCCTTGCCGCAAGCGCCACAGAGGATGGCTTTTTCGTCAAATTCCGATTGTGGCCATACTTCATGTTCGTGATCCGCCTCTTCTTCGTGGCAGGAAAAACACGGGTAATATTTATCACAACATTTGAATTTGATCGCAATGATATCCAATTGTGAATGCCAATGTACACAGCGGGTTTGGTTGTCTATGGATTTTCCAAAGACATTGACCCCACCAATTTTAATGAATTTGAAGGGGGTGTCCATCTTTTCTTGGGCATAAGTTTGGCCCCAAAAAATCAGGGTCAGCAAGAAGGTGAGCAGTAGTCTTTGTTTCATTGTTTTCAAGTTTTTGGAAGCATGTACTAAAGTTCCTGCTTCTTTTACTTATTCTGATTAACCCTTCAAAAGTAATTCATAATTTTCCAGTGGACAATACCCCTAACGGTGGAGTGTTGTTCATTCCTCCGAAAGCGACTATGTTGTGATATGGAATCGATTGAAAAGATGTCAGGGCTATGCCCCTTTGAATCCTCCGAAATTGTTTGATTCTACTAAGATATGGGTTACGCCCCTTTTCGGGATCTTGAATTTCGATTGGGATGACAGTGAATATCAAAAGTTGCTTTAGCCTTTTCATTACCAACCTATATCGCATCCCATTTTTACTCATATTGAATTTTTAAAATTCGAGGAGGAGGAATCTTCAGTTGAAGTAATGATTCGTTCTTTCCAGAGCCATTTCAAATGGTTTTTTGCGTGAAGGTTTCTTAGGTGAAACCGCAAATATTTAGATGTAGTAGAAACTTCAACCAGTGGGGAAAAGAATCGCTGAGAATTTTTGAGGAATGGCCTAAATTTTACGAGAATTAATTTAAATGCTTCCTATTTCCTTTTCAGCACCTCCCAAAAATCATTCTCCATGGCCTCTTTATCAATTTTTGAGTAGATTTTAACCGTAAAGGTTTTGTTTTCAGGGGGGGAATTCACCATTAGGATCTCTGAATGTTGGGGCAGCAAATAAGCCTGCACCAAAGCCAAATCCCACATCACCCTGGTTTTATCCTGCGGATTTTGTTCACGCCAGCGGTCAGCGAGTATTTTTTCGATCGGAACAGCATCGTCAGTCTTTTCATAGGAGACATCCCTGTCAAATTGTAAGGGACGGGAGGTTTCTAAGGGCATAATAATCAAATCCAGATCTTTTAAATCCAATAAATAATCAAAAGCATTTAAATCATTTCTGATATTAAATTCATTTTTGCTCCACGCTCTGGTGGTTTGGTTGTAATTTGCTCCCAGGCAATAAACACGGATTTTTGGCAGAATATCAGGTGATAAAAGAATGGCAGAGGCAACATTTGTCAATGCGCCCAAGAGCAAGATGTCCAATTTTTCACCCTCAGGCAACGATTTGACAGATTCAATGATTCCCCTGGCTGCTGGAGAGTCCCTAGGTTCCTGGCCTCCCCATGCCCTGCCGATTTGTCTGTCAGCTCCAATGGGATGGGGGATATTTGTCAATCCCATGGTCTGAAGAATCAATTCATTCAGCCTTTGACTTTCTTTTACCGAATTGAATCCTTTGGTATCATAGGCGTTCCATTTTTCAAAAACCAATAGATCAGGATTGTTGAAATGCGCTGAACTTAAACCGACCACCTCAACATCAGGTGTTTTCAGCAATCTTACAATTGCATAAAGGTCATCCATCTCGTTTCCAGTGTCCGAATCAAGCCAAACTTTCTGTTTTTGGGAAAAAGAGGGAAGTGAAATGAAAAAGGCAATAATAAAGGTAATGAAGGTTTTCATGCAAATTTTGAATTAAATAAAAGGAAGGTAAATATAGTTTTTTCAGCTGGTACTCAAGGTTGTATCCCTTGCCTTTTCAGAAAAGGAAAACATACCTTGTAAGATATTAATGGAAAATTGGTTTCTTTTTATTTAGGCCCCAAAAAAGTCTCTAATTATTTTTCACGCGAAATCCAGATCGGCTGCTGCCATATCATGAATTTAGAGGGTAGTTTTTGATTAAAACAATCTGCCACCAAAAGGTAGACTTAGTTCCCCCTGCGGGCTCCAGGATTTCGCTAGGGGATGGATGTTAATATCAAAAATGGGATTGGTCTCAATTTTATTGCACAATCTTACTTCTGATTATCCCATTTTATCCTTCGAATTTGAAATTAGAGAATTTAGAATTTAGAATTGAATCTGGGATCTGTTTTGAGGATGGGAGTGAAATAATTGACCCGATTTTTTTTCAGTTTCTTATTTGATTTTTTTTGAATGTATCCCAATCTATTTTCCATGCTTCGGAAGAAAGGTCATTGTCGTAGATGTAGTTGACGATCAATTCCAAATCTTCCTGTGGGATGACAAGCGATGGCATCAAGCCAAAGTTTCTGATAGCACCTCTCATTTTGGTTTTGTCTTCGCTGGGGTTTTTGACAAAATTGAGGATGCTTGCGGTAAATTCCTCCTTGGTAATATCTTCTCTGTAATAGTGCTCCCTAACTTTGAAAATCGGTGGAGCCAATCGACTTGCATGTCCTCCTGTCATATCTGGATTGTGACATGAAAGGCAATTTTGATCCAATAATTTTAAAGCTTTGAGATTATCAGATTTGCCCGACGAAATTTCAGGTGTTTTTGGAGATGGGCCTATATACTTTAGGCCAAAACCAAAAAGAAACAGGGTTGTCATCAATACTGTGAGCAATAAATTGGTTTTTCCAGCTTTCATTTTTTTTTAAATAAGGGATTACTTGATCAATTTCAAACCTTCGAGGGCTGATGGGTCATCCGGATTGTTCATCAGTACCTTTTGGAACAATACTTTTGATTCTCTGCTCTTCTGTAGGTTTAATTTGTTCCAAGCCAATAAAATCAACCCATCATAATCAAAGGGATATAAATTGACTACTTTTTCCAGATAAGGGTCGGCTTTGTCATAGTTTCCCCTGTTGTAATAGATTAGTCCGAGTCTGTAATTGACCAAAGAATTCTGTGGGTCTACCTGAAGAATTCTTTGATAGATTTCTTCTGTTTCAGTCCATTTCCCCTGTACCGAAAGCGGAAGTACCAATCCGAATTTGGGTTCGATGGCATAAGGCTTCAAGGCAACTGCTTTGGAATAATAATCCTCCGATTCCGGAAGCTGCCCAGCCAGATAGGTCAACCAGCCAAGTCTCAGGTTTAGTTCGTAGGAATCGGTCTGATAAACCGCTTTCAAGGATTCAATGGCACCCTTGAAATTCTCGTTTTTTTCAAGTGAATAGCTCTGCTTGAATGCATCAATAATTTTGTCCTGAGCAAAGGTGCCCATACTTATGGTTCCGGACAGCATTATTGTCAGGAAGATGGATTTAGTGCTAAAAGTTAGCCTCACGAATTTTTTTGATATTTTATTCATCACTTGAGTGTTAGAATGTCCATGATAGGGTGCCTGTAAGGGATTGTACATTGTATTTCCTTTTATTGAAACTTTCATTTCCCGATGTGGGGAAAAATTCACTTTCATTCATAAGTATGGAATAGTCTAGAATCAATTTCAGATTTGAGAGAGGAAGGAGGATGAATCTTCCGCCAAATCGCTGCTTGATGGTGTCCATCCTGTTAAAAATCAAGAGGCCATCGTTCATAAAGAAATTATTCATATTCCCAATTGTTCCATAACCTTCTAGCCAAAGCCAGGAAGTTGTCCTGAAACCAACTTGCTGATCGAAAAGAGAATTATTTATTGTATTCCCATTTCCGAAATCCTGTTGATGGTATGAAATTGTTGATGTGGTGTAAAGGTTTTGATTTCCAAACGGATAGAAGATTACTTTCGCATCGCCTTGGTTTTGCCTGAAATTGGAGAGAGAGCCACGATAATAAGAAGCGCCAAGAGTTACCCTGTTGAATCTTTTGTAAATCGATAAAAATCCCACCAAATCATTTTCTCCTACATTGGAAGTCACGCTGCTTTCTATAGGTCTTCCTGGTGGGCCGGCAATCACCTCTGTGGTTACAGGGAAATTCTTTCTGATGTAGTGGATTCCCCCCAATAGGGTGAGTCCTTTGGTTAAAAGAACGTTTCCTGCCACATAGTACTGATGCAATGTTGAGGAATAGTCACTGTCCAATAACTGCTCGCCATCCAACTGGTTATATACCAAATGATTGACTTGGAGATAGGAATAAGCTTGATACAGTGAAAATCTCCGGGAGATATTTAATCCCACACCCAAATAATAATAATTGTGTTGATTTGGAATAAACTGGGCACCATCTATTTCTTCAGGTAATTTTGCTGAAAACCCGTCAAGAATCGAAGGATCGATCTGTCCGGTATAGTTGTATGCCAAATCAATTTTCCCAAGAAAAGGCACCTGTTCGGTGTGGGTCTTTTTTTTCAGCTCAGGTGAAAAATCCTCAGCCATCAGCCTGGCGTCTGCCGTTCTTCCGGCAAATAAGTAGGCATAATACAGGTATTCCTGAAGGTACGCTTCCCCGTCGTTCATTTCTCTGGCAATTTCCATTTGGCGGATAGCTTCATGGAAATTGCCTTTTTCATAATAGGCTATTCCCATTCTTACCCTCAAATAATAATAATCGATGCCATTTTGGATGGCTATTTCGCCCTCTTTGATCAGATCGTCCCAAGCTTTTTGCTGGAAAAGCTGGTATGTCAGGGCGTCAACCTTTGGCAGACTTTGCTGGGCTGAGAGCTTTTGCGTAAAACCCATCCCCAATATCATGATAAATAGGATCAGCTTGCGGTACATTTGGCTTTGGTTTGGAAGCGTTTGTTTTGGAATTGAAATCTTTGAAGTCCATCAGCATTGATCAGGAATTGGAAAGTGGAAGTTTCTCTTTCTTTTCCAAATGCTGACTTGATGACCTTCCCATGAAGCTCGATGGTTTGTTGTCCCAGCCCTCTTGCTTTATCCGGGTAGGTAAGGAGATATTCTCCTTTTAAGTACCGATAAAATGGTGCGATAAAATCCTGAATGAATATCCTGTTGGGATGGAAGGCCATATTCACAGGGAAACTGTCTTTCAATTGGAGTCTATTGGAATATCCAAAACTGATTTTATAGGCCGCCAGATAGAATTGATAGAGCATAGACTTTCGGTTTCCAACAAAATGGATAAAATGTAGCGTGCCTTCATCCAATTTGAAAAAGGCTTTGGAACCGGTCTCCTTACATTCAAGAAAAGTATTGAGCAAATAATCTCTTTTCACCTCCCAAGTGACTTTTTTTCCGTTCTCAGTTTCCCAGTTGATTTGGTTTCCAATGACAAAAGAAAAGGCCTTTTTCAGTTGTGGATTCGGAGTCAAAGTAGAAACTTTGGCTTGCATGGGAGGATTGCCCACGGCCTCCAATGTTTCCTTTTTCCCATATTTCATCCAAAAATCTGAAATGGGATAATCTATGGTTTTAGAACCGATAAAAGGAGTGGCTTGCAACTGAAAATGGAGGTGCGGATAGGCGGAATTTCCGGAATTACCAGATTTGGCGATGATTTCTCCTTTAAGAACTTTGTCACCGATTTTTGGCAATATAGAGCCTTTTTTCAAGTGGCTGAGTTTGCTGAATAAAAACTCCGAATGCTTGATCACCAAGGTATTGCCCCAGTTTTTGTCCAGATTTCTATTTCCTATTGGGTTGTCTTCGATATCATTGACTAGGGTTTCGACCACACCATCTGCAGGAGCCAGCACATTTTTGTCAAAGCAATAATAGTCTGTGGGAAAATCTCCTTCATCCTTGTAGGTTTTGCCCTGTTCATCTTGGATTTCAAAATCCCAGGCATGTTTCCAGTCGTCCTTGTGGGTGTAATTTCCATTATGTCCTTGGGTCACTGTCCATTCCCCAAAAAAGGGCAGATAGATGGGGAAGGGACTGCCTTTGCCAAACCTTTCCTGGAAACTGAGGAAGTTATATAGATTTTTTTCGGGCGATTGCTGGTGCCAGAAAATGGTGCTCAATCCGATCCTATTGTCCACCCTGAATTTCAGGCCATATAAAAACAACAAAACAGTCACATTGAATGGAAATGAGTGTACCGGTAAATAAAACAGATTGAAAACCTGCTGTAGGGAAATACCGATCACAGCAGTGATGGGTATAATAAAAAGCAGGCTTAAATAGCTGCTTTTATTGGGGATGATAAAATATCCCCCCAAAGCAATGGCTGTCAGGATATAATTGAACCCGATGTAACTGTAGGACACTTCTGAGAAAGGAACCCCTAGTAAAATGTAAAATAGATAGGCGATATAAAAACCCAACAGGGAAAGGGTAAAACCAATCCTTGAATAAATCAACAGCCCAAGGGAAGCGAAAAAACCTGAAAAAACATTTTGTTGGAAGAAAATGGCGCCAATGGAAAGAAAGTAGGCTTTGAGAGAAGTATGAAATGGGATTTGGTTCCACCATTCATACATCGTGACCAAATGCCTTCCTCCGAGGAGATATAATTCATTCAGAACATAAACGCCCCTTTCGCTTAATCCCAAGGATTCAAACTCTCTTGTAGCCAGCCTTAGGATCCAAAAAACAAGGATAAAAGGCAAACTCAGAAAAGGAAGTCCATATTTTCCCAATATTCCCTCAAAAGAAAGCGATAGCAGTACTGTCAGCATTCCTGAGATAATCACCAAAACCAAAAGCAGTGCGCTTGGTTGGAAATATATGGATAAGCCAACACCCACGAGAAGGGAATTGAATCCATAATACCCCTGCCGGATATTGTGTTCATACAGGCCTATGAAATATCCGGTAAACAATGCGGTTGTCACCGAAATCAGACCATATAATCCAACATAGAAATCCACGAAAGTCAGGACCAACAGGATGATTCCAAACCATTTGTTATTGGAAAAGAAAACCTGAGCGTAGCTGTTGAAAAGTGCTTCCGGAAACCATGCAAGTTTTTTCATGGTGCTATCCAATGTGTTTATAGGTCGAAATTTTTTAGATGCTCAGGTGTGAGTTCCTGGGAATTGATAGTTTCAAGCGTTTCGTTTTTTCTGATCAAATGAGGTTTCCCATTTGCATCAAGCAACACTACATTGGGCCTCATGCTGATGAATTGTAGCCATTGGGTGTTGTTATAAGCCCCAACTCTTTTGATGACATATTGGTCCCCCTTTTTCAGTAAAGGAAACATGATATTCCCCCTAATGACATCAATATTCATACACAATGGTCCGTAGATGGTGGTGTCTTCTGTCTGTTCGGAAACAGGCTCAACAGGCCTGATGTCATGTTCGTACCAAAATGCGGTAAACAATATATTGACGCCCGCATCAATAATCGTAGCTCTTCTGCCATCGGCCAGTCTTTTGTTGGCGAGAACCGAACCTGCCAAGTAGCCTGCATCGTCAATCAGGGCACGGCCGTTTTCCAATATCAACAAAGGCAAGTTATCAGGTTTGATTTCACTGCTCATCAGTGCAGAAGTAATGGCCTCGGCAAAATCATCAAATGATGGTGTAGTATCTGTTCCGGGATAATATGCACCTTTCAGGGTGTTTTTCGAGGCAAATCCACCCCCCATATCAATATATTGGAGAACATGCCCATGTTTTTGTTGCAGTCTTACTGCCAGCTCAGCCAACTTGGAAGCGGCAATTTTGTATGCATCAGTACTCATCATGTAGGTACCGATATGGGTATGCAGACCCAATAAATCCAGTTTTTTATTGGCCATTATGCGGTTAAGGGCATCCCAGGCTTCTCCATTTTCATAGTTGAAACCAAACCTGTCCCAACGTGGATAAATGCCCGTATCCATATTGACACGAATGGCAACTTTGGGTTTCACTTCAATTTCCTTTGTGAGAGAAATGATTTCATACAATTCATCAAAATGATCGATATGGATCAGGGAACTGTTTTTGATGGATTTTGCCAAGTCTTCCCGACTCTTGTCCGGACCGTTGAATATGATCAAATCGCCTGGCACTCCATTCTTTAGAGCTTTGTCGTACTCAAAGCCTGAAACTACCTCCGCCCAAGATCCTTCCTGATGAAAGACATTGCAGACGGCATTGAGGTAGTTGGTCTTGTATGACCAGGCAAATTGGACTTTGGGATACCTTGAACTGAATGCCCTGAAGGCATTCTTGTATGTTTTTCGGATCGTGGATTCAGAGATGATGAATAAAGGAGAACCGTAAGATTCGATTAAAGATTTTATGGAAACGTTATCAATATGGCTGATGGGTTCCAATTTGTGAGACATGCCGTATTTGCTGGGCAGACCGGCATTGATCTGCTGTATGATGGGTCTCTCAAAGATTAATTTGGTCATGGAAGTAAAAATTTTTGGTTAAAGTTCTCCTTTGGTGGAGAGCTGTTCAAATTCTTTCAGGTCGCAGATCATGTCATAGGAATACCGGATGAACATTTTCCCGACTTCGTAATGGGTGAAAGGTTTCACCTTCTTTCCCATGGCAAGCATTACCAGTGCTTCTGGTAGATTTTGTCCGGCAGCAACGGCCAGATACACCCATGCGGGCAACCTCGGATTGATTTCGATCATGTAGAGTTCATTGGCGGAAGTTCGGATAAGTTCCAATTCCATACCCCCTCTCCATTTGGTCTGCAAAATGATTTTATGCGTCAAATCCATCATAACGGGGTCTTCCAACGTGATTCCGCCCCAACCTTTCCCTTTATCGGTGATATACGTTTTGCGCATGGGTACTGCACCGACAGTATTGCCATTCCCGTCTCCAAGAGCCACTACATTTACTTCTGTGCCTCTGACAAATTCCTGGATCACTATGGGAAGTCCCCATTTGGCTGCGATTTTATTGAAATAAATCCCTACCTGTTCGAAATCATAAGCGATATAGGCATCATAGAATTTCCCCTTTACCACAACGGGATAATCGAATTTGTCTTCGATTTTTTTGAAATCCATGATGCTGCCGATGGGCTCACTGTAAGGGACTTTGACGCCATATTTTTCTCCGTATTGAGGCAGGTTGGATTTATGCCTTTCCTCAAACTGCTGAAGGGTGGGGAGAAATGTCCTGATGCCCATCTCTTTCAGAATCTTTTCTGATTTCATGAACGTGAAAAGCTCGGAATCAAAATTGGGGATCAGCACATCAATGTGTTCCTTTTCATGGATGTACCTGATTCTTTCCAAAAGTGGCTCTACACCATCGGAAGGGTAGGGCACCTTGTAGGTTTTATCCACCAGTTCATGCATGTAAGGACCGGGTTCAAGGTTGTCGTATACCAAACCAATGATTTTCGCATCAATTTTAAGAGAATCCCTCAATCCTCGGATGACAGGTATTCCAGGCCCGGGGTTGTCTATATTGTTTAAGCCGGATAATGCGACATTTAATTTAATCTTCTCCATGGTTCTCGGTCAGTCTCATTTGCTTGAGCATAGAAGTGAAGTCGTAAAAATACCTTTCGAAGGATTCCCCATCCATTTCATATTTTGCTGACATCTCCTGAAGTATCTCTTCATAGGATTTCCCGGATTTGATCAACTGTATTATTTCCAATCCGGTGGGGTTCAATGTATAGGAATCTCCCGTGCCGGGGTCGAAGACAAAGCCAGAATCACTGATGGCTATATTTTTTTTGATTTTCAGCATGGGAAGGAATTTTAAGAGGTGCAAATAGAATTTTGAAGGTAGTTTTATCTAGTGGGAGTTTGTATGACTTTAGTCACATGATCGAAAAAATCTATAAGTCTTGAATTTTTTGGTTTTCAGTAAATCGAAGGAGAGTGTATTTATCATTGATTTGCCGGTTTAGGAAGAGGGAAATAGAATGCATAGGGACTCGATTAATATCTGGGGCAAGTAGTTGTCAGGCGTTAAGCGTAGTGTCCATTAGCCCTTTTTATTCTTCGAATTTGTCATTCGAATCAATAACCTTCGCATGAAGCCTTTATTCGTTTTTGCCTTTGCTATATGAAATGGCTTGTTGCATGAATCTTTCCATGGTGAAAACGGAAATATTTGAGTGTAGTAGAAACTACATCCAGTGGCGGACTAGGTCAAGTCTCCACTGCGCCTTCCTATCCTTCGAATTTGTAATTCGATTAGCAAAATCATTTAATAGAAGCCTTCATTCGTTTTTCCTTTTGCCATTAGAAATGGCTTATTGCGTGAAGCTTTTCATGGTGAAATCATCAATTTTTTTGGGTGTAGTAGAAACTACACCCCGCGGCGGTGAGGGAAGTTTATATCAAGAATGGTTATCCTCCCATCATTATTAAAGAATCTCGCTGCTCATTTTATCTGTTTTAATAATGAAAAAAAACAAAAATCGGGTGTGGTCCATTCCACACCCGACATCTTTTGAATTGACTTTTAAACCACAGGAATTTTCTTGGTTTTTCTACTTGAAAGGTCATGGTCTGAAACTTTCTGCAAATGGCTCATCCCCTTGATATGGAAATGCCCTCCATCGTTTTCATAGGAATGCTGATACTGGTGCAGGTTTTCCATCACAGTGTGATCCACAAGGTTGGCATTGGAGAAATCAATGCTGATTTTTTTGCCTCTTGGGAGTGCGTCCAGGGATTTTTTCAATTTGATATAATTGCTGAAAACCGCGGAGTGGAATACGTCCACGGTATATTCCTCATCTTCGCTTACTGTCACAGTAAAGAGGGGTTTGAAGATGTATTTCAGCGGCAATCCATTGCTCAGGTGCATGATGATTTTGGTCAGAATACCCACTCCGATACCGATCAGTAAGTCTGTCGCCAGGGTGAAGATGATCGTGACCAAAAAAATGGCCAGTTGCTCTTTCCCGATCTTATAGGTATTGTAAAACTCCTTGGGAGCGGCCAAACGGTATCCTGTGTAAATCAGCATCGCTGCCAGTGCCGTCATGGGGATTTGATGGATGAGATTTGGGAAGAAGGCGACGAAAATCAAGAGAAACAAGCCATGGAAAACATTGGACCACCAGGTTTTTCCTCCGTTGTTGATATTCGCAGAGCTCCTTACGATTTCTGATATCATGGGTATTCCCCCGATAAATCCTACCAAAGTATTGCCGATCCCCACGCCAAGCAGATCCCTGTTCATGTTGGATTTTCTTTTATAGGGATCCAATACGTCAATGGCCTTGGAACTCAAGAGAGATTCCAAACTGCCCACCAAGGCAAACATGATGATGTATTTGATGGAGGTTCCTGAAAAAACCTGAGAAAAATCCGGAAAGGTGATGGCTGCAAGGAGATTGTCTGGCAGGGTGACCAAGAATTTTGGACCGATCAGGTATTCATGGTTGTCCAAAAACAAATACGTGTGCTCATGTTCCAAATCAAAATATCTCCCGATGGGAATGGCAACCAAAATAACCAAAAGAGGTGCTGGGATCATTTTGATATACTTGTTTTTGAATAGGGGAAACAAAAACAAAATCAACAAGCTGATGACACCGATAATGGCAATTTCAGGGTTCATTTCAGAAAACCCCTTGGGTATTTCTGCCAAAAGCTCCAAAGTTTCGGTGGCCTCTGGTTTGACTCCCATCAGGGTGAAGATTTGCTTGGATGCAATGATGATTCCGATTGCCGCGAGCATTCCGTGAACAGCTGCAGAGGGAAAGAAATCTGCCAATACACCGGATTTGACCAATCCGAAAATCACTTGCAGGATCCCGGAAACCACGACAACTGCCAAAGTGAGTTTGTAGCCAAGCAGAGCATCTCCTTGGCCAAGTTCGGTGACGGCACCGAATGCAATGACGATCAATCCTGCTGCCGGCCCTTTGATGGTAAGATTGGAACCGCCAAAGAAACTGACCACAAGTCCACCAATGATGGCGGTGAATATTCCTGCTACTGGAGGAAAGCCGCTGGCCATGGAGATGCCCAGACAAAGTGGGAGGGCAATCAGGAAAACCAAGAATCCTGAGGTAAGATCAGCCTTCCAATTTTGACGAAGTCCTGACAAACCGGTCAAAGGGATTTCAATTTTGTGATTTTTCATGAGTATAGTGTTAGGAAGATTTAAGCGCTTTTTCGTGGAAGTTTTTGACATGCGGGCCTAGAAAAAGGCGGGCATAAATGCGGATAAGGGCAATGCCTCCTATGATGAAACTGACGGAATCAAAGAAAGCCAAGAGGAATTGGTCTTCATGGATATGGCTGAAGATCAGATCCACGCCGATAAAGGTGGGGGAAATCGGAAAACCCATCAGCCCCAGCGCCGCAATCAGGAAAATCAGCGAAAGCTTGGGATGCTCATACACATGTCCATAGTATTGGTTCAGGTCAAAATATTGCTTTTCTTTTTTAAAGAGATTTTCGAGCGCCAAATAACCAATGATCCCGAATACGATCACCCCACTGAGGTAAATCCAAGTTTGATGGATATCGAAGGTTTCGTTGAATGAAACTGCCAGCGCAATCCAGAAATGATTGGCAATGATGAGCATCCAGGCAAGCCGTGGGTAGATTCTTTCTGAAAAGGCCTTGAAGACCAGCATCATCCCCAAAAAGGCAAAAAAGCCCGGTAGGAAATCTCTGATGGGAGGGTAAATGTATTCCTGGTTGAAATACAGGAATAAGCCCAAAGCATAAATCGGGAAAAAATACAGCAGGAGGTTTCTGGGGGTCAGGAAATCCAACTTTCTCCCGATTTTTTTGATGGGTGAAAAAACCCAATGGTTGATGAAATTGTCCAGATTCCATTCCTTGAGGGAAAGCACATAAAGACTGAATTCCAATCTTTTGGGGAAAGTATCCTCCAAACTGATTTCCTTGGGCTTGAAATGATAAAATTGATCCCGGATCATATAGGCCACTACAGATGGGGATACCAGTAATTGGTAAGTTCTGAGAAAGGCATTTCCTGCAAAGTGCACCAGTGCCAATGTTTCCCAGCCCAATGCGACTTCCACGAACATCAATCCAATTTGCGCGATGGAGGCGTAGGCAATTTGCGTCTTGATCGTGGATTGCACCCTTGCAATCGAATAGGATACCAATGTCGTGAGCAAGCCAACCGTCCCAATCAGGATCCTGGCCGACAGCTGATGCTCCCAAAAGGGAAAAGTCCGCAAGAGCAAAAACACCCCGAAATGAACGGAAAGGGATCCATAGAAGATTGCACTGGAAGGCGTGGGGCCCTCCATCGCTCTGGGAAGCCAGGAGGAAAAGGGAAGTTGGGCAGACTTGGCCGCCGCGGCTATCAGCAGCCCAATGGCAATCATCAGTCCGACTCCTCCATGCTGGGCCATTTGTGCGCTGACCAATTCGGAATTGTTGAATTTGATGAATGCGATGTTTTCATGCCAGAAGTGGTGACTGGCCCACATGGCCAGGATAATTCCAATATCTCCAATCCGGTAAATTGAAAATACCTTGACGGCATTTCTGACCGGAATGTACCTGTTCCGGTAAAAGGCAATCAGCAGAAACGAAGAAATCCCCAGCATTTCCCAACCCAAAAACAGTGTTTCAAAATTGCCGGACAAAACCGTGAGGTTGTAAGCAAGAAAGAAAAACAACATCGTGTTGAAAAACCGCTTGTAACCCTCCTCCAGGTGCAGATAAAACCTGCTGTACCTTGTGATGAGGAAGGTGACAAATGCCCCCACAAACAAATAAACTGCCGTAATGCTGTCAAAATAAAAGTCCAGCAAAAACTGGTATTCGCCGTTGTTGTAGATATCCAATTCCCGGATATTGATGGGATGCATGCCCTGAATGATCCAATAGACAATGTAGCCTGACACCCCGATCAGTTGAAGACTTACCGTAAACAGAGCAACACGCGATAGTGGACGTTCGTTATTTCCTGAAAGCAACAGGGAAATCAGGAAACCAATCAGTGGAATCAAGACAAATGCGCTGATGATATATTGATTTTCCATAGTTTAAGCGAGGAGGTAAACCGGTAGATTTTCTGATGTTGTTTCCAAAATGACATCCAGATTGGTGACTTTTTCAATCTGCTTTGTGACAGGCTGGTAAAGAAAAAACTGACCTCCCTTGAAATAGAATGCATTTTTGGAATCCGGATGGATGCAGACCATCCTTACCCATTCATTGATAAACCACTCATAGGTAGCGGCATGGGATTGGATGGCATTGAGAATCACCTCTGGATAATGTTCGACAGTGATCAAAATCCTCAAGGGATCATGGATGTTGACCATTTGCAGTGGTAATCCCGTCCTGAGGTCACCGTCCATGCCGTTGGCAACCCCGATCAAACCCATCACATTGTGGGGCAGTTTGCTTCCGGCACCCAACTGCTGGTTGTCCACTTTAGAGAAATAATATTCAAGGTTGATTCCCCCACACACTGGAGCGACAGCTTTGAGGATATTGAAAAGATATTTCCCCTCGGGATCTATACGATGGTCGTAGGAATTGAGAAAAGCCCTTTTGTCAAGGAAAAGGTGTCGGTTGTTTTCCCGTTTGCCCACGACACAAAGGGCGTTGGTGGCGTGGTTCCATTCCGGTCTGGGCTCGAAAAGAGACATGGCCCGCAACTTCACTTTATCGTGGATTTTTTTTGCGTCGTCTTTGGAATTGATCGTATTGAATCTTCTGGACCTTTCTTTGGCATTGAAATCTAGGGCTATTTCGAAAGTCTGGACGTTGTTGGCATGAAGGAGCCTGTTTTTTTTCACCAAGATATCCAAGTCATAAAACTCCATTTCATCCCTTGTGGTGTCATGAAGGCCGCCGATAAATTGGGTTTCATCGGGAATCTCTATTCCTCTGGTTTTCAAAATTGTCCTGACAGCTTTATGGTTGCCGATATGGGCAATGGCCCGGGCATTGACCGAACCGGCACGGCCACTGCAGGCGCCACAGTCATAGCCCGCATAGTGGGTATTGTTTACGGAGCTGGCACCATGCCCCATGACATAGACCAATGGTGCAAAATTATTGACGAGGCCTATGCTTTTGAGTAATCCTTCCAAGCTGTTGGCCATTTCTTCGACAGTGAAACCAACTTGAAGCCCATGGTGCCTTTGATCGGGATGTATACATTCGATGCTCAATTTCCCTTTTGGATCCATGTGATTGAAGGAGGAAACCATGGCGGGAGTGGGCCCGGGGCGGAAAATATTCTTGGCGATCTTGATGGCGGACCAGAAGCCCATGGTCTGAGAAATAAACCATGCCCCGAAAACGCCCTTGGAATGTTTGCTGAAATGGGCATCTTTTTCATGCCGTATTTTGGCCCCCGACTCTTTGATCACATGAATGGGGTCCACCGGAGCCGGACAAACCTTGGTCATGAACTTTCCGTGTTCCGGTTGAAAATAAAAGGGAATGTTGAAAAACCCCGCTGTCCCATAGGTCTGACAGTCTGGCGAAAACCGTTCTATATATCTCCTGATGGAGCAGCAGCGGTCGTCAATACAAAACATTGCCTGGAAAGAGGGCCTGTCTTTTTCGGCTTTTTTTGCATGACTCAGTTGCAGACCTTTGATGACTTGGTCATAATAGGTCCATTCGAACGCTTCTTGCCATAGGGAGTGGATTTGTAGGATTTCCGAAGGCTGGGAGGCTTCGAATATGCCTGGCATTTCTGAGGGAATATGCTTGGCCAAAGCAGTCCATTTAGTCCCCCTTCTCCGGTCCAAGGCATCAATTTCGAGTAGACATTCCAGAAAAATCAAGTCATGCAAGGACACTTTCTTTTTGTCCAACAAGCGTTCTGGATGGTTTTCAAGACCTGCAACCATCCCAGACCATCCTGGATGGGCAAATTGCTGGTCAAAAAGATACTGGGAGTAGCGTTCTTCATTCCCTACCAATAGGAAGAGTAAATCCTCTAAACGGGTTTTGGTAGAAAATAACAATTCTCTGGATCTGTCACTTTTTATGAAAGTGGAAAAACTGTTTTTTTCAAGGATTCTCACCGCAGACAAGAGTCCTTTCGATTCAGATGGGAATTTCCAGATGGCGATTCCCTGATCGAGGTAGCTGCTGACAATCCGGAATAGGGTGTTGTGCACTTCCTTGTCCAGGTTGAGATTGTAGTTTTCTCTCCAGAGCTTCCTCAATTTGCCCACCTTGGGTTCCGGAAATTCTTGGGGAGCTTGGTGAATCAAAAGTTGTTTCCAGTGCTTCAGTTTCTCGGCACCTTTATGCTCGGTGATGATCCTGTCCAGAATTTCATCATTGATTTTGCCAGCATGGTACAATTCCCTATATTTTTCGAGTCGCCAATACACCTTGTATCCAAAGTTTTCGGAAGCGATCTGGATTCCCTCGTGAAAGGGCAGATGTTGGTAAGCGTGCAAGGTGTTGTGGTGAACAAAGTCCTTCAACGGGGACTGTGCGGGCAGGTAATGACCCAATTCATGGAGTACATGAGTAAGGCTTGATGACACGGGCTGCGTCATAAAAGTTTGGTTTTTAGTTTGAAAATAGGAAGTGCTTTGGGGAACCTAATGGTTTCACCCGGTATGCATAAACTTCAAAAAAAAACTTAGCCCAAATGGATTTTAAGGCAATGAAAAAGAAGATAATAAGGGTTTTTTCCTTTATGGATTGGGATTTTTAATGCGGCCATCTCAGCACCTGAGATTTTATAAAAAGCTGTTGGATAGCCAACAAAAGAAATGTCGTAGGAGAAGTCGACATTGATCTCGGATTCGGCCCGCTCTTCTTTTTGTTGCTCTTCCCAAGTAAACAAGTTTTTTGATTCTTTTGAGTTGGAATGGGAATGGTCAATGTCAAGTTGAGTTGTCAACCGGGTATCGGTTCCGTGTGATCCATTCGTCGAAAAAGCTTGGCTAAATCGGGGGACACTAGACAAGAAAAAAATGAATAACAACAAAGCAAGGAGGCTCAACCTGTCGTTGTTGAGGAGTGCATTGTAAGCTATCGGTTGCTTTGTCTTCATTATGATAATAAAACGTCGAAATTTAGATCAATATTCCAAGATATCAACGCTTTCATTGAAAATTTAATTCCGGGGGGTCCCGAGGGATTTCCCCTAAGCCTTGAAGGGAGTGATTTCTGGATTTTTAACGGATCAAGGTTTGAAATCCCCATAATTTATTAAATTGAAGGAAGAAAAAATCTTATTGTAGTTCGGGTTTTTTTAACCCGGAATATCCATTAGGTTTTCTTTTTGGGTTTGAAACTGTGACAAAATCAGGCTATTTGGAGAATACGGAGATGTAGCGATACGTTGAGGTCAAAAAGTAGGATCTAACTGACTGATTATTAATTTCTTTCAGGCTTTGATGGGCTTGGGGCTGCATAGCATGGGTTTTATACTGAGAAACGATGGAAAAAGATATTGAACATAAATTTTCCCCTCTGGGGCATCCCGATGAGAAAGCCTTTTTTGCAGGTCCACAATCGAGGTGGAAGGAACTGGTATTTGTAGTAGAGGTTTTCTTTGAATTCATCAGGGGTTTCAGAATGCTCCATTTTGTGGGGCCCTGTGTCACTGTATTTGGTTCCGCCCGATTTGAAGAGAACGATGCATATTATCAGTTAGGGATGAAAGTTGGGGCGAAAATCAGCCAAATGGGTTTCACGGTGATGACAGGAGGAGGGCCGGGAATCATGGATGCCGCCAATCGTGGGGCCAAGCAAGTGGGCGGCAGATCGATAGGATGTAACATCAACCTTCCATTTGAACAGCATCCAAATCTCTATTTGGACAAGTGGATGAATTTCAATTTTTTCTTTGTTCGGAAAGTGCTCTTGTCCAAATACAGCTTCGCATTTGTGGTGATGCCTGGAGGTTTCGGTACCTTGGATGAATTCTTTGAGGCTTTGACGCTCATCCAAACCAAGGTGATGAAACCATTTCCGGTCGTTTTGTTTTGCTCTGATTTTCACACCCACTTATTTGAATACATTCAAAAATTGGCAGAAGTGGGGACCATTGATAAAAATGACCTGAATTTATTCCTGCTGACGGATTCCCTTGAAGAAATGGAAAATCATATCCAAAGATTTGCCATTGACAGTTATGGTTTGAAAAGGAAAACCTCGGTTCCTTCTCTATTGTTTGGTGAGAATGGTGGTGATCACAAATAGTTTTTTGCCCCCAAAAGACAAAAATAACAAACGTTAGTTTTACCCATTTTTAATGACCTTTTACAAATATGGAATTCGTTGATTATTACAAAATCCTGGAAATTGACAAGGGAGCATCCGAGGCGGATATCAAAAAGGCCTATAGGCGGTTGGCTAGAAAATTTCATCCGGATCTAAATCCAGGCAACAAGGAGGCGGAGGAGAAATTCAAGAAGATCAATGAGGCCAATGAAGTCCTGAGCGATCCCGAAAAACGCAAGAAATATGACCAATATGGGAAAGATTGGCAGCATGCGGAAGAATTCGAAAAAGCGGGGCGTACGAGAGCATCACGGTCTGGCCAATCGGGGCAAAGGGCATATTCAGGACATTTTGGAGAGGAGGATTTTTCTGATTTTTTCAGCTCCATGTTTGGGGGAGGCCAAAGGGGCTATTCTGGAGGCTCAAGTGGTGGTGTGAAATACAAAGGTTCGGACTATAAAGCCGAGCTGCACCTCTCGCTTTCGGAGGTGTATTCCTCCAAAAAACATACACTGACCATCAATGGAAAAAACATCAGAATCACGGTTCCAGCGGGCGTGGAAGATGGGCAAACCATCAAAATCAGGGGGTATGGTGGAGAAGGTGTCAACGGTGGACCCAAAGGGGATCTTTATATCACTTTTATGGTGCGCAATGACACAGACTTCATGAGGGAGGGGAATCATTTGTATTCCAATGTTGAGTTGGGTCTCTACACCGCAATTCTGGGAGGAGAAATCGTGGTGCCGACATTTGAGGGTAAGGTCAAGTTGAAAGTGCCTCCAGGGACACAGCCGGATACAAAAATCAGGTTGAAGGGAAAAGGATTTCCGGTGTACAAGAAGGAAGGGGAGTTTGGTGATCTTATTATCAGTTATAGAATCAAAATCCCCACCAAGCTTTCAGAGGTCGAAAAAGAGTTGTTTACTGAACTTTCAAAACTAAATCATGATGGAAAATAGCAGCCTTATTGCCATCGATGCTTTTTGTAGCTTCCACAATGTCGATATCTCCTTTGTCTCGTCGATTCAGGAGCAGGACTTGATAACGATAGTCTTCGTGGAGGAAACCGGGTTTATCCAAGAGGAGAAATTGCCCCTTTTGGAAAAAATTGTCCGGCTTTACAAGGAGTTGGAAATCAATCCCGAAGGAATAGGTGTGGTCTTGCACCTTCTGGATAGGATTGATTTCCTTCAAAAAGAAAATCAATCCCTTAAAAGAAGACTGTCACGATTGGAATCTCTGGAAGGAAATTTATAGTGGCCAAAAGAAAAGGATCAAGGGAATGCTGACGACAAGGATGATGATCTCCAGTGGCAATCCCATTCTCCAGTAATCCGTAAATTTATAGCCTCCAGGTCCCATGACCAGGGTGTTGGACTGGTGTCCAATCGGAGTCAAGAATGCACAGGAACCTCCCACGGCGACGGCAATCAGAAAAGGATCGGGCGAGCAATCCAATCCAATGGCCAAACCAATAGCCACAGGGGCCATCAACAAAACCGTAGCGGCATTGTTGATGACATCCGAAAGGAACATGGTCACCACCAAAACCAAAGCCAAAATCCCCCAATTTGGCAGGGAACTGCCAAATTTTAGGATTTGATTGGCGATTGTTTCGGCACCTCCGGAGGTTTCCATTGCGGTGCCGATGGGCAAGAATGCACCCAAAAGGATGATTACCGGCCAATCGATATTGGTGTAGATTTCCTTGAGCGGGATGATTTTGGTAATTACCATCAACAGGGCGGCCAAAGAAAAAGCAATCTGGACCTGTGTCAAATCAAAGATGATCAGGGCTAGGGCCAATAGGAAAATACCAACCGCCAAGATGATTTTTCTGGGTTCTCCGATGTTGAATCCCCGATCAGCAAGGGGTAAGCATCCCAAATTCTGAAGCAAATCGGTCCATTTGTCGGTATCTCCCTGCAAAAGCAATACATCGCCGACCTGGAACTTGACATGGTCAATGCGCTTCCTGATTTTTTTACCCTGTCTGGAAATAGCCAGTAGATTCACACCATAGCGTTTCCTGAGGTTTAGACTGGCAGCGGTTTGATTGCTGATCAAGGCATCCGCCATCACGACCGCTTCGATCGTGGAAATATTTTCCCCGCCGACAACGTCTTCTTTTTCTTCACTTTTTCCAACCAGTTGGGTTTTGCTGTTTTCCACGAAAGTCTTTAAATCCTCGGAACTGGCTTCCAATGTCAAAATATCACCTTCCTGTAAAATCATATTCAAGCTTGGCGCATGGATGAGGTGCCGGCTCCGGATAAGATTCAGGACAATGATATCGCCTTCTGTAAGTTCATGGATATCGGAAAGAGGTTTTTTGACGATTTTGGAATCTTCAGTTAACCGAACCTCGGTGATATAATCATTGATGTTGAATTTTTCCTTGTCGTCCGAATTACCGATTCTCTTGGGGATCAAACGCCAACCGATGAACACGATAAAAAGCAATCCGATGAAGGCTACGCCCAAACCTACCGGGGCAAAATCAAACATTTTGAAGGGCTCACCGAGTGAGGTTTTTCTGATGTTTGAAATAAGGATATTTGGAGGTGTACCAATCAGGGTAATCATTCCCCCAAGCAAGGAAGAAAAGGCAATGGGCATCAGAATGACAGAAGGAGAAGTCCCGCTTTTTTTGGCCACACTGATGGCAACCGGCATCAACACAGCCAAGGCACCTACATTGTTCATAAAAGCAGACGCAAAGCACACAATCACGCAAAGCGCCCCGATTTGGAGGGTGGGGTTGTCGCCTAATTTCATTACCCAATTGCCGATAAAGTCGATCAATCCGGATTTTTGCAGCCCGAAACTGACCACCAAGATCATGGCAACGGTCACCACCGCGGGATTGGCAAAGCCCAAGAATGCTTCCTCGGGAGGTACAATTCCAGAAAAAACCAAAATCATCAAGCAAATGATGGCCACTAAATCGTGTCTTAATTTACCCCAAACAAATAAGGACAAGGCTACAAAAAGGGTGACGAAAACAATAATTTGATCCATATAAAAACGACTAAGCCAACAATTATACCAAATAACCCTAAAAGTCACTTAAAGGGAGATTTTCAAAACAGGAAATGATCGATTAACCCAAAGCCACATCCAAGATCATCATGACAGTAAAGCCTCCCATAAAGCCCAAAACGGCAAGATCGGTGTACTTGTCCCTTTGGGTTTCGGGAATCACTTCTTCTACCACTACAAAAATCATGGCTCCGGCGGCAAAGGAAAGTGCATAGGGAAGGATTTCTTGAACGTAAATCACGGCAATAGCCCCGATCACCCCGGCGACGGGCTCTACCACTGCGGACAATTGCCCATACCAAAAACTTCTTCTGCGTCCCACTCCCTGTCTTCTTAGTGGCATGGCCACCGCCATTCCCTCTGGGAAGTTCTGAATACCAATCCCGATAGCCAAAGCGATGGCTGCACTGGTAGTGGCTCCGTCCAATCCCAGCGCGGCAGCTCCGAACAATATCCCCACAGCCAAACCTTCGGGGATGTTGTGCATCGTGATGGCCAGAAGCAAAAGTGTCGATTTATGCCATTTGGTGGCGACTCCTTCGGTTTCTTCATTGCTGAAGTTAATGTGCAGGTGGGGCATGAGTTTGTCCAGGAAAAAAATAAAAAGTCCTCCGGAGAGAAACCCGATGGCTGCTGGAATCCAGGGGTGATCAGGAAATGATTTTTCGGATAGCGCGATGCTGGGACCCAACAAGGACCAAAAGCTCGCTGCGACCATGACTCCACCCGTAAAACCCAGGAGTGTGTCAAAGACAGATCTTTTTACGGTTTTGAAAAAAAACACCAAAGATGCTCCCATAGCAGTCAAGAGCCAGGTAAAGGAAGTCGCTAAAAATGCAGATTTAACAGGGCCGATCTCCTTTACAAAAATTTCCAAGGATTCCATCATGGGTGTTCTTTTGGACAAAAATATAGATCTTTTCGGATAATTTTCATCTAATTGTTCGACCTGCCAAATGATAAACTGGTTTTTTGTATTGTCCCTGAGGTATTTTTTGAAATTTTAAGAAGCTATTCTATTCTGGGAAAGACTTTTTTTTGTGCTAAAACCGATAACTGTAACCCATGCGAAACACTTGAGACTCATAATAGTCACTTGAAATCACATTGAAACCATCGCCTTCAAGCTGGTATTTTATCACAAGGGTATTGAAAATATCCGCAGCATTCAGAAAGACTTCTCCTTTTCCTTTTTGGATTTTTTTCGTAATACCGCCATCCAAGTGATATCTGGCCTTAATTCTTCCCTGAGGCACAATGTCCGCAGCCAAATAAATTGCTGTCAATTGAATATCCACGCTTTTTGGAAGTTTGAGGACTCCATTTACTTTAATGTTGCCGGTGTAAGCACTTTCTGCACCCCTGGAAAAAGCAATGTCCGAGGGATAGGCGTTTGTGAGGGTGAATGCGCCGATTTTATTTTGATAGATATTGGAGTTGATGTTGAGTGAAAAATTGTCTCCGATTTTCTGGTTATAAACCAGTTCGATACCAGTATTCCAGCCTTTGTCTGCATTCTGATCTATGGATGCCAGTCGGTTGGTTCCGGGTATACTGGTAAGGATCCTGGTGAGGATATTCCGGCTCGCCCGGTGGTAAGCGGCCCCATAGAGATAGCCCCGGTCCCAGGACCTTTTGTATCCGGCCTCTATCGATTGGGTAAACTGAGGGGTTAGTCCCGGATTTCCAATCTGCAAAATCTCTGGATCGGCATAGGTAGGGAAAACCCGGAGGTTTCTTTCCTCCGGTCTGTCGACTCTTCTGTTATAGAAAAGGGAGAAATTACTCAGATCGTTGATGAAATATGAAGCCCTGAGACTTGGGAAGGGCTCGAAATAACTAAATCCGTCGCTTACATAAACTGCATGGTCTGGATCCACCAAGTAATCAACCTTGATGTATTCCACCCTCAGACCTGCTTCCAGTTCCAGGTTTTTCCGCTCATAGATATAATTCCCATAGATTGCGGCAAGCCATTCCTGGTATTCGGCAGTGCCGTCCAGTCCTGGATCCAAAATGGAATTGACGCCCGGTTTGAAGGTGATCAGATTCGGGAAGACTCTTGCCCTCTGTTTGGTTCCCAACTCCAATCTCCCCGATTTGAGTGGCTTGATGTAATCGATAGTCAGGTCAAAAATGTTCTCATCCGCAACCAGCATCGTCGTATCTGTCCCAAAGAATTCCAATTGTCGGTTCTCGAAATAAAAGACCTCATCCTTTCGCCTGAAGGAATAATTAAAGGCCGTAGTCAATGCATGTCCAGGTTGTTTGAAAGAATATTTGTGAGAAATGGAGGCAAAAAGGGTTTGGTTGACCTCCTCCTCATAATATTGCCAGAGCCTGATCCGATCGCCACTACGGGCATCGAAATAGGGTAAATCCCCAAGGTCGGTATAGGCCCGATAGTTGAAAAGTCCAGAAAAGGTAAATGCATGCCTTTCTTTGGGAGTCCAATCGATGCCGGTTTTAAAATTATAAATGGGCTGGGTCCTGTTTTCAAGAAATTGCTGCTGGATACGCTCCCCATTGTCAAAAATCCTTTCGATGAACTCATTTTTCATCATTTGCCTGTGTGAAAGAATATCTCCTTGGACAAAAAAATTCAAATCTCCTTTTCTATAATTCAATGATATTGATGGATTTATTTTGGGAGTAAACCTGTATTGATCCCGAATGCCTTCCAAGTTGGCTTTCTTTTCGACCAAATTGCCCATTCCTGCAATCAACCCTACTTTCCCATTCCATCCTTCTTCTTTTTCCTTTTTGAAAATAATGTTGATGATACCGGCATTTCCAGAGGCATCGTATTTTGAGGAGGGGTTGTTGATGATTTCGATGCTTTCGATGGATGAGGCAGGAAAGTTTTCCAAACCGGATTGCGCACCAATTCCGGTAATGGCAGTTTGTTTTCCTTCCAAAAGTATGGACACCTTATCACTTCCCCGCAGGAAAACCTTACCATTTTGGTCGACAGTAATCCCGGGCAGGTTTTGTAAGGCCTGAAGGGCTGAGCCTCCCAATTGGCTGATGTTTTCAGAGAGCAAAAAGGTCTTTTTATCCAAATTTATCTCCACTTCCTCCTTGATTCCTGCAACCGTGACGGCATCCAAATCGGTGGTGATTTCCTCCAAAAAGAAGGTTCCCAAATCCAAGAAATCACTCAATCTGCCCACAGTAAAGTTTTTGGTGGAGGTCAAATAACCCATGTGGGAAATTTCGATTCGATATTCTCCGGATTTGATGGGGGCAAGGGTAAAACGTCCCTCTTCGTTGCTGATTGTGCCTGCCACAAAACTGCCGTCTTTTGGATTTTGTACCAGCACGTTGACAAAAGGTATGGCGGCCTTGTCTTGATTGGATTTGACAATTCCCGAAACCACCACCTCTTGGTTCTGACCCAAGGAGACAAATGATTGTACCAAGAGAAAAATTAGAAAGACGGCAGACTTCATTTTATTGAATTAAAAAGGGTTGTATTTAAACTATAATTTTTTAAAAAAGGGAGTCGGAAAATGAAAGTTTTCCTCCTTCATTCAGTCTCCGGCCTTGATGTAAATCCAGCCAGCTTCCTGTTTCATTACAATCTCAAGAATCGCTGAAGGAACAAATCCCGCCAAAGTGAGGAATTGATCTTTTTTCATTTCCCGTTGTCTCAGTGTGTTTTCACAGATCACGAATTGTACACCTTTGTTTACCAATAATCCGAGTTCTTTTTCATATGGATTTTGTTGTGTTTTCAACAAATCTATCCCCATTCCCTGTGTGACAACTTCAATTTTGGCATTGGGGGCCGCAGTCATGATGTTGTTTAACTGGCGAATGAATTTTTTGTGGACATCCGTATCGCCATTTGTCAGTTGCATGACGATAAGGTGTTCTTTTTCGGAAACGACTTGTGCCAGAGTGGCAAAGGAAATGAAAAGGAAGAAGAGCAAGAAGTATATTTTGCGCATGATTTTTTTGTTGACAATATAACTTATTTTGTTTGGGAGGCTTTGTGATTTTCATCACTTTTCACCTTTTCAACTCCCAATTTCCAGAAGTAAGCTTCTGATCACTTTGACAATATTGGCTGGAAGGAGTTTAATCCGAAATATGCAATAGGTTTTCAAATGGGTGTTGAAACTGCAAGAAAATCAGACCAATTGAACAATAGGGTGAAGCACCGATAATGCATACAGGCGTTAAAAGTTCGCCCTCAAGGATAAAATGAAATTTCTTCCCGGAGCAACAATGCCAGAACTATAGGTTCTATACCTCACATCGGTGATGTTTTCCAATCCGCCACTTACGGAAAACAAATCCGACAATTGATAGAAAGCCTTTAGGTTAAGTGTTAGCCAAGAAGGAGAGTAAGGCCGGCCATTTTCATCGATCGCATAGATTTCGGGTTTCCCTTTCTCTTCCAAGGGAAGTTGGTTGAAATCCATTTTTCCCGAAAATTCGGTATATCCCTCCAACCGCAGTTTTTTTCTTTTGTATTCCAAGCGTGCTGAACCAAATAGGGGAGGAGCATGCCTAGAGGGGTTTTGGATACCATCGTCGGTTTCCTCTGTTCCCTTTTGATAATTGAGCCGGGTGATAAAGGTGAACCCTTGGGGAAGTTTGATTTCCAGGGCGGCCTGAAGACCATAAATCCTTGCGAATGCTGCATTTTGGAGCGCAAATACTCTGCTCAGTTCGCCATCATACAGAATACTGTCCTGGCCATTGAGCAAAAAATCCCTTCTTACGATCGCATTGTCCAACAGGGTATAATAGGCGGTCAAGTCCAGCATCACATTTTCTCCAAAAACCTTCCCTACATTCAATTCCGCATTGTAGGCATATTCAGCGTCCAAGTTTGGGTTGGGGACCAAGACTGTTCCCGGTTCGGAATCGAAGATTTTTCCGATATCATCCACATTTGGAGAACGAAACCCTGTGGAGGCATTTACATGCATCATCCATTTGTCAGTGGGATTGAATACCCATCCCATACTCGCAGTGACGGCCCCTTTGTTGATCGCGGCGGTTTCGAAGGGTAGGGGGTAAAAGGGCATGTTATTGCTGAAATCAGCATTCAGGATAAACTGATTGTACCTCAACCCTCCTTGGATCAATGAATTTTTCGAGATTTTTTGTTGGTAGGTGGCATAGGCAGCATGGGAAGACCAATCCGAAATGGGATATCGGGCTGGGCCTGTGACCTTGGTGCCCATATCGATATTTTCATCCGTCCCTCTCGAATCCACCGCATTCCTGATGCTTTCAAATCCGTAATAGAGCTTTGCCCTTTCACCGACATTTTTGAAGAAATCGATATTGGCGGATAAAGCGACCACTTCTTCCAATCGTATCCTTCTGATGGGATCATTGAAATTCCTGTCAATCCTACTCTCTTCAAAATCTTGGCGGGCAAGCCGTACCGTCAATTGATCGAAAAGTTTTGTTTCGCCTTCATAAGCCGCCTGCAAATGATGCATCATCCATGTTTGTGGACCATAACTCCATTCTGCACTTCGGGGTAGACCGTTTGCGCGAAAGCGGATGTGGCGGTCATACCTGGAATAGGAAGAGCTTTCCGAATAGTGAAAACCATACCTGAAGTCCCAAGCTTCATTGGGTTTAAACCTGACTTTTTGCATCAAATTTACTTGAGAGTATCCGCTTGGGTTTTGGATCCGGGGATTTTTGTTCAGAACGATTTCATCTCTGTTTTCTATTCTTTGCACAAAATTGGGTCTGAGATACTCCTCGGGTCCATGTTTTCCCATCTTAAGATCTCCGAAATTGTTGCTGCTGAAACTGGTTACGGAAGCCCATTTTTCCCCTCCCACTGCCACATCAACGTGCCCTGTTTTTTCTTGGTTGGCAGAGGAGGCTCTCAGTACGGCACTTCCGGAAACCTTGAGCATGTTTGTGTCCGATAACCTTGGCGTCAAAGTTTGGAAGCTCATGACCGCACCTATGGCGTCACTTCCATAGATGATGGCACCTGGGCCAAAATAAATGTCGGTACTTTCCGTGGCGAAAGGATCCAAGGAAATGACATTCTGGATATTTCCGCTTCTGAATATGGCGGTGTTCATTCTTACTCCGTCGATGGTATATAGCAAGCGGTTGGTCGAAAATCCACGGATCATGGGGCTTCCTCCTCCTTGTTGGCTCTTTTGAATGAATACATCTCCGGAAATTCCCAGAAGATCCGCCGCTGTTTGGGGGTTTCGCAGCGCGGTTTCTTCTTTGGAAATGCGGGTGACACGGGCCGGGATTTCCTGCCTGGACTGACTCCAACTGGAGGCAGATACGATTGCTTGATGAAGGGTGATCTGTGAAGGAAGGAGGTGGACAAGGAATTTTTGTTGTTCCAAATCCGTGTAATTCAATTTTTGGGCTTTGTAACCAAAAAGCCTGATTTCGATTTGATCCAAACCCCGGAAACTTGATATATCCGCTTTTCCAGCCTGATCTGTGGTGCTGAAGCGTTTGCTGGTCAAGTGGGAAATGCTGACAAATGCCAAAGGTTGTCCCGTCTCTTGGTCGGATACAAAAAGGACTTGAGAAAAGCCATTCACATGTAAAAGGATCAAAAAAATGAGGGGGAGAAACTTTTTCATGTCACAGCCAACGGATCGAATTTTAGAATCAAGGCTTGAAATTACCCAAATTTTGGCATATGGCTAAGGAATTATTCTTTAGGGCAAATGGGATTCTTAAGTGGTAAGAAAGTGACCCTTAAACCCACACTATACATTGTCAATTCCATTCCTTCCTGAAATTGCTTAAAAATCAGTCATCTGATTACGGTTTCCGACCTCACCCCTTATTCTCCAAATACGCTGATTTTCTTCCTGTATCAACCCCATTGGGAAAATTCATGCAGATTTCTTGGGTTAAAAAAAAGTCAGCACGTTGATGTGCTGACTTTTTTGAATCTTCCGATGAGCATTTTTTTTATGCCCTACCTTTGAGCATCAAATTCCAATACATGAAAGGCAATCCATATTTTTTCAATAGCCACATGCTGTATTGTTCTTTGGTAGTATCCACAAATTTTGAAATCATTGGGTCTGAATCCCTCACATTGTCATACTTGAACTCGGCCAACACCATTTTGCTGTAACCCGTCACCAATGGGCAGGAGGAATAACCCTCATAGATTTCTTTTCCCATCGTCTTGTTTTTGATGAGGTGGAGGATGTTTTCGACCACCACTGGGGCTTGTTTTCTGATTGCTGCGCCAGTTTTGGCGGTGGGCAAAGCAGCTACATCTCCCAATGAGAAAATATTCGGGTATCTTAAATGCTGAAGTGTATTGATGTTTACATCCACCCAGCCTTTATTGGGACCATCCTGTAAGGCAACTGAGGATTCTCTAATAAACTTTGGTGCTTGCTGTGGAGGAGCAAGATGAAGCATGTCAAAAGACATCTTGATTTCTGAATCACCCACGATTTCCTCACCGATTTTGTTTCCTTCATTGATGATACATCCATTTTCCCCTTTTTCAATGTATTTGAAATAGATGAACTTGTTTTCAGCATCAATTCTCACAGGAGCATAGTACGGTTTGAAAATGATTTCTCTCTCGATGAGAATCTTGTTCAGGGTTTTTGCAAAATCCTTCACGCCAAAAATCACTGACCCGGGAGTGGCAAAAATCACATTGGTATTTTCACGGACCTTTGACGTCTTCCGGAAATATTCCTCTGCCAGGTACATGATTTTTTGTGGGGCACCACCACATTTGATCGGAGTCAGAGGCTGAGTGAAAACGGCATTGCCGCCTTTGAAATTCTGTAGAACCTCCCAGGTATGTTCCGGGTCGGTATAGTTGCTGCAGACTACTCCTTTGCCCAAAGCTTCCTTTAGACCTGGTAATAATTCCGGAGCCATGACCAATCCAGGAGCCACCACAAGGTAGTCATAGGTGAAATCGCCAGATGATTCTGTTTTGACGGTGTTGGATTCGGGAAGGATATCTGAAGCTTTGTCTTTGATCCAGTCTACCCCATCCGGAATATAATCGGCCTCATTTCTTTCCGTGTCCTTAAAATCAAAAGTACCCGCACCTACCAATGTCCAAGCTGGCTGGTAATAATGCTTTTCAGAGGGTTCAATGATGGCTATTTTATGATTTTTATCCTTTCGACGAAGTTGAGCTGCAACTGTTATTCCGGCAGTTCCTCCTCCAATGATCAAAATTTGGTAGTGATTCATGAGTGTTCGTATTGGTGTATTTATTGGAAATATAAAATTTTTTAAACGATCCTTCGGTGATAAGGGTCACACACAAATTTTTTGGAAGATGTTTGATTCGTTTTTTTATTTTTCCTTCAATAATTTCCAATACCTGGAAATCCAAAGATAAATTTAGATCTCAATTTTCATCCGCTTCCTCGATGTTAAAATCCAGATCGATAAACTCAATATCAATTTCCAGTAAGCCTGGCGCATCCTCTGTTGCAATCACCTCTCTGTCGATCAATTCCGCAATCATATCCATTTGAAGGGTTATTTCGACTTTCTCCTGATGTGCTTTTTGGAATTTTGCCATTAATGCCTCGTTATCCAAATCGGAATATCGGGCTTTTCTTGCTGCTTGGAATTTTTCTTTTTTTTCCAAAAGGAGTTTTTCCTCCCTTTCGGCTATGTTTTCCTTCCAGGTTTTCACATATTCATCGGAAAGATTTGTCTCAAAAAACGGGGTATCATCGAAGGCAACTTGCTCTTTGCTTCCGTCTTTGTGAATCAAAGTAAAACCAAGTGAATCTTCCATGAAGTATTCATCACCTGTTTCGATATCCACGATCTTGTCACCCTCATAGAGGTATCTTTCTTCAATTGATTTTTCATTGGTGCATGAGGCAAGTATTCCTATGCTCGCGATTGCGATGATTGTTTTTTTCATGATAAGTATTTGTTGATTAATACACTGATTTATTTTCTTTAAGAATCCAATTTTCAAAAACCTTTTTGGCCTCATCTTGTAGGATTTGGTCAAAGGGAATTTTTCTGTCAGAATAGGGGAGGTTTAGCTCATCGTAAATAAATTGGTCATCGAATCCTGCTTCAGCAGCATCGGATTTGGTGTTGGCGTAAAAAACACGTGAAGGTCTTGCCCAATAAATGGCGCCCAAACACATGGGGCAGGGTTCGCAAGAGGTATAGATTTCACAGCCCTCCAATTGAAAGTTACCCAATGAATTGCAAGCCTCCCGGATGGCAACGATTTCTGCATGGGCAGTTGGGTCATTGGTGCTGAGCACTGAATTGGATCCCTTTCCGATTATTTGCCCATTTTTGACAATGATACATCCAAAAGGTCCGCCTTTGCCTTGATCCATTCCACTTTGGGAGAGTCCAATGGCGATTTCCATAAATTCTTTTTGCGTTTGATTCATGTCATAAAAATGGGGTAGGGATTTCCACCTGTCAATTTGTATTAGTTTACGGGCAGGAGTGGTTTAAGGTTAAAGTTTTTGAATTAAAAAAATTGTAATATTGATTTTTTGACAATAAAATTCTTTGAATTGTGTATAAAATATTTTTTAATTCTGAGTAAAAAAAGCGCCCAGACTTAACCTATCCATTTACTGAGAAACTGCATGAAATTATCTTTGTAATTTTCGCTCACGGTGATTTGTGTGTTTCCTATATTGACTGTGTTTCGGGCGATGGAATCTATATGGTCCAAAGCGATGATGTAGGAGCGATGAATCCTCATAAACCGGTCAGATGGCAACATGTCTTCCATGCTCTTCAAGCTTGTAAGCGAAAGGATTGGGTTGGGTTTGTGCAGGAGGAAGACCTTTACATAATCCTTGTAAGCCTCCACATGGGTGATTTCCTTCAACATGATTTTCACCAACTGATATTCCACCTTCAGGAAAATGTAGGCATCGGTATTTACACTTTCTCCCACAGGATTCGCTTGTTGATCAAGGTATTGATATGCCTTGGTGGATGCTTTCAAAAACTCCTCATAACTGAAAGGTTTGAGGAGATAATCCAACGCATCCACTTTATATCCCTCAATGGCGAATTGGTTATAGGCTGTCGTGAAGATGATCCTAGGTTTTTTTGCAGAAGTTTTGCCATCCAAAACCCTGGCCAGTTCCATCCCCGATAGGTCAGGCATTTGGATGTCCAAAAAAATCAAATCCACCTCATTTTGATTGATAAAGCCCAGTGCATCGATTGCATTTTCAAATTTCCCCAAGAGAATCAAAAAAGAGGTCTGCTCTATAAACCTGCTGATCAGGCTCAAAGCCAAGGGTTCATCATCTACTGCAATGCACTTAATTTTCATTTCAAGTCGATTTTTAGATTTACCCTGTATTCATTTTCAGGATTTTGATCTTTGATATCAAGGCTGTGCTTTTCTTTATAAAGTAGTTCCAATCTTCGTTTGGTATTGGCCAATCCTATCCCACTTGCGGCACCTTCAGGAGTATTTTCACTGGATTTAAAATTGAAATTCACTGTGTTTAAATATACATGTTTTTCCTTGATCTGAATATGGATCTGGATTTTACTGTGCTTTTGGGAACTGATGCCATGTTTGAAACAGTTTTCAACAAACGGAAGCAAGAGCATTGGGGCAATCACGGCATCATCAAATTTTTCAGGGATTTCCAAGACCAGCTCCACTTTTTCGGAAAGCCTAAGTCGCATCAATTCAATAAAATCCTTGATAAAATCCAGTTCTTTGCTCAATAATGTGTTTTCTTTTTCGGTTTCATAAAGTACATACCGCATCATTCTGGACAGTTTGAGGATGGCGGTTTTGGCCTTTTCCACATCAATGTTTGTCAGGGAATATATATTGTTGAGTGTATTGAAGAAGAAATGCGGATTGATTTGGGCCTTCAGGTAGGAGAGCTCCGAGTTGATTTGTTGCTGCTCGCGCTCAACCCTCACTTTTTCATCTGATTGCCATTTTTGGACCGCAGCCACACTCGTGCTGATCCCGACGGCCATGATGAAAATCAAAAAGTTAAAGAAATCGTAGGAATAATTTCTTCCTCTTGGTTTATAAGGAACATCGGGTCTGAATGCTTTGTGCATCAATTCCGACATATTGGTCCAATCGTCATACAACATAAAAATACCTACGAATGTCAAGCCTCCAATAAGGTTGAGTAGCAGGAAAATGGAGGTTTTGTTTTTGAACAAGACCTTGGGAACCAAGTAAAAGTAATTGAAATAAAATGTCGCGACCAAACTTGCAAACATCAGGCCTTGCTTGATCCAAAACTCATTGGGACGCTCCACCCCGGCAGATAGGGGGGATATCAGGAAGATGACTGACCCGAACAAACTCCAACCAAGAATATGGATGATCAAAGGGATTTGTTTCTTGAGGACGAGCTCTTTCATAGAATTACATTAAGATAATGGCACCTAAACTAGTATAAAATTTTGTTTTAGGCCATAGCCAATCTACCAATGCAACGATTTTGACTGCCAATCGATGCTCTCAATAGATAAAGTTCTTTTCCCGAAAAGCGGAATTGATTCATCAGTTCAAACTTGGGATTGGTCGATGAATCCTTCCTTTCGGTCTATTTGATTTTGTTGTGATTTCTCCTTGCTGTTCCTTTGTTTCCGTAATGTGTCCCTTGTGGATCCGCCAAGCAAAACAACAGCAATTATGAAAAACCCCATTAAACTTTTATTCCTGACCTTATTGGTTCTGGCCTCTTCATTGCAAGTGATGGCGCAAACCACCCAAGATGAAAAACCCGTGTACCGGATCTCCGGTAGGATAATCGATAAATCATCTTCAGAGCCTGTTGCCTACGCAGCAGTAGCACTCTTGGATGCCGAAAGCAAACAGAGCATCGCAGGAGCGGTTGCCGATCTAAATGGGGCGTTTTTTATCACTGGATTCAAAAATGGTGAATTTGTGTTGCAAACTAGCTTTCTTGGTTTCAAGACTTCCATTTCTCAAGTCATCAAAGTGACTGCCGGCAACACAAACATCACTATCGGAGACTTGGTTTTGGTAGAAGATGCTGTCGATCTACAGGAAGTGACTGTGCAGGGTCAGCGCAGCTTGATTGAAGAAAGAGTGGATAGAACCATATATAATGCTGAAAATGACAAAACCACAATGGGTGGAGATGCTTCTGATGTATTGAGGAGAGTACCGATGTTGTCGGTCGATCTGGACGGAAATGTTTCCATGAGAGGAAGTACAAATATCTTGGTACTGATCGATGGAAAACAATCTGCCATTGTCGCTTCCAACATTGCGGATGCATTGAAGCAGATCCCTGCAGAAGAAATCAAATCGGTGGAAGTGATCACTTCCCCATCGGCAAAATACGATGCTGAAGGTACCGGTGGGGTCATCAATATCATCACAAAGAAAAACAACCTTCAAGGTGCATCCTTGAATATCAACACAAGTGCTGGCTTGAGAGGTTCTAATCTTGGACTGAATGCCAGTCTGAAAAAGGGAAAAATGGGATTTACTTTGGGAGGTTTTGGAAGAAGTGGATACAATATCCTTGGGTCTTTTGAAAACCAACAAACCCTCTCCAATCCTGATGGAACGGCTTTGCAAATCAACCAGTCTGCAGACACGAAGAGCAACATGCTATTTGGCCGATATAACTTTGGATGGGATTACGAAATCAACAAATACAACTTCATGACGGCATCCGTCAGTCTAGGTGTCAGAAACATGAACAGCAAACAGAATGATCTTTTGACAGAGACATTTTTTGAGGAAGAATTGATAAATTCCTTGTTGAGAAATGTGGAAGTGAAAGATCTTTCCAACAATATCGATGTCAATTACAACTATACCAAAACATTCGAAAAAGCCCAAAAAGAATTCAGCATATCGGGCTTGTATAGCAAAAACAATAGGACAAACGACTTTGTAAACAGCTTGTTTACAGAAAGCTTTGACGACGTATTGAGAAGGGTGAAAAACGAAAATGGTGCCATCAACCAGGAGTTTACCATCCAGTTGGATTACGTGACTCCTTTGGGGAATAACAACAAACAGATACTGGAGTATGGTGCGAAGAACATCATGCGAAGTGCAGTCAGTGAATTTGCTTATTTCAACGCTGAAGGACCAAACGGACCCTTTGTAGAATCCAACGACGTTACATTCTCCAATGAATTCAGTTACGACCAAAACGTTACCGCGGGTTACCTTTCCTACACACTTGGTTTCTTGGATAATTACACCATCAAAACAGGTTTGAGATATGAGTACACCAACATTGATGCGGATTTCAAAAATTCTGAATTGCCTGCCGAGATTCCGTCTTATGGATTGTTTGTGCCAAGTGTAAACTTGAGTAGAAAATTGACCAACGGAAACATGGTGAAAGCCGCCTACAACAGAAGGGTACAAAGACCATCGCTTCAGTTCTTGAACCCCAACATCAATGCTGCCAATCCTCAGCAAATTTCTCAAGGTAATCCATTGTTGGATCCTGAATTGACGGACAATTACGAAGTCTCTTACAGCACATTCATCAAGGGAAGTTCCATCAATTTGACTTCCTTCTTCAGAAATACCACTGGATCCATTCAACCTGTAAGAACGATTCAGGACGATGACATTATCTTCACTTCCTACGAAAACATCGGGAATGAAAGAGCGGTCGGAATGAGCCTTTCCACAAACATCAATATCTCAGGTAAGTTCTCCCTAAATGGCGGACTTGACGGTTATTTCGCCATGCTGGACAATGGATTGGAAGATCCACAGTTTGCTGCTTACAATGAAGGATTCGTATTCAGTGGCAGACTATTCGGTAACTATACCCTGCCTAAAGATTGGCAAGTCCAAGCCTTTACTTTCGCTAGGGGTAGACAGGTTCAGCTTCAGGGGAGCCAAGGTGGATTCAGAGTTTATGGTTTGAATCTAAACAAGCAATTCAACGATAAAAAAGGAAGTATAGGATTCGGTGCGGAAAACTTTTTGGCTACTGAATTCAAAATCAAAAATGAATTGATGACTCCTTCCATCATGCAACAAAGTACCAATACCTTGAGAAACATGAATTTCAAGATCAATTTCTCCTACAGAATTGGAAAATTGAGTGTCGGTGGCCCTCCAAAGAAAAAACGTGGTGTGACCAACGAAGATCTCAAAGAAGGTGGTGAAGGAAACGGTGCAGGCGCTGCGATAAGTAATTAAAGATTTAAAATTTTGATTGGGTAATGATTAAAAAACATCCTCATTTTATGAGGATGTTTTTTTTTGCCTGACTGTCCCATTCTGAATGAAGGGTCAATCAATTGGCCTTTTTGCAACCTTACAATTTGTGCCACGCTATTTTAAACCCATTTTATGCACTGCGAATGCAATTGAATATTGTAGTTGGCCGATATTCAATTAGGTACGGCTCATTTTTTGACTTTACCCTATTGGTGTCAGGAATTAGTCTCCCTATAGCCTGGTTTTCATGCAGTTTCGATCCCTCAGGAGACCTCATGCATAATTCCATATAACTTAATCAAGATAGATGCCCTTCGTTACTTTTCCGCTGTCTTAAAATTCGGGTTAAACGGAAACTTACCCCAAAAAGAAAACACCCTCAGAGATATTTCTGAGGGTGTTTTTTATCGTATGAAAAGGACACAACAGGCAAATTACAATTTTAATTTCAAACGCTAAAGCCTTATTGCAGGGAGTCCTTTTTGGTTTATTTTTTGTACATCACTTGCTTCACCGCCTCGAGGGTTCGCTTCACGTTTGGCAGCGTAGCCTCAATGTAGGGAGCAGAAAAACTCAAAGGAATATCCATCGAATTCACCCTGATCACAGGGGCATCCAAATAGTCAAATGCATTCCTTTGGATATGGTAGGTCAATTCGGAAGAAATGGCCGCCAATGGATTGGCTTCTTCTACGACCACACATCTGTTGGTTTTTTTAACCGATTCAAGACAAGTCGCATAATCGATGGGACGAACTGTCCTGAGATCGATCACTTCGGCTTCTATACCGTCTTTCGCCAATTCCTCAGCTGCTTCCAACGCGATTTTCATCGCTTTTCCGAAAGAGATGATGGTGACATCTTTCCCTTTTCTTTTGATGTCTGCAACACCGATGGGGAGCAGATATTCTCCTTCAGGAACTTCACCTTTATCGTTGTACATCATTTCCGATTCCATGAATATAACCGGATCATTGTCACGGATGGATGCCTTCAGCAAGCCTTTAGCATCGTAAGGTGTGGAGGGAACCACCACTTTGAGGCCGGGCGTGTTCGCAAACCAATTTTCGAAATTGGAAGAGTGGGTTGCACCCAATTGTCCAGCACTCCCTGTGGGTCCGCGGAACACAATGGGAACACTGTATTGGCCACCTGACATGGCAAGCATCTTTGCAGAGGAATTGATGATCTGATCGATGGCTACCAAAGAAAAATTGAAAGTCATGAATTCAATGATCGGTCTGAGACCGTTCATTCCTGCGCCTACGCCCAGTCCGGCAAAACCCAATTCAGCTATAGGCGTATCGTAAACACGGTTTGGTCCAAATTCATCCAACATTCCTTGCGAAACCTTGTAGGCTCCGTTGTATTCGGCCACTTCTTCGCCCATGAGAAACACGTTTTCGTCGCGTCTCATTTCTTCGTTCATGGCCTCTCTTATTGCTTCTCTAAATTGTATAACTCTCATTTTAAGACAAAATTTTCGTGTGTAAAAATAGAAAGTAATTGTTCAATTACAAACTACAATTGACATAAACCCAACATTTGAAAATCAGGGGGCGTTTTTTCGGTTTTAAATGAAACAGCTTATTTGGTGGGGATCACGATTGGGTTCCCTTGTTCTATCCAATTGTTCAATCCCCCTTCAAGCACAAAAATTTTCCTGAATCCCATCTCCTGCATTTTTTCAGCAGCCGAAACGGTTCTTTTCCCAGATCTGCAATAGACATAATATTTCTTGTTTTTATCCATACCTGATAATTTCTCCTCAAAATCATCTGCTAAAAAATCAGCGGAATCTGTGCCTTCAATATGGCCCTGTGCGATTTCTTCTGGGGTTCTGATATCCAAAATCACTGCTTTTTTGCCTTTATTCGACTTGGCCTCGAATTTGTCGGGAGAAAGTACGGTCGTTTCCTTTTGGGCAAATGTGCTGGAACTGATAAAGAAAAAAACCACCATGCAGAAGGCAGCGGACAAATTGAAATTTAAGCGGATGTTTTTCATCACGTATTATTTTTTTTTGTGAATGGATAATTAATATTTTTCTTTGGTGACAAATTTACCGATTTAAATAATTCAAAACCCCTCGAAAATTGATAAAAATAGGATTGATCTCAGATACCCATAGTTTTTTGGATGAACGTATCCTTCATCATTTGGAGACTGTGGATGAAATCTGGCATGCTGGTGATATAGGAGATATTTCCATCTTGGACCGGCTGCCCAAGGAAAAGCAGTATCGGATCATCACGGGTAACATTGATGACCTAGAAGCAAGGCAGCAATATCCGGAAGAATTGTTGTTTGAAGTCGATGGCTTAAAGGTTCTGATGATCCACATCGGGGGAACTCCTCCCCGCTACGCCAATGGCATCAAGGAAAAATTAAGGCATTCCCAAGCAAAGGTCTTCGTTTGCGGCCATTCACATATTTGTAAGGTGGTGTTTGACAAAGAGCTGGATTGTCTCTACATGAACCCAGGGGCGGTCGGGCAGCATGGATTTCATTTAATGCGGACCCTGCTGATCTTCGAAGTTGAAAAAGGGAAAATCCAAAACCTGCGGGTAGTGGAGCTGGGGAAAAGGGGGAAATAAAGTCAAAATAAAAAGGGCATCGATCTGATCGCTGCCCTTCTTATATCTTTGGAAAGAAACGGTGATTATTTTTCAAAGCTCTTTTTCAATTCTTCAACATCCACATTTTTGATTACCGGCTTGGCACTCAATTGTTTGATCTTGATAACCCTTGTCGTTTGCTTTAGTCGCTTTCTTTTTAATTTTCTCTTTAATGTAGTAACAGCCATTGTTTTATCTGTTTATGTTATGCCAAAATGAACCGCAAAAGTAACACAATATTTCAAAATAACCGTATATAGCGCTAAATTTTTAATGAATAGGTTGGATTTCTATTTGTGAGAGCTTGGATAAAATACATTGATTTCCACAACAGGCCTTGCCCAGCGCAATTTTGTTTCAATTGCGAAGCTTTTTACATTCAGAATATTTCGAGATTGCGTTTTTTTGTTTTGGCACACTTCCCAAAGTTTTCTTTTTTTAATCTCTCTCTGCAGCTTTGTCCCATTCAAATATCTTTATATTTTTTTACCTTTGCCCAAAATTCTAAAAAAATGGCTGTTCAGAAACCAAGTTTACCCAAAGGTACCAGAGACTTCAATCCAATGCAGATGGGGAGGAGGAATTTCATTTTTGATACAATAAAGGAATCCTTCAGGCTTTTTGGTTTTCAGCAATTGGAAACACCCACAATGGAGAACCTGTCCACGCTGACAGGGAAATATGGGGATGAGGGAGACCAACTGATTTTCAAAATCCTCAACAGCGGGGATTTTTTGAAGGATGTGTCCGCAGAGGACTTGGCATCTGGGGCGGGTAAGACCCTTCCAAAGGTTGCCGAAAAGGGCTTAAGGTATGACCTGACTGTCCCTTTTGCGCGGTATGTGGTCATGAACAGAAATGACATTACGCTTCCCTTCAAACGCTTTCAAGTACAGCCGGTTTGGAGAGCGGATAGACCACAAAAGGGGCGCTACAGAGAGTTTTACCAATGTGACGCAGATGTCGTCGGGACCGATAGCTTGATCTGTGAACTGGAGATTCTCCTGATGATCAAAAGAGTGTTTTCAAAGCTCGACATCAAGGATTACTCCATAAAGATCAACAACAGAAAAATCCTCACGGGATTGGCCGATGTGATCGGTGAACCCGGAAGGGAATCCGCACTCTGTGTGGCCATTGATAAGTTGGATAAAATCGGTTGGGAAAAAGTGAAGGAAGAATTGGCCCAAAGGGATTTTTCTAAAGATGCGATAGAAAAACTCAATCCAATCATCCACCTTGAGAAATCCAATCTCGATAAATTGGATTTTTTGAAAGGTTTTCTATCCACTTCGGAAGTTGGCCGTCAAGGCATTGTGGAATTGGAGGAGGTTTTTGAATTCCTCCAATCTTATGGAGAAGATCAATCCCATGTGGATTTTGATGTTGTATTGGCACGAGGGTTGTCATATTATACAGGAGCGATTTTCGAAGTGAAAGTAAACAATGTCTCCATCGGTTCTGTCGGTGGGGGAGGCAGATATGATAATCTGACTGGGATTTTTGGATTGGAAGGTGTTTCGGGTGTTGGTTTTTCATTCGGTGTCGACAGGATTTATGACGTGATGGAGGAGTTGGATATTTTCCCACAGGGACAATTGAATGAAACTAAGGTGTTGATCACACATTTTGATGAAGAAGGCCAGAAGTATGGATTGACGGTGCTAAAAGCTTTGCGGGATAATGGTATTTCCTCCGAGATATACCCCGAACTCGGCAAAATCAAGAAGCAATTCACCTACGCGGACAAAAAGCAAATCCCATTCGTGATCATCCTTGGAGCGGACGAATTGGCAGGTGGCAAAGTGAGTTTGAAAAACTTGGAAACAGGCCATCAAGAATCCCTTTCCCTCGCAGATGCTTTGGCGCAAATTCAATGATGATAATATGACCCTTGGAATTAAAAAACCCTGAAGAATGCATTCTTCAGGGTTTTTTTAATGGTTTTTGGTGAGCATTTCCCTTTGGATAGCGTTTCGTTTTCGAAGGGATCGAGTTTTCAATTTACCTCCAAGATTGAATTGACGGGGAGATAAACGCCTCCTTTTAAGGTGATGAAATCTTGACCCACCGCCCAAACTGTCGTGTACACCTGATAGATACTTTCATTGTCGGATTCGAAGGTGAGGTTTACCTTGTTTTGGAGAAGATTTCCCAAAGCTTGTGCCCGATAAAGGTCCACCCATCGTTTTTTGATGTCGTCCTTGTCCAACAAGACCTCTTTTTTGGAAAATTTTATATTCCAGATATTTTCTTTCTCAATTTTTTCAATGGGTTTCATGGCTTATGCTCTTTATAAATTTGTTGGACAATGAATTCATATACCGTTAATATACTAAAAAAGTTGTGTTTTGTGTATGATAATTTTTAAAAATAATCATACACAAAAATAAATTTTATTTAAATGCGTTTCAACAGTATAAAAATTTGTTGAAAATTTTTTTCACTGATTTCAAAAAGATTATATTTGAACAAATTAAAATAAGGAAATATGTTTGATTTTATGAACATCATGAACAAGGTCAAGGAAGCCCAAGCCAAGATCAAAGAAACGCAGGCAAAGTTGGTCCATTTGACCGCCGAAGGGGAAGCTGGAGCCGGCATGGTTAAAGTTTTCGTAAATGGCGAAAGAAGGGTTATTTCCATTCATATGGATGATTCCCTTATCAATTTGGCCGATAAAGAGATGTTGCGTGACCTTACCGTAGCGGCGACAAACAAGGCTTTTGAGGCCATTGATGTCAAAATCAAAGAAGAAATGAAATCTGCCACAGAAGGCATGATGCCCAATATTCCAGGAATGGATCTCGGTAATATGTTCTGATGGAGCATTGTGCTATTGTCATCCTGAATTACAATGGGAAGGAAATGCTTCGGCAGTTCCTTCCCATTGTAATCCAGCATTCCTCATTCTCGATTTTCGTGGCTGACAACGCCAGTCAGGATGATTCGATAGATTTTTTGAGAACGAACCATCCTGAAGTCCAGATTTTGGCCCTAACCCAAAATCACGGCTTTGCCGGTGGATATAACCGGGCTTTGGAGAAAATAAAGGGTAAGTTTGCCTATTATATTTTGCTGAATTCCGATGTAGAGGTCACTCCCCACTGGGACAGAACCCTGATTGAATGGATCTCGGATCATCCACATGTTGCAGCGGTCCAACCCAAAATTCTTTCCTATACCAATCCTCAATATTTCGATCATGCAGGTGCTGGGGGAGGTTTTTTGGACAGCTTAGGTTATCCATTTTGTAGGGGGAGGATTTTCGAGACCTTGGAATTGGACAAGGGTCAATATGACGACATCATTCCAGTAGACTGGGCCTCAGGTGCCTGTATGGTGGTGCGGGCAGAAGATTTTTACGGTACAGGCGGTTTTGATGATCGCTTTTTTGCCCACATGGAAGAAATAGATCTTTGTTGGAAATGGAGACTCTTGGGCAAGGATATTTATTATCATGGAGGTGTGGAGGTCAAGCATGTCGGCGGGGCCACATTGGACAAATCAAGTCCACAGAAAACCTTCCTGAATTTCAGGAATAGTTTGTTGATGTTGCACAATAATCTTCCTCAAGAAAAATTCATTTTTAGGTACTTGTGCAGGGTTTTATTGGACCTGTTGGCAGCCTTTGTTTTCTTCCTGAGGGGAAATCCAAGTCATGCCCTATCCGTCTTCCGTGCACACCAGGATTTTTTTCGATTGAAATCAAAGAAAAAACCCTTGGTTTTGGCACCGGATTTGTCAAATGAGGATCAAGAGAAAAAGATCAAATCCATACTTTGGACCTACTATATAAAAGGTAGAAAAATATACGCTGATATTTAGTCAAACAATACGGGATTGTTCATTTTCCTGAGGTATTTCCTGATTTTCATCATCATGGCCATGGAGACATAAACGATAACGGGTGAACCCATGGTGATAAAAGAGCTGTATATGAAAAACAAACGAATGCTATCGATGGGGAAATGGAATTTTTCTCCAAGTTTGGAACAGACTCCAAATGCTCTTTCTTCAAAAAAATGCTTTAATTTGTTCATAATTAGTCAGTAGCAAGTAAGTTCATCTAAAAGTAATAAAATATTTTCAATAATTCTCATAAACCATTTTAGTGCCAGATGTCTAAATTCAATCCAAATTTTCTATTATTCCTTATTTTTTCAGGCATCATGATTTCCTGCAGTCCAAAAATCGGGAAATACAACACCATTTTGAGTGGTTTATCCGTGAAGCCCGAAATTTTGAGTTTGCACCAAGATTCGGTGAGATTTACAATGGAAGGAGCCATTCCATTGGAATTTTTGAAGAAGGATCGGAAAATAATACTTTACCCGGAGTATGTTTATGGTGAAGGGGCTTTGCGATTGGGCGAGTTGGTTGCCTTCGATGGAACGTTCAATAGAGTCAGTTCAGAAGCCAAGATATCCGGTCAATATATTTTCCCCTATTTGGAGGGAATGGATTCCGGGAAATTGGTTTTGAAGGGAATCGTCCAGGAAAAATCCAAAGCCAAAAGCATTCCTCAAAAGGAAATGGCAACAGGGTTGGTGACGACAGCACTGCTTGCCAGAATCGGGCAAATCACTCCGGATGAACCCATACCTAATATTGGAGTGTACATGCAAACTGATTTTTCGGACAGGACAAGAGTGGAAACCCAGGAATTTTGGGTTCCTTTTGCCCTTGGAAATTCCAAGCTCTCCGGAAGGGGTTTTCAGAATTCGGCTGGGAAAAACGTGGTGACTTTGGAAGTTCCAGGTAAAGTGATTTCCCAGATTTTGGTGACGGGTTTGGCGACGGCAGAGCCGCAAGAGATTAGGGATCGCTATTTGGCTGAAAATAGAGCCAAGGCAGTACAGGCAAATTTAAATTCGATGTTGGTCAATAAAAACACACCTGTGCGAACATCGGCTCGAAAAAATGACTGGTTTGATTTCCGGATACTCCTGAGTGATTACAAGGGGATTTCTGATAGCCAAAAAGAGGCTTATTACGATGTGATTCTAAGCAAAAGGTCTTTTGAAGAGCAGTTGGCCGAGATGCGAAAATTGTCCTCCTATAATAAGGTGTCTCGTGAATTGTTTCCCAAACTTCGGGCAGCCAAAATCACCGTAACTTTCCAGAATTCCAGGCTTTCGGATCCGGAGATTTCAGCGAATATTTTTAAGCTAATCCAAGAAGGGAATTCTCTGGACAACATTACGAAAGAAAATCTGGCCTACGCCGGACAGAAGGCCGTCAGGTTGAATGAAAAGGAAGCGATTTATCTCAAACTCGTCGAGCTTTACAATTCAGAACTTGGATATAATAATTTAGCGGTGGTTTACCTCAATCAGGCCCATAGGGAGTTGGATCTGAAGGAGCGAAATATACTGATCAGCAAAGCCATTGACATGATCCGTCAGTCCAATAAACTGAAGACCACTGCCATTTCCATGCACAACTTGGGGCAGGCATATTTGCTAAGGGGGGATTACTTTGAGGCCTATGTTGCCATTTCGGAGGCCTCCACATTGGAGCGGAATGAGAATGATGAGTTCCTGCGGTTTAATGAAGGCTTGAGGGGAGCCATTGATATTGTCAACGGAGATTACAAGTTGGCAACGATTCGCCTGAACCGGGCACCGGAAAATGAGGTGAATTTGTTCAACAAGGGATTGGCCCACCTGCTATCTGATGAACTGAGGCAGGCCTTGGAGTCCTTTGAGGAAAGCGTCCAATTCAACAGGGAGTATGGCTACGGATTTTATGGTTTGGCATTGGTCGCTGCGAGTACGGGAGATGAGCAGGCCTTGTATGAAAATCTTGAAAAAGCGGTGAAACGAAGTGAATTCTTAAAAGCCCGAGCACTTAGGGATGTGTCATTTAAAGCTTATGTCAATAAGCAAGAATTCAGAAATATTTTTAAATAATTCGACGAAACTTTTACCCAAAACTTTATTAAACATTTTTGCCATTTTGATTCAAAATGAGGGACTTACCTATTAGAATTTTGGGATTTTCAAAAGATAATGAAGTAATTTAAAAAGCTTCATTATTCAAGAGGGGCTTTGTTAAAAAAATTTAAAAAGTATTTTTTCACGATAAATTTTTGTATTCATTTTTATTCCATTAAATTAGATGTTGATATGTTTAAAAGCGCAATTAAAACTTACAGCTGCTGCCATTATGCCAAATAAAATGAAGGTCATGTTTTGTAAATGTTAGTTTTGGTCATTATTTGCCTTTTAATTTTAATAAAAATAACAAACCCCAAAATCTCAAGCCTATGAAAATCAAATTTACTTTTAGTTAGCAAAGCAAAATCGTTTTAGCACAATTTTAATGGCTTTTTGATCCTTGTATCAAGAAGAATGTGCAGGCAGAGAACCTCTGCTCAGGTACAATTGGAAAAAGGTTCGCAAGGAAATTTTCATCAACACGCCTTCAATACACTTCTAATTGTTTTATTAATTCACGCAAACGTTTGCATTCATTTCAAACTAATATATCAATTAATAATTAATACCCAATCAATCTATGTATATGGAAAAACTTTACAAAAGGCTAGGTGTACTGATGCTGCTCTTAGTGCTCTCCAGCGCAACCGTGCTGGCGCAAAAAACAATCACAGGAACGATCCTGGATGAATTCGGCATGGGGCTACCCGGGGTTACCGTTTTGGTAAAAGGAACCACCACAGGTACAGCTGCTGATATCGATGGAAAATACTCGCTCAATGTACCGGGAAACGCAAGTGTTCTGGTTTTTTCCTTTATTGGATATAGCTCTATTGAACAAGTCGTAGGAAACAGGTCCGTTATCGATGTCCAAATGTCTCCGGACGAAAGAACACTTTCGGAAATGATCGTCACCGGCTATACCATTGATAGTCGAAGAGAAACAACAGGTGCGATATCTACCGTTAGTCCAAGGGATCTTCAGGTAGTTCCAACTGGAAACGTTGAACAGACGCTTCAAGGTAGGGTTTCAGGTTTGACAGTGATCACCAATGGTCAGCCAGGAACTGCCTCCCAAGTAAGGGTTAGGGGTTTTGGTGCGTTTGGTGGCAATCAGCCTCTGTATATCGTGGATGGTTTGCCTGTCGAATCAACGGATTTTCTTAATCCGGATGATATCGAATCCACAACTGTATTGAAAGATGCCGCAGCTGCCTCCATTTACGGAGCTAGAGCTGCAAACGGTGTAATCATTTACACCACCAAAAGAGGTAAAAAAGGAGCGCAAAAACTGAGAGTGGATTACAATGGAATGACTGGATTTACCACACCAGGTAAAGGTCTTGACATGATGAATCCTGCGGATTTCGCTGAATATACCTGGTTGGCAGAAACGAATCAGGCAAGAATCAGTGGCAGACCACCAGCGTACTCAAATAGACATTTTGGAACGGGAAACACCCCTGTATTGCCCTATTACTTGGCAGTAGGCGGTCAAACCGGGGTTTTGAATCCTTTGAATCAGCAGCAAATTGAGGAGCAACGCGCACTTTATAATATTGACCCTTCAAAAGGTCCTGTACATCAATTGGTAAGAGCTGCCACAGGTGAAGGAACGGATTGGTACTCTGAAATAACCAGAAATGCACCGATACAAAGACACTCTTTAGGTTTCTATGGAGGATCAGAAACCAGTAGGTTCTTCATTGGCTTAGGGGTTCAGGAACAAGCAGGTATTCAGATTGGTAACAATTTCAAAAGATACTCGCTAAGGGCTAACTCAGAGCATGATGTAACCAAAAAACTCAGGATAGGACAGAATTTTCAAGCTACTTACCGTCAGGTACTAGGTCAGCAAGGTGGCGCTGGCGGTGCGGGTGTTGCAAGGGATGAAAACACAATTCTCTCTGCTTTCCGTATGCCGTCCATCATTCCTGTTCGGGATGAATTTGGTGGCTATGCAGGAACCAATGTCGGTGAATTCAACAATCCAAGAAATCCTGTGGCGGAAAGAGAAGGTCAGTTGGATAACAGAAGCTTCAATGCCAATGGTTTTGGAAATCTTTATGCGGAATACGATATCATTGACAATCTTACCTTTAGAACTTCAATAGGTGGGCAGTATAATAATAGTTATTTCTGGAACTACTCAAGACGTCAATACGAAAACTCGGAAAACAACTCGGCTTTTGGCTATGGTGAAGGATCGGGTTTTTCATTTGGTTGGACTTTTACCAATACAATGCAGTACAAAAAAACATTCGGACTGCATAGCCTTGATGTTTTAATAGGTCAGGAAGCCTTGAATACAGGTGTTGGAAGAAATATTTCAGCAATTGGACAAGATCCATTTTCAAAGGATCCCAACTTTATCAATATTTCCAATTTGCCTGTATCCACAAGACAGGTAAATAGTAATCAGTTCTTGGGCGTAAATTTCTTGTCTTACTTCTCTAGGGTAAATTATTCTTACAATGACAAATACATCTTGAGTGGTGTAATCAGAAGAGATGGTTCATCCAGATTTGGGGCAAATACAAGATTTGGAGTGTTCCCTGCCTTTTCCGCAGCTTGGAGGGTTTCTTCAGAGGGTTTCTTGGCTTCTGCCAATTGGTTGGATGATTTGAAAATCCGTGGGGGTTGGGGTCAAATGGGTAATTCCAATAATGTGAATCCATTCAATCAATTTAGCTTGTACGGAAACAGTTTGGGGTCAGCGTCTTATGATATCAATGGATCCAACTCAAACGCTGTGATCGGTATTATGAGAACCCGATTAGGAAATCCAGATGCGCAATGGGAAACTGCTGTTACCAAAAACATTGGATTTGACGGAACCGCATTCGGTGGCAGGTTGGACGTGATTGTAGATTTATGGCAAAAAGACACCAAGGACTTGTTGTTTCAAGTTCCAGTCCCGGCCACTGCTGGTGTGAACGCAATTGCACCATCAGTAAACATTGGACAAATGCTGAACAGAGGTTTGGATCTTCAGGTCATCACAAGAGGCAATCTTTCCAGCGAATTTACTTATGAAGTGAATGTAATTGGATCCTTCCTTAAAAATGAGATCGTATTTCTTTCTGATGGATTGGAATTTATTACCTCGCCCGAATCAAACCCTGGATTTAGGGGGATTCAGCCGATCAGAAACCAAATCAACAGACCGCTTTCTTCTTTCTTCGGCTATCAGGTTGAAGGGCTTTTCAGCAGTGATGAAGATGTATCCAGGAGTCCCACACAAGATGGAGCTGCTCCAGGCAGATTTAAATTTCAGGATGTGGACGGTGACGGTGTGATCACACCAGAAGATAGAGTTTGGTTGGGAAGCCCAATACCAAAATTCACGGGTGGTGTAACGCTTACAGTAGGGTATAAGAACTTTGACTTGTCGGCTTATGTCTATGCTTCAGTTGGAAACAAGATCTGGAATCAATCCCGTTGGTTTACCGATTTTTATCAGACATTCGAAGGTGCAGCCATATCCAACCGCTTGAAAGATGCTTGGACCCCTCAAAATTTGAATGCCACAATCCCACAGGTAGAAAAAACAGCCAACTTCAGTACAAGTACTGTAGGAAGTAGTTTTTATGTGGAGGATGGATCTTACATGAGACTCCAGAATTTGACCTTGGGATATACCATGCCAAGAGAATTGTTGCAAAAATGGAGATTGGAAAATCTTAGGGTTTTTGCAGGAGCAAACAATCTCTTTACCATAACAGGTTATTCAGGACTGGATCCAGCTGTTGGTGGTGACGCAGATCTTACCTTTGGTATCGACGTAGGTAACTACCCAGTAACAAGAGGTTATACTTTTGGTGTGAATTTGTCTTTCTAACCAAACATTAAAATAAACAAAATGTTAAATCAATCGAATTCATAAAGAATATACCGGTTATGAAAAAATATAAATTTCAAATTGCGACTTTACTGACATCTGGGATGATGTTATTCGCAACAAGTTGTGACGACTTCCTAGATGTGCCCCCTACAGGTCAGTTATCAGGCTTACAATTGAACACCTTCGATGGCTTAGACCTGTCCTTGATAGCGGCCTATTCCCAAGTGAATGGTAGAGAGCGAAGGATGGCTTCTCCTTCCAACTGGGTGTGGGGAAGTATCCGAGGTGGAGATGCCAATAAAGGTACCGATCCAGGGGATTTCGGTTCTATCAATCCTATTCAACGGTATGAGGCGAATTCTACAATTGATGTCATTGAGGAAAATTGGGTTGGCCTTTATGAGGGTGTTGCCCGTACCAACAATGTGTTGAGATTGTTGGTAGCCAGGTCAGAGGATGTTACTGACGATCAGGTAAAATCGATTTCAGCTCAGGCGAGATTCCTGAGAGGGCATTATTACTTTCAACTGAAAAGGAATTTCAACAATGTTCCTTTTGTGACTGAAAACGAGGATTATAAAGCTGGCTTGGAAGAGGTTTCCAACAATGTTGAAATTTGGCCATTGATTGAGGCTGATTTTAAATTCGCAGCGGAAAATCTTCCAGCAACTCAAGGACAAGTTGGAAGGGTGAATTCCTGGGCAGCAAAAGCCTACTTGGCGAAAACATATCTTTATCAGAAGAAAAATACCGAAGCAAAAGCATTGTTTGATGATATCATCGCCAACGGTGTTACTTCCAATGGTTTGAAATATGGCTTGGTACCCTATTATGACGACATGTTCAGGGGAGCCAATGACAATCACCAAGAATCGGTTTGGGCCTATCAGGCAGCTGCCAATACAGGTTCTGTCAATAACGCCAACCCTGAATTTGATTTGAATTTCCCATATGAAACAGGTTCAAGCGGACCTGGTAACTGCTGTGGTTTCTTTCAACCTTCCTTCACATTTGTCAATTCCTTTAGAACCAATGCAAATGGATTGCCTCTATTGGATGGATCTTTCAATGATCCAGCCAATCGGGTAAAAAATGATCAGGGTGTTCCTGCTACTGGTGCTTTTACTCCAGATACAGGAAACTTGGATCCAAGATTGGACCATACAGTGGGAAGAAGGGGATTGCCATATTTGGATTGGCAAGACCATCCTGGCGCTCCATGGATTAGAAATCAACCCAATGGAGGTCCTTATGCACCTAAGAAGTTTATCTATACAAGAGCAGAGCAGGGAACTTTCCAAGATAACAGTACTTGGACTCCAGGATATACTGGTATCAACTTTATGATCATCAGATTTGCTGATGTTCTGTTGATGGCAGCCGAAGTAGAAGTGGAATTGGGTAACTTGGAAAAAGCCAGGGAATATACCAACATGGTGAGAACCAGAGCAGTAAATTCGAAACTGATGCGTAATGGCAGTACAATGGCGGCGAACTATGTGATTTCAACATACACCAGTCCTTGGACAGATGCCAATGTTGCCAGAAATGCTGTAAGATTCGAGAGAAAGCTTGAATTGGGTATGGAAGGACATAGATTTTATGACCTTGTCAGATGGGGAATTGCCAAGCAGGAGCTAGATGCTTACATCGCACTTGATGGACAGTTATTGGCTGCCCCGCTTGGTGGATCAAGCTTTACACCGAACAAGGATGAGCTTCTTCCGCTTCCACAAAACCAAATTGACTTGGTGGGACCTACTATCCTTATCCAAAACCCAGGATTTTAATCAGTATCCAATATTTTGAAAGTAAAAAAGAGATGGTCCACGACCATCTCTTTTTTTATACCCCGATTATTAAATGATCTAGTTTTTGTATTGCTTTTAACTCTCCAAAAAATATCCTAATTTCCCAATACCAGCCAACAAGTCATTAAACAATACTCCCATTATGAATACCAAGATTTTATGCCTCGCCTTAATGGGCTTGATACTGTTCTCTTGTAAAAAGGAGGAAAAAACCCTTTTCAAACTGATTCCGGAATCTGAAACAGGAATCCATTTCAACAATATCATTGTAGAAACGGACTCTTTCAATATCCTTACTGATGAATACATATTCAATGGTGGAGGAGTAGCTGTGGGTGATTTCAACAATGATGGACTTCCCGATTTGTATTTTACGGGAAATCAGGTTTCCAATAAATTATACTTGAACAAAGGAAAACTTAAATTTCAGGATATCTCCCAAGAAGCCGGTGTCGAAGCCTCGGACAGTTGGAGTACGGGCGTTACCGTAGTGGATATCAATGGAGATGGCTTACTCGATATCTATGTCAGTGCCGCCATGTACAAGGAACCAACCAAAAGAGCAAATATGCTTTTTGTCAACCAAGGTCTCAATGAAAATGGGGTTCCTGTTTTTGAGGAACTGGCACATCAATTCGGTATTGCTGAAACCGGAAACAGTATGGGGGCAACTTTTTTTGACTATAACAACGATGGATTTTTGGATTTATATGTTTTGAATAATGAGCAAAGCAAGGCTGTTCCCAGCAATTACCGCCAAAAAATCACCGATGGATCCGCCATCAACAATGACCAACTTTATCGGAACAATGGCGACGGTACATTTACCAATGTTACCCTGGAAGCAGGGATTACCATAGAAGGATTTGGGTTGGGGATTGCAGTAGCTGATTTGAACCAAGATGGCTGGTCGGATATCTACATCAGCAATGATTACCTGACCAATGACATTCTCTACATCAACAATCAGGATGGTACTTTTTCAAACCGTAGCAAAGAAATGCTTGGGCATCAAAGCATGTTTTCCATGGGCTCGGATATTTCAGATTACAACAACGACGGATATTTGGACATCATCACGCTGGATATGTTGGGAGAAACCAATTTCCGTAAAAAAACAACAATTGGGAAAAACAGCTATCAAAGCTATATCAATAATGAACAATGGGGCTTTGAATACCAACATGTTCGAAACATGCTCCATGCAGGGAATGGCCCGGAAATTCCTTTCAGTGAAATTGGATTTATGGCTGGAATCTATCAAACTGATTGGAGCTGGTCGCCGCTTTTTGTCGATGTGGACAATGACGGACACCGGGATTTATTGGTCACCAATGGATTTCCACGAGACATTACCGATAAGGATTTTGCCAATTACAGGGCCGATGTTGGCAATGTTGCCAGCGTAAGGCAGTTGCTGGATTCTATTCCCATCGTTAAAATCCCAAATTATTCCTTCAAAAACTCAGGAGATTGGACTTTTGAGGATGTCGGCGCCACCTGGGGGTTGAACCGCCCCTCTTTTTCCAATGGAGCCGTATTTGTAGATCTCGATGGGGATGGGGATTTGGATTATGTGGTAAACAATATCAACGATCCTGCTTTTGTGTTTGAAAACACGCTGAACCAACAGCCGGGAAAAAGCAATTACCTGCGCATAAAATTGAAAGGCCCCAAAAACAATGGAATGGGATTGGGGGCCAAAATCGTCGTCCGATATGGAAACGATCAATTCCAATACCATGAACAACATTTGACCAGGGGATACATGTCCGCCGTGGAGGATGTGGTGCATTTTGGATTGGGAGAAAATGGAGGAATTCAGTCCCTGGAAGTGCTTTGGCCAGATGGAAAATACCAGCTGGTAAACTCGCCGGAATCCAATCAGGTATTGCAGATCAATCATGCCGATGCCTCTTCCCAATCGGCAGGACTTTCCTTTCCGATGGTAGCGAAGGCCGTCATTCCTATGATAAAGGAAGTGTCCAAAGAACTGGGAATCGATTTTATTCATGAGGAAATGGACAAAGTCGATTACAATGTCCAAAGAACATTGCCGCATAAACTTACCCAGTTTGGGCCTTCTTTGGCAGTAGGGGATATCAATGGGAGTGGGTTGGAGGATTTTATAGTCAGCGGATCAGCCGGTTATTCACCAATGGTGTTTTTTCAGAAAAGCGATGGGAAATTTGATAAAAAACAACTTTTCGCTGGTTTGGAAGAAATCAAATTTGAGGAACAAGGCATGTTGCTTTTCGATTTGGACAATGATGGGGATTTGGATCTCTATCTTGTTTCCGGGAGCAATGAATTTCCCGCAGATGCTGAAGAGTATAAGGATAGACTTTATCTCAATGACGGAAAGGGAAATTTCACCTTATCAGAAAACCGTATGGCCGAGGTGAAAGCCAGTGGTTCTGTGGTGAAAGGCGGAGATTTTGATGGAGATGGATTTATGGACCTTTTTGTGGGAGGAAGAACCCCTTTTGCCCAATTTCCATATGCTGAAAGAAGCTTTTTGCTGAAAAACAATGCGGGTGTTTTGGAAGATGTCACCGATCTGATCGCCCCTGAGCTTCGCAAGGTAGGGATGGTGACGGATGCGATTTGGTCAGATGTGGACAACGACGGCTTGATTGACTTGGTAGTAGTCGGAGAACTTATGCCGATCACGGTTTTCAGAAATGAAGGAGGGCGCTTTGCCAAAATGGAAAACACAGGCTTAGAAGCTCATTTGGGCTGGTGGAACAGTATTGTAGCGGGCGATTTCGACCAAGATGGCGATATGGATTATATCGTCGGAAATATGGGGAGCAATAATTATTACCATGCGAGCAAGGAAAGGCCGGTCACGGTTTTGGCTAAGGATTTTGATGGGAATGGCAGTGTTGATCCTGTAACCTTTCTGCATTTCAAAAATAATTTAGGAGAATATGAAGCCGTCCCTGCGCATTATTGGGATGATCTTTACGGACAGAGCCCCCTTTTTAGAAGGAAATTTTCGGGCTATAAACACTTCGCGGCGGCTACTCGGGAAAACCTGTTTACTCCAGAGGAATTGGAAGGAGCCATCGAGCGCACCGGCAATTATGATCGCAGCAGCTATCTCGAAAACCTAGGCAATGGGCAGTTTAAGGTACATGAATTGCCATTTTTGGCCCAGACCGCTCCGGTAAATGGCATGGTGGTTTCCGACCTTGATGGAGATGGAAACTTGGATGTCTTGTTGGTTGGAAATGACTATGGAAATGAAGTGTTTTCCGGTCGATACGATGCCTTTACGGGATTGGTGCTTTTGGGGAATGGCAGTGGTGGATTTAAAGCAGTAAGGTCTTTGGAAAGTGGGTTCCTGGTTGCCGGTGATGCCAAATCCATGGCGGTATTGACAGACTCAAAGGGTGCTTCGGTCTATCTTTCCAGTCAAAATCGAGGCGCATTAAAAGCCCACACCTCCATGAAAACCATTTCGGGCAAATCTTTTCTGCCGGATTCCGATATCCACACCTTGATCATGGAGTTGGAAAATGGGAAAACCCAAAGGCTGGAAATACACAATCGCTCCGGTTTTCTTTCCAATTCCGGAAATCGGATCTTACTTCCCAGCAATCTAAAAGGGTTAAAGGGGGTCGATTACAAAGGAATGATTAAAGAATTGGTTTGGTAGGGTGAATGTAGAAGGTTTCTTATCCTTTGAATATTAAAGGGCTGAGAGGAGTTTTGGAGCTTCGGATTCCTTTTGATTTGATTTTCACCCGATGGATTTCTTCTGAAACACGCATTAGGTTTCCCAATGGGCTGAAACTGCAAGAGAATTGATAAAATTGAGGGTTTAGTCGTATTATTTGTGATGAAGTAAAAAATAGCAAACAAATGACTGTGATACAATTCCGAGCTGTAATAGCGACGGAAATGTATCACAGGCATTTAGCCCGAATTCCAATACAGCAGAAAAGTAACCGAAAGCAGCTAACTTGAGGGAAGTTAGATGGAATATGCATTAGGCTTTCTTAGGATATTGAAACCGAAAGAAAATCAGAAAATTGGGAGATTAATTACTGATGCCGATATGGTGAAGTCAATAAAAGTCAACAAATAGATGATTATCAGATAATTACAGTATTAAAAGGCATTCGCAATGCATAAAACGGGTTTAAATTCAAATGGAATTATAACCAAACAAGCCTCGGATAACCACCTTTTGAAGTGGTTGTCCGAGGCTCGTTTTCTAAAATGGGTTTGATGCTGTTTTGATAATTTGATTAATCAATTTCACAAATTGTTTCGAGAAGAATCTCTATTTTCAATAGGCAACTAACTTTTATCTTGCGTCCCCTGAATCAAGCCCAATCCTGAAATAAAAAAAACAATTCCGAGAATACACATCACCAAAATAGTTTTCCATTCACCGCCATCATCGTTCATAAAAAGAATTGCACCATAAATAAGACCCACAATTCCCAATATGATGAGTAGGGGTCCAAAAATTCTCTTTAAATTCATAATTGATTGTTTTAGTTTTTCGGGAAATTATCAAAAACCTTGCTAACATGAAAATTAAGTCTAGAATTGCCATAAAACATTTTGGAAATACATTGTTTTCAATGGATTATTTCGGTGAAACCACTTTTTTTCATTTTGACACCAAGTAATCCTGAACAGGATTCAAAGGGTCGCTTTGTTTCAAGAAGTTTAAAATTCCGGGTACGGCTGTCCAATGAAATATTTTATCGATAAAGCGTATGCAGATCAGCGGAACAGATATCCACCATCAATCCGCCCACTTTTTGACATACATCCTTGAAATACCTTTCACCCTTTTCAGGAGTTGATTTTTTAGGGTTTCCAATTCCAGTGTCTTCCGTGACTTGTGACCATTTCCTTTCTGACCATGCCCATTTTTCATTGAGTCCCGGGATGACTGATTTTTTCTCTTCACCAAGACCTGCTATTTCCAAAGGGAGCACCATTTCTGGGTGCAAGTACATGATCAGGCTGGTTTCCATTTCATCTGCATGGTCTCCTTCCTCTTCGAAATACAGGGATTTGTCCAGCGCCTGGAACCAGTTGCAGGTGGTCAACAACATTTCCGGAAATTGTAGTCCCAATTCCCGAAGGATGGTTTTGAAATCGTTTCCCCCGTGGCTGTTTATGATCAGGAATTTTTTGATCCCCTGTCGGTCTAAAACCGTCAGTAGATCTTTCAGGATGGCCATTTGCGTGCTTGGATTCAAGTTGATGTCCAGGTAAATATCGCTTTGGCCTGTGTTCACTCCGAAGGGGATGGTGGGGAGAATGACTACTTTAGCTCCTTTTTCCCAGGCGAATTTACCCGCACCAGCTGCGACCGCGTCCGCCTCATAAACATCAGTCCCATAGGGAAGATGGTAGTTGTGTGCCTCCGTTGCTCCCCAAGGAAGCACTGCCAAGTCAAACCGATCAAATTCTAGATTTTTCCAATTGCTCTCCGCTAAAATATAAGGTCTCATTTTTTTGGTGTTTTTAAGTTAAAGATTTCAAAGTAAAACGCTAATTTTCCATACGGGCAATGACTTCTTGAGTATGTTCTCCTGCCAATATTGACCCCAAGGACGTCAACTTCCTTAAAAAAATCAACGATCCCAAACTTATTTGTCCAATTTTTTTTGAATATTGGACTTTCAAATATTTATGCAAATCCAAGCCAAAATCTTTACCTTATACTATTAAAATTTAGCCATGTCGCAAAGAAGAAATTTCCTAAAAAAGACATTGATCACTACGGGATTGTTATTGCCGGGAGGGATAAGCAAAGCTGCATCTGGACTCTATGGTACTGCATTCGCATCCGAGAGATTCAAACCTTTGTTGCTTTCTACTTGGAACCACGGCATGCCGGCCAATGATCGTGCATGGGAAGTTTTGAACAGGACAGGAAACCTTGTTGATGCAGTGGAAGAGGGCGTAAAAGTAACCGAATTGGATATGGAAAACCTTTCTGTAGGGTTACAGGGACTTCCTGACAGAGAAGGAATCCCAACATTGGATGCCAGTATCATGAAAGGAGATGGATCATGTGGAACAGTAGCTTTTGTCCGACAGGTAAAGCATCCCATTTCCCTAGCCAGAAAAGTGATGGATGAAACCCCTCATGTGATGCTTGCGGGTGAAGGTGCTCGACAGTTTGCCATTGCGCAAGGTTTTCCGATGGAATCCGAAAAATTGAGTCCCAAGGCGGAGGAAATGTATCAGGAATGGAAGAAAACATCGCAATACAAGCCGGTCGTCAATATCGAAAACCATGATACCATAGGCATGATTGGTCTTGGTGCCGATGGGAAATTGGCAGGTTCCTGCACCACTTCAGGACTTGCTTTCAAGATGCATGGAAGGGTAGGGGACAGTCCCATTATCGGGGCCGGGCTTTTTGTGGATGATGAAGTGGGTGCCGCTACTGCCACCGGTTTGGGGGAATCCATTATTCGGATTTGTGGGAGTTTTCTTATTGTCGAATTGATGCGGCAGGGAAGGACTCCCCAAGAGGCTTGCGAAGAGGCGGTCAGAAGGTTGATTGCAAAAAACAAGGATATCAAGGACATTCAAGCTGGATTTTTGGCCATCAACAAAGATGGGGAGTATGGTGCCTATGCAGTCCATCCTGGGTTTAACTTTGCCAGGCACCATAAAAATGGGCAAGATCTTGTGGATTCAAAAAGTAAATTCTGATGGCGATGACCAGATTATTGTTGGAAGCACCGGTGTTCACTGTTGAGGCAGCACTGAAAGCTGCGGCATTCGGGGTGGATCGATTGGAGCTTTGTTCGGATTTCGGGGAGGGCGGCGAAACCCCAAGCGCAGGAGCTTTGGCCTTCTTGAAACAAAAATTGGAAATTCCGATTTTTGTGATGATCCGTCCGAGAGGAGGGGATTTTGTTTACAATGAGGATGAAATCGCCGTGATGAAAAAGGATATTCAAATATTGAAATCCCTTGGAGCGGATGGCTTTGTATTTGGCGTGCTCAATTCAGATGGAAATGTCAATATGGGCGCTTGTGAAGAACTCTTGGAGGAAGCCCAAGGACTTCCTTGTACTTTTCATCGGGCATTTGATATTTCTTTGAATCTGGAGAAATCTTTGGAAGCGATCATTGAATGTGGTTTTAGAAGGATTTTGACATCGGGAGGGGAAAATTCAGTGAGTGAGGGGTTGAAGACCATTCGAAAATTGATTGTCAATGCCGCAGATAGGATCCTTATCCTGCCAGGTGGGGGACTTCTGCCACAACATGTCCCCATATTGATGGAAGCAGGTGGGTTAAAAGAAATCCATGCAAGTTGCAAGACTTACCGAAATTCGGAGAGTACTTTTATACATCCTCGCGTCTTTCTGTCCAATGATCCAGAATCCTTCAAATCTGTTTTGACAATAAGTGAATACAGGGTAAATCAATTTTTACAAGCCATGAAGTCAACATGACTGAAAAGGAAAAACTGCTCAGGGGAGATTTTTACGATTCCAGGGATCCTGAACTATTGGAAATGTACCATCGGGCAAAGTCGATCCTGAAAGATTGGGAAGGATTGTCCTCTCGGGATGGAGGAGCAAAATTTGATTTGTTACAAAAGCTTTTTGGAAATATTGGCAATAAAGTTTGGGTAGAGGCTCCCTTTTATTGCGATTATGGCAAAAACATTTCTATTGGAGAAAACACCTTTGTCAATGTCAATGCCGTCTTCTTGGATTGCAATACCATCACGATCGGTAAAAATGTGCTGATAGGACCTAATGTCCAGATTTATACCGCCACTCATCCCCTGAATGCCCGGGAAAGAATTATTTCCCAACCAAAACCAAACCAAGCACCTTATCTTACGCAAGCATTTCCTGTAAAAATCGGTGACAATTGCTGGATCGGTGGGAACTCTGTGATCCTGCCCGGTGTGGAAATAGGAGAAAATGTAACTGTGGCCGCCGGATCTTTGGTGACAAAAAACATTCCGGACAATGTTTTGGTCATGGGTGCTCCCGCAAAAATTGTGAAAACGCTTTGATTTGATGAACTTATTTTTGGGGTTTTGCAGGAAATCACCCAGTTGAAAGAAATAAACCCCACAAAAATTTAAGCTGGCTTTTTGAACCATACAAGGGGTCAGTCAGAATATAAATCATTCATGAAAAATTTTTCAATTTCAATTCTTCTTCTATTTATTGCCTTTTTTTCGTGTACGACATCAGGAATGAAAGAAGAAAAACCCATGGGGGAATGGGAATATTTGAATAAACTTTCGGAGGAAAGCCTTGAGTTGAACGGGATTCAATTGGCGGCCGTGTATTGTGGTGCCTGCCATTTAAAGCCTGGTCCTGAACTTTTGGACAAGAAGACTTGGGAAACCACCGTTTTACCGGAAATGAGGAGAAGGCTTGGACTTGTGATCGCTGAGGATTTTGGTCATGACGTTGGCGAAGATACCAATGCTCCTCCCGGGATTTATTCGACAAAAAAATTGATTTCGCGGGAAAATTGGGACAAAATCCAAACCTATTATTTGGATGCTGCACCAGAAAAATTACCAACGATTGAATCCAAATTGGATTCAGAGGGACCGATTCCTGGTTTTAGTTTGATTTTTCCCCAATACAAAAATAAAAGACCAAATCTTACCACTTTAACCCGCTGGGATGGGATTTCCAATCAACTCATTATCGGGGATCGATTCAGACGGCTTTATACGGTGGAAGGAAAGACTTTGGAAATAATGGATTCCCTTTCCATTTCTTCTCCCGCTTCGGATATCCGCTTCCGAGAAAATGGAACCTTCGATCTTTTGACTATGGGTGTAATGGATCCATCCAATTTCGCAATTGGAAAATGGTTGGCTTATTCAGCATTTGATATGCAAGTGGAAGAAATCAAAATGGATAGTTTACGGAGACCTGTTCATTTTTCCTTTTCGGATTTGAACCAAAATGGAAAAGAAGATGTGGTGGTCTGCAATTTTGGACATCATATCGGAAACCTTTCCTGGTATGAAAATACAGATGCCGGTTTTATCCAGCATGTCTTAAATACTGAGCCCGGCGCAAGAAAAACGATAATTGCAGATTTCAACCTAGATGGTTTACCGGATATCGCTGTGCTGATGACCCAAGCGAAAGAAGGAATATATGCTTATATCAATCAGGGAAACGGTAATTTCAAACAGGAGGTTTGGCTCAACTTCCATCCTGTCTTTGGAGGTTCTGATTTCGAAATGGCAGACATGAATGCGGATGGATATTTGGATATAGTCCTCGTGAACGGTGACAATGCCGATTATTCCCCCATTCTCAAACCTTATCATGGACTCAGAATATTTTTGAATGATGGTCAAAATAGGTTTGAGGAGAAAATGTTTTACCCGATGCATGGTGCAAGCGGACTTTTGGTAGCCGATTTTGATCAAAACGGAGGCTTGGATATTGCTGTCTTGTCCTATTTTCCAGATCCTTCCAAATCCCCCAAGCAGAATTTTCTCTATTTCAAAAATCATGGATTAATGGATTTTTCTGTTCATGCCTTGGAAAACCAAAGGAATAATTCCTGGCTCACCATCGAAAAAGGTGATGTGGATCAAGATGGAAGCCTAGACATCATTTTGGGAAGTTTTGATTTCAAAAGTCAAAGGGCATATCCAATGGAAAACTGGATGCCTTTTGCGATACTGAAAAACCAAGGTATGAATTGAATCTGTTTTATGCATTATCAATTCTATTCCAGCATGAAATTGATTATCAGTAAATTACAATATTAAATGGAGTTCGTAATGCATAAAACGGGTATAACCGTTTAGTGAGAAGAATATTATTTTAATTTTTCTTTAAAAGGGTCATTAATGTGTATTTATATTGTTTTTTAAGATATTAGCTGGATGTTTTTACTGGAAATAAAAGGTAAAATTTTGAAACTTGGGATTTTTGGGCTAAATTATTGAACTCACGTTAAACCCAAAATTACAATGGTAAAAAGTTTTCAAGGAGTTAGGATGGTTGAATCCAAAAAAGCAGCCCCAGCATTGTTGATCAAAGATTTCATGAGTACCAACTTGGTCACTTTTGGTCCAGAAGACAGTATCGACCATGTTTTGGACCAATTGGCAAAAAGAAAAATATCCGGTGGACCAGTGGTCGATAAAGAGGGGAATTTGGTGGGAATCATATCCGAAGTGGATTGTCTTAAGGAAATAATCAAAGGTAAATATTCCAACACCCCCAAATTTCCTGGAACAGTGGCAGAGCACATGAGCTCCGAGGTAACAACAATTTCGCCGGAAATGTCACTTTTTGATGTTGCGGGAAAGTTTTTGGAAATGAAAATCAGGAGATTTCCCGTGATGAAAGATGGAAAATTGATTGGTCAAATCAGCTTGAGCGATGTGATCCGGGCGTTTCCCAGGTTGAAGGAAACCACTTGGTAAGGATTGTTTCGACGTTCAAACCGATTTTCTTTTCAATTTTTCGATGGAAAGGAAATTTCCAAAGTTAACCTTCTTCTGCTTGCCTCTCCCAATGCTTACATATATCCCAATAGGGAATAGGTAGCGATGCCAATCCACTCTTTTGCCAATGTATGCCATTGGTTTATCGCATCTGGGTTTGGATACAAAAGAGAGGGAATGTCATATTTGGATTCATGGGCATAGTAATCCACCGGAAAAGTTTCTGTAGACAAACCCACTTTGTCAAAGCAACCTTTGGACCGCCTCATGTGAAAAGCGGATGTGATCAAAAGAGACTTTTCCTGAATTGATATTCCATTTCGCAAGAGCATTTCTTTGGCCAATACTGCATTTTGGTAGGTGTTCTTGGCTTGGTTTTCTACAAGGATGTCATTTTCATCCACGCCAGCCATGACCATAAAATCCCGGAGGAGTTCCGCTTCGGTATTTGGGTTGGTTGGATTAAGTCCTTGACCTCCCGTGATGAGAATTTTTTTGATTTTCCCCAATTTATAGAGTTGCACGGCATGGGTCGCGCGATCGGCACCTTTGTTGAAAAATGTACGGTCAAAGGCAGATTTGCTCAAATTGGTCACACCCGTGAGTACAATCCCCATTTCATATTCTGGAAGCGTGGAGAAAACCTTATAATCCGGTTCCCAGAGTAGCATGGCCTTGTTGCTGATAAATTGGTTGGAAAAAAACAGTAACAGCACAATCCCAATCCAGAGCATTTTTTTCTTATTGGCAATGACACCCACTAAAATAAATAGGATGATAATGGTCAAAGGCATTGCCAAGAAACTCAGAAATTGGGAAAGGTAGAAGAACATGGTTGATATTTTTGGCAATATAGAAAAGGAGAGGGGAATTTGGAACCCAACAGTTTCCTAAATCATGCAGCTTGCGAAGGAATCAGGTTGATAAAGAAGTCTGCAAAGGATGAGGTTTTAATGAAGCATCCTTCAACCCACTCAAAACCACTTGCCCCGACTCATTTTTTTCAATACTGGAGGACAATCCCTTATTGAAGACTTCACCAAATTTTTTATTCACTCCTTGATCAGCCGGGAAGGAATTCTCTTTAGCCCGAAATGTGCATGAGGTTGCCTTATAGGGTTAACTGCAAGAAAATCAGACTTTTGGCCAATAAGGAGTGTTTCCAACAGGATGAATTGAATAATGGTAGGCAATTGGCTGATTTTTAAACAATTTTAGACTGAAGCAGAAATGGTAATGCATCACACGGGTTTTAAAAATTTAGGCCCAAGTCGAACTCAATTTTTTCCATATTCCAGTAAAGCTCTGTTTCTTTTCAGTATTTTTGAGGCATGACTTTGACCACGCCTAACCTATTGCCATTATTGGAGAATTTAGCTACCCAGTTGCAAGGGGAATTGAAATTCGACACGCTTACCAAGACACTATATGCCACGGATGCTTCCGTTTACAGGGAAATTCCGTTGGCAGTCGCTTTTCCCAAATCGGAAGCGGATATCAAAAAATTAATTCTTTTTGCCAAAGACAACAATACCTCCCTCATTCCAAGAACGGCGGGAACATCCCTTTCCGGTCAATGCGTCGGCAATGGTATCGTGGTGGATGTTTCCAGGGATTTCACCAAAATATTGGAATTCGACAAGGAAGGAAAATGGGTACGGGTGCAACCCGGTGTGGTCCGCGATGAACTCAATCTGTTTTTAAAGCCACAAGGACTGTTTTTTAGCCCAATTACTTCTACGGCAAACCGCGCCATGATCGGTGGGATGGTGGGGAATAATTCCTCAGGGACAACCTCCATTGTCTATGGGACCACAAGGGAAAAAGTAATTGAGTTGAAAACGCTGCTCAGTGATGGTTCAGAAGCGATTTTTGGAGAATTGAACCTAGATCAATTCCTGGAAAAATGTCAATTGGAAAGTCTTGAAGGAAATGTCTATCGACAAATAAAGGAAGATCTTTCCAATCCCGAAAACCAAAACAATATTCAAGAGCATTTCCCCAAAAAATCAATCCATAGACGCAATACAGGCTATGCAGTGGACTATTTATTGGATTCTGGACTTTTTACCGAGGATGGTCTGCCCTTCAACTTTTGTAAACTCCTATCGGGTTCTGAAGGGACTTTGGCCTTTACGACAGAAATTAAAATCCTGTTGGACCCCTTGCCTGATCCTGTTGAGATCGTCGTGGGCGCTCATTTCGTCAGTATCCATGAAAGCATGAAAGCAGCTCAAGTTGCGATGAAGCATCCGGCTACGGCAGTGGAATTGATGGACAAGATTATCCTTGACTGTACCAAGGAAAGCCTCGAATACAGCAAGAACCGGTATTTCGTGGAGGGAGATCCCATGGCATTGTTGATGATAGAATTCAGGGGCAAAACCTTGGAGGAAGCGATGCAAAAAGGCCAAGCCCTGATTGCCGATTTGAAAAGTGCAGGATTGGGATATGCTTATCCTGTCATTGGCCCTGAACTTACGAAATCTGCCTGGGCGCTAAGAAGTGCGGGACTGGGACTCTTGGCGAATATTCCTGGCGATCGTAAAGCCGTTGCCTGTATCGAGGATACGGCGGTCGACATCTTGGATTTGGCAGACTATATCGAGGAATTCGATGAGATGATGGTAGGTTTCAACCAAAAACCCGTTCACTATGCCCATGCAGGAGCTGGAGAAATCCATTTGAGACCAATCTTGGATCTAAAAAAACAGGAGGATCGCGAGGAATTCTACAAGATTTCGGAGGCCACCGCTAAGTTGGTCAAAAAGTACAAAGGTTCTCTGAGTGGAGAACATGGTGATGGTCGCGTCCGTGCTCCTTTTATTCCTCTGATGGTAGGGGAGGAAAATTACCAACTCTTCCGTAAAATCAAATATACTTGGGATCCTGACAATATTTTCAATCCCGGTAAGATCGTGGATACCGCACCCATGAATACATCATTGCGGTATGAATCGGACATGTTGACTCCCGTTCAAGAAACGCTGATGGATTTTACCTTTGAAGGAGGAATCCTCAGGATGGCCGAAAAGTGCAATGGATCTGGAGATTGTCGCAAGCTTCCCTCCTCGGGTGGGACGATGTGCCCAAGTTACCAGGCCACGCGCAACGAAAAAGACACTACCAGAGGGCGTGCCAATGTCTTGCGGGAATTTTTGACTCAGGACCAGAAGCCCAACGCCTTTGACCATCCCGAAATAAAGGAAGCCTTGGATCTTTGTCTTTCTTGTAAGGGATGTACTGCTGAGTGCCCTTCCAATGTGGATATGTCGACAATGAAAGCTGAATTTTTGTACCAATATCAAAAAACGCATGGCATCCCGCTCCGTTCCAAAGCCTTCGCCTATATCAATGCATTGAATACAATTGGGGGAAAAACCCCAGGGATTGCGAATTTCTTCCTGGGCAATAAATTGACCGGAGGATTGATGAAGTCTTTTCTTGGGGTAGCCCCAAAAAGAAATCTTCCCGAGATCAGTAAGTTGAGTTTGAGGAACTGGTATGAAAAAAATTATGCCTCATTGCCGGGAAATGCCAAAGAAATCAAATCCGTCTATCTTTTTATAGATGAATTCACAAATTATAATGACACTAAAATTGGCATTGCTGCCATTCAATTGCTCAAAAAACTGGGCTATGGGGTGAAAGTGGTGAAACATGAAGAAAGCGGCCGCTCTGCAATGTCCAAGGGTCTTTTGGAAAAAGCCAAAAAACATGCAGAAGCGAATGTTCGGGTTTTCCAGGATTTGGTAGATGGGAATACCCCACTGATCGGCATAGAGCCATCGGCCATTTTGAGTTTTAGGGATGAATATCCGAGACTGGTGGGAAAGGATTTGGTAGAAGGAGCCAAGAAATTGAAATTCCACACCCTTTTGATAGATGAGTTTATAGGAAGGGAAATCGTAGCGGGGAACATCAATGCAAGTTCTTTTACGGAGGAGCAGCAGAAAATAAAATTCCATGGACATTGTCACCAAAAGGCATTGTCGGCTGTCAGCTGGAGTGAAAAACTTCTCTCCCTTCCCAAGAATTATTCCGTGGAAGTGATTCCTTCTGGCTGTTGTGGTATGGCTGGATCCTTTGGATACGAAAAAGAGCATTACGAAGTCAGCATGCAGATAGGAGAGATGGTTTTGTTTCCCTCAGTGAGGCAGGCAGAAAAGGATACCTTGATTGCCGCACCCGGAACTTCCTGCCGGCACCAGATTTCAGACGGTACGGGCAAAAAAGCTAAACATCCTGTTGAAATATTGTGGGAAGCCATGCGATAGGTTTTGGGGTGAATGCCATGCGCAACAGGTTTGAAACCGGAGTTATGTCAATTTGCTGTTCAAAAAAACAAAATCACTGAGATTCATTCTTGTCTTTTAGTTGTTGCAGTGAAGAAAAACTTCAAATTCCAAAGTGAAATTTAACCCAAAATAGACGTTGGGCTTCCTGATAGGGTTGAAACTGCAAGAAAAAAAGACTATTTGAAGGATATGGTATAGCACCGATATGGTGAAGTCACAAATTGTATACAAAGACTGATTATTAAGAGATTTCAGGTTGGAGTTGGATTGGGAATGCATTCTCCAGGCTTAGTAGGTACAAAAGGGAAAATCCCTCGAAGAAATTGTGCTTCGAGGGATTTTTTTGATTTGTCCCCAATAGAAAAAATAGATGAAGGATTGGGAGGTATACCAATAAGTGCCCTTAAAAGGGGACAAAGTTTTTCTTTTTCCAAAAAGCCGACAACTTGCGTCAATCATTTTTTTATCCACTCAAAATATTCTTGTTTTGTCTATCTTGATTTTTAATTATGGACCAAAGACCTTTTATCATTTACAAATCCTCCGCTGGCTCAGGAAAAACCTACACGTTGACGATGGAATACCTCAAGCTGGCGCTAAAATTTCCTGAGGCCTTCAAGTCTATCCTTGCCGTCACTTTTACCAACAAGGCAACGCAGGAAATGAAGGAGAGAATCCTCAAGGATTTAAAGAGGCTAAAATCGACTGTAAAGCCAGAGGAGAAAATGGATGCTGAAATCATGCAGGCTTTGGGAATCGACGAAGTTGAATTGAAGTCAAGGGCAGGAAAAACGCTGACAGCCATTCTCCATGATTATGGTCGGTTTTCGATCAGCACCATCGATAGTTTTTTTCAGAAAGTCGTCAGGTCTTTTGCTCGGGAAATGGACCTCAATGCTAAGTTTGAGGTAGAGTTGGACCAGGATGCGGTCTTGGAAAGGGTAGTGGATCGGGTGGTCATGCAGGTAATGGAGGACCGATTTCTGCACAAATGGCTGGTAGATTACGCCATCGAGCAGATCCAAAACGGAAAATCATGGGATATCCGCAGAAATATCAAGGAATTGGGAAAGCAGATTTTTCAAGAGGATTTCAAGAAATTCGCCCCAGAAATCAGGGAATTTCTCAAGGACAAGGAAAACATCACGCAATTGCAGGCTTTTCTGAAATCCAGAAGAGCGGAACTCATCCAAATCACACAAAACCTAAAAGAGGAGGCAGATCAAATCCGGATCCAGAATGGTTTGGAGTGGACCGATTTTTCAGGCGGTGCCAATTCCTTCGCAAAGAAATTTGGTCAATTGGGAGATCGCTTCCAGCCAGTTCCAGCCTTGACCGATAAACAAGCTCAGCTCAACCAGGATGAAGCCGGTTGGTATGCCAAATCGAGCAAAAAAATTGATGCCATCGTTTCTGCATTTCACCAAGGACTTGGCCAGATTCTCGGTCAATTCGATACATTGGGATTGAAATGGAATACCCTGCAAGCCATCTCAAAAAATATTTATGTATATGGGATTTTTAGAAATATGCTGGAAGAACTCACCGCCCTCAAGGACGATGAAAATATCCTGCTGATCTCAGATGCCAATGAATTTCTCAAAGAGATCACGAAAGAAAACGAGGCTTCCTTTATCTACGAGAAGGTGGGAAATCAATACAAGAACTACCTGATCGATGAATTTCAGGATACTTCGGGCTTCCAATGGGCAAGTTTCAAGCCCTTGCTGGAAAATTCACTGGCCCAAGGGCAGACCAATCTTCTGGTGGGAGATGTCAAGCAATCGATCTACCGGTGGCGAGGCGGCGAGATGAAACTTCTTTTGGAACAAGTGGAGGAAGAGATTGGTGAAATCAATGTCAGAGAGGAAAAACTCGACACCAATTTCCGAAGTCTTCCCAATGTGATTGACTTCAACAATGCCTTGTTCAAAAAACTCCCGAAGTCGTTTGAAGGGGTGGTGCGAAGTAATTACGGCGCCAGAGAATCGGAGATCATTTCCAAGGCTTATCAGGATGTTTCCCAAAAAATATCCGAACATAAGGCGAAAGAAGCATTTAAGGGAAAAGTTAGGTTTGAATTTATTGACGCAAAGGAGAGCGAGGAGGATAGTAATTTTGATGCATTGGCATTGTCGAGATTGCCCCAAATGGTGATCACGTTGCAAGAGAAGGGATATGAACTGAAGGATATCGCTTTTTTGGTAAGGAAAAAATCTGAAGGGGAAGCCATCGCAGATGTGATGATGGCTTACGGTGCAGAAAATCCAGAACTCCCATTCCGGTTTGATGTGCTGTCGGATGAGTCCATGTATCTGTACAAGTCGGCTTCAGTGAAGTGCCTTGTGGCAGGATTGAATTACCTACACAACCCAGAAGATCAAGTCCAATTCAAAACCATGTGGTACCATCGATCTGTGCTTTTTGGTGAGCCAGTGAACCATGATCTCTTTGCCCTGGGAAAAGTCCCTGAGCATTTGACGGAAATAACAAAAGCTTTTCAGGAAAAGGAAGCACTGATGCTTCAATTGCCCTTGATGGAGGCATTGGAAGAAATGATCGGCGTATTGAATTTTGTGGAGACTGGATTGGAAAAGGCTTACATATCCGGATTCAAGGAGGCTGTTTATGACTTTACAGCCAACAATAGGGCAGATCTTGCCGGTTTCTTGGCTTGGTGGGAAGACCACCAAAACAAAAGAACCGTGAAGATCCCCGATGGGCATAACGCCATGCGGATCCTGACCATTCACAAATCCAAAGGCTTGCAGTTCAAGGCGGTTTTGATGCCCTTTTTGAAGTGGACGATTTTTGACACCACCAAAGGCAATGTCATTTGGTCCCCTTTTGCCGATTTGGATAAAAACCTTTCTGCCATAATTCCTTTGACGCTTAATGGGCATTTGGCCAAATCCGATTTTCATGAAACCTATTCTGAAGAGGCCATCATGACCTATTTGGATAGCCTAAACATGATTTATGTGGCATTGACCCGTGCCGAGGAAGTGATTTGGGGTTTGGTTCCTTATAAAAAGGAAATCAAAAGCCAGAATTACCTAGAGGCCCATTTGCAGCAGATTTTGGAAAGTTCCTTAGACGAGAGTGGGGGATTAAGTCTTTCCGAACATTTTGATGCGGAGACCAAAGTGTTTGATTTTGGGGATTGGCCGCAATATGAAATGCCGGAAAAACTGCTGATGGATCCACCAAAACTCAGATGGGCTTACCAAAACTGGTCGAATTTGTTGGATGTAAAGCAATACGCGGTTGATTTTTCAGCCGAAGGAATGGCACAGCGGCAAAAACAGGACTTTGGTTTGTTGGTGCATGAGATTTTGGAGAAATCAGCTACTCTTGAAGATACCCAATTGATTTTGAACACCTTTGTTTACGAAGGAAGGTTGACTGAAAAGGATAAGACAGAGGTGGAAAGACAGTTGGGAAGATTGTTTGCCAACCCCTTGTTTTCTTCTTGGTTCGATACCGAAGGAATCTTACTGTCGGAACAGGGGATATTGCTTCCCGGCGGAAAATTGAAACGCCCCGACCGCATCATTTTGAAAGATGCCGAGGCGATTATCATCGATTTCAAGACCGGAGAAGCTTATGAAAAACATGTCAAACAAGTTCAGGAATATATGGGACTGGTCGGCACATTGACCCAGAAAAAAGTGACGGGATTTATCTGCTACTTGGAGAATGGGGAGATTGTTCAGGTTTGAGAAGATAAAAAAATAAAATTATTCTAACGTTTTTTCAACCCAATCTCTCGAATCTTTAGCGGGATGGAATAGGGCTTCGACTCGAACTATTTTATTTATTTCATCAATTCTAAAATGGGCTAAATGAGGAAATGGTTTAATTTGAATAAACCGGATGTTCTGGTAACGAATCTGATATTTCTTTGGGTTTTGCTGTAGTTTTTCAAGTTAATTTTGAGAGCCTCCAAAAATTTCTTTCCGATCAGATTGTTCTTTGTTTCAAAATCATAAAAATTAAGGATAGAATTAATATCGTTATAAACTTGAGGATTATAAATGACATTAAAAGTATCCTTCATTTGGAATCCCTCAATTGATGCTCTATTTCCTCCCAAGTTTTGTATTCATTGGGCAAAGTACTTTCAATCCTGCCCATGACAGTTCTTTTTTGCCATTCTGGAACTTCAATGTTCTCTTCTTCCAATTTTTCCAGTCCTAATTTTTGAATAAGTTCCATAAAGAAGGAATACATTTCGTCTGGAACATTTAAAACTACTTTTCTCATATTCGACCTTGTTTTAAAAACACACTTAAAAATATAAATACAGAACCTCTTATAAAAGTTTCAATACATATTTTGGCTGAAAGCGATAATTCCTGACATCTTTTGTCAATCGGTTTTTTCATCCCGGTAAATCCCATTCCTTTGCACAATTACTTTAACTTTCTTATATGCATAGTTTTTTAAGAAACACCGCCGAATCCATTCTCAAGGAAAATCAGGATCTCCAAAATCTGGTTATTGTTCTTCCCAATCGCAGGGCGGGTTTGTTTTTTACCCAACATCTAGGGAGCTTGATAGCCAAGCCCACTTGGATGCCCGAAGTGAGGACAATTGAGGATGTTTTTTACCAATATGCCGGTCAGCGTCCAGCGGATGATTTGACCTTGATCTTTGAATTGTACAAGGTGCATCAAAAGCTGCATCCCGCCCCAGAGGAATTTGACAAGTTCTATTTCTGGGGGGAAATGATCCTCAAAGATTTCAATGATGTGGACCAGTTTCTGGTGAATGCCAAAAAACTGTATCTCCATCTATCCGAAATCAAGGATTTGGAGTCGGATTTGAGCTTTCTGACAGAGAGCCAAGTAGAATTGATCAAACAGTTCTGGCGCTCTTTCGAACGGCAGGACAGAAGCCACCAAGATAAATTCCTTAAATTCTGGGAACTGTTGAATCCGCTTTACCAAGCTTTTCAATCCTCCTTGGATGTTTCGGGTTTTGCCTATTCTGGGAAACTCTATAGAAAAGTTGCCGAGTCCTTGGATTCCCTGGCGAAACCCGATAAGAAATTTATCTTTATTGGTTTCAATGCCTTTACGGCTACAGAAGAAAAACTGGTCAAGCACTTTATAGAAAGATTTGAAGCCAAAGTTTACTGGGATGTGGACAGTTATTATCTGGAGGACAAGAACCAAGAAGCCGGTCTGTTTTTCAGGGAATACAGAAAAGACCGGATATTGGGACCCACTTTTCCAGAAACCATTCCCAACGATATCCAAAGCCGAAAAGCGAAGATTTTCACCTATGCCACACCTTTGAAGACAAACCAAGCCAACTTGGTGGGGTCGATCTTGGAAAATGTTGTGGGTGAAAGTGCCTGGGAGGAGACAGTGGTCATCCTTCCCGATGAGCAAATGCTTTTCCCGGTCCTACATACACTGCCCGACCAGATTGAAAAAGTGAATGTGACCATGGGTTACCCGGTTAAAAATGCCCCGGTGTATGCTTTTCTGGAAGCGGTATTGGAAATGCAGCGGTTCGTGAAAGTTGAGGAAGGCAAGGTTTTGTTCTATCACAAGCCCGTGAAGGATTTGCTTTCTTCCATTTACCTAAAATCAGCCAATCCCGAGCATGCCCAAAAGCTTTTGCTTGACATGCAGGAAAAAAACCAGATCTATGTTTCCCAAGAAGAACTGCATGCTGGCGGAGATTTTTTTATCCTGATTTTCCAAAAACTGAAAGGCAATACGCTATTTGAATACTTGTCAACCCTGATGGAAGAAATGGCCAAACGCTTGGAAGAAGAGCCCTTGCAGCGGTCTTACTTGTATCAGTGCTTCAAACAGCTGAATAGGCTCAAGGAAACCTTTGTTGACCAAGATTCAATGAACATAGGTCTTGAGTTTTTTATCCGATTGTTTAGGCAGGTGTTTAGGGAAGTCAAGCTGCCATTTGAAGGGGAACCCTTACAGGGACTTCAGGTCATGGGCGTATTGGAATCCAGAAACCTTGATTTTCGGAGAGTCATCATCTGCAACATGAATGAGGACAGTTTCCCGCCGTCAGGCGCACTTAATTCCATGATTCCCTTCAATATCCGGCGTGCTTTCAATTTGCCCGTTCAGGAGCAGAATGACGCCATTTATGCCTATACGTTTTATCGCTTGTTGCAAAGTGCGGAGGAAGTGCACATGATCTATACCACTGCATCCGATCAGGGAAAGGCAGGTGAAAAGAGCCGTTATATCCAGCAGATGATGATAGAAATGGGTTTGGATATGAAAGAGGAGGTGATTTATGTTCCCATCGACCTCAAAAATCCACAGGCGATCAATATTGAGAAAGAAGCGGAGGTTTTGGAGTTGTTGGAGCGCTATGTCATTCAGCCTGATGGCAAATCGCTCACTTCTTTTTCCCCATCCGCATTGAGTGTGTATCTGGATTGTAGGTTGAAGTTCTACCTTCAATATCTTGCAGGTATCAAGGAAAAAGAGGAGGTGAAGGAGGAAATCGATGCAGCGGTATTTGGTAACCTTGCCCATTACAGCATGGAGTTTTTGTATCAGGGATTTCAGCAGCGCAAAAAAACAGATGTTTTAGAGAAATCAGCTTTCAAGGAATTGAAGGAAAAATGGGTTTTTCCTTCAATAGAATTGGGTATTCGGAAATTTTATCATCTGGAGGAAGATGCAGATACCAAATTGGGCGGGCAGATGGCTATTGTTCGGGATGTCTTGCAAAAGTATCTCGTCCGGATGCTGGAAATCGATGAGGAAGCCGCGCCATTTCGTCTCGTATCCATGGAGAAGGCACACAAGGCCAAGTTTGAAATTCAAGGCCAAGAAGGTTTGATCAGGATCAGCTTGAAGGGATTTATCGATCGGGTAGATGAGCAAAACGGTACCATCAGGTTGATCGATTATAAATCAGGAGCTGACAAAAAGACTTTTAAAAATGTGGAGAGTCTTTTTGATCGAGAAGAGAAGAGCAGAAATAAGGCCGCCATGCAGACGCTATATTACGGTTTGCTTTACCAATCGGAGCACCCAGAAAATACACAAGCCTTGAAGCCTGCACTATTTAATTTCAAGGAGATTTTCAACGATGATTTCAATCCCTATCTGCAAGAGAAGGAGGGCAGGGCGGTAGGCAGGGAGGTCAGTGACTACCGAGATCATCAGAAAGCGTATGAGAGCCATTTAAAAACCCTTTTGGAGGAGGTTTTTGACCCTGCGGTACCCTTTGGCCAAACTGAGGATTTGAAAAAGTGCGGATATTGCCCATTTAAAGAAATCTGCGGGCGTTAAAAAACTCGGCAAATTGAAAAAGCCATCATTTGAAGACCTTATCCTTCAAATGATGGCTTTTTTTTTAACCCGTGTTATGCTTTACCGATTCGAGTCAAGTCTAAAATTGCTCAAAGATCAGTTTTGGCTTACAATTTTCGACCTCCCCCTATCGATAAAAAGCGTTATTCTCCAACTAGTCTCATTTTCTTGCAGTTTCGATTCCATTTGGAGAACTGATGCATATTTTGGGTTGAATAGAAATCAAACGGATGAAAATCAGGGATGCGTTCTCAAAAGGCTTTTTTCTGGATTTTTGGGTGGACTTCCGGGATCATCATCAAGGCAGCGGATCCATACCATTCTTTGAGTTCCATCCGGAGGATTCCCGCCTGAATGGAAGGATCTGTTTCTGTCAATGATTCGGCTTCTTCTATGGATTCCACATCAAAGAAAAACAGCCCCCGTAAATCCTCGTTTCCAAAAAATGGACCGGCTAAAATCAATTTCCCCATTTCAGCCAGCCGTGAGATGTTTTCCATATGTCCCTTTTGGTATTCTGTCCTTTCCTCAGGCGAATAGTCATCCACTTTGGACCCACGGTAAAGGAATGCGATCACAAATTTTTTCATCCCATAGTCGTCAGCCTTCAGTTGGGTAGCCAATTCGGGATCAAAAGACTTCTCCTGTGCGATGACAGAAATGGAGAGGAGAGTCAAGCAAATCAAGAGGAGAGAGGTTTTCATGGAAAAGAGGTCTAGGCTTTGTTTTAATGAAATGGATACGAGATTCTTGATTCAGGGATTTTGTGAGATTTATTTTACGATCCTGTTTCGATGATTACGGCTATTGTATCGGCTTTGGTTCGGATTTTTAGCCAATCGGTAAGTCGTTTGGTTTCGTCTTTGTTGGGTTTTGATTTGAATTTGGCAAAGGCCAGCAAAAGCGTGTCCTGTTTTTCATCCTTCAAGTTGGCGATCACGGCGCGATTGATGGTAAAGGTTTCCAGATTCCGATGATTGATTTGGGCTTCCTTTGCGATGTCCATCACTTGCTTGGTCGATTGGTCGTATTCGGCAATTTCCCTTTCCAAGAGAGCAATTTTTTGGTCTTTGTTTTGGATGAGTACTTCATTGCGTTCATAGAGATCCTTTAGGATATCCGACCGAAGGATGTTCATGTCTGTCCCGTTGTCCCCGCTTTGTTTTATTTTCAAATGGGTTTTTGGGAGATTAAAGGCAATCAGTTTTTTCTGCAAGAGTTGGATTTGTTCCTCTTCAATCCTGTCTCCGATTACCGAGATCTCAATTCCACTGCTGTCGGCATCGAAAATCAAGGTGCTGGCAATGATCTGGGCTCTTGGAAAATCCAACTCGGTTTTGATAAACTGTTTGGCATTTTTTTCCCATAAGGTCCTTGTCACAATATTATAGGCCAAATAAACACTGGGTACAATGGTCAGGATAGTGAAAATGGTGATGTAATTCCTTACTGTCCGCTCTCTCTTTCTGTCCATAAATTCCTTTTTTGGAAATTTCATGAACCGTACAATCAGGTAGGTGGACAAACTTATGAAGACGGAATTGATGAAGAATAGGTAAAACGCTCCAAAGAAGTAATAAAAATTTCCGGTTGCCAGACCATAACCAGCAGTACAAAGAGGGGGCATCAGCGCCGTGGCTATGGCAACTCCTGGGATGGCATTGCTCTTTTCCTTTCTGGATCCAGCCACGATTCCTGCAAGGCCTCCAAAAAGTGCAATAAGCACATCCCATATGCTGGGCTCAGTCCTTGCCAGCAATTCAGATTGCGCATCTGCCAAAGGGGTGAAAGAGAAGTAAACCGTGCTGGTCAGGATACTGATCATAATGGCAATCCCCAGATTCTTGAGGGATTTTTTCAACAAGTCAAAATCATTGATCCCCGCAGCCAATCCGATCCCCATGATGGGACCCATAAGAGGGGAGATCAACATGGCGCCGATGATCACAGCGGTGGAGTTGACATTGAGTCCAACCGATGCCACGATAATCGCAAAAATCAAAATCCATAAATTTGCACCTTTGAATTCTACATTTTTTTTGATGTATTCTATGGTGTCGATTTCATCTTCCTTACCCTCATGAAGATCAAATCGATCTTTAAAAAAAATCAAAATATTCAGGATTTTGTTTCGAAGGCCAATGGTTTTTCTTTTCTCTTCCATTCTTTTGTTGACTTGAAAATCAAAAAGCAAGGTAGATAAAAATGTCGATTTGATCCTCTCAAAAAAACTGGTCCCATGGAAGGGGATAGGTTTTTACCGGATTGAAGAACGAAGAGGCGAATGTCTCTGATAAAATTTATGGGCAAATCAGGGTGGAAACAATTCAATAAATAGCTTTAATTATGAATATTTAAAGTGTTGAAAAATAGATGAATAAATAATATTTAGCCTAGGCTAAAAATGTTAAGCCTAAAAAAATTAGACCAGTCTAAAAATCGTTTTGCGTAAAATATTGGAACGAAGTGGGCATAAAATCTTAAATTTGTTTTGGGATTGATCTGTTTTCTGAATGCTTGAAAAGCAGCATGAATTCCAAAAACGAAACAGGAAAAACCAAACACGACTTCCAAAGATTTTTGGCATGAATAAATTGATAAAGCGAATACTATTTGTAGACGACGATAAAATCCAACACATGATCAATAAGAAAAACATGCTCCGACTCCGGCCGGATCTAGAACTGTTTTTCTTTGAAAATCCATATTTGGCATTAGATTGGTTAGCTACCAATGAAGCCGATTTATTGATGTTGGATGTGAATATGCCAGAGATGAATGGATGGGAATTTTTGGACGAATTGAATAAACTAAAAATCCTTATTGATGTAAAGATGCTCACTTCATCCTTGGATCCTGATGATATTGAGAATAGCATGGGCTATACTCAGATTTCAGGATTTTTGATCAAGCCATTGCAAAATGAAGTGATTTCTGATATTTTGGGATTATAACATGTTGATGTTGTTTAAAATCATATAGCTTTGCAGATTGATTAAAAATTCTTATGGCTGAAAAAACCTACGAAAGAAGACCAACAATTACCAAGAATTTAGATAAATTTTTTACCGGTCTTGCAGATGCTTTTGCATTTGTCAAGCGGTTTTTCCAAGAAATCTGGTTTCCGCCTTATGAATTCAAAGAAATACTCCGGCAATGTTATGAAATCGGGTATAGGTCTTTGCCCCTGATTTCCCTCACAGGATTTATTGTGGGGATTGTTTTCACCAACCAGTCCCGCCCCTCCCTTTCAGAGTTCGGAGCCACTTCATGGCTCCCTTCATTGATCTCTGTGGCGGTGGTAAGGGCTATGGGTCCATTGGTCACAGCATTGATTGCGGCTGGAAAGGTCGGTTCAAGCATTGGTGCAGAAATTAGCTCGATGAAAGTCACCGAACAGATTGACGCCATGGAAGTTTCGGCGATCAATCCCTACAAATATTTGGTGGTTACAAGGGTGATTGCCACTACCTTGATGTTGCCTATATTGGTCATGTACACGGATTTTCTTGCACTGATGGGTTCCTATATCAATGTCAGTCAAAACGAATTGGTGAGTATGTCCACTTTCTTTGTCCAAGTGTTTGAAGCCATTTCTTTTCTGGATATTTTCTCTTCCATCATCAAATCCTTGTTTTTTGGATTCACAATTGGGATTGTCAGTTGTTACAAAGGATATAACTCCACAAAAGGAACTGAAGGAGTTGGGAAAGCCGCCAATGCATCGGTCGTTATGTCGATGTTTTTGATATTCATTGAGGAGTTGTTGAGTTTACAGATCGTTAACGCCATCCGAAACGGATAGATTATGATGGAAAAAATTGCAGAAATGAAGGGCTTAACAAAATCCTTTGGGGATCTAAAGGTCCTGCAGGGTGTTGATTTGGATCTTTATAAAGGAGAGAATCTAGTCGTTTTGGGAAAATCTGGTTCAGGGAAATCGGTTTTGATCAAAATCTTGGTGGGCTTGTTGAAAAAGGATGAAGGCAGCGTAATGGTGATGGGAAAGGAGATTTCCGAACTGAAACTTAAGGAGTTGAATGCCTTGAGACTTAAAATCGGCTTTTCCTTCCAAAACAGTGCCCTTTACGACAGTATGACCGTGAGGGAAAACATGGAATTTCCCCTTGTCAGAAACGTTAAAAACCTCACCCGCAAGGAAATCGATACAAAAATTGAAGGTTTGTTGGATTCGGTTGGATTGCCACAGTCCATCAATCAAATGCCATCGGAACTTTCCGGAGGTCAAAAAAAGAGAATCGGGATCGCCAGGACACTGATTCTGAATCCTCAAATCATGTTATATGATGAGCCAACGGCAGGATTGGACCCGATTACCTGCGTGGAAATCAATACACTTATCACTCAGGTGAGAGAGGAATACAATACATCTTCCATTGTCATTACCCACGATCTTACCTGTGCAAAAGCCACGGGGGACAGGGTTGCGGTACTTTTGGATGGTCAGTTTAAGGCAGTCGGTGAGTTTTCCGAAGTTTTCGAAAATGCTACTGACGAAAGAATTAAATCATTTTACGACTATAATTTTATTCAATAATGAGAAACGATAACCAAAAATCTGTCATTGTAGGGGTATTTGTATTGCTGGGCATTGCCATTTTGGTAGCCGGGATCCTTACCTTGGGTGGGCAACAAAAAAAATTCGTCAAGAGCATCAAACTCAAAGCGGTTTTTGAAGATGTTGCTGGATTACAAACAGGCAATAATGTTTGGTTTTCCGGTGTTAAAATCGGAACCGTTCGAAAAATCAATTTCTATGGGGATTCCCAAGTGGAAATCGAGATGAGCGTGGAATCCAAGACGAGCGATTACATCCGAAAAGACTCTAAGGCAACCATTAGTTCTGATGGACTCATTGGAAATAAAATTATTGTGCTTTACGGTGGTACCACTCAATCTCCACCGGTTGAAGATGGGGACAGACTGGTAGCGGTTATGCCATTGGACACGGATAAAATGATGGAGACACTTCAGGAAAACAACAACAACCTCGTTTCCATCACCAATGACCTAAAAAACCTCACCGGAAAAATCGCCGATGGAAAAGGAATCGTGGGCGCAGTGATGACCGACACAGTTTTGCAGGAAAATTTTAAGGCGATTTTAATCAATCTAGAGCGTGCCTCTGTCAATAGCAACAGGATGATTGGTGAATTGACCACGTTTTCTTCCAAACTCAACAAGGAGGGTACACTATTCAATGACTTGGCCACAGATAAGGAAATGTACAAAAACCTTCAGGCCTCCATTTCAGATTTACAAGCAACTGCTGACAATGCAAAGGAATTGACAGGCAATCTGACGACTGTAACTGAAAAACTGAACAGATCTGATAACGCAGCAGGAATGTTGCTCAATGATGCAGAGTTTGCCAACACGCTAAAAAACACCATGGACAATGTGGACAGCTCTTCCATGAATTTGAATAGGGGTTTGGAGGCATTGGAATATACATGGCCATTTAGAAGAGGCTTTGTCAGAAAAGCAAAAGCCGAGGCCAAGGCAGCGGAAAAAAATTAAAGTTATTCATTTTGACACAAAAAAACCTGCCTGAGACCACTCAGGCAGGTTTTTTTGTGTCAAATTCAAAGCCATCACTTTAGAATTTAACCCGTGTTATCCATTCCCAATTTCATTCCGGCCTGTAATTGCTTCATAGTCAATCCTTGTTCACTGTTTTGACTTCCCCTTGTCTGCATCAGCCCTTATTCGCCTAATAGACTGATCTTCTTTCAGTTTAAACTCCAAAAGGCAATCTGTGCACCTTTCATGTTAAAAAGATAAGAGGTAAAATGAGGTTTTGATTGTAGACAGAAGCGCTGTCAATCCTTGGCATCAAGCTTCTTTTCCATCCGAAATCTTTTCCTTAGCCTCTTTCTTTTCGGTGGCATTTGCGGATTTCTCTTCGTTTAAGTTGGCAGGGTTAAGAACAAGGCTGGTGCTGATAGGAAAATGATCTGAGCCGATACCCTTGTGTACGGTTATGTTTCTCAAAGTGAATTCCTTACTTACAAAAATATGATCTAATGGCCATCTCAGGAAAAAATATTTTGCGTGAAAGGTACTGAACATCCCCCTTCCCCGTCTAGGGTCCAATAGCCCGCTGATTTTCAAAAACAACTCACTGGTATAGGACCAACCCACATCATTAAGGTCTCCAATGACCAAGCAGGGTTTTCCATATGCTTTCGCCTTCTTTCCCACTATCAGTATTTCCGCATCCCTCTCGGTGCTGGTTGTATTTTCTCCAGGAACTGGTGGGGTAGGATGAATCGCGTATATCTTGATCAGGTTACCATCCCTTAATTCCAAATCCAATTCCAATGATGGGATTTCATCGTCGATCAGATACAAAAGCTGCTCCTTTTTGATGGGCAATTTGGAATAAAAAAGCATCCCATAAGTATTGTCCAAAGGCTTCTCAATATGATAGGGATATTCTTCTTTAAAAATTTCAATCGCATCTGCCCATTTCTGATCTGTCTCCACCAATAAAAAGACATCAGGATTTTCCTTTTCAATCAAGGAGGTGGTTTTTTTAAAATCGGTATTGTATTGGTACACATTCGAAACAAATACCTTAATGGCTAAAGGATCATTCCCTTTTGCGTCCTTAATCATTTTTTTGGAAAAAGGAGTGAAGGGAAAGATTTGCCAAAAAAGATACATGGCCAAGATCACCAAGGCAGATACAATGGCCAAATCAAAAATCTCCAGTTGATTATAGAATACTGATAACCAAATAAATATTATGGTCAGTGTTAAAGTGAGTTTTTGCATCCTTGGATAATCAAAAACGCGGAAGGTCCAATAATCACGCTTGATCAAAGGAAGCAATCCAGCAAAGATCAAAAAGAAGCTGATAATTTGAAGGGTGATTTTCATAGCGTACCTAGAGGTCGTTTAATTTAATTATTTCGCGAGTAAAATTGGAAAGGAATTTAATAAAAGGGTAAAAAAAAGTAAATTAGGCAATCATTTATAAAGAATGCATGTTGCAAAAGAACAAACTTTTTTTTAATCAATAAAAATAAAAGATATGTCATTAGATCCCTACAAGATTAAGAGAACATTGAATACCCCAAAAGGACCATTGAGTTATTGGAGTTTAAATGAGCTAAAAGAGACAGGTTTTAACATTGATTCGCTGCCCTTTTCAATCAGGATTTTATTGGAAAATGCCCTTCGGAATTTTGATGACTTTGCCATCACCAAAGAACATATAGAGACCCTTGCCAATTGGACGCCTGCGCCTTCGGACAAAGATATTCCTTTTAAACCTGCCCGTGTACTGATGCAGGATTTTACGGGAGTGCCTGCGGTGGTGGACATTGCATCCCTTCGCGCAGAGGCAGTGAGAAAAGGAAAGAATCCGAACAACATCAATCCGTTGATTCCGGTGGATTTAGTCATTGATCATTCGGTTCAGGTGGATTATTTTGGTACCAATTACAGTTATCAAAAAAATGTTGACTTGGAATATGAAAGGAATGGGGAGCGCTACCAGTTTTTAAAATGGGCACAAAAGGCCTTTGATAACTTTTCTGTAGTCCCTCCAGGAATGGGGATCTGTCATCAAGTCAATTTGGAATACCTTGCGCAGGGGGTTATCTCTCGGGATGGCAATGTTTTTCCTGATACTTTGGTCGGCACGGATTCCCACACGCCAATGGTTAACGGCATTGGTGTGGTTGGTTGGGGAGTCGGTGGAATCGAGGCAGAAGCTGCTATTCTTGGACAACCCATTTACTTTATTTTACCGGAAGTCGTCGGTTTGAAGTTGACGGGAACACTTCCCTTGGGCACCACAGCCACGGATATGGTGTTGACGATAACCCAATTGCTGAGAAAACATGGGGTCGTGGGCAAATTCGTTGAAGTTTTTGGGAATGGCCTGGACAATTTGACGGTGCCCGATCGCGCGACCATCTCCAACATGTCCCCAGAATTTGGCTGTACGGTCACGTATTTCCCCATTGATGCGCGTACGCTGGATTATATGGCCAAAACAAACCGCTCTACAGATCAGATTCAATTGGTAGAAGAGTATGCCAAAGCCAATATGCTTTGGAGAACGGGTGAAGATAAAATCAAATACAGCTCTGTTGTGGAATTGGACTTGGCTACAGTGGAGCCAACGGTTGCTGGACCCAAAAGACCCCAGGACAAAATCTTGGTAAGGGAATTCAAGCAAAAATTTGGGGAAATTCTCCAAGACGCGCATGGCAGGGAATATATACCCATTGACAAGCGTGAAGAAGGAAGATGGTATGAGGAGGGTGGTAGTCAACCTTCTGAACCTAAAACGGAAACCGAAGCAGAAATCGAATACGAAACCAAAGTCAAAAATGGTCTCAAAACCGTGGTGGTGAAGTTGAACAATGAAAAATTCGCGCTCTATGATGGTTCTATTGTGATAGCAGCCATTACTTCATGCACCAACACTTCTAATCCATCTGTGATGTTGGGGGCGGGATTGGTTGCTAAAAAAGCCCGTGAGAGGGGCTTGGATGTGAAGCCTTGGGTAAAGACTTCATTGGCTCCAGGCTCAAAAGTGGTGACGGACTACTTGAAATCCGCAGGACTTTTGGAAGACCTTGAGGCATTGAGATTTCATGTGGTAGGTTATGGATGTACTTCCTGCATCGGGAATTCAGGTCCATTACCCAAACATATCGCCAAGGCCGTTGAGGAAAATGACTTGATCGTCAGTTCCGTCTTGTCGGGAAACAGAAATTTTGAGGCAAGGGTACATCCGCAAGTCAAAATGAATTATTTGATGTCACCCATGTTGGTTGTGGCATACGCACTTGCGGGAAGGGTAGATGTGGATTTGCTGAATGAACCATTGGGATATGACCCAAACCTTGAACCAGTGTATCTAAAGGACATTTGGCCGAGCAATGATGAGATTTCTGAAGTAATGCGTAAAGTGCTTTCTCCTGCCGATTTTGAAAAAAGCTATGGTGAAATTTTTGAAGGCGATGACCAATGGAAAAACCTGAATGTTCCCCAGGATGAAGTGTATCAGTGGTCTGAGGAAAGTACCTACATCAAAGAAGCTCCATTTTTCGATGGGCTATCAGAAATGGTTTCAGACTCCAAAGACATTCTGGGAGCAAAGGTGCTACTCAAATTGGGAGATTCCATCACTACAGATCATATTTCTCCCGCAGGCTCATTCAATGAACACTCCCCTGCAGGTAAATACCTGATCGAAAGAGGAGTTGATCGAAAGCAATTCAATTCCTATGGTTCCCGAAGGGGCAATGATGAGGTGATGGTGAGAGGAACTTTTGCCAATGTCCGGATCAAAAATCAATTGGCTACGAAGGAAGGGGGATATACAACCCATATTCCAAGCGGGGAAGAGATGAGTGTGTATGATGCTTCCAAAAAATACCGAGAGGAAGAGACACCACTTATTGTTTTGGTCGGTAAAGAATACGGAAGTGGATCCTCCAGGGATTGGGCTGCGAAGGGAACCACTCTTTTGGGGATCAAAGCTGTGCTGGCCGAAAGTTATGAGAGAATACACCGCAGCAATCTCGTGGGGATGGGTGTATTGCCGCTCCAATATCTACCGGGGGAAAATGCCGATTTCCTGAAATTAACCGGAAAGGAAACATTCAGCATTTTGGGTATAAGTGATGGGTTATCAACATTGAAAACCTTACAAGTTGAAGCGATAAAAGAAGATCGGGAGAAGGTGAATTTCCAAGTCATCTGCCGACTGGATTCTGCCATTGAGGTTGAATATTACAAGAATGGTGGTATTCTTCATTATGTGCTGAGAGATTTTCTCAAGAAATAAAATCCAGGAAACCGATATAAGACTACCCGTATTCGATTGTTAAAAAATAATTTGACAACCGAAGAAGTCTCAATTTTGATTGGTTTGATTGACGATTCGATTTTGTCAACTCTTGTTGGTATGGAGGATGAGTTTAGATTGGGAAGCCCTTTCGGATGTTTTGCATCCTGAAGGGCTTTTTTTATCGATATGGACACGGACAAATCGGGATTACAAATTCATTGGAATCACCTTATATTTTGGGCTTAAATTTTAATGGACAAATTTAATGGTTATTTTTATGCCGAAAACCGATTAAACTCTTCAAACTATGAAAAACATCAATCCTACTCAAACCAAAGCATGGCAATCACTCGCTCAACTTGCCAAGGAAAATAAAGACCTCACCATAAAATCACTTTTTTCGGATGCCGCTCGGTTTGATAAGAATTCCCTCAAGTTTGGGGATATTCTGGTTGATTATTCCAAAAACAGGCTGGATGAAAAAACCAAGTCGGAGCTTTTGGCCCTAGCCGAAGAGACCGAATTGAAAGGAGCGATAGAAGCCATGTTTACCGGAGAAATAATCAATGGGACAGAGGGCAGAGCGGTTCTGCATACGGCTTTGAGAAACAGAAGCAATTCGCCAGTGCTCTTTGAAGGCAAAGATGTGATGCCGGATATCAATGCCGTATTGGATCAGATGAAAGCCTTTGCGGACAAAATTCAGAATGGAACTTGGCTCGGGTATACTGGCAAGCCCATCAATACCTTGATCAATATTGGCATAGGAGGCTCAGATCTTGGTCCCGTAATGGTGACTGAGGCCTTGAAACCTTTTCAAAATCCCAAAGTGAGCATTTATTTTGTATCCAACGTGGATGGTTCGCACATTGCGGAAGTACTGAAAAAGGCAGATCCGGAAACCACCTTGTTCTTTATTGCTTCAAAAACATTTACCACCCAAGAGACCATGACCAATGCCCATACGGCGAGAAGTTGGTTTTTGGAATATGCGCGGGAAGAAAAAGCGGTTGCAAAACATTTTGTAGCCCTGTCTACGAACGCCAAATCGGTTACAGAATTTGGCATCGATCTCAATAATATGTTTGCTTTTTGGGATTGGGTTGGAGGAAGATATTCACTTTGGTCCGCCATAGGACTTCCAATAGCCTGTGCCATTGGTTTTGACAATTATAGAAAATTGCTCGAAGGTGCCCATGCGATGGACAACCATTTCAGAAATACGCCATTTGAAGAAAACATACCTGTGTTATTGGCTTTGATCGGCATTTGGAATACCAACTTTCTTGGCGCTACCTCTGAGGCGATTTTGCCTTATGACCAGTACATGCATCGATTTGCTGCCTACTTCCAACAGGGCAACATGGAGTCCAATGGCAAGTATGTAAGTAGAGACGGAGAAAAGGTGAATTACCCAACAGGGCCCATCATTTGGGGTGAGCCAGGCACAAATGGACAACATGCCTTCTATCAACTGATTCACCAGGGGACCCATTTGATTCCATGTGATTTTATCGCGCCAGCGAATTCCCATAATCCAATTGGAGAGCATCACCAAATCCTGATGTCTAACTTCTTTGCCCAGACTGAGGCTTTGATGAATGGAAAGTCCCTTGATGAGGTAAAGGCAGAAATGGAAAAAGCGGGCAAGCCACAAGAGACCATATCCAAAATTGCACCGCACCGCGTTTTTGAGGGCAATCGACCAACGAATTCCATTTTGGTGAAACAGGTGGATCCGTATACTTTGGGTGCTTTACTGGCCATGTATGAGCACAAAATTTTCGCACAAGGCGTGATCTGGAATATCTTCAGTTTTGACCAGTGGGGTGTCGAGTTGGGAAAAGTCCTGGCGAATGGCATTTTCCCTGAACTCAAAGGAGAAGAAACCATCACTAGCCATGATGCCTCTACCAATGGCTTGATCAATGCCTTTAAGGAAATGAGAGGATAATAAATTGGAGATTCAAGTCTTGCCCTTCGTCGATTTTTTAAAAAGAATTGGAGGGGGAAGATTAAAAATAAAAACCCTTTCCGGATTTGAATACGGAAAGGGTTTTTTGCATAATGGCTTATGTGATTTTCTGTACTTAGGTTCTTTTTAGAAAGAATAGAAGCAGTTGGCGCGAAACTTTTGATTAGAAATATTAAAGAAACGACTAGCGGGAAAGCGCCAAAGCCCGCTCCACATCCAATTTGATATCGTCCACATGCTCCAAGCCTACGGAAAGACGGATCAAACCATCGCTGATTCCAACTTTTGCACGCTCTTCCTCGGTTAGTTTGCTGTGTGTGGTGGATGCTGGATGGGTGATGATGCTTCTGCTGTCTCCAAGATTTGCCGTGACCGAGATCATTTCCAGTTGATCGATAAAGCGTTGGGCCCTTGCGATTCCCCCTTTTAAGGTCAAGGTGATGATTCCACCACCAAGTTTCATCTGTTTTTTTGCCAGGTCATATTGTGGATGGGAGGGTAGGAAAGGATATTTCACAAAATCAAGATCCTGGCTGTTCTCGAAATATTGGGCAATGTTCAATGCACTTTCGCAATGCCTGTCCATCCTAACAGCTAAGGTTTCCATGCTTTTTGCCAAGATCCAAGCATTGAAGGGGGATAATGAAGGTCCGGTATGTCTGTTAAAAAACTGGACCTCCTTGATCAGATCCGCTTTTCCCAAAATCAAACCTCCCAAAACTCTTCCTTGGCCATCGATGTATTTGGTTGCGCTATGGGTCACGATATGGGCTCCCCATTTTGCAGGTTGCTGAAGGTATGGGGTCGCAAAACAATTGTCCACGACTAAGATCAGGTTATGTGCGGCAGCAAATTTCCCGACCCACTCCAGATCGATGATTTCCAAGCCTGGATTTGAAGGGGTTTCAATGAAGATCATTTTGGTATTGGGCTGCACCAATTTTTCCCAATTGGAAATGTCCGAGATGTCACCGTAAGTGGAGGTGATTCCCCATTTTGGAAATACCCGGGTGAGCAATTGGTGCGTACTTCCAAAAAGTGATCGTGAAGCCAAGATATGGTCGCCTTGTTGCAAAAGGGCAGCAATGCTGCCAAACATGGCTGCCATTCCCGAAGCAGTGGCCAACCCATCTTCGGTGCCTTCTGCGGCACAAACTTTCAGGATCAGGTCGGTTGAATTTGGATTGGCATACCTAGAATATATATTTCCCGGGATTTCTTCTGCAAACATTTGCCTCGCTTCTTCAGCATTGTCAAAGGTAAAGCTGGAGGAAAGGTAGATCGGTGCGGAATGTTCCCTTTGATTGGATTTGGAAGCTGCGATGCGTATGGCTTGGGTTTCGAAATGTGGTTTGGAAGACATGTGAATAGGATTGTTAGGGTGAAGGCTTTTGATTATTATTAATTTCGGAAACGATCAGGACCGGAAATACAAAAGAATAATCACTGAACATGGTTCAATTGAATTGAACGTGAGTCAGTTATTATTCTTTTGGTCAATTTTAGAAGGTTGAAATTTTGGAAGCGAAGTTTTGGTTTATTGGATTTGTGAAAGAGTGAAAAACAATAAATAGGAGCAACAAGACACAAAGCCCAATTCCTGGGATTCAGTAATGCGCAACGGAAAATAATAAAATAGGGTAGGGGAATCAGTTCTGGATGCATAATAATCAATTTATAGCTCTCGTCGAGACGAGCAGGTTTTGGCACCTTTCCGGTGGATTGGATGGTTGCCAGAGGGTCATTGAGCCTGTTCTCTTACCTCTTCTTTATAAATCACTGATGAACGAATGCAAATTAAATGGTGAAAAGTTTAAAAACCAAATTTTGCAAACCAATTAAAATCAATCGTTGAACTGTGTCATGGTCATATTGATCCCGATCGTACAGAAACCCTCGATCATTTCGATTGCTTTGTCCATAAAAATCGGCAATTCTTCTATTTCTTTTTTGCTCCATCTTCCCAGTACGTAGTCAATTTGTCTTCCCTTTGGGAAATCATCTCCAATGCCAAATCTGACCCTGGGATAATCTTGACCCCCGGTCAATTCCTCGATGTTTTTCAATCCATTGTGTCCTGCTGCCGATCCCTTTCCCCTTAACCTGATTTTGCCAAAAGGAAGAGCGACATCATCGACCACCACCAAAATGTTTTCCTTGGGAATGTTGTGCTCCTTCATCCAATAGTTTACGGATTTCCCGCTGAGATTCATATAAGTGGTGGGTTTGATCAGAAAAAACTGGCGTCCTTTGAATTTAAAATCAGCGGTAAAAGCCAGTCTCCCGCTTTTCCAGGTTGCACCATGCTTATCCGCCAGTCTGTCGACGGTAAGAAAGCCAACATTGTGCCGGGTCAGTTCGTATTCAGGTCCGATATTTCCAAGTCCAACAATCAAATATTTCATTTCAAATATGTCTAGAATGAATCAAAGGTTTAAAAATAAAAATCCTGCTTAAAATATTAAGCAGGATTTTTATTTATTTGAGAAGCTTGAATTATTCTCCTTTTTTACCTCTCAATGCTCTTGGTATACCAATGGTGGCGATAGACACATTAGGGCTCGTTAGGATTTCATAACCTGTTGAAGTCAATTCTTCAACTTTAACAGATTTTCCCAAGTCAAGGTGTGAAATGTTAACCGGAATGGTATCAGGAAGATCTTTTGCGAATCCTTTAACCAAAAGTGTTCTCGATTTGATTTCGAGTTTACCACCTTTTTGAAGACCAGGTGAAGTACCTTCGATTACAACTGGGATATCGATTTTGATTGCTTTGTCCTCACTGTAAGCAAGAAAATCTGCATGAAGTAAGTTTTCACTTACAGGATGATATTGCGCTTCTCTCAAGATTGCCTTGATGATGGTTCCTTCGATATTCAATTCCACCATGTGTACATGTGGGGTATAAATCAAAGGTCTGAAAAGAATTGCGGGTGAATGGAAGTGAATTTGTTCAGGTATACCTGGACCATACACTACACAAGGAATATTACCTTCTTCACGGAGTGCATTCAATTCTCTTGATTCGAGATTTGCTCTTTTAAACCCTATAATCTCTAATGATTTCATAAATTTTTATTAAGTGTAAATTATAATTGATTGTTTTTTTCTTTAAATAAACAAAGCACTGATGGACGTATTTCCTGTTACTGCGTGGATTGCTTTTGCAAACAGATCCGCTACTGTAAGAATCCTTATTTTATCGGATTTTTGTTTCATTGTAATGGTGTCTGTCACCACCAATTCTGTTAAAACAGAATTTTCAATGTTTTCATAAGCCTTTCCAGAAAGAACACCGTGAGTGGCAATCGCCCTAACGGAGTTGGCACCCTTGTCCATAATGATTTGCGCAGCTTTACAAAGGGTACCCGCAGTATCAACCAAGTCATCGATCAATACAACATCTTTTCCTTCTACATCTCCAATGACCTGCATGGAAGCGATCTCGTTTGCTCTTTTTCTGTGCTTGTCACAGACGACCATTTCTACTTCAAAATGCTTGGCGTAAGATCTGGCTCTTGCTACTCCCCCTACATCAGGGGCTGCGAAAATCAAATTATCCAAACCAAGGCCTTCCAAATAGGGCACAAAGATAGCTGAACCATTCAAATGATCCAAAGGTAAATCAAAAAATCCCTGGATTTGACCCGCATGAAGATCACAAGTCATGATCCTGTCCGCTCCGGCAGAGGTGAGGATATTGGCAACCAACTTTGCGGCGATGGAAACCCTCGGTCTGTCTTTTCTGTCTTGTCGGGCATATCCATAATAAGGAATGACTGCACAGACTTTATAGGCACTCGCCCTCTTGGCGGCGTCTATCATCAGGCAAAGTTCCATCAGGTTGTCCGAAGAAGGATTGGTAGATTGGATCAAGAAAACGGTACATCCTCTTACGGATTCGTTGAAACTTGGAGACATTTCGCCATCACTGAATTTGGAAATGGTGAGATCCCCCAACTTTTTCCCATAATTTCTGGCAATGCTTTCTGCTAATTTGTGGCTGTTTGTCCCTGAAAAGAGCTTGACCTCAGTCATGATTTTGGTGGATTTTTGGCGTGATGCAAATGATTTTAATAATTTGCAAAGGTAATGAAAAATGGATGGAAGAGCATAAAAAAAAGCTTTAGCTTTGAGGAAAATTAGAAAATGGAGGCGGTGGGGCTAAATCAATGAAATAATTTCATTTTTCTTAAAAGGGCCACAGGAAAAGGCTTGTCAAAGCTGTTTTTATTTTTTTTTTAGAATGATTGGACATAACGGATGATTTTTTAATTGTTAGTCCTACTTGACTCGTTTCAAATGGGATTGTGAGCATTTGAGTTCAAAATATTCAGGACTCTCTTCAATGTTATTGGAACCAGGTTAGAAGAGGATTTTTTTTAATCAGATAGAGGAAATGAATCGCGCTCGATTCTTTCAGGACAACACCTAAATACCCCCTTTCCTAAATTGTGGTCAAAAGAAGTCTGATTTTGGTTCATATAGTCTGTGCTATAAAACGTTGTGAAAAACCAACAGAAAGAAGTCTACACTTCGAAAAAAAAGGATTCAGTTGGGGCATTTCGGATTGAAGGGATATTGACCCTTGTTTTACAAAATCGTTGAATGCATTTTTTTAAGTCTCAAATTATGTATTCGAAATTTAATTGCAACAGGTGATTTTAAAGTGATGGAGTTAGAAGGATTATTTGGTTTCACTGAATGAATTATTTTTAGAGGAGGCTTTAAAAATCTTACAAATCTTTTTTGGTCTTTGATTGTGAAATATTTCCCAGATTTTTTCAAAAAAATTACTGCGCTTGATTTTTCTTGAAAAAAATGTCATTCTGCATAAAAGTAAACATGAACAGCACACTTGTTAATTTGAATTTTTTCTGTGTTTAACGATGCTTTGAAGTTTTTAAAGACCCAAAATTTTCAACTTGTTTAAGCGAAATATATTCTGTTTTTTAATGATTATTAATAATTAAACAAAATAACATTTCCCTAGATGCCATGTGCATAAAATTATATTTTAAATTATGAAGTATATTTTTATAGGTAACATAAGCAATATTCTAGGTATAAAATAGAAGTATAATGAAAATGATAGGCATAAATTTCTCTAGGTATTTCGTCGCTTTTTTTTGGTTTAGCTTCTGTTTGATTCTTTCATTTCACTCAAATGCGTCTTCAAATTCTAAATCTGTTAAAGAGGGTGTTTCAATCACTGAAACTATTCCCAAAAACACATCATTATTGAATAATTGGAATAGCATTGGTGGAAAGGCGAAATTATCTTTGAATTCAGTCGGGAATAATGTTGAGTTAAAAGCTACCAATGTGTATGAAATTAACGCTAATAATTTTGTTCAACTTGTTGCTGAGCCTCAAACCGGATATCTTTTTAGTTATTGGAGTTTAGACGGTCAAAAAGTGAGTGAGAATTCTGTTTATGAATTTTTGATGCTGGAAAAAGACATCTTGGTCTCTGCTCATTTTATTCAAATCACTCTTCCAACTGTTCAAATTACCTCTCCAATAGAAAAATCTGTCTATGGCGGTTTGGATATTATTGAAGTGAATATCGAAGCAACAAGCGGTTTAGGTGAAATTGAAAAAGTTCAGCTGTTCTTAAATGAAAATTTGATTTCTACATTCTATGAATTTCCATATAAATATAATTTGAAAGAATACTCGGAAGGGGAGTATGCGATTAAGGCAATTGCCACTGACAATACAGGACAATTTTCTATTTCGGAAGTGATTAAATTTAGTATAGAAAAAGCGAATGTCGCTCCAACAGTATCGATCAGTTCTCCGGCCCAAAATGCATCCTTCTTTATAGGAGACAATATCAGCATCACTGCCAACGCTGCCGATGCTGACGGAACCATCGCAAAAGTGGAGTTTTACTACGGTAACACTCTTTTGGGAACAGACACTACCTCCCCTTACAGCTTCACCTGGGCAAATCTGCCAATGGGATCATTTGCTTTGACCGCCAAGGCAACAGACAACAAGGGTACTGCCACGGTTTCTTCAGTGGTCAATATCAACGTGGTCGAAAAACCGAATGTAGCCCCGACTGTAGCCATCACCGCACCAAATGCGAATAGTCAGTTTATACAAGGAGACAATATCAGCATCACAGCAAATGC
>NZ_KB906682.1 GCF_000381545.1 Rhodonellum psychrophilum GCM71 = DSM 17998 | reverse complement strand
GGGGTGATTGCCAAAGTAGCAGTCAGTACCAGTGTGGTGAAATTGTCCCCCGTGATCGTTGCGGTAGCCGTTTGGCTTCCAACATCCGTTCTGGAATTGTTGCTGTATGCTACAGAAGTTCCTTCCGGAAGTTCGCCAGCTATTGCAAGCGATTTGGCTGAACCGTCAAAGACAAAGCTTCCGTTTTCGAAAGTAATGCCTTCGACAGTTGCCGGTGTGATTGCCAAAGTTGCAGTCAGTACCAGTGTGGTAAAGTTGTCCCCGGTGATGGTTGCGGTTGCCGTTTGGCTTCCGACATTGGTCAGGCTGTTGTTGCTGTATTCTACTGAAGTTCCTTCAGGAAGTATTCCTTCAATCTCAAGCGACTTGGCCGAACCGTCAAAGACAAAGCTTCCGTTTCCGAAAGTGATGCCTTCGATTGTGGCCGGTGTGATTGCCAAAGTAGCGGTCAGTACCAGTGTGGTGAAATTGTCACCTGTGATCGTTGCAGTTGCCGTTTGGCTTCCTACATCCGTTCTGGAATTATTGCTGTATGCTACTAAAGTTCCTTCAGGAAGTTCGCCAGCTATTTCAAGCGACTTGGCATTTCCATCGTAAACAAAGCTTCCGTTCTCGAAAGTAACTCCTTCAACAGTTGCCGGGGTGATTGCCAAAGTAGCAGTCACTACCAGCGTGCTGTAGTTGTCACCTGTGATCGTTGCGGTTGCCGTTTGACTTCCCACATTGGTCAGGCTGTTATTGCTGTATGCTACTGAGGTTCCATCTGGAAGTTCGCCAGCTATTTCAAGCGACTTGGCCGAACCGTCAAAGACAAAGCTTCCGTTTTCGAAAGTAATTCCTTCGATAGGGGCAGGGGTGATTGCCAAAGTAGCAGTCAGTACCAGCGTGCTGTAATTGTCACCCGTGATCGTTGCGGTAGCCGTCTGACTTCCCACATCCGTTCTGGAATTGTCAGCATAACTTACGCTTGTTCCTTCCGGTAAAGTACCGGTAATCATAAGTGACTTGGCCGAACCGTCAAAGACAAAGCTTCCGTTTTCGAGGGTGATTCCTTCAATTGTGGCTGGGGTGATTGCCAAAGTAGCGGTCATTACCAGCGTGGTGAAATTGTCACCCGTGATGGTTGCGGTTGCCGTTTGGCTTCCGACATTGGTCAGGCTGTTGTTGCTGTAGGAGACAGAAGTTCCTTCCGGAAGTTCGCCAGCTATTGCAAGCGACTTGGCCGAACCGTCAAAGACAAAGCTTCCGTTCTCGAAAGTAATGCCTTCGATAGGGGCAGGGGTGATTGCCAAAGTAGCAGTCAGTACCAGTGTGGTGAAATTGTCCCCCGTGATCGTTGCGGTTGCCGTTTGGCTTCCCACATCCGTTCTGGAGTTGTTGCTGTATGCTGCAGAAGTTCCATCTGGAAGTGCGCCAGCTATCGCAAGTGATTTGGAATTTCCATTGTAAACAAAGCTTCCGTTTTCGAAGGTGATGCCTTCGATTGTGGCTGGGGTGATTGCCAATGTTGCAGTCAATACCAGTGTGGTGAAATTGTCACCCGTGATCGTTGCGGTTGCCGTTTGGCTTCCCACATCCGTTCTGCTGTTGTTGGAGTAAGCCACACTTGTTCCATCCGGAAGTATTCCTTCAATTTCAAGGGACTTGGCATTTCCATCGTAAACAAAGCTTCCGTTTTCGAAAGTGATTCCTTCAATTGTGGCTGGGGTGATTGCCAATGTTGCGGTCAATTCCAATGTGGTAAAGTTGTCACCTGTGATCGTTGCAGTCACTTCTTGACTTCCGACATCCGTTCTGGAGTTGTTGGAGTAAGACACGCTTGTTCCCTGTGGAAGTGTTCCTTCTATCACTAGGGACTTGGTCGAAAAGTCAAAGACAAAGCTTTCACCATTGAATTCGATTCCGGTTACTGTAGCGGGTGTGATTGCCAATGTTGCAGTCAGTTCCAGTGTGCTGTAATTGTCACCTGTGATGGTTGCGATTACTGTCTGGCTTCCGACATCCGTTCTGGAGTTGTTGGAATAAGCCAGGTTTGTTCCCTGTGGAAGTTTTCCTTCAATTTCAAGTGACTTGGCAGTGCCGTCGTAAACAAAGCTTCCGTCTTCGAAGGTGATGGCTGTAATTTCTGCTGGTGTGATCGAAAAGTCAGCGCCTGTGAAGGCAATCGTATAGTTGTCTCCAGCTGTCAAACTGCCTTGGATGATTTCAAAGTTGCCTACGTCCTCGCCTTCGGCCCTGGTGAGTGTTCCGGTGAATTCGTCTTCACCAATTAACTCTCCAGAAGTCAACCTATAGGTCAAACTTGGATCTACTGATCCGTAAACCTTGCTCTGGTTTTCATCGGCTGTTACGGTCAAGGCTTTTTGATTGACCGTTAAGTTCTGCTCCACCGATTCTGCCGCAAAATTCTCCTCATCACCAGCCTGAGTTGCTGTAATTTTAGTAGTACCCGTTTTTAGAATAGTGGCCTGATTTCCGCTGATGCTGACTACCGTTGGGTCTTCGGCGGTATAAGTCACCGTCAGTCCTCGGTCTGTCACCGCATTTCCTAAGGTAAAGGTAAGATCACCATAGGTTTTTTCTCCAATCTCATCGAATGTGATCGTCTGCTCGTTTTTATTCCGTGTGGTGAAAGTCCATGTGTAGGAAGCTGCAGAGAATCCTTCAATAGAATTATCCGAACCATCCACCACAAAGCCTTGCGGAATCTCCACTAGGATTTGAGTATTTAAAGAAAGATTTTCGGTGATCGATAGGGATACACTAAGTCTATCTTCGGAAAGCACGAATAACGCACGAACCTCTGGATCGATTAGGTCAAATTCAAAGATGGATACCAAGGTGCAATGATCCTCTCCTACTTTAGAAAGTTTGAATACCCCTGTATTCCCCAAGTCCACTTCTTCGTCAAAAGTGAGGATAAGTGTAGGCTGAAGAGCCACATTCGTCGCATTGTTAGCAGGTGAAAGGGTAGTGATGAATGGTGCGCTTTCATCAGTCACTGTAATGGTAAACGACTGCTCAGTAAAGCCTGCATCATTCGTAGCTCGGAGAGTAACCGGATGATCTCCTAAATCTGATTTGGCTGGAGTACCTGTCAATACATCCCTTGTCTGAAGACGATAAACTTCATTGGTGTTGACTTTTGCATATACCAAAAGACCACTAGAACTTAGCGATAAACTCCAAATATTATCTGAAGCACCCATAGACACTACTTCAAAAGAAGAAAAATCAGAGCTGTATTTTCTTATACCTCCATTATCCATTGATATGTAAAAATTACCGCTATCGTCTGTTTTGATGGAGGTTGGTCCCTTCGGTAAGTCTGATAAAACTGTAATTAACTCAATTCCATCATATTTCAGGATTGAATTCATTTCGAAAGCTGCAAAAAATAAATTGTTGTCATTATCAATCGTCAATCCAAATGGACTATTTGAAAACAGATCACTCAATACAACTGAAACTTCTTTGGTAGTCTCATTGATTTTTAGAATCTCACTTGAAGGATAATTTGCAGCATAGATGAAGCCATCTTTATCTATCAAGGAGATTACTCCACCTGATCTTGACAAGAAAACCTCTTCCTCAGCTGACGGATTATTCAACGGCACTCGAGTGATAGCATTTGAAAAATTATTATTTCTTGAAATATAGAGGTAACCATTAGCAATATGCAGTGAGAAGACATTTCCAAAAATTCCTGACCTCCAAGAAGTACTGGTACCATCGGGGGTGATTTTAAAGATCTGAGTACCATCTGTTCGAATGGTATAAATATTTCCATCATTGTCCGCAGCTGCACCTCTAAGTCGAACTCCATTAGGTACCGTCCCCGCTAACGATGCTGGTCCAGACTCGCTTGTGTTGAAACTTAACCATGATGGCAAAGTAGGTGCACTGATTGTTGTTTCTAATTCACTCTCTTCCGACCCTTCAATAGTATAATTGTAAAATTGACCATAAGGAATGGTTGTGATCGGAGTGCTGGTTAAGGTCGGAGGAGAAGGTGATTGAGTATCAAAAACTACCTCCTCACCATAAGCAGTTCCCATCGAATTGGTCGCATAAGCTCTCACATAAATCGTAGAACCAGTTGGCAATCCGATAACGGTTTCAGAGAAAGTGCCAATGCCAGAACCCATTTCAATTTTTGTGTCGGTAATGGTAGGGTTGGTATTAACCGACCAAACAATACCTCGCTCCGTTACTGCTACCCCACCGTCAGAAGTAACTTCTCCGCCGAGTGTAGCAGAAACTGTAGTCACATTGATAGAGGTAGCAGTAGTTAGTTCAGGTAAAGAAACCGGAACTAATCCCGGAATCGGATTGACTTCTGGACTTGCCCCTATTTCATCGTAAGTAAAAGCTTGGAGATATGGATATGAAATGTATCCTTCATCTTCAGCCGAAACCTTTATTTCCCAAACCGTTTCAAAATCCCAAGATGCATTCAAATACAGATTTTTATCCTTTAACTCAGCTGTTAGTAGCCCAGTGCCACCATCTGCATTTCCCTCTTGGCCGGTAGTCTCTTTATCCCAAAACGAATTTGAAATTATACTTCCGCCACCAGAAATACCCCCAACTGATCCTGCTCCTTGGACTTTTCCTGTGGCGTAACTATTCAGGAATTCAGTATTTTCCCCGGATCCAATGAGTCCTCCGATGTTATTTCCGGTTCCTTTGACATCGACTTGAGAGTAAGAATCGTGGACTTTGCTGTTGTAAGATTGCCCAATCAGTCCCCCAAGATTTCCGGAACCTGAGATCGTTCCAGATGCAAATGATTGTTTGATGGCAATTTGACTCGGGTTTACATAATACATTCCAACCAATCCACCGATTGCTTGAGTGCCTGTGATTGTTACTTTGGCAAAACTGTTTTCAATTTTCCCAAAGTCTAATCCCCCAAAAATGCCTCCAAGCCTATATTCGCCTGAAAGAATCCCCTCTGCCGATGAATTCAGAACATTTGAAAAAACGCCTCTTCCAATTAATAAGCCAGTATTATATTCAATGGAAGATATATTTGCATTGATGACGTGAACATTGTCAAAAACTACAGATTCTGCATAGCCGACAAGTGCACCGGTAGTATTTGCACCAACCACCTGAAAATCTTCCAAGACAAGGTTTTTAATAGATGAATTATTAAGGCCTCCAAACAACCCCGTGTTATAGCCACCCGTAACCTTTCTATTGATAAAAAGATCTCCTATCGTAAATCCTTTTCCATCTAAGTAAATATTATTAAGACTAAAGGGAGGTAGCCATCCAGCGCCTGAATTGGCTGCTTGGGCTGCGTAGGTTTCATAGCCTGAACTTGCAGCGTTGAGGTCATTATTTAAAATGAAATAATTCGTTTCAAAATTGCGGATATTATAAAGGTGCTCCCAATCTTCAATCTGATAAGGTTCCAACTCGGTACCTTTCCCACCTGCAAATGGAGGAGTATCCAATCCAGGAATCGGGTTGACTTCTGGTTCAGAACCAGGTTCATCATATGTTATAGCTTGTAAATAAGGATAAGAAAAATATCCTGTTGGATTGATAGACCAATTGCCGGTTCCAGCGGTAAAATCCCAGCCGGTAAACGTGGACTGGGTTTTCATCTCCTCAGTAGTCTTGGCTGTACCAGCTGCTGAAGTCGCCTTACCTGAGGTTTCGGTATCCCAGAAGGAATTGGTAAAAGTTGGATTATCCAGTGCTTGACCAACCAGGCCTCCCTGATTGGTTCCGGCACCACTTACAGCACCTGCACCGTAGGAGTTTGCAACAGTCCCACCAAGCACATATCCAATCAGACCTCCACCTAAATCAGTAGTGACTGTTACATCTCCAATACTGTATGAATTTGAGATGGTACCATATGACGAACTTCCAACCAAACCGCCTACTCTGGTTCCCCCTGATATCAAGGCAGAACTAAAAGAATAAATAACCTGAGAGTTGCCTATCGTACCGACCAAACCTCCTACTTGCACACCTGTGCCAGAAATAGAACCAGAGCTGGAAGATCCTGAAATGATTGATCCTCCTGACATACTACCCGAAAGCCCTCCAACGTTTGAAGTCGCTGAAATGGAGGTGTTCCGAACATGCACATTAGAGATAGAAACTTCGGCTAATCCACCTGCTAAACTCCCTCCATTGCTTCCTATGAAATTAAATTCAACTAAGTAAATATTTTTTACCCGGCCACCATCACGAATTTGTTCAAATAGGCCAACCCGTTCACTTGGCCGATTGATGTAAAGCCCTTTGATCTCATTCAAATTTCCATCAAACTCTCCAGAAAAATAACTACTTCCCATTTTGATCGGCAACCATCCGGCATTATCATTGGCGGTAGAAGATGCATACTTCGAGTATCCAGTTGAATTCTCATCCAAATCATTATTCAGGATAAAAAAAGCAGTAAGGTTTTTTCTGACATTGTGCAAATGTCCCCAATCACTGATCTTATAAGGGTCTGATTCTGTACCTGATCCTCCTGCATAGAGAACTTCTTCCAATCCGGGAATCGGATTTACTGAGGGATCGGCTTCAGGTTCATCATAACTGATCCCCTGTAAATAAGGATAAGACAAATAACCGGATGGATTAATTTTCCAGGTTGTTTCGAAATCCCAGTCTGTAAAAGTGAACAAGGTTTTCATCTCTGCAGAAGTCTTGCCTATTCCTCCGGCACTGGTTGACAATCCTGAGGTATCTGTATTCCAGAAGGAATTTTCAGCTCTTCCTCCATTTTCCATAAATCCAGTAAATCCTCCGATATTGGTACCAGTACCTGTAACTGTCCCTGCCGAATAACTTCTGTAAATGGAACTTCCGTCATGATTTAGTCCTACAAATCCCCCGACATTATTACCTGTAGAAGTAACTGTCACCTCAGTATACGAGTCATTTATTGAGCCACCACTATAACCGCGACCTGCTATTCCTCCGACCTGATTTACTCCAGATACGCTTCCTGTCACAAACACTTTACTAAACTCTCCGGCATATTTCAATCCTGTGACTCCTCCCACGAAATCTTTCCCAACAATAGAAACATCCAAAAGACCTAGATTAATTATCCGAGCGCTTCCATAGGTGGTCCTAAAAAGTCCAATATTATCTTCGGTTGGCCGGTTGATATGTAGACCGCTGATTGTATGAAAATTCCCGTCAAAGCGTCCTATGAAATCACCTTCCAAGACCCACCCTAATCCTGAGTTGGCATTTTCACTTGCGTACTGCTCATATCCAAATGAAGATTCATTCAGATTTGTCGTTAGCTCATAATACAGCCAAGAGCTGATGGTTACTCCTATGTTTTGAAGTTGCTCCCAGTTTTCAATCTGGTAAGGGTCTGATTCTGTACCTGTTCCTCCTGCAAATAGAGCAGGGACAGCAACTGAACTGCTCGCCGTTCCCGCTCCTGCGGCATTGACTGCACGAAGCTGAATAGTATAGGAAACAGTATTGTCAATACCGGTGATGGTAAGGGGTGAGGTGGTTTGGACTGGATCCAGTGTCACCCATGTGTCTCCTTCGTCAAGTGAGTATTCGTAGTTTGTAATTGCACTTCCCCCATCCGGACCAGCGGTGAAGGTCATCTCTACCTCGCCATTCTTCTGGATAACAGCGAGATCAATTGGAGCAGATGGGGCCGCTGGTGGATCATTTGTATTTTTCAAGACCACAAATCTAGCTATTGATTTTCCTTGGATTGAGGAAAAGGATCCTCCTACATAAAGGTAATTAGCGGAAACTACAACAATATTCACTGAAACGGAAGAGGCGGTGGGACTGATATTTCCTGCATCTGCAATCCACATGGGATCGACAGCCCCATCCGTATTATTAAGTTTGGCCAAATTAAGACGGGATGCGCCTCCAATGGTGGTGAAAGATCCACCAACATAAATATTACTCCCAGAGATGGCAATTGAATTAACACCGTTGGCACCATTTGCATTCCAAACGGGATCCGCAGCCCCAGTCGTATTGTTTAATTTAGCAATTCGGCTACGGGGCAGTCCTCCCAAAGAATTAAAAATTCCACCCACATAAATATCATCTCCCGATACAGCAATTGAAAAGACCTCATTGCCAGCAGTACTTCCTGCATTGGGATTCCAATCGGGATCTAAAGCTCCTGTTGCTTTATTTATTTTGGCGATTCTGTTTCGGATTTGGCCACCTGTAGTAGTAAATGCTCCTCCTAAATAAATATCGCTACCCGATATGGCTATAGTACGGACAGTACCGTTAGCAATAGGATTCCAGTCAGGGTCCAATGCCCCTGTTGTTTTGTTTATTTTGGCAATTCTATTTCGGGTTTGCCCCCCTATGGTAGTAAATGCTCCTCCCAAATAAATATCGCTATCGGCTATTTTTATCGTGCTGACCTCACCGTTAGCATTGGGATTCCAATCAGCATCAGCATCTCCTGTGGTATTGTTTACCTTTGCCAATCGGTTAAGGGACTGACCTCCCACATTTGTGAATGTTCCCCCCAAATAAATATCGCTACCCGATACCACAATCGTACTGACAAAATTGTTAGCATTTGGATTCCAATCAGGGTCTATCTCATTGGTTATTTTGGAGATTCGAGCGACTCGATTCCTAGCTATATCGTTCAAAATAGTAAACGCTCCACCAAAAAAGACATCACTTCCAGATATCGCTATGGAATTTACAGTATTGTTAGCTTTAGGATCCCAATTAGGATCCGCAGTCCCAGTGGTATTGTTTAACTTTGCGAGTCGGTTCCGACTTTGCCCACCGACCGTTGTAAAGTTCCCACCTACATAGACATCACTTCCTGATATTGCAATCGAATTGATAATACCATTGGAATCGGGATTCCAAGAAGGATCAGCTTCTCCCGTTGTATTGTTTATTTTGGCTAAGCGATTGCGTGTTTCTCCTCCGACTGAGGTAAAATTACCTCCCACATAAATAGCATCACCCGATATAGCGATATCCATAACAGGTTTAATACCAGGGTCCCAAGTGACATCTGCAAGACCCGTAGTCTTGTTTAATTTGGCTAATCCATTACGTGTTTGACCTCCAATTGAGGAAAAATCACCACTCACGTAAATATCATCACCGGAAATAGTAATTTTTTGAACTAAATTATTTGGGTTTGGATTCCAAGAAGCATCTACTTCTCCTGTTGTATTGTTTAATTTGACTATTCTATTACGGGTTAGTCCTCCAACTGTGGTAAAAAATCCGCCAACATAAATATCACTTCCCAATACAGCAATAGTATTGACAATACTGTTAGCATTAGGATTCCAATCGGGATCAACCTCGCCCGTTGTCTTGTTTAATTTGACTAATCTATTACGGGTTTGCCCGCCGACTGTGGAAAACGATCCGCCCACATACACATCACTTCCGGAAACTGCAATAGAATTGACTGTAGCGGGGGCACTTATAATTGGATTCCATTCGAGGTCTAATGTTCCATCGCTGAGGATATGGGCAATCCCTAACCTTTGTAATCCGTCAATTAGCCTTATCGACCCTCCAATAAACCAACCGCCTGAACCGTCAGGAACCACTACGTTTACATTTCGATCAGCTAAAGGCTGATTGACTGTAACTTGGTCATTTGTTGTGGAGATTTTTGCAATTCTACCGGGTCTGGAACCACCCACTGATGTAAATGTTCCCCCGATATAGAAATTATTGTCATCTTCAGCAATGGCTGTAACAATACCATTATTTATACCAGCCTGTGGGACAATTGTTTGTCCCACTGTAGGTGAATGTAAACCCATTAAAATAGAGAAAAAACATGCAAGAACAACATGTATTTTTGAAGGGGTAGGGATAGGGAGCACTAAACTGGATCGTAGATTCAATTTTTGTATCAACCTTTCGAACAGCTTTGATTTGGCCATTTTCAAATTTTTAATAAATAAGTATTCCATAAAATCAGAGATTTGGGTGGGCCATTGCGTTTTTTCACAGTATGTTTTTTTCAAACACACTTACAGACCCGTCAATAATTCAACAAGGGTAAAATTTCAAAAGCTGCCTTTAGAGGCGTAGGCATTTTGAAATTCTCCGGTAAAAGAAAATGTGATTTGCAGTGGATGATTGGATTTCTGAGCATCTTAATGAAATTTCCTCGAGGTCATTGTTGAGGATGAAATGGAAGTAACAAAATGACCCGATTGATTTTGGCTGATGCTGATTTTGGATTTGATAGGGATCAAATTCAGTCCCAACTTCTCCCGCAAAATCCGGAAGAAATGAGTGGGATGTAGTGAAAGAAATTGCAAACGACTTCACGGTTTCAACACAGAAAAAATTGATGAAAATTCGGCTGAAATGATTTTCTAAAAAAGGTTGGAATCTGGATTTTCCTTCTTCCTCAGAAAGAGAACTCCCAGCTTTCAAGGCTTGGTTTTTGGATTCAAAACTCTGGCCTTGCGCTCTCCTCAGACTTGAGAAAAATAAGCGATTGAATAGGTGGCTTGGTGATTCGGTTGGGTAGAATTTCTTCATATGTCGCTAACGGTTTGGGTGATTTTGAACAGTTCAAAAAATTGAACAATTCACGGTAGGAGCTGTAATGAAGGGAAAATTCCTGAATTTTGTCAGGAAACTATGTTCCGAAAGACGTTTTTGAAACATGAACCCGGGGAACTTCTTTTTGCCTATTGGGAACTTCAAAAATCAATGGACGAAAACGTCAAAAATTATAATGCATAATTGTCCAAAAAATAAAAATCCTGATTTTTCAGGTCCGAAGAGTAGAACTGAAAACCCATTCAGAGACGATATTGAATAGCATTATGAATTTTCTCGGTTTTTTTTTCCTCAAAAAATCAGCTGGATTTTTATTTTATTGCTATCCTAAAATTTATCAAACTTAGCATGCAATTGAATAAAAACACACCATTCATAGGCAATAATTATTACGAATCCATAACAAAAAACAGCTGGATGTCCCAGCGAAATTCATTGAGCAAATCGAGGTGAATTTTTACAGTATTCTGGGCCTTTTGTTGGTTGAGGTTTTTCAAAGATTGTTAAAAAATCGGATTCAAAATTTAGCGAAAAAGCAAACTTCAGATCCTGCGTTTTGACTGGTTAAACCGGAGTCTGAAATGGGTTTCCTATTGGGATTGACATTGCCGGAAAATCAGGCTATTTGGAGACTAATTTCTGACACAAATAGGGTGATGTCAATAAAAATCAACATCTAACCGACCATCAGTTAATTACAATCTTGAATTGAATTCGCAATGCATAACACGGGTTAAAAAACAAAAAAAATCCGGACCTGAACAAACAGATCCGGATTTTTTAGAAGGGCTGAACAATTTAATTTTTCTCCAATCCCGGGCTTCTTTCCAAAAACTCCTGATAGAATCGAATGTGTCTGTTGCTCATCGGAACCCTAAATCCGTCGATAAATACATGGCGGATCTGTGATCTGGTTTCAAAAGGATCACCTGTGGAAACGAAAAGCGTGGCATCTTTTCCCACTTCAATGGAACCCAATCTATCGGCTACGCCAAAGACCTCGGCAGAATTGATGGTCACCGCTTTCAAGGCTTCTTCCTTTCCCATTCCATAGGCTGCGGCAAAGCCGGCATTGAAGGGAAGGTTTCTGGTGTTTTCGGAATCATTGGAGCGAATCACCACTTTTACCCCTGCTTTCGCCATTTTGCCTGGATTGGTGTAGGAAGCATCAAATCTGTCTGATTGTCTGGTCGGTATGGCGAGCATCGGTCCAGTGATCACGGGCAAATTCGCTGCTGCGATTTTATCGGCTACTCTCCAGCCTTCGGCCACACCTGTCAGAATCGCTTTTATTTCTTTGTTTTCAAGCCATTTGATGGCCAACTCGATGTCACTAGCCGCATTCACTTCTACCAAAAGCGGCAATTCACCGGAGACCACTTTTGCCAATTGCTCCATTTCTGGGTAATAAGGCAAAGCTGCTTTTGCGCTTACCAATTGATGATAAGTTGTGGCTCTTTCCCAGATATCGTTTAGGTTTTTCTGTGCTTTCTCAGCATCTTTTTTGACATCCTCGTCGCTTCTTCTGTCCCAAGTGCTTCTTCTAGCGGAGGAGGGGAAATTAAGGATCACACCTTTAAAACCAGCATACATTTGATCTGGCGTGTATCCATTGAGATTGATCAATGCGGCTGTTCCAGGAAACATTCCACCCGAAGGTGTGGCCAATATCGTCGTCACCCCGCTGACACGTGTCACGGGTATCGCTATTGAATTTGGATTGACGGCTACAAGGGCTTGCATGTTTGGGGTTACTTGACCGATTTCGGCATAATCCTGGGTTTCGGCCAGTGAACCAACCTCTACCAAGCCCAATTGACTTCCTCCATCAAACATTCCGGGATAAATGAATTGGCCTGAACAATCGATTACTTCGGCATCTCCTGCTGCCACATTGGTTCCCACGGCTTCGATTCTACCGTTGGCGATCAGGACGCTTCCATTTTGAATCGTTCCTTTGGTCACTGTGACGATGGTGGCATTCTGCAGAAGAAACCTTCCATTTCTGGGCTTTATGAATTCTCCGTCAAATTGGGCCTGCGCCAAAATCGGTGACAAGGCCAATGCAACTGTATATAATATTGCTCTAAATTTCATCATGTTGAATAGTGTTTTGGAGTATCCAAGGTTCTTTTAATGGGAATGTTCAAATAGATTCCTACCGAAGTTGGTGAAGAAGAAATCAACACCATGCATGCATCTTTCATCATGTTCCTTGAGAAAGATCGGTTCAACTGCGTCTGTTGCACTTACCTTGATCCGCATGTCATTCGCATCGGTATTGATGTCAAAATATTTGACCCCATCGACGAAAGTCATTTGTGGAATGGCATAAACAGAGAGTGGATGTTCATTGAAAATCACCAAATCCCCTTGTTTTCCTTCTTCGATGGACCCGACCTTATCGGCGATCCCCAATTGCTTGGCAGGATTGATCGTAATCAATGCGAGTGTTTGGTCATCTGTCAATTCTCCGTAGCGTTGTGCTTTTCCCGCTTCGTGGTAGAGGTGACGGATCAATTCCCCTGAATCAGAATTGATGGAAGTGACCACTCCATTTTTCGTCAGTATGGCCGCATTGTAAGCTGTGGAATAATAAACTTCAAACTTGTATGCCCACCAATCCGCAAAAATAGAAGCACCCATAGTGTATTCGGCCAGTTCCGGAGCGACTTTAAAGCCTTCGTTGACGTGGGAGAAAACAATGTTTGTGATGTTGAATTCCCTGCAGACATTGATCAACATGTAGATTTCATCGGCACGATAAGAATGACAGTGGATGATGATCTTTCCGTCAAGGATATCCACCAAGGTTTGCAGGCGCGTATCAAATTTAGGAGGAATGGGAGTGGCTCCTTTTTTCTTCAAAGCGGCATTGTAGTCTTCCCAGGTCTTTTTGTATTGGATGGCCTCATTGAAACCGTTTCGGATAACTGCCTCAACACCCATTCTGGTTCGGGGTTGATTGTTGTTGCCTCGACCGTGAACCCTCGTTGGGTTTTCCCCCAGGGCAAACTTGATCGTTCGGGCTGCGTCCTGCATGAATAGATCTTGGGGATTGCTGGTTCCGAATCGGTGTTTCAGGGTAATGTTCTGACCACCGATCGCATTCGCAGAACCGTGCATTGCATGGGAGATGGTCACGCCACCTGCCAATGCGCGGTAAATTCCCACATCATATGGATTGACTACATCTTCCATTTTCACTTCTGAAGTAATGGGGGAGGTGGCTTCATTGACGGCATCTAAGCCCACATGGGAATGGGCATCTATGATTCCTGGCATAAGGAATTTGCCAGTGGCATCTATGGTTTGAACATTCGAAGCGCTGAGGTTTTTCCCGACTTTCTTGATAATGCCATTTTCAACCAGCACATCTGTATCTTCCAATGTCCCATTGGTAATGGTGATCACGGTTGCATTTTTGATCAGGATTGATCCTTTTTGGGTTTGGGCCATTGATGGCATGCTTCCCAAGACCAATAAAGCAGCTATTATTGAGGTAAATTTCTTCATCTGATTGGTGATTAAAGGTTTGGTTTTTTATTGGCCTTCATTGGAAAACTTCCATATTCCGCAATGGATAGGTTGCCCTCGAACGATCCGCCTTTAATTTCTCCAGTCACATTTACCTTAAGGAGATTCCCTTCTACGGGGACCTCAAAATTGAAACTCAGGGTATTGTCTGAATAGGTGATGGAATTCATTCCTGTGCTCGCCTTCCCTGTCCCGGCTGGATCATCGTAGGTGATGGTACCGGTATATCCTGCATCCCCTTTCTTGATTTCGATTGTTCCGCCAGAACTGCCGGCGGGAGTTTCCGAAGTATATTCCCAAACCCCTTCAATCCCATTTCCTTTATTTTTGGCTTTCAAGTCATAATCAAATAAGTATCCATCAGCCATCACATATTTCACTTCAGCTTCCTCAGCGAATATTGGCTTGGTGGAAATGATCAAATTGGCCAATTTCCCTTTTTCCAAGGTTCCGGTGAATTTCTGAATATTCAGTATTTCGGCATTGTTGATCGTCAAAGCGGCCAAAGCAGCATCCTCACTGAGTCCATTGGCAACCATAAGTCGGATGTTTTTCATCATGTCTCCTGATTTGGCACCCAAGGTGATAAATCCGAATTTGACCCCTGCTTTTTCGAGGATTCCAGCTTGTTTCAAGGCATTCTGATGTGCAGCCTTGACGCGGTCCAACCTGGATTTGATGTCCTCACTTTCATTGTCTTTTTTGTCCTTGAAAGCTTTGTCATCCGGTAAATTCAAGCTGAGTAAAATCTTGGTATCTGATCCTTTGATCTCATCGATGACGCGATCCACATCGGTGACGCCCACGAGAACCATCCGAAATCCAAGCTCTTTTTGTAAGCTCAATGCTCTGCGGATTTCAAGATCGTCCGCTACCTCAAAAAGGATCGGGATGTTTTTGTCCAAAACTGGATAAAATGCCTCATAGGTTTTGTTGATTTCCGGTCTGGTCAAACCCGCTGCGGAAGCAAAAATCCGAGCGTGTTGGGCAGACAATTCCGCGTTTTTGTAGAGATCCCTGAATTTGGCCATGACACCAAGGGTTGTGGCAGGATAGGTCCCTCTTGACCCTCTGAATTTGGCATAAAGGCCAGTGTTTTGCGCCAACACATTGGAGGACTTGCTGTTGCCAAAGACGACAATTGCCGACTTGCCTGTAAGCATCCCACCATCGGGAATCAATTGTGCGATGGTGAATCCTGTTTTTCTCCAATCTGCGATTTGATTGCTTTTGGGATCAAAATGATCCATCACCTGTCTCCAGGGGGTGATTCCAGCCAATTCATCGGAGGGATCAGAAGGGTTGAAATTTTCGCCTTTTTGTGGATCGTTGGGTTTTGTGATGCCTGAATTGCTGGCACCATCGATGAATCCGGGATAAATAAAAAGTGAATCTGCCTTGATCAGCTGTGTTTCAGCGGGTAAACTGAGATTGGTGCCTACCGCATGAATCAATCCATCTTTGATGAGAATGGTGGCACCAGCCATTGACTTTCCTGGCGCTGTGGTGATGGTGGCATTGGTAATGGCATAGGTTCCTGTAACTCTCTTTTCTCCGGTAGGATCACTTTGGGCAATCAAGGGTGAAAGGGAAGTGCAAAGAACCAAAATCAATAAGCTACCAAAAAGCTTAATATTTGGGTTGATATTCATTTGTACCTTCTGTTATTGGTTTTTTATAAGCTTGTAAGCTAACAAAAGATATTTTTCTGAAAAAAGTTTTTTTTTTTCTAGGGATTAAAAAGGTAGGAACGGCAATTAATTGGAATTGGACGTCAATTATCATAATACAAAATCAATTGATGATTTTTGAGCTTTTTTTAAGCGGGAAATATCACTTTTTTTATAATTCTTATCTTGTATATTTCGATATCATTAAATGATATTAATATGAAAAATGTTTTAATTATTGAAGACGATCTATTGATATCAAGCTTGGTGCGTTTTCGCCTAAAGAAAGATGGATACAATGTTACAACGGCTGAGGACGGTTTGGCAGGGATTCATGCTATTGATAACAATCAACTTGATTTGATCATTACAGACGTAATGATTCCTTTCAAAAATGGTATTGAAATCATCAATCACTCTAAGAAATATTTCCCAAATATCCCGATAATAGTCTTGAGTTCTTTAGGTGAAGAGGAAAGCACTGTGTTGGAAGCCTTTAATCTAGGTGCTTCTGATTTTATCCCCAAGCCATTCAATCCCAATGAGTTGGCGATAAGAGTAAGAAGGTTAATCAAGAATTAGTATCAATGAACGTAGAGTTTTACAAAAAGCATTTATACTTACTTTTATTTTTAAATCTTTGCTTCACCGATTTTTCTTTTGGACAGTCTCCTGGGATTTTAGGAGAAGATTCGCGCAGAATTCTAGGTTCCAATTCAATCATTCAGGGGGTTTCCTACCAAATTGACTTGGAGGTGTCTGATACAACCCTAAATTTAACCGATTTAGGGTTTACAAAATCGCCTCTAATCGACAATAAGTGGACTTCCGCTTCTTTACCTGATTATGGTGCAGTTCTTTTTTTGCAGGACTCTCTTCTCAAAACACGCAACTCCACTTCATTCGTTCGCTATTTTCTTTACTACGATGAAGTCACCACCTCAGCGCTTGAGGAATATTTGGACAATCTTAGTCGGAATGAGTTGTTGTTGAATGACATGACTTTAGGAAATCAAAGCCTTGATGACCAAGGAGAGTTGATTTTGAAAGGAGCCAAAATACCCTTTAAACCTCTTTATAAAATTAAAATCAAGATTTTGAATGACATTAAGATGATTCTCTTGATTGGGATTCTTTTCTTTTTTTTGGTGTCTTGCGTGGTTTTGGTTTTGATTATGGTCATCGTAAAAATGCGCAAAAACAGAGAAAGAATCCTGACCAAAAGATTCAAGAAATTATGTTATGAGCCCATTTCGACTTTGCTTTTTGATTATGAGTTTGCGCAACTCCAAGCCTATTCTACGGAGGATTTAGAGGCGTTTTTTCCGAAAAATTACCTGTCACAATCACTTTTTCGAAACGTGATGATTCAGGAAATCATCAGTTTGAACAAGAACATGAAGGGGGATTTCAAAGCCAAATTGAAATTGATATACCGAAAACTTGATCTTCATGTTTTTTCCATGAAAAAACTGGAAAGCAAACGCTGGGACATTATCGCTACGGGAATCACTGAAATCAATGAAATGGATGTCAACGAGGCCCTTTCACGAGTTCAGGATTTTGCCATGGAAAAAAATTTTTACATTCGATCCAATGCCGTCGCGACCATTTTGAACCTTTCCAATGACAGTGATCTCCAAGTCTTGGTCAATCAAAAATATCCGCTTTCCAGATGGCAGCAAATGATTTATCTTAGGATAATCAAATTCTTGACTTCACAGAAAGTCGTAAAAATCGAAAATCTGTTTGATTCAGAAAATGAGTCTGTTCGGATTTTTGGAATCAAGCTGGTGAAGATTATGGGTAAAATGGAGGCTATCAAAAGTCTTTCAGGAATATTTTATAAAGCTGGTGATTTTGAGAAAATCCAAATCCTGAAAACCTATGATGCGCTGAATGCCGAAAGTGAATTGGAGCAAATCCATCATGCTTTGTTTTCCGACTCTCACGCCCTTAGGATTCAGGCCATGGTTGTACTGAAGAATTTAGGAGATATCCAGTCTCAAGCGCTTCTAATCGAAAGATTTGCTGTTTTGACTGATTTTGAATCCAAAAAGGCAATAATGGACACCATGTACACTTTAAATAAAGATAATTTTCATGAAATGACGAAGGGTGTGGAAGAAGAGGAAGTAATAAGAATCTGTCAACACCTAGAAGACCCCATTTTGACCCATGTATAGTCTATTGTTCAGTATACTGATGGATGTGTTGGGGATTATGTTCCTGCTTTACAGTTTTTCAATCATTTTGATTTACCTGTCTACCACCATTCTCTCCGCCCTGGAAATGCGGGACCATCTGCGGAAAAATAAATTCTCGGATTATGGAGACATCATTACCAGTCCCTTTGCTCCTGGGATTTCCTTGATCGCCCCCGCCTACAATGAGTCCAAAAGTTTGGTGCAAAATGCAAAGAGTCTTTTGTCATTGCATTATGGCAAATTTGAAGTAATCATCATCAATGACGGGTCAAAAGATGATTCTATCCAAGTGATGATTGACAATTTTGACTTGGTCAAAACAAAATACGCTTACAATCCCTCCATTGAGACCAAGCCCGTTCGGGCCATCTATAAATCCACAAATCCCAGTTATTCCAAACTGACCTTTGTCGACAAGGAAAACGGAGGAAAAGCAGATGCGCTCAATGTGGGAATCAACATCGCCTGCCAAGAAATAATAGCCTGTATAGATGTGGATTGTATTCTTTCGAGCGATTCCCTCACCCGGATGATGCGGCCATTTATGGAAGAAACCAATCGGAAAGTCATTGCAGTGGGTGGCGTCATCGGTGTTGCCAATAATTGTGAGGTAAAGGATGGGACAGTAATCAAATACAGGGTTCCGGATTCCCTTTTGGGAAGGTTTCAGGTGATCGAATACTTTAGGGCTTTTCTGATGGGAAGGATGGCTTGGACGAGACTCAATGGACTGATGCTTATTTCCGGTGCTTTTGGATTTTTTGACCGGGAGCTGGTGCTCAAGGTAGGAGGCTATTTTCCTAAAACCGTAGGGGAAGACATGGAACTTGTCGTCAGGATGCGGAGATACATGGAAGAAATCAAGGTCCCGTATAAAGTTGGTTTTATTCCTGATCCTTTGTGCTGGACGGAAGTGCCAGAATCCGAGGAAATCCTATCCAGACAGAGAAACCGATGGATGCGGGGTACCATTGAGACGCTACAACTCCACCAAAAAATCAGTTTCAATCCCAAATATGGCGTCATGGGCATGGTTTCTTATCCCTTTTGGTCTTTGTTTGAAAAGGCAGCACCCATTATGGAAACACTCGGCGTACTTTACACACTACTTTTGATCATTTCGGGAGACAGCAGTGCAATTTACCTGATTGTTTTGTTTGTGGTGATTTACTTCTTTTCTATCATGATTTCTTCCTTCAGTATATTGTTTGAGCAAATTGCCTACAATAATTACAAGGACAAAAAAGACCTGAGAAAACTCCTCATTACCGTGTTGTTGGAACCTTTTGTGATTCATCCCAAAATCGTATTCTGGGGATTGAAAGGCCATTGGGATTTTATCCGGGGCAAAGGTGGTTGGGGAATCATGATTCGTGCAGGCTTCAATAAAGCTACTGACAAACAAAAAGTTTCCAATACCTGAAAAGCCAAACCATTCCACCGATGATTAAACGATACCTCAAAATCAAGTGTTCTTTTCTACTCCTGTGGGGGATATTTGCTTTTCCGGCTGTTGGGCAAGAAAGCTTTGACCCGGACAAACTATTCATTGAAGCCAGAAAACTGATTCTAGATGGAAAAAGGCAGGAGGGTAGGGAAATAGCTTTCAAGGTACTGGAGAAATACCCTACCTATCCAGATGTCCTGATTTTGGTCGGCAGGTCTTACAGCTGGGATGGTAAATATGATTCGGCATCCCTTTATTTCGAAAGGGCGATTGTGGCCAGTCCGGAATATGAGGATGGATATTTGGGTTACATTGACAATCTTCTGTGGCAGGAAGATTTGGAAAAAGCGGATGAAATCCTGAAAATGGCATTGGAAAAGATAGGCCCTCAGGCCAATGCAATCCAGTACAGACAATCTAAAATACATTATTATAAAGAAGACTATGCAACGGCGCTTAAATTGGCGAACTCGGTTTTCCAAAAAGCACCAAAGTTGGAAGGTTTACTGAACTATATCCAAATTCTCCGAAGGCTCAGCAGGGTAAATGCAGTAGGATTCACATATGATTATGACTCTTTTGAAGGACAAATTTCGCCCTGGAATACCTATTCAATTTATGGAAGGACCAGGACCAAACTGACCGGAACCTTGATTGCAAGGGTCACCAATTCCTCTAGGTTTGATGGCAACGGAACCCAGGTAGAGTTGGATGCCTATCCTTCCTTGGGGAAAAATTCCTATGGATATTTCAATATTGGGTATTCGGGAGCTTCTTTTTTTCCAAAATTCAGGTTCGGATCAAGTATCTATTGGAATCTTCCAAAAGCATTTGAATTGGACGCTGGTTACAGGTATTTACAATTTTCAGAAACGACACATATCATCACGGGTTCCCTTGGGAAGTATGTCAGCAATTGGTGGTTTAATTTCAGAATGAATTTGATCCCTGGCCAAGAGGGAAATTCGGTGAGTGGAAATTTCCAAACCCGCTATTACTTCAAGGGAGCGGAGGATTTTATCAGCATCCAATTCAGTTCTGGCGTGTCTCCGGATGAAGAAAACAGGGATTTTCAATCCCAATTGCTCAATTCGTATAGGGCCAGATTGGGATACCAACACCTATGGACCGAACGTTGGATGGGCTTTGGGTTTGTCGGCTATTCCAAGGATGAAATCAATGCGGGAAGATTCAGGAATAACCTGAATGTTTCCATAGGAACTGAATTTAGATTCTGATGGGAAATAAATTGGGAAAATTGATTCCAGAGGAGTTTAGGGTTTTGCTAAAATGGATATTCTCCTTCCTTTTCATTTTTTTGGCGATACCCTTGGGTGCCTTTTTGCTGTGGAATTTGGTGCCAAAAGCAACTTTGAACGTGATCATTGTAGATAAAACCGTGGTCAACCTTGACTTCCAAGAACATTCTTCCATCCATTGGACGCTCAATCACCTCAGGTATGTTAAACCCAACGGGGATTTCTTCAATTTCAAAGAAGATTATCTTGGTTTTTTTCCGGCCAAAGATGGTCCGTACTCCATCAAGGACTTAAACGGCTTGACGGATCAAAAAATAGATGAATTGGTAGAGAAGACCGAACTGATCTATTTTTCGGACACCTATGGCGTTTATGAAAATGATCTTGAAAAAGAGGCGCTTCAGGGACCTTCAAAGAAAATTTATGGAGGAATGGACAAGGCAGACCTCAATTTTTTACAAAAGGCTTATACAGAAGAAATAACAATCATTTCTGAATTCAACACCATTGCCTCACCTACCCCAAAAGCGATCAAAAATGAATTTGAAACCCTGGTCGGGTTGAAATGGACCGGATGGATCGTTCGGTATTTTGATGAACTGGATACTTTGCTAAATGATGAATTGCCATTTTGGATGATTGATTCTTACAACAAACAGCATGACAAGCAATGGGATTTGAAAGGTTCTGGCTTGGTATTTCTGAAGGATACAGGAAAAATAGAGATCTTGGAATATGAGAAACACACGCTGAACAAGGTGCCTATCATTACCACCGGAACGGCTTTTCGAAACAAAATAGGGATTCCTGAATTTGTTTGGTACCCCTATTGGTTCGATATTGTTTTGATTGACAGGGATTTTGAGGTCATTTCTTATTATGACATCAATCCTACAGGAGAAGGGCTAGAGATGCTTCGGGAAATGGGATTGCCCAGGTATTTTCCAGCAGTTGTAGTGAAACCCAATGGAAAAGGGAAATTCTATTATTTTTCCGGAGACTTTGCAGACAATGTGATCTCCAACAGTTCCTTTAGATTCTATGGAATCGCAAAACTTTGGAGGATGTTTATGGATGCTGAAGATTATTCACAGAGAAACAGCTTTTTCTGGAATTACTATTTTCCATTGATGCGCTATATTCTTGATGACGTGAACAAGAAAGAAAATACGGATTGAAACTGATCTATGCATTCTGTTTCGTAGTAGGAGCTGAAACTGCAAAAAAATCAGACCATTTGGAGCATAAGTCCGGGTCCCGTTTGGGGATGGATAACAAATTAATGTGCTGGATACACGTAGCCTAATGCCATCAAAACAGCCCAAAAAGCTTCAGATTTTTATTTTTTCCGATTATAAATCATCAGGGAATCCGGCAACAACCGGTCCGATTCGATGGAATAGGTATTGGAATTCTTGTAGTTTTCGAATTTCCCGGAAATCTTGTCCTTCAATCCAATTTCCTGGACAATATCTATATTCATGTTGTCGGATATTTTATAAAGCTCATTTTCAGAAATCAAATATTCACCACTGATGTATTCTTTAAGTTGGGTTTTGTTTCTCATCAGCGGAACAGAAATGAAGGATTGAAAATTAGCAGCAGTATCTAAGACTGAACCTTTCCAAGCCACCGCTGACGGCAAATCCATCGGATATCTGGAAGATAAAAAGGAAAGGATACTGGGGGCAATATCAAAATGTGTACTGACGCCATGGATTCGCTTCGTACGGGAAAGTTTTGGGGAATAAATCATCAAAGGGACATGGAATCTGTCTATTCGTGTGGCCATTGGAATTTCAGGAAGTCGATGGTCACCGGTGATAATGAAAATGGTGTTTTCATACTTGGGCATTTTTTTGTATTCCTCAAAAAACTCCTTCACTGCCTCATCTACATATAAAACACTCGCGTAAAGACTTTTATAACTCAGGTAACTTGCCATCTCACTGGGTTTTACTTTGAGGGTATTGGTAAGATGGGTGAGCAGCATCGCCTGGTATTTTTCTTCATTGGGGATGATAAAAGGATCATGAGAAGTCTGCGTCTGGAAAACAGTCATCTGCGGCTGCGGATGGTTTCGGGGAAGCTTTCGCATTCCATTTTCAAACACAGCTTTGTCTGGATAACCCCATGAAAATCCTGAAGTGGAAGGAGTGACTTCAAAGTCAGGATCAAAAGAAGTGAGGTCAAGGATTCTGTCTACCTGTTGATAATTAAGGAAAGAACCTACTTTGTCAAAATTGATATCCGCTCCGATGTGGAAATTGGTGTAGTAACCATTGTGTTTCAGCAGTGAAAACAAACTGGAATGTTTGGGGAGATTGGGCGCATTCTCCATGAATCCATTTTTAGAAAAAGGCAATGACCCAAACATGCCGGTCAGAATCCCATAGGTCCGACCGGTCGTGGAAAGATTGTTTTTCCAATAAAGACTGTGGTTGGCCAACGAATCCAAAAAAGGGGTAAAGCTGCGCAAATAAGCGTCCTCCCCAGAATAAGCTTTTCCCAGGCCTTCTACAATGATGAAAACCAAATCTGGAATGGAGTCAAATTCATTGAAGAATGGCCCCAAAACATCTGGATAATTGTTTTCATGCAAAAATGGATATTCTGAATTCAAATATTTTTTAGTCATCAATTGATTTTCATCATTGGTATTTGCAAGATAAAAATCAAAATAGAGGTTGCTTTCAGCTGTGAAGTGGCTGTAGGACTGGTCGTAGAGGTAGAAGGATTTATTGGCCTTCAGGTTGGTTTCCATACCAGAAATAGGCTTTGGGGAAAGGATGGCAATCAGGTTGAAAACAAGGAGGTATCCATAACAAATACCGCTGAGTACCAAAGCCGTATTGAAGGAAATCCTAATCCGTTTTCCCAATCCTGTAAAAAAGTAGATAACGGAAACCAAAACAAGGATCACGACTCCATTTAGGACATTGATCACCCCGGAAGCTTTTAGTGTGGCGATGATGTCTTTTGTTGAGTAGGCATAAAGATCATCTCCCAACGGGAAAAGAGATTTGGTAAAATAAAAAATCAAACCTCCGTGGATGATCAGAAGAAAAGTGATCATGATCCGCGTGATTATTTCGATGGTTCTGGGTAGAAAAAAGCCAATCAATACATTGAGCAGCAAGAAAAAACCCAATAGATAGAATATCCATTCGAAATCCCTAATGAGCCCTCCGAGGATGATATTGATCGGTTGGAAATCCAATGGGTGAATCTTGAAAACCCAGATGACTTCCACCAGTCTCAACAACAGCATCAGAATAAGATAGGGAATTGCGATCAGCCAAAAGTTTTTGAAATTGTCTTTTATCGTGGTTAGAAAGTTGGAATTGATCGCAGCTTGGTGGGACATATTTATTATTCTGACTTAAATGCAGGGGGGCGACGTACTTTATCGATTATTTTTTTCGAAAATACCTATATTGCACGACTATACAAGACCTATATGAACAAAAGTACACTTTTGAAGGAGCTCTTCACAAATTTGTCCACCACTGGCGCAGTAACTTTCAGCTCCAAAGCACTCGTTAAAAAAATGTTGTCATTCGCCGATTTTAAGGGTGCTAAATTAATTGTAGAATTGGGAGGGGGAGATGGTAGTATTACCCAAGGAATAGTGGAAAGAATGGATGCTGACGCCGTGTTGTTGGTTTTTGAAATTAGCCAGAATTTTTGCACCAACCTTGAAAAGGTTTTTCCTCAAGACAATGTTCATGTCATTTGTGATTCAGCAGAAAATATTGACCAGTATTTGGATGGGAAAAAAGCAGACTTCATCTTCTCGTCATTGCCACTGAGCTTGATCCCAAAATCAAATCGTCATCAGATCTACAAAAAAAGTAAAGAATCTGTTTCAGATTCAGGTAAGTTTATCCAGATCTGTTATTCTTACGCGTTGAAATTTCAGTTTGCCAATCATTTTAGCGAAATCAAAACTTCATTCACCCTAAAAAATTTCCCGCCAGCTTTTATCATGGTCTGCAATTGAAGCAATGCCGCTAAAGCCTTTATTCGGTTGTTGGCTATTGTTGCTATTTGCTGGTGGCCATGTTTTTGCAAGGCAAGAACAATTTCAATTCTCGCAAAAACATGGTCTTCCGCTGATTTGGGCATCTTCCGAAATTGAAAGAGAGCAGGCTGAATTCCTTCAATCAGAACTTCTGAATTGGCTCGATGCATCACTTCCAATATATATTGGACCATCAGCACCCAAAAGTTTTTTTCTCAAACTTGAAATAAATCCAAGTGGTTTTGAGAACACGTATTTCAAAATCCAATCTCTTGATAGCGGAATTTCACTGGTTGCAAAAGACCAGTTAGCACTGTCATTTTCGGTGTCCACATTTTTGGAAATCTTGGGAATCCGAAAATATACGGCTGATTTCACTTATTATCCCGAAGACAAAACGATTGTTTTCCCGAAGAATTTTGACAAATCCTATCAGCCAGATTTTGACTACAGGGCACTTTTTTATCCCGAGGCCTACGATCAATCCTTCAGGGGTTGGCACAAATTGGATTGGCACATCGATGATTTTGGGCTCTGGGGACATTCCTTTTCTAAATTGATTTCAACCAAAGAGCATTTCGATTTGCATCCTGAGTACTTTGCCTTGTATGAAGGCAAAAGAAGATCAGAATCCATCTGCATGACCAATGATGGAGTGTTTGCGCTTGCAAAGAAGAATCTTGAAACTCTGATTTTAGAAAATCCCGGAGCAAGGTATTTTTCCATCAGTCAGAATGATGGTGTGATTCATTGTGTCTGTGGGCAATGCAAAAGTATAAATGATGCCAACGGCGGGCCCACAGGAGCTTTGGTCCATTTTGTGAATCGATTGGCCTCCGAATTCCCCGACCAGGAGTTCGCCACACTCGCCTATCAACACACTGTTTTGCCGCCATCGGAGATCAAACCATTGACAAATGTCACGACGATTTATTGTCCCATAGAAATCAATCGTGGGCAAGCCATTCCTGAAGACAGCAGAAGCGAATTTGTGGGAAATATCTTGGAGGATTGGCAATCGGTAAATTCCAAAACCTTTGTTTGGGATTATACCGTTCAGTTTAGCCATTATTTATCCCCATTTCCGAATCTGCATGTGTTGCAGAAAAACTTCCAATTCTACAAATCCAAAGGAGTGAAGGGGCTATTTGTCCAAGGGTATGGAGATATCCCTGGTGATTTTTATGAACTCCGGCAATATCTCTTGGCAAAATTGCTTTGGGATGTTCACCTGGATTTTGAGAAGGAAATGGAAGAATTCCTCTTGCGCTTTTATGGAAATGCTTCGGAGTACATCAGTGCCTACCTCAGCCTTTTGCAAGCCGGGCAACAGGCACAGGATAAAATATTGGATATTTATTCAGGCCCGATTGCCCAATCCAAGACTTTTTTGGCTCCTTCCTATATGGACCAATACGATCAGTTGATCAAAAAGGCGGAAGAGGCTACGGAATCCGACCCACTATTTGCCAGCCGTGTGGCCAAAGTCAGGAAATCCCTGGAGTATGTGTATTTGGAGCAGGCGAAATATTATGGAAAAAATGATTTTGGCATGTTTCAAAAGGAAAATGGAGATTGGGTTGTCCCCAGTCACCTTCCTTTAAGAGTTAAGAGCTTTGCAAAGGATGCCAATCAAAGAGGTATTTATGAAATCAGGGAGAATGGACCCAGCCCTGATTTATATGTGCATGAATGGGAGCATATAATTGAAAATGCCTTGTTGGAAAATAAGGTAGAGAATTTTTACGTTACCTATTTGACATTCCCTTCACCGGAATACCAAGGAAATGGTCCCTTGGACTTGGTCAATGGGATCAGGGGATTTCTAGATTTTAAAATCCAGTGGGTGGGTTGGTATGAAACAGATCCGGAATTGGTGATCAAGACCGGAGGGATCGATTTTAAGACGGTACAAATTGGGTTTTTGGAAGATCAGAGGCAATGGATTTTCCCGCCTGAGAATGTTCGGGTTTTTGGTTGGCGAAAAAATAAATGGAAATTGCTTTCGGTCAAGCATTTGGCGTCACTTCGGGAGCATCCAGAAGTTGATAGAAAAACCATTGATTTGAAAATCAAAAAGGCGCATCGTTTTGAGGAATTCAAAATCTTGATCAAGAACCAAGCCCGGCTTCCCCATTGGACATATCGCAAAGATAAAATGCCCATGGTCATGTTGGATGAAATTTTGTTGAAATAAAAAATCAATCGTGGTAAAAAAGGATTCAATATCTATTTTAGAAACGGCGATCTTGGAAATGGGAAGATTAAAAGGTGAGAAGTCTTTTAGCCCGAGTGAAGTTATCCAATGGATTTTCCCGCAGTCTTGGGAACATTTTATTCCCGAGGTAATGGATGAAATGATGCGGCTTCTTGAAGAGGGAAGGGTTTCCCTTTCTCAGGAGGAAGGAAGCGTCCCCAAGTATTTTTTGCCACAAACCCTTTTTAGAATAAAGACCTAGCCATAAACCTATCGGTACTTTTTAGTGTTATCCCAAAAAAACATGAAATTCCTTTTAATCCTGTTGAGTTTCTCATTTACAAGTTTGCTGGCCAACGGCCAGTCCCAAAATCAATACAACGAAAAAAATATGCTAGAAATACCCAAAACCAATGTTGAAATCCCGGAAGGATACGAAATAGCCACACTTGGATCAGGTTGTTTCTGGTGCATTGAAGCCATTTATCAAGAACTTAACGGTGTAGACAAGGTAAAATCAGGATACAGTGGGGGACACATTGCCAGTCCAACATACAGACAAGTGACCAACGGTACCACAGGACATGCCGAGGTTATTCAATTTCTATTTGATCCGAAGATCCTCACATTTTCAGAGATTCTGGAAATATTCTGGTCCACCCATGATCCGACAACGCTCAATAGGCAAGGTGCGGATGTAGGTCCACAATACAGATCGGCAGTGTTTTATCATTCAGATTCCCAAAAACAAGAAGCGGAGTTTTTCAAAAAGAAATTGGATGACGCTGGGGCTTTCAACAGACCAATTGTCACGGAAATTACACCTTTTAGCAATTTCTATGTTGCTGAAGATTATCATCAAAACTATTTCAAAGACAATGGCATGCAGCCTTATTGCCAAATAGTGGTCCGACCCAAAGTGGAGAAATTCAAGAAGGTGTTTGCTGAAAAATTGAAATAAGATTTGCTGGAATGGAAAGGTGTTGAAAACTGTTTCTTGACGATATACTATTTTCTATTTACTTTTAGGAAATATTTTAAACGCTACCATACATGAAAAAATCAGCTGTTTTTGTAATTGCCACCTTACTTTGGTCTTGTAATCCCGCACCGAGTGAAAAAGAGGAGGCTTCGGAGTTAACTGAAACGACAGAGGCTGTTGCCACTGGGAATTTCGGTGCCGAAGTTGAAGAATCCAATGTTTATACCATTGCCCAAATGTATGAAACCTTGGAAACAAAAGGAGATTTTGAAGGGAAAGTGATAGGAGAGATCAAAGAGGTTTGTGCCCATAAAGGATGCTGGATGACGGTGGAATTGCCAGATGGGCAGTTGATGCGGGTGACCTTTAAGGATTATGGTTTCTTTGTTCCAAAAAACGCGATGGGTTATCCCGTAATTATGGATGGTGTCGCCACCAGATCCATCACAGATGTGGCTTCACAAAAGCATTATGCTGAGGATGCAGGAAAATCCAAAGAAGAAATTGATGCAATCACCTCCGACAAGGAAGAATATAAATTTGAGGCAGTAGGAGTGATTATAAAAGAAAACGCATAAAAATAAATATGGCAATAGCATTGGACAACTTACGCGTGGGCAGGACTTACGAATTTACCAATCTTGGGGAAAATCGAAGGTTTCAGATCTTGGCGAGGATCTCCAGTGAGGATTTTAGAGTCAAAGACCTTGATACAACTGAGGTTTACACCATTGAAGAATTGCTTCGGTGGGGCAGGGGAAAGGATTATGATTTGGACGAATGGAATCCAGAAGAATAAAAAGCCTTTGGGGATTCCCCCAAAGGCTTTTTTGATCAATGCATTGCCTTGAATCCGGGTTCATAGATGATCCTAAGAAAAGAACTGATGCCATTGTTTTGACGGCTAAGCGGGATGCCTGTAACGATCCCCACCATGATGCTTTCTGACAAGCCAATCCGCATCTGTGGTCTCAATACGGTTTCCATTTTTCCCTGGTAGATTTCCTTGTTGACTTCCAGTCCTATAAAATTCCTGGTTCCGGTGATCATGTAGTGAAAATTCGTATTGATGTCATAGCTGACATGGCTTTTTTGATTGAATTCTTTCTCAATCCTTGGCCCAGTATAGATTAGGGTGTGGTAATTGCTCCCCCATCTTTTTGCGGCAATGAAAATCGGGTTATAAATATTCCCCTTGAAGAGTTGGCGAAAACTGAGATTGTTGAGGTCTACAAACTCAAATTCGTGAATATAGCCCAATGCAAGTGAGGTCTTTGCTTTTTCAGAAACCAAAAAGGTCCATTGAGTCGCCAATTTAATGGATTCGAGCCTATTGGAGGGTTTTTCTAGGTTTTGTGACAATTCTCCTCTTGAGGAAAAGACAGTCAAAGGAACTTCAATCTCAAAACCAAGGCGATCGATTGGAGCCCATTCGTATTCCACCAAGGCTTCATATTCATCAAAACCATTTTTATCGGTCATTCCGAAGCCAAAATTCCATTCTTTTTCTCCTTTTCGGGCGCCCAGATCACGAATCAAATCGATGTATAAGGGTTCTGCATGGAGGATTTTGGCCTTTTCTTTGGATTGTGGCGCTTCTATCTCGTCAAGGAAAAGGCTATCTAAAATTCTCTTTTGGATTTTAAGGCTGTCAGACAGATTTTGGCCAATTGAAGGTAAGGCATACAGGCAAAGCCCGAGCATTGCAAGGATTTTTTTCATCTAAATAAATGGAAATTTTTGTTTGAATTAAGTTAGAACATTAAAAAGAACCCTAGCTTTTGGGTGGTGGGGAGTCAATTTCCTGTGACAGGCTCTCGGAAAAATCAGTGTAAAAAGTATTGTGTTTATGCCAGAGATTAATCTTTACAGATTCAAGTTTCCAGAAATTGTGGGGAAGATTCATCTTCAGATCGAGCAATGACCTTTTTCCTCCCGGTACTTCAGTGTCGGGAACAGTGTCGTCATCCATTTCCAAAAAATACTCCAAGACCAGTTCTGTAAGTGTATCCAAAGGGTCTTGGGACTGAATGAAAATCGACTGGGATTCAGCTGATTGATAAAAACTTGCAGATAGATTCAGAAAGTTCATCAGCAGGATGAAATTTATCCACCGCGTTAGCTTATGTATCCTCAATCTTTTGAACATGCTTCAAAGTTAAGAAAACCATTTCAACCCCGAATCAAAATCTTCCATTAATGTGTTACATAACCAAGAGTCTTTCTTTTGGATTGTTTATCTTTAGGTCACAATATTTTAGTTATGAAAAAAGTTAGTTTAGGAGCAGCAATGGTCCTTGCAAAATGCCCAAGATGCAGGGAGGGGCAAATCTTCCCTACCTCGATCATTAGTTATAGAAAGCTTTCAGACGTGCACAACCATTGCCCCACGTGTAATGCTGTACTTACCCCAGAGCCTGATTTTTACTATGGTGCCATGTACATCAGCTATGCATTCTCCGTAGCCCTAGTCGTCAATGTCCTTATTGTGCTCAACTATCTGTTTGATGATCCGGATGTTTGGGTATATGTGACGACCGTCCTGATTGGAAATCTGTTGTTGGTGCCTATTATGTTGCGTTATTCAAAAGTTCTCTATCTTAATTTGGTGGGGAAACTGAAATATGACCCAGATTGGAAGAAACTCAAGGCTTGAATGGATTGGGATTTAATCCTTTTGTTAAATTCGTATGTGTATTTCCGCTACTTTGTCCATAAACCAATGGACCAGTTGAAAACCCAAAAAACACAGGGGGTTTGATTTCTTCGGTCTTTTTCACAAAGGCCCCGATGTCTATCGGTGATATCACGCCCATTTCTCAGAAGTGAAAATGACTTATGCAGCAGTGGATATGCATAAATCCTTCTTACTTCTCCTAATAATCAAACAAAACAAATAAAAAAATGGCGAATAATGTCTTTGGGGAGTTGCTCATGGTTTGCAGTACTTCTCCACTTACAGGATACTATAGAAACGGATGTTGTGAGACGGGAAAGGATGATGTGGGAACGCATACAGTATGTGCTGTGATGACGCAGGAGTTTTTGGATTTCAGCAAGAAAATGGGAAATGACCTTATTACCCCGATTCCCGCAGCTGCATTTCCAGGTTTGAAACCCGGAGACCGTTGGTGCCTTTGCGCCAGCAGGTGGATGCAAGCCCATCATCAAGGGGTTGCACCCAATATTTATCTAGAAGCAACACATGAAAAAACATTGGACTTTATTTCTTTGGAAGAGTTGGTCAAATATGCCATGGTGGTCAAATAGAATCTGTAAAAACAGGATTTAATGAAGCCTGTTTGCTTCAAAGACCGAGTCGCTACATTCTTCGTCTATTTAATTTGTTTGTAATACAAACTTTTTAAAAGTAAAGTAAACTTTTTTCAGAAGATGTCGGTTTAAGCATTTGATTTAAATTTATGCCAATGGAATCTCTCTTCAAGAAAATCAGGGTTGACGTCAACAAAAATATCTATTTGAAAGATCCTTTCAGTTCTGATTTGGGAAAAGTGATTGTTGCCAAGGGAATTGAAATGATCTCAGAACTGGGACTTGAACAATTTACTTTCAAAAAACTGGCAGGTAAGGTCGATTGCACAGAATCTGCCATCTATCGTTATTTTGAAAATAAACACAAGCTATTGCTATTTCTTATGGTTTGGTACTGGGGATATTTGGAACACAATCTCATCATATCTACTGCGAATTTGCCTGATCCAAAAAAAAGACTGAAGATTGCAATAGAAATATTAGTGAACGGGCCAATATATAAAGTCAATGATTACATAGATCCGGTTTCCTTAAAGCATCTGCTGACAAATGAAGCAACGAAGGCATTTATGACCAAGGAAATTGATCAGGAATATCAAAATGGGTTTTTCCATTATTATCATAAAATTGGAAATAGGATAGCGTCATTTATCACGGAGATCAACCCGGATTATGAATTTCCAAAGGCATTGGTGTCCACAGTAATGGGTTCCGGTCTAATGCAATCCTACTATTCCGAACATCTACCGGGATTGACAGAAATCAAGAACGGAGATGAAAAACGAATGGAGTTTTTCCAAAACATGGTTTTTAAAACAATTGAAAATGAATATTGAAATCGCCCTCACCCCAATCAAAAGATTTTGGAAATTTCTTCAAGAGGAAAAAAAAGAAGTGTATTCGATTTATTTCTATGCGCTTCTCAATGGTCTTGTATCCCTCAGTCTTCCGCTTGGTATCCAAGCGATCTTTAATTTTATCTTGGGAGGAAGGGTAAGCACTTCTTGGCTTTTGCTTGTTTTTGTAGTTGCCGCCGGGATTAGTTTTGGAGGATATCTACAAATCAATCAATTGTACCTCACAGAAAAAATGCAGCAAAGAATATTCACCAAGACAGGTTTTGGCTTTGCTTTCCGCTTGCCGATGTTGAAATTAGATGAATTGCATGATAAACACACCCCCGAACTCGTCAACCGTTTCTTTGACGTGATGAATCTTCAAAAAGGCATGGCAAAGATCCTGACCGATTTTACCACAGCAACCATTCAGGTGTTTTTTGGCTTGTTACTCTTGGCCTTTTACCACCAGTTTTTCATCATTTTTGGGCTTATTCTGATCATAATTTTGTTTCTGATTTTTTATTATACAAGCCCAAAGGGAATGGAAACCTCTCTGAATGAATCAAAAGCAAAATATGGGGTTGCCTATTGGTTGGAGGAAATCGGCAGAACCATGGCCACTTTTAAGTTGGCGGGAAATTCAAATCTACCTTTTATCAAGGTGGATAAATTACTCAAATCATATGTGGAATACAGGAATCAGCATTTTGGGGTGTTGGTGTTCCAATACAAAATCCTGATCGTGTTCAAAGTACTGATTGTCTCCTCCCTTTTGGTAGCAGGAAGTTTGTTGTTGATCAACAATGAGATCAGTATTGGCCAATTTGTAGCCGCTGAGATCATCATTATTCTGGTGGTGAATTCGGTAGAAAAAATAATTTTGTCCTTGGAAACCGTTTATGATACCCTAACTGCTTTTGAGAAAATAGGTCAAATCATGGATTTGCCGATGGAAATGCAAGCTGGAACCGAAAAATCTCTCAGTCCCGAAGAAACAGGGTTGAAATTTGACATTCAAAACCTGAGGTTTAGGGCAAGGAGTTCTGAAGAAGAAATTTTGAACGATGTATCTCTTTCCCTCCAACCTGGAGAAAAGGTGGTGCTTACTGGAGAAAGTGGAAGTGGAAAAAGTACCTTGATGAATTTAATGGCTGGCCTTTATTCGGAGTATAGAGGGAAAATTATTGTCAATGGTTTGCCGATCGACACCATGGATTTAGGAAAGTTCAGGAGCTTTGTGGGTGACAGTCTTACCCATGAATCCATTTTCAGTGGTACCATTCGGGAAAACATTGTGCTTGGCCGGGATATAGAAGAGAATTTTCTAAGGGAGATTGTAGACCTAGTGGGCTTGAACACATTTGTATATGAACTTCCAGCCGATTTGAATACTGAACTAATGCCGGAAGGAAAAGGGCTAAGCAAGGCCGTTGTGAGTAGTCTTATCATGGCAAGATGTCTGGTTGGTAAACCTAAGGTTTTGTTTTTAGAGGCTTTGTTTTCAGATTTTTCACCAGTAGTCAAAGAACGGGTAAAGCAATATATCTCTGCTGGATTATGGACAGTGATGATGATCTCTGATGACAATGAGATTATAAAACTTTTTCCAAGGGTTATCGAATTGGGAAAAGGAAAAGTCGTTTTCGACGGAAGTAGTCAAGATTATTTACGATTAAAAAACTCCTAAAATTCTAAAGGTATGTTAAACATTTCGAAGAATAAGATCGGGAGAAAATTGTCATTTGAAGGTTACGAGAGTTATCGAATGACCTTGCCCGAAGATGAAAGGAAAAACCGGATCAGGGTATTGTTGTGGTTGCTGGCTGCGGCGGTATTGTTTGTGTTTTTGCCTTGGACTCAAAATGTCAGAAGCTATGGATATGTCACAGCCTTGAGACCCGATCAGCGGCCCCAGACGGTGAATTCCATCATCGCGGGAAGGATTGAAGAATGGTATGTGGCTGAAGGGGATTATGTGCAGAAAGGAGATACCATTCTGCAGGTTTCTGAAATCAAGGACAATTTCTTTGATCCACTTTTATTGGAAAGGACCCAACTTCAGGTAGATGCCAAAAACATGGCCGCAAAATCCTATGGAGGGAGGGTAGTGGCCCAAAAGAATCAATTTGAGGCTCTTAGGGCCAATAATATTCTCAGGAAAGAGCAGGCGGAAAACAAACTCAAAATGTCAGAGTTGAAGGTGAAATCTGATAGCATTCGGTTTGAACAGTCCAAAGTGAATTTCCAGGTTGGGGTCGAGCAACTCCAGCGGGCAGAAAACCTTTATAGGGAAGGTTTGACTTCGCTTACGGATTTTGAAACAAGGAAATTGAGATTTCAGGAAGTTCAATCCGGTTTGATTTCAGCAGAAAATACGCTCTTGAGCAGTAAGAATGAATTTATTTCTGCCAAAATTGAGTTGCAGGCGATCGACAATGATTTTAGGGATAAAATGGCTAAAACCGAGGCCGATATGTATTCGGCAATGTCGTCTCAATACGATGCCGAGGCTACAGCATCACAGTTGGAAAACCAGTTCTCAAACTATGAGGTTAGAAGTAGCTACAGATATATACTTGCACCTCAAACCGGATATGTCACCAAAGCCATACGGGTAGGAATCGGAGAAACCATCAGTGAAGGTGCCGAAATTATCAGTATCCTACCAGCCGATGCTAAACTGGCTGTTGAAATGTACGTTGCTCCCGTAGATTTGCCTTTGGTAAAAGAAGGGAATAGGGTTCGGTTTATTTTTGACGGCTGGCCAGCGATTGTATTTTCGGGTTGGCCACAGCTTTCGAACGGGACTTTTGGAGGCGTTGTGGTAGCCATAGATAGATTTACGAGTACTTCAGATGGATATCGCGTTTTGGTGGTAGAAGATCCAGAAGAGCATCCATGGCCTGATGCACTTAAAATCGGCTCCGGTGCCGATGGCATTGCCTTATTAAACGATGTGCCGATTTGGTATGAAATCTGGCGGCAATTGAACGGTTTTCCAGCTGATTATTATACCAGAAGGGAACAGCAGGCCATTAAAGACAGCAAGAAATGAGAAAAATTTCATTGACTGTTTTGTGCTTAATCTTCTCTTTTGGGGCCATTGGGCAGGAGTTGCTTACCTATGAATATTTCCTCGAGTTGGTGAAGGATTTTCATCCTGTTTCCAAGCAAGCAGAAACTACCTTGCGTTTTGGGGAGCAGGAAATGAGAATTGCGAGAGGGGGGTTTGATCCTCTTTTGTATGGTAATTATGACCAAAAAGAGTTCAGCGAAACTGAATATTATCGTAAAAAGGAAGCAGGTCTTCTTGTTCCCACCGTTGGCGGGGTCGAACTGAAAGGTGTTTTTGAACAAAACACTGGTACTTACCTCAATGCCGAGAGAACTGTTCCCGGGAATGGTTTGCTTGCCGCTGGAGCCTCAGTAAATTTGGGTCAAGGACTATTTATAGACAAAAGAAGGGCTGCATTGCGCCAAGCAGAGGTTTATATCGATGCTACGCAAGCTGAGAGACAGCAGATCCTCAATGATCTTTACTTGGAGGCCACACAAGTTTATTGGTATTGGGCCGCTAGTTTTCAGAACCAAAATCTGTTGGAAGAAAGTGTTGTGTTGGCAGAAATTCGTTTTGAGGCAGTGAAGGAAAGTTTTTTTGAAGGAAGTTTGGCGGCCATTGATACGATAGAAGCCTACACACAAGTCCTTAACAGAGCTTTTAGACTTCAATCCGCCGAAATTGCGTATTTCAATGCCACCCAGGAACTGAACACGTTTTTGTGGGATCCGGAAAATGTCCCCTTGGATATTGCGGAAAATTCAGTTCCACAAAATGTTCTGGAGTTCATCGAATTGGATTTTGACAAGGAAGAGATGAGGGCGCTGATCAACAATCACCCTCTGCTGAGATTGGCGGATTTTGAATTGAATACTTTGGAGATCGAGAGGAGATGGAAAGCGGAACAATTAAAGCCGGTGATGAAAGTCAATTATAATTTCCTTTCTGAAGCGGTTGGACCTCTGAATGCCTCTCCCTTCTTTGAAAACAATTACAAATGGGGTTTCACTTTCCAAACCTCCCTGTTTTTAAGAAAAGAACGAGGAGGATTGGGATTGGTCAAGGCAAAACTTGATTTTAAACAGTCGGATAGGGAATTGAAATCGATTCAGCTCAGGACAAAGTTGGAAAGTGAAATCAACAAATTTGAAACCTTGCAGCGACAGCTTGGCGTTTTTAACGCCAATATTCTGGGTTTGACCAGACTTCTAGAAGGCGAGCAAACCCGTTTTCAAATGGGGGAAAGCTCACTTTTCCTGATCAATGCAAGGGAGGTGACACTTTTGGATTCCAGATTGATCCTGAATGATTTGGAGGCCAATAGAAAAATAGCCTATTCCAAAATGCTGAATGCTGCTGGTTTGGGTTTTGACTTTTAAGTCCGAATTCTAAGACAGCGGAAAAGTAACGTAAAGCATCAAACTTAAGGTAAGTTAGATGGAAATAGGCGTTGCATTTGCAGATAGGGCTTGAAACTGCACGAAAATCAGACTTTTATAAAATAAGGTCAATTGCCGATATGATGCAGTCAAAATCGGCAAACAACCGACAGATTATTAAGTAGTTTAACCCGCAATATGCAATAGGTTTCCAAATGGGATTGAAACGGAAAGAAAATCAGCCTATTGGAAGAATAATTCCTAACACCAATAGGGTGTAATCAAAAATAGTCAGCACCCAATTGATTGTCAGTCAATTACAATATTGAGTTGAATCCGCTTTGCATAAAACGGGTTAAAAGCTGAAATAAAATTGATGAGGTATAGGAAGGGTTAAAAGAAGAAATACCCCCAGATACTTTCTGGGGGTATTTCTTCTTTATCTCCAAAATCCTAAAACAGGATTTGGTGTACATGCTCCATTGTGATTGGCAAGAAATTTCTCCTACCAATTGGGGATTATTCTTTTAGATGCCCAAAGTCCAGCCTTCACGGTATTCCCGTTTGACAAATTGGTTGGCAGCATCGAAATTGGTCACTTTCATATTGGCACCATCCCAAAGCAATTTGATCCCCCGACCGGGATAGTCAAATTGGTTTTCGTTCCCGCCAGCTCTTGGTTCACGGTAGTCGTAGCTTCGGATGGCCAAATTACCCATCAATACGGATTCAGTCAATGGACCTGCAACTGAGAAAGGGGAACTCAATTGGTGGAATTCCTTGCTGCCGTGACCTGCAATACAAGCTTCTACGAAATTGTTGTAATGCCCCCTGTCTCCATTCGGTACACGGTAGAGGGTTTGTGGTACAGAAACTTCAGCGGTTCTGGAAGTGGGGAGCAATCTTGGATTTACGCCATAGGTACCACACATCATTTTCCCTTTGGTTCCTTCAATGATGACACCATTTCCACCATCGCCCATGATTTCATTTGCTTCTAATTCAATCGGACGGGTAGGTTGAATTCCTCCATCCATCCAATGGAATTCCAGTTCTTCTTTTCCTTCCCTTTTGAATCGCAAAGTGATATGGGAAGAAGGAGGGCAGCTTTCCGGGAAATACCCACGTTTGAATTCCCCGACATAAACGGATCCAACACTGCATTCTGCGGAATCGGGATACCCGAGTCCCAAAACCCTGAATGGAGGTTCTATAATATGGCAGGCCATGTCGCCCAATGCTCCCGTTCCATAATCCCACCAGCCTCTCCAGTTGAAGGGCAGTAGATTTGGGACATAATCTTTGTAGGGTGCCGTTCCCAACCAAAGGTTCCAGTCCAGATCAGCCGGAGGTGTTGCGGCTTGTGTTGGCCAAGGCAGACCTTGTGGCCAAACAGGACGGTCGGTCCAGCAATGTACTTTTGTAGCTTCGCCGATAAGGCCGGCATTGTACCATTCCATCATTTGTCTTACTCCATCACCTGAGGAACCCTGATTCCCCATTTGAGTCACCACTTTGTATTTTTCAGCAGCCTGGGTCAACATTCGGGCTTCGTAGATGTCATGTGCGAGTGGCTTTTGGACATACACGTGCTTGCCCAATTGCATCGCGGCCATGGCTTGGACGGCATGGTTATGGTCGGGCGTGGAAACCGTCACCGCATCAATGTTTTTGTGCTCCTTGTCAAGCATAATCCTAAAATCCTTGTAGTACTTGGCTTTTGGATGTGCCTCTACACTGGCCTTTGCCCTGGTGTCATCCACGTCACAAAGGCCCACAATATCCACTTTGCCACTGTTGAAAACCCCACGGACATCGCCTTGGCCCATCCCTCCAACACCTATTCCGGCAATTCTCAATCGGTCACTGGGAGCAATGAATCCAGGTCCCCCAATTACATGTCTTGGTACAAAATAAAACCCAGCAAGAGCCGTCGCCGAGGTTTTTATAAAATCCCTTCTGGCATTTGGCTTCCCGGGTAAATCTTTCTTTTTCATTAGGTATATTTTTAGGTTTAATTGTATGGATTCATTCAGAAAATGCACTCTTTTTTCTATTCTTCAAATTAAATAGTTTTCTGGTTTTTTCAATTGTTCTTTAGGGAGAATGGATTTTTAATGGGATAAATGGGTGTCCAATATTTTCATGAAAGGATTTGAGTGTAATTTTTATTACGGATATGCAATTTTTGATTTTGTTTCTTCAATTCCTAAACTATTCTAAAAAGATTTGCCACATAGCAGAAAAATTTAATTAAGTTTACTTGATAATATTCCCTTTGTTTTCCCAAAATTTGAATTTTATGAAATCGTTTCCTTTTCTTTTTTTCGCCTTATTGGCGATATTGTTCACTTCTTGTTCCAAAGAAAAAACACCAAATATGACAGATTATGCCATTATTCCTCAGCCGATTTCGGTTGTTGGAACGGGAGATTCTTTTGAGTTGGTTGAAAATACCCAAATCCATCTGGTAGGAGACAGTGCACAATTGACACAGATCTCCGCATATCTTCAACAATTAATTCAAAACGCTACCTCATTTGACCTCCAAACGAATACAGAAACAGAACCGGGTGAAGGAGCGATTGTGTTGGCTTTGGATCCTTCGCTTTCCGTGGGAAACGAAGGATATCAATTGGACATCACGAAGCAAAGCATCAAATTGTCGGCAAGTTCAGAAGCAGGTTTGTTTTTTGGAATCCAAACCCTTAGACAATTATTTCCGGCCGAGTTGGAAATCAAGAGCCAAGTTTCAGGCGTGAAATGGAGAATCCCGACTGGAATCATCACGGATTCTCCCGAATATGCTTACCGAGGCGCCATGTTGGACGTTGCCCGACATTTTTTCTCCGTAGAAGATGTCAAACATTACATTGACCTCCTCGCATTCTATAAAATGAACATGTTGCATTTGCATCTTTCCGATGACCAAGGCTGGAGGATAGAAATCAAATCCTGGCCAAACTTGACGACAATAGGTGGCAGCACCCAAGTAGGGGGAGGAAAGGGTGGCTTTTATACCCAAGAACAATACAAAGACATTGTAGCGTACGCCCAGGAGAGGTTCATCACCATCATTCCGGAAATCGACATGCCAGGCCATACTAATTCAGCTTTGGCGTCTTACGGTGAATTGAACCCAGGGATCACGGTTCCTAAAGAACACAGCGTCAAAGTGGACCGAGCTGCCTTAGGAGTGGAAGGATTGGATCCATTGGCCAGTGAGCTTTACACAGGTATTGTGGTTGGATTCAGTACTTTGGCCACGGACAAGGAAATTACCTATCAATTCGTGGATGATGTGATCCGGGAATTGGCAGAAATGACCCCAGGTCCATACATCCACATCGGTGGAGATGAGTCCCACGTGACGGAAATGAAGGATTACATTCCATTTATCAATAGGGCTCAGGAAATTGTAGCCAAATACGGAAAAACTTCCATTGGATGGGATGAAATTGCACATGCGACCTTGCTTCCCGGAAGTGTTGCGCAGTATTGGGCAGTGGCGGAAAATGCCAAAATGGCGGTGGATCAGGGTGCGCAAGTCATCATGTCTCCTGCAACCAAGGCTTATCTTGACATGCAATATGATTCTACGACGGTTTTGGGACTTCATTGGGCTGCTTACATCGAGTTGGATAGCGCTTACAATTGGGAACCGACCGCAATGGTGGATGGAATAGGGAAGTCAAATATATTGGGGATTGAGGCGCCACTTTGGACCGAGACGATCACCAACCGATCAGAATTGGAGTACATGGTATTCCCGAGGATCACCGCCATTGCTGAGATTGCTTGGGTTCCGAAAGAGTCGAAAGATTGGGATTCCTACAAGAAAAGGCTCATCGATCATGGGAAAAGATGGGAATTGATGGGTATCAACTACTATAAATCTCCTTTGGTGGATTGGGGAAAATAAAAAGGAAGCTCCACCGCAACAAATACCATTTTTTAAGTCAAAAGCATTTTGTTGTTTCAGGCTTTATGAAAATTGGATTTTTGAATAAAAAAGTCAATTTGTTTGAGCATTAAAGCCTTGGGTCAAACCCAAGGCTTTTTTTTTGAGAAGGAAATTCTGGGATTTCAGAAAATTGAAAAAAATGATTCCCTAAATTTCCCGAAGCAAATTCGACCAAATCATGAATTTCATGAATCCTGACTGGTTGGGATTTTGTTTTTACCGAAAAATGCTGTTAATATGCTCTTTCTTTTAAAATACGAATTAGGCATACAGAATGGGAGAATACATCATTGGTTTTAGCAATTGGATTTGGGATACCCCAATGTTGGGGTTGTTGATGGGAGGCGGTTTGATTTTATTTGTTTATTCTGGATTTGTTCCTTTCCGACGTTTTGGCCATGCGCTAAAGGTGGTGCGTGGCAAATACGATGAGAATCTTCCTGGACAGATTTCTTCCCGACAGGCTTTGTCAGCAGCCATTGCAGCTACAGTTGGACTGGGAAATATCAGTGGAGTTGCCATTGCGATCAATATGGGTGGTCCCGGGGCCATTTTTTGGATGTGGATGTCCGCATTTGTGGGTATGGCCACCAAATATTTCACTTGTAGCCTTGCGATCATGTACAGGGGAAAAGACAGTTCTGGAGAAATCCAAGGAGGTCCCATGTATGTGATTGAGGAGGGAATGGGTAAAAAATGGAAACCCCTTGCAGTTCTTTTTTCAGTAGCGGGAATTCTCGGCCTTCTGGCCATTTTCCAAGCAAACCAATTGACGGCTGTGCTCAGATCCGTCATTTTCCAACCCAATGGATGGGATCAGGGTGAAAGCACCAAGTGGATATTGGGAATCAGCATGATGCTGATCGTCGCAGTGGTGATCTTGGGTGGTATCAAAAGGATAGCCGCAGTAGCTTCCCGCTTGGTTCCTTTTATGGTGGGTTTGTATTTTATTACGGTTGTTATTATTGTTTTTCAATACCTAGGAGAAGTACCGGCAACGCTTTGGCTGATTGTTGAAGATGCTTTTACCGGTAATGCCGTCATGGGAGGAGCTGTTGGAGCAGTGATCGTAATCGGCGCCAGAAGAGCTGCTTTCTCAAATGAGGCAGGAATCGGAACAGCACCGATGGTTCACGGGGCTTCCAAAAACAATGAGCCCATCCGTGAAGGTCTGATCGCTATGTTGGGTCCATTTATCGATACGATCGTGGTTTGTACCTTGACGGCTTTGGTGATTTTATTGACTGGTGTTTGGGAAACCACCGAGAACGATGGCGTTCGATTGACACTTTCCGCTTTTGAAATGGCGCTGCCTGGATTTGGGAAATACTTGTTGATGTTGGCTGTTTTGGTATTTGCACTTTCGACCATGTTCACTTATTCCTATTATGGGCACAAGTGTTTCAATTATCTCTTTGGGGCAGACAAAGCGGATTACTATAATTATTTTTATCTTTTGACCATTGTGGCTGGGGCTGTGGTTTCCCTGGAAGTTGTCGTGAGTTTTGTAGATGGGATGTATGCGATTATGGCTATTCCAACTATGATTTCCACGATTTATTTGGCGCCAAAAGTGAAGGCTGCCAGTAAGGATTATTTTGAAAGATTCAAAAACGAATAAGATGAAGGTGCTCATTGCTCCCAATGCATTCAAAGGGACCGTGGAAGCGGATGAGGCATCCGTCATTATTGGACTGGCTTTGAAAGAAGTGAGACCGGATTTTGAAAGCATTTTGAGTCCCATTGCCGACGGTGGCGATGGGACTTGTTTTTTATTGGGAAAGGCAATGGGATTGCCCCAAACATTTCAAATGGCTCTGGATGCTTTGGGTCGACCTATCCTTGGGTTTTATTATTTGGATGTAAAACACCAAACGGCATACCTCGATGTCTCCACAGTCTCTGGTATAAAAAACTTGAAACCTTACGAATTAAATCCATGGACTACAGGTACCTATGGAACGGGGGAGTTGATTCGGTCAGCCATTGATGGCGGGGCAAAGCATATCGTTTTGGGTCTGGGTGGCAGCGCGACGATGGATATGGGCCTGGGGATTTTAAGGGCTTTGGGTTTTATTTTTCTGGATAAAAAAGGTCGAGAAATCTCAATGTTTTCTGAAGGTATCATGGGAAAAATTGCCCATATCCAGAATCCCATCCCAAAGCCAGATATCAAATTCACCTGTCTTTGTGATGTCAACAATTATTTTTGGGGTTCCCAGGGCGCCATTCCCGTTTTTGGCCCGCAAAAGGGATTGAAGGAAACCGAAATTATTCCTTATGAAAATGCCTGCAAACATTTTTCCAGTCACTTGGAGAAAAAATCCAAAAAGACCATCCTTGACCAAGAGGGCTTTGGCGCTGCTGGGGGAATTGCCTTTGGCTTGTCTGCTTTCTTTCCCATGGACCTAAAAATGGGAGCCAATTGGTTTTTTGAAAAAACAGGTATGGAGGGCAAAATCAAGAATGCTGATTTGATCATTACAGGGGAGGGACGATATGACAGCCAATCTGCAGGAGGAAAGGGTAGTTATGAATTGCTTCAAATGGCCAAAAAATTCGGGAAACACACTGTATTGATTACCTCCGGGAATGGGGGAGATGGCAGTGGTTTCGATCAGGTCATACACCTTCCAGAACTCAATTTCAACGAACCGACCTTTGTTTCCGAAGCAAAAAACTATTTATATGATGCTGTGCTTAATGCATTTAAGTTGTAAGTATTAAAGTCATTAAATAGGGGTTTAAACTCCTGTTAACCATTGCCAATTTCATTCCTGTTTGATATCTCCTAATAATCAGTCTTTGCCTATTGCTTTTGACTTTACCCTATCGGTCGGACGCCTTCTTCTCCAAAAAGTCTATTTTTGTTTGCAGTTTCAACCCCCTTAAATGAACGGAACGTGTGTTTCGGGATATATAAACTTTATACATTTCATTTCTGTATTGTTGATATTTCCGAAGGGCATTCTTGAAAAGAAAACAAGTTTTCAAATGAAGAGCCCAAAACCAAATCAGATGATTTTGTAATCCATCACTCTTTCTATTTGCTGTTTGAGTTCTCCTATATTGATGCTGTTGATGATCCCATTGTCTCTTGCGTTTTTCTTGTCATGAAGACTTTTCACGATTCCCTCATACACTTGATTTGGAGAAAGGTCTCCACCATTTGCTTTTTTAGATTTGATGATGCCGTTCGCTTTTGCGAGGTCAACGGCTTCGATGATCCTGAACTGATAGTTGTTGGCAATCTCAAAGAAATTGTCATAATACAACAAGTATTTTTTGGAGATTTCGACTAAGCCATTCACATTGTTGTTGTAATACTTCACATCGAATTCCTTCTGGAGAAGCGCTGAATAATTGGTTTCTCCTCGGTTGTTTTGGAATTTTCTTTCTAAATCTCTCAGGTATTTTTCACTCCAGTCCCTATTGAAGCTGCCTAAAATTCTATTGAAATAACTGTCAATGGTTTCTCCATCGTACCTGTCGGACACAGTGAAATTCAATTTGGGAGCATCTTTTTTCAATTTGGCCAGTAGATCCAACTGAAGGTTTTCCAATAAAACTCTTCTGTCACTATTGGAAGTTTGATTCAGGACATTGGCTTTGTCCAATGTAGTGTAATAGGAAATGTATCGGTTGAGTTCTCCTTCGAAAGTCTTTAATTTCCCGAGATCACTTTTTTTATCCGTTAGGGATGAACTGTAGGCGATGTTGAGGATTGAACTGGATGCTGATACAGCATTGGAAACAAAAGGAATGCTTGCGATGATAGGACTGCTGATGATACTTTTTGAAATATCAATAAACCGATCCATTTGGGTTTTGGTGGGAAACAGCACGATTTTGTTGGCAGATTCAATGATGATGTCCTGAAAAGAAAAGCCAAGTGGTCCCTCCTGGATGCTGCTAAGCGATTTGATAAATCCCTGATAATCTTCATCGGTAAGCCTGGATTTCAAATCTATGATGTCATCGCTGAGCACTTTATAAAGTTGTGTGGAATGGTTTATATTGGATTTTATGGTTTCCCATTTTGTTTCATCAGAAACTTTTTTGTCCGTGATCAGGTCATTTAGGGTTCTGTTGGTAAGATCCAAGCTGTTGAGCAATGCCTCGTTGTCATTCCTCAAAGACTCCATCTCTTTGTTTATGAGGACGATTTTGCTGGAGTCGGTTTCGCTTTGAGCAAAACTTTCCCATGCTGAGCATATAATGAGGAGTGAAAATAAAACGGATTTCATTTGCGGTAGAAATGGTGAATGGGTGTCAATGTATTCTCTTAAGGCACAATAAATGGATTCAATAAGCCATATCCATATATCACTATCCGTTTAGGAATAATTACATGTTGCAAGTACGGAAAACCTGCTTCATTTGTTTTCAGAAATCAGAGTGAATTTTTCGGGAAAATCAAGATTGTTTCAAAAGTTTAATCTGTGATGTTTTCTTCGGTTGAAAAAAGAAGGTTTTCCCCCAAAGATTCATGCTCTTTTCCGAAATGCGATCTATTTCCCAAATGGATCTTATGAAATAATCAACCTAACAGGTAATTCTCCTGAATGCTGAAAATTTGAAATTGATTTTATTTTAACCAGGAAGCTTAAGGCATATTTAGGGTAATTGCGGAATCATTTTTCGCCAACAAGGTGGAAATGGCCTTGTTCCGAGTTGCTTCGTTTTAAAGTTTTATAAATTATTAAATAAAAGTAACTTATGTTTATTTATGTATAAATTACTTGATGTCATACTCTCCAAATGCAGGGCATTCTCAAGGATGTTAGAAAACTATTGGCAGGAAACATATTAGAAGTCATATTCAATTATTAAGGGTTTAAATTAATCAGGATATCCCCTTGTTTTCCAATTAAGGGGTAGAAATAAAAGAAAGTGCAACAATGAAAATTGCTGCACTTTCTGAAAATGAAGGCCAATGGTTTATGCTTTCTCTGTTGCCGCTTGTTTGTTTACTGCTGAAACAGCCACTTCGGTGAGCAATGAATCCGAGGCTTTTTCTTCCTCTAATGTATCTTCCAATAAGGTAACAGCCTCGGTCAACTTAAGCGTTTCTGCAAATTGACGCAGTGTTCCGTAACTCGCAATTTCGTAGTGTTCAATTTTTTGAGCAGCCGAAATGATCCCAGCATCGCACATGGCTCCTTTTTCGCACTCTTCCATAATTCCTTCCGCCTCATCTATCAGGCCTTCCATGGCATCACATTTCACTGCACTGGCTTTTTTGCCAAAGGTTTCAAAAACCTTTTCCACTCTTGTCACATGCTCTTTGGTTTCTTCAAGGTGTGTGGTCAGTGCTTTCACCAATTTTTCGGATGTCGCCTTTTTGATCATCTTGGGGATGGCCTTGGTTAGCGCTTTTTCAGCCCAATATATATCCTTCAACTCGTCCTCAAATAATTCCATGAGTTGTGAGGATTGCAACTCTTTTTTGCCTGAAACACTCGTTGTGTAACTGGCAGCAGAATGACTGCTTCCTGTATTTGATTTTGATGTTTTCATTTTTGATGTGGTTTAGTTGTTAATCATTCGTTTTTGATTCCATTGCCTCTTGGATTTCAAATTATAAAAGGTCATCGGATTTCCTGGTTGATTTTTGAATCAGTTGTCTTCGTAAAATCCTTGATGGTTCGAAAATGTTGAACCCGTTTTATGCATTACCAATTCTAACCCGGTCTGAAATTACCTAATGATCAGTTGGTTGTTGACTGTTTTTGACTCCACCATTTTGGAAAACACATTGTTCTCCAAATAGTCTGATTTTCTTTCAGTTTCAATCCCATTGGGAAACCTATTGCATGTTTAAAGTTAAATAACAACATTATAACGAAATAAAATGAAAAAAATATTTATATTTTGAGAAATTATTTACTTAATTTATGATTTAAAAATATTCGTTATTCAAAAAAATCTTTAGAATTTGAAAAAAAAAGAGCATGCTGAAAGCAAACCTCTCAACAATCATTACCTAAAATCCAATCAATTCAAGGTACGAATCACTTTACAGGGATTTCCGGCCGCCAATACATCATTCGGAATGTCTTTCGTCACCACCGATCCGGCTCCGATGATAGATCGGTCTCCAATCGTTACTCCCGGGCAGATGATACTTCCTCCTCCAATCCAAACATCTGAACCTATCTCTACAGGTTTTGCAAACTCCAACAAGGACCCTCGAACTTTAAATTCTACTGGATGGGTTCCTGTATAGATTTGAACATTTGGTCCCACCAAAACCCGATCTCCCAATGTGACGGGCATCACATCCAAAATAACACAATTAAAATTGAAAAAAACATCTTCTCCAGCCCTGATATTGTAACCATAATCACAAAAAAATGGAGGTTCAATCCAAAAATTCTTCCCTGTCCTTCTCAACAATTCCTTCAATAGCGCTGCACGTTCTACATTTGCATCCGGTTGAGAATCATTGAATGCCTTGATCAATTTTCTAGCCTTCAGCCGCTCCTCACTGAGCTCGGGATCAGCTGCGAGATAGAGCTCTTCGGCAAGCATTTTTTGTTTTTCTGATTTCATATTTGGTCTTGGATTTTGGTCAGTACTCGTTTTGCTTGCTCAAGATGTCTTTTTTCATGGGCAACGATGATTTCAAAGGCTTTTTCCAATGTGTAGACAATCAGCTTATTGGCAGGTGAATGGATGATGGCTTTACTGTCAATAAAGGGGGCCATTTGCGTTATCCAGTCGATCAATTCTGCTTGGTGGCTTTTGAATTGATCAAGGATGTTTCCAGAAGAAGTTGCCAAATTTGGTTCCCAAAGTGGAAATGTCTTGATCTTTTTTTTGCCTCCATCGGAAACTGATTTGTAAATCATATCCCCAAACATTTTGGTGAAAAAGCCAAATTTCCCAATGAATGCGCCTCTAAATGTCCCGTTTTTCAATTTTTTAAAAATAGGGAAATAACTGCTGTTGACTTTGATCAGATGATCTAGATTTTCCGAGATACTCCACTCATTTGGATTGGCTTTGAGGAGAAGGATTTCGGATGAAAGTATTCCAAAATCCTTTGTTACAGCTTCGGTAACTGCATTCAGTTCATTGATCCAACGGTTTTTTTTATCCATTATTTTATTCCTGTGTTTTGGCCAAGTTACTACAATAATGATTTTTTAGGAAGTTTTTCTTCCAAGATAAAGTGGGATTTGATATTAGCTCTCCCTGAGTTTTGGTTAATCTCAAGGAGCAGCGCCATTTTGGGATCGGATTTCCCAAAAAACCACAGATATTTAATTCTGAATGTGACAAGTGACCACCATTTTTTTCGTACAATCATGTTTTGTGCAAGTCCCACCGAATATTGGTTTCGGAAAAGAACCTTTATGTTTTTAAAGGCCCTTTGTTCTTGGTTTCCAAAAAGATATTTGAAATTAGAACTTATCCGTCACCAATGGGTGTTGTCGTAAAACTTTTGAATAAAAACCACCAACACAACATGGCCAAGAAGAATACGGCAGAAAAGAGAGTCACGATGGCCTCCGTTTTTAAAACCATCATTTGGCCAAGGAGAAAACAATTGTTTCTTGGCTTGTTCCTGATCATTATCAGTAGACTTTCGGGATTGATTCTTCCTGGGGCGAGTAAGTACCTTATTGATGACGTAATCCCCAGCAATGACCTGGAAATGCTTAAATGGCTGATCTTAGCTGTTGTGGCCGCCATTGTGATTCAATCCACAACTTCCTATGCATTGACCCAGATTCTAAGTGTAGAAGCCCAAAACTTGATATCGAAGCTTAGGGCGCAGGTTCAAAGCCACATTATCAAGCTTCCCATCAGATTTTTTGACAACACCAAAACAGGGGAATTGGTATCCAGAATCATGACAGATGTGGAAGGCGTCCGAAACTTGGTCGGTACGGGATTCGCCCAAATGATTGGTGGAGTGCTTACAGCCGCGGTTTCCCTTGGTTTGTTGATCGCCATCAGTCCACTCATGACGCTATATGTGCTGTTGCCTGTGATCGTATTTGGTTTTATTTCGCTGAAAGCTTTCAGTAAAATCCGCCCAATCTTTCGGGAAAGGGGGAAAATCAACGCTGAAGTTACCGGTCGATTGACAGAAACACTCGGAGGAATCAGGGTGATCAAGGGATTCAACGCAGAAGCCCAGGAAATAAAAACATTTGAAGAAGGTGTGGAACGTTTGTTTTTAAATGTGAAAGCCAGCTTGACTTCTACCAGTTTCGTCACCTCTGCCGCGACTTTATTGCTGGGTCTAGCCTCTGCCGGGATCATGGGAATGGGGGGATACATGATTATGGACAATCAAATGACCTTTGGGGATTTCCTTGCTTTTACGCTTTATCTGGGATTTATGATTGCGCCAATCGTTCAGATGAGCAATATCGGAAGTCAGTTGACTGAAGCTTTTGCAGGATTGGATAGGACAGAAGAGATCATGAATACTCCATTGGAAGATGCTGGTGGAAAAAGAACCCTTCGTTTGCCGAATATAAAAGGTGATATCCGCTTTGACAATGTATCCTTCGCCTATGAGGAAGGAAAAGAAGTGGTGAAAGGAATCAGTTTTGAGGCACCTGCTGGATCCGTGACTGCTCTGGTCGGAACCTCAGGATCCGGAAAGACAACAATTGCTGGATTGGCAGCTTCATTTTTGAACTCTGATTCAGGATTGATCACGGTAGATGGGCACGATCTCCAGCAAATCTCACTCGAAAGTTTCCGCTCCCAGTTGGGGGTGGTATTACAGGATGATTTCTTGTTTGAAGGCACGATCAAGGAAAACATCCTTTTCCCCAGACCCAATGCCACTGCCGAGCAATTGGAACAGGCAGTTCACGCTGCACACGTGCAGGAATTCACGGACAGGTTTGAGGATGGATTGGACACGCTGATAGGAGAAAGGGGCGTGAAGCTCTCAGGTGGTCAGCGGCAAAGAATTGCGATTGCAAGAGCGGTTTTGGCAGACCCAAGAGTGCTGATTTTGGATGAAGCGACGTCTAATTTAGATACTGAAAGTGAATCACTTATACAATTGAGTTTGAAGAAATTGATGCAAGGGAGAACCACCTTTGTGATCGCACATAGACTCAGTACGATCAGGCAAGCAGATCAAATCTTGGTCATTGAGAGGGGAGAGATTGTCGAACAAGGAAAACATGAGGAGCTTATCCAAAAACAAGGGCGCTATTATCAACTCTATACCTACCAAGCCAGGATTTAACCCGAAACATGCAATAGGTTTCCAAATGGGATTGAAACTGAAAGGAAATCAGCCTATTGGAAGAATAATTCCTGACACCAATAAGGTGAAATCAAGAATAGTCAACATACAGTTGGTTGTCAGTCAATTACAATATTGGATTGAGTCTGTAAAGCAAAAAACGAGTTTAATCCATGCCGCAATGATTGATAAGGAAACGAATTTCCATAAACCATAAATCAGTTCAATCCGAAATATGCATTGTGTTTTTGAAGGGATCGACACCTCAAAAAATCAGGTTATGTGGTGAATAAGGCGTATTACCGATAGGGTAAATTCGAAAACTACAAACAAAGACTGATACCATATTCATTCAGGATGTATTCCAGTTGGAAATGCAAAAGAAGGACACAATCTTTCAAAAACTGGGGTATAAGAAAAGGTGCAAACCAATGGGACTTTAATTTCCCCTCTGGCTTGCACCTTTTCGCATTCTTGATGAACTCTACAAAGAAAATTTATGAAAGAGATTGGTTTTCCCGGGAAGCCAATTCCAGTATTTTATCATACTCTTTTGGATCCAAATCCTTGTAAAAATAATGGACCGGGTTGATGAAGATATTGTCTTTGATCACTTCGTAATGCACGTGAGGCGCGGTGGAAGACCCCGTGTTTCCGACGGTACCGATTTGGTCACCCCGTTTGACTTTTTGTCCTTTTTTCACTTTGAAATCATTCATGTGGGCGTACCTGGTCACAAATCCAAAACCATGGTCGATTTCAATATACTTTCCATAACCTCCAAATTCCGTTTTGACACTCTGAATGACTCCGTCACCTGTGGCATAAATCGGAGTTCCCTTGGGAGCTGCAAAATCAACTCCATTGTGCATTTTGATTACTTTAAGGATCGGATGGAGACGATTTCCATATCCTGATGCAAGAAGGTTCAAATCTTCATTGAAAATAGGTTGTATGGCGGGAACTGAAGCCCAATATTCATCTTTGCTCGAGGCGAGTCGATACACCTCGTCATAGGAAACGGATTGAACATACATCTTTCTTTTAAGATTTTCCACCTTTCCGGTAACATCGACAATGAGTTTCTCCTTATTTAAGCCCTTCTGCTTGATTTCACTAAAACGATCACTTCCTCCGATTCCAGCATTCCTTATGGCAAGAGGTAGGGGTTCTGTTTCAAAAATAACCCGATACAGGTTATCATCCCGTTGCTGCAAATCGGCAAGCATTTGGTCCATATTGCCAACCTGCTCCTCAAGCATTTTGTAGTAGTAGGTCAATTCTTTGTTTTCACGTTTCAGGAGCAATTCCTTTGGGCTGTCAAAATACAAATTGAAAACAATCAAAATACCGACGGATAGGATGGAGGCCAAAGAAAGGAATCCAAGGGTATTCAATAGGATATCCCATTTGCTCCGGGTATATCTTTCGTATTTGCAGGTTTTGGGGTCGTAGTAATATTTTATTCTACTCATTACAATTTGCAGGGTAAATCTTATAATTTTGTAGCCCTTGATGGACTTGGAAATTTCTGTTTCAAGTTTGCAAATATAGTCATAAAAACATATAATCCGAACATAGTCAAAAGCTTACATGGAAGCCAAACGAATCAGAAGTACTTTTATTGAATTTTTTGAGTCAAAACAACATCAGTTTGTCCCTTCTTCACCGATCGTGGTAAAAAACGATCCTACCTTGATGTTTACGAATGCGGGCATGAATCAATTCAAGGATTATTTCCTTGGAAATGAGGTTCCTAAAGCAAAAAGAGTGGCCAACAGCCAGAAATGTTTGCGGGTTTCCGGTAAGCACAATGACCTTGAAGAAGTGGGGGTGGATACATACCATCATACGATGTTTGAAATGTTGGGAAACTGGTCATTTGGTGATTATTTCAAAAAAGAAGCGATTGAATGGGCTTGGGAATTATTGACGACTGTCTATCAACTGCCAAAAGATAGACTCTATGTATCTGTTTTTGGCGGGGACAAAGGGGACCAATTGGATCGGGACAATGAGGCTTTTGACATTTGGAAAAACATCGTCTCAGAGGATCGGATAATTTTCGGTTCCAAAAAGGACAATTTTTGGGAAATGGGTGATACAGGTCCCTGCGGTCCCTGTTCCGAAATCCACGTGGATTTGCGGACAGATGTAGAAAGGGAAAAGGAATCAGGATATGATCTTGTCAACAATGATCATCCACAGGTAATCGAGATTTGGAATCTTGTTTTCATGCAGTTCAACAGGATTTCCGACGGAAGCCTGAAAGAACTTCCCGCCAAGCATGTGGATACCGGTATGGGGTTTGAACGTCTGGTGAGGGCTGTCCAAAACAAATCATCCAATTATGATACGGATGTTTTCATGCCTTTCATCCAGGCCATTGAAAAAAAATCAGGTAAAAAGTACGGTGAAGATGAAAAAACGGATATTGCGATGCGTGTTATCGTGGATCATATCCGGGCCATTTCCTTTACGATTGCTGATGGACAATTGCCCTCCAATAACAAAGCTGGCTATGTGATCAGAAGGATATTGAGAAGAGCCGTCCGATACGGCTATACTTTTTTGGACTTGCAAAAGCCTTTCCTTTTTGAGTTGCTACCCTTGCTTGCCGAGAATTTCGGTGAGATTTTTCCTGAAATTGCCATGCAGCAGGATTTTATCTCCAAGGTGATCCAGGAAGAGGAAGCTTCATTTTTAAGAACATTGGACAACGGCCTGAAGATCCTGGATCAGATAAAATTGGATTTGAAGGAGAAAAATGAAAACATCATCGATGGCAAGACTTCATTTGAACTCTATGATACCTTTGGTTTTCCTTTGGACCTTACTTCACTGATTGCTCGGGAAAACGGGATTTCAGTGGATGAAAAAGGGTTCGCAATAGAAATGGAAAAGCAAAAGAGCAGATCCAGAGCTGCGGCGGAGCATGAAACCGGCGATTGGGTGATGGTGCATGAAGATGAGGGCGTGGATTTTATCGGTTACGATCATTTGGAATCCCAAAGCAACATCATCAAATACCGTCTGATCACGGATAAAAAAGGAGATCGCTTTCAGTTGGTTCTGGACAAAACCCCCTTCTATGCGGAAAGTGGTGGGCAAGTCGGTGATCAGGGATGGCTGATTTCAGGGGCGGAAAAAATCAGGGTACTCGATACCAAAAAAGAAAATGACCTGATCGTACATTTTGTAGACAAACTTCCATCAGCTCCTGAAATGACTTTCCACTGTAAAGTGGAAAGTGAAAAAAGAAGGCTGATCATCAACAACCATACGGCTACGCATCTCTTGCAGGCAGCCCTGAAACAAGTTTTGGGAGACCATGTTCAACAGAAAGGCTCCTTGGTCAATGATCAGTTGCTGCGTTTTGACTTCTCCCATTTCGCGAAAGTAACGGATGAGGAGATTGCCAAAATAGAAAGCATCGTCAATTCAAAAATAAGGGCAAACATCCCTTTGATCGAACAAAGAAACGTGCCTATCGAAGAGGCTAAAAATCAAGGAGCTATGGCGCTTTTTGGGGAAAAATATGGCGAATTCGTGCGTGTGATCACATTTGACAAAAATTTTTCCGTCGAACTTTGCGGCGGCATCCACGTACCTTCCACAGGTGTGATCGGGTTCTTCAAAATCGTCTCTGAAGGTTCGGTTGCATCAGGTGTCAGAAGGATTGAAGCCATCACTGCGGATGCTGCGGAATCCTTTTTGAACGCACAGCTGAATTTGGTGAAGGATCTTCAGGAAATGCTTAAAAACCCAAAGGATTTGAAGAAATCAGTGGAAGCTTTGTTGAAGGAAAGAAACGAGTTGAAGAAAGAAGTCGAAGTCCTTCAAAACCGCCAAACAGGAGCACTCAAAGAAGAATTACTTGAAAAAGCAATTTCGATTGATGGAATGAATTGTGTTTTCGCACAAATCTCAGTACCATCTGCTGATGCCTTGAAGAAATTGTCCTTTGAAATAAAAAATGAATTGGGCAATGCATTGGTGGTTTTGGCTGCTGATATTGAGGGGAAGCCACAAATAGCCGTGACGATCGATGAAGCATTGATCGCTTCAAAAGGATTGAACGCGGGCAATATGGTCAGGGAACTGGCCAAAGAAATCGGAGGTGGTGGGGGAGGGCAACCTTTCTTTGCCACTGCAGGAGGGAAGAATCTTGGTGGATTGCCGAGCGTAATCCAAAAAGCCAAGGAGATGTTTTCATGAGATTGAAGGTTTTATACATACAGATTTGGTTTTAGGTGATTTCTAAGCCATTTTTGAGTCAAAAAATAATTTTATTTAGCTGAAGAATAAATATATATGCTTTCTGCAGAAGTTAAGAGTAAATATGAATTGGTGATCGGTTTGGAAGTACATGCCCAATTGCTGACAAAAAGTAAAATGTACACTTCCGATTCCACCGAATTTGGAAATCTCCCCAATACCCATATTTCTGTCATCACTTTGGGGCATCCCGGCACTTTACCAAAAGTCAATAGGAAAGCTGTTGAGTTCGCCATTAAAATGGGATTGGCTTGTGATTCGACGATCACCAGGCGAAACATATTTGCCCGAAAAAATTATTTCTACCCAGATCTTCCAAAGGGATATCAAATCACGCAGGACAAAAATCCGATCTGTGTTGGTGGAAATGTGCCCATAACCCTTTCGGATGGGACCAAAAGAGAAGTTGCCCTGACTAGGATTCACATGGAGGAAGATGCGGGCAAATCCATGCACCTTGCAGGTGAAGTGGATACATTGGTGGATTTCAACCGTGCCGGTGTTCCTTTGATCGAGATTGTATCTGAACCAGACATGAGGTCCTCTGAAGAAGCTTATGTGTTTCTTTCTGAAGTCAAAAAACTGGTGAAATATTTGGATATCTGTGATGGCAATATGGAAGAAGGTTCCTTGCGCTGTGATGCCAACGTTTCGGCGCGTCTTTGGGGTGCTGAGGAATATGGCAAGAAAGTAGAAGTGAAAAACATGAACTCTTTCCGGAATGTAGCCAGGGCAATTGAGCATGAGTTTGAACGGCAGATTTTGTTGATTGAGTCCGGAGAGGAAATCATTTCTGAAACAAGGACATTTGATGCGGCCACCGGCTTGACGGCAAGCATGCGGACCAAAGAAGATTTGAATGACTACAGGTATTTTCCTGAACCGGATTTGAGCCCTGTCATCGTTTCAGAGGAATGGTTGTCCAGTATCCAAGGAGCGATGCCTTCCTTACCGAGGGAACTCCACCATAAGTTTGTCAATGAATACGGGCTTCCTGAATACGATGCCGGTGTATTGACCGATTCCAAGGAAATCGCGCTTTATTTTGAGGAGTTGTGTACGCTTACCCGCAATTATAAAGCTGCGTCCAATTTGATGATGGGTCCTGTAAAGTCTTATTTGAATGAACTTACCCTACACATTTCTGATTTCCCAATTGGTCCAAAGAGATTGGCGGAATTGATTCAATTGATCGATGACGGGAAGGTGAATTTTTCCGTTGCCACCCAAAAGGTCTACCCTGAAATGTTGATTCACGCTGAGAAAACTCCCTTGGCAATTGCCCAAGAGTTGAATCTCATCCAGGACAGTGATGAAGGATCCTTGATTCCAATTGTCGAGAGTGTCTTGGCTGAGAATGTGGTGAAAGTAGCAGAATACAAATCCGGCAAAAAAGGGTTAATGGCGATGTTTATGGGGCAGGTAATGAAAAAATCCCAAGGAAAAGCGGATCCAAAAGTAGCGACTAAAATATTAATGGAATTATTAGACAATTGATAACAATGCAAACTTTAAAAAATATGTTCTTTATCCTGCTTGCTTTTGCGGTTTTTGGTTGTCAAAATGGTTCAGATAGCTTCGATGGAACTGTGAATATTTCAGGGAAATTGAGCAATGCACCGACAGGAATCATCACGCTATCAAAATTTGTGGAAGACAGGTCCGAAGTGGTCGATACTTTGGAAATGAACAGCAATGGCGTCTTCAATTACGTACTTGCTTCGGATAGTCCTGAATTCTATGAGTTGAATTTAATGGACAAAAAGGTGGTGAGGTTAGCTCTTTTCAAAGAAGATGTGCAGTTGGATTTTGATTTCAATGATGTTGAGAGCCTAAAAATCGAAGGGTCAGAAGATTCAAAAAACATGCTGAAGGTGGAATTGCTGATGGAGGAATACCAAGAGGAAATCAATCAATTGAACTCTGCGTATTATGAGGCCATGACCAATAAAGACCAGGCAGCCATAAAATCAATACAAGAAAAGGCAATGCATCTGGAACAGAATCATGGAGAAAAAGTAAAAACTGTGATCACGGAAATGGATGGGAGTTTTGCGGCTTTGGCAGCAATCGGCATGTTGAACCCCAAAAATGATTTTCAATTCATGGACAATTTGGTGACTCAACTCAACACAGATTATCCCAATACCAAGATCATTTCAACTTTAATGCAGCAATTGGAAGACATGAGGGTATTGGCAATCGGTCAAATCGCCCCGGAAATATCCCTTCCTGATCCAAACGGAGAAATGGTGAATCTTTCGGATTTGAGAGGAAAATATGTACTGATCGATTTTTGGGCCGCTTGGTGCAAACCTTGCAGAGAGGAAAACCCAAATGTAGTTCGATTGTATAATCAGTACAAAGATAAGGGATTCGAAGTTTTTGGGGTTTCATTGGATAGAACTAAGGAGGCGTGGGTAAAGGCAATCGCAGATGATGAATTGACTTGGACGCATGTTTCTGATCTCAAATATTTCAATTCCGCTGCCGCAGCCACTTATCAAATCAATGCCATTCCGGCCACTTATCTCATCGATAAAGAAGGCAACATTATCGCCAAAGATTTAAGAGGTCCAAGTTTGGAAAATAAACTCAAGGAGTTATTTGATTAATTTCGTTTCGCCAATAACCACTTTTGTTTCATGATTTTTATGGGAATGTAGATCATGTAAAATAATATTGAAGTCAATGCAAATATTTTGAATTTAATGTTAAGAATTTAATTTAGATTTGCGCCTTTAATACAGGGATTTAAACAAATGGGCATGTTACGAATCAAAATTTAAAAAAAATAAATTTCGTTCAAGATACCTATGTGGAATGCTTTTTGTTTCACCTTTCGAGCAGTTTACAATTAACTTAATCTATAAAAACAGAAAATGAAAAAAAGAACCTCCCAATCACCCCTAACAAGGATCCTTACCATCGCATTATTTGGCCTTTTGGCCATGGGTGCTTGTAAGAGCAAGAAGAAGGCTGTTGTAGCTGCACCAGAGCCTGCTCCAGTAGAAAGAGTTGAACCTGCCAGACCCGTTGCCCCAGTGGCCACAGCTGAAGAGTTGGCTGTAAGTAAACTTGAAAATTATTTCAATAGCATTGCCAATTCCAGTAATGTACAAATGGCAAACAGCTCTATTCAGGAAGCATTAAGCATGTTCTCAAATCAGGAAACTCCTATTCTTATTGTTATTCACGAAGAAAGCGGAATCAAGGATTATGATGAACCGACCACTATTGCGAAATATTTGAATTATCTGAAGGACACCAAAAAGAACCTTAATTTCATCAGTGATATCAGACTTGATGGTAACGGAAGGGTTTCAGAACTTGAACTTCGTCGTAAATAATCACTCAATAAGATAAAAATAGAGATCATGACAAAATATATTCCTCTTTTCCTGATTGTGTTTTTGGCAACTGCCACGCTATCAATAGCACAATCCGATAACATCAGCCCAGCCAGAAAGCAGGCAATTGACTCTTTGGCTTTGGAAAAGGTAAAAGATTTGAGCAAATACATCAGCATCATCGGAAGCAAAGAGACGCAATTTTCTGAAGCAAACCGTGTAATGGACAGGGCTGAAGAGCTATTTGCACCAGACGCTGAGATGGGTGTTTCCTCAATTAACAGAACTGAAATCGCTTATTACAAAGTGAGAAGATATTTCGAAAGATTGATGGCTTTGAACTATGACCGCGTGAACATCAGCTGGTATGACATTCACTATATCAGTGATTTGGAAAGACAGCCTGATGGCAGATACGTAGGTGTAGTAACAGTTTACCAAAGATTTGAAGGGACATCCCTTGAAAGTGGCTTAAACTACAAAGATACGACTAAAAAAGATATCACCATTTATGTAGAGAAGAAGCAAACACAAATTGCAGGTAGAACCATCGAATTCTGGGATGTGATGCTTGGCGATATCCGTGTGACTGAAACCGCAGCATGAGAAAAATAATTTTAGTACTATTAACTATTATCACATCTTTACAGTTGGTACCGGGGCAAGGTTTATACAGCCCCGGCCAACCTAAGGATGACGGAAGATTCGCCGCTTCCACCAAACAAGTCAATCAATTTTTTAGAAGGTTCAATGCAGAGGAAAGTGTTGATGGCTCCAAGCGCTTTTATGAAGGCGATCCTCTATTTAGAGATAGACAATTGAGAAGTCAATTTCTAAGCATATTGTTCGACAATCAAACTTCCTCAGTTTCTAATGATCTCAAATCTGAGTTTGCAAAAGAAGTACTTGCCCAAGGATTACCTCAGTATTTAAATTTCCACAAAGAAGGATGGTTTTCTGAGGTAAATGCCATTTTCAATTATAAAGGCAAACAAGAAAACGTCACTCTTTTCCTAAAACTCCAACCCGAAGGACTGGGTTATGAATGGGTGATTGATAAGGTAAATTTTGCACCATTTAAAGATATTTTCAATAAACCCGAAGGCAATGACAAAGGATTTTTACATCCTTTGAGCCACGAACTGGGCTTTATGAATTTAAGAAGAGCTTTTCAGGATTCCAATACGCCTGAAGCCTATACAGCAAAAGAGTATGAACCGGATTACCTGACGATTTTTCTTTACGAAATGAAGAAAGGTTCCCTCAAGTTTGAAACGATTAAAAATGTCAAATTCCATTTCTTCCAAATCAACAATTGGTATTTTGAGCTTAATCAATTCAACAGACCTGGCAACAATACAGGCTGGTTGATCAGTAACTTGGTGAGACTAAAGCCTGGTGACAAAAACGCAATTTTGAAATATATCTATGACCAGAAATAAATACTTCTTTCTTTTTTTCGTGATGTTGGGTATTTCCTCTGAAGGATATTCTCAAAATATTGGCGATTATTCCAAACAGGAGATCAAAGAACTTTCCCAAAAAGTTGATGATCAAATCCGGTTTTTGGAGTATTTTCTAAATACCCTGGGCAGTAAGGAAACTTCCGCAAGAGACAAAGATGTAATCATCAGGGAAAGCTATAAAAAGATTTTCCGAGATGATAAGGTCCAAGTGGAAGATGACCTGTTGCTGGATAGAAAAGTAATCACCAACAAGGATGTTACCGCTTATCTGAAAGATATTGAATTTTTCTTCAAAGAAGCGGGGTTTAAATTCAAGGTGAGGGAAGTTAAACCCTTCCTGAGGGATAATGGAGAATTGTCCTTTGTTGTATCCATGGACAGAACGATTACGGCTACAGGTTTGAATAAGGAGAAAATATCCAATACCAAGCCCCGATTCGTGGAAATCAACATGGATAAAAAAACCAATGAGTTGAAAATTGCCAGTATTTATACGACCAAATTGAGCAGAGACGAAGAATTGGCGGAATGGTGGAGTTCAATTTCCTTGGAATGGGCATCGTATTTTAGAGGGAAATTCGGCTTCACAAATGATACTTTAACTGCTGATCAACTCTATAAAATCAGCACTTTGGATTCCATCAATATCTCGGGAAACCAAATCATTCAAAACCTGGAACCCATTGAAGTTTTGCGGGATTTGAAATATATGGATATCAGCAATACGCAAATAGTAGAACTGAACCCTATCAGCAATGTGACATTTCTGACTTATTTGAACATCGCCAATACGCCAACGCAGGATATTCAATTTATCAAATATTCCGATAGATTGACATACTTGGATATTTCAGGAACAAATATTCAAGATCTCAGTGAGCTGGGCAATCTCAAGCAATTGCATACACTGAAAGCAGTGAAAACACCGGTGATGAGTTTTGAAGTTTTGAATTCTTTCTCGGCATTGAAGTCTATTAACTTGAGTGAAAGTGGATTCAATAACCTTGAAAACATTCAGGAATTGAAAGGCTTGCTGCGCTTGGACATCAGTAAGAATTTTCTTATCAATTTTGATTTGCTTGGCAAGCTTGAGGCTTTGGAGGAAATCAATTTGAATGAAACCAATATCTCTGATCTTTCACCCTTGGCTACATTGAACAGTCTCAAGGTTGTTTCTTTAAACCAAACTACGGTAGAGAATCTTTCGCCTTTGAATGGTAAATCAATGCTCCAACGTGTCTATGCAGATAGAACTGAAATATCGGAGGACAATGCAAACGAATTTTCCAGAAAAAACCGTAGGGTTTTGTTGATTCACCATGTAGAAAATCTTCAAACATGGTGGACCGAATTACCCGAAACATGGAAAGAGGTTTTGATTACCAAAAATCCCTCGCTTGATCCTTTCAACCCAAATATCGAGGATCTTTCCAGCTTGGTAAGCGTCGATTCCCTTGATCTTTCCAACAGCCAAATCAATGCATTGGGTCCGCTTTTGAAGTTTAAGAAAATCAACCATATTTCCTTCGATAACACTGGGGTTCAGGATCTTATTCCCCTTACGGAGATGAACACCTTGACCTCAATTTCCGGAGTGAATACACAAGTCAAATCGCTACAACCTTTGGTAAATCTTCAAGGAATCACGCATTTGAATTTTGAGAGAAGTCCTATCTCAGGAATTGAAATGCTCCGGGATCTGAAAGCATTAGCGTATCTCAATGTTGATTCTTCCGAAATGAATGCCACTGAAATCCCTGATTTTCTTCACACCAATCCGGAAATCAATATCATTTATAGGACAGCAGCGCTTGAAAGCTGGTGGGGAATGCTGGACAATAATTGGAAAAAGATATTTATGGATCAATTCGATATGGAGAGTGATCCAAACACCGAAATGCTACATAAGCTAGCAGCAAGTCCTGAATTGAAAATCGAAAAAATATCCATATCCAATTTGCAACCGCTTTTGGTTTTTGTAAACCTGAGGAAACTGTCTGTATTCGATGTCCCACTTATGGATGTGTCGGCAATCAATGAATTGGTTCTTTTGGAAGAATTGAAAATCTCACAAGCTCCGATTGGTGATTTGTCTGTATTTTCAAATTTGAAGGAGCTCGTTTCGCTGAATCTTTCCAATACAGGCATTGAGGATCTTAGGCCTTTGGGAGGTTTGACTAAAATTGAGGTGCTCAATCTATCCGGAACCAATATCAAGGTTTTGAGAGGATTGGAAACCTTGAATGCATTGAAAGATCTCGATGTAGCCAGTACCAATGTAAGGTCTCTTAGACCAGTTCAGGGATTGTCTAACTTGAAAAAACTGGCTTGCTTCAATACCAGATTGAACAGTAGGGCAGTGGCCAGCTTTAAGAAAGCAAATCCGGAATGTGATGTTCGATACTATTGAGTAATCAAAACCATTTTAACCCAAAAAAACCGACGAAAGTCGGTTTTTTTGGGTTAAAATCAATTGTTATTGAAAACCCATTCTAAAAATTGTAGGCTATCTTTTGATCACCTGCTCTAAACTCTCCCTAAGGATGGCTCCCATGTTTTTGCAGGAAAGAAATTTTTCGTTTTTATAATGGTAGGCAAGTTCCTTTTTCAGCAATGCAATGTTTTCTTTTGTGGAGATCGTATCATGCTCCATGCTTCTGAGTAAATCTTCAATTTCCCTGTGCGAAGATTTAAGTCTGGTCGCGATCAAGGCACGTTCCTCTCTTTGGTATTGGACCATTGACTCCGGAGTGATATGTGTGATTCCCATTTGGATCAAAGCATTGTTTTGCTTGAAATATTGCGGAAGATAAATGGATTTTTTGCCTTCATAAGATTGTTGGTCAAAATCGATCGCCCTGATTCTATAATGGGTTTCCTCAAAATCCGGAGTCACATCCACCACAAAATTTGAGGAATGCATATCCCCCAAAAGTCTGACAAAACACCGCTCATTGAACTTCACGAATTCCTTTGCAAGCCGAATGGGATTGAGCATTGGATCATTGATTTGTTGCCGCATAAACTGTTCACCTGGAATTCCAGCAATATGCTCCTCTATCAGCGTGTTTTGATGGACCAGGTAGCTGATTCGGTTTGGGGAAAGCAGGTGCTCCAATTCCAGACCATAGACCCTTGAAGCGTCCGCATTTTTGACATAAAAATAATCAAAGTTATCATTGATCCGATTGACGATCCGAACACGAAAAGGCTGGGTATTTCCATAAACACAAAGGTCAATTCTGTCCACATAAAGATGCTTCATCACCGACAAATCTCCTTCTGCTTTCAGAAGGGCATATATTTTTTTGACGCTGTAATGGATTTCTTCCCGATCATATTCATTGAACAATACAGTTTCCCATAGCGTGTCATTGCCTTTGAAGTCATAAAGGGGAATGGAACCATTGTACCTGATCAAATCACTGTAGTGAATGGGGAAATCCGATTCCCGATCATATTTGTTCAGGTATTTTCTCAATCCTGAACTGATGGGATAAATGATTTTCTTTTTACTGATCAGGGCCATGGATGATTGCTTAGAGTTCCGCCATTTGTTTCTCTTCCTTTTTGAGGTTTCTGTCAAAAATAAAAGGGCCGAATGGTAAAATGGAGCAAATCAAACCTAAAAAGGTTTTGCTGAAATTCCATTTCAATTTATAGGCGGTTGGAAAAATCACATAGATGTAAACCATAAATAGGGCTCCATGAATCCAGCCAACCACTGTCACCGCCATGGGTAAATCCATCGTGTATTTTAGTGGCATGGCGATGAATAAAAGTACCAAAAAGGATATTCCCTCTATAAAACTAATGGTTCTGAACCGCTTCAACCATTTTATTTTTTCTTCTTTTTGAATCATTAAAAGTTGTTTTTAGACTTCAGAAATCAATTTCGGAAGCGTATTTTGAATTTGAATATTTACCTTATTTTTTTATTCCGAATAGGATTTGGAGTTTATTCCAGAGCGATCTTTTCAGTTCAACATTTTCAGAAATCTCCCTTAAGTCGTCTGCGAAGAAATATTCAACGCCATCTTCATTCAGGATTTCATATTTGTGCTGCATGATTTTCATCAAGTCATGCCTCAGCTTCCCAAATATCAGAATCTTGTTTGGATTCATTTGTTGAATGGAAGATAATTTGGTTTCTTCCACCATTTCGGAAGAACTCAAAGCAATATCTTTCAAAGAACAATTGACAGCTTGAAGGATTTTAAACAAAAATTCTCGATGTGTGCTCTCCAAGTGGTCTCCTTGGTAGACGATTAAGATCCCTTTTTCGAAATTACCCTCATGGACAAGTTCCATTTCCATTTCTATTTCCACCTCTTCCGGTTGAGATGCATGAGCCACATTTGTTCCTTTTAATGAGGAGTCGGAAGCGGGGTGACCTTTGGATTTTGAGAACGTTCCTTCTTCTTTCAAAACAACAATTTCATTGTCCAAAAACAAGCCCAATTCAAATAAACTCAACTCTTCCATAGGCCTAAATTGGGCAAATTTTTAAAGCAATCCAAGTTGAAACTTTCCACCTTAAATTTACTTTTGATAAGGTTCTGAAATGATGGAACAAAATGCATTTGAAATGAATTTTGAATTTATAAATATTGAATGCATTCCTGAATCCAGTCTTAGGAAACGGGATTTTGGGGATTCAGTATAAAATTATTTGTTGTTTTTTTCTTCCTCAAATCCAAAGATTGACTTTAGCTCTACTGCATCTTTGGGATCCATTCTTTTGGCCAGGACCAGTCTGAGCTGTCTTCTTCTTAAAGCGCCTTCATATAACTCGATTTCTTCCGGAGTTTGTGGTTCCACCTCAGGGATTTCGATAGGTTTTCCGTTTTGATCCACGGCCACAAAAGTGAAAAATGCACGGTGGGTCTTGATTTTTTTGTTGGCTGGAATGTCTTCTGCCCAGACTTCAATGAAAACCTCCATGGAGGAATTAAATGCCCTGGTTACATGGGCCTTAAGGGTAACTACATTTCCCAAAGCGATGGGATGTTGAAAAGAAATATTGTCCGCTGATGCAGTCACGACGATCCGGTTGCAATGCCGCTGTGCAGATATTGCGGATACCACATCCATCCAATGCATGAGTTTTCCACCCATTAAGTTGTTCAACGTATTGGTGTCATTCGGAAGAACCATCTCGGTCATGATAACTTCCGATTCTTTTACAAGTTTCTTTTTTGGCATATAATTGATGTTTTTTTGTAAAAATACAGAATTAATATTTTTTAGGAAGGAAAATTCAGTCTAAAATCAAAATTATATTCCGTTATTTCCAGCCTTCCTCTCCAAGTAGCGGAACAAATGCAAAATTATCGAACTCCTCTTTTACGATTTTGGTAGCTGATTTCTTTGTGAGCCGGAGCATTTTCTGGGTGACCCGATCACCAACGGGAATAACCAAAACCCCGCCGATTTTAAGTTGTTTCAAAAGGGAATTGGGGACCACTGGTGCACCTGCCGTCACCAAAATCTTATCGAAAGGCGCTTGCTCTACGATCCCTTTTGAGCCATCTCCAAAATAAAAATGAAGGTGAATACCCAATTTTGTCAAGAATTTTTTAGTGTGGGTAAATAATTTTTTTTGATATTCAATCGAATGGACATCTGCTCCCAAAATGTGTAAAATTGCTCCTTGGTAACCAGACCCCGTCCCGATTTCCAAGACCTTGTCCCCTGGTTTGAGCTGCAATAGCTCGGTTTGAAATGCAACGGTGTAGGGTTGGGAGATCGTCTGTCCTTCTCCTATCGGAAAGGCCTTGTCTTCATACGCATGTGAATCCAGTGCTGAATCAAAGAAAAAATGACGTGGGAGTGTGTTGATGGCATTTAAAATGGCATCATCCTGAATACCTTTCTGTTTTAGGAGTTTTACCAATGCTTTGCGCTGGCCCTTGTGCCGATAAGTATCCTCTAATTGTAACATGAAAGCAAATAATATTTTAATTGAAAACTTTAAGTGAAGGGCAAAGTTAAGTGATAAAATGGCTTAATTTGAACTTCATTTCGCCAATAAAGCTTATTGTCTGAATAATTGAAAGTTAAATACCGAAGAAAAATGTTTACAGGGATTATAGAGACCTTAGGAGTCGTCAAAGGCATAGAAAAAGAAGGAACCAATGTTCATTTTGAAATCAGCGCACCGATTGCCCATGAATTGAAAATAGACCAATCGGTGGCACACAATGGAACTTGTCTTACAGTGGTGGCCATAGAAAACGATTCTTACAAGGTAACCGCCATTGATGAAACCCTGCAAAAAACCAATCTGAAATCCTGGAGCGTCGGAAAGCACATCAATTTGGAACGATGCATGCCGGCCAATGGAAGATTTGATGGTCACATTGTCCAAGGACATGTAGATCAAATCGGGCATGTGGAGCGGATAGAGGAAAAGGATGGTTCTTGGCTATTTGATTTTTCCTTCGATTCTTCTTTGGGAAACCTCACTGTTGAAAAGGGTTCCATTACTGTCAACGGAACCAGCCTCACCTGTTTCAATTCGAAAAAAGGCAGGTTTTCAGTTGCCATTATTCCCTATACCTATGAATATACAAACTTCCATGACCTGAAAGTGGGTGATGAGGTAAATCTTGAATTTGACATCATTGGGAAATACATCAATCGAATTATAAGGGGTTATTCGGAATGATTTTTTGATTTTTGAGCTTTTGAATGAAGCCATTGGATTAAAACCAAACGAAATCCAATTACAATCCAGAATGCCAGACAAGCGGAAATTATTCCAACCAAAGCGCCGATAAATACATCGGCAGGATAATGGACGCCTAAATAAATTCTGGTATACGAAAACAGCGTAGCCCAGAGGAAAAGCCAGGGAAGGAATTTGTATTTGCCCTTAAGGGCAAGATTTATCAGCATGGCAATTGCGAAGCTGTTGGAAGCGTGGGAGGAAGCAAAGCCATATAGTCCCCCACATTTCCCGAAATTATGGACAATTCCTTCCCAACGAGGATCATGGCAGGGCCTGAGTCTTTCAAAAAAGGGTTTCATGAATGCAGATGTGAACTGATCCGCAAAAAGAATCGACAATCCTATTGCTGCAAAAATCCATAGGCTTTCCACTTTGAATTTCCTTACAATCAGGAATGCCAAAAAAGCATAAAAAGGAATCCAAGTAATTGTTTGTGTGGCTTGAAAAATAAATGGATCCCAAAAGTCCGAATGCAAACTGTTCAAGAACAGAAATAAACTTTCATCCCAAGCCTGAAGGGTTGCGCGCATATTGATTAAAGTCTATCCATTCCCACCCAGTCAATTCCTTTCTTAAGATACTCCTGTGTCAATGCCTCTTTGGATCCAGGGAGGATTTCGTGCATGTATTCCCAATTTGCCTGAGGAGGCATGCTCATCAAGATACTTTCGGTCCTGCCATTTGTGTCTAAGCCGAATTTGGTGCCGGCATCCCAAACCAAATTGAATTCAACATATCTTCCCCTGCGCAAGGCTTGCCATTTTTTCTCTTCAGGTCCAAAAGGAAGATTTTTGTTTTTGTTCATGAAGTGGGTGTAAACCTTTGGGAAAAGGTAGCCAATCGATTTCACGAATTCAAAGATGGATTGCATTGAATCGGGATCGTCATCTACTAATCTGTCAAAGAAAATCCCACCAATGCCACGGGTTTCGTTTCGGTGTTTGATGAAAAAGTAATCGTCTGCCCAATTTTTGAATTTCGGATAGTATCCAGGACTGAAACGATCGCAGGTTTCCTTTACTTGGTCGTGGAAGTATTTTGCATCTGTCAAGTCAACATAATGCGGGGTCAGGTCAATTCCGCCTCCAAACCATTTCACGCCGTTATCCATTTCAAAATACCGAATATTCATATGGATGATGGGGACCATCGGGCTTTCTGGATGGATCACGATAGATACTCCGGTTGCAAAAAAATCGGATTTTTCCAAGCCTAGTTTTTTTAGGATCTTTTCTGGAGTAGGCCCCTGAACCGCAGAAAAGGCAACACCACCTTTCTCGATCACATTACCATTTTGCAAGATCCGTGTTCTTCCACCGCCGCCCTCAGCCCTTGTCCAAATGTCTTCTTTAAAAACAGCCTTTCCATCTGCCATTTCCAATTCCATACAAATATGATCTTGGATTTTTTTGAATTCCTGCGATATTGATTCTTTGTTCATTGGGGTTCGAGAGGTTTTGATTTGGGCAATGTCAGCTCAATTTGAAAATGATTTATGAGGTCACTTTGGGAAAACGTCAATTGGGATTAGTCTTCTTCTTCAAGGACTTCCAAAATATCTGCAAGTTCATCAAAATCCTTGAGACCGGGTTTGATCTCGACTCCACCCTGAAGGGCAATTCCTTTTACGCCTGTCAATTCAACTGTTTTCTCAACGGAGGAAGCCTCCAGCCCAAATCCCAACAAGACCTGACATTCTTGGGCCAAGGATTTGACTTTGGAAAGCATGTTTGGATCCAGTTGAAGAGAATCCGATACCAAGAGGAGTGTGATATCATGTTCCTTGTAGGTTGCCGCTTTGGAAATCAACTCCTCCAATTCCTCCAAGTGATTGACTTGTTTTCTCAAAATAAGCCCGTATTCAGTATTCGCCAACATTCCCAAGTGAATTTCTTCAGTAAATTCTATGTATCGAATCCCAGGATAGTGCTGTATTTGGGCGAGCATGCTTTCGGGATGGGAAGAATGGAATTCGGCCACATATTCCAATCCTGAAAGCCAGTCTGTAATTTCCTTGTATTTTTCGGGAGAAACGAAATTATCACTTGTGTTTTCAAGACTGAATCCCAAAAGGTTAACATACATCCCGGCGCAGTATCTGGCATCGCTGAGGTTATTGACCGAACTGATTTTGACGAAAGTTTTTAAAGACATTGTTGGATATTCTTATTATTGCAGGCGCTAAGGTAAAAGTTTTCGGTCGAAAAACGTATTTTTAGCGACTGATAGCTTTGCTTATGCGAAATCCCTTACTAATAGGTATAATAATTGTATCCATGGCTTTTACTGCCTGTTCTGAAAATGAACAACCCCAAACTGATTTTGGATTGGATTATCAACCTCTTGTAGTAGGTTCATATTGGAAATACAAGGTGCTGGAAACCCGTGTTTTTGGACAAGACGATACAGAAACAGAAAATTTTTTTTATCGGGATCGAATTGATTACAGGTATCAGAATGCAGAGAATAAAGAGGTCTTTGTGCTCACCCGCGAAAAATCAAGTGATGGAATTTTTTGGAACCTTCAAGGCAACTTTGCTCTAGAAATTCGAAACAATGCGCTTGTAAGAACAATGGAAAACAAGAGAACAGTCAATTTGGTTTTTCCTCCAAAAATTGGATTGAGCTGGGATGCCAATATTTACGGTACTCAGCAAGAAGACTTGTTTACGATTAATCTATTGGGGAAGTACGAACTTGAAGGTCAGGGTTTTTCAAACTCTGTTAGGGTTTTGAAAGAAGAGGGAGACGATAAAATCACCTATATAGACAACCGCTATGAGGTCTTTTCAAAAGGAATTGGCATGATAGAACAATACGATGAGGTTTTCACTTATTGTTCAAGAAACGACTGCCTTGGCCAACAAATTATTGAATCCGGCCGTTTTACACATTTAAAAATTATTGAATATGGGAAAAATTAAAGTTGTCTTATTCTTTTTCGTGTTGATCTTATTGTCTCAAACAGCTTTTGGACAGAACCGGTATGCAGTACATTTCAAATTCAAACCACAGGAGAGTTTCACCCTCTCCAATCCCTTTGAATACCTCACAGCTGGCGCGATAGACAGAAGGACAAATCAAAACATTCCCATTGATAGCCTAGACCTTCCCGTTTCCCAAAAATATATTGATGGAATAAAGCCATTCACCCAGGAAATCCTCTTTAAAAGTCAATGGATGAATGCGGCCATCGTTGTGGCCAATGAAATTGAAGTGGGAAATATTCAATCGCTACCGTTTGTCGATAAAGTTGTACTTGCGGCACCCGGTTTTAATCCAAGCGGGAGAATGGACAATCGATCAAATGATAGAACGGGATTAAAGCTGAGTTTGAAATTCAGGTCAAAAAAAGTGAATACCCCTTTTGATTTTCAAAATGAACTTTTGGGTATTCAAAACATGCATGAAATGGGCTTCAAGGGAAAAGGTATCACTGTGGCCGTTTTCGATGCAGGATTCCCAGGGGTGGACAATATCCCTGCATTAAGCCATCTTTTCACCAACAATCAAATCATAGGCTCAAAGGATTTTGTGCATACTTGGAATGACAATGTATTCACCAAAAACCAGCATGGAACCAATGTACTTTCTTTGATTGCTTCGGACGATCCCCAATTGTTACTTGCCGGAGCCCCAGAGGCAAATTATATTCTTTGTATTACGGAAGAAGTTTCTACTGAATACCGAATAGAAGAATACAACTGGGTCAAAGCCGCAGAATACGCTGACAGTCTTGGAGTGGATATCATCAATAGTTCATTGGGTTACCTAGATTTCGATGACAAAACAATGGACTACACCGCAGACAGTCTGGATGGTGAAACCGCCATCATCACAAAAGGGGCTACGATCGCTGCCAACAAAGGAATTCTGGTAATTACGAGTGCAGGAAATTATGGCTCAAAAGGGATGTCATCTCTTACTGCTCCGGCAGACGCCAAAGGGGTTTTGTCCATAGGAGCGGTACAAGATAATCTTCAAATGGCAGGTTTTAGCTCACAGGGTCCAACCGCAGACGGAAGGATAAAACCGGAACTTTCCACATATGGTGTTGGGGTTTATTTATTAAGACCGGATGGATCTTTAAGTAGGTCCAATGGGACTTCTTTTTCCGCGCCACAGATAGCAGCTTTGGCGGCAGGTTTATGGGGAGCCCGTCCTGAGTGGTCCAAGGACGAATTGATCGATAATCTTATCAAGGGTGCCACCATGTCTGATCAACCCGATAATTTTGTTGGTTATGGAATTCCCAATTTCACCAAATCGTACTATGGGGAAATCTTAGAGATCGTCAACGTGGAAAAGGAATTGGAATGGAAAGTTTACCCAAATCCTTTAGAAGGACATGATCTGTCGATTCTATTTGGTGATCAATTGGTCGGAGAGTTTGCTTTGTATGATCTGAGTGGAAGAAACATATATAAGCGTCAAGTTCAGAGGTTGAGTAACCGGGAAGCCTTTCAGGTCAATTTACCAGGATTGATTTCAGGCATTTATGTTGTGGAAATGCAATCGGGAAGAGATTTAAAAAACACAAAGTTGATCAAAAGGTAAAGGATTTTGTTGTTTTTTTATTCCTTTGCAAAAAAAACCAAAAAATTTAATCCCATGTCCGTAAAAATAGCGCCTTCCATTTTAGCTTCCGATTTCGCAAATCTCCAATCAGAAATAGAGATGCTCAATGCCTCAGAGGCAGATTATATCCATGTGGACATTATGGATGGTGTTTTTGTACCGAATATTTCCTTCGGAATCCCAGTGACTGAAGCGGTAAATCGGCACGCAAAGAAGCCATTGGATGTCCATCTGATGATTGTGAATCCCGACCAGTACCTGGAAGCCTTCCATAAAGCAGGGGCTGAAATTATTTCTGTACATTATGAAGCTTGTGATCATCTTCACAGAACACTTCAGGCCATCAGAAATTTAGGATGCAAAACAGGGGTAGCCCTAAACCCACATACATCGGTTTCCTTACTTGAGGATGTCATTCAAGACATTGATTTGGTATGCCTAATGTCGGTGAATCCCGGTTTTGGGGGTCAGAAGTTTATCGAGAACACCTATTCCAAGGTGCGGCAACTTAAAGCGCTTATCGAACGAAAAGGAACTTCTACCATGATAGAAATTGATGGGGGTGTGAATGAAAACAATGCCCCATTGTTAATCGCAGCGGGAGCGGACGTATTGGTTGCGGGAAATTTTGTTTTTTCTTCCAATGACCCAATTGAAACCATCAAAAGGCTTAAATCCTTAAAAAATTAGGCCTTTTTGGTTTTTCCTTTGATAAGGAGCATTTGCCATTTAACAATTTTTAAGACCAATTTTTAGGGGTGTTTCTTGGGAAATCGGCTTTAAACCTTTTTATTGGGAATTAATTGTTATTGAATGTTCATTTAAAATATTATTACAATGGTAAAGAAAATATTGTTTTCAACTTTCTTGATGTTAGGGTTATTTGGTATTCAATTGAGTGCCCAAGAGGTAGGAGATGCTGCAAAAGAGGAGATAACGGAAGAAGAGTTGATGAAATACGCAGTGATGGAAGAGTCCACAGCGGCTTTTCTTCAGGAAAAACAGGACAATTTGGTGGAAATGATCAAAACGGATGAAGCCCTTGGTGGTGCCGCAAGATACAACGAAATCAAAGGGGCCTGGGGTGACGCAGAAAAGTTAGCAGCTATCAATATTACAGAAGAAGAAACTGCAGCCTTTCAGAAAATCCAGGACTTTGTTGATTCCTTGGGAAAAGAGGTAGTGAAGTATAAAACCGAAATCATTATGGATGCTGAACTACTTGGTGCTGCCACGTACAATAAAGTGAAAAAAGCCATGGATGCGGATCCTTCAGTAAAAGAGAAAATCGATACACTTATTGCTGACTTGAAAGAAAAAAGGAAGTCTGGCGATGGTGATGTGACAGAATAAAAAATTGTTTTTGTTTCTTAATGATAAAAAGGCCTCCTAGTTGGAGGTCTTTTTATTTTTAATGCTGTATATTTTTTAAATTTGAATTCGTTAATGACAATATGAAAAAACTTATTCCAATCTTACTGCTTGTCTTCTTTACTTTTCATGCTGCAATTGCACAGGAAGATATTTTCGGTCTCTCCACCAAATCCAAATCCCAAAAAAGTGAAAGTGCTGTGGGAAATGCTTTTCGAAATGCAGTGAGCAACTTCAGTTTTGAGTTTTCTGCCGGGGGAAATTACCATTTGAATGAAACAGACTTTTCTTCCCAAATGCCTTCTCGATATCCCATTGCACAATTTCAAAATTTTGAAAACCCTCGGGAACTCAGTCTAGAAGATACTTTGAGTTTGAAGGGGAACAACTATGCTTATCCAGTCAATTTGGGTGTTCGGATCAATTTATTTAGCCTACTTACTATTGGGGGCGGATATGGAAGAGAATTTGGGAACATGTCCAGCATGAGAGGTGAAGACCAAGAACTCAGTTTTGAAAGCGGTAAATATACCTTTGACAAATTCTATGGAACGGTAGGGATTGTGTTGTATGATGCGAAGAAAAGGGCAAAGTTTCTTTCTTGGAAATACCGAAAATATGGATCGCAAAATATCTATATGCAATCCGAAAAAAATCAAAGAATCAGGCAACAATATCCTTGGAGGTTTATTTTGGAAGGAGAGTATGGAACAATGAAAATAAGGAAATCCTACGACTCCAATTTATTGGTAAGTCAAGATCCTTATTATGGAATCGCTCTAAGAATGGAAAGGGATTTGTCGGAATACACCAAGCTTTTTATCAAAACAGGGGCGGAAGTCAGGAGTTTTATCTATCAATCTTCTGAAATCACAGATTTTCAAAACATTAAACAAACGCTGTTTGGAGCTCAAATCGGATTTGCACTTAGGCTTCCCGGGACCAAAAGATGTAGAATCCAAGGCTGCGGCGTGGTAATGAAGCACTTACACAATGGTGTTGAACATAGAGGGAGTTCCATCTTCAATTTCCAAAACAGGAAAGTCGGCCAATGGTACTAAACCAAGCCCAAATATCGTGTTTTGTCAAGTTTATTAAATTTTAAAACCGTTATCTTTTTACTATCTTGCAAGCTTGATTGAGAAATTACAATTATGGCTCAAGGAGAAAACGAGAATATCATACCGATTAACATTGAGGACGAAATGCGTGGCGCCTACATCGATTATTCGATGTCGGTTATTGTTTCCAGAGCACTTCCAGATGTCCGAGATGGACTAAAACCAGTTCACAGAAGAATCCTTTTTGGAATGCAAGAACTGGGGGTACTGCACAACAAATCCCACAAGAAATCTGCCAGAATCGTCGGTGAAGTCTTGGGTAAGTACCATCCCCATGGTGATTCTGCCGTCTATGAGACGATGGTTAGAATGGCCCAACCCTGGTCCCTGAGATACCCATTGGTTGACGGACAAGGTAACTTTGGATCTGTGGATGGAGATAATCCAGCTGCGATGCGTTATACCGAAGCAAGACTTAAAAGAATAGCAGAGGAATTGTTGATTGATATCAACAAAGAAACTGTTGATTTTCAGTTGAACTTTGATGACTCCCTCAAGGAGCCCATAGTCTTACCTGCAAAAATCCCAGCCTTGTTGCTTAACGGTGCCTCTGGTATTGCTGTGGGAATGGCGACAAACATGGCTCCCCATAATCTAGGAGAGATCGTGGACGGGATTCATGCCTTCATTGACAACAGAGATATCACTGTAGAAGAACTGATGCAATTTATAATTGCTCCTGATTTCCCAACAGGCGGTACCATCTATGGTTACAATGGGGTCAAGGCTGCTTTCGAAACCGGCCGAGGCCGTGTGATCATAAGAGGAAAGTCCAATATCGAAGTGAAAGAGAATGGCAGGGAGATGATTATCATCACCGAAATTCCTTATTTGGTCAATAAGGCCAATATGATCGAGAAGACCGCCCAACTTATCACTGAAAAGAAAATTGACGGAATATCCGCGATTCGGGATGAATCCGATAGGACGGGAATGCGCATCGTTTACGAATTGAAAAAAGATGCAATGCCAAGTGTAATCCTGAATAATCTTTACAGGCAAACACAACTTCAAACCTCCTTCAGTGTCAACAACGTCGCTCTGGTAAAGGGAAGACCATACACACTCAACCTGAAGGACATGATCTTCCATTATGTCAATCACAGACATGAGGTAGTCATCAGAAGAACCGAATACGAACTCAGGGAAGCCCAAAAAAGGGCGCATATCCTTGAAGGATATCTTATCGCGTTGGATCATTTGGATGAAGTGATTTCCTTGATCAGAAGTTCAAAAGATCCAGAAACTGCCAGGAATGGCTTGATGGAGCGTTTTAAATTGAGCGAAATTCAGGCTCGTGCGATCCTCGACATGAGGTTGCAGCGATTGACTGGAATGGAGAGGGATAAAATCCAGGACGAATACAACGAGATCATGTCCATGATCGAGGAGTATAACGCCATTCTCGCCAGTGAAGAAAAAAGAATGCAGATCATCAAGGATGAATTGACTGAAATCAGGACGCGTTATGCAGATGCCCGTAGAACGGAAATCGAGCACAATGCAGAAGATTTTAATTATGAAGACATGATTCCAAATGAGGAAGTCGTCATCACCGTTTCGCATGAAGGTTATGTGAAGAGAACTGCCTTGACAGAATACAAAACCCAGGGCAGGGGAGGCGTTGGTTCAAAAGGAGCTACAACCAAACTTGATGATTGGACTGAGTATCTTTTTACTGCATCTACCCACAATTATCTGTTGATCTTCACGGATCTTGGGAAATTATTCTGGTTAAAAACCTATGCTATTCCTGAAGGAGCCAAGGCATCTAGGGGAAGACCAATCCAAAACCTGATACAAATTGAATCGAACGATAAAATCCGTTCTATCATACAGGTCGGGAATCTAAATGATGCGGATTATATCAATAATAATTTCTTGGTGATGGTCACCAAACAAGGGATTATCAAAAAAACCACGCTTGAGCAATACTCAAGACCTAGATCAAATGGCATTATTGCACTCAATATCAGAGAGGATGATCAACTGATCCAAGTAGAGATGACCAACGGCGATTCACACATATTGATTGCCGCCAAATCTGGTCGTGCCATCCATTTTCATGAATCCAAAGTAAGACCAATGGGTCGTACCGCGACAGGCGTAAAAGCAATAAAATTAAGTGATGTTAATGATTATGTAATTGGCATGGTATGTGCTGATAGCCATGAAACAAGCCTTTTGGTCGTTTCTGAAAAAGGTTATGGCAAAAGATCGCCGCTCGGAGAATATAGAATTACCAACCGGGGAGGAAAAGGTGTCAAAGCCATGAACGTTACTGAAAAAACAGGAAGTCTTGTTGCAATCAAACAAGTGATGGATTCAGACGATCTGATGATCATCAACAAATCCGGCATTACCATAAGGACTCCAGTTTCGGAATTGAGGATTATGGGACGTGCAACACAAGGAGTGAGATTGATCAAACTTGGAGAGAACGATGAAATATCCTCTGTTGAGAAAATCAAAAATGAAGAATCAATCGTTCTTGAAATTGAGGCAACTGACGATCTAGATCTTGGAACAGACAATTCAATTCCAGATGAAGACTCAGAAAATACAAATACTGAAGAACCAAACCCTTAAGAAAACAAACGAAAACAAATGAAAAAGTTGATCTTATCATTAGCTTTAGTCGGTTTTACGACCATGGCTTTTGCACAAAAAAAAGTTGTAAAATCTGCGGAGAAAAACTTCAAAAAAGGAGACCTTGAGATAGCGCTTACTGAGGTTGAAGGCGCTACTTCGGATCCTGAAACAATGGAGGATCCTGCGACTTATTTGCTGAAGGCACAAATTCAAACCAAAATGTTTGACTTGGATGAAGACTTTGCTGCTTCAACAGTTGAAAAAGGACGCCAAGCTTTTGGCACATTTACCAAAACCTTGGAAATGGTTGGCAATGATGCGAACAGCAAAATTGGGAAGGAAATTTATAAAGAAGATCTTCCAGGTATGCCTGAAAATCTAAAACCATATTCCTTAATGGCTTTAAAAGGTTCAGCTTTTAACAAGGCGATCACAACCTATGAAGAAGATGATTTTGAGATGGCTTATCAATTCTTTGCTCTAGCCTCAGACATCGATCCAAAAGATACCACATTAAACTTTAATGCTGGTTTCTTGGCCAATGACTTGGGTAAGACAGAGGAAGCGAAAATGTATTTCAATAGGTTATTGGAAATTGATGGTTATGACAAGCTAAACACTTATTATTTCTTGATTCAAATTGCAAGTGGTGTTGATCAGGATCCTGAAGCAGCTTACGAAATTGTCAATAAGGCAAGAAAAGATTATGCTGATGATAAAACCTTGGCGGAATTCGAAATTCAATTGTTGCTACAATTGAACAAGATGGATGAAGCAATGGCTTCGATTGAAGAAGCGCTGAAAAGTGATCCGAATAATGCTGGTATTCTTTTAAGATATGGTTATTTGAAAGAGCAATCAGGTGATATAGATGGAGCTTTGGTTCAATATAGAAAATCTGTGGAAGCTGATCCTGAATTTTATGAAGGAAATTATTACACAGGAGCCATATATTTGGATAGAGCAAGAGCAATCCTTGCCGATGTAAACAACCTCTCTGATGATGAGTGGGAGAAAAAATCTGAATCCATGGCAAAAGAAGCAGATGGTTTGTACAAAGAAGCAATCCCTTACTTCACCAAGGCATCTGAATTGAAACCTGAAAACACAGACATAATGGAAATTCTTTTTCAGATTCATTCAAGATTGAAAAATACAGCTGACGCTGAAAATTACAACCAAAAACTAACCGCTCTTCTTGGTGAAAACTGGATGGAAAGAGAAAGATAAAAATTGAAGTTTTGTCGATTTGATAAAAAAGCTACCCCAAAAGGGTAGCTTTTTGCTTTTAAGGAAATCCCATTTTTTATTTCTTTATTTTGGAACATGAATCCATTTAATAAATGGCTTTTGTAAGAATTAATCATAATTTTGGCGTTTAATAAGTAAAATAAAATACTTTGAAAACCTATTAACGCCAATTTAAATGAAAGTAGAAACATTAGCTTCCATGAAATTTCCTCGGGAGGCAGAAATTCCAGAAAACTTTAAGTTAAAAAAGGAAATCCATCAGAAAGAATTTCTCTGTGACGGGCAAATGCTTCCTTGGAATGGAAAATCACATGATGTCTATTCTCCGGTTTGCATTGAGACTGAGGATGGACCAAAAAGAGTGTATATAGGATCCTATCCGGTATGCACCGAAAAGGAAGCCTTTGATGCACTCAATGCAGCAGAAATTGCCTATGACAATGGAAGAGGCGAATGGCCAACCATGAGTGTCGCTGACAGAATCAAGTGTGTGGAGAAATTTGTACACGAAATGTTAGCCAAAAAAGATCTGGTGACCAAGCTCATTATGTGGGAAATCGGAAAAGCGTACACCGAATCCGTTAAGGAATTTGACAGAACAGTCGAATATATCAGTGCCACGGTTGATGCCTTGAAGGATCTTGATCGTCAATCCTCTGGATTCCAAATCGTAGATGGTATTGCAGCCCAAATCAGACGATCGCCACTCGGCGTGGTGCTTTGTATGGGGCCTTTCAATTACCCCTTGAATGAGACCTTCACCACCTTGATTCCTGCATTGATCATGGGGAATACCATACTTTTCAAACCGCCGAAACACGGTTCTTTGTTGCATTACCCTTTGTTGGAGGCATTTTCAACCTGCTTTCCTAAAGGTGTTGTCAATACCATATACGGCAGGGGCGCGGATATCATTCCGCCACTGATGCAATCCGGTAGAATCAATGTGTTGACGCTGATCGGATCAAGCAAGGTTGCCGATAAACTCAAAAAACTCCATCCAAAGATCAACCGTCTAAGGGCGATTCTGGGATTGGATGCAAAAAATGCAGCCATCATTACGGCAAATGCCGATTTGGACCTTGCCGTAAAAGAGACTATCGCCGGAGCTTTGTCATTCAACGGTCAAAGATGCACTGCAATCAAAATTGTGTTTGTCCATGAAAGTTTGTCGGAGCAGTTTTTGGAAAAACTTTCTGAGGCAGTAGGCAAATTGAAATTGGGAATGCCATGGGAAACTGGTGTCAATATCACCCCACTTCCCGAGCCGGATAAGCCTGATTATCTTAGGGAGTGTTTGGAAGATGCGGTCCTTCACGGCGCCAAAATCATCAATGAAAATGCGGGTCAAATCAATGAATCCTTTTTCTTTCCAGCAATTGTGTTTCCGGTAGATGCAAATATGAAGCTTTATAGGGAAGAGCAATTTGGACCCGTTGTGCCAGTCTTGTCCTTCAAAGACATCGAAGAACCTATCCAGTATTTGATCGATTCCCCACATGGACAACAAGTAAGTCTTTTCAGTAACGATCCTGAAGAATTGGCGAGATTGATAGATCCCTTGGTCAATGAGGTCAGCAGGGTGAATGTCAACTCACAGTGTCAAAGAGGCCCGGATGTTTTCCCTTTCACGGGAAGAAAAGACAGCGCAGAGGGGACTTTGTCCGTATCGGATGCACTTCGTTCCTTTAGCATTCGGTCATTGGTAGCAGCCAAACTCACTGACCAAAACAAGTATCTGCTCAATGAAATCATCAACGGTCAACAATCGAATTTCCTTAGCACTAAATTCATTTTCTAAATAAAAAGGAAAAAGGCAGCCATCTGGTTGCCTTTTTCCTTTTTATGTCTTGTTGAAAAACAATTGGGTGGATTTGAAAGCAAGAAAGTTTCAACAAATCGGTTGGGCTTTGGATCAAAACGATTTTTAAACATTTTTTTCAGAAAAATTCAAATGGATTTTTCAAAATTTTGATCGGTGTAGGTTTAGAAGTGGAACTAGGGACTCCCGTCCGCTTCTTCCTATTTCAGTTTATTTCTTAAGATTTATCTGATTTGGAAAAACCCAAAGGCTTCCAAAGGACTTTCGGTAAACTACTTTTGGTTTTTTAACTTCAAAAATCAGGAATTAAGTAATTTTAACATACTGCTGGGGCCTTTGATAAAAAACTGTTTTTATTTAATGAAAGGTTCAGCTAAATTTTCGGATTAAAGCCCAAAAAAATATGACAAGATCCAATTGGATATTGATTTGCCTTTTCATTTTAATCGTTCATCCCAACTTTGCCCAAAACCAGCCTTCTTCAAAGCTATACCACGAGCTTCTTAAGTTAAAGGAAACCAAGAGGATTCTCTTTGTAGCGGCTCATCCAGATGATGAAAACACAAGATTGATTTCCTATCTGGCAAATGGAGAACACGCAGAAGTCGCCTATTTATCCTTAACAAGAGGGGATGGAGGTCAAAATCTCATTGGGAAAGAATTGGGGATAGAACTTGGCCTTATCAGGACACATGAATTGCTTAAGGCTAGAGAAACAGATGGGGGAAGACAATTTTTCTCAAGGGCTTTGGATTTTGGGTACAGCAAGGACCCAGATGAAACTCTCAATAATTGGGACAAGGAAAAACTCCTTTCCGATGTGGTTTGGATCATTCGAAGCTTCCAACCTGATATCATCATCAACCGATTCAATTCCATTCCAGGAACCACTCACGGTCAACATACCACTTCTGCGATACTTTCAACGGAGGCTTTTTCAAAAGCAGCTGATAAAAAAGCTTTTCCCGAGCAACTTAAAAATACTGGGATTTGGCAGGCAAAGCGGATTTTTTGGAATGCCTACAATTGGGGTGGCCAATATGAGCCAGAAGAAGGGAAAGTCTATCACCAATTTTCGGTAGGGGAATATAACCCGCTTTTGGGCGCAACTTACTCCAAGATTGCAGCGGATAGCAGAACCATGCACAAGTCCCAAGGGTTTGGCTCTACTGCCCAGATTGGCTCCGGAAATGATTTTGTGGAATTGATCAAGGGAGAAGCATTTGAAAAAAATCCTTTTGAGAATATCCCAAACAGATGGGAGCAAATAGGGAATGGAAAGCAAATCGAATCGGAGATTCAAAAAGCCATGGACAATTTTGATTTTACCAACACGGAAAACAACCTACCAAGGCTGATTGAAATCAAAAAAATGATGGCAGAGGAAAAATCCGATGCGGTTTGGTTCCAAGAAAAAAAGGAGCTTATCGACAAAATCATTTTAGGAAATTTGGGTGTCCAATCCGAATTTACAGTCCGGAAGGAAATCGCCTATCCAGGAGAAAAAATTACCGGTGATTTGGTTTTCAATAATCCGAGTAGAATTCCAATTCAGGTTTTGGCTTTTGAAAGTCCCTTGATGAATATGGAATTGAATCAAGAGGCAAAAAGTAATCAAACCATCACCAAAAACGTGGAAATCAGCATTCCGAAAGATTATCCTGTTTCGCAACCCTTTTGGCTTGAAAACCCATTGGACAATAGCCTTTTTGATATTAGAGACCAGCATAAAATCGGCCCTGCCATCAATGGTTACAGTATAAAAGGGAATTTGTCTCTCTCCATTTCAGGCCAAAAAATATTGCTTGAACTGCCATTGATGTACAAATACAATGACCAAGTAGACGGAGAAATTAAACAACCATTCACCCTTGTACCAGAGGTAAATGTGAGCTTGGATAAAAATGATGTTTTTTTGGTGCCGGGAGCTGACCATAGCCTTAAAGTAGAAGTTTCATTCAGAAACCAAATTTTAGCCGGAAACCTAAGTTTAAAAGGTTTGAATGCAGGGGATTATAAAATTATTGGGGAGCAAAAAGATGATTTAAGGAAAAGGATAGTCTATGATCTGGTTTTTGAAAAATCTGACATGGAAAAGAAAACTGTTTTGATTTCTTACATCACGGAAGATGGCAGGACCTTTAATCAAAACATGAAACGCATTCTGTATAAGCACATTCCAAACTTGACCTATTTCACTACATCTACAGTAGGCTTGGTTAAAATGGATTTAAAAATTTCCGGTCAGAAAATTGGTTATATCAATGGCGCTGGGGATGATGTGCCGGGGGTTTTGAAAAATCTTGGTTACCAGGTTTCCTTAATAGAAAATGGTGATTTCAATCAGAGTAAGTTATCTGAATTTGCAACGATAATCGTTGGGATCAGGGCATTTAATGTCAATCAAGCCCTTGCGGACAATCATTCACTTTTGATGGAATATGTGAAACAGGGTGGGAATTTGATTGTTCAATACAATACAAACTCGCCATTGTTGACCAAAGACTTGGGACCCTATCCATTTTCCATCTCTCGAGATCGAGTCGCCGTGGAAGATTCTCCCGTAAAAGCAGATTTTACCCATCCAATATTCAGTTCTCCAAACCAAATCAAAATTTCTGATTTTAAAGGTTGGGTACAGGAAAGAGGGCTCTATTTTTTGACAGATTGGGATAAGAATTACAGTTCACCACTTACCCTACAGGATCCGGGCGAAGATCCATCCCAAGGAAGTTTGCTTTTTACCCAATATGGAAAAGGAACCTATACGTATTCGGGAATTTCTTGGTTTAGACAATTGCCGGCAGGGGTGCCTGGAGCAGTAAAGATATTTGTAAACCTAATCGAACAGGGAAGTGGAAGATAAAATCAACTGGAATAGATGGTATTTTGCACTGATAGCCGTATTGGGTATCCTGATTCTCTTGTTCTACTGGCTCTCTAATCATTTCTCATGAGTATTCTGGATTGGGTTGTCCTGTTTGGTACCTTGTTTTTGATAGTGGCCTATGGGGTTTATAAAACCTATGGGCCAAAGGACATGGACAGCTATCTAAGGGGAGACAGCGATATGAATTGGTGGACGATTGGCTTGTCCATAATGGCCACGCAAGCTTCGGCCATTACCTTTTTGAGTACGCCTGGCCAAGCCTATGAAGATGGAATGCGGTTTATCCAGTTTTATTTTGGTTTACCCGTGGCCATGATTATTCTTTCCGTCACTTTCATTCCAATTTTCTACAAACTCAAGGTTTTTACGGCATATGAGTATTTGGAAAATCGCTTTGACATGAAAACGCGGACCTTGGCAGCACTGCTTTTTTTGGTCCAAAGGGGATTGGCAGCCGGGATTACCATTTACGCCCCGGCAATTATTCTTTCGACACTCTTGGGTTGGAATCTTAATTGGACCTGTATTTTCATTGGGATTTTGGTCATCATTTACACCGTGTCCGGAGGCACAAAAGCAGTGTCAATTACCCAAAAACAACAGATGGGCGTAATGATGGGGGGGATGATTCTGGCTGGAATCTTGGTGATTTATATGTTGCCGGTAAAGTTTACGGAAGCCCTCCATGTTGCCGGTAAAATGGAGAAATTGAATATTGTCAACTTTGAATTTGACTTTGCAGATCGTTATAATTTTTGGTCAGGAATGACCGCTGCGGTCTTTTTGTTTCTTTCTTATTTTGGAACGGATCAATCACAAGTACAGCGCTACCTTAATGGCAAATCATTGGCACAAAGCAGGAAGGGTTTGATTATGAATGGGCTTTTGAAAGTACCGATGCAATTTGTCATTCTTTTTATTGGCGTAATGGTATTTGTATTCTATCAGTTTTTCCAACCTCCCGTGGTCTTCAATAAAGTGCAGACCGAGCAATTGGAAAACAGTGCCTATAAGGAAGAATATGGTTTGCTTCAGGAAAAATTTTCTACTGCCTTTGCACAAAAATCTGTGGAGATCACCGCACTTTTGGCCGCAGTAGAAAAAGATGACGAAAACGGCATTGCTGTGGCCAAAGGAAAAATCCAGGAACAGGATGCCAAACAAGAATCCATTCGTGAAGAAGTGAAAGGGTTGATTGTGAAAAACAATGCGAATGCAGAAACCCGTGACACAGATTATGTATTCATGAGATTTGTGATGGACTATCTCCCCCAAGGAATCATAGGCTTGTTGTTTGCGGTAATTTTCAGTGCGGCAATGTCTTCTACCGCTTCGGAATTGAACGCTTTGGGATCCACGACAACGATAGATCTCTACAAGAGGTCAGTGAATACCAAAGCGAGTAAAGTCCACTATATGTACTCTTCGAAGTGGTTTACGGCCATTTGGGGAGTCTTTGCCATTCTCTTTGCCACTTATGCGACCCTATTTGAAAATTTGATCCAAGCTGTAAATCTTTTGGGATCTCTTTTTTACGGCACCATATTGGGGATTTTCCTGGTGGGATTTTACATGAAATGGATCAGGGGAAATGCGGTCTTTCTGGCTGCTTTAATGGCAGAGGCCGTTATTCTATTGATTCATTGGAAAAATGGGGAGACTGTATTTGAAATAGACATCAACATCGGATTTCTCTGGTACAATGCCATTGGATGTTTGTTGGTGATGTTTTTTGCCATGGTCATTCAGGGAATTTTCGGTAAAAAGTTGAAGGAAGTTAAATAACCGTTATAGCGATTCATTTTGGAGAAAAATCTGATTTGTAAATTGGATTTGATTGATTTTCCAAAAATCAATATTCGGACTTCTTATAGCCATTAATATTTCACGATCATCCAAAACACTGAATCTCGATTCTTACGGATCCTGTGAATACTGTCCCTAATGTTACATTGCGAATTCTATTTCAGTCTGAAATCAAAAAATAATCAGTCTTTGCATGTGATTTTTGACTTAACCCTATCTGTAATATGCCTTGTTCTCAAAGTAATATGATTTTCGCATGGTTTCAACTACTTCAGGAAGCCTGATGAATATTCCATCTACCTTACCTCAAGTTAGCTGCTTTACTTTGCTTTCTCAATGTCTTGGAATTCGGGTTTAACAAGGTAGTTTTAAAAACAATAAAGGGCAATACGCACAAATTTTGTACGTATTGCCCTTTATTTTAATTTATATCAGAAGTTGGATGTATCGTTTAGAAAATCGCGTGATTATCGGGTAATCGGCTGGGGAAAGACAGCCATGCTTTCATGCCCATTTTGACCAACGGCCTGAACGCCAAAGAAAAAATTATCCTTTGAATAGGGGATGGTCAACGTATTCTCCTCCGTATAAAACTTCTTTTCCCACATGGAAGAATCCGTTTCACGCATCAGGACATAATAGCCCTTTGCCTTACCGGTTTTGGGAGCATCCCATCTGAGTGTCGAGGTATTGCTTAGCTTACGGACATCTATTCCCACGCTTTGTGGCTCCGATGGTGCAGTGGCCAATACAGCCAAGGAAGCCAGGTTGATTCCCGTGATTTTTCGCATGTATTCAAAATCCACAAATTCCGGGAGATCCCCGTATTGGATACCGTCTTCCACACGCACATTTTCATGTTGGTGGTAATAATTTTCGTTCATCTCGCATACCCGGATGGCAGTAAACCCTTCTTTGGCGAAGGGTGTATGGTCGCCACCACGGAGGAATCGGTCATTTCTATACACCAATTTCACTTCCAATTGGTCTACATAGCGCTCACCGGTTTCTTTGATAAAACGGGCCAATTGCCTGGATTTGCTGTCGTTTTCGGCATTGGTATATCGGCGAATGGCGGTCATTTGCTCTGTTTCCACAGCTGGCACACCTTCAGAAAAAATCCTGACACGGGTATTGTCATTGATATTGGTTTGGGAGGAATTGCTGTTGCCGATCATGTCATTGTTGAGCATGGCAACCAAGTTCCAATTCTCACTTTTTGCTTTTTTGGCGAGGTATTCGGCACCCTTAAGTCCTTGTTCTTCTCCACTGACTACTACAAATACAATTGTAGCCTGGAATGCTTTTTTGGACATGATTTTCGTCAATTCTATGATGGCAGCGACTCCTGAGCCGTCATCATTGGCGCCCGGAGCATCTATTTCAGTATTCATGATGTCCAATGCTCGACTGTCGATATGAGCAGAAATAATAAAAATCCGATCATCGTTCGGATCTGTACCTTTTAATGTGGCCATTACATTTCCCAATTGGCTGTCCGAAGGAATCCTTCTTCCATCAGCAGGAATGGTAAAGATGTCTAATTCAGAAGTCAACCTTCCACCTGAAGCCGCCTCAAAGGATTTAAAATGATCCAACACATATTTTTGGGAAGCAAGAATTCCTTCCTTAGGATCATTTTTGCTCAAGGTATGCCTTGTCCGAAAAGCAGCCAGGTCTCTGACATATCCCTCTAGGCTTTCGGCGGAAATTTCCGAGACCATCTGTTGGATTTCAGCGTTCCTATGGATGATTTGTGTTTGGCCAATGGTCAAATGGATGGTGAAATAAGTGATCAGTATTAATATTTTTTTCATTTTGCAATAGGATGAATGTTAAACAATTAAATTTACCCATCTATAGTTTACTTCCAAATAATAATTACATGAACGATCTTATGAGACCCAAAGAAGGTGAATATGCACCTTTTTATGCCGGATATATTTCTTTGGTCATTGGCCAAGACCTTCCGAAAATTTTGCTTGGACAAATCAATGCAATAAAAGAACATTTCGAAAAAGTCGGAGAGGAGAATTCCAAGCTTGCTTACGCATCCGGTAAATGGTCTCAAAAGGAGGTTTTGGGACACATCACAGATACTGATAGGGTCATGACCTTTAGGGCATTGTGTTTTGCAAGGGGTGAAAAAGCTTTGATGCCAGGTTTTGATCAAGATGAATATGTGGTTCGGGCAAAATTCAATGCCGTTCCTTTGGTAGAGCTCTTGGATGATTTCGAGAAATCGAGGCATGCTCTGGTTGCGTTGATGAAAACCATTCCGAATGACGCAATGCTCAACATTGGAAACGCCAATGGATTCGATGTAAGCGTTCGCGCTTTGTTCAATATTATCCCAGGACATGCCGAGCACCATTTGCATATTTTGAAGACGCTTTATGCACGTGGATAGCACCATGGTTTTTTTTCACCGATTGAGATTAAAAAAAAATCAAATTAAGAGCCTGCTTTTGGAATTGATTTTAAATGGGTGTTTTTTGTCGAGAGGGTAAGCCACCTTTGGAATCAGAAAAATTTATAATGGAAAAAGAAATAAAAAACCAATTGTACTAAAAAATTAGATTGAAATTAAGAAAAAAATAGTAAATTTGTTGAATTTATCCATTAGAAAAATAGTATAAAAATGAAAAGAACAAGAGCACAGGAATCACGCGCGGCCATTGAGAGGCTTTATATTACCATGCGTCACCTCTTTATGAGAGGTTCATATAAACCCATGGGAGTTTCTGGTGAGTCCTTGGTGAGTTCACTCTTGGTATTGAGTCCGGAAATATATGGCTTGGTGACAGACACTGAAAAAATTGAACTGGAGGGTTTGCTTTATGTAATGGAGAGACTTCCAAGAGGGATAGAAGAATGCAGATATGTCCAATTGATCAGTAGGGAAGGGTATGAAAGTGCCAATTTCCCGACTTTGGTACCCAACAGAAGAAAAAGAAATTGTTACCGTGTGGACCAAGACCAAATGTTTGTGGAAATGACCCGTGGCAAATCTGATATCTATGATATTCTTACCCACCTTACTTTCCTCTACATGGAAGCTGAGAAAATAAGGTTAAACAGCACTGACCACAAAGGGAAAATCAACTTGAATTGGGAAATGCTGGCAAAAATAGTTAAAAAGGAATCCTTGGGTGAGGAGTTTGACCAACAAGCAGCCTGTTCTTATCTCAGCCACATTACCGGAAGGACATTTGATGAGACACAACAGTCGGTCGATAAATTCAAAGCGTCATCCAATTCAAATAGCCTTTTCTCCATCGTCTATCACCTTGGAAAATTGGCAATGGATGAGTTTTATGAGGAAAAAGACAGGGAAATATCATTTTCTGCCACTTTAAGAGAAAGGGTAGGACATCACGTTTACGGTGAACTTTGGGCCAATAGGATAAAGGCAGTTTTGGATGAAGAAGGGCTTTTGGAAAGGCCGATCCATGTGATCTCTGCGAATCTCCATAGTGTACTCAATACCATTTATGGATTCCAAGCTTTTGGTTTGAATTCATTTGAGGAAATAGAACAAATCGCTTTGGATATCAGTGTGGGTTCAAAAAGCAACAAGGCGAAGGACATCCATAACTATGCTTCAAAAAATGGGTTTATAGATCTGCCTGATCTTTCGGGAACGAACATCGGGGTGCAGATTTTTGACACTGCCAAGATGTCAAAGGATTCGATTTTGCCGGGCATAGTGCTTCCTAAAGAAGATAAAAAGAAGCCAGTCATATTGGTGATGGATTATGCCTTTGGAGAGCAGGCCTATGAATGTTTTGATGAGCTGCTCAAGCCTTATGAAAAAGGATCCATTTCCACCCCTTTGGATATTGTCACTGCTTCTATTATGGGCAAAGCAGGAATCCTCAAAGGAACCAAAGGTGATTTGATGATTCCAACAAGCCATGTTTTTGAAGGAACTGCGGACAATTATCCCTTCAAGAATGAATTTAAAAAAGAAGACTTTGAAGGATTTGGATTGGGAGTGTATGAAGGTCCAATGATCACGGTCTTGGGAACCTCACTTCAAAACAAGGATGTTTTGGCCTACTTCATGGATTCTTCTTGGAAAGCCATAGGATTGGAAATGGAAGGTGCCCATTACCAAAAAGCCATTCAGGCAGCAAGTAAAATTCGCCACAGTATCCGTAAAAATGTCAAGGTGTTTTATGCTTATTATGCATCAGACAATCCTTTGGAAACAGGGGGTACACTTGCATCAGGTGCTCTGGGGATGGATGGCGTTAGACCCACTTACCTGATTACGCATAGAATCCTTGAAAGAATCTTTTCTTGAAAAAAGAGCCATTTATTTGATCATCAGAATCTCTGCACGTAACATGCAGAGATTCATTTTTTTATGGGGATTGGTTTTTTTTCAACAATCCCAAGAGTGAATACTATCATGCGATTGTATGATTTTCCTCATGTTTTCCCCATTATTAGCGATCTACCTTTGATTCATAATCAAATCACAGATTGTTATGAATATTCTAAAATTTTGCAGGTTACAAATAATCCTGATCGGATTGATAGCGCTTAGTCTCCCAGCTTTCGCTCAAGTAAATTATACCATGGCTCCTGGAGCAGAACTGAAAATATCAGGGACGTCGAGTCTTCATGATTGGGATATGGTCTCGAATACCGCTTCGGGAAAAGCCGAGTTTGTTCTTGAAGGCGGAAAACTATCAGATGTTAAAATGGCGACCATTGAGATGCCCGCAGAAAGTATAAAAAGCGGAAAGAGCGCGATGGATAAAAATGCCTATGCTGCTTTGAAAACCAAGGATCACAAGCAAGTCAAATTTGCGTTAAAAAGCTTTGTCCAAAAAGGCAACGGATACGAAGCTGTTGGTGATTTCACGATATCTGGCGTGACAAAAACAGTGAGTTTACCTGTTACCTTTTCCAAAACCGGAGATAAAATCAATTTCAAAGGCTCACATCCCTTTAAACTTACTGATTTCAATATTGATCCTCCAACAGCCCTGTTTGGTACAGTCAAAACCGGAAATGAAGTAAGTATCCATTTCAATGTAACATTCCAACCTACAAAATAAATTAACATTATGAAAAAGTACATCTTAACTATGGTTGCCTTGGGAGGCATATCTATGTCCCTAATGGCCCAAGGTCTCCAACGCGATATGCAATATTGGAGATCCTATGATCAAAGAGGCTTGAATGTTTTCGAAACCGGGAAAATAGATTCCGTCGGGTTCGAAGGGATGAAAGTCAGAATTGGAGGGCATTTCACTCAACAGTGGCAAAACCTCAGCCACAGCAATACCGCAACCGAAAGATTGGTAAATGGTGCTAATGCGAATCAATTGATTGAAATCGGAGCTGGGACTAACCTTGCCACAGCCAACCTGAACATTGACGTCGCTTTGGCGGATGGTATTCGATTGAACCTTGTTACTTATCTTTCTTCCAGACACCACTCCGAGTCTTGGGTAAAAGGTGGATATATTCAAGTGGATAGAGTCGCTTTCCTAAATAGTCCAATTATGGATAAAATATTTGAAAAAGTGACTTTAAGAGTCGGACACATGGAGATCAACTACGGTGACGCACACTATAGAAGATCCGACAATGGAAATGCCATGTACAATCCTTTCATAGGAAATTACATCATGGATGCTTTTACAACCGAAGTAGGTGGTGAGCTTTATTTCCAAAGCAATGGCTTCTTGGCAATGGGTTCTGTCACAGGCGGTGAAATCCAAGGTGGTATCACGAATCCATCTAAAAGAAAACCAAGTTTTATTGGTAAATTGGGATTTGATAGAAATCTGAACGAAGATGTCCGTGTTAGATTAACCGGGTCTGTGTATACTACCGAAGGCTCCTCAAGAAATACGCTTTATGGTGGTGACAGAGCAGGTTCAAGATATTACACAGTTATGGAAAATATTGCAGCTGCTTCCGCTTTCACTTCAGGAAGAATCAATCCTGGACAAACAGATAATATTACAGCCATGGTCCTCAATCCATTCGTTAAAATACATGGATTTGAGTTCTTTGGTAATCTGGAAAGATCCAAGGGTAAAGCCGCAAATGAAACGGACGATAGAACTTGGAATCAAATAGGATTGGATGGAGTTTACAGATTTGGGTTACAGGAAAAATTCTACCTGGCTGCTAGATACAACACTGTAAAAGGTCCGCTTGCTGGTGCCAATACAGTAGATGTAAGTATTGATAGGGTTCAGATTGGTGGGGGATGGTTTGTAACCAAAAACATCCTTGCTAAAATTGAATATGTAAGTCAAAATTACAACGACTTTGCCGCATCTGACATCAGAAATGGTGGTAAATTCAATGGCTTGATGATTGAAGGTGTAATCGGTTTCTAAATCATAAAAACATGCGTGTCCTACTTGCTTTTATCGTTCTTATGATCCATTTGGGTCCCAAAGAAAAGGATTTGATCGTCAACGAGAAAACAATCTCTGTGACAGGAAATACTTCACTGGGTGGCTTCACTTGTGATTATTGCGACAAAAGTATAGGGGACACGCTTGTCATTAATGGTGTCCAAAAAAATGGAGATTTGATTTTTGATATTTTGGTGAAAGAGTTTTCCTGTGGCAATTTTATATTGAATAAAGATTTCAGAAAAACCATCAAAGCAGAGCATTATCCCTATGCAAGAATAAGGGTCAGTAACTTAAAATCCAGAGGAATGCATTATACCTGCGACTTGTCGGTTGACTTAGCAGGAAAAAAATTGGAATTCAAAGCACTCGCGCTCCAAAACAAAAACAGAGAACTCAAGGCTGATTTAATTTTGAGCTTTGACCAACTTGAATTGGAAGCTCCAAAAAAAATGGGTGGACTCATTAAAGTTGATGAGTCACTTGCCCTTGAAATCAAACTGGGATATTAGAATCTCTCCAATTTCAAACTTGCCCCAGTACCAATTTTTTAAACAGGAAACCAATCAGAATCGCGAGCCCAAAGCTCAGCAAAGTTCCTATCAATATATATTCTGTCAATTTTCTATCCCTTGCCAACCTCAGGTCCCCAAATCTGAAAATTGATTTTGCAGCAAGCAAAAATCCTATTCCACCCAAAAAGTCGACCAGAACAAATCCAAAGATGAACAAACGTTCCAACATCCCGATGTATCTTCCCGCCTTTGCCAAGGAATCCCCATCCTTCTCTTCGGTTTTCGGACTCCAGGGAGAGATGATTACCTTGATCAAAATGGCTCCGACAAAGGTCACCATCACCAATGCCAATAAAAAATAGCCCAGTTCTGCCGAACCTAGAAATTGCCAGTCGATCTTCATGGGTTCATACATTTGGCTGATCAAAGCCAATGAAACCAAATGGAGCATTTGGTCCAAAAAAAACAGCAAACGTTCATTTTTCTTGTTGGTCCAATAGATTTTGATCAAGTCAATTCCATAATGACTGATCAAGATCAATAAAAATCCCAACCAAAAAGAAATGTCGAAAAACAAGACCGTGGCAAGTAATAAAGCGTGAACCCCCAAATGAAAATATAGCTTTCGGGATTTGTAGCCTTTTTTCTCTTTGTCTTTAACCCAAGAATAAGGTTGAAATACAAAATCCCCAAGTAAATGCGCCAGTAAAAATTTAAAAAACAGTATCATTTAAGCTTTATTTGATTGTTGATTAATTGTCTGAAACGTGTCTCCAATTTTTGAATTTGCTCCCAACCCGCTCTTTTTAGCCGCTCGCTTACTCTCCCTTGGCTAATATTCAAGATTTCAGCCAACTCATTTTGATTGGCTTTTGGATGCTCCAACCTCATTTTTACGATTTCGGCACCTGCAGGGGTCCAACCATCCATGGTCATCAATGCCAAGCTGATGGCAAGATTCATTTCCTCATCGATCTCTGACCATGGTGTTTTGAGCGACAGGGTTTGGTCCTTGAGTTTTTCAAAGGATTCTCCAGAGTGGATGAAGGCACTACCATTGGATTCACTGATTTTTGGGGCGTCATGCGTTTTCTCGCCTATTCCAATGGCCATCCGGACATCGACTCCTTTGATGGATCTGATATTTGCTTTGATCTTGATGGCAATCAAAAGACTTTCCTCGGGTGGCTTTACTTCCAATTGGAAATGATCTCCCCTGAAAATCTCCCAGGCTTTGGGTTCGTTGCCTTGTCCATTTAAAATCTCCTTAAGAGGAACCATCCAAAGGGTTGGCTCGATTTTTCTGGAATTGATGATATCACCTGTAATGATGCTGACCATAAATAAACATGTTTGATCAAAAATATCTGTTTTTTAGCAGATATGCAAAAATATCCGGCTATAACCAGATATATTGTATTATCTGTCTATGAGCAGATAAATTAAATTATCTGTTTCCGGACAGATATGAAAATCTCTAAACTGCCTCCCCAAAAACCCGAATCCATTTGGTCACGTTGAGATCCAAATGGAAGTTTATTTTGGCTTTATAGATTTCAGAAAAAATCATTGAAAAGGGAAAAATATTGATGGTTAAATTTGTAAATCGAACTGGTATTCTATCTAGATTTGTATTGTGAATAAAAGTCCTAAAAAAGCAATCTCTATACTACTGATAGCCATCATGGCTTTTATCAGTACGGGTTTGCCTTTTTTTGAATCGAGTAAAATTGACAAGCAGGCAGATTCGGAGATTAAATCAACTTTTCAAAATTCGAGTTTAGATCTTGCAGATGGATTGGCTTATTTGTTGGATGCAGACAAAAATGATTTCAATACCATAAGAATTGATGTAAAAAACACCCTGTTTTATTATTTCAGTTCCTTTACAATCCAATGGAAACACGACGGAGAAGTATCAAAAATACTTGCTTTGTCCAGACTGGTGTCAGTCAATTTAACCATTTCTACCCTTATTTTTCCCTTTGCCTATTTTTGGTAATACGTATATTTTTTAGAATGCAAGGAGGCTATATACCTCATTACCAAATCAATATATAAATCCGCGGGTTGAAAAATGCGAATGTCACCATTCATTCCATTAGCGGCCTGCTTATCAATCTGAAACAAAATGTTCGAAATAGATTATATCACAATTGGCTTTGCCGTGGTTTTATCCGTGGCATTTATGACCCCTCTGTACTTGAATCACAGAAAAAACAAAAAAATAGAGGAAACTGAAAATCAATTTCTTGCCGATCTGGCCAAAGAAAAAGGACTTCATTTCTCCCACAAAGAAATCTGGAGGAATCGCTATATGTTGGGTTTGGATACCCAGCTTAAAAAGCTGGTGTATGTACATTTTGAGGAAGTTCCCGTGGTAATAGAAATTGACCTTGATCAAATTCAATCGATCGAAATTCATGAAAAAACCCATGAAATTGGTGGTGAAAAGGAAAAAAGAAAGGTCACTGATAACCTGGATTTGACTTTTCACACAAGAAATCCCCAAAGGAGGCAGGTCACATTGGAGTTTTATGATGCTGAAAAATTCTCGGATATGAACGGAGAATTGCCATTGATCAGAAACTGGCAATCCCTTCTTCAGTCCAACTTGAAAATAAAAGAATTGGTTAGCGCAGTTTAAATCAAAAAATATGGAAACCGTCAAAATCATCAACAAAGAGCAGCTTTCTGATTTTCATTTTTCCAAGGTGGATGTTATACAGGGAGCAGCACAACAAAAGCTCCGATTGACCGACCTCAATCATGCTCGGGTTTTGGGCAATGTAGACCACACCAAAGTGAAGATTATCTTTGTAAACGAATTGGGTAATCCCACAATGGTGGAAACAACAATCTGGGCGGTGACAGAAGAAAGCATCTGTCTCAAAGGTGCCTTGTTTATCCCCATCATCGCAATCCTTCAAATTGCATTCTAATCAAAAAGAGGCCTGAAAATTCAGGCCTCTTTTCAATACCCAAAATCCGAGGACCAAGGCACCTCTCTTGGATGATAAGCTTTCAATTTAATTTGTTCACTGATGCTGTGAACAAATCAATTGATGTCAATTCAGGATCAATTGCTCTAAGGCCTTATTCATTTTCTCAAACTCAAAAGCAGCAAGCTTTCGATCCATTTTGGTCTTGATTTCTTTTGTGCAAAGATTACCAATGCTTCCCTCATGGCTATGTTTTAATTTTTCCTGATCGGGCTTAAAATCATCTGCCTCAATTGCATATCCCACCTTTTTATAGGCATCCCGAAAAGGAACTCCCTGCAGGACCAAATGATTGACTTCCTCAACACTAAATACGTGCTTGTAGAATGGATCCTTCAGGATGTTTTCTTTCACCTTGATTTCCTTCAACATGAAAATGGTCATCTTGATGCAATCCAAAGTGGATTCCATCCCAGGGAAGATCGATTCTTTCAGCAACTGTAAATCACGATGGTAACCTGTGGTCATATTTGTCAGCAGCAAGGCAATGGTTTGTGGAAGTGCCTGAATCTGATTGGTCTTGGCCCGGATAAGCTCAAATACATCGGGGTTTTTCTTGTGCGGCATGATGCTGCTTCCCGTGGTAAGTTCATCGGGAAAAGTGATGAATCCAAAATGTTGGTTCATGAAAAGGCAAATATCTGCTGCCAATTTATTCAGCGTACCAGACAAACCAGACAAGGCAAATGAAATGTATTTCTCTGTTTTTCCACGGCTGTTCTGGGCATTGATGACATTGTGATGAAGGTCAGCAAATCCCAATAATTGGGTAGTCAAACTTCGATTCAGAGGAAAGGAAGAGCCGTATCCCGCCGCAGATCCCAAAGGATTTTTGTTTGACAACTGGTAAGCGGCTAGCAATAGATCCATGTCTTCCGTCAAGCTTTCCGCAAATGAGCCAAACCAAAGCCCGAAGGAGGAGGGCATGGCCAATTGTGTATGCGTGTAACCTGGCATCAAGTCCTTATTGTGTTTTTCCGAAAGGTCTTGAAGCAAGCTGAAAAGTTCTGCCGTCGCTTCTACCAGTTCCCGCAGTGCAGCCCTATAATACAGTTTGAGATCCACCAAAACCTGATCGTTTCTGGATCGGCCACTGTGCAGTTTTTTGCCCACATCTCCGAAGCGCTGAGTAAGCAAAAATTCCACTTGTGAATGGACGTCTTCCACACCCTCTTCGATTCGGAATTGGCCTTTTTCGATTTCGAGGTAAATTTCCTTCAGCCCTTTTTTAAGTGTGGCCAATTCATCTGAAGTCAACAGGCCGATTTCTTCCAACATGACCGCGTGGGCAACCGATCCCAAAACATCGAAGGGTGCCAAAATAATGTCAAATTCAGGATCGCGCCCGATGGTGAATGCTTCAACTTCTTTTTTGCTGTTGGTATCTTTTTGCCAGAGTTTCATTTTTTTGATATTAATAAGGTAACCTGTACCCTAAATGGTGATTTGATTTATGATTTTTCGGTATGCATGTACCTATCCAATAATTCCACATAGACTTTGATCCCATTTTGGATTTCCTCCAAAAAAATAAATTCGTCCGGACTATGCGACCGGGCGGAATCACCTGGTCCAATTTTGACTGATGGGTAAGGGATCAGCGCTTGATCGGAAAGGGTAGGGCTTCCATACTGGTCCATGTTCATGGATTTCCCAACGGCTAAAATGGGGTGATTCTCAGGAATGTGAGAGGATTTTAACCGCATGGACCTGGGTGTCAATGTGGCGCTTAGATTTTGTTTCAATTCGGCCAATATTTCTTCAAGCGTGTAGCTGTCCGTAATCCTAACATCCAATGTATACCGGCAAATATCCGGAACAACATTGTGTTGGCTACCTGCCTGAAGGATGGTGGCAGTGACTTTGGTTTCTCCCAAATACGGGGAAATCTTTTGGAATTTGTAGGATCTGATCAAATTCAAATCATCCAAGGCCTTGTATATGGCATTGTCACCTTCATTTCTTGCGGCATGGCCCGCCATGCCCTTTACTTCGGCATCAATCACCATAAGTCCCTTTTCGGCCACAGCCATTTGTAGCAAAGTAGGTTCCCCTACGATGGCAAGTTCAAATTCAGGCAGTTGGGACAAGATGGATTCGATTCCATTTTGTCCTGAAATTTCTTCCTCCGCTGTTGCGGCCATCACCAAGTTGTAAGGCAAATCTTGGTCATAATAAACCAAAAATGCGGCTATCAAACTGACAAGACAACCGCCAGCATCATTGCTACCCAAACCGAATAATTTACCATCTTCAACAATCGCTTTGAAAGGATCTTTTGTATAGCCGGCATTTGGCTTCACGGTGTCGTGGTGGGAATTGAGTAGGATGGAGGGTTTTAACGGATCAAAAAACTTATTGAAAACGATCACATTGTTGTTTTCTCGCTTGGTAATGATTCCTCTCTGCTCAAAAAAATCCTGTATCAAGTCTGCGGATTTTTCTTCTTCCTTACTGAAAGAAACAGTCTCAATCAATGATTTCAGTAAGGCTATGGCTTCTTCACCCAAATTTGAAAATGTTAAATTGTTTGATGAATTCATTTTTTGGATACCTGTATTTTTTTTCCGAACGGATGAAAACGTACGGATTTCACACAATTCATTGGAAGCGATACTTCCAATGAATTGCTTCTAATAAAGATCGTATTTATGTTTTTCAATCGTCGTGCCAGAGAGTTTTCCTTTGGCAGCGAGCAATAGGTTTTCCGCTTTTCCTATCCAAACATGGTTTACCCCCTTATTGAGAGCCGAAAAAGCATTGTCCAGTTTGGGGATCATTCCTGAATGGATTACATTTTCCTTTTTGAGTTCGGAATAAATCTCTTCATTGATCAAAGGAATAATGGAATTGTCGTTTTTTTCATCGATCAAAACGCCTGCTTTGTCAAAACAAAAATAAAGGTTGACATTGTGTTTTGTGGCCAAAGACGTAGCCATGACTGAGGCGATGGTATCCGCATTGGTATTCAGCAATTGGCCCTTTTTATCATGGGTGATCGCACACACAACGGGGAGCAAGTTTCCCGATAACATAGTTTCCAACAAATCAATGTTGATCTCCTTGATATCCCCAACAAATCCATAGTCTATGGTCTTCACGGGTCTTTTGATGGACCTTATCAAATTGCCGTCGGCACCAGTCATTCCCAAGGCGTTTTGCTTGAGATGTTGAAGTTTGGCCACAATCTGTTTGTTGATCAATCCCGCATACACCATGGTGACAACGTCCAGGGTATCTTTGTCGGTGATCCTTCTTCCATCTACCATTTCGGGCATAACACCCAAGCTTTCGCCAAATTTGGAAGCCATGATGCCTCCTCCGTGGATCAATATCTTATTCCCAGGAAACCTTGAAAAAAGATAAAGAAATTCATTCAATTTTTCGGGATAATCAATGACATTTCCTCCGATTTTAATGATGCTGATATTCATGGGTGATATGGATTTGGCTGAATTTCTTTATTCAATAATCTTACTCAAAACCGCCTGAGCAGCATATATCCTGTTGGCAGCTTGCTGTTGAATCAAGCTTCTGGGCCCATCCAGGATTTCATCCGAAAGTTCCACGTTTCTTCTGACAGGGAGGCAATGCATGACTTTAGCGTTATTGGCAAATTCAAAATGCTTTTCTGTCAACATCCATGAATCGTCCGTACTCAGGATTTTTCCATACTCGTTGAATCCAGACCAGTTTTTGACATAAACAAAATCTGCGCCTTCAAGGGCTGTTTTCTGGTCATATTCTATTTTTGCCCCTTTGGTGAATTCAACATCCAGTTCGTATCCTTCCGGGTGTGCAATCGTCAAGTCATGTCCACAACCAATTGCCCATTCTGCAAAAGAATTGGCTACGGCATGAGGAATGGCTTTGATGTGTGGCGCCCAAGTAAGGACAATTTTTGGGCTTTTTCCGGCAATTTGATTTTCCTGAATGGTAATCATGTCGGCTAGACTTTGCAAGGGATGCCGAATGGCACTCTCTAGACTGATAACTGGTTTTCCTGAATACTTCACAAACTGATTGAAAACAAAATCCTCTGTATCTTCTTGTTTGTTTGAAAGGGAGGGGAATGCCCGAATGGCCAAAACATCAAAGTACGTTCCCAAAACTGCAGCTGCATCTTTGATGTGTTCTACTGTGCCTTTGTTCATTACCGCACCGTCTTGCATTTCCAAAGCCCAACCTTCCTTGTCCATGTTGAGTACGATGGATTCCATTCCCAGATTCTGGGCCGCAATTTGCGTGCTGGCCCTTGTTCTTAGGGACGGATTCAGGAAAATACAACCCACTCTTTTTCCCAAACCTTTGGAAAGATCTTTCCTTGGGTCAGCTTTATAGAACAAAGCCTTTTGAATAAGCTGGTCAGCAATTTCCTTATTTTCGAAATTTGTAAAATGCATCATGTTGTTTTTCTCCAAAGTGGATCTTAAGATCTCTCTGTAATTTTATTCGTAGTTGTATCGAATCCATTGTGAAAATGAATAAGGAGACTTTTCTCTCCACATTCTTTTTCTATGAGCAAGGCATATCTGGTCTTAAGCCTTATTTATCCTCTTTTGTAAGGCTTAAATCAAAATTTTCTTTAAACTATCCAAAAACGAAGTTAGCTGATTTATTTTAATATTTAAAGGAGGAAGCAAACGAATGGTATGTTTTCCTGCTGAACTGCCTGTGAATATTTTGTATTTCGCAACCAATTCAGAACGAACGGGACCTGCTTCACGATCCAAATCCAACCCAATCATCAAGCCTTTTCCACGAACCTCTTTAACTCCTTGGATCTTTGGCAATTCCTCCAAAAGAAACCTGCCCATTTTTTCGGCATGCTTCATGAGGTTTTCGAATTCCAGGATTTCCAATACGGCCAAACCAGCTGCGCAGGCCAGATGATTTCCTCCAAAAGTGGTTCCCAACAAACCATGGGAGGCTTTGATGTCTGGATGAATCAAAACACCACCAATGGGAAATCCATTTCCCATTCCTTTGGCCATGGTGATCAGATCGGGTACTAACCCTTCCACCCATTGATGGGCAAAGAATCTGCCGGTTCTTCCATAGCCCGATTGTACTTCGTCAAGGATTAGTTTTGATCCGTGTTTTATTGTCAAATTTGAAATCTCTTTTAGAAATTCGGGATCGGGAACGTGAATCCCGCCAACACCCTGGATTCCTTCAATAATGATTCCTGCAATGTTTCCCTCTTTCAATTTGTCCTCCACAGCTTGGATATTTCCCCAAGGAAGAATATGTACATCATTCCTTTGATTGAAGGGAGCAATGATTTTGGGATTGTCGGTAAGGACTACTGCTCCTGAAGTTCTTCCGTGAAAAGCACCTGAAAAGGAAATGAAACCTGATTTTCCAGTGACAAAAGAGGCCAATTTCAAAGCATTTTCATTCGCTTCTGCGCCGGAGTTGCAAAGGAATAATTGGAAATTAGGATAACCAGACATTTCTCCCAGTTTTTCCGCCAATTCTTTTTGGATCGGAATCTGAACCGAATTGGAGTAAAAGGTGATTTGATCCAGTTGTGTTTTTAGCCTTTCGTTGAAATGCGGATGACTGTGTCCCACAGAGATCACTGCATGACCACCGTAAAGATCTAGGTATTCGATACCTTGATCATCCCAAAGATTTGATCCCAAAGCCTTTACCGGCGTCACGTTGATCAAAGGATATACATCAAATATGTTCATTTTCATGAAGTTAAAAGGCAATACTTTTGAGTTTCAATCCTGTAGTCTCTTCCAAGCCAAAGGCCAGATTAAAGTTCTGAACGGCTTGTCCGGAAGCTCCTTTGACCAGATTGTCTATCGCAGAATAAATGACCAACTGACCCATTTCCTTCTGGAGATGTAGGATGCATTTATTGGTGTTGACAACTTGCTTCAGGTCGATATCTGCTTCCGAAACATGGGTGAAGGCTGCATTTTTATAGAATTCTTGATAGGATTTGACAGCCTCTTCGATGCTTCCCTCAAATGGGAAATAAGCGGTCACCCAAATACCCCTTGAAAAATTCCCTCTATAGGGTACAAAATGGAGAGCTTCATCAAATCCTGGTTGGAGTTCAGCAAAAGTCTTTTTGATCTCCTGAAGATGCTGGTGTGTGAATAATTTATAAACAGAAAGATTATTTGTCCTGTAACTGAAATGGGAAGTATCACTTAGCTTTTTACCTGCACCTGTGCTTCCTGTGATCCCAGAAATATGGACAGCATCTTTGACCCAACCTTTTGCGACGGCCGGGGCAAGTGCCAATTGGATGGTGGTTGCGAAACAACCAGGGTTTGCAATTTTTTTGGCATGCTGTATTCTCTCTCTGTTCACTTCAGGCAAACCATACACGAATCCATTGCTTTCGTCCCGAAAATCGGTGCTCAAATCAATGATTACGGTATCGGTATCAAAATCATGTTTTTCCAAGAAGCCTTTCGTTTCTCCATGTGGCAATCCAAGGAATATTGCTTCAATACCTTCTCCACTCACGACGTCGGTAAATACCAAATCGGTATCTCCAATCAAATCGGGGTGAACCTGGCTGACTTTTTTTCCTTTTTGGCTATTGCTGTGCACATAGACCAATTCACAGTTGGGATGATTGACCAAAATCCTGATCAATTCTCCTCCAGTATAGCCAGCGGCCCCGATAATGGCGGTTTTAATTTTCTTCATCAGCGTGGTTTACTTGGTGGAAGATGGCAGTTTGATTCCCGAGGATTCGGGTGAATCCTTTGACATCTTCTGCCGTGTAGCCCTTGTTTATTTCCCCATAACTCCCAAATTTGGAAGCCATCAAATCATGTTCGGATTCAATGCCTATCAACTGGAATCGGTACGGAAACAAAGCTACTTTTACCGTGCCGGAAACGAAATCCTGCGTGTCAGCCAAGAAGGCTTCCAAATTCCGCATCACGGGATCCAAATAATGACCTTCATGCAAATGGGTGCCATAAAATTCGGACAATTGGTTTTTCCAGAAGGTTTGCCATTTGGTCAAGGTATGTTTTTCCAAAAGCTGATGGCTTTTGATGATAACCAAAGGTGCGGCAGCTTCAAAGCCGACTCTACCCTTGATTCCTATAATGGTATCTCCGACGTGGATATCCCTGCCAATTCCGTAAGGGGCAGCAATTTCTTGAATTTTCAGGATGGCGTCCACTGGGTTATCATATTCAATTTCGTTGACGGCCTTAATTTCCCCCTTTTCGAAGGTGATGCTTATTTCTTCTGAACCAACTTTGCTAATCTGAGTAGGCCAAGCTTCTTCCGGTAGGGTTTGACTTGAAGTCAAGGTTTCTTTTCCTCCTACCGATGTTCCCCATATTCCTTTGTTGATGGAATAGGCGGCTTTTTCGAAATTCATCGATACCCCATGTTTTTGTAAGTACAGAATCTCGTCCTGTCTGCTGAGTTTGAGGTCACGGATGGGCGTGATGATTTCAATGTCCGGAACAATCGTTTGAAAAATCATATCAAATCGAACCTGGTCATTCCCAGCTCCGGTACTGCCATGGGCGACACTTTTTGCACCTATTTTTTTTGCGTATTCCGCTAAGGTTTTTGCCTGGAGAATCCTCTCAGCACTCACGGATAGGGGATAGGTCTGATTTTTCAACACGTTCCCAAAAACCAAAAATTTGATAACTTCCTCGTAATACGCTTTTGTCACTTCCAAGACCGTAAAGGAAGCGATTCCAAGGCTATTTGCTCTTTCTTCGGTTTCTTCAAGTTCGGCTTGGGAAAATCCACCGGTATTGATCAAAACAGCATGCACTTCATATCCCAAATCTTTGGATAAATGCAATGCGCAAAAAGTGGTGTCCAATCCTCCGCTATATGCCAATACTACTTTTTTCATTTTTATGGGTTTTAATTAACAGTTAGGTTCTTAAGTTTAAAATAAGCCAAACGTTTTGTTCTTTGTCTTTTTGAGATTGAGCATGACGAATTTTTTCAGTCTCGTCCATCGCTCAAACAGCTTGATATTTTTCTTGAAATCCGTTCTCAAAGCCAAATCCTCGTGAGTGTCCTTTATCGCTTTTGGTTCATACAACATCGCTGTACATAAGCAATTCTGTTTTTCTTTGCTTTTCAGGATTTCGTAATTGATACAGCTTTGACATCCCTTCCAAAATTGCTCATCATCGGTGAGGTCGCCATAAGAAACGGGAATATAGCCCAGTTCGGAATTGATTTTCATGACTGCAGCACCGGTGGTGAGTCCGAAGATTTTGGAATCCGGGTATTTGGCTCTGCTCAATTTGAAAATTTCTTTTTTGATCAGTCGGGCAAGTCCAAATTTTCTGAATTTTGGCGCTACGATCAGCCCCGAGTTTGCGACAAATTTACCGTGACCCCAAGCCTCTATATAGCAAAACCCTGCCCATTCTCCCTCCTTGGTCAAGGCGATTACTGCCTTTCCTTCCATCATTTTCATTTTGATGTATTCGGGAGATCTTTTAGCGATACCGGTCCCACGCGCCTTGGCAGATTGCTCCATTTCATCAGTGATGGTTTCGGCAAACTTACTGTGCTGCTCGGTGGCTGGCTGAATGATAAATGAAATATTATCCATTATTATCAAATTGGGGAAATAAATTGGAAGCACTTAACAAATTGAAATTAAGCGCTTTGGGGGATTGAACAAGAGTTTTGAATGGCTGTTGGCAGTTGTCCACGTAGGAAACTAAAAATTAGTAGAGGGACTTTGCCCTAAAACTGTTCCTAAAACTCCTCAAGGAAGAAAAATAAAACATAGCCAATCCTCCCAAAACCATTGGTTTGGCTTCGGTTGTAAGCATGGATATGTCGATAATCTTTGTCATTTTTTAATTTATACACAAAGGTTACAAGTATTGAAATAAAATCCAAGCAATCGTTTCATTAAATGCAATAAAAAAACACATTAGAGATCAAATGGAAAAGAAGTCAAGGGTAAATTATTTTAAATTCAATAAATTATATGGAATTTTGAAATAATAACAATTAAACTTTCGCCATTTGTTTCAGTGCTTCAATAAATACATTCAATTCATTTGTAGTGGTATACACATTCGGAGTGATGCGACAGCCACGAACATTTGCACCATCGATGGCGACAGTAAAGATTTTATATTTTTCCATCAATGTCTTTGCCATTACCGAGGGGTCCATCCCTTTGATTCCGACATTCGCAATGGCACAGGAGCGCTTGGGTGCTTCTGGTGTATTCATCTGTATTCCTGGAACATTCCTTACAGCATCGCTCCAATACCGCTGCAAATACCGCAACCTTGCTTCCTTTCTTTCCACACCTATTTTTTCATAAAAATCCAAAGCATTTGAAATCGCCAAATCAGTTGCAACAGGATGTGTTCCTGAATGACTGAGGTTTCCAATCGTGCCCAGATCCAATTCATAGGGAGCCAATAGGGGTTCGATTTTGTTGATTTTATCTTTGTTCACATAAAGCAAACCTGCTCCCAAAGGGACGCTGAGCCATTTGTGCAAACTTGATCCATAATAATCACATTCCAGTTCGTCAATTCGGAATTTGAAGTGGGCGATTGCATGGGCTCCGTCTACCATTACCTCTACACCGTGGCGGTGTGCCATTTGGCATATTTTTTTAATGGGAAGAATTTGGCCTGTGATATTTATCATGTGGCTGACCATTATCAGTTTGGTTTTTGGCGTGATCGCAGCCTCATACAATTTGATGATTTCCTCATCCGAAGTGGGATGGTTTGGGACAGAAATAATTTTATTGACGATGCCATGCCGTCTGGCAACCAATGTGAACATGTTGAGCATGCTTCCATAATCCTGTTTAGCCATAATGGCTTCGTCCCCTTTTTGCCATGGAAAACCTGCGATGATAAGATCCAAAGATTCAGTGGTATTTCGGGTGATGGCCAATTCTTCGGGCCTTGCTCCAAAAAAATCAGCCAACCGAGATGCATTTTTGGCTCTGTTTTCCCATTGAACCGTGCGCATATAATAGGATCCTTGATAATTGATTTCGCGGATGTGTTGGATATATTGCTCCAAGGTATCCTGGGGTAAAAAACAGTAATACCCATTTTCAAGATTGATGTAATCCGGCTTTAGCCGATACCCTTCTCTAATTTGGTTCCAGAATGCATCTTCACTGGCCAACTCTTCGGGAGCCAAATGCTGGTAAGGTGCCAAAATTTCGGAAATTGAGCGAAAGGGGGTTGATGCAGCGATTCCCGTAACTGCCAGATTTTTCAGAAAACTCCTTTTATTCATGGGCTTGGATTTTCAATTACAGAATGAAAGACAGAATAAATACAATTGCCAGCAAGAGGGCGACCCATTGATAAATTGGGTTTCGTTTTGGAAAATCAAAGGCACAAATGGGACATTTTACGGCTTTTTCATCCACATTCATGGCGCAGGAGGGACATTCTTTTAATTTCACGGCTTTTTTAGAACTCAAAAGGGTCAAAATTGATTGTTGTGGTAAGTTAAATTTAAAATCATGAAAATAGAAATCTGGTCGGACATCATGTGTCCATTTTGTTATATCGGCAAGAGAAGGTTAGAATCCGCTTTGGCCGATTTTGAATATTCGGATCGTGTCCAAATTGAATGGAAGAGTTTCCTTCTGAATCCAGACATGGTTACGGATACATCCAAGAGTACAGTGGAATACCTTTCCGAAACCAAGGGTTGGAGCATGGAACAAACCCAACAGATGATTTCCCAGGTTGAAGAAATGGCAAAAGAAGAAGGATTGACTTACCACATGGACAAAACAGTGGTTGCCAATGCAAAGAATGCCCACAGATTGCTTCAATTGTCAAAAACCTTGGGCAAGGGAGATCTAATGAAGGAACGTTTGCTGAAAGCCTACTTCACGGAAGGCGCCAACATCGACGATACATCTGCATTGTTGAAATTGGCATTGGAGGTTGGTCTTGAGAAAGATCGGGTTTTGGCTACTCTTGAATCCAACGAATTTATGGACAAAGTTAATCGGGATATAGAAGAATCCAGACAGCTGGGCGTGAGGGGAGTGCCCTTTTTTGTGCTCGATAGAAAATTCGGGATTTCAGGCGCGCAACCCAAATCAATGTTTGACCAAAACATTCAAAAGGCTTGGGAGGGTTTTGTAATGGAAAACCCGATTCTTCAGGTGGCAAAAAATCAAGAGGGTACCGCTTGCGATGTGGATGGAAATTGTGATTGATCAAATTTGAAATTTCCTTAACCACACAAAAAATAAACGCTCGCCGAAATCAAGATTTCTGTTTGGATAAAATTTCCCAAAAGAATTCAATGATTTTGGCGAGCGTCTTTCTGTTTTAATTGAAGAGGATCAATGTGTTCCCCTTACATTCATTTCAAGAGAATAAAAAGCATCCATTGCAGTGATGAAAAGGGTTTTGCGTTGGGGACCTCCAAAAGTGACATTTGCAGTCCAATTCGCATCTATTGGGATATGGGCTATTTGTTCCCCTTTTTGATTGAAAACAGTCACTCCTTTTCCGGTGAGGTAGAGATTTCCGCGGTGATCAAGTGTCATTCCGTCTGATCCCATTTCCACAAACAGTTTCCTGTTGCGAAGATATCCGTCTTCTTCAATGTCATACACATAGGTTTTATTGTCTCCAATGTCTGCGACATATAATTTTTTGCCATCGGGTGTGCCAATGATCCCATTGGGTTTGACAAGTTTTTCATCTACCCTGAAGAACTGTACTCTGTCCGGGCTGAGGTAATATAGATGTTCTCCATCCTGTAGCATTTCCGGGTTTCTTGTCCAATAATCTCTTTTGTACAAAGGATCAGTGATGTAAATCCCGCCGTTTGGGGCTACCCAAAGATCATTAGGTCCGTTCAGTTTTTTTCCTTGATAATTCTCAATCAGAACTTTTTTGTTTCCTTTGGCATCGATTTCCCAAAGCTCATTTTCCATATCTGCACAGGTAATGAGATTTCCCATTCGGTCAAAAAACATTCCATTGGATCTTCCTGCATTCTCCATAAACACGCTGGTTTCTCCTGTGAAAAAAGACCATTTGATAATACGATCATTGGGCTGATCCGTGAAATAAACATCCCCGGCCCTGTTCACAGCCGGTCCCTCAGTGAAGGAAAAACCGTCTGCAACTTTTTCCAAAGTAGCTTTTTTTGCGACAATCCCTCTTTTATCAACGATTTGTGCCTGGCTCATAAGGGTGGAATTAAAGATTAAAATGAAAGCAATGAATACTGATTTCTTCATGGGTTTTGATTATTTAAGATGATATTTCCATATTCACCATGGAATTTCAATGATTTTCAATGGGCTAAGTTGACCAAAGATATTGTTTCTTTGGGAAAAGACCACATTTCTGAAAATGCAGATCTTTTAAAATTTAAAGGGTTTAATTTCTTGTTTACCAAGATTGGATAAAACCTTAAGTTTTATCATTTCCTTTCCATCACGACCACCAGTTTTTTCAGTTTTGCGGAAAATGCCATACGACTGATATTTTGGTAATCCTTGATTTGGAGAAAACCGCTGGATTCCCAATCCTCTTGGTTCGCTTTTCTGACAAACAGCGCATTTCCTTTTCCCATAAGCAGCAGATTTTTGTCCAACCAAATAAAGTCCTCGGCTCCGGGTAAAGTATACCCGTAATTTTCGAAGGTTCTTTTTTCGAGGTCAAAACCCTTGATTGCAAATGCTTTTTCTCCAGCGATCTCCTTGGTGTCGTTTTTATCCACGAAGGCCACAATACTGCTTTTTGGCCTTTTTTGAATAGATCTGCCAATGTTTTGACTGATAGTCAATATCTCTGATTTGCTATACGGATAGACAAATTGATTGGGTTGGCCTAGGACAAACATGGCGGCTTTGTTGTCATACCAATCATAATAGCCAACCGGTAAAATATCGTCATACAACAATTCCGGTTCGCCGAAATTGGTCGGATAGAGCCAGAGCCGTTGTTTTCCATCCTGCTCCACAGTGATCGCCGAGACAAACAAACCACAATCTGTAATGGAAGGGGAATATTCGCTTTGGTTGGGAGTTTTGGTCAGGTTGGTGAATTTTCCCGATTCAAAATTATAAATGATGATGTCATGGTTTCCATTTTCATCCGCTGCAGAGAATGCCAATTGTTTTTCATTGATAAAATCAGGTTGGTTGTCATATTCTTTTCTATCCGTGATTTTCAATTCGGTGCCTTCGATAATCGCTATCTTGGAGCCGGATTTCTTGATATCGACAGCAATCAGATCATAAGATGTTTGGGATTCTACCGCATGCGAAACAATCGAAATGGAAATGAACAGGATGATTTTCTTAAGGATCATGTTTATTATTTGAAAGCCAAAAACTAAATTACATAATGCAAGTTAGCAATAGGTGGGAAAATTAAATTTATATACCGGTGAACAATTTCAAGCCTTAAGGCAAAAAGGTGATCCTTTGGCCGATAGGGTGATTGCTGATCTTATTGAAAATCCAGGGCTAACAACACAAATCAATTCTTGGTCCGAAATACCATTGGAACTGCCAGAATCCTTTCCTGATTCGCTTGTACAATTTTTTTCTTTTTTCCACCAGAGACCTTCTTTTATCAACAACAAGAGGGTCAAGATTTCCCAAGATTATTTCGAGAAGGAAGGGAATCTATACATGGCCATGCTTGGGTTTTACTCCTTGCCATATAGTTATGCATTTGCAGATGGTGCCCAGGTACTGGTCCGATCCAAAAGGATTACGGAAGAAGCTGGCAAAAGGCTTTCCGAAACAGCACTCTTTCTCTTGGATACCTATCGTCCAGGAACGTTTTTGACCGACGATCGGGCCTTGCTCAGTATCGCCAAAGTGAGGTTGATCCATGCTTTCAGTAGGTTTTTCGTGCGGAAATATGCGAAAGACTGGAATGATGATTGGGGAATCCCAGTCAATCAGGAAGATTTGATCGGCACGAATTTGGCCTTCAGTCTTATGGTGATGAGAGGCATGGAAAAAATGAATCAATTTCCAGGGAAAGAGATCCACGAATCAGTGCTTCATTATTGGAAAATCGTTGGGCATTACCTGGGTATTGAGGCCGATGTATTACCGGATACTTCAAAAGAAGCATTCGAATTGGAAAAATTGATCAGAAAGCGGCACGCAAGATCATCAGAGGCTGGACGAATATTGATACAGTCCTTGTTGAATTATTATATATCGGTCATTCCGGATCCTTCCATGTCCAAGCTTACGGAAACATTGGTCGCCTTTTTTGTGGGGAAAGAAATTGCGGTTGTTTTGGGTATTAAAGAAACGGTAGCTTTGCCAGATAATGCAGTTGGACTGATCCTCAAATTGAATTTTTTGAAACAAAACGGAATCAACAGCAGCTATGCCAAAATCCGTCAAATCTTCTTGGAGCAAAACAAAGTCCAATTCGGTTCACCTGTAGCCCTAAATATTCCGGCAATAAAACGTCCATAAACGTACACTTTTTGTTTCGTCAGCGGTCAGTATAAAACCGAAAATAGCCGTTATGCTCGTTTTAGAGCCTATTTTGTGTATGGCATTGTTTTCGTACTTTACCGTTCAAATGAATAAGATAATCTCACAAATCAGACGTATTCCTTTGGAACTGGTATTTTGGATAGGAGCCATGATTGGCATCCTTCTGATCGATCCCTACGGACAACAGCACTTTACCCTTTGTCCCTTGGACAATCTTGGGTTTACCTGGTGCCCTGGATGTGGATTGGGAAGGGCCATGAGCCTTCTGACCAAAGGTGATATTCAGGCTTCTTGGTCCATGCATCCTTTGGCCATGTTCGCTTTTGCCGTGATTGCTTATCGTATTGTTGAATTGATTCGAAACATAAAAACTATCAAAAACTATGGCTAATGTATTGAGACATCTTCCGGAATTGGAAGGAATGGAATTGGGTTACATTCAGGGAATCTTGAAAAACATGGATGATGAACAAGCAAATCTTTTTGCACAGGTGTACCGTGCCCGAAGAAAAGACAATCAAATGGTATTGATCCTTTGCCTGTTGGGATTCTTCGGATTTGCAGGCCTGCATCGTTTTATTCTGGGACAGATTGGGCTCGGAATCCTTTATGTTCTCACCCTTGGACTTTGTTTTATCGGAACCATTGTGGATCTGGTCAATTACAAAAGCTTGGCCTATGAGTACAACATCAAGGTAGCACATGAAACTTTGTCCATGATGTCCAACAATTCGAATTTCTTCCCCACCATCAACACCAATGACAATGCGTAAAATCAGTTTGCTTATGACCTTGCTTTTGGGGAGCGGTTTTGTCTTTGCCTCTTGTTTTGCACCCGAGAAAACCATCACCAAGGACTATGAGGAAACGTTTACCGGGATCAAGGAGATCGTTTTGGAAGGGAAGTTCCTGGAGGTTTCCTATGAAGGAAATGAAAAGGATACCGAAGTATTCCTCAATGGTTTCTTGGAAGCTCCCGAAAGTTCAGGTATGGAAATCACTTACCGCAAATCAGGCTCAACTCTCCGGATTGAGGTAGTAGGGGATTTGGTTGGTGGCTGGAATTTTGGAAATCAGGTTACCGGCTATATTAGCCTGACAGGGCCAGAAAACATCAAATTGAATTTGATCAATGGCTCAGGTTCCATCGATGTGATGCATGTTGTTCACGACGTGATAGACTTAAAAGTCAATTCGGGAAGTATCAAGTCATTGGGAATAATTGCAGATCATATCAATTTGACAGCTTCTTCGGGAAGCATCAAGGGCGAGGGATTGACAGGGATGGTAAATGCTCAGGTAAACTCAGGTTCAGCCAGCTTTCTGGAAGTGGAAGGGAATATTAACGCCAAAGCATCTTCGGGCAGCCTGAAATTTGAAAACATAGAAGGCTTGGTCAACGCCCAAGTGAATTCTGGATCCCTCAAATTCATAAACGTTTCCCAGCTGGGAGAATTGAGTGCAAGTTCAGGAAGCATCAAGGCAGAAAATTCAGGTTTGAGTGCCAAGACAACGCTTAAGGCCAATTCCGGCAGCATCAATATTCAAACCAACTCGGACTTAAGTGCATTCAACTACGACCTCAGCGCGAACAGCGGTTCCGTCAAAGTAGGGGAGAATTCCTCCAGCAAAAGTTTGAATATCGACAACAATTCAGCCCATACGATCACTGGAAAAGCGAGTAGCGGCAGTATCAAAATCTGGAATTGATGAAACAAAATTACTGACGGGATAACCTAAAAGGATTATCAAAAATAAAGGAAGGCAATGACAGAAAAGCAAGTTCGCTTTGGTCATACCTTCCTTTTTTCATTGGGGATATTTTAGGGGAGAAAATCGTGAGATTATCCCAAGCAACTCAATATCATCCCTCTTTAAAATCCATACTTACAGAATTGATGCAATAACGGATGCCGCCCTTTGCTTTTGGACCATCGGGAAAGCGATGGCCAAGATGTCCTCCGCATTTGCCACAAAGGATTTCTTCTCGGACCATAAATGCCGAATAGTCCATATGGACGTCAATGGCTTCAGGTCGTACGGGTTCGGTGAAGGACGGCCATCCACAACCGCTATCATATTTCGCCGAAGAATGGAAGATTTCATTTCCGCAAGCCTTGCATTCGTATATTCCGGTTTCTTTATTGAGATTGTATTTTCCCGTAAAGGGTCTCTCAGTTCCCTTTTTTCTCAATACATGGTAGGAATCCGCGTCGAGTTTTTCCTTCCACTCTTCCTCGTTCTTCTGTACTTCGTATGCCTTTTCGTCTTTGGATTTCATAATTTCAATTTTTAATCAATCATTCAAGTTGCAATTGGGGTTGAACAAAGAAAGATATTTTCATAAAATATCCTCGATTAGTAAACTGTCTTTTCCCAATTCTGTTTTTTTCTTTCTGCCCCAATGAAGAGCCGGATTCAATCTTTTTACTTGAAAACCAATTTCTTCCTATAAGTTCCTTTGATGACTTCTTCTTTCATCAATTGCGGCCTATAGTGTCCTTCCACAAACATGGCTGCTTGGTCTTTGTACCAAGGGCTGAATAGGTTTCCACTCTGACCGGTTGGTAAAATGCTCTCTGAGGCATCCACATTGGCAAAATCCAAGATGATGCGCATGGCTGGGCCACTGTTCACTTTGTAAATCCCTTCTCCGTTGAGCGTAAAGGCAAGTTTATTGACGGATTCCTCATTGGCTGCCATAGGATTGGTGGATACGTTGAAAATTCTGTCCAATGGTTTTTTTGCACCCAAAGGATGGGGATGTTCTGAAAGGATCGATTTTCTCCATTGCCATTTGCGGGAGTTGGAACCATGTTGGGCATGGAGTTCTGTGAGGGATTTTGACAATGCTTTGTTGATGATATCTTTCCGGTTTTCGATTTTAGGCGTGTTTTTGTTGTCCCACCAAGGGGAATTTTCTGACTGAAGGAGTAGGGGTGTGCTCCTGACAGCCATGAACGTTCCAAGGTAATTTTGAAAATCCTCTTCACCCAACTCATCCACCATCATTTCAGAAAGGATATGGTAAATCCATTTGTAGTAAAGTGTTGGTGCTATTTCCTCCAAGCCATGTTCCCCCGACCAATCTCCCAAAGCATTTAGAATGGCCTCATCCTCAGGAAAATCGGTTTTTGAGATTTCACTCAAAAGGAGTTTTGCATTTTTGGGTTGGGTTTCGTTTATGGATTCCAACTGAAGAGTTTTGATGCTTTCCTGTGTCCAATCATTTCTGGACATGATGGTTTTGGAGATCCTATCCCATCTGTCTCCCGGATAATAATATCCAGGATAGTACATGCCATTGCTCAAGGTATCGGGTTGGTTATTGGACGTTGCCACAAATCCGGATTCGGGGTTGATGCTCATGGGGTTTTCCTCAAAGGGAATCCAACCAGTATGCTCATCCAGTGGATTGGTACCATCGAGGAAAATCTTGCTATTGACATGTGCAGGCCTGATCGGAAGCTTGGCGCTGGCCCACCAGGCAATATTGCCGGTTTTGTCACCGTACATAATATTCAGGCCAGGCGCATGGATTAGTCGTGCACCATCTTCAACTTCCTGTATGTTTTTGGCATGCCCCATCTTCCAAGTGGCCTCAATTGCACGCGTGGGTTCCAGTACATAAACCCACCAGGAAGCGACTGGATTATCGGTCATACCTGCGATTTCCGGGACAACAGCATTCAGGATCGGTCCATGGTTGGTTTCCCGGATTTCAAATAGAACATGATCTTTATCCTTTATTTTTATGGTATCCATCCGAGATTTGATCGGAGAGAAACCGGTTCCATAAATGGTTTCATTGGGATTGTTGGGATTGAGTTTTTCTTCAAAAAAATCCTGATCATCATTTTCGAACATGGTCAATCCAATGCTGTGCGTACGTGTGTGACCGACCAAACCGAAAGGAACTCCTGCCAAGTGATTGCCATAATAACTGAATCCGGGATATTCTAAATGGGCTTCGTACCAAACAGAGGGTTGGGAAAAGCCAATATGGGTGTCGTTGCAGAAAATCACCTCACCGGATGCAGTCCTACTGGGTGCGATTACCCAGGCATTACTGCCCATAAAAAGGGGGACGGGAAGTTTTTCCAACAAGCAAGCCAAACTGGTATTGGTTTTAATTTGAAGTGAAACGGAATCTCTTTTTGGGTAATTGTTTGGGATGATATGGTGCTCGGGCAGCGTGTGGACAGACAATGCCTTCATATAGTCCGGCCCAAGTTGTCTGGACATTTTCGTGATCAAGGGATCAGTCTTGACAGCCATGGCAAAAGTAAAGGACATATATCCGACGACTGCATGGACGTCATTGATGGTGAAATCCCTCGGTTTACTTCCCAGTAGGGTATATTCAATCGGTATTTTGCCCTCAAGGATAAATTGATTGACGCCTTTTATATAAGCTTCAGTAGCTGATTTCCATTCGGAATCGCCTTCGGAATGCCAAGCGGCAGTACTCATTTGCGCATGTTGGGGGATTCCCAAAGTCCGGAAGAATTTGTCCACGTCCAATAGATCTTCTCCGAGGAGTTCGGCCAAAGTGCCGGTCCCCACCCGTCTCATCATTTCCATCTGGAAAAGTCGATCTTGGGCGTGGACATAGCCCAAAGTTTGGTAGGCATCTTCGGCTGAGGAGGCATAGATGTGGGGTACACCAAAATCATCGAAAAAGACCTCCGTCTCAGCATTCAATCCTTCCAAAGTGATTTCGCCGTTGTATTTGGGACCAAAATTAAATTTGGCGATTTGATAGCCTACCGTTCCAAGGATAAGCATAAAAAGTAAAACCAATACCAGTTTTTTCATGATTTTTTCGGGTTATTTTGGAATGAATTTCTATTAAAAGAATCTTGAAAAATAAGTAATAATCCAAAATATACCTAAATCAATCCTTAAACCCGAATTGTGCATTCGGCTACCTATTTGGGATTGAAACTGTGAGAAAATCAGACTATTTGAAGGGCAAGAGATCGTTTCGATATGGGGAAGTCAAAAGTAATGAACAAAGACTGATAATGAAGCAATTACAGGATGGTCTAGAAATGGTAATGCGTAAAACGGGTTAAATCAACAGTTGATTGCTTCCATTATAATTTCGCAGGCTTTTTCAATCTCAGCTTCCGAAATAACCAATGGAGGGGCTATGCGCATGGAATCGTCGCAAAACAAAAACCAATCGGTAATCACGCCCAATTCAATGGCTTTGTCGATGATTGGTTTCAGAACCTCAAAAGACTCAAACTGGACGGCCATCATCAAGCCTTTGTTTCGGATACCCTTGATCTTGGGATGGACCAAAAGTTTTTTGATCAAATCTGCTTTTTGTTCCACTTTTTCAAGGAGATTTTCTTCCTGAATCACCCGAATGGTGGCCAACGAAGCCACAGCACTCACCGGGTGTCCACCAAAAGTGGTGATATGTCCCAAAAGTGGATTGTCTTTGAAAACGCTCATCACTTCTTTGTTTGCGATAAAAGCACCTATTGGCATGCCACCACCCATTCCCTTTGCACAAACGAGGATATCAGGTACGATTCCAAAATGCTCAAAGGCCCAGAATTTTCCAGTCCTACCAAAACCCGCTTGAATTTCGTCCAAAATGAGCAAGGTTCCGGTTTCATCACAGCGGTTTCGGAGTGCCTTAAAATATTCTTTACAAGCCACCATGATGCCCGCTTCGCCCTGAATGGTTTCCATGATCACCGCTGCGGTATTTTCAGTTATTAGCGAAAGCTGGGTGAAACTTCCATATACAACATTGGTGATCCCAGGAAGAAGAGGACGGTAGGCTCTTTTGAAAATCTCATTTCCACCCACTGAAAGTGCTCCTTGGGAAGAGCCATGATAGGCATTGACACATGAAATAATTTGGGCTCTGTTCGTGTATCTTTTTGCCAATTTCAAAGCGCCTTCCACAGCCTCACTTCCACTATTGACGAAATACACATTGTCCAAAGAGGGAGGGAGGGTTTCCACGATTGCCTTGGCCAATTGGGTTTGGGGACTTTGGATATATTCTCCATACACCATCAGATGAAGATACTTGTCCAACTGATTTTGGATGGCCGCTATTACTTTGGGATGTCTGTGGCCCACATTGCTCACGCCGATGCCGGAGATCAAATCGATGTAAGATTTCCCTTCAGGTCCATACATATAAACCCCTTCTGCCCGCTCGATTTCAATCATCAAAGGGAAGTCGGTAGTTTGGGCTTGATGGGTAAGAAAAATCTGTCTGTTGTTCATTTTTGATTTCGAAAAAACATTTGGGTGAATTTTATAATTTTCTGAATCGAAAGAATATTCCCAAGGGCAATTTCTTCTTGAACCGATCGATTAGATAAAGCTCACCATGCTCTGCATTGTTTACTTCCTTGAAACTGGAATTGATCAGATTGGCAGCAATCAGAGAGCTGAAGCTCAAAGAATACATATTGAGAATAAGAAAATGATGTTCCGGCTCCAATAGTTCCGCACAAAGTTTCAACATTTCATTGATTTGTTCTTCCAATATCCATTTTTCGCCTTCAGGACCTCTTCCGTAAGCAGGTGGATCCAAGATGATTCCATGGTATTTATTGCCTCTTCTTACTTCTCTCTTGATGAATTTCATGGCATCGTCCACGATCCATCTGATGCCATCCTGGCCCGAAGATTCCATGTTGTGCTTGGACCAAGTGACTACCTGCTTAACCGAGTCAAGATGGGAAACCTCCGCTCCGGCGGCTTTTGCCGCAACACTGGATGCTCCCGTATAGGCAAAAAGGTTCAAGACTTTTGGGTTTTTGACCGGAAGCTTTTTCAGCGTATCCGTGATGTAATCCCAATTTACTGCCTGTTCGGGAAACAGCCCGATGTGTTTGAAAGAGGTCATGGCGAGATTAAGCGTCATCTTCAATCCATCTGGATTCTGATACTTGATCTGCCAATTGTGTGGGATTTTTTTGTACTCATTCCATTGGCCTTTTTCAGGATTGTTTTTTTCTTTGGAGAAATGCGCTGAAGCCAAATCTTTCCATTCCTGGTCGCTCATGCTTTTGTCCCAGATTGCCTGTGGCTCAGGTCGGCTCAAAATAAATGCACCAAAGCGTTCCAATTTCTCAAAACCACCGGTGTCAATCAATTCATAATCTTCCCAATGCTGTGGGGATAATGACAAAATCGTTTCATTCATGATGCAAAAGTAAACATATAATTTTAGGACCGATAAATCCTGAAGGGGAAGGTTTCATAAATCAGTATTTTTTGGGTAAATTATCTCTTCGAATCCCATAAAAACCCAAATGCCATCCAAAATCCATAAAATGCTCCTTTGTTTTGCCATTGTCTTTGGCAGTTTTTATTGGTCAATGGCTCAGGATCTTCAAAATCAGAATAAAATATACTCTTTACCGGGTTCCTTCCGGCTCAATGCAAAAAGCGATGGGGTTAAAGGCACTCCTTTTCTTTTTGAGGTCACCCGATTGGGAAAGATTTCATTGCCGGGAGGAAAAGTGTATGAAGAGATTCCCTTCAATATCCTGTTGGAAAAAAATGAAGTTTACATCCAAATGGGAGGGGAGGACAACCCTCCAATGGTGGTTAAAAAATGGGATTGGATAGAAACGCTGGAAGATAATCCAAGAACCTTCAAAACGGAAACAGTAGGCGGGCAAGCCAGGGTAGTGGAACTGATCTATGAAAAGGACAAGGTCAAAATCGTCGCCATACACAGCAAAACCCTTGTCAAAAATGAAATTGTCAGGGATGGTTATTCAGGACCGCAATACGATACCTATCGGCACAACGTTCAATTTTACAAGATGGAAGCTGTTCGATCAGAGGAGCTCAAGCTGAATAATGCTGGATTAAAATCCATTGCGGGGAATCGTTTTGAAGAATTAAAGGAATATATAAAGCTGGAGAAATTGAAGCCGGAGGAACCTCAAGATCTCCGGCGCATTTTTATCTTTCTTGAAACCGCAAAGTAGTTGACCTGGATTCAAGATCAGATTTTCAGCCAAGGTTTCAGCAACTCCTCACTTTTTTGCCACAAAATATCTCTCATTCTTTTGGAATTGCCAGCCGTAGAAGGTTTCACTGCCTTGGATTTTTTGAAATAGCCACCATTGGGAATTTCCTTGGAATTTATTTTCGCCAAAAAGATGGACGTTTGCGCACCCTGTGCTGGCGTAATCATAAATGGAGATCCCAAAATCCAGAAAAAACCAAATATTCCGGCATTCTCCTTGGCAAAATTGGTCTTGACAACGCCTGGGTGTAGGGAAAAACTTTTCAATCCCTTTTCTTCATATTTTTCCACAAGGGATTTTGTGAAAAGGATATTGAACAACTTGGCATTGGAGTAAGCGATAAATGAATTGTAGGATTTTTGTTGATATTGCAGATCTTCAAAATTGACTTTGGCTGTGCGATGGGCTTCTGAACTCACATTGATAATCCTTGAATGTCCACTTTTCAGCAAAATGGGCAAAAGTAGTTCGGTAAGGAGAAAATGTCCCAGATGATTGGCCAAAAAGGTCAGTTCAAAACCATCTTTGGTGACGATTTTTTCCCCGAAAATTCCTCCGGTATTATTTTTAACTTATTAATAATTTCAAAATCAATGTTTTATGAATTTCAGTGTAACACTTTGGAGAATTATAAATTCATTTGCTTTAAAGAGAAAAAAACCTGCTACCAATGATAACAGGCTTTTTAGGATTTTTCTAGTCAAATTCTTCAGTATCCAGCAGCTCAAAAAGCACTTGCAGGATCAATTTCTTTATTTCTATTTCAGGTGTATTTTCCATTTTCTTTCTATTTGAATATAAATACTTTTTTTTTTAGGAAAATCAGAAAATATTGAAATTATTTTATTTTTTTTATTGATCTGATTTCAGAAATATATTCATCTATCTTTTTATGGTATTTTTTTGGTACTAATTGAATTCCATTTATTGCCCTTTTAATTACTCCATCACTTAATTCCAAATTTCTTTCAATTTGGCTAATATTCAATATTTCTTTGTTTTTTGAGATCCACTTCAAAGATTTAGTCAAATCCTTGTATTCAAATCTTTTAACATATTGATTTTTCATTCCTGTTTTACTTTTTTCTTCAAATATAATAATTAAAATCTTAATTTGATTTAAGTCATTTTAAAGCATTCTAAGCAGTTTTAAGACTTTTGGATGCATTTATACCTTTTAATTGAGATGTCTTTAATTTGGTCTGTTTCTGCTGTCCATTTTGTAGGCCAATAGCTTATTTAATACATTTTTTGATTCTACATTATTGAAGATATTAATAAATTTTTTACTTGATTTTTCTGGAATTATCAAATGTTGAAATAAACTATTCCTAACTGTTTCAACATTATTTTCACTTATTTCTTTTATTGGAGTATTCGGATTTTTTAAAAAGAAAATATATTTGAACAATAATTTATTTTTAAGAAAATCAACAAATATTTTATCATTTGTTTTTTCGTAATAATTAATCATATTCTTTTCTTCCATATCGATTAATTCACATGATAATTCAACTGGTGTAATATTAGCTTGTTTAACAGGTTCTATTTTTTCAACCTGTATTGGTTCGTTTTCTTTCATATCGTTTGCTGTTGCTTCTGGTATTGCTTCGTTTGGCGTTATATCTGGATTACCAGTAAATATTTTGTATTCATCATTAATATTTATTGTTGCTTGAATTCCTCTAGTATTAAATGATCTAATTAAAACATTTTTAATTAGATCTTTATCTATAATTGAAGAATACAAAGAATCGTGAATAGTTAGTATATCTTTAGCAAATGGAATATAACCAACAGCATCAAAAATAACCTCTGCTTCAAGTTGTTGCATTAAATGACTGAATTGAGTATAATCATCTTTTTTAATGTATACCATTGTTTCAATTAATTGAGGATATTTTTCTGTTAATATATTTAGCAATTTAGATGATCTTTTATTGCTTCCAAATACTAAAGTAAACATACTTTTTTTGGCTTTATCTCTATCAACATCTATAATATTCATTATCATTTCATATACGGTACCTGTTGAAGCAATAGTAGCAAATTCCTTGGTTGACTGTTCAACAGGAATATTATTTTCATTAAGATATTTAATAATGGTATTAGCGAAAAATACCATTTGGGAATTTACAATGTCAACAAAAAATAATTTTTCATTATTTAACTTTATTTTTTTTCTTAATGAAGAAATAATATTGGTAAAATTGTTGTAAATTCTTCCACCTTTTTCACCTTGTTTTTGAAATTGTCTATTCTTTAAACAAAAAAGAAATATTTTTTCCTTTACAGTTAAATTATTTAAATCACTATCATCAATGGTTAATCTGTTCATTGATCTAAATAATCTTTCTTTTATGACTGAATTTTTTTCAATATTATATGGTTTAAATTTCAATTTATTGATTAAATCTGAATTAGTATTTGATTCATAGATTTCAAGATTATCTGTTTCATTTAATATATAACCATTACATCTTTTTAAATCATCAAAATTTGCATAATTACATATTTTGGTGATTAATCCAATCTGGATAAGATTATCTATTATAATTGAATAATACCTATTGCCTAATGTTTCTGATAATTTTTTTGAAGATAAAAAACAAATGTTAACATCTTGTTTGTTATATATTTCATTGCAAAAAATAGTGTGGATCAAATAAAAATATTTATCAATATGATTATTTATATATTCTTGTTTTACTCCTATTTCAAGAAGTCTTTGAGTTAATTCTTTCTCGCTGATTGGACTAAGAAATTCATAATTATTATTTTTCATTATTTAAAGTGGATATTTTACTCTGTGATTTGATTATTAAAATATGGATATATTTTTAAAAAACAGGGTAATAGGTTGCAAATCCTATTACCTGTCTAACATCCACTGTTAATTAATCAAATCTAATTTTAATGAATCCTTGTGATTCATATATAAATACAAATATAATTAAGAAAATTCAATATTTATACAAATATAATTGAAAATAAATGTAAGTAGTTGATTATCAACTAAACTATTTATCTAAACTATATAGATTATTTAAAATAGGTATAAGAGATAGGTATATGTCAATATCATGTGGATCATATATAGGTATTATTCTATATCTATATAATAGATATAATATTAATATAAGTAAAAAAAAAAACATAAAGCTTTATCTTAGTACAGTTGATTATTCAATATGTATTAATCAAAAAAAAAAAATACAAGGCTTTATCTTAGTACACCTATTCCTTATATCTTAGTACAGTTGATTAAATATTAAAAAAAAATAATACAAGGCTTTATCTTAGTACAGTTGATTATTCAATATGTATTAATTATTAAAAAAAAAAAATATATAATGCTTTATCTTAGTACACCTATTCCTTATATCTTAGTACAGTTGATTATTCCTTATATCTTAGTACAGTTGATTATTCCTTATATCTTAGTACAGTTGATTATTCAATATGTATTAATTATTAAAAAAAAAATACAAGGCTTTATCTTAGTACACCTATTAACCATAGGTATTAAGAATATACCCTACTTTGTGTAACTCTATTTCAATGTACCCGTAGGTTTTGACATATAATATTTTATATAACTCCTTTTAAGCCGTTTTAAGCCTTCCAATTATTTTTGATATAATTACACCTAAAACAAAAGATCTCTTGAAATAGGCTGTTGTATGCATTCCATTTTTTCTAATTAATTTAACTTATTTAATATTTTTGATTAATATATACTGTTATTCATATCATGATATTTAATCACACCTAATCATCATATCTATATAATATACCTATCAAAAAACAATTTCCCTCATTATCAACTACTTATATAATTTATTGGTTGTATATCAGATTTTTCATAAAAACCTAGTATTTATAAGAAAACATACTATGAATCCACAATATGAAAAAAATGAATATGAATTAGCAAAATCATTTTGTACTTATTTCAAAATAAAGAATCCAATCATTCATCCAACATTAACACCTTTTGCACCTATTGACATTGAGTATGTCCATAAAGACCAACAATACATTATGGAGATAAAATGTAGAAAAGATCACCAACAGAATGGATATATGATTGAAAAATCAAAACTTCAATATATGATTCCAAGAATTGTTGAACAAAATATGAAAGGATATTATATTAATTATATTGAATCAAGTGATACTTTATTATTATTTGATCTTAATTCAAGAAAAAATTTAGAATTGGAAGATATATATGGTGGCTGGAATAATCAATATTATTATGATAAAATATACACCCAATCAAGTACATATAATTATAATTCAAAATTAAAATTTGTAAAATATTTATTCTTGAATCAATACCAGACCAAGGACTATATTATTTATAACTACAGTCAATTAATGAAAACTAACAACATTGCCTTTAACTACAAAAAAATATGAAAACTTTATTCACAATCTTATTATCAATATTAATACTTACATTATTTATAACTATTGCAAGTTCAATTATGTTAACCTTATTTCTTGCAGGTTTTGAAAATCCAATGAATACTTTATTTGATATGGCACAATATGCTATTCCATTCTTTATTGTATTTTCTTCATTAATATATCTATTAACTACTTATAAAACTAAATAATATGACAGGTAAATGGAGTAAAAAAAGTTGGACTGGTGAAAGTAGTGCTTTCTACCAAACTACAAAATGGAAGAATTTTAGAAAGAAAATAATTGAAGAAACACCACTTTGCGAACTATGTAGTCAATATGGTTTTGTTAATGCAGGTAAAATTGCAGATCATATTATACCAAGAAGTATATGTGAAGATCTTGAATATGAAGTAGATAATATTCAAATACTATGCGAAGATTTTGAAGGTGGAACAAATTGTCATTCTCAAAAAACTGCACAAAGCAGAAATATAAAGTTAATTGAATCTTTTATTGATGAAATGGAAAATGGAAAACTTCAGTATATATGCACTGAAAAAAAGAAGAAAAAACTTTTTGAATTATTAAAAGAAAAAGGACTCAAATAAGAGTCCTTTTTTATTTTTAATATAATTGAAATATTATACTTGCTGACAAAAAGAAAATGCACTTACTGTACCACTTGAATTAATGCTATAAATAAAACTTCCATTAGCTGCAATATAAGTATCTGCAACAGCATTGGTACCATTTGCATTTTTAACTGGTGTTCCAACCTGTAAAGCACCTTGCCAAAAATGATCATTAGCAGTTCCAACTGGTGGAGTGTAACAAGCAAATCCTTGACTTGAAATGAAATAAGCATATCTAGTACCACTTGGTACAGTTGATTGTCTTGTAATAGTTCCTGTAAGGTTAGCTGGTTGATATATTGTGTAATTACTTGTAAGATATGAAATGATATAAGGTTCAGATGTACCCCAACCACCTGTAACAAATTCAAATATGAATAATGCATAAGTACTACCAGCAGGAATTGTTAAAGTAATATCCTTTTGATTTGTACTATTAACAGTTGTAGTTACTAATGTTCGAATAGTTAAATTAATTGGAAAACCTACTTTATTATTTAAAAATACTTGAAGATCCAAAGCACCAGAAGTACTATCATATTTAAAATATGAAGCATTCATTGTAATTGTAGGTACTGGATAATTTTTAAATTGAGATGCTGCAATTGGTAGTGTAGTTCTTTTTGTAGGCCAAAACATATCTAATTTTGCATTATTACATATCACCTGAAAGTTTTTTGTAACATTTGCAGGTGTATTACTTGTGCCTTGTACAGCACTTTGTATAGAGTTAAAATCAGATATTACATTACCAAGTGGATCTGTTGCGACCCCTTGAAAAATCTTGCTGTATCCTGTAGCGTTTACTTTTCCCATTTTTTTTATAGTTTATTTTTTTTATTATAATTTAATTGAATATGAAATTTGAAGCATATACAACATTTTGTACTGTTAAATTTCCAGAACTATTTAAATTCATTCTTTCAGTACCACCACCTGCAAAAAATCTGATTGAAGTATTGGCACTATTTGACCTTAAAATAACATCACCTAAATCAGAAAATAATGATAAGTTATTATCACCTGCACTACCCATACCAAGAAAACCTTGTCTAACATTATTAGAATCTGTAAATGATAAATAACTAACATTATTTACACCACTATTATTACCTTTTAATATTAATTTTTCTTGTGTACTTCCAGCTAATGTTAATAATCCTGTAATTGTATCACCAAATTTATATACATATCTTGAATCATTATCTGTATTAGATCTTAAATTGGTTGTGTTATAGTATGTTACCCAATCACCAAAAGTACTACCAGCATTAGAAGAATATCTTGTAAATAATTGGTTAGCTGTACCAATTGCCAATTGACTTATTAAATTTGTATCTCCAAATCTTATATTGAACATCCCAACATAATTGGTTGAAGCTGGTTTATTTGTTGGTGATAAACTACTCCTATAATATGTTTCATATCCAGTTTGATTTAGATTTGAAGTATTTCCTGAAATCTTAAAACCATCTACACTCAATAAATAACCTGCATTATTATGATTACCATATCCAAAAGCTGTTTGTCCGTTTAAAATCCTTGTATCATTACCTTGTGCTACAGTACCTGCTACTGTTCCAAAGTTTTTATTGAATGCAGTATTTTTTAAAAATGAAGGTTCTGCACCTATATCTGTTGTACTTAAGTTTCTTGTACTCCAATTTGTTGGATGTCCAAGTGCATCTACAATTATATTACTAATAACAGTACTACCAGTTAGATTAGATTTATCTGTCCAACTTTTCAATGGATGATCTTTAGCAACTAATAATAAATCAGATGCTGTTAATGGTGTACCACCAGCACCATAGGTACCAGTTCCTTTATTTATTAAGCTAAATATCATATTCCAAATCTTGTTTTTTGAGTATTGAATAAGTTTGTAATTTCTGTACTATTTAATGTTTTGTTATAAATTTGAGCTAATCCCAAATCAACATTTTGGGTATTAGATGCATATCTTCCTAGAATTACTTCTTGATTTCCAGTTAAAGATAACATACTTCCTGATTGACTTAAAACACCATTTATATATATTCTACCTGTACTTGTTGCAAAATCGTATGTCATTGTAATATGATACCAAGTAGAAGGATTGGTTACATTTCCAGTACTTATACCTGCATTAAAGTGATCAAATCGAACTGTAGAATCAATATAACCACCTTGCAACATTGACCTTGTAGCAGATGTACCAGCATTTCCAAATACTAATTGTTCACCACTTCCAGAATATCTTTTTGCAACAAAAACAATTGAATAACTTCCATTTTGAATACCAAATTGACTATTTGTTTTTGATGTAGAAATCCAATGATTTTTGGCTGTTTCGAATCTAACAAAACCACCATTATCTGGATTATAATTAATACCAATTGTTCCTTGTATAGTTGCATTATTTCCAATACCTGAAAGATCATTAATATTTGAATTACCTTCAGAATATGAAGCAGTATTTCCAAAATCATAATACAAAATCAAACCAGATCCTGTTGGTGTAGCTGTTGGTGTTGCAGTTACAGTAGGTGTTGGTGTTGCAGTTACAGTAGGTGTTGCAGTAGGTACTGGTGTAGCTGTTGGTGTTGGTGTAGGAGTTGCAGGTGTTGGTGTTGGATTAGTTCCAATTAATCGAATGTATAATTTTGAACTTGTTAAATTCCTTACTACATTTTGATTAGCATTTATATATGTTGCTACTTGTGATTCAATAGTACCTATTCCATTTAAACTATTGATATTTATATCAATTAGATTAACTGTATTGTTTAAATCTGGTTTATTTTGAATATCATTGTATTGATGAATATGATTAGTATTTGATTTTGCATTTAAAGCATCTTGTAAACCAGTTGTTTTTGATATAGATAAACTAGGAATATCACTTTCTATAAGGGAAAAACTAGCAGTTAAATTAGCTAGATTTGATTGACTCAATGTCAATGTTTTTCCAGAAAATGATAATCCTGTTACATTTCCACCTATACCAGAAGAACCACCTTCAACATCTTCATTTAAAGAAAATATAAAGTTTTTTCCAATAACATTTTCAGTAAATGTTTTTAATCCACCTATAGTTTGATTTCCAAAATTTCTAATTACAGTACCATCTAAACTAAATGTAATATTACCAGATCCAATTAATTTATTTACTAATGATCCTGTTAAAGTAAGTCCATCACCTTGTATTATATTTGATTTCACCAGTGTTGGTTCTGCTCCAATATTGGATGCTGTTAAAGTTCGTGTTGTCCAATTTGTAGGATGTCCCAATGAATCTATAGAAATATTAGATATAACATTAGCACCTGTTAAAGCTGTTTTATCCACCCAATTTTTTGAAGGATGTACATAAGTTGCATTATTCAAAGCAGTCTGTAAGCCTGAAATTTTACTAATTTGTAATGTTGGAATATCACTTTCTATAAGACTAAAAGTTGCAGTTAAGTTAGCTAAATTAGTTTGTGTTAATGTTAATGTTTTTCCTGTAAATGAAATACCTGTAACATTTCCACCTGTACCAGTTGATCCCCCTTCAACATTATCTGCTAATGAGAAAATTAGGTTTTTTGCTATTACATTTTCTGTAAATGTTTTTACACCATTAATTGTTTGATTTCCAAATGTCCTAATAACAGTATTATCAACAGAAAATGTTGCAGATCCCGACCCAATTAATTTATTTATTAATGATCCAGATAAAGAGATACCGTCACCTTGTACTATATTACTTTTAATTAATGTAGCTTCTGCACCAATAGATGCAGGTGTTATAATTCTTGTTTCCCAATCTGTTGGATGACCAAGTGCATCTACAATTATATTAGATATAACTGAAGCACCAGTTAATTCTGCTTTGTTAGTCCATAACTTTGCAGGATGCACATAAGAAGAACTTTCTAAAGCATTTTGAAGTCCATTAATTTTTGAGATACTTAGACTTGGAATATCATTTTCAATTAAATTAAAAGTTGCAGTAAGGTTAGCTAATGATGTTTGACTTAATGTTAATGTTCTACCAGTGAAAGATAAACCTGTTATACTTCCACCACCAGTACCACCTGTACCAGATTCACCATCAATATCTTCATCAGTTGAAAATAAAAAATTATCTGAATAAGTTTTTCCAAGTACTTTTAAATCACCATCCCAATCTTCCCATCTATCTACTTTATTTTCAAGTTGACTCAATATAATTCCTGAATTGTTAGAATTTGAAGTTGTTAATGTTTTTTGTTCTTTATTTTTAAAAAACTTTTGAATGTTTATATCTATTAAATTCATATATCAATTAAATATTTCTTTCATTTCTATTTCAGTTATTGAGTTAATTAAATCTTTGTTAACAGATGTAACACAATATATTTTATTGTTCCAGCTTATTCTATCAAATATATTTACATCAATATTTCCAAATACATTTCCACTTACTATTTGACTATTTTGACTGTAATTTAAAAAAAACATATTCAATAAAATTCCAGATAACCCAGAAGTAAATGAATTATTTTTATATTGAATAACATCACCAATAACAATATTTGAATTTGAAGTATTAGATATTAGTAATGTACCAGAAGATCTTTTTCCATTAAAACTATCTATTTGGATATTAATATCATCTAATTGTGTATTGAATTTCTTATTAATTGTCCCAACATAACTTACTTGTTCAATATCATCACTATTAACAATATCAATACTTCTAAAATTATTAACTATACCAGTAAATGTTAATTTGTACATTTCAGGAATACCATATCCCAATTTACTTACAAATCTATAGTGATAACATTGGCTAAAATAAAATGTAATGGTACCATTTGAAGTTAATAGATTTTGAGTTTTTCCAAGTACATCTTTATACAAATAAATCCTTTGTGTTATTTCTGCACCTTCACTAGTAAATAATTCAGGTCCATTGATAGAAGTTGATTCATATACATCTCTATTGGTACTTATTTCTTTTCTAACAAAACTTGAATTAATATTTTGGAAATCACCAAATCTTAAAGTATTATCTTGTATCCAAGTAGATCTTCTATCATCACCATTAACAATATTACTTGCATTGAAATCTAAATGATATACACCAGTACTATCTTCATATTTTGCACCCAAATAAGTTTGTCCAAATCTATCAGATGCAAATAATTCAAGCTGCTGTTTTTTACTTTCTATATAAAAATTTTCATCCCAACCTGCAACATCTTTATTTGGTTCTGTATAAATTGGCACCTGTTGAAGATTAATTTTTAAATCAATAAACTTATTAAAAGCTAAACCATCATTTAAATTTAATGGTAAAGTCATTACTGGTATTGCAATAGATCTAATATAACTTGCTTTAGCTTGTGCAATTGGTTCTGGTCTTGGTAAAATAAAAATATCTGTAATGCTTGGACTATTCATTTTCAATCCATTATCCTTAGAGATATTAACATTGGTAGGAGTAAAGAATGTTGGATTAGTTGCACTTGTCCAAATAGCATCATTCAAGAAATCACCACCCCTAACTATTTGAGTATTTTTATTAATATCAGAATTGATTGTTATTGAATTATAAGCTCTTTCATATTCAATATTTATGCTTCCATCTTCAAAATAATTACTTGTATTATCAATTGTATTTAATTGATTATTTACTATTTTTTGTAAAAATGCACCATTATAAGAATATCTATAAAAAACTTCTTGTCCTGACTCAATGAAATTACTTATATTCCATCTACCATTTTTGAATTTAATACTTAATCCAAATGACAATAAAATATCTTCAAGTACTTCATAACAATTAACACCTAAATAATTTTCATAATTGATATAGAAATATTGAAATGATGATCTAATATTTTTATAATTCTGATTTGAATAATATATTTCATTTGAAATATCAATTTCTGCTTCAATTACATTATTAAGAATTTTAACAATCAATTCCATTAATGTTATTTGTTGATCGAGGTTTCTATTTAAAATTAGATTGTCATATTGAATAACTTTCAACTTATTAATATTATCAATAAATCTTAAATTGATTTGAAAATATTTATTATTAGTAAAAGGTTGTGCTGTATTTTCGTTGATAAAAGCACCTTTCCAAATCAATATATTATTCTTGTATAAATTACCAAATACTTTATCATCTTCAATATTGATGAATTCAGTAAATAAATTACTGTCTTCAAAAATTAATGTTATATTAAATTCACTTGGAATAATTGGAGTAAATTTGAATTTATCTCTGTTATCATATTTTAAAGTAGAATCAATCAATTTATAATCTTCTTTAATAGTACTTGAATAATCAACAAATACAATATCAAATCTATAATTATTTGATTTTTCATCCTGCCAATCTATCCTGTGCTTTACTCCCATATATATAATAATTAGATTACCATCAATAAAAAAGGTATTCCATAAAGAATACCCATTTTTATTAATATGTTTATTTTTAAAATTATTTCCTTTTGTTATTTTCTTTATTTACAAGATATACTAAATCATTTCCTAATATTTTAAATTGACCATCCAAAGTAATATTATTTGATTTACCTATATTATTCAAATCACTATGTTTAATTATTTGACCATTTTCAGAAGGAACAAACATTTCCCTTCCTCTTTCACCAACCATATATGCACCACCCATATTAACAGATCCACCTTCAGCTTTTCCTTTAAAATTTAACATTCCACCAGAAAATTGTTTTGCTAAATCTGCAAAATTCATTGTACCAGCAATAGCAGATGTACCACCAAAAATACCACCTATAAGAGTTGAAAGAATAAAAGCTACTGCAACTGCTGCAATCATCTTTGCAATGAATTGTCCAATACTTTGAAGGATTCCTTTAAAGCTTGCTTTACCAGTTGTAAGAAGGTCAGTAAACATATTTGTCATTGCATCACCCAACACCATTACACCAGATAAAGCAACAAAGGTTCCATTTTGAAATTCATAAAAATATTCCATATATTCTTCAAAACTCCAACCAATACTTTTAACAGTTTCGTGAGATTTAACAGAAGCTTCAACCAATTTTTTTCCCATTTCATTGATTTTTTCCCCTGCAAAAGAAGTAGTTAAATCAAATTCTTCTCTAAACATTTTCAAAGGTTCAATCATTTTTTTGATTGTTCCTGCAATATTACTTGTACTTACTTTTGGTGTTCTTGAATTATTAGCAGGTAAAATACTTTCTACTATATTATTATCATCTGTATTACTTGAATTACTTTTGGTTGTTTCTAATTTCTTATTGAATTTATCTAAAGAATTAATTGCATTGTTAATACCAGTTGATATAGTATCAAATCCTAATTTTTCTGCAACAGTACCTGCAACACCCAATATAGCTTTAAAGCTATTTAAAATGGAAGATGTAATTGTTTTGAATACATCTATCACATAATTTTTAAGAATAGTAAAGGCACCTTTAAAATCACCTTTAATTACTTTGGCAAAAATATCTATATAAGCTGTTATACCTTTAATTGCAACAGTTACAATATTTAAAATATTATTGAATGAAGTAGAAATAATATTAACCAAACTCCCAACTATATCACTTATACCTTTTCCGTATTTAGTCCAAAGTTCTTTTGATGAATCAGTAAATAATTTTACAACTGTTGAAATTTTTGATAATATTGTATCCCATAATTCACCAAGTGCAGAAATAAAAGCTGTACCATTACCAGATGTGAAATATTTTTTTATGTCATCCCAATAGTAAATGATAAGAGCAACTGCACCTGCAACTGCTGCTGCCATAGCAAGTACTGGTAAACTAATACCAGATAGAATTGGAATAAGCACTTTAAATGCTGCAATACTACTTGATACTATTTTTAATAACTGACCAAATCCAACTATTAAAGGTGGAACAACAGCCAATACAACACCTATAACAGTTGCAAATTTTAAAACACTTGGATTAATATTATCAAAACTCAATAAAACAGATTGTAATACTTTGTTGAAACTTGCAACTATTGGTGCCAATTGTTCACCGATTGTTAACAATATATTATTCAAAAATACTTTAGTCATTTCCATCTGTCTGGAAAATGATTTATTTACTTCATCTGCTGCCCTTGCTGCTGCACCTGCTGAATTGGTTTGACGGTCCATTTCATCTGCAAATTTACCTGCACCTGTACCTGCAATAATATTTGCTGCTGCAACTGCTTCAACAGATCCCAATAAGAGCTGTAGTTGTCCATTATTACCATTGGATGCAGTTCTAACCGCATCAAGTGCAAAACCTAATCCTTTGGCTTCTAAAGCCATTTGTGCATTAGAATAACCTAGCTTTTGGAATATTTTATCAAGTTCTTTAGATGGCCTCTGAAGACCTGTAATACCTGCTCTAATTTGAGTGGTTGCAACAGAAGTTGGTACACCAGATGCAGTTAGAGTTGCAATTCCTGCATTGATTTCTTTGAATGATATTTTACTTGCTGCTGCTGCTGGTGCAACATTAAAGAGTGATTTACTTAATTCTTCAAATGTGGTCTTTCCACCTTGAACTGCTGCAAACATACTATCTGCTACTTCATTTGCACCAGAAAATTCAAGTCCAAAAGCATTAATTGTAGTGGTTAAACCATCAACAGCAGATTTAATAGAAGTAACACCACCAATAGAAGCTTTACCAGCTACTTTAAGGAACTCAAAAACATTATCTGTTGGTACACCTGCTGAAATAGAGTCATAAAGAGCTGGCACCACATCTGATTGAAGTAAACCTATTTCCTTTGATACCTCTTTGGCTCCTGCTGCAAAAGCATCAAATGATTTTTCAGCTTCAGTACCAGTCAATCCCATTAAACTATTTACTTCCCTTAATCCTTTATCAACTATTGAAAAACTATTAAGAGCTACACCACCCAATAATGCTAATGGTAGACTGACTTTTGTACTAATATTTTTTGAAATTTCATCAAGATTTTTAGTAAATGAATTAAGTTTCTTTTGAACACCTCCGATAACGGAAAAAAATTGATCGGCTGACCCACCTACGAGAATATTGATTTTTCCTGTGTTACTCATTTATTATATATCTAAAAATTCCACTTCAATTTGAGATCTTCAAATTCTTCAAGACTCAATTTTTTAATTTCTTTACTCTTTACTTTGTTATCATCCCAACCAAATGGAATAACTTCATTAATATTTTTCTTTTGGCTTGACTTATTCAAATGTGGTTTAAGTGATAAGTATCCAATCAGTCTTGCAACTTCATAATCATTTTGTATTCGTTTATTATATCCAGACAAAAAGCTTTTAAATTCAATTGGAGTCAATGAATAATAATCCATTAACCCCAATCCAGCCTCAAAAGCTATTTCTAAACTTTTATCGGAGTCATTAATACTATTTTCAGTTGAAGAAGAAATTGTATTAGATTTTATTTCTTCTTCTTTGAAAAAAAACTTCCAATAACTTTTCCAGCTACTTCATAAAATTCTGAAATATCCATTTCATCCAACATAGTTTCAAAATCTTCAAACTTTGCATATTCATTTTGGATATCCAAAAATTTATGTCCTTCACATACACCAAGAAAAAGCAACATAGATAATTCTTCTGTACCAATGTCTTGAAGTGAAGAAAGACCTTTATTATATTTCTTTTCAAATAATATTATAGCTTTTCTGTTAAGCCTAACTGGTATTGATAATTCATTTACTTTAAAATATTCTATCATTTTTTTTATATTTTGTTACCTTTAATTAAATACATATCAATAAAAAAAGGGTATCCGATTGGATACCCTTGTGTAACATCTTATTTAAAATATTAATTATGGAGTAACAGCAAAAGTTAATCCACCATCAACTTGAATAGTAAAAGAACCTGTAGATGTTGAATCCATTCCAAAATCATTTGAAGCACTGGATATATAACCTTTTCCACTTACATTTTTTGAACCTGCACCAGTATGACCTAAAGTAAATCTAACATATACACCATTGTAACACATTTCCAATATTTCATCTTGTGTTAAATCACCAGTTGGATCATATAAAGATTCAACTGATATAGTACTTGTACTTCTTGTAGGCAAATACTTTCTAACAGGAATACCACCTACAGTGGTAGTCTTACTGGTATATTCTATCATTTCCTTATTAATCTCAATACTAGCCCCAGTTTGACCAGCTAATACAATAGTTGTATCACCTGCTTCGCTATCTGGATTTAATTTTATTAATATTTTATTACCATCTATATTATTCATTTTTTCGAAAATTTAAAATCAATTTTAATTTATATAAGTAATTAAGTACTTATCAATTTCTTATTTGATGAAATTGGAATTGCAATGTTCTATTATACAATTCTGGAAGTTCTTCATATTCATCTGTATAGGATTGAAATCTAATCAGATCAATAATAATATTATCTTCACTATCAGTTAATTCTTTAAAGTCCAATAGTTCTTTAATAATATTTACAGAATCTATCATTAATTTATAATCTTCTGAAAAAATATGAAGCTTCAAAATATAATCATCTTTAAGACTTTTGGAAGTTTTTGTTGCATTGGTTTCAACTTGATATACTTGATACAACATACAAGGAAGAATATTTTTCTTTGATGTTAATGGTAATATATTTCCATTGAATATATCTTTTAATTCAAGATTTTCAATTAGTACTGTATATATAATTTCTTCTACTGACATATCAATTGCTAAATTTATTTATTTGCTTTTGTAATTCTTTATTGAATTCACTTATAATTTCATCTTTTTTACTTTCATAAGCTTTACCCAAAAATGGATTAGCTTTAATACCAGCAACTTTTTTTATATATATTGTATTTCCATTAGCACTTTGAAACTTCAATTTCTTTCCATTCTTTCCTTCCCTATCTTCTGTACCAAGTTCTACCAAATGATGTGCATTAGAAGCAACATTTACTATCATTACAAATTTACCTGCCTTAGATGATCTCCTAGCGGGTTTAACTTTAATGCTATTCTTCATTAATCCACTGTCAACAGGTGCATTAGTTTTTGCCTCTCTTTTAATGCTATTGGCACCTTTTCTAACACCTGCTCTAATCACTTTATCCTGGATTTTGTCAGGCATTTTTCTAAGTGCTTCTAACAGCTTTTTGGTATCAATAGATATATTTATCTTATTTGATGACATTATTTATTTGACTTATATTGTGCAGTAATTTCAATGCCATCTTTATATCCAATTTCCTTAACTCCTTTGATGTCATAAAATTTATCTTCAAATTTTAATACATATGAAGTATTGATATTTTCATCATAATAAATTCTGAATACTTTGATATTAGATTCAATCAAATTTTTTCCTTCATATTGTTCTTTATTGCTCCAATCATATTTGGCACAATAAAAATCACTATAATGATTTAAAACCTCTTTTTCTTGTCCAACTGAATTCTTTTCTTTAAGAATATTAAAGATTGAAATTATATAACGAAAATTATTTAGATCTATCATATTAAAAGAAACTTATATTTTTATATGGTTGTAATAACCTTTGTACTGTCTTATCCAGCGTTATAACAGATTTACCAATAATGATAGTACCTCTATATAAATACAAATCAGTTAACATAATTTTTGCAGCTTGTTTTATCGGTGTTGGAAGATCAATTGAAGATTCAAAACCTTTCTTGTATTTAATATCAATTCTTGAATAATTTTCTGGTAGCAAATCAAACTTAATATATTCATCTGAATTGCTATAAGAATAAGCAGTATTAGAAATTATATTTGTTCCTTCATATACTTTAACTTCTTCAACTTTATATATTGGTGTATTTGGAAAATGTAATTCTTCATTAATATTAATCTTATCAAATATTTGAAATATATAATGTGTATCAACAAGGTCTTTATCTAAATCACTTTCAATTGAAGCTGTTACAACATCCAATAATCCATTTATATATAAATCTTCGTGACTTGAAAGAATTTTTAAATGCTCTTTAGCTTCATTTAAATTAATAATAGTTTCAGTTGATTTCTTTACAAGTTTTGCAAGCATTTTATTTAACTTTTTTTGACCTTTTTAATTTTGGAGTTGGAGTAACTATTGGAGTTTCTTCAACATCAATAACATCATTATATTTTATAATAGATTCATATTCTATTTCATCCACTTCTAATACAGTATTATTGAAATAACCTGAATTTGGATGTGATTTAACTATTCTTATCTTTCTTTTTATCCTTTATTTTATCTATGATACTGTCAACAATTCCAATATATTTTAATATCTCAAAAAGATATTTTTTAATAAAACAATAATACTTATAAATCTTTTCCATCTTCTTTTGTATTATCTTTTTCTACTAATTTATGTAATGCACTTAAACATTCTTCAATTGAGTTCAATTCAAGTTTTGTATATACTTTATGTGTTACTGCTTTTTCAAGTGCTTCTAAAATTAATTCTAATGCTTTATTACTTTCCATATTTGATTATTTTGTTATATTAATAATTACAATGCTATCAATAAAAAAAGGGTATCCGATTGGATACCCTTCTTATATTATTAATATTATAAAAAATTAAGCTATTATATCTTTTGCCAAAGATTTTCCTTCAAAATATTTATCTTTCAAATCCCAATAAGATCCAACATTCAATACCAAAGCACCATTAGCAGCTTCACTGAAATTATCTACAATGATTTCAATTCCACCCCATCCAGCACAAATAGCGGTTGTATGATCTCCAAATACCATTCCAGATAAACCAGTACCAGTACCTTTAACAAAATCAGCTTTTACCCTGTTTGAAGCAATGTATTTAAACCCATCAATCAAACCATTTTCTAAAACAAATCTGTCAGAACCTGCAACTTTTGGAAGTGCTTTCAAAGCAGAATACAAGTCATAATTGATCAAAAACATACTTGCTTCAACGTCAGCTTCAGATTTTCCAACAGCTTCAATAAATTCTTGCAATTTGGCATATGTCAAAGCAGCACCATTAGTACCCATAACAATCTGTTTTGCATCAGAAGCAGCAAAAAGATTTTCTAAATACTTTTCATCCAATGACTTCTGGATAGATTTCATAATTTCTTTTCTCAAATAAGCATCAACAGAAGAACTTGATTGAGTCATCAACTGGTTAGATACACTCATTCTAGTAGCTAATCTGTTTGGTCTCAATTCGATTTGTCCAATTGAATGATCAGATTTAACAACTGCTTGATTTTCAGTTCTCCAAGTAGATACAACTGCACCACCTTTAGGAAGATCCAAATTAGAAGTCAAACCAAGCATTTTTTGAACACCCAATTTATCAAGTAAAGAACCTTCAAAAAGAGATTCGATAATTGGACCTTTATCAGTTGATACAAGATTTCCACCTTTAGCACCAGCATCACCAGTTACAGAAAAATCTCTTTCATAATTTGTAGGAATATATACTGCACTTGGATTAACATTTACACCAGAATTTTTCAATTCCAATTCTCCTTGTGCTTGTGCTTCACCATAGATACCATCCAATTTACCAGATCTAACTGCTTGAATATGTCCTAGGATTGAATATTTTTCAGAACTTCTATTACCTATAACAGGTGCAGATATTCCAGCTTGTCTTGCTTCAAATGATTCAACTTTTTCAGCATCAACAATTGATCTTTTCATTGCTTCAACTTCTTCAAATTTTGTATTGAAAGATAATTGCTCATCTGCATTCAAATCTCTATTTTCTACTTTGCCAGCATCTAAAATGGTTCTCATTTCAGTTTCAATTACTGCCAATTTTCTTTTTAATTCTAATGATTTTTTCATCTATTTATTTATAAAATTTTATTCTATTTTAATTTATATTATTAATTATATATCTATCAATTTTTTATTTGAATAACTCAATAAATTTTAGAGTATTTTCATTTAAATTATTGAATGATTTCTTTTCAATTGGATCTATTTCAATATTCTTATCATTAATCATATCCAGCTCTTTAATTTTGTCTTCAAAATTTCTAACAGATGTATCTTCATAGGCTGGATTAACCACTGGACTTACATCATAAATACCTTTAAAACTTGTTATGGTTCTGATATATTTATCATCAACTTTCTTCCAGCTATCACCATTTTCTGAAATCCTAAAAGCAAATGAAGATTTGGATATATTACCTTTTGTGATATGTCTAAATAGGTCTTTACAATATGAAATTTCCATATCAACTTCAAATTTATATCTTAATCCAATTTCATCAACTTCAATTTCAAGTGTATCTACTTCACTATTTTTTCTAGCTAAAAGATACATTGGTGAATGATTATAAAGTGCTACCACATCTGATAAATCAGTATTATCATTTAAAGCATTAGATTCAATAGTTTCATAAAATCCTCCAAGATCTTTTGAAAGTGTATTAAATTTCAATGCGTACCCTTGAATATATTTCTTTCCATTATCATCTATTGCTCTAAATTCTATATCATTAGATGTTCTTATTTCATTCTTCATTTTCTGTATTATTTAAATCATTTGCTTTACTAATATCTAATTTTGCTTTAGAGTCCCAAAAATCATTTACCAAATCAGAAGGAATTAAATTAGCTTGTACAAATGTTTTTCCTTTAATTTCATTTGGCATATCTTCTAAATCTCTTATTTCTTCAGGACTGATTGCAGATAGATAAAATAATTGCTTATAAAAATCTGCTCTTGCTTTTGTGTCTCCTCTTAATAAAGAATTAACATTTATTTTGATATGTAAATCATCAAAAACAATTTCTTGCTTTGAAAATAATTTTGTTTTTAATTCTTGTTCTATTTTGGATATGATAGGTAATAATGTAGTCTGGTAGAATCTTATGTTATTGAATTCAATATTTTGATTTGTACCACTATCACCATTTAAAAGAAACAATGGTAAATTCAACATAGATGCAATTTCAGATTTTTCAAAAAGTCTTGATTCCAAAAATTTGGTTGAAGCAGGATCTAATTTGGTTGCATCTAATTTCATCCCATCTTCCAAGAATAAAATTCTTTTGCCGTTTGGACCTGAAAAATTGGTTGATAATTCCCCTCTTAATACTTCTCTTTGTTTATCATTAAGTGCTTTATCATAAGTGATAGTACCTCTTAAACTACTAGCTTCACCATTATATATTTTATTGGTATATTCAACAGTATTCAAATTAACTTCTAAATTCTTCTTAAAATTAAGTATTGGATTTATACCTAAATAACCTGTACCAATATTCTTAAAATGAATTACTTCATCATTTCTATATACTAAATCTTTATCACCATCAAATTTGAAAAATAATACGTCATCAAAAATAACAGCTTCAACATATGTATAATTAATAATATTCAATTCATATATATCACCAGAATTATCTCTTTTGATAAAAGAAAAACTATTTCCTTTTGTTATCATAATTAATAACATTGTATTAATCCATTCAAAAGCAGTTTGGTATTTATTTGGTTTTTCCTTTAATAGATAATAAATAATATTATTTTTGTCAACTTCTTTTCCCCTATGTACTTTCATTGGAAGTGTTGAAATTGTATTAGCAATAATATTTATACCTTGGTAGAAAGATGCAATAGTTAATGCAGTCTTTTCATTTACAACTGTACCATTAGCGGTAAAATCATTTAATGAAAGTATTGAAGGACTTAAAAAATTTGTTGGATATGTTCTATCTTCTGTAATATTATTATTAACAGGTACATCATTTTCAATATTGAAATATCTTACAGATGTATCTTTTAAAAATTCAAATTTATTTCCTTTATTCATATGACTATAATTATATTATAATCAATTTTTCAGGATGTTAATTTTTTGTTTTAGTTTCTTTACAACATCAAAAGGTATTAATTTCATTTCTCCACCATTTTCAACAATTGAAATTATTTGTTGGCCTAAAAAAACTGCATAAAAAATACTATATAAAGGACTAAATACAATTACGTATACACCAGCAAATTTTAAAATAGATAGTAATGTTAATGCAAATAACATTGTCATTAAAAATCTAGGAAATTTCTTTGATACTAATACTTTATTCTTTATTTCCTCTGGTACTTGTTTATTTTCTTTAACCAATAAATTTACTTGTCTTGAATACATAATACTTTTTGCAACACCAGTAAAAAAATCAATTATATATAAACTCATTAAAAAATAGATACCATTTGTTGATTGAAATAAAAATTGAAAAATAATATCAATAAAAATTATAATTGGAATAAGAAATTTAATAACAAGATTTGTATCTACATTCTTGAAAGTGGATTGAATTAAATCATTGAAGGAATTATAACCGAATAACATAAAAAATTATTTATATTAATAATTATAATTAAATCAATTTATAGTTATCATTAGAATTTTACTTTATATCCTCGAATATCATAATGCACAAAAGTCTTATAAACTCCAATACCACCTTTAGATATTTTACCTGCATCCATTAATCTTTCAATTATTTTGGCTAATTCAATTGGAGTTATAGTCTTACATCTTATATCAGTTGCAATACCTTGCATATGTTTACTTGCTTTTGCACCACCTACTTTAGTATTATGTTTTAAGCATCTGTATCCACTATTGATATTTAATACTTTGTTACCAATTTCAGCTCTAATAACTTCAAGATTTTTTGCAACCTTTTTTAAATTTGCTTTAATATCATCTGGTAAAACACAACCACATTTACAAGTTACTTCACTTACAAAAAAATTATCTGTCAATTTCATATTTAAAAATTTTTACTTCTTTATTAATTTGTTGGAATTTATCACTATTAAAGTATCTCCAACAGATACATCACTTGGAAAATAGATTGTAAAATTCATATGGTTTAATGCTTCTTTTGTTGAAGGACTATATACATTAACATAATTTCCATCAATTGAATTAATAATAAAATATCTATTGACTGCAAGATGTTTTTTGTGTAATGTGATACAACTGGTAAAGAAAAAAAATATTAAAAAAATATACTTCATTATGTTAATTCTATTATACTTTTTTCACAATGATTTTCATCAATATAATCTAATATCTTTACTAAATATATTCCTGCTTTTGTTAGTGTATTATCTCTTAAGTTTTTTCCTAATACACTACTTATTGTTTCTCTGAAATCACCAAATTGATAACCATTTGATTTAATCAAATATTTATTTAATAAGGTTCTAAAATTATGATTTCCAAATCTATCTATATCATATGCAGTATTAAAAAAATATCCGTCAATACTTTTCCAGCTTTTATATTTAATACCAACTTCTATTATATTCCAAATTGTTAATGGAATAAATAAAATAATTGCTATTATAAATAGAATAAAACCTTTCATTTTAACTGAATTTATGTGGATACCTGTTATCTATAACTGTATTAGTAAAGATTGCTTCAAAACCTTCTGGAAGTGGATTAATAATCCTTATATCTACAAAATAACCATCTATATATGTTATTTCTTCTGTTAGATTTCCTTCTATATCTATTTCATAAGGATTGGCTAATTTACCCAACCATATAACACAAAATACAGGAGATTGATAATAACCAGCCTCTATTGCTTCTTGACTTACTATATCAATTGGAAAACCTAGTTTACCCATATCTGATATAAAATCTTCTTTACTTGTTGTTCTAAATTTATAATCGTTCTGTTGTTCCATAATTATAAGGTTGTTAATGTTATCGCTTGTGCGTCTGTTAAGGCCTGCTTAGATATAGCAAATGTTTTGATGTGATCGTTTAAACCTTCTGTATCATTTTCTCTACTTCCCAATTTAATAATATTATTTCCAATAAATGAACCTCTTGAAAGACTCTCACTAATCTTAATTCCATTAATAAATAATTTAATTAATTGATTATTATATACAACACAAAATTTATATTTACCTTCAGATACATTAATATTATTCCTTATAACAGTAATGCCAGTTGGCCCAGTAGCAATTAACACTATATCTTTAACTCCAGTTGTTGCCCTCAATAAAATTATTCTATTATTTACTGAACCATCACCAACATATAAAATTGTTCCTGATATTAAGTTATTATAAAGTTTCATATAAGTTTCTAAATAAAAACTTCCTTCGGTCTTTGAAATTAATTCTAGCACATTATTTTTTGTTATAATATCAGCAGGTCTTGTTACTGTTGCAGTGGTTGTAGGTATGTAAGAAGTAGCAACCGAGCCTATTTCAAGTTGTGCACCCCATATATATATACCTGATACACCATCACCCAAAACATTGTTTACACTTGTACTATTTTTAAGATTAGCTGAAAATACACATTGACAATTAAAAGATGCTAGCACCTTAATCGTGATTGATATTCTATACCAATTATTATTAAATGGTACTATTTTAAGATTTGCATCATTAGTTTCCCCTGTTGTTAAATCTGCAATGTATGTAGATCCTTTAAATCCAATATCCAATTGTGCAGATGAACCATTGAACCAAATTGATACAGTATCATAACCTGCCCTTTTAACAAAAACAGAAAAATTATAATCTGTATTTGCTATTAAAGGCATTGATTTAAACACCCTTGCGCTTGTAACTCCTTCATTTGGTATAAGCTTAGAAACTAAAAAAGTTGATCCGAAAGGGGATTGTTTTAAAATATGCTGTATAGATGAGTTTGATTTAAACCAATATCCATTATTAAAATCTTCATTTATTATAAATAAATTAGTACTTGCAGGTTCAACCAACACCCCTTTAAACGTCCCATCTGGATTAAACTCTAATGCAGGTGTATTTGCAGGAACTGTCACCAATAATCCATTTTTACCCATAACTGTTTTAGTGCCGTTACGGGATACTGTGAAATCACCTGTACCATCAGCAGGAAGAACACTATAAAGTTTACCATCTTTTCTGGCAGATGGAATCATTAACAAATCTGGATTATAATCAAGTGTATCAATCTCTTGTTGTACGTGCCTTAATTTAATTTCAAAATTTGCACTCTCCAACATACCCCTAACATTGAGTGCATATATTTCAGGGTTAAAAAAATTTCCAAGTAAGGATTGGGTATTGGAAAATGTTAAATCAGTTTGAATTTTAGATTCATTTGCAGCTACTGCACTTGCTGTTGCTTCGCTTGCTTTTGATACAGCTAAAGTTTCACTTGCTTTTGAATTTACTTCGCTTACAGACGCATTAGAAGCACTTAAAACAGATTCAGCAGCTTTAGCAACTGAAATTGTTTCACTTGATTTTGCTTCAATTGCACTGGCAACAGATTCAGATCCTTTTGTTACAGCTATAAGTTCACTTGCTTTTGCCTCAATTGCACTTGTAGATGCTTCAGATGCTTTTTCAACAGCTATTAATTCAGATGCTTTAGAATTAATTTCACTGGTATTTGCTTCATTTGCTTTTGTTACAGCTATTAATTCAGATTCCTTTGCAGCAACTTCACTTACAGATGCATTAACAGCACTGGTAGATGCTTCAGAAGCTTTAGATATAGCTAATAATTCAGCTTGAATTGCTCTATTTTTTGCAATTATTGTTCTTGAAGCAGCATCAGATTCAACATTTAAAGTAATTTGAACTTTATTATCAATAATTTTTAATTCATTAATAACTTGATTATTAATTATATTTAAATCCATACTTTTGTTACGTTATTTGAAATATTAATTTCACCTTCTAATAAAATTATAGTGGTATCACCAATATTACCCTTAATATCAAAATATGATTTGTTGGGTAATTTTTCTGTTATACTTGAAGGAATTGAAAAAGAAAGTTCTTCACCATTAAGAATTAGTACAGGTGAATAAATTATATTACCATCAATATTATTTAAAGCTTTAACATCACTTTTAATTACATCAAAATCTGATATTTTAAATTCACCTACAGTACCCAAAGAAATAATTGTATCAATTGATTCACTTCTTTTAATATTAAAAATTAACTTGTTGTTTATTATTTGCATCTTTTCCTTACTGATATATAATATAATTATATACTTATCAATAATTAAAGAAAGAAAAAACCTTTTGAATCGTAAGGACTGATTTTATCAAATTCATCTTTTATTTCTGTTGTAACATCTCTATGATATTGTCCAACAGCCATAACAAGCGCAACAGCAGCATCTATTTTTTCTTTACTTCTTTCCTTTGACATTTTAACATTACCTGCATCATCTTTTACAATTTTAACATTTGATATACACCATCTTAATAATGGATTGGAATTATGAATCAATTTATTTTCCATTATAAGAGATTCAACCTTTTTAATTGCAGGTGACATTGTAATATATCCTTGTCTAAATTCAGTAAATTTCAATCCTAAATTCAATTCAAGTTTTGTTGTAAGTTGATCCGCACCCCAAGGATCATAAGCAATATTATTAATCTTAAATTTCTTGCTTAATTCTTCAATCTTATTATAAATAAAATCGTCATCTCTTGACCTGTTATCAGTTAAGTATAAATTGTTGTTAGGATCTTTAGCCCATCCAAGGAATGCTTTACCAGCACTTATATTATCTTTTCTTTCAGCAGCTTCTTGAGGTAAGAAAGTATAGTTTAAAGTTCTTATTGTTCCGTTTGGTTGTGGAAATGCCAACACAAAAGCATTTAAATCTCTATTATTTGCCAAATCAAGACCTGCCCAACAATCTTCACCCAACATATCATTTTCATCATAATCAACATTATTAGCCATCCAATCATTATTGGATACCCAACTTTCTGCACTATCTACCCATATATTTAAATGTAGTTGTTTGAAAGTGTTATAAAATGAAGGCATTGATTTTGCCTTTGCAATTAATTCTTTAATAAAATCTTCTTGAATACTTTTACCATATGATGGATTAGCTCTTTCAATATTCTTTATTGAAAAAAGTTCTTCATCAGTTTTGTATTCTATACCTTCAAAAATTATTGGTAAAAAAGTATCATCTTTAATAATACCTTGTATAACTTTTTTTGAATACTCATAAAGATCGTGACATATATGGTTTTTATTAGATCCTGCTGTTGTAATACTTATTAAAAGTGGTTCTAACCTAGCACCCATAGAAGTTTTTACTACATCATATAGTTCTGCATTTGGCATTGAATGCAATTCATCTAATAATGCAAAACTTAAATTTGCTCCGTGCAATCCACCAGCTTCACTTGATACAACTTTAAAATAGGAGTTGGTTTGTTTGAATTCAATTGAAGATCTAAATAGGTCCAAATGACTGTTTAAGTGCTTATTTTGGCGTATCATTGACTTAAAAATTTCAAAACTAATTGAAGCTTGTTGCCTACTTGAAGCACAAAAATAAGCTTCAGCACCTTTTTCACCAGATGCCATAAGCATATAAACACTTATAGCAGCACTTAATGTTGTTTTGGAATTCTTTCTTGGAAGAAATATAAATGATTCTCTAAATTTTCTTAATCCTGTTTTCCTATGCTTCCAACCGAATAAAGCAGATACAATTTCTTTTTCCCAATCTTGTAAGATATATGGCTTTAATGCCATTGCTCCTTTTACGTGACTGCAAAAGGTTTCAATGAATCTAACGGCTCTATCTGCTGTATAAGAGTCAAAATAATATTTCTTATGATCTATTTTGGTGAAGTCTATTGTGTTTTGTCCACTAATTAATTGACTCATTTAATTATCATTAAAAAATTCACTAAGTGGATCAACAGAATCTTTTGGTTTTATTGTTACTATTTTGGATCTGTCAGAAGGACTTAAGCCAAACTTTGCAAGCATTGTTATATAGTTCTTATGTGCATTGTTAGCTATTTGTATCCAAGGTGATTGAACACTATAGGTAAATCCTTTAGTATTGGTTATATCTTGTATTAATCCACTTTTTTTAATTTCGTGTTGTGCTTCAATGTATTTTCCATATTCACTTGATAATACTTCCAAACTTTCTAAATCTGATATGGTTATTACATTATTTTCAATCAATAATTCTGCATATTTTTTAAAAAATACCTTTGAATACTTATTAAGATGTGTTGGAATTTTTATTGATTGAAGATCAAATATTTTGGGTATAAGTGGTTGATTCTTATTGATTCGTGACTTTTCTAATGTCCCTCTTTGCTTCTTTATTTCATCACTTAATCTATTTCTTCCCATAATAATTGTGGTTATAACAAAGGGACTAAGGGATTTTGCGTGTGTATAAGATCATCTTCCCAGAAGCGGTTGATATACAATGTGTTACGAAATCGAACACCCCCTACCCTTAAAATTTTAGAAAACTATTATAAATTCAAATGGTCTTCATTATATATAAGTAATTATGTACTTATCAATTTACTTTGAAAAAATCCTGTTGACTTTCTTAAGGCCAACAGGTATTTAACAAAATAAAAAAATACTATAACCACTTGAACATAATTAATATGATATCAATTTATATTTCAAATAAAATTTTGATTTCTTTTTGTGCTTGATACTTGTATTCAATACAGGTTTGATACTTAATATTCAATCGTTTCATTATAAATTTATAATCATAACCAAGATGATTCAAATAAAATACTCTCCATTTGGTTAATCTTTTTCTTTTGATATAATAGTTATCAAATACATATTGCTTTATTACCTTCATACTCTTTACATATACAGGTGATAACTCTATGTGGTTATCTTCATTCATTCTATCATTTGAATCATCATATACTATTTCAAAATGACTATTAATATTATCTTCAATATAATCTGTATCAAATCTGAATTGATTATATAATGTGGTTGAATAGTTCCAAATGATTCCTTTGATATAATTCTTTAATGGTTCTGTTAATTCATTATCCATTAGTTTCTTTTCCAATAGTATTAATGTTACTTCGCTTGCAACATCTTCTATGTCTTGTTTACATTTAATCTTCTTTGAAGTGGTTAAGATGTAGTTATATATTTCTGTATTCATATCTTTGTTTTGATATAAATACTATACATTTTAGTTTATTTTAATTTATTATCAATTAATTTTAAAAAAATATATATGTACTTGATAATCAGGTTAATTATTATTGCAGGTAATAATATATTATTTTATAAGACACAAAAAAACCTGCACTATAATAGTACAGGTTAATTATTCTTTATTGAATATTTGTATTAATTATCTTCTATTCCATTTTCATAAATAGTTCTGTACATCTGTCTAACTCTATTCAAATCTAATGGTACACAATGTGAATAGTTTGAAATGAAATACATTTCATATCCTTCAATAGTTCTTTCAGGTTGTTTGAATGATGTGATATAAGCATTATTAAGCATTGCAAGATGTCCATCATTTGTATCAATACATTTGTATTCCTTTTCTATTTCCTGTTCTACCTTGCAACCTGTGAAGGTTGTGAAGGATGTGATTAGAAGTATTATCATTAATATCTTTTTCATATTATTATTGTTTAATTTAATTAATGATTTATCAATTGTCACAAAACAAAAAAAACCTACATCTTATGACATAGGTTTAAACAATCAAAATACAACAAATATTTTTTTACCAATCTTCTGATTCAATAATTAGATTTTCTTTTTTTAAAATCATTTTATCCAATATTCCAGCAAATGATATATAATCATCTCTAAGTGGTTCATTGAATTTATATATATTAGTGAATATATTATGTTTAAAGAAATAATCATTTGCTGAATAAAGTGTTGGAATTCCTCCAAGAAATGAATTATAATATGATAATCCAGTCATTGTTATTCTTACTCTATCATCTTTAAATTCATATAATATATCTGATATTATCCAGTAATATTTACCATTAAAAATAAATGCTTTTGTTTCATATCCAAAATCTTTACTATTGATCTTGGTTCTTCTCATCAATGCAGATACTCTATTTGGACTAACTATATTTGTTTCAAATATTGAATGTTTTTTTATATCTTCAATATCATCTATATTATATATTCCTTGAAATGTTAAAGTATTTTGATTTTCTTCATCAATTAATAATTTTCCTTGTCCTATTGACATTGTAATAGAAAATAAATAAAGTATTACTGTTAAGATCTTTTTCATATTAGTTATAATATATAGTTATTATTGTTTTTGAATCTTTATGATAAGAATTCCAATTTTTATCACCATTACTATTTTTCGGTGAATTAATATGATATTTAATTCCATTATATTTAAATTTCATATAAGAATTATTTTCATATGGATTACCACCAAAATTAGTGCTGTATGCTAATTCTTGTATTTTTTCATAAATAGAATTTACTTCTTCTTTTGATCTTGTTGAAAATATAAAACAATAATTATTATTATCTAATTTTTCTTCATTCGATAAATTATTATAAATAAGTTCCTTTTGGAAAATAATATTATCAAATTTTAAAATATTTTCAATAATTGTTTCGGTTATTTTTTCTTTTACTTGTTCCATTTTTTTTTTATTTAGTTGTTATCAGTAATTAAATAGAATCCCATTCAGTTGCTTCATTTAAGTATGCACCACTTTTGAACCATTCAAAAAGATCTTCACTGTTAATTATATAATTACCATTATCAGTTCTTAATGCCCCAGTAGATCTGATTAATTTTTTAGTCATTAATTCACCTTGCTTTTCATTAATTGTTTCATTTACTTTTTCTTTTACTTGTTCCATTGTTGTTTTTGTTTAGTTGTTGAATGCAAGTATAGATTATTATAATTTCACATTCAAATATAAATACTAATTTTTTTCTGAAAATCAAATAATATTCTATTTAATTAATATAATTTTATTGGATTTATATAAGGTCTTGATTATCAGTTACATTATTTTTTAATCTATTTAAATTAATAAACAATTTCAATTTTAATTTTTTTGATATAATGTTTTTTACCTCTTATCATATTGGATAATTCACCTTTTCTAATATTATATTTTTTAGATATTTCATTAAGCATAATGTATTCACCCAAAAAATTATCTGATTTATCAAAAACTTCAAATTTTCTTATTTTCTTTTTGAAATTACCTTGCATAAATTCTTTTTCTTCCATAAAAATATATTTACCTACTTTATCTGTATTTTTTTTAACACAATTATAAATAGTTGAATATTCAATATTTAATTCTTTGGATGCAGTGAGAATATTTGTATATTTTTTAATGAATGAATAATTAAGATCTAATTGGACTATATCTTTTATTTTTATTTTTGTTATGTTTTTAAATTCATCAAAATCAAAATCTGCTTTAATAATGTTCTCAATTATACTACTTACATTTTCAACTATTTTGATGGACAATTTAATATCTACCTTTTTATTTATTCGTTTATAAGACCATCCCAAATATGATAAATACCATATTCGAAATTTTTTATAATGTAGTATTTTATTTTTTTTATAATAATTTTCAAAAATAAATTTCTTTAATTTTCCAAGTATTTCTTTTTCTATTTTTCCTTCATTAATTAATTTTTCTTCATTTTCAGGACTTAAATATATTTGATTATTATCTGGAATATATTCTACACTTGAAGCATTTTTTAATTTGTTTTGATTATAAAATTTTGTACTACAATTCCAGACAATACCCAAGATTATTTTTTTTAATTCTTCATCCAATTGATTATTAATTATATCTTTTTCACATAATTGTAGAAATACTATTTGTTGTACATCTTCTATATCTTCTTTATTTTTTATTTTCTTTGATATTTGTATTACATACTTATATAATTCATTTGTCATATTGTTTTTCTTATAAATAGTTTAAAAAATTCGAAAATCTAATTTATTTATAAAATTAACTATAATATTTTATATATTTTTATAATGGTATTAATTAGACATAAAAAAACACTATATCTTATATTGATATAGTGTTTTCATTTTGATTAATTATAATTAGATATTCAATTTCAAATCTTGATATTTTAAAAATTCTTGTTCTTCATTTATACCCAAATATATTTGTGTTGTCTTTACATCAGTATGTCCAAGCATTTTTGAAGTAAAATAAATATCTTGAAATGAATCATATATAATACTTTTTGCAAATGTTTTTCTTGCAGTATGTGAAGAAATACATTTTTCCAATGATTGGTATGTAACACCTTTATTTGTTATTACTTTTCTACTTCTTTTATTCTTTATTAATTTTCCATAAAAAGAACGTATTAGAGATGTTTCTCTCACTCCATAATTTCTAACCTCTCTTGATTCAATAAACTCTGGAAAATCAAAATTAATGCTATTGGCAAGGTTATATAGATACAGATCACCAACAAAAGGTACACTACATTCTTTATCACCTTTGGCTTGAAAATAAGTGAATTTTGTATTATCTATTGGAAGTACTGATTTTTCATTTATATTTCTTTTATTCATATCTTGGATTCTCATACCACAAAAACACCTAAATAAAAATCTTTTGATATATATAATATCTTCATTGGAAAATTCTACATCATAACTCAATGGATCATTTACAAATTGATAAAAAATCTTGATTTCTGGTAATGTTAAAAATACTACTTCTTTTTCAACTTTTAAAAAATTGATTTTAGATAAAATTATTGTTTTTATATTTTTATTATTTTCCGAATTATACCAATTTATTATACTATTAATTGTTTTTATATCTCTTAATATTGTACTTTCTGCTATTGTTTTTCTTCTAAAATTTACATAATCCCTTATAAATTGTTGTAAAGAATTTTCTAAATAATCAATAGTGTATTGTATATTTAATTCTTTTTCCAGTTTTTTGATTGAACTTTTTGTTGAATTATAATTAATTATATTTCCTTCTCCAATTGCTTCATCTACTTTCATTATTTCTATTTTTTGATCAAATAAAGAAATTAGAAGGTCTTTCTTTTGTACTACTTCTGTTACTTGAACACCAGTCAAAGAAGCTTCAACAATTATATCAATATTTTCAGGTGTTACATTAGGTATTCCATTTTTTTCTTCAAGTTTTGAAATTTCTTCTTGAATGAAGTTTAATCGTTTGTTGTATAATATATATGATGAATTTGAACGTTTTACCTTCTGTTCTTCTTGGTTCCATTGACTCTTGGTCAATTTGATTAAAAGTCCTTTTACCTTCTGTTTTTTGGTGGAGTGGATGCGATAGCGCAAAACAAGTGAATTGACATCATTTAACCCTGCACTGGCATTTTTAATGAAGAATATAGTTTTCATCTTTTTCTTTGTTTGGATAGGTAACAAAGATAGTAAAAAGTGTAATAAATATGGATAAAAAGTCTGTTTTTCTTGGTTTAGATGTAGTTTAAAAGCTATTTAAACAATTATTAAAATGCCTCCGGCATTGTTGATCAGAACATCCAGAGCCGTCTCCATTCCACTCAAGGTTTGTGCGGCTAATTTCACAGAGTCCATATCTGCAAGGTCTAAATGGATAAAGGAAAATTTTGACCTGTCCTTTTCAGGAAAAGTATCGATCATTGCTTTTGCCTTTGCTTCGCTCCGCGCCATTAAGTAGATTTTATCAAAGCTTAAAACCAGTCCTTTAACTGTCTCTGCACCTATTCCAGAAGTGGGTCCCGTGATCGCTATACTCTTCATTTTCATTTTTTTTTAAATAAACCCAGAAAAACCCAGCTTTGTTAAAAGCAATTTATGGATCCTCCAAAAATAATATTCTGTTAAGGCAAAAATAGCTTACATATAATTTAAAATTTGTATTTTTAGGCTTCAAAAATTTTAAAATATTAATAAAAGAGGAACTATTGCATCTTTTTGGGAATCCAATGACTATGTAAATCAGAGGATTATCACCAAAGGCAAAGCAAGAAGGCTCTTCGCGAAAGTTAAAATTGGAAGCCAAGGAGCCATTCATCGATATAGAAAAAGTCATAAAAGACAAAAATCCAAAGTTGCAGCGCTGGTTGCCTGGTTTTGTGTTGGCCTACATCAAAAGAATTGCGCACGAAAAGGATATCAACCAGGTGATGCGAAACAATGGTCACCTGCAAGGGATTGATTTTGTGAATGCCTTGATTAAGGAATTTGGCGTCGAGGTGGAGTTAAAAGGTGCGGAGAACATCCCCATGGATCGGCCGGTGATTTTTGCATCCAACCATCCCCTAGGAGGATTGGACGGAATCGCCTTTATGTATGCATTGGGAAAATACCGGACAGATATCAGGTTTTTGGTCAATGATATCCTGACCAATATCAAAAACTTTGAACCCATGTTCGTTCCTGTGAACAAGCACGGCGCAAACAGTAGGGAAGTCACCCAATTAATCGAACAAACCTATTCCGGAGAACACGCAGTTTTGGTTTTTCCGGCAGGATTGGTTTCCCGCAAACAAGCCCATGGCATTATGGATTTGGAATGGAAGAAGAGTTTTATTTCAAAATCCAAAAAATATAAAAAAGATATTGTCCCTGTGTATATAGAAGGTCGTAACTCGAACTTCTTTTACAATTTTGCGCAAATCCGTGAAAAACTGGGCATCAAGGCAAATCTGGAGATGTTTTACCTCGCTGATGAAATGTTTTCCCAAAAGGGCAAAAAAGTCACAGTTCATATAGGAAAACCAATTTCTTACCAGTATTTTGACCGAACAAAAAATGAAAAACAGTGGGCCGAGGAAGTTAAACAAATGGTTTACCAATTGGTCTAAAAGAAGTTATTTATGCAAGAAATAATACCTGCAGTAGACAGAGGGCTCCTGAAAAGTGAATTGACAAAGGATCGTTTCTTGAGATATACCAATAATGGGAACAACCATATTTATTTGGTTGATTACCATAATGCCCCAAATGTCGTATCTGAAATCGGCAGGTTGAGAGAACTGACTTTTAGAGGTGCGGGCGGCGGAACCGGTCTCCCCACTGATATCGATGATAATGATACTAGTGAAAACTGTTATCAGCAGTTGATCACTTGGAATCCAGAAGATGAGGAAATCGTAGCCGGATACAGACTTATCCATTGCAAAAGCGCTGGATTTAGCGTGGATGGGGAAATCAACCTTTCTACGGCGCACTTATTCAGGTTTTCAGATAAATTTATCAAAGAGTTTATACCTTTTACCATTGAATTGGGCAGGTCTTTCGTTCAGCCAAAATATCAACCGAATGTTGATAATCGAAAGGGACTGTTTTCCTTGGACAATCTCTGGGACGGTCTCGGAGCCATTGTCATGCTGAACCCTGATGTCAAATATCTTTTTGGTAAGGTTACGATGTATCCCCATTACAACCGTGAAGCAAGGGACTTATTGCTGTATTTCATGAATCATTATTTTCCGGATCCAGAGGAATTGGTGAGGCCCTTGGACAAATTGGCCTTGGATTATGTGACCGATATTTCCGAGTACAAAATGCTTTTTAAGGACTTGGATTACAAAGAGGGATATAAGGTGCTGAACAGTAAGATTAGGGCTTATGGTGAAAACATTCCCCCATTGATCAATACTTATATGAATCTTTCCCCGACCATGAAAAACTTCGGTACAGCGCTGAACAATGAATTCGGGGCTGTTGAGGAAACTGGAATACTGATTACCATTGCGGATATTTACGAAAGTAAAAAACACAGGCATATGGAAAGCTTTGAAAGAGACAGGGTTTTTGGAAGTAGATAAGAAAATTTCATGAAAAAGACAGTGATTTTAGGAGCATCCACCAATCCATCCAGATATGCCTATTCGGCAGCATCAATGTTTTATGAAAGAGGCTTTCCCTTCGTGCCCGTAGGGATCAAAAAAGGGGTTCTGTTTGGCCAACCCATACTGGATTTGAGAGAAAAGCCGGTCATTGATGATGTGGATACGATCACACTGTACATTGGACCCGAAAATCAAAAAGAGTGGGTGGATTATATTATATCCTTGAATCCAAAGCGAATCATTTTCAATCCAGGCACTGAAAATCCGGAATTAATGGACCTTGCTCGGAAAAAGAATATTGCCGTCATGCAAGCATGTAACTTGGTCATGTTGAGTACGGGTCAATTTTAGTTTTGGGACCGTTCAATAAAACGGTTCATAAACCAAATATGAGGAGCTGAAATCAAGGATACCAACACAAAAAACAACAATATCAATTGCTCTTGTCCCATTTTGCCTTGCACAAACCAAAGTATCAAAAATATACCCAAAATGCTGATGGTACTAAAGGGGAGGAGCATTTTAATGAAGGGTTTGAATCCTGAGATTCCAAGGCGGATTTTTAAAGTTTTGAATTCAAAAGCCATGCTTGGAAGGGCATGCCAAAAACCAAAATAAAGGATAAATCCCAACAACAGTGGAAGGGAAAAAAGGACGCCACCAATAACCAACATTTCGGTGACCCATATCCAAAAAGTATTTTTTTTGTTTATCCAAATCAAAATTCCGGTCAAAACAAAAAGTGAACCGATGAGGTACTTTCCAAAAATCTCAAAATTTTCTATGGAGATGACACTTCCCACAATGCTGGAGGTCGCCTCAAAATCACCCCAAAGGATAACGCTCAGGTAAAATCCGCCTATGGCTAGATAGGTGAAGGTTTTGTGTTTTTCTATGGGAGAGTGAATAAAATGGCTTTGACCAAAATGGTACGCTGACATCAAAATAAAAGCGATCAAGGAGAACAGGGGGACAAAAACCCAAAGAATGAGATAGGAGCCTATGATCAATAAATATTTCAATATAAAAAAGGTCAAGAATTTTGGATCTAATCTTGGTCTTTCCAAAAGATGGTCAATCGCGCCATGAGGAATTCCAATGGTCACCAAAATCAATAAAAAACAAACCCACTGGTAGGTAAGGTTGCCTTGGAAAAACACCAAATAGAGGATTGAAATCAATAACCCCAATATTTTCCCAAGATTTTCAATGTCTTTCATATTGCAACACTGATTTGATGAATATTTTGAATTTCAAGCTACCCAAGATTTTAACTTCATTCAAAAAAGTACTTTCCTCATTCAAAAAGTAGAGGATTGATTCCCCATTGTTCTTTTCGAACATTTCCTTGAAAATAGAAGGCAACTCTTTCGGCCATTTCACAGCGATGTTGAGTAGAATATTGTCGTAAAATGTAAATCGGTTTTTTCTCTTCCAATCAAACTTTAAATTCGACTGATTTCTTACCAACTGCCGTACGATATCCTTACAGTGCTTTTGGATGTCATAGAAAGTAAATCCTGTGGAAGGCTTTGTACATCCCGCGAGGGTTCCAATGGGAATGATGTTTTGGAATTTTGCTTTGGAAAGTTTATTCGTCGTCATGGGGATTATTCCCTGTTCCTTGAAAACAGTCTCAAATTGATCGATTCCCAAATGCTGCTGAATATACTGGGTAAGTTTTGCTTCCATTACAGAAGTCTCAATGGTATTTTGTGTATAAATTGTGTATTCTACGAGCGCCTCGGTTTCACTGAATGGGAGAATATAGAAGAATTCTGTTTGACGGGAATCACTGGCAGGAAAATCCATTAAGGTAGCTGACCGATGGTCAAAAGCATTCTTTGGGCTTTTAATTTTCCAACCCAAAAAGACTTGTTTTAGCATCAACTCGCCCTTATTTTCGGAGAAAGGAAGAATTGAATTCAGAATTTTCTTGCCAATAAAATTACCTGAATTTAAGGTTTTGACAGTGACCTGATCCTTCTCATTTTCCTCAAATTCCACTACTTTATCCTGCACAATGGTTACATTGGTGAAACCCTTTATTTTTTCCAGAACCTCAAAATAAAAGTCAGAGGATTGTATGTGGTAATATTTCAAGGGGCCAAGAGATTTTTGACAGACATCATTTTTATGGATGATGTTGATGCGATCCCAAAAAATAAGAGGGGAATTTTTAGGGTGAATTTCCAGTGGATTTTCTGCCCAATAACACCATGTTCTGTCATTTTCAATTTTTTTGGAATTGTCAATGAGGAGTACTTTTTTATGTTTCAATTCACTGTCCAGCAAATAATACATAAAACTCATTCCAGCACAGCCAAGTCCAGTAACAATAAAATCGTAAGTCATCTTGGGTGGATTAGAAAATAAAAGGCCACCTGCATGTGCAGATAGCCTTTGTATTTTTATTGGGGTTATGCTACTTTTCTACTTTTTGCAGTTTCAGCAATTGCTACAGAGTAGATCACCAAACCAAAACCTATTTTGTTGATCGCATCAGCAAGGTTGTAGAACAAATCAATACTGCTTACTTCAAACATTCCAGACAATAAGTTTCCTGGTAATACCATGTAACCAAGTGGATAGATGGACCATCCCAAGGTGATGAAGATTTTCAACAAGAACATTGCACTTGCCAAAGCAGGGCTGTTTGATGACTTGGAAAGTTTAGCAATATCACCAGCAAATACCTCATATACGATGTACAGATAACCTAGGGTAGAAAATATTCCCCACATCACATTGTTATCAATACCAGAAGTCTCACCGATATAGCCTGTAATCAACATGACCAAAGAAGCGATGATCAATTTGGTTAAGGTACTACCCTTCGCACCAAATGGTTTTGTGAGCAAATAAAATTCCACACACATCAAAGGAACCGTTAAAGTCCAGTCAACATACCTGAATGCTGTTGGGCTGGTACCTGTCTGGAGGTAAAAATCCCTCATGTAGTAATAATGGACTGCGGCAATACCTGTGATCAGACCTGAAACCAATAACGAGGTTTTCCATTTTCCATCTACACTGCTTCTTTCTGCGAAAAAGAAAACAGCCGATGCAAACATTGCCATATATCCAATAAAGAAGGTGATGGCAACAGGATCACTGTTGATAATTTTGTCAAGACCTATAAGATCTGCGGCTAGGAGGGTTTTCATGAAATATTAATTTAAGTTGGTAAGGGTTTGGAATAAAATATATTGTTTAAGATATGCCTCAATAAGATGAAAAACTTATAGTTTGTTTAACCTATCATTAAACAAATTAAACAAACGTACATAAACTACTTAAAAAACAAGTCAATTGACTTTAAATTGGTACTTCTGGAAATTGCAATCGCCAAGATAAAACACACATTTCAAGGAGTTTCAGTATTCGTATTCAGGAATGTGTTCATTTCATTTTTGCCTTTGAAGAGTTGAATTAAAGGTAGTTTTGGAATATGTACTGTCAGTTTTTTTTCGTATTATTACGGCTTGATTGAAAGATTAAAAAATCTCTTTTTTTGATAAAAAGAAGGCGTTTTGAACCAGTTATGAGCGAAAAAAAAGAAGTAGATCTGAAGAATTATTCAGCAGTTAATATCCAGGTTTTAGAAGGATTAGAAGCAGTAAGAAAAAGACCCGCGATGTATATCGGGGATATTGGAACAAGGGGATTGCATCACCTGATATGGGAGGTGGTCGATAACTCAATTGATGAAGCATTAGCGGGTCATTGTGATACAATTTATGTGACCATCCACGAAGACAATTCTGTAACGGTATCGGATAACGGTAGGGGTATCCCGATTGACATGCACGAAAAAGAGCAGAAATCTGCTTTGGAGGTTGTAATGACTGTCCTGCATGCCGGAGGAAAATTTGATAAGGATACCTATAAAGTTTCCGGTGGACTTCACGGGGTAGGGGTTTCTTGTGTGAACGCCCTGTCTACCACATTGAGAGCAACAGTTCATCGAGATGGAAAAGTATATGAGCAGGAATATGCAATTGGTATTCCGCAGTATGATGTGAGAGAAATCGGAACCACTGACAAAAGAGGGACAACGATATTTTTCAGGCCTGACGCCAGTATTTTCACTCACACAGAATTTAAATACGAAACGATTGCCAACCGCATGAGAGAAATGTCATTTCTTAATGCCGGCATTCGCATATATCTCTCTGACATGAGGGATTTGGAGGATGATGGCAAACCAAAATCAGATGAGTTTTATTCTGAGGGTGGATTGGTAGAATTCGTTCAATATTTGGATGAAACCAAAGAAAAAATAATCTCTGAACCAATTTATATAGAATCTGAAAAAAATGGCGTGCCTGTTCAGGTGGCCATGAGCTACAATTCTTCCTATTCTGAAAATGTGGTTTCTTATGTGAATACCATCAATACCTATGAGGGGGGTACTCACGTTTCCGGTTTCAGAAGGGCATTGACGAGAACTTTAAAAAGTTATGCGGACAAGTCCGGTATGCTTGATAAGTTGAAACTAGAGGTTTCAGGTGATGACTTTAGGGAAGGATTAACTGCGGTAATTTCCGTAAAAGTACAAGAACCTCAATTTGAGGGGCAGACCAAGACAAAGCTGGGAAACTCCGATGTTGTCGGTGCAGTTGACAGTTCTGTTTCGGAAACCCTTCAGGTTTGGTTGGAAGAACATCCAAAAGAAGCGAAGATCATCGTCGGAAAAGTGATTCTTGCAGCCCAGGCGCGCCATGCGGCGAGGAAAGCGAGAGAGATGGTTCAGAGGAAGAACGTACTCGGAGGAGGAGGACTTCCTGGAAAGCTGGCCGATTGTGCCAATTCGGATCCTGCGGTTTGTGAATTGTATCTTGTCGAAGGGGATTCTGCTGGTGGATCAGCCAAGCAGGGAAGAGAAAGGGATTTCCAGGCAATTTTGCCTTTGAAAGGTAAAATCCTGAATGTGGAAAAAGCCCATGAGCATAAAATCTACGACAACGAAGAAATCAAGAATATCCTGACGGCACTCGGTGTGAAATTCGGTACTGCCCATGATGACAAGGAACTTGATCTTTCCCATTTGAGATACCATAAAATCATCATCATGACGGATGCTGACATCGATGGATCCCACATTAGGACATTGATTTTGACATTGTTTTTCAGGTACATGAGAGCGCTGATTGAAAAAGGATATGTATATATCGCTCAACCACCATTGTACCTTTTGAAGAAAGGGAAAGACGAAAGATACTGCTGGACTGAGGCAGAAAGGAAGATTTTGATGCGGGAAATGGCTGGAGAAGGAAAAGAAGACAGCATCAATATCCAAAGATATAAAGGTCTTGGAGAAATGAATCCTGAGCAACTTTGGAGTACTACCATGGATCCAAATACAAGAACCCTTAAATTGGTTCAGATAGAATCAGCAGCAGAAGCAGATCACCTGTTCAGTATGTTGATGGGTGATGAAGTTCCACCGAGAAGGGATTTTATTGAAAAAAATGCCAAATACGCGAAAATAGACATCTAATTTCAAGTTGAACCACTATTATAAAGGGGGCATTTCGCCCCTTTTTTTTTCATTTAATGAATTGTTAATTTTGGAATGCATAATATTATTGCCCAAGTTATTAGATTTGTTAGTTATTAGAATCTCATGAAAGTAGCAACAAAAGATAAGTTCGAGAATATCATTTACAGCAGCGATTTGATCAGTAGGGATTTGAGTTGGCTTAAATTCAATGAAAGGGTTTTGGATCAATCCAAAAAAGAAACACGAACGATTTTTGAAAAACTGAAATTCCTAGCCATCACTGCATCCAATTTGGATGAATTTTTTATGATCAGGGTTGGATCGCTCTATAATTATCTCGATTATGACAAGGAACGTGTGGATTATTCTGGATTGAGAGAAGACCCCTTCAAGTTGAGGTTACTACTCGAATGCCAGAAATTCCACAAAGACCAGCAAGAACATTTCCTCAAAAACCTGCTTCCCAACATGTCGGACTCGGGATTTATTTTGAGCAATGTTAAAAATTTGGAGCCAGACGAGCAGGAATATATCAAATCATATTTCATCAAGGCAGTCTACCCAATGTTGACGCCGATGGTCTATGACGGCTACCGCACTTTTCCAATCCTAATGAACAAATTGTTGGTGTTCGGGGTGGTGACACTGGCACATGGTGAAAAAAAAGAAAACAGAAAACTTTCATTTGTTCAGATACCTTCTAATATCCCTCGTTTTTTCGAGATTGAGCGGGAAGATGTTGTCATCTATATTCCTATAGAAGAGGTCATTCGTGAAAACATCGTTTCTCTTTTCAGGAACGTAGGCATTGAATCCATCAACCTTTTTAGGATTACCAGGAACGGAGATTTTACTTTGGAAGAAAGTGAGGACATGGATGCCAATTTTTTGGAAGAGGTAAAACGAAAATTGAATGAGAGGAAAACAGGCCGGGTAGTTCGTTTGGAAATAGAGGAAGGCTACAGCAAATGGATGATCAATTTGCTCAAGGAGCGTTGGACCATCCAAGATGATAGTATTTTCAAGGTGGAGAGATCTAGTATGTTGGATTTCACTGGTTTATGGCAAGTGATTGGCAACAGACGTTTCAAGGATAAAATTCCTCAAATCCCGGCGCCGGTCCTGCCGATTTCTTATCCTGTCGAAGGAACGGATGATATCTTCCAGGTCTTGAAAACCAGGGATATATTGCTGCACCATCCCTACAACAATATCGATCCCATTTTGGAATTGATCGAAAAGGCATCTGAGGATCCCAACGTGATGGCGATTAAAATGACCATTTACAGGTTGGCCAAGGATTCAAGGATTACCAAAGCTTTGTTGAGAGCCGCAGAAAACGGAAAACACGTTTCGGTCTTGTTTGAAGTCAAGGCGAGGTTTGATGAGGAGAACAATATAAGGGAGGCCAAAAAACTCCAAAAGGCAGGTTGTTTTGTGATTTATGGCATCAGTAATGTGAAAACCCATACAAAATTGATGTTGATCGTCAAAAAAGATGACAACAAAGTCACGCGATATGTTCATTTGGGAACGGGTAATTACAATGAAGACACAGCAAGGCTTTACACAGATATCGGATTATTGACCACCAACGAGGTTTTGGCCAACGACGTTTCGGAGTTTTTCAATGTCATCACCGGTCACAGCATGCCGACAACCTATCAAAATCTACTTACTGCCCCCCGGGACATGAGAAACCAATTGATAGAATTCATCGAGCAGGAAGCCGAAAATGCACGAAATGGTTTACCCAGCGGTATTTTCATCAAGGTGAATTCATTGGAAGATTCTGAGGTGATTTTTGCATTGTACCGGGCATCACAGTCCAATGTGACCATCAAGTTGATCATCAGAGGGATTTGCTGCTTGAGACCGGGTCGTGCGGGTTTGAGTGAAAACATTGAAGTGCTTTCCATCGTGGGTGATTTTCTTGAACATTCAAGAATTTATCATTTTCACAATAACGGTCAGACCAGGACATACGCTGGAAGTGCGGATCTAATGGTCAGGAGCTTTGACAAGCGATTGGAATCTTTGTTTAGAGTAGAAGATCCACTTTTGGAAAAGCAACTGATGAATATCCTTGCTTTCAACTTAAAAGACAATGTGAACACTTATAGGATGCAAGAGGATGGTACCTATGTTCCGAAAATACCAGAAGAAGGAGCAGAAGAATTCAACATTCACAAAGAATTTTTCAATCTTCATATTGAGGATGTGATGAAAGTAAAGCTCGTTTAAAATCAAAAAAGCCCTGGATTCAGGGCTTTTTTGATTTATTCCTTTCGTACAATACATTCATCAATCCATCTTTGAGACCAACGTCCGGCACGATCATTTTCTTGGATTCCGCCGCAATCATTGCTGCAAGGTATATCCTTGAAGCGGGAATGATAACATCGGCCCTGTCAGGATTCAGATTCAATTTGTTCACCCGATCCTCATAGGAAAAAGATTCCAGATACAGTTGAATTTCCTTTATTTTGGCAATATCGAGGTATCTCTTAGTCTTGCTGGGCTTCGACATTTCAAAGATTTTGTTGATGTTGCCACCAGTTCCGATACAGGTAATGAGGTCTTTTTTCGAGATGTGATCGGTAATGAATTTGTTCATACTTTTCCAAACCGTCGCTGGAGTTTTGTCATCGTCCAAGGATCTAACAGAGCCTATTTTGAAGCTTCTGGAGGCCACCTTCACCTTTTTCAAGTAGATATTCAACTCGGTGCTTCCGCCTCCTACATCAATGTGCAAATAGGACTTGTCATCGATGAAGTTCCACAGGGCCAAATTGATCAATTCCGCTTCCCGATTTCCATCGATCACATGGATTTTCAATCCAACATCCTGCCTGACTTCTTCCACGATTTCCTTTCCATTTAAGGATTCCCGCATGGCTGAAGTTGCCACAACCATAAAATCATCTACCTCATAGAGATCAATCAAAAGTTTGAAAGCCTTCATCAGCTTTAAAAATTTTCGACGGTTTTTTTCACTGATTTTCTGATCGTGAAAAACATCCTTTCCCAATCGTAGCGGAAAACGGAGATATTCCAATTTTTTGAAATTGACCATTCCTTCGTAATGGGTCACATTGGTAATCTGTAATCTTATCGCATTGGATCCAATGTCAACTGCAGCTAATTTCAACGCTTTACTTTTAAATAAGAACGAATTTTAAATGCTTCCGAAAAAATCAAAACTGGTTTGACCTTTTACATCGGAAATTACTTCTTCCTGTCCATTACCAAAATAATCAAACCAGCAACCACGCTGATTCCTCCGGCATAGGTTGGCCAATTGACAACATTTTTTTCAGTCTTGTTGACTTGAATGGGACCCGCATCTATTATTTTCTTTTGGGTATTGAAACTGAATCCGGAAAAGAAGAACATGGCGATTCCTACTACTATCAATATAATTCCTAATGCTTTCATATGTGTGGGGTTTAAAAATCAAGATACAAGATACTTGCCAAATTTCATTTTGTGGAGTCAATTGACTTAAATCTTTTTAGAGAACTTAAAATACTTATCGCTAAAATGCCAAAGACGATCAGAAGTGAAAAGGTTGAGGGAATATGCCATGTCGAAGAAACAATCATCTTTATCCCGATGAAAACCAGGATAAAGGACAGGCCATGCTGAAGATAATAAAACATATCAAAACTATTGGCCAGAAGAAAATAGAGTGCCCTGAGTCCCAAAATAGCAAATATATTGGAAGTGTAGAGAATAATTGGGTCGTTTGAGATGGCGAAAATAGCGGGAATGGAATCAACAGCAAACAATAAATCCGTAAACTCTATCACCGCGACCACAACCAAAAGCTGGGTTGCATATTTCTTGCCATTGATTATCGTGAAAAAATCCCCGCCGTGGTAGTTGGCATCCACCCTGAATAATTTATGAATCAAACGTGTGCCAAGCGATTTGGAAAAATCTTTCCCTTCATCTCCATCCGATTCATGGCTTGACCAAGCCTTGATTCCAGCATACAGTAGAAACAAGCCAAAAAGCGTCATGACGACATTGACGTTGAATGCCCTTCCCATCCAGAAAAATTCAGGCAGGTAAGTCTTTTCGATCAAGGTGACACCGGAAAAGATAAAGATCGCGCGCATTATGATCGCGCCTAAAATCCCATAAAAAAGAACCTTGTGTTGGAATTTGTCGGGGACTTTAAAGAATTTAAAAACGAGGATGAAGACAAATAGATTGTCAACGCTCAGGGCTTTTTCAATCAAAAAAGCGGAATAATACTGAGAAGCCTTTTCAACCCCAAAATCTATATAAATATACACCCCAAAAAGAACGCCTAGACCAATCCAAATCACTGACCAAATAAGGGCTTCTTTCGTCGAAACTTTGTGGGCTTCTTTGTTGAAAACATATAAATCAACGGCCAAAAGCCCAAAAATAAGTATCGCAAAGCCAATAAGGATATAGCCCTCTTCTTGTAAATAATTCAATGTGTATAGGATATTTAAATTTGTAGTTCTGCAATGCTTTCCAAACGATTATTCAAAACCCATAAAGGAAACATTTTTCGAGTATGGCAATGAGAAGCAATGCTAATTTGTGAAGTTTGGGGCGAAGGATTGTTTCGGATTACATGTTTTGGTAAAATCCTTTTCGGAGCAATCTTCTTATTTTGAAATAATTGAAAAATCCCAAGACGACCAGTAAAATGCTTAGCCCAAATCCCAGGTATCCCAATTCCCTGATATGACTCAATACGTTGACTTCCATCAATGCTGTCCCACTCACCAGGAAGTATAAGGCCGTTCGGATATATGAAAGCAAAGTTCGCTCATTGGCCAATGTTGTTCTTTGCCTGGCCAAAAAATCCCTGACAATAAGTTGATCTTCGGAAAAGTTCTCTTTGTTCATTGTTGGCAAAATTAAAGTTCATTTAATAAAAGATCAAATTTCACAAATTAAAAGAGAATAAAAAGCTGCTGCCAATACAATTTTTTAGAATTATCCCATTTAAATATCGAGTTTCATTACTTTTGTGGCCTGAAGAGGCCGCCTTCCTTTTCCAATAATGGAATTTCCGAATAGGGAGTTTTCGGAAAGTTAAAAGGCTAGACATAAATTTCAATCCTAAGGAAGATAAGCATCAATGAGCAAACCTAATTTTGACGATATTTTCATGGAGTTGGCGGTTAACCTTGCCAAACGATCCCACTGCATCAAAAAACATGTCGGCGCCGTGTTGACAAAAGAAACCAGGATTATTTCCATTGGATACAACGGACCGCCTTCCGGAACGCACAACTGTGATGAAGAATTTGCGGAAAAAGGCTGTGCTAGAGACAGCAAGGGGAGTTGTAGTTTAGCACTTCATGCAGAACAAAATGCGATTCTATACGCAGTGAAAAACAACACTGGGGTAGAGGGATCTACCCTTTATGTCACTTTGGCCCCTTGTTTGGCTTGTGCGCGGATTATTTTCTCCCTTGGGATCGTAAAAGTGATTTATATGTATTCCTATGCAGAATATAAAGGTTTGCCTTCGGATGAAGGTTTGGATTTCCTGACCAAATTCGGCGTGGAAGTGGCCAAATACGGAAATAAAATCCAATTTGAGGACAATTTGATTTAAAGAAAATTGACTTCAGGCTGAAGCAGTATGTTGAATTTCTCCAGAATGGAATCCTGAATTTTTTGGCTTAATTCCTTTATCTGCTTGCCATCACCATCACCATAATTGACCAACACCAAGGGTTGTAATTTGTGGACGCCAATGTTTCCAAAAGTTTTTCCTTTCCAACCTGCTTGTTCAATCAACCAGGCTGCTGGGATTTTGACACCCGATTCCGTTGGGAAACCTGGGATTTCGGGGTGTTTACTTTTTATTATTTCAAACTGAATCTTGGAAATGGTTGGATTTTTAAAAAAACTACCGGCATTCCCGATTATTTTAGGGTCAGGGAGTTTACTTTTTCGGATATGCATCACTGCATTGCTGATGGCTTCCAAGCTTAGATCCGTTATGCCCATTTCTGAAAGTGTCTTACCAATTGCGCCGTACTCGACATGAAAGATTGGTTTTTTTTGGAATTTAAAAACAACGTGTGTGATGATAAATTGACCTTTCAAGTCGTTTTTAAATACACTTTCTCTGTACCCAAACTTACAATCTTGCCATTGAAAGATTTTTTTTTCCAGACTTTCTCGGTGGATTGCTTTCAATTCCTGAAAAACATCCTTTATTTCCACCCCATAAGCGCCGATGTTTTGCATAGGGGAGGCACCCACTGTACCTGGAATGAGGGATAGATTTTCTACTCCACCCCAGCCTTTTGCAATACAATGAAGGACCAAAGAATGCCAGTCTTCTCCAGCTCCTACTTCTACGATGACTTCAGTTTCACTTTCTTTAATTAATTTAATCCCTTTGATTTCAATTTTCAAAACCAGTGCATTGAGGTCTTTTGTCAGAAGAATATTGCTTCCCCCTCCCAAAATTACCAAAGGAATTCCCTTTTCTTTGGCTTTTTGAATACCTTCTTTCAAATCATCAATGGATTTTGCAATTCCGAAAAAATAGGCTTTTTTGTCTATTCCAAAGGTATTGAATGCTTTTAAAGAAATGTTTTCTTGTATCTTCATGTCGTAGAAATGGAATGCGAAGTAAGCAAGATTTTAAACAATAAGAAAACAGGATAGCAATTGAATAAAATTGCGATAAGGAAAGTTATGGTAGAAATGGTCATTAATGGCATCAGGATTAGGCCTGGGCAGTCTTTGAATATAGCGATTGCGATTGCCCGTCTTCCTTCCCACACGTTGATCGATTTGCCTATTTTTATCAAAAGAGCAAAAGAAGAAGGGCCTGTGGTTCTTCTATCTGGCGGAGTCCACGGGGATGAGATCAATGGCATCGTAGCAGTGAGACGAATGTTGGAAGAAGATCAATTCACACCACTGAAAGGAACCCTCATTTTTATTCCGTTGGTCAATATATATGGATTTTTGAGCAGTTCGAGGACTTTTCCGGATGGTAGGGATTTGAATAGAAGTTTTCCGGGCAGCAGAAAAGGTTCATTGGCATCCCAAATTGCATTTATTCTCAGCAATGAAATCATTCCCTTGATAGACTATGGCGTCGATATTCATACAGGGGGAAGGATGCTTTCCAATTACCCGCAAATCAGGGTGGATTTCAAGGATAAAAAAGGAATGGAGCTCGCACATGCTTTTGGATCTCAATTTATCTTGAATGCACCCCATATCGATAGGTCCTTCCGAAAGGAAGCTTACAAAAGAAGAAAGCATATCTTGGTTTACGAGGGTGGAGAATCCATGAGACTCGATGACTATGCGGTAGAAGAAGCTGTTGCGGGTACAAAAAGGCTTTTGGTTCATCTTGGAATGATGGAAGGAGAATCCTCTCAAAAAGAAAGTACCGTGATCAAGGAAAGTTCTTGGATAAGGGCCAAAGTATCAGGTATTTTCAATTCCTCTATTCAATTGGGGGATGCCGTTAGGAAAGGACAGATTTTGGCAAAAATATCAGATCCATACGGACAAGTTAAAGTACCGGTCAAAAGTACCACGAATGGGTTTGTGGTTGGGCTAAACAACAATCCGGTTGTGAATGCAGGGGACGCTTTGATCCATGTAGGAAGGACTTAATCTCAATTAAATATAGTGATCCGATATTGCGCCAAGAAAATATATTTCAATGAAAAGAGTGGGATACCCCTGATAGACATTATGGCTTTCGGGAAGATGCTGTTAGAAGTTTTCAGCCCGTTTTATGCATTACCAATTCTATTCCGTTCTGAAATCACCTAATGATCAGTTGGTTGTTTACTGTTTTTGACTCCACCATTTTGGAATATAGATTGTTCTCTAAAAAGTCTGATTTTTTTTTGTTGCAATGGCATTAGCAAGCCTAATGCATATTTCGGGTTCCATTAGGATTTCTGGCAGGGAAGTTCTGGAATTTGGTAGTTACTGTAAATATTATGGATATTCGTATTGTAAAATAAACGAGGCGGAACCATCAGATTCCGCCTCGTTTATTTTGGTTCAATGTTGCTGAATTTTTAGAGCAGCGACACGAAATTGGGCATGAAAAATTCCCCATCGGTAATCAACAACTCCTGTCGAGAACCCAAATCACCCGTTGCAGACATATCGAAAGCAATGGCCTGAAATTCACCATAGCTGCCTTCGGTGGTTATTTGAGTAAATTTCAAACTAGCGTCATCACGTGCTCCGGGATTTAAACTTTGGAGTAAAGTGGCCCCAAAGGTCTTGCCATTTTCATCAAAATAAACAATACTGATTCTGGGTACTATTGTATTGTTTACAGTGAGTGGTTCCTGCATTTTGTATTCAATACCGGATTCCGCTTCCTCTGTGCTTCTTAGAGAAATTACGATCGCATTTTTTTCTGGATCAGCCCCGGTCACCATCGTGAAAAATATGATTTTGTTGATGCTATTGGGTGCATCAAGGAAAACAATACCAGAATCCTTATTTGCCCTAAATTCTTTTTGTACACCATTGACCTTGAATCTGTAATAATAATCAGGTCTTGGATCATCGTCTTTACAGGATGTCAAAACAATCAAGAGAATGGCAAGCGATAGAATATTTTTAATGATCTTCATTTCATGGATTTGATTTAGCCCGAAAGATGCTGATTTTACGTGAATTTCGGAATGGTGTTTCTGAAAAATCAAGAAAATAGATTTTTGAATACCCACCCAAAAACGGAGAACGTTTGCCAAGAGGTATGTAAAACAGAAAACCGATGGGTGGACCATCGGTTTTCTGTTTTAAAAGATTCAATTCTCAAAGAAATTTCTGAAAAATCAAGCCTTGGTGGAATCATGAAGTTTTCCCAATTCCATATCGATTGTCCAAAGGCCAATACCTTCTTCCCCAATGATTTCAAATAACTCCAGCGCTCTTCTTGCCAAAGTTTCTTCCTCTCTTTGTTCGGTCACATACCATTGCATGAAACTAAAAGTAGCAAAATCCTTCACACCAAAAGAATGGTCCACAATGGCGTTGATGGACTTAGTCACCTTGATTTCATGCTCTAAGATCAACTCAAAAATCTCTCTTAGGGAATTGAAGTGTTGTCGGATCCCTGTGATTTCGGGTTGAATGGAATGCCCTCCAGCCTCATTGATATAATGAAAGATTTTCAACATATGCATCCTTTCTTCATCGGCATGGGTGTAGAGGTATTGTGCAGCATTTGCATAACCCATCATGTGGCACCAAGATGCCATTGAAAGATAATAAGCTGAAGACTGTCCCTCCATTTCGATCTGCTGGTTCAGTAGTTTTTCTGTATCGTGCAATAATGAACGTCTAAGCGTTACTATTTCTTTTGGTTTCATATCCTTTTTCATATATACAAACTTAACCAAATTTAAAATCGATCACTTCATTAAAATTTTGTTTTTCTGAAATTTAGAATTGAATTAAGTAAAGACAAAAGATACAGTTTTGATCCCTCCCATCCGAAATCAAGGACAGGAGTCAAATTGACTCATGCTGTTTGATTTGAATTCAATTCCCCTCATATTTTCCTTTTCTATTTATTTTGCCTGAAATAGGGGTTATATTGGGATTTTGAATTTCCAGTGGAATCAATAAAAAACCAAACCCATTAACCAAATCATTTTACCATGAACTCAAGAAGAAGATTTATTCAAAATAGCCTGCTGGCGACAGCTGGGCTAAGTATTCCCACCTTCGTTTCGGCGGAAGAATTGCATACAATGGCAAGGAAAATATCGCCTTCCGATCAACTTAATTTTGGATTGATTGGCTGCAAAGGAATGGGTTGGTCTGATATGAGCGCCCATCTTAAAATACCCCAGGTAAATTGTGTGGCGCTTGCGGATATTGATCAGAGCGTCTTGAACCAAAGGGCAGAGGATGTTTTCAAGCTGAGAGGCAAAAAGCCAAAACTATATTCAGATTACAGGAAAATGCTTGAAGACAAAGATATAGACGTCATTATCATCGGTACACCTGACCATTGGCATTGTCTAAACTTGATCGATAGTTTGTCTGCTGGTAAACACGTTTACGTGGAAAAGCCGATTGCCAATACCATTGAAGAATGCAATCTGATGGTGAAGGCCCAACAACGCTACGGAAAGATGGTTCAAGTGGGCCAGTGGCAGCGAAGTGGTTCTCAATATGCCGAAGCCATTGATTATGTTAAATCCGGAAAACTGGGACAAATCAGACTGGTCAAATGCTGGGCCTATCAAGGATGGATGAAACCTGTACCTGTCTTGCCAGATGGGCCTGTACCAGCAGGTGTGGATTATGACATGTGGCTGGGACCTGCACCAAAAAGACCTTTCAATCCAAATCGTTTTCATTTCAACTTCAGGTGGTTTTGGGATTATGCTGGTGGGCTGATGACGGATTGGGGCGTCCATGAAATTGATATCGCCCTTTATGCCATGGGAGTGATCGCTCCAAAATCCGTCATGGCCTCAGGAGGAAAACTCGCATATCCAGATGATGCATCCGAAACACCAGATACCCTCCAAACAGTCTACGAATTTGAAGGATTCAACTTGCTCTGGGAACATGCTACGGGTATAGATGGAGGAAATTATGGTACGACTGAAGGAATTGCATTCATTGGAAACAATGGGACTTTGGTGGTCAATAGGGGAGGATGGAAAGTGATTCCTGAAACCGAGACAAAAGATGGCCAAAGATCACCGAAAGTTGAGGAGGTACCGCACAGAGGACCAAATGGGAATGCCCTAGAGTTGCATACCGTTGGTTTCGTAAATGCAATCACCCAGAATGATGCTTCATTGCTTACCTGTGGTATTGAAACCGGCAGTATCGCTGCCATCAATGCGCAAATGGGAAATATTGCTTATAAATTGGGCAAAAAGATATATTGGGATGCCGATAAAGGTCTTTTCACAGATCCTCAAGCCAATGAACTGGTCAAAGCCAATTACCAAAATGGCTGGAAGCTACCCGTTGTTTAAGATTCATAGAGATTGAGTTAACTAAAAACCACCAAATCCCATGCGTATGTGCATCGTGATTTGGTGGCTTTTTTAATCCACTTTCCGTAAAATCGGATATTCCTTATTACCAATCATTTTCTCTTTTCAATTGTGGCCATTCATTTTTCAAAATACTGAAATAAAGCGTATCTCTTCTTCTGTTTTTGGTCATCAGCGTATGTCCTCTGAGCACTCCTTCTTCAATGGCTCCGATATTCCGCAAGGCTTTTCTTGCTTGGCTATTCAAAACATCGGTTTTGAATTCCACTCTTTCCAAGTCCAACACTTCAAAACAATGGCTCAACATGAGTTGCTTGATTTGGTGATTGATTCCGATACCCTGAAACTGCTGTCCCAGCCATGTCCATCCGATTTCCAATCTTGAATCCCTCGAAGAAATATTGCCAAAGGCTGAAGATCCTATCAATAAATCCGTGTTCTTATCGATGATCACAAATTGTAGTCTTTCCTTTCGAAAAGCCGGCTGGGCCCATTCGGTTATCCCCGTGATGGTGGAAAGATCATGGGTATAAAACATCCACATATTGGGTGCGCCTGTCAAAGGTAGCAGTTCAACAAGATCTTCCTGTACCAGCGGGCGCAAGAGGACATTATCATTTTCAAGAGTTAAATTAAAATCTATCAAGGTCGTAGGGGACTAGCCCATTATTTCTAAAAGTGCTTTGTTGAAAAATTGTACTTCTTCTATCGTGCCAGTGCTTACCCTGCACCAATCCTGAAAAGGCGGAAAGGGTCTGCCGATAATGATGTTTTTTGCAAGCATTTGATTGGCAAGTATTTTCACATCCCTATTTGCATGGAAAAACACAAAATTCGCTTGGGATGGTAAATGCTCAAGTTTCAATTGATCAAGTGTATTTGTGATTAAATTTCTGGCTTCTTTGTTTTTTTGAAGGCTAAAATTGTAAAATTCCACATCTTTTAAGGCTGCTTTTCCAGCCTCGATTGCCATGATATTGGTATTGGCCACTACCCGTTCCGATAATTTTGCTGCCAATTCAGGCTTTGCCACCAAGTATCCCAACCTGATGCCTGCTAAACCATAAACCTTGGACAAAGTTTTGGACACAATCACATTTTTGCCTTGTTTCACCAATTGTACCATTGAGGGATAATTGGGGTCTTCAATATAATCACAGTAGGCTTCGTCACTGAATACAATTGCTTTTTGGCTTACCGAGTCACAAAAGTCCAGCACCTGCTTGGCAGGGAGCAATTTCCCGGTTGGGTTATTTGGATTGCATAGGAAGACCAATTTGGTTTTGGCGCTCACTCTTTTTTCAATTTCATTCAGATCATAATTCATTTCCCTATCCAAAGGGACCCAATTGATATCCGCACCCCAAATTTCAGCGTAGGTCATCATGGACAAAAATGTCGGCAAACCGGAGAGTATCTCATCACCGGGTCCAGCGAAAGTGATTCCCGCTATTTTCAATCCTTCAGTGGATCCTGCAACCAAAACGATGTGGTCTGCTGGAACTCCTTCTTTTTTGGCAATCATCTCCTGAAGTTCCCCGTTGTAGGACCAAGGGTAGCGACAGCCAAGATCGAAAGCAGCTTCCATGGCCAATCTAACTTTTTGTGAAGGCCCGTAGGGGTTTTCATTGGATCCCAACCTGATCTGTCCATCAAAAGGTCTGGGATTAAATTTATTTTTTTCTGCTGCTGAAAGGCCAGAGATTCCTCCAACTCCAGCAAGCATTGCAAAACCACTAGTAATTGAGGCATTTTTGAGCCATTGTCTTCTTGAAATCGTCATAGGTTGTGGTTTATTTTGGACCTAGAAAAGGTAATAAGTTTAACAATTCTATCCAAATAATTTATTCTGTTTGGAATTTAAACCCATAAAAACCTAGGTTTGACGGCATATTTTGTCAAATCAATAAATTATCGCAAAATAAATACTGTATAATTATCAATTTAAAAATTAAATTCTTAAATTTTATGATATACTTATTTATTAATCTTAGACCCAGAAAAAATAAGCCATGAAAAAGTTATCGATTACTTTGATTATTGTGGTGTTCATACTCAGTTGGGCTCAGGCCCAAGAACCACGATATTTGGTCATTGAATTCATCAAGGTGGAGACTGGTCAAATGTATGATTTTATTGAGCACAAGGACTTTATGCAAAAAGTCTATCAAGTTGCTGTAAACGACAAAAAAATTACCGGTTGGGATTTTTGGTCTTTGCAATCCGGGGCAGACAGTGGAGAGTTTCAATACATTACCATCACATATTACAAAGATCCAGTATCGATGATGAATGGGATTTCGGATGATGATCTGGTAAAATATGCCATGATCGCCTATCCTCATCTTGGAGACAAGCAAATCCGGGATTTGTATGGCCGGTCATTGCTCAGCAGGGACCTTGCGCAGCGATCGTACATGGCAGAAATCGCGACCACCAAGGATAATTTTAAAATGAGCAAAGGGGTCTTGGCTTCATTTGACCTGATGAAGGCGGTGGAAGGACGCTTCGATGAATATGAAAAGGCCGAGAGGGAAGTTTTTCTTCCAATTCATCAAAAGCGTATCAATAGAGGATTGATGGGAAGCTGGAGCTTATTGCGAACCGCACTGCCTTTCGGCAGTGAAGCCAAATCGACACATTTGACAATAAATCTATACAAGGATTATCTGCAGTTTTTCAATGCACAGGAATTTGAGGATTTAGAGTCCACCGCAGAACAAAGGGCTGCGGAAGAAAAAGGATTGAAATCCAGAGATCAAAAATGGGTATATCTCGCCACGCTGGAGAACTTGGTTAGATAATACTGTAAATGTTTATTTTGAATCAGAAAAGCCACAGTTTTATAATGCCGTGGCTTTTCTGATTTAGATAAATTCCAGATTAACCCTGAAGAATTTTTTCAATATCATTTAGTTCGTCCTTTGAAAAAACAAAATTTTGAACAGCTTTAATATTGTCTTCCAACTGTTCTGGTTTGCTTACACCAACCAAAACAGTGGTTATTCTCGGGTCTTTCAACAACCAAGAGATGGCCATCTGTGCTAAGGATTGACCGCGGCCCAAAGCAATCAGATTCAAGGCTTTTACTTTCTTGAGTATCTCTTCGGTGATGTTTCCTTCTTTCAGGTATCTTCCATCTTTGGCAATGCGGCTGTCTTCCGGTATCCCTTTTATGTATTTATCCGTGAGCATTCCTTGCTCCAAAGGAGAGAAAGCAATAGATCCGATTCCCTCTTTTTCAATCACATCAAGCAATCCATTTTCCACCCATCTGTCAAACATGCTGTATCGAGGTTGATGGATCAGGCAAGGAGTACCCAATTCCTTGAGGATTTTTGATGCTTTTAAAGTTTCCTCAGCGCTGTATTGCGAGATGCCCACATACAATGCTTTTCCCTGTCTTACGATTTGGTCCAAAGCGCCCATGGTTTCTTCCATCGGAGTATCTGGATCAGGCCTGTGGTGATAAAATATATCCACATACTCCAAACCCATTCTTTTTAAACTCTGGTCAAGAGACGCAATCAGGTATTTTTTTGATCCATGATTGCCGTATGGACCAGGCCACATATCCCATCCGGCTTTTGTGGAAATAATCAATTCGTCTCTGTAGGATTTAAAATCCTTCTCCATGATGCGTCCAAAAGTCTCTTCTGCAGAACCAAATGGTGGTCCGTAATTATTGGCAAGATCGAAATGTGTAATTCCAGAATCAAAGGCTTTTCGAAGGATGGTTCTGGCATTTTTGAAGTCGGCATTGTGTCCGAAATTATGCCATAATCCCAGAGAGATCAATGGCAATAATATTCCGCTGTTTCCACATCTTCGGAAAGGCATCTCACTGTACCGAGAAGGATTGGGTAAATACGGAGGTAAAGGATTGTGATCGTTGATTTGCATGGTTTTTTAGGTTTGTTGTATTCAAATAACTGGATTTTTTTGGTCTTATAATAATTTCATTCACAAGGCTCCATCTTTTTAGAGAAAGAATATACCTGAAACAACAGAAACGGCTGCAATGATAAAAACTACCAATATGGGTTTCCATGCATATTGGATCCATTCTTTGTATGAAATCCGTGCTGCTGCCAGTATTGCCATCAAACCACCATTGCTCGGTGTGACCAAATCCATAATGCCCGCCCCATACTGATACGCAAGCACGACCACTTGCCGGGACATCCCGATCAGGTCAGCAATGGGCGTCAGTAGGGGCATAGTCAAGACAGCTTGGCCAGATGTGCTGGGAACAGGTATATGCAATATGGCTTGTGAGAGCATCATGCCAACGGCCGATAAGCCCAGAGGGAGATTTTCCAAGGGATTAAACAAAGCGTAAATGATGGTGTCGATAACCAGTCCCTCTTGGAGGATGAGGTAAATGCTCCTTGCCAAACCAACGATGATCCCTGCAAAAACCATTTCGGAAAATCCTTCTGAATAGGCTTTAGCGGTTCCATTTATTCCCAACTTTCCAATAATTCCTGCTAACAAACCCATGGCAAAGAAGATTGCGGACATCTCATTGTAATCCCAAGACCAATTGGTGAGTCCATAGATCATGATGACAAAAGTCAAGGCTACCAAAAGTAAAATAAACGTATGGGAAACGGATATTTTACTGGGAATTTCAAGATGGATTTCTTCTTGGTTCTCTTGGTCTTTTCCGGTCCGGATCACATAGACAATCCAAAAAATCAAGGCAATTCCTAGAAATGCCATTCTAAAAACACCTCCCGAGAATATAGGCACCTCCGCAATATTCTGGGCAATGATTACTGAAAATGGATTTGTCGGACCAAAGGAACCGCCTATCAAGGCAGAACCCAAACTAATGGCAACAACTGCGGTTTTCTTATAACCAATCTTATTGCTCAACAACATCAGCAAGGGGACCATGGCAATTATCTCTTCCTGTAACCCATTCAATGCTCCTGCAGTGGCAAATAGGAGCCCCACAATGACCAACAAAAAGGCTTTGGCATTTTTGAATTTATGAATTAGGCTTTCCAGGCCAGATTGGAATGCCCCGGTTTTGTCCACAACATAGAAGGCACCACCAATGATCAAAATCAAAACCACCACTTCAGCGCCTTCAACGATTCCCTGTGGAACACTCAGGAACATATTGCCGATGCTGACAGGCCGATTTTCAATCGTTTTATAACTGCCCTGAATCACGACCTCCCTTCCCGTACTTTCATCCAATTTCCTGTCAAATAATCCGGCAGGAATCAAATAAGTCAAAATAGTGGCCAAGCCAACAAAGGCCAGCATAATGATCATGGGATGGGGGAAAGCAATTTTCATAAAAGAGGTTAGATTTGGGTTGATTGGCTTAAAATGGTGAAGGGTTTTTGTCAAAGAATGGCATGAAAGGGAATCAAGCCCATTTTACTCCTATCAGATATTTTAGGTGAATTGGGAAAGAATTTCTTTAGCCATTTGGGCAACACCAATAGTAGCGGGAGCTTGGATCACATGGAGGTTTTCAATCCCTCCAGTAGCTGGAATGGATACATCCACGATGTATTTTGGGATTTCTTTTGGGGCGTATTGCAATAATCCGGCAGCAGGATAGACCATAAGTGAAGTCCCTACGACCGCAAAGATATCCGCATTGCTGCAAATTTCTATCGCTTTATCCATCATGGGGACCATTTCTCCGAACCACACAATAAATGGTCTTAATTGACTTCCTTTTTTACAGGTATCACCTAATTTGATTTCCCATGAAGTCATTTCATAAACTAGGGAAGGGTCTAAAGTGCTTTGTGATTTAAACAATTCACCGTGAAGGTGGATGACCTTACTTGACCCTGCCCGCTCATGGAGGTTGTCTACATTTTGGGTCACGATGCTGACATCAAAGTGTTTTTCCAATCTAGCCAATTCCAAATGCCCGGCATTGGGTTTTACCGCCAATGCTTGCTTCCTTCTTTGGTTATAAAAATCCAAAACCAAGATTTTGTTTTTCCTCCAACCCTCAGGTGATGCAACTTCCATCACATCATGTCCTTCCCAAAGTCCATCACTGTCTCTAAAAGTACGAATTCCACTCTCTGCAGAAATTCCCGCCCCTGTCAATACAACTAGTTTTTTCATCCAAGTCTAATAAGAAGGTAATTTAAATGCAATCACCCATTATTTCAAATCCAACGCTTGATTACCCAAAAATTTGAATACATCATATTGTATGATTGGACATTGGAAGCATTGATAGGTCTTTGGATAAGAAAACGTATGCTTATCTTTTCGAATTTTGGTTTTGCGTATAATATATTGGTTTCACAGCATAAAAAAAGCCAGAGAATTGATCTCTGGCTTCTGATTAGGCTTTCTTTTTAGTGAATTTACCTCTTTTCTTTTCGGGTTGATTTTCAATGATTTCCAACGTCTCCGCATACGTTAAGTCTTCTGCGATTTTGTCTTTTGGAATCTTGAAATTGTTTTTACCGAATTTAATGTAAGGCCCCCAACGTCCATTTAAAAGTTGGATTTCTGGGTTTTCATCAAAAGCTTTGATATACTTCTTTTCATCCGCCTCTCTCTTGTCCTTGATCAGTTGAATGGCTTCTTCTTCTGTGATACTTAAGGGATCCTGTTCCTTACCCAATGACACAAATTTATCATCGTGTTTGATGTAAGGTCCAAATCGACCAAGAGCTGCGACTATACTTTTTTCTTCAAAAAGTCCGACTTCCCTTGGCAGTTTGAATAACTCCATGGCATCCTCCATGGTGATGTTTTCTATAAACTGTCCTTTTTTAAGACTTGCAAATTTCTTCTCCTCGTCTTCCTGATCTCCGATCTGAACCAAAGGACCAAATTTTCCCAATCTGACGATAACGGGTTTATTGGTCTTGGGATCAATTCCCAATTCCCTGGAGCTGTTCACATCTGCGCGGGAGACATTTGCTGTTTCTTCTACCCTTGCATGGAATTTTCCGTAGAAATTTTCGAGCATATCTTCCCAATTTTGGGTTCCCTGTGCGATCTGATCAAATTCTTTCTCCACCCGGGCAGTGAAAGTAAAGTCAATCACATTGGGGAAATGCTCCACAAGGAAATCATTGACCACCATGGCCACGTTGGTGGGAAACAATTTGTTCTTATCCGCTCCCGCAATTTCAGTTTTGGATTCTTTGTTGAATTGTCCATCGACAATTTTCATCTCCACGTATTTTCTGTCTTTACCGTCCCTGGACTCTTTGACTACGTAATCTCTTTTTTGAATGGTGGAAATGGTTGGTGCATAGGTAGAAGGTCTTCCTATGCCCATTTCTTCCAGTTTTTTCACCAAAGATGCCTCAGTATATCTCGGGGCAGGTCTGGTGAAAGTTTCCTTGGCCTTCATCTCGATCAAGTCCAACATTTGACCTATAGTCAACGGAGGAAGCAATCCCTTGTTTCCGTTTTCCTCATCCTCTGGTTCATCATCCGTACTTTCGATATACACCTTCAAAAAACCCTCGAATTTGATGACTTCCCCACTTGCGGATAGGGTTTGGGGAATGGTTGAAATCCCAATGGTTACATTGGTCTTCTCCAATTGCGCATCTGCCATCTGTGAGGCAATGGCTCTTTTCCAGATGAGTTCATACAGACGGATTTCATTCCGGTCTCCAGTGATCTCATGCAGGGAAAAATCAGTGGGGCGGATGGCCTCATGCGCTTCTTGCGCACCTTCCGATTTGGTGGTGTATTTTCTGGCTTTGTGAAATTCAGAACCATAGGCTGCGTGGATTTCATTTTTGGCCGCATTCATGGCATCCTCAGAAAGGTTCACACTGTCCGTTCTCATATAGGAAATCCTTCCCGCTTCATAGAGCTTTTGGGCCACAGACATGGTCTGTGCCACCGAAAAACTCAATTTTCTACTCGCTTCCTGCTGAAGTGTTGAAGTGGTAAAAGGAGCTGCAGGCGATTTTTTGGTCGGTTTCTTTTCGAGATTCTGAATGCTGAAATCCGCGCCTATACAGTTTTTCAAAAATGCCTCAGCATCTTCCTGTTTTTCGAATTTTTTGGGTAATTCAGCTGAAAGCGTCTTCCCTTTCACGTCAAAAAGTGCAGTGATCCTGAAGGCGGATTTGGAATTGAACTTGTCCACTTCCCTTTCCCTTTCCACCACCAACCTCACGGCGACAGACTGAACTCTTCCTGCAGAAAGGCCAGCTTTGATTTTTTTCCAAAGAATCGGAGAAAGCTCAAAACCCACCAATCGGTCCAAAATCCTTCTTGCCTGCTGTGCATTGACTAAATCATAATCAATAGTCCTTGGATTTTCTATTGCTTTGGTAATTGCATTTTTGGTGATTTCCCGGAAAACAATTCTCTTGGTATTTTCATCCTTTAGTTTCAATACCTCTTTTAGATGCCACGAAATGGCTTCTCCTTCGCGGTCATCATCACTTGCTAAATAGACCGTCTCTGCTTCAAGTACAAGTTTTTTCAGTTGTTTGATAACTTCTTTTTTGTCAGGGGTTACTTCGTAGGTTGGCTTGAATTTGTTTTTTATATCAATGGCTTTGTCTCCTTTGGGCAAATCTCTCACATGCCCATAACTGGAGGCAACCTTAAAATCTTTTCCTAAATAACCTTCTATGGTTTTCGCCTTGGCAGGGGACTCCACAATCACTAAATTTTTTGACATAGTCTCTTTACTTTGGAAATTCGGTCGCATACGCAACCCAAATAAAAGCCTAAAAATAGATGGCAATAAATTCTATTCCAAATTATCACCGACTTGATATAGCATTGGCATGATTATTTCTAAATAGGTTGTAGGAAACATTCTGGGTAAAATCATGCATAATTTTAAAAGTTTGGCGGTATTAAGGCACGGAGAGGCTGAATCTAGTCGTTTGAAAAATGGGGATTTTAACCGAAACCTAAGTGAGGAAGGCCGGTCCCAAGTAAAGCGATTATCCAAATTGCTCAAAAAAAACGATTTTGAAATCGACCTTATTCTAAGCAGCAGCGCAAATAGAACGAAAGAAACTACGGAATTGATCTCTCAAGAAACCAATGTTGGTTCCATTAAGTTTGAAGATGGCATTTATGAAGCGGAACAAGACGAACTTTTGAAAATGATCAATGGTTTGGAAGAGAATTTTGACAGCGTCTTGCTCATCGGACATAATCCTGGGTTGAGTGATTTGTTATCCTCCATTACAGGCGGGAATTACATAAACCTTCAACCCGGAATGATGGCAGTTATGGAGATCCAAGTAGAAGAATGGTCAATGGTGGGAGAGGAGACAGGGATTTTGAAGGAAGTAATCCAATAAATCCTGGTTTTCCAACATGGTTTTGAACTAATTCCGCTTCAATTTTATTTTTAATAAATCCTCAAACATTTTTGTAAGGACCGCGAATTTCGTTTTTTTGCCTTTATAAATTGAATCAATAGTTATCAAAAAAAATTCAAATGTCATTGAAACACCAAATTATAGAAAATTTTGACCCAAATGGGGTAAGTGCACACCAAGGCATTTTTGGTCTCCCTTTTGACGAAGAAACAGCAGAATTAATCATTATTCCAGTCCCCTGGGAAGTTACCGTATCCTACACTGCTGGTACGGCTGGAGGACCGAAAGCTATTTTGGAAGCATCTCCACAAGTGGATCTTTTCCAAAGTGACATAAAGGATGCATGGAAAATGGGTATACATATGCTTCCCATACCCGAAAATATTGCGGAAAAAAGTTCTGATTATAGGGTTTTGGCGAGTAATTACATCAATTGGTTGGAGAATGGATCCCAAGAAATCGATCGGGAAAGATTTGTAGCCGTCCCGGATTTGATCAATAAAGTCTGTTCAGAGATGAATGATTGGGTATATGAGCAGGCAAAAAAATACAGGGAAAAAGGGAAATTGGTAGCATTGGTTGGAGGGGATCATAGTACTCCCTTGGGATTGATGAAAGCCATTTCGGAAGGTCACAATAGTTTTGGTATTCTTCAGATCGATGCGCATGCAGACCTTCGGATTGCTTTTGAGAATTTTAAGTATTCCCATGCTTCCATTGCATTTAATGCCTTGAAAATCCCCCAAATCAGCAAATTGGTGCAGGTAGGTATTCGGGATTATTGTGAATCGGAGTCTATAATGGCAAAGGAAAACAATAGGATCGTTACGTTTTACGATTCTGATATCAAGGAAGACATGTATGAGGGGAAAGCTTGGAAAATCATTTGTGATGATATCGTCGAGGAACTCCCCAATGAAGTTTATATAACCATTGATATCGATGGCTTTGACCCAAAATTATGTCCCAATACCGGTACTCCGGTTTCTGGAGGATTCGAATTGGAGCAAATCTTATTTTTGATCAAGCAGGTTGTCAAATCAGGAAAAAAAATTATAGGCTTCGATTTGGTTGAAGTGGCACCAGGAAGTGCGGGTGATGAATGGGATGGTAATGTTGGCGCCAGATTATTGTATAGAATGTCCAATCTTTATGGAGCATCCCAAGGGAAACTGAATTTAAAGTAGGAATTACCCAAATCACTAAATCTAAGGCCTGATACTAAAAGAATCAGGCTTTTTTTTTGATAATGATTTATTTGCTGTTTGACCAATAACTAAAAATCAATCCTGTTTTATTGAAGCGGAAACTTGCCCAAGGCCCCCTTGCACTCAGTGAAGAAAAATCTGATCTTTTCTACTCAGACCTGAAGCTTGGTTTATCTCCCAAAAAATCTATAAAAACCGGGAGAAACAGGAGTTATCCCCATTGTTGGGACTTCGGTAAAATGTTTTTAAAGGTCTAATTGATTTTATATCTTCTTTTTTGAATGGATAATCGTGTGGGTTAAATATTTCATATCGGTCCAGTAACCAGCAGAAAACAATAATTAAGCATTCCCAAATGGAATCTTACTGAAATTTAAAAAGAATTGGGAATTGATTTTTGCGGCTGGAATCCCTGTAGGAATGGAGATTATTTCGGGCGCTTGCGTGATCGTAAGCGCCCGAAAAAATCGGAATAGTTCTCATCTTATATCGGGTTTATTATAACCTACTGCAATTTTAAAATAGAAAAAAGCAATGCAGTCAAGGGAGTCAATTAATTAATAATTCTTCTTAACGCAAGCACTTTTCCCTTTCTAAATAAAGTATGGTAAATCTCATAGAAAAAACCAGTCAGAAAGCACTTTTCCAGATATAATCAAGTAGAACTGAATTGGTTTACTTTCTTACTTCTTCTTTCACTTCCTCCAAGATCTTTTCGATTTCTTTTACATCGAGATTTTTATCTCTGGCAAAAAAGGAAGCCAAATTAGAAAAACTATCACTAAAATATCCTGCAAGTAGATTCTTGATTGTGAAACTCCTGTACTCATCCTTGGATACGATAGGATAATACTCATGTGACTTACCGTAAGCTTTGTGTTGAACAAAACCTTTTCTTTCCAGAATACGGATAATAGTGGAAACGGTGTTGTAAGCCGGCTTGGGGGCTGACAACTTGGCGAGGATATCTTTGACAAAACCTTTCTCGATATCCCACAGGATCTGCATTAATTGCTCTTCTGCGCGGGTTAGCTCTCTCATTTGTGTTTAAGTTTTAAATTCGATATGAACTTAACCATTTAGTTTTATAAATGCAAGTTTGGGAACAAAACTTTCCAAAAAAAATCAAAAAATAATTGAAAGTGGCAAATAATTAACTAGTAGAACAGGTATGTCCAAATAAAAAGGTCGTTTTAGAACAAAAAAATAACCACTGATTAAGGAGGCCACTGAAAAAGTCCTTTGATAAAATGTTAGTAAAAAAGGTGTAGGAAAATTACTTTTCTACACCTTTTTTTTGTATATTTTAATATAC
>NZ_KB906681.1:141608-200777 GCF_000381545.1 Rhodonellum psychrophilum GCM71 = DSM 17998 | reverse complement strand
AGCGGCAAAAGGATTGACAACAGCCATACTTTCAAACTTTTTCTGCTTCATCTTATTTTTGGTTTTGATTAAAAGCAGCAAGAGAAATGTATATTTGATTTGATTATTCCATACGGGATCCATAACAAAACATGGTCACCAATTAACGTTTCAAAAACCCTGACCTTAAAGATTGGGGTTGAACATTTCTACCAGAATTCGGGAAGGGATAAAATCACCATTCGATGCATAGGCTTTCATGCTGCAACCAAAAGTTAGCGCATTAACGTTACTTTTCCAATGTCTTAGAATTCGGGTTAAACAAATTCCTTTAGGCTTTAATGGGATTCGGAGTACTATACCTTTTCTCATAAAACAGATTGCACTTGATGAAGTGGTTTGTTGGAATGGGCATGGATTGGGGTTGAATCTTCGCCCAATTCGTCAGTTCTATAAAAAAGAGGTGTCCGCCGATGCTTCCTTGGTCATTTCCTCTGCGATTTCCTTTCCCAAATACCCATCAATCCAATAATGTCCAAGATAGAGTAGGGGCGTCAACAGCACCGCAACCCCGAATTTATAAATGTAATTGATAATCCCCACTGCCACCACTTGTTCGATACTCCAGTTCCCGAACACATAAAAAGCGATCCCCAAGACCACGAAGGAGTCGATGAACTGGGATACCAGCGTGGAACCTGTTGCGCGTAGCCAGATCATTTTAGGGCCTGTGATTTTCCGGAGTTTTTGGAAGACATAGACGTCAATCAATTGTCCCAACAAAAACGCGGTCAGTGAGCCGATGATGATGCCCAAACCCTGTCGGAAAATGACATTGAAAGCATAGTCGATATTGAAGGGGTTTCCATCGGCATCGGGGCTATTTACCTCCAACCAAAACGGTGCAGCTGGCAATTCCGTCACACTGACGATGACCAAAAAGCTGTAGGCGATAAAGAAGGCGGTGATAAAACTGATCTTCCTGACCCCTTTTTTGCCGAAATATTCATTGATGATGTCTGTGGTGATAAAGACGATTGGCCAGATCACGGCTCCAGCGGTCAGGTTGAAATCCAGGATGTATTCTCCAAAAAACACCCATCCAGCAGGTTCCCAGCCCAAGGTCATTTCCCCGGAAAAAATCTTGACCCCGATAATCTCAGCCAAGATCGCATTGGTGAGGAATATCCCGGAAAGGATGATAAACAGATTCGTCTTCTTGGATTGGAACTCCCTTTGGCTCGGCTTTATCTCCATAAAATCATTTTGGGGGCAACGTTTTGGTTGGAAGGGGCATGTTATTCCACGGTATAGCGCTCTCCTTCGATACTCAGGTAACTTTCGGCAAAGACAAATCTCGCCTCTTCCATTATCGGGGTTAAATCCACATAGCGGGTTGAATAGTGCCCCAACAGCAATTTGTGGACGCCGGCTGCTTTGGCGATCATGCCTGCCTGCCTGGCGGTGCTGTGAAAGGTTTCCTTCGCCCTCTCAGCCTCGATTTCTGTAAAAGTCGACTCATGGTAGAGCAGCGTCACCCCTTTCAGATGGGGTACCAAATCCGGGTCGTAGATGGTGTCTGAACAAAATGCGTAGGTTTTTGGTGGATCCGGTGGATACGTATAGTCTTTGGCCGCATACAGCACCTTCCCGTCAGAATCCATAAAATCCTTTCCCCTTAGAAGGGATTGGATGGCTTCCACTTCGATTTTCTTCTGTAATAACTTTTCTTTGATCAATTTCCGGAATTCCTTTTTTTCTTGGATAATAAAACCAGTACAGGCGATCCTATGTTTCAGCGGCAGACTGAAAACCCTGTAATTTTTCTCTTCCAAAATCAATTCTTTCTGATTGGGATTGGTGGCGACGAACCTGATGGGGAAATTGAGTCGGGTATTGCTGTGCTTGAGTTGGACGGTGATGATTTCGTCCAGGCCATTGGGCCCAAAAATGGTGAGCAGACGGGTTCTTTTGTGCAAATGAAAAGTGGAGATCATTCCCATGATCCCAAAATAATGGTCTCCATGCAGGTGGGAGATGAAGATAAAATCCACCCTTCCGTATTTCAGCTTGAATTTCCGCAGCTGAATCTGGGTGCCTTCTCCACAATCCAACAACATGGAAGACATCCCAATTTCTACCAATTGGGATGTCTGATTTCTGCCATGTGCTGGGATGGCGGAATTGGAACCTAAAACGGTGATTTCAAACCTCAAAATTAATTTTCTTCTTCTTCTTCCTCTTCTTTGCCGTCGATCTCATGCATGAAAATCGCTTCTGCAGCTTCCTCAATGGAATCGACAATGTTGAATACTTTGTCCAACATGGAGATTTTGATCAGTTTCATGACGTGTTCCTGCGGAGAGGAAATGATGAAGATCCCGTCTTTGCTGAATTCACGGTTTCCAACCAACAATGCACTCAACCCACTTGAATCCACATATTTTACATTGCTCATGTCAATCACAAGATTGGGATAACCTTCTGCATGAACCGTCAGCAATTCTGACTTTAGTTTTGGGGAGAGGAATGAATCCAATTTCTCCTCATGAGGCGTAAAGACAACATATTGCTCTTTTTTATCTACACTGTATTTCATAATCGTGATTGTTTTTCAAATTTAAAAAGGTCATTTTCCAATGATGTCGATAGGACAAAGCTACTGGAATTCGCCCATATACTCTTTTATTTATTCAAAACCGAAGGGTCTCCACCTATTGTGCTAAGGTTTCAAGCGCCCAGTTCCTTTAAAACCGCTTTTTCGATCCTTTGTTCCAGTTGGGAAATATCTCCTTTGACAAAGGGTTCTCCGATGATCTGTTCGTAAAGTTCAATATACCTCCCGGAAATTTCCTGAACAAATTCATTGGGCATTTCGGGAACAAGCTGTCCTTCCTTGCCTTGGAATCCGTTGGCAATCAACCATTGCCGCACAAATTCTTTTGAAAGCTGTTTTTGGGGCAATCCGGCCGCTTGGTGGGCTTCGTATCCATCGGCATAGAAATACCGCGAGGAATCTGGGGTATGGATTTCGTCAATCAGAAGGATCTCTTCTCCGAATTTCCCAAACTCATATTTGGTATCCACCAGGATCAGTCCTTTTTCCCTTGCCATCTCTGTTCCTTTGGCAAACAAAGCTTGTGTGTATTTTTCCAATACCGCATAATCCGCCTCGCTTACGATACCTTTGGCAAGAATATCCTCCCTGGAAATATCTTCATCATGTCCGAAATCGGCTTTGGTGGTTGGCGTGATGATGGGTTCCGGCAATTTGTCGTTTTCTTTCAGTCCCTCAGGTAGGCTTACTCCACAAACGGATCGCTTTCCCGCCAGGTATTCCCTGGCCGCATGTCCTGCCAAGTAACCTCGAATGACCATTTCCACCTTGAAGGGCTCACATTTCTTTCCGATAGTGACATTGGGATCTGGCGTGGCAGTGACCCAGTTGGGGACGATGTCCGCTGTGGCCTGAAGAAATTTGGCAGCGATCTGATTCAAAACCTGCCCTTTGTAGGGGATAGGTTTTGGCAACACCACATCAAATGCAGAGATGCGGTCGCTGGCGACCACTGCTATTTTGTCCTCAAAAAAATAAACGTCACGTACTTTTCCTTTGTAAAACCCGACTTGGCCGGGAAACTGAAAATGAGTTTCTTTAATTGCAGTATTCATTTTTTTCTTCTTTCGACAAAAATAGAAAAAGCTGGCCTTTTCTTGTTTGCCGGGTCCTTTTATTTGTGGATTATTTCTTCTTTTTCGGGATTCCTTGTGCTCAGTTCCTTTCCCTCATGGAAAAATCTCTCCGTTAACAATTTGCCGGTTTCGTCGAATAGCTTATAGGTGCCCTCCATTCTCCCTTTATGGTAAGGGATGATTTCTTGGACCTGCCCATTTTGGAAATACCGGATGGTTTCTCCCTCTTCCTGTCCATTGAGATAGAAAATTTCCTGTTGGAGTTCTCCGGTTTCATAATAGGCCGTGATTTGGGTCAATTTCCCTGAAGAATCGTGCTTGACGATTTCCCTTTTGGCTCCGCTTTCATAAAAACTTTGGATGGTCCCAACAGGCATCCCCCTTTTATAGAGGGCCTGTTCTGCCAATTTTCCGTTCTCATGGTAGCTTTTGAAGATTCCATCGGCTTCCCTATTTTTATATTTCCCGATTCTGGCCAATTGACCGTTGGGGAAATAGCTGACGGTTTCGCCTTCCTGATAGCCATTCTTATGTTTGAATTTTGACTTGAGACTTCCATCTGGGTAATACTGGAGGTGTTCGCCTTCCAATTTTCCCTTTTCGTAGGAAATCTTGGCCATCAGTTCACCCCCTTGGTAATACTGTTCCTTGGTGCCATCCAACAGCCCTCTATCGAAATTGGATTTCTCCAACAGATTGCCCAAAGTATCATAATCATAACTCAAGCCCTGTGGGAGATTACGCTCAAAAAATGTCCTTTGCCTGATTTTCCCATTTTCAAAATAGGTGATGACTTCCCCGTCGATCAGGTTGTCCCTGAAGGACAGCTCCTGCGAGACGGTTCCGGATGGGTAATAGGTTTTGGAAGGACCCTCTCTATTATTTTGGGAATAGGAAATCACCCTGAGAGTGTCTTTTGTCCCGGGGAAAAAATCCACAAAAACACCTTCCTTCATCCCGCTTTCAAGTTGCCCGACGACCGCAAGAGAACCCTCTTCGTAGTACAATTTGTATTCACCTTGTCCCACACCGTTGACTTCGGGGTAGACTTCCCTGATTTTAAGTTTTTGTTCATCATAAAAAGTCCTGACCAACTTCTGTGCAGAAGCTTCCAGGGTGATGAAGCATAAAAAGGCAAAAATCGTTTTTTTGAACATGGGAGGTTTGTAAATAAAGAGAAAGCCTCGGAAACAAAAGGTGTGCTCAGTTTGATCTTGAAGACAATTCCTTTTTTTTTCCGAGGCTCAAAAAAACTACTTAGAGTCTTTCGATGACGATGGCAGAAGCACCACCTCCGCCGTTGCAGATTCCCGCAACACCTATTTTTCCTTCATTTTGTTGCAAAACCGAATGCAGGGTAGCGATGATCCTGGCGCCGGAAGCACCCAGTGGATGACCCAAGGCCACAGCTCCACCGTTGACGTTCAATTTGTCCATATCCAAGTTCAATTGTCTTTGGTTGGCGATCGCAACGGCCGCGAAGGCTTCGTTGATCTCGTAAAAGTCAATGTCGTTTTCTGTCAAGCCTGCATTTTTGATGGCTTTGGGAATGGCAAGAGAAGGAGCGGTGGTAAACCAAATCGGATCCTGTGCAGCATCGGCAAAACCAAGGATTTTAGCAATTGGCTTTAATCCCAATTCTTGCACTTTTTCCTTGCTCATCAAGACCAATGCGGAAGCGCCATCATTCATCGTGGATGCATTGGCTGCCGTGACGGTGCCCTCCTTGTCGAAAACCGGTCTTAGGGATGGGATTTTGTCAAAGATGACGTTCCTGAATTCTTCATCTTCATCGATGATGACCGTTTCGCCTTTTCTTCCCTTGAAGCTTACGGGAATGACCTCATCTTTAAAGGCTCCTTTTTTCCAAGCTTCGGCAGAGCGGGTGTAAGATTGGATGGCATAGGCATCCTGTTCCTCTCTGGTGATTTTCATTGTTTTTGCGGTATTTTCCGCACAGTTTCCCATTGGGAAATCGTAATAGACTTCATGGAGACCATCTCTGACCAATCCGTCGATCAGTTCACCATTTCCGTATTTGTAACCAAATCTTGCTTTGGGAATGTAAAAAGGGGCGTTGGACATGCTTTCCATACCACCGGCGACCATTACGTCATTTTGTCCCGTCATGATGGATTGCGCCGCAAACATCACTGCTTTCATTCCGGAGGAACAGACTTTGTTGACGGTTGTACAAGGCACATTGTAACCGATTCCGGCCCCGATGGACGCTTGTCGGGCAGGTGCTTGCCCCAGGTTGGCAGAAATCACATTTCCCATGATGACTTCATCCACTTCTTTGGGATCAACACCCGCTTTTTCCAAAGCGCCCTTGATGGCAAAACTCCCTAATTCCACGGCGGTCAATCCGGCCAACTTGCCACCAAAACTCCCAAATGGGGTTCTCACTGCGGATACGATATAGACTTCTTTCATTGGTTTATATTTATTGGGTTTATACTCTTTTTTCAAATGTATTTGGCTTCCACTGAGGTTGGAGGGTTTAGAATTCTCCCGCTCCAGACTTTCTACAGCGATACGCTTACCAATCCGGCAAGCCTTTTTCCGGCCTCTTGGTGGGTTTCTTTTTGTTTTGCTGGATGTAGCGCAACTCTGCCGCATTCATAGCGTCAAGGATTTGGGAAGCTTGTTCCGGACTGAGGTTCATTTCTTTGAGCCTTTCCTTCATCTGTTCCTTGGATTTCTCCCTTTCACTCAGGTCACTTTCCATGTCACTGGGTTCCTGGGAATCTTTTTCCTCTTGGGATTTTTCCCCGGATTTATCATCCTTTTTCTCGGATTCGGAGGCTTCATCCTCTTCGGTTTTTTCGTCGCCTTCTCCGTCTTTTTTATTTTCCTTGTCTTTGTCCTGATCCTGTTTTTCTTGCTCCTGATCCTCTTTGTCTTTTTGTTCCTCGTCTTCCTTATCCTGATCCTCCTGATTTTGATCCTCGTTTTCCTCGAGCCATCTGCTCAGCAATTCATAATTGTATCGCGCAGGTTCGTTTAGGGGGTCTTTGATCAGCGCAAATTTGAAGGCTTCCAATGCTTCTTTGTATTTTTCCTGTTTTCCCAACAGGATCCCATTTTGATTGGATGCAAAGGAAGCGATCATGGGGTTGGCTGAGCCGATCAATCCCAAATAAGCTGCTTGGGCTTCTTCCAACTGTTCATTATAATGGTAACTCAAGGCCAGGTTGTAGCTGGAATTGGGACTGTTGATCCCGAATTCGGTACCCAAAAGCAAATGGGAAGCGACAGAAGCTTCATACTTGGCATTGGCATAATCCTTGGACGCCGCTTTGATGGCGGCATTCTTCCTTGTTGTCACGGTCCAGGAGGCTGGGACAAACAGGATGAGGAACAAAAGAATTCTACTGATGAAGATCATATTCTATACCTAAGACGATTTTAAAGGCGGATGGTTTTGAGTGGCAAAATCATATCCAACAAAGCCAAACCCATCGCAGCCAACAGAAAGTAAAAATATTTGTTGGCAGAGGCTTCCACCATTCTGGATCCAGTGACGGTGCCTTCTATTCTTTCGAGTGCCGCAGAAAGGTCGGAAATTTCATTCAGCTCATCGCTGATTTCGAAATACTGCCCGTCGGTTTGTGCCGCGATCAGTTTCATGTTTTCGGATTGCAATCTTGTGATGGCGGGTTGGTTGGTTTTGGGGTCAATGATGATGGAATTACCACGCGGGATGGTGCTCCCCTGGGATGTCCCCACACCTAGACTGAAAACCTTTATGCCCGAATCGCTTAATTGCGCGGTGAGAGGCCTGAAATTCTCCGCAAAATCCTCTCCGTCCGAGATCAGGACAATCGACTTGGATTTGACTTCCGGAGAATCGTCCAAGTTGAATTTTCCCAATGCCAAATTCAAGGGTGCACTGATGTCGGTGCCAGTGTTGGGCACCAATCCGGAATTCAATCCATCCAGATGGAGTTGCAAAACGTTTTGGTCAAAGGTCAAAGGGCATTGGATAAAGGCTTCGGAACTGAAAATAATCAGCCCAATACGATCACCACTGAAGTCTTTGACCAGGTTTTTTAACTCGAATTTTATCCTTTGCATTCTGCTCGGTCCAATATCGGTTGCATTCATGGACTGGGAGAGATCGATGGCAATGAAGATGTCTTTCCCTTCTTCTTTGATCTCTTTTTGGGATGTGCCTATGGAAGGTCCCGCCATTGCGACCAAGAACAGTACAAAATACCCCAACCGCAACACCATCTTCATCAGAAGCCTGTGCTTGTGTACCTTTAATTTTTTATTGATAAAGTAAAAGCGGAGGAGGTAAACTCCATAAAGCAATCCAAATACAATTGCCAGCCCTATGAGTAATTTAACGTCAGGATATGCCCAAATCATGCCCTGAAATTATAAAATATAAACGAAAAGCCAGTATAGGATTCGATTTAATATATGTTAACGAAATCCATATCCCGATCTTTTCGGATTCATCTGTACATTAATTCCCCCGGTCAAAATTTTATCGGCGTGGTCTCCGCATTTTGATTTGGATCCTGTATTTTTTTCAAAGGGTTCATTTTTAATGGACAATATTGAATCCGTATGATTCATTTCCATTTCTATTCGAGTCTGGAGATGCCTAAAAATCAGACATCAGGTATTTTAGATTTTTGACTTCACCCTAACGGTAATACCCGTTGCTCTTCAAATAGTCTAGTTTTCCTTCAGTTATGACCCCACTGGGAACCATAAGTCATATTTCCGGTTGCACCCCAAAAAAAGACCTGGCCTTGGGATAAATCCATTTTATCAGGTCGAAAATATTTTTTTGGAAACAGATAGGCAAGAGCATAAGCACGTTTTTTAATCCAACAATCCAATATCCGGAACAAGCAAAGGCAAATACACCAGGAAAATTGTCGGAAGAAAATGTCCCCCAAAAGTAGGAAGCTTCAAAATGAGAAGCGATAAGATGGGGAATGTCCCATACAAACTTCTTCCTTTGCTGCCCATCATAATTCCATATCTTTGCCTCAGGTAAAAAGATTATTTTTGCCCTATACCAATCAATTCAAAGGAGAAACCGTTATCCATTCAAAAGAAATCTGTTTTATGAAATTTTTATTTGCTTGGGCTTCTGTCTTTCTGTTTCTTCTTGCATCCACAAACCCAGCTTTTTCCCAAAATCCCGAAAACATCTCCGGTCAGGTTTTCGAAATGGATTCGAACCTGCCACTTCCCGGCGCAAATATCTACTGGGAGTCGGAGCCACAAAAAGGAGTAGTAAGTGATGAAAATGGAAGGTTTTTGATTGGGAAAACAGGCCTTCCTTCCAAATTGGTGGTTTCTTTCATTGGATTCACGGTGTCCATCAGGGTGATTTCCGAGAAGGATCTGGGCAAGGAACTTCGGTTTTTCCTCAAAGCAGAAGAACTCTCCCTGGAAGAAATCATCATCCGGGACAGAAGGCCGGATGAAAATGTCAAAAGTTTGGACATGGGCAAAACGACCATCCCCATCGAAACGATTAAAAATATCCCGGCACTCTTTGGTGAGGTTGACCTTTTGAGAAGCCTCCAACTCCTTCCTGGCGTACAGACAGCCGGAGAAGGGACGACTGGTCTATTTGTCAGAGGAGGATCCGCAGACCAAAACCTGATACAGTTGGATGGCGCACCCGTGTACAACCCTTCTCACTTTTTCGGTTTCTTTTCCGTGTTCAATCCCGACGCATTGAGTGGGGTCGAGTTTTACAAGGGAAACATACCCGCCAATTATGGGGGCAGGATTTCCTCCCTGATCGATGTCTCTCTGAGGGAAGGCAACTATGAGAAAATAAAAGGAGAGGGTGGGATAGGGACGATCAGCTCAAGATTGACTTTGGATGGCCCCCTTTTTTCCGATAAGTCCTCCTTTGTGTTTTCTGGAAGAAGAACTTATGCCGACTTGTTTCTCAGGCTTTCTTCTGATCCGAATATCAAGAACAACGATCTTTATTTTTATGACTTGAGTGGAAAATTCAGTTTTAAGGTTGGTGATAAGGACAAAATCTCCATTTCCAGTTATTTCGGCTCAGACTTTTTGGGATTGTCAGGACAGTTTGGATTGGGATGGAACAATTGGGTTTCTTCAGCACAATGGACCCGAAACATCAGCGAAAGGACCTATTTTGACCTTAACGTGTATCACAGTAAATACAAATATGCTGTCAACTTTGACGACGCAGACAATGGTTTTCGATGGGACAATGTTTTGTCGGAGTCGGGAGCCAGGGCGGAATGGGGTTTTGTCCCGAACGAAAAAACCGAGTTGAAATGGGGGATGCACACACAATATTACCACTTTGCTCCGATCAATTTTGTGCCGGATCCCGGTGCCAGCATTGAACCCATCAACACGAATGCCCGGAATGGGCTCCAAAACAATTTCTTTGTTTCGGGCTCCCGAGACATCAGCCAAAGATTAAAAGTGGATGCGGGACTGCGGTGGGGGATCTACCAACAAGTGGGCAAAGGAATTGAGTACCGCTATGAGGGAAACCAACCGGGGCCTAATGTATCCATCACCGACAGCCTTTCATTTGGTACTTTGGAAAGCATGAAAACCTATCAGGGATTTGAGCCCAGACTTTCGGTCCGTTACCTGATTCGGGAGGACCTTTCATTCAAGGCTTCCTACAACAGGAATTTCCAATACGTGCAGGTGGCCTCCAACAGCTCCGCAGGATTGCCGATCGACCGATGGGTGCCTGCCGGTACATACATTGAGCCAGTGAGAGGGGATCAGTACTCGGTTGGGCTTTTCAAAAATCTCAACCAAAACAAATGGGAATTGTCTCTGGAAGGATATTACAAGGATTTCAAGAATGTCATCGATCTCCGGCAGGGAGCCAATGTCTTGTTCACAGACAACGTGGAAACGGAATTGTTGGCAGGTGTGGGGTATGCGTATGGGTTGGAAGCATTGTTGCGGAAGAATATTGGGAAAACCACCGGATGGCTGGCCTATACTTACTCCAGGACTTGGAGGAAAATCGAAGGCATCAGTGAGGGGGATTGGTACAGGCCGAGGTTTGACCGACCGCATGATGTGACTTTGGTTTTGAATCATGAATTCTCAAAAAGGTGGTCCTCGGCCCTAACTTTTGTCTATACGACTGGTCAGGCCGTTACCTTTCCGATCGGGACATATGAGGTGGACAACCAAAGCCTGCCTTTGTATGGAAACAAAAGGAACGAGGACCGCTTCCCGGATTACCATCGGATGGATGCATCGGTCACTTGGAAAAATGTGGATAGGGGCAGAAAATGGAAAGGCAGTTGGAATTTCAGCATTTACAACCTTTATGGGAGAAAAAATCCCTTTTCCTATCAATTTGGCGACATCATCAATGAGCAAATCGATTTTGATCCCGGATTAAACGAAGAAGTTCTCTCCAGAAGGCCAGGCGTGGTTATGACTTATTTGTTTACTTTCCTTCCGGCAATCACCTATAATTTCAAGTTTTGAAAAGACAGTTATGAATATGAAAAGAATTTTATATTGTCTTCTCTTGTTGCCTTTTTTCTCCTGTCAGGAGGAGGTTTTTCTTGATCTCCAAAAAAAGGAATCCATCCCCATTATTGAAGGGATTTGGACAAATGTGGGAGGATTGAACCAGGTGAAAATTTCATTGTCCAAAGATTATTATTCAGAGGGACCAGGTGAGGTGGTGGATAATGCTGAGGTTTATGTGGTCAATTCGGGGAATGGTTTTAGGTACAATTTCCGTTTTTCCGAAGATGTCTCCAGGTACATTCCGGTCAATAACCTGGGCGGTAGAATCGAGGAAAAATATGAGCTTCATGTCTTGATGGGGGAGAACCATTATATCTCTTCCGGAACACTTTTGGCACCGCCAAAATTGGACAGCATCACGTATGCATTCAAGGAGGAAAGGATTTTTAGGGATGAGGGGTATTACCTGACCCTATATGGCGATATTCCATTTACCACCGACAATAATTATCGGGTCAGGCTGGTGCGAAACGATACTTTATTGAACAGACGATCCGATTACCTTTTGTTTGACGATACCTTTGGGACATCCATTTTGAATCGGGGATTTGAATTGTCCGGCTTCAGGTTTAAGGAAAATGACAAGGTGCGGATTGAGCTTTACAGACTGAACCAAGATGCCTTTGATTACCTCAATCAATTGGTGAATTTATTGTTTAACGACGGAGGGCTTTTCAGTCCGCCACCAGAGAATCCGAAGACAAATATCCGGATTCTTGAAGGCGGTGGAGAGGTTTTGGGTTATTTTCTGGTGAGTCCTGTACTCACCGAAACGGTGGTCATCCAACCGGAGTAGACCCCGAAGAAAAACATGGGTGAAGGAAAGGAGCATTTTATTCCTTACTTTTGCACCATGACAGATTTTAATGCAAAGGGCAAGGTGGTCATCACCTGCAAAGACAGGTTCTCCGCCATCTTGGAGAAGGAATTAAAGGATTTGGGATTTAAGCCAAAACTGGTTTTCAGGACAGGGGTAGAGCTTTACGCTTCTCTCAACGAATGTATATTTCTGAACCTTCATCTTCGGACTGCCAGTCATGTCCTTTATGAAATCAAATCCTTTTACCTCAGGCATGCCGATGATATCTACAGAAGGATAAAATCTTTGCCTTGGGAGGAATACATCAGCAATCAAACTTATTTTTCGGTTTATTCCCATGTGGACAACGAAAGTGTGGACAATCCACTTTTTGTGAATGTGCGGATCAAAGATGCCATCGTGGACCGATTTAGGGAAAATACAGGTACCAGACCGGATTCAGGTTCTGCCTATGAAGGTGCTGTGATCCAATTGTTTTGGAAAGAAACCGAAGCCTCCATCTATATCAATACCTCAGGTGAAACACTTGCCAAGCATGGCTATCGGAAGATCCCGGGAACTGCACCCATGTTGGAAGCTTTGGCATCTGCGACCATTTTGGCCACGGGCTGGGACAGGAAAAGCCCATTCGTGAACCCGATGTGTGGAGCAGGGACACTTGCGATCGAAGCGGCTTTGATCGCCACCAACCGTTTTCCGGGGCTTTACAGAGACCATTATTCCTTTATGTACATCCAGGGATATGATGCTGAGGTCTATACTAAAATGAAGGAAGACCTTCAAAACGAAATTATAGAAGTTCCCGGTCTGAAGATCATTGCCAGCGATATCAGTGCACAGGCAATTTCGTTCACCCAGGAAAATGCCGAAACTGCAGGGGTTTTATCATTGCTGCAGCTGGAGGAATGCGATTTTGAAGAGACGAGTTTGCCGGAAGAGGAAAACGGGGTCGTCTTCCTGAATCCTGAATATGGCGAAAGGCTGGGAGAAGAGGAAGAACTCGAACTCACCTACAAGCGTATGGGTGATTTCATGAAGAAAAGATGTGCAGGCTACACCGGATTTATATTCACCGGAAATTTGGAACTGGCCAAAAAAATCGGTCTGAAAGCTTCCCGAAGAATGGAGTTTTACAACGGAACGATTGATTGCCGACTCCTGAAATATGAATTGTACAAAGGAACAAAAGAGCCGATTGCAGAATGATTTTTTTAGGACAATGAAATAATAAAAAAGGCCATCGGAAATTTCCGATGGCCTTTTTTCTTTTCTTCCCATTGACTACCTGTGCGTAAATCAGTTCAAGAATAATTCCGACAAGAACAAAGCTCAATTGGTTTTTGGCATTTTGGGCTATAATTTTTCATCCGTGCATTCATTTTTTTGAAAACAACAAATGCATTTACCAATAATCAAAACAATTCAATTCACCCTTGAGGAATTAAATCTTCTTGATCAAAGCATCTATTTTTTGTTTTAGGTCCAAGATCGCCTTGCTGTAGCGTTCGTCCCATTCCGCCAAGCGGTCTGTGGATTTCAATGCGATTTCATATTGGATGCCTGGCAGTACCCATGAAGCATATCCGCTAAATGGATCGGAAGAAGCATAAAGCGAACGGTACCAATCCCCAAAATACATGCCCTTGGGATCGATGAAACTCTTTTCCAATCCCAGGAGATCCTTGTTGATGGCTTTCAGTTTTTTGGCATCCACTTGACTTGTCTTCAAGACCGAGGCGATTTTACTGTCCAATTCTTCTGCACTGGATTTCATGGCGGTGTTTGCCGCTTTTGATTTTTCGAATCCGGTAAAAGCAGTGTCAAAGGCTTTGATTCCCTTTTCGGCATTTTCAAAATGGAGCGCCATGTCCTGGGCATATCTGGAAACCTGATAGGGAATGATATCGGCATTGGCCAACCTCAAGCTCATGATCCCTACAAGCTGCTCCACGGTTCCGCCCATCTGGAAAGTTGGATCTGCGAATTTTTCATAGAAGTGGAGGTTGTCATAGTTGGTGTGGTACAAGGTGGGTCCACCCGTTCCGCCATTCAAGGAAGGTACGCCAACATGCATATAAAAGGCGATGTGGTCCGATCCACCGCCAAGATTGCCGATGCTGGGTTCTTCTTTTTTGCCCGCCCAGACTTCATATACGGATTTGGCCGAATCCGGAAAGGCCACTTCCTTGGCGGATTCCATGATGATTTTCTTGAGCGTAGGGGAGGCAGATGCGCCAAAATTCCTTCCGGAAACTGCTGCATCCAAATTGATATAGGCAACCGCTTTGGCACTGAGCTCATCCCTGAATTGTTCCACCCATTCTGTGGAACCGATCACGCCATGTTCTTCGGCATCCCAATGGGCGATCATGATGGATCTGGAAGGCTGGAAACCTTCTTTGGCCATATTTCCCAAGGTTTCAGTCAAGCTCAAGAGCATTGAAGTGCCGGAATTGGGATCGGTGGAGCCAAAACTCCAGGCATCATAATGACAACCCAAGATGATCCATTCGTCGGGATTTGTACTTCCTTTTAAGGTTGCGACTACATTGTTGGCTCTCACATATTCTCTGTCCTGCTGCACTTTTAATCTTACTCGGAGTTCTTTTCCACCCTCCAACCGATAGGTATAGGGAAGTCCACCTTGCCAGCCACTTGGAACAGGCTTTCCTTTCATCTGCGCAATGATTTCTTGGGCAGATCCATAAGGAATCGGCGTGACGGGAATGGTATGTAGCCCCACTTCATCAGGGTTGAGACGTTTGATTTTGGTTTTGCCATCCAGTGGCAATGCTGGTTCAAAAGGGGTCAAGGCGTCTCCTGTCCAGTCCAAAGTAAGCAATGAGCCTCTTTGGACAGAACTTTCATTGTAATAAATCCCCTCGGGATAGACCAAACCTTTTGCATAACCGGAATCCCCCGGATCGGTAAAGATTAACAGACCAATGGCCCCATATTCTTCTGCAAATTTTGCTTTGAATCCTCTAAAATTCCCGCCATATCTGGCCAGGACGATTTTGCCCTTGACATCGATGCCCAGTTCTTTCAATCTTTCGAAATCCGCTTTTAGGCCATAGTTGGCATACACCACCTCCGCGGTCACATCTCCGCTACCCGAAAAGGCATTCCATCCTTTCCAGAGATCCGGATTGGAAGAATACGGGTCTTCGGACAAAACATATTCCTGCTGGTTGAGCGGTTTTCTTATCGGAGTGATGATTTCTACCAAGGACTCGCCGGGAGTCTTGGAAAGGTAGACATCGTAGGGGTGGACGACTACATCCCATCCCGCGGTTTTCATCGTTTTCACGAGGTAATCTTTCACCTTTTCATTGGCGGGAGAACCTGCGGGATGCGGCTCGGAAGTGATGGTGGTCAGGTGTTCTTTGAACCTGCTGAAATCCACCGTTTTCAGAAATTGTGCTTCGGTTTTTCTTTGTTTTTCACCTGATGCATTGGAAAATCCATCTATTTGTTGTGCCTGCGCAGGGAGTATCAAAATGGCACCCAATGCGATTGAAAGCAAATGTCTTTTTTTCATAATTAAAATTTTAACGAAAAGGCCTTTACACAAATATATCCAAACAGGATTCAGGAATGCCCTATAAATGTTAAATGGTTTATTTTTGATTTAAAATTTACCCAATATAAAACACTCGCCCATCTCTTATTTTCTTTATTTTGCAAGATCAATTTCTGAAAGGCTTTCTGCTAAATATTGGAAAAGAAAGTTTTTGACGGATTGAGGAATGATATTTTAGTTAATGGGGCAGTGAAAGAGACTAAAACCAATTAATAAATAGTATTCATTTTCTGTATGCGACATATTGATTTGTTTAAATTGCAAAATGGAAGACGATAGTAAAGGCGCAGTAGGTTTGGATTTAATCCCCCAACTGTCGTTAGATTGTGTGATTTTCGGTTTCCATGATGGATTATTGAAGATTTTGTTGCTCAGATGGAAGGAGACAGAGGAGTGGAGTTTGCCGGGAGGAATTGTGCTGCAACGGGAGTCTGTGGACGATGCCGCCAATAGGGTTTTGATGGAAAGGACAGGTCTTACTGAAATTTTCCTCAAGCAATTCCATACTTTTGGTGATCTTCACCGCTACGACAAAAAGGAGTTACAAGATAAGTTGGGGCACGTCATTTCCACTGAACATTGGTATGATCGCGCGGTTTCCATCGGTTATTTTGCTTTGGTAGATTATGCAATGGTTTTTCCAAACCCGGACAAATACACAGATGAGTGCAAATGGGTTGACTTGAAAGAAGTCCCAAAATTGCTTTTTGACCACAATGCCATTTTGGAAAAGGCCATTCAATCTTTGAGAAGGGAATTGAGTTTTCAGCCTTTGGGTTACAATCTTTTACCTGAGAAATTCACCATGCCCGAATTGATGCGGCTATATGAGGCGGTTTTAGACAAGAAGATTGATCCGCGCAATTTCCAGAAGAAGATTCTGAAATCCGGCATCGTCATCCGTCTCGAGGAGGTCAAACGTGGATTGGCGCACAAATCCCCTTTTCTCTATCGATTTGACAAAGAGCGGTATGAGGAAGTTTTGGAGGATGGGGGCTTGTTTTTTGTTTGACAATGTGGATCAGCCAATCAAAAAGGGAAATGCGGCTTTCTTTGGATTTTTCCCAACAATAAAGCAAAGGATTGTGCAGGGATGGATTTGAAATGCGAAGCATAAATTTCACCTACCTCAATGGGTTCTAAACCCCGTATAATGCATGACCATTTCGATTCCAGCCCGAAATTATTTAATCATCAGTCAGTTATGCTCTGTTTTTGACTTCAACATATCGGCAAGAGGACTTTTTCTTCCAATGGTCTGTTTTTCTTGGAGTTTAATAAACTCCTTTTTTTAGAAATCGAATGCATATTATGGGTTTAACCCGTTTTATGCATTTCCAATCCCATTCCATCCTGAAAATACTTCATCATCAGTCGCTTGTCGACGGTTTATGACTTCGCCGTTTTGGCACAAAACCTTATTCTCCAAATGGTTTGATTTTCTTGTAGTTTCAACACCTATTGGAAAACCTATTGCACATTTCGGGTTTGAGATTATAGAAAAAATCCCACCAAAAAAAGGCCGATAAATCTACCGGCCTTTTTTGGTTTTTCTGGCACTGCGCTCGCAATTTTCAATGGAAAGAGAGAAGCATTCGCCAAATATCTTTTTATCTATTGGATTCCTAAACGTATCGAGGCTTAGATGGCCTTTACTTCTCCAACAAGTTTTTGAAGCGAGTCTTTGGCATCCCCAAAAAGCATTCTGGTTTTTGGATAGAAGAAGAGTTCGTTTTCAATGCCCGCATAGCCAGCAGCCATCCCCCTTTTGAGGATGATCACATTTTTGGCTTGGTCCACTTCCAAGATGGGCATTCCGAAAATGGGCGAGGAAGGATCGTTTTTGGCGGCTGGGTTGACCACATCGTTGGCACCGATCACCACTACCACGTCCACTTGTGAAAGTTTGGGATTGATTTCTTCCATTTCTTGCATCCGCTCATAGGGAACGTCCGCTTCGGCTAGTAATACGTTCATGTGTCCCGGCATTCTCCCCGCTACGGGGTGGATGGCATAACTCACTTCTACCCCTTTTTCCTCCAGTAGTTTCTCGAGTTCGTGGCAACTGTGTTGGGCTTGCGCCACGGCAAGTCCATATCCTGGGACGATCACCACACGTTGCGAATAGGAAAGCAACACGGCGGTATCCGAAATGCTGATTTCCCGAGCGCTCTGTTCTCCGTCCGCACTTTTCCCCACACCCCCGGCAGTTCCGCCAAAAGCTCCCAAAAGGACATTGAGTAAGGAACGGTTCATGGCTTTGCACATGAGAATGGTCAGGATGGTTCCGGCGGAACCCACCAGGATTCCTCCGGTGAGCATCGCCTTGTTGCCATACAAAAATCCTCCCAAGGCAGCGGCAATCCCAGTGAAGGAATTGAGCAGCGAAATGACCACGGGCATATCTGCACCACCAATCGGCATGACAAACAATATCCCGTAGATCAGAGCAAGCACCATCAAGACATAGAAAAGCGGATTGTTGATGGATTGGCCGGTCATGAGGATGATGATCAGAATGATGATCACCAAAAATAGGCTGTTGTTGATGATTTGATTGAACGGAAGGGTTTTGTCCTTTATTTTTCCTTCCAGTTTGCCGTATGCAACCATCGATCCCGAAAAGGAAACACCCCCGATCACAAGTCCCATCAGCATGACCAACATTTCTCCATTCAGTAAAGAACTGACCATGGCTGGATCGTGGTGCTGAAACTCGATGATGGCGATCAATGCCGCACATGCACCACCCATCCCGTTGAAGAAAGAAACCATTTGAGGCATCGCCGTCATTTTGACCTTTTTGGCCATGACAGTTCCAATGACGGATCCAACAAGTAAGCCCAAACCGATCAAAATATAGTTGACCATTTTGTCAGGGTCAAATGTCTGATAGAGGGTAAGAGTGGCAAGAATACCCACCAACATCCCTGCCGCAGCAAAGAGATTCCCCTTTCTGGCGGTGTCGGGATGACTGAGCATTTTCAGTCCGATCACAAAAGTCAGGGAGGCGAATAGGTAACAAATTTCCAATATATTCAAACTGATCATGACTTCTTCGGTTTTTTCTTGAACATTTCCAGCATTCTGTCCGTGACCACAAATCCACCCACCACATTGAGCGTACCCATGACCACTGCCAAAAAGCCTACCGTCAAGGCAAGATAATTGTCAGGTGCAGCATGGAGCATGACGATAATGGCGCCGACCACGACCACACCATGAATGGCATTGGCGCCGGACATCAGCGGGGTATGGAGGATGGCCGGCACATTGGAAATGACCTCTACGCCCAATAAGACTGCTAAAATCAGGAAATAGATCATTTCCATGTTTTCGCCAAAATAATTCAGTAGCTGTTCCATGGTTAATTGTTTATCATTTGGGTGATCCGGGAATTGACTGGCTTGCCTTCATGGCAGACACAGGTTCCTGAGACGATATCATCTTCAAAATTGAGGTTCATTTGTCCCTCTTTGATGATCAATTTCAAAAAATTCAAGTAGTTTTTTCCATACATTTTACTCGCGTCTTGGGGGAGTTGAGCAGCAAGGTTGCCCACACCCACAATGCTAACCCCATTGATACTGACTGTTTGGTCAGCTTGGGTGAGCGCACAATTCCCACCTGAGGATGCTGCCAAATCAATGACGACCGCTCCGGGTTTCATGGCAAGGACTGTTCTTTCCTCAATGAGCAAGGGTGCTTTCTTTCCCGGAATTTGGGCAGTGGTGATGACCACATCCGCTTTCGTTGCTTGTTCGTGGATGGCTTCTTTTTGTCGATGGATGAAATCTTCGTTTTGCTCAACGGCATATCCTCCGGCACTTTTGTCATCTGTGGCACCTTCGACTTCGACAAATTTTGCGCCCAGGGACATGACTTCTTCTTTGGCTGCTTGGCGCACATCAAATGCGAAAACAGTCGCTCCAAGTCTTTTGGCTGTGGCAATGGCTTGCAGGCCGGCAACACCCGCGCCCAAAATCAAAACCCTTGAGGGAGTAATCGTCCCTGCCGCAGTCATGAACATCGGGAAAAATCTTGGAAGTAAGTTCGCGGCCATCAATACGGCCTTGTAGCCAACCACCGTTGCCATCGATGAAAGAACATCCATGGATTGCGCCCTGGTTGTTCTAGGAACAAGTTCCATGCTGAAGGCAGTTCGACTTTCGTGGATGAGGAAATGGGTGAGTTCTGGATTGTAAAGGGCGTTGAACTGGCCCATCAAAACCGATTTGGGACCCATTGATCTTATTTCGGCAATCGAAAGCGCTTGTATGCCGCAGACAATATCGACCTTTTGAAGAAGGGTGCTGCGGTCGACAATTTCCGCACCTGATTCTTGGTACAATGCGTCATCGGCAAAGGCCTTTTTGCCCGCACCGGTTTCCACCATTACTTCGACATTCCAGCTTTTAAGGGTTTTTACAGCCTCAGGCAACATGGCAACCCTTGATTCTTCTTCAGGTTCTTTTACTATCCCTACGATCATTATTGTTTGGCTATTGGGAAAAATTAAGCTTTTAAAAGGCTCTTAATAACCCTTAAACTATTAAAAAGTTATGGAATTAAAAGGTATTCTTGATAAAAGAATGGTTTTTCTTTTCAGTGGAGGTGAAATGGGATGGGCAACCAAAGAGTAGGAATTTCTCTTGGTGGCTACAGTCTGGAAGTCATTGATTTTGATTTGACCCGCGCAGTGTTTTACCAGTTTTTATCCCTCCTGAAATTAATTAAAAATCAGGTAGTTGTTTGCTGTTTTTGACTTCATCCCATCGGGGCTGCGCAATATTCTACAAATCGTCTGATTTTCCTGCAGTTTCAACCTAATAAAGAATCGGAATGCATTTTTCGGTTTTTTAATGTTCAAAAAGTCCAATGGTGCCACCCACCCAATCCTTGTCTTTGTTGAACTTGACGCCAATCATTTCTCCACGGCTGAGGCGGACCAAATTGGACATGAAAGTGGGGTTTTCGTCCTTTTCCGGCCAAACGGCCAAAATACGCACTTCTGCCTTGATCATTCCTTCCGGCGCTTGGATGATTGGGGCATAGTTTACTTTTTTCTGAAGCACATAAAGATCTTTTTCCTGGACTGCTTCCACATCTGATTTTTTGACATGGAACACCACACCTGTTCCCGAAAATGAAAAAAGTGGTTTCAATACATAGTTCTCCAAGTCTTCGGGGATTTCCTCCAACTCACTCAAGAGTGTTGATTCAATAAAATATTCCCCTTTGAGATAGGGGAGGATAAATTTACTTACCCTGAAAAACCAGTTCGGATGGCCGGCCCATTCCACATTCAAGTGATCCGAAAAACTGAAGTCCAGGATCAAATCCTTTCTCAATTCCAATTCATCGAAAATGACGCGATTGTATAGCCTTTTGATTTCGATAAGACTTCCCGCTTCGTCTTTGTAAAAAAGCGTATCTCCTTTTTTGATCACTTCCGTGACGCAGATGATGGGGATCCCCAAATCCTGCTTGCAATAATAAAAATCAATTTTGGTGTTTTGTTTTTCGGGCTCGATCTCCAAGAGAACCACATTTTCCTTGGGATGACCGTTCAGGATGACTTCCTTTAATTTTTCCAGATAACTGTCTTTGTCCATTCCATTCAGATATGGGGTCAGCTCCCCAAGAAATGGATAGTGGCTCTTGAGTTTTTCAAACAGGTTCATCTGAAAATTGAAAATGGAAGGGAAGCCTTGCACTTCAATCAATTTTGGGACGATCTCCCCATTTTCCTCACAGATGCCAAAGTCGATGGCCATGAATTGCGGATGTCCATCTTCCTTGGGAACCGAGGAATTGACAGCCAGGGATTTTTCGGTCAATGCTTTAAAACCAGGTTTTTGGATGAAGTCGATCACCTGCTGACTACCTTCCATGAGTTTCGCCTGCAATTCCTTCGAAATAAAAAATGGCGTTTCTGCAATTCTAAAGGTTGGCAAATAATCAAAATCACGCCTGATGTCATCCAAAAAAGCCAAATATTTTTCTTGACTGAATTGGCTGTTGAAAAATTCCCGGTAATTTTTGAGCATATTGGATGGAAGGATTAATGTGAAAACGCTTGTTGATACCTTAGGACGTCATCCAAGGCATTTCTCAGAAAATTTGGGATGAGTGTTTCATTGGTCTTGTAGATCTTGTCCTCGTCCATCAGATACTCCAGCATGGTTCTGTACCTTGCCTTTCCCTTCAGTTGGATGATTTTCTCTTTAACTTCCGGCTTTTTCAGGTGGTTCATGAAGCTGATCGGATCCGCTTCCGGATGAAATTGGGTACCTACTACTTCTTTTGAAAAGCGGACGGCCATGATGGCGCGCTCATATTCCAAATGGCTCCTTATTTTTTCCAATGCAATAATGGAAGCACCCTTTTGCTTGAATTTATTCAATCTTGGTTGGACCACTTGGTAATCTCTGGAATCAACGGCATAAAATGGCTGGGGGAGCCCTTCAAACAAGGGGTCTTCCAATCCATCGATTGTTTTTGGGATTCTCATCACACCAAAGGAAGTGGATTTTCTTTTTGTGATTTCGGCAAGACCAAAATGCTTACAGGCCATTTGGAAGGAATGGCAGATCAACAGCAGGTGCTTTTTGTTTGCATTTTCCTTGTTCCAATTCCATAGGGTATCGATAAATCGGTAATAGGCAGTGTCCCATTCCCCGTTTCCTTCCAAAGGGTTTCCAGGACCTCCAGTGGAGATGTAGATGTCAAAATCACCTATGGCGGGAAGCTCACTTTTGCCTCTGACGTCAAAAACAGTAAAGCTGATTTCATCCTGAAAGCGGCCCACAATGTCGAATATGCAGCGCATCCCCTGATTGGGTTCAGCGTCATACATATCCAAAACAGCAAGTTTGATTTTTTCCTTTGGTTCCATTTGCATTTTATTTTTTTCTGACTGGCAGGGCTAGTGTTCTCGCTTGGAGATTTTCAGTCATCCGCAAAGGTCGTGAACAAATTCTTTTATCCCACACTGGATGAAACAAAAGAAATCATGGACGTAACCATTGTTGCTTTTTTTGCCCAAACAACAATGGTCAAAATCCATAGGATTTTCTGCTTAGAGGCCTTTTGTAAATTCCCCTGTGATAAAATCCACCACTTTTTTGAGGTCTTGGGTTTCCTCATAAACCTTCAACTGTTTGTCAGCACCAGTTCCTGTTTCCAGGATTTGATGGATATGGTTGATTTCCTCCCTGCTTCCAAGTTCGTCTACCACGTCATCGATAAACTCCAGCAATTCTATCATCAATTCTTTGTACACCACTTCCTTTTGCTGGCCAAAGTCAATCATCATTCCCTCGGTCCCATATCGGGCTGCACGGAATTTGTTTTCCCGGATCAGGGCGATGCGATAGATGTTGAAACTCGTGTTCATCAAATGCATCTTGTAGAGTTTGGCGACCACCGCTTGTATCAGGGCTACGATACAGATGGTTTCGTCTACGGTAAGGCACATGTCGCAAATCCTGAATTCAATCGTACTGAAAAAAGGATGCATCCTAAGGTCCCACCAAATCTTTTTGGGATTGTCGATACAATTTGTTTTGATCAATGTTTCCACATAATTGTCATAGGACTGCACGGAGTCAAAGTATTCAGGCAGTCCCGTCCTCGGGAATTTCGCAAAAACCTTTGCCCTAAATGCCTTGAACCCTGTATTTCGGCCTTCCCAAAAAGGGGAATTGGTGGAAAGTGCATAGATGTGGGGCAAGAAATAACAGGCTTGATTCATGATTTGCAAAGCAATGTCCCTGTTTTCGATGCCTACATGGACGTGCATCCCAAAAATCAAATTGGATCTTGCTGTGTCCTGGAGTTCATTGATGATGTTGTGATAGCGTGGATCATCCGTGATCGATTGTTCCTGCCATTTTGAGAAGGGATGTGTTCCTGCCGCCCCGACGATGAGGTTTTGCTTGTCGGCCAACTCCACAATCTGTTGCCGGAGGAAACCTACTTCCTTCCGGGCTTCTGCAATATTATGGCAAATGTTGGTTCCCACTTCCACAACGGATTGGTGCATTTCGGATTTAACCTGTTCCTTCAGGTAGATTTTTGCACCGTCCACGATCTTGGACATGTGGGAGCGGAGGTCCCTGGTTTCCGGATCGATGATCTGGAATTCCTCTTCTACTCCAAGTGTGAAAACTGGTAGTTTTTTCATGATCAAAATCTTTGGGCCATTTGCACTGCATCTCTCATGAACGTACCCCAGGAGAGATTGATTTGTCCAGGCTTTTGTGCTTTGGCGTAGGCAATGGCCATTTTTGCGGATTCCTCTACCACCCAATCAAAATTCGCTTGTCCTACCGAGTTGATGTCGGCATCCGGAGCCGGATTGCCAAAATCAATGGCGTAGGGTATTCCGTCTTTTACGGCAAATTCCACGGTGTTAAAATCATAACCCAATCCTTTACAAAGTTTGATGGTATAATCCTTTACTGTTGCCAATAATTTTTTGGAAGCAGGCGGACCGTCTACCACGTAGCGAAGGTGATGGGGATTTCGGGGTTCGTACTGCATGATCCGGACAGCTTTTCCACCCAAACAATAGACCCTGAAATATTCCTGAAAAACGATTTCTTCTTGAAGCATCATGACCAATTGGCCTGTTTCAGGATGGGTTTTGAAAAATTCTTCTTTGTTTTCCAAACGGTAAACATTTTTCCAACCACCACCTGCATAGGGTTTCATGTAAGCAGGGAATTTCACATAATCAAAAATAGACTGCCAATCCATTGGAAGTGCAAGGTTTCGGAAGGACTTTCCAGTCGTGTCTGTTGGGTGTTCTGCGGATGGTAAAATCACCGTATTGGGTAGGGGCACGCCAAGTTTGTCGGCCAGACCATTGTTGAAAAACTTGTCATCTGCACTCCACCAAAAAGGATTGTTGATGACCGCGGTACCGGTGAGAGCCGCATTTTTTAAATAAGCACGGTAAAAAGGGACGTCTTGGGAAATTCTATCGATGATGACTGAATAGTCGTCGGATTTGTTTTGAATCACTTTGTCGATCAGAACGGCTTCCGCGAAGATGCCGCTTTCTTTTTTCTCATTTACTCTTTCCACGAATGCATGGGGAAAAGTGTCTTCCATGCCAAATAATATTCCAATCTTTTTCATATGAGGTGATTTTTGTTTAATCGAATTTGATTCTTGATAGGTAGTGGGGGAACATCTCCTTCCAAAGTGGCCAATCGTGATGGCGATTTTTCCTGACATCCAGCCAATGGCGAACGCCTCGACTTTCAAGGATGTCGCTCAGTTTGATGTTGGCATCGAAGCAAATGTCCCAATTGGAGGTTCCCAAGATGATGTCCATCTTCCAAAGCTCAGGATCATTGAGTTGCTTCAGAAATTCCAAAGGGGAGTTGTAGAAAATATCGTCATGTTGGTAACCATGCATAAAATTTCTGATTTCGAAGGCTCCGGACAGCGAAAACATATGGCTGCAATAGCCGGGATGTCGAAAGGCAAAATTGGCGGCATGATATCCACCAAAACTGCAGCCTGCCATCACCACTTTGCCAACGGCAGTGTTCAGCCGGATGCGTTCCACGACTTCATGACAAATCATTTTATCATAGGCCAGATGGTTTTGGATGCGCTGGTGTGCATGGATGCCTTTGTTGTAAAAGCTCTGACGGTCATTGCTTTCCGGACAGAATATTTGGATCAATCCCTGATCAATATACCACTGTGCTGCGGAGATGAGTCCCATGTCCCTGTTTTCGTGAAATGACCCCATGGATGTAGGAAAAAGTACTACGGGGTACCCTGAATGGCCAAAAACCATCATTTCGACCTCTCTGTGGAGGTGAGGGGAATGCCATTTGAAATATTCTTCCTTCATAAAACTTTGGTTTCTAGTTTTATTAAAATTAAGAGGCTTTTGTTCAATCACAAAAAAATATTAAAAAGTTTTCCACTTTTTTTGAAAAAATTGAAATTTTCCGGGAGTTGTGGATAGGAATTCAAATTGGGATCATTAGGTCTTGATTTTAAGCTGTTGGTTTTTTAAACGCCCTTTTTTTATCCCAGGACTTTCCTTTCTGTCCGGTGCCGGAATCAATGCCGATTTTTAAGGCTTTAGAAGTCAGGTGGGAACGAATCATGGTGCGAGAGTTGCATGAGATTTATTCAACCCGTTTGCTGCATAGCCATTTCTATCCCCGCCTGAAATGGCTGAATAAGCCTCAGTCGTGAATTCTTTTTGATTTCAGCCTATTGGTAACACTAATTATTTTCAATAGTCTGAATTTTATGCAGTTGAAATCCCATCGGGAAGCCGAATGCATGTTTCGGGTTCAAATGGTCATTCATGCTTTTCTGACTACAATTCCACTGTTTGAGGTTTTTTGATTAATTTTTGGACAAGCAGAATAGCCAAAATGGAAAGGGAAGCCATGATGGAAAACCATTTCAAGGTGGTGAACATGCTGGTCATTCCCGCAAGCAAAAGATTCTTACCCGGAAAATATTGCAAGAGGGTGATGATCCCAATGTTTTCGATAAAATCTGCAAGGCTTGCCAACAAGGGTATTTGGGCCAAAATCACACTTTTCTTGATTCGGAAAAGTAAAAAACTGAACATCAAACCATAGATTACTGGATAGACAAAATCGATATAGATCAGGCCATTCGCATAAATTTGTCTGTCTGTTTCCCCATAGCCTTCGATCAATTGGTAGGCTTGTTTGGAGGAATATGCAAATTTCAAATCCAGGGGCTCAATGATGGGGATATAATAAGGAAAGAGAAACATGTTGAAAACAAAAAAGGCGACAAACAAAATGAGGATGTTTTTGCCACTGGAAAACCTCTCAAGAAAATTTTTCATGTCATTCTATATTAAATGCCAGAATAGAATAGGAAAAAATCACGTTTAACATCCCGAAAACCCAGGGGTCTCGGGAACCGACTGCCATTTCAAATATCGATATTTATATATAAAAAAAAATCTTTTGTATTATAAAAAAGTTGTTTTATATGAAAAAAACAGGAAAAAACTAAACTAAAAAATATTGATTTTACTTCATTTTTTAGTGTTAAGGATGAATCCTCTCCAACTTGGTCAAAACGATTCCCGTCAAAATGTTTGGATAACCATGGAGGACAAAAAGGATTCTAGGGAAAGTGTTTTTTCCATGTAGCCCCAGTCTCCAGGTTATCATTGGGTCTCTTGCCGTCTATTCCTCCTTGTACCATTCTGCATACATTGGGTAATTTTTTGCCGTCCTTTCAATCACCTCGAGCATTTCTGGTCCGGTATCTTTCACTTTTTTTGCAGGCATTCCTGCATATATACTATTGGCTTCCACGATCGTGCCCGCAAGGACAACGGCACCTGCCGCAATCACGGCTCCAGAATGGATGACCGCTCCATCCATCACAATGGCTCCCATGCCGATTAGGACGCTGTCGTGTATGGTGCAACCGTGCACGACGGCATTGTGGGCAATGGAAACTTTGTTGCCGATATACGTTCCTGCTTTCTTATAGGTACAATGGATGATGGCCCCATCCTGGATATTGGTGTCATCTCCAATCCTGATCTCATGGACGTCACCCCTAACTACGGCATTAAACCAAACCGTACAGTTTTTGCCCATGACCACATCGCCCACCACCGTGGCGTTCTCAGCCAACCAACAATTTTCGCCCAGCATCGGGAGATGCCCATTGACACGTTTTATCAAAGCCATATTTTTTTGCTTAATTTTCGATGAATCATTAATTTTTGAGGACTAAAATTAATTTAATTTCGTTGAAGGTTGAACTTTTTTGTCAATAATTGGTTTTCATGTTCGTACATTTAATATCGAAAATTCAAAAATTTTACAAAATTATGAAATTACTTCAAAAAACAGGTTTGGTATTGGCTGCCTCATTTATGATGGTAGCTTGTGGAAAGTCAGGTGATACTGTAGAAACTACAGACGCGCAAGAGGTAGGTGAAGCTACTGGCGAGACCTTGGTGATCGACAATCAATCCAGCAAAGTGAATTGGAAAGGTTACAAGCCATCTGGTCAGCATTACGGTTTTATCCCCGTTACTTCTGGCGAATTGGTAGTTGCTGGTGAAGAAATCACTGGAGGCAAATTTGTATTCAGCATTCCTGATCTTAAAATCGAAGATTTGGCCGAAGGATCCGAAGATTATGGAAAACTTCATGGCCATTTGCAGTCTCCAGATTTCTTTGATGCTGCCAATCATCCTCAGGCAACTTTCGAAGTAACGGAAGTGACTGCCTACACGTCAAACAATAGCGTAGCTGACAAAGACGAATTCGCATCTGACAACACTCCCGCTTCTGATTCTGAGTTGGCCGGTTCAAATCCTACACATTGGATCGCTGGTAACTTGACCATGAGAGGAACTACCAAAAACATCAAATTCCCGGCAACAGTTTCCATCACTGATGGCGCAGTAGCTGCGAAAGCTGGTTTCAACATTGACAGAACTTCTTGGGGTTTGTCTTACGGTGACGAAAGTTCTGCCGTGGACAAAGCAAAAGATCAGTTCATCTACAACACTGTAAGTGTGATGTTTGACATCAACGCGAAATAAGCGCAACAAGAACAATACGTTTTAAAGAGGAAATCTTCGGATTTCCTCTTTTTTTTTATCCCATCCAAAGCTGTAATTTTAGGCCATGTCAGGAAAAAACACCTTTCCATTGCCCAATGATCCTATTTGGATTTCTAAATTGTTGAATTGGGCGAATCACCACTATCCCTTTTTTGCCTATTTTACAGACAATGGGATTCCATACCCCCATCAGGGTTTCAAACACCAGTTTTACGCTGCCAAATCAGCATTTCCCCTCAAAGAGGCCACAGCTATTTATGGGAAACAAAAGATGGTGGGTATCATCGGATATGATTACAAAAACGTTGTTGAAAAATTGACCAGTGATCATCCGGCGCCTGTGGATTGTCCGGAATCTGTTTTTTTCTTGCCCGAACTGGAGATCCTCATTGAGGAAAATCAAATCTCGGTAATCCATGAGCACGCCGACCAGCTTTTGTCGGAGATATTGGCTTTTGCGCATCCTTTGATCCCGAATCCACACGTTTTAGTGACTGCAATGACAGACAAAGAAACGTATTTTTCCAATATCCAATCCATTAAAAACCATATCATCTCGGGAGACCTTTATGAGATGAATTATTGCATGGGGTTTACTTTTGAGGAAAAAAAATGGGATCCCATTCAAGGTTTTGAGGCATTGATGAAGCGGTCTGCGATGCCTTTTTCAGCTTTATTCCGGGCCGAAGATCTTTATTTGGTTTGTGCTTCTCCGGAAAGGTTTTTGAAAAAAACGGGGGATCAATGGATTGCCCAACCGATCAAAGGCACCATAAAAAGAGGGGCCAATGCAGAAGAGGACAGCATTTTTCAGGATTATTTGGCCAACAGCGAAAAGGAACGGGCCGAAAATCTGATGATCGTGGACTTGATGCGAAATGATCTTTCCAAAGTATCCAAAGTTGGCTCCGTGGAGGTGGAGGAGCTTTTTGGGATTTATGCATTCCCAAAGGTTTCCCAGATGATCTCCACAGTGAAATCCAAGGTGCGAAGTGACCTTTCCCTGGAAACCATTGTCCAGGCCACATTTCCGATGGGAAGTATGACGGGCGCTCCCAAGATCATGTGCATGGAGCTGATAGAGCGGCACGAGGATTTCAAGCGGGGATGGTATTCAGGCGCTTTGGGGTATTTTGAAGCGGATGGGGATTTTGACCTGAATGTCGTCATCAGAAGTATCGTTTTTGATAAAGCCTCCGGCAAAGGTTATTTTGCAGTGGGAAGTGCCATTACCCATGACGCAGATGCGGAATATGAATATCAGGAATGTCTGCTCAAGTCCGAAGCCATTCGGGAAGTGCTGGAGGGGTTTTGACCAATTTTAAAGGATGAATGGAAGGGATCAGAAAAATAATTCATGTGGATATGGATGCATTTTATGCCTCTGTCGAGCAGATGGATTTTCCTGAACTCAAGGGAAAACCAGTTGCAGTCGGTGGGAATATGGAAAGGGGAGTAGTGGCGGCGGCCAGTTATGAGGCAAGAAAATTTGGGGTCCGTTCTGCCATGTCCGGAAAAATGGCAGCCTTGAAATGTCCTCAATTGATTTTTGTAAAGCCTAGATTTGATCGGTACAAGGAGATTTCAGGTCAGATCAGGGAAATATTCTTTGAATATACGGATTTGGTGGAACCGCTTTCCCTCGATGAAGCATTTTTGGATGTCACGGAGAACAAAGTCAACAACCCTTCAGCGACTCTTATCGCCCAAGAAATCAGGGACAGGATCAAGAAGGAAGTTGGGCTGAATGCCTCTGCCGGAATCTCTTACAATAAATTTCTGGCCAAGACCGCCTCTGACCTCAATAAACCCAACGGTCAAGCCTTAATCCTTCCCAAAGACGCACATGATTTTTTGGAGAAATTGCCCATCGAGCGATTTTTTGGGATCGGAAAAGTGACTGCCGATAAAATGAAACAACTGGGGATCCACAACGGTCGGGATCTGAAGGAGTTTTCGCTCCAGTTTTTGACCAAGCGGTTTGGAAAGTCTGGATTGCATTTTTTCAACATTGTCCGAGGGATCCACCTGAGTGAAGTGCAGCCGAATCGCATCCGTAAATCCCTTAGTGCCGAAAACACCTTTGAGAAAGACCTTTCCAAGGAAAGTGAATGGGAAGAGGAGTTGGCCAAGATCTTCGAAGAATTGACACGAAGGATAGAAAGAACCGGCATCAAGGGCCGTACAGTGACGCTGAAGATCAAATACAGTGATTTCACGATCCAAACCCGCAGCAAAAGTTATGAACAATATCCCGAAATGGAGGTCATCTGGGAAACAGCAATGGAACTCTTGCAGCAGGAAGAGCTGAAGGGATCAGTGAGACTGCTGGGCTTGGGGCTTTCCAATCTCAACCTGACGGAAGAAAAAACGCTTTTTGGAAAGCAGCTTTGGCTTGACTTCGATCCTTTGTCAGAATAGGAAAATATTGCTTTTGCTGATGCTAATCTTGGGATTTGAAGCTGTTTTTTCAATGCATTGGCCTGCCGATCAAAACCATGTTTTTTTCGGGTCTTTTTCAACCCGTTTTATGTATTGCCAATGCCTTTCAATACTTTACTTGTCTGATAATTAGTCCGTTGTTGACTTATATTGACTTCACCCTATCGGTGTCAGGAATTGGATTCCCAATTGTCTGGTTTTCTTTCAATTTCAATCTCAATTGGAAAACTATTGCATATTTCGGGTTCAATTATTGGCCCCAATGAAACATCATCCTAATTCCTCCATCCCATAATCCCTTTCTACCAGACAAATCCTCGTTTTGAAGGCAGAATACCATTTTTCCCTTCCCATTTTTTGGGCAATCAAATGTTCACCATTCATTTTCCAACTGCGGATGGCCTCTAGGGATTCCCAGTAGCTGACGGTGATCCCCAGGTCTTCGCGTGCACTTTCGTGTCCCAAATATCCAGGTTGCTCCTGGGCGAGGCTGACCATTTTTTCGGCCATTTTGATATATTCTTCGCCTCCGATATGAGCCCGGTGGGAAGTGAAAATCACCGCATAATAGGGGGGATGAGGAGTTATGGCAATGTCATTTTGTGTCATTTTTGGACGATGGTTTTATAGGCGATTTGGTCTCCTGATTCTTTTGGTGGCATAGAAAGTTAAGTGCTTTTTTTTGAACTGAAAAAAAAGGCAAAAAAGAATTTGACCTACTGATTCAATCCGAAAAATACGGGTTAAAACCAACATTTCTAAATTGTGATAGGGAACATCCTTTTCGATTTTGCGTTTTGAATTGGGTATCTTCTTTTCATTTGAGTAAGTTTTAGCACTGCTCATCGGCATTTCAAAAAAAAACTATGCTTGCATCCCCATATTTTAAAAAAAACCCGAAATTATATTATTTTCTCCCAATTTTTTATCGGTATTGGATGGATTCCAGCCCAATGTCTGAAGAGATCAGTTCCATAAAGGAGCTGATCAATGGCCAAAATTGGTTAGCCGAGGAAGAGAAAGCATTTTTGATGGAGCAGATTGATCCCCTGCATCCACCTAGGCCCAAAACACTCCACTCTTGGAATTCCTTGATCCTCCAATCCTTTGACCCGAGTCAAAAAAACCTGCCTGCAATTGGAATCGAACTGGCTTTAAAACAAGCAAAAGAACAGCACCGGGAATTGGACAACGAAAGCGAATTGGCTTTCGTTGAGACCTCGCAAAAGCTTGGGTTTTTGGAAAGGAATACAGGCTTTTCCTTTCAGGAAGGGCACATTACGCTTACTTCGGAACATGATTCTGCGACAAGCTTTGATGTGTCCGCACTCCAAGACATATTGGAAGGAAATCAGGCAGCATTGATCCAAAAGGTGAAAAGTGTAATTTCCGCCCCAGATTTCGCTTATGTAGCCCCGGATCCTCTTATTGAATACAGGCAGCAGGTTTTTGATTGGTGCAAAATATTGGCAGATCATGGTCTTGGCAGCTGGGGATTTCCCAAAGAAAATGGTGGCAAGGGGGATATGGAAGGCTATTTCACCATTATGGAGACCCTGAGCTATCATGATCTCAGCTTGGTGATCAAGTTTGGAGTCCAGTTTGGGCTCTGGGGAATGAGTGTTTATTACCTCGGTACGGAAAAGCACCATCGCAAATATCTTCGGGAAATCGGTTCACTTTCCCTTCCCGGATGTTTTGCCATGACGGAAACCGGCCATGGCTCCAATGTAAAAGGCATTCGGACGACTGCGACCTATAATCATGAAGATCAGACGTTTTCCATCCACAGTCCGGACCCTTCTTCCCGAAAGGAGTACATTGGCAATGCTGCTGTGCATGGACAAATGGCCACGGTCTTTGCCAAATTGGTCATCGATGGGATAGATTATGGGGTCAATGCTTTTGTGGTTCCTTTGCGGGACGAGTCAGGAAAATTAGAGAATGGCGTGACAATAGAAGACTGTGGTCGGAAGATGGGCCTAAATGGCGTTGACAATGGTGTGATCTATTTTGATCAGGTGATCATCCCGAAAGAAAACATGCTGGATAAGTATGCCTCGGTGAATGAGGCAGGGGAGTTTGAAAGTCCCATTTCCAGTGACAACAGGAGGTTTTTTGTGATGCTGGGGACCTTGGTTGGCGGAAGGATTGGAATTCCCAGATCAGCTCTTACGGCGGCAAAATCGGGATTGACCATCGCCATCCGATATGGGGACAAGCGAAGACAGTTTGGCCCCGAAGGGGGAGAAGAAGTGCCGATTTTGAACTACAGGATGCATCAGCGAAGATTGATTCCCCCTTTGGCCACTTCCTATGCCTTGAATTTTGCATTGAAATATTTGACGGATAGGTTTCTGAATAAAGCCGAAGAGGAGGCCCAGGAAATCGAGGCATTAGCAGCAGGGTTGAAAGCCTACACCACTTGGTTTGCCACCGCCACCCTTCAGGAGGCAAGAGAGGCTTGTGGAGGCAAGGGGTATTTGTCCGAAAATAGGATTGACGCACTTAAAAACGACACTGAAATCTACACCACTTTTGAAGGTGACAATACGGTCTTGATGCAATTGGTGGCAAAAAGCAGGCTGACCGAGTTCAGGCAGGAGTTTGGCGACATGAACGTATTCGGTATTTTCAACTTTGTAACGGACAAAGCCATGACCTACGTGTCCGAAAAAAATCCCCTTATCATCAGGAGTACAAATTCTGAACATTTACTGGATTTTGATTTTCACCTTAATGCATTCCGTTACAGGGAGCAAGCAATTTTGGGTTCGGCAGCAAGTAGACTGAAGCGGCTGATAAATGGGGGAATGGATTCTTTTGATGCCTTCAATGTCTGCCAGCACCATTTGATCAATGTAGGTCAGGCATATATCGAGCGGGTTGTTTTGGAACAGTTTCAGGAGAAAATAAAAAGCATAGCGGACAAAGGCAGTAAAAAAGCACTCACCCAAATGTGTCAATTGTATGCACTCCACACCTTGGAAAAAAACCGTGGGTGGTTTTTGGAACAAGACTATATGGAGGGAGTGAAAACAAAGGCAATACGAAAGATGGTCAATCAACTCTGTTGGGAAATCCGGCCTGATGCCATTGCGCTTACAGATGCTTTTGCAATTCCCGAAAGCTGCCTTTCTGCCCCGATAGCAAAAAGGGAATCCTTGTAGTTCCTTTCCCAGCGATTCAATGTGGAGGAATGAGCTGTTGGAAAATGGAAGATGAAGGCATTTGGATCAAGATTCCTTTCAATTAACCCAAGGTTATTCAAGGATTGGGTTCATTGAATTTGCCTTATTTGCCCGAAAATATTTTTCTGGAATACAAATATTTTTTTTCTGGAGAAATCATCTCAAAGGATTGTGGATTCGATTTGTACATTGTTTCCACAATTTGAGGAGGTGGGATTCTACAAATATTTTTTGGTCCCAATGTCTTTTTGATACACAAGGATTGCTTTTTCCTTGGTTTGGATGATTAACCAAAGCCTTTTGATCCCTAATGTATGTTTGACAATATCAATACGGGTAGTTTTTATGGGTTGTCGGGTTGAAAAAAGTATGAAAATCCATTCAGGAAATGTAAAATGTGGAAGGTTTCCAGTGAAAGATTGCAGTCGGGTTTGGCCTGTTACCTCGGGTTTTTACCTGTCTTATGCATTTCCAATTGGATTCGATCCTGAAATTAATGGATAATCAGTCGGTTGTTTGCTGTTTTCGACGTCATCCTATGGGTAGAACGACTTGCCCTCCAAGCGCCTGATTTTCTTAAGGTTTCAAGCCCAATTGGAAACCTGATGCATATTTCGGGTTCTAGGCATAATAAAAAAGTAGGGTGAATCAGGGGTTTACATTAAAATATTGCCCAAAAAATCAAAATCCCTTTCAAATAGACTTATAAAAAAAAGGGCCATCTCAAACATTGAGGTGGTCCTTTTTTTTATAAGGATAATGAATTTATCTGAGGGTGAATTTGATGGTTTTTGAAGCTCCAGTGCTCGGCATAGCCACCAAGGTATAATCCCCTTTGGGCAAGCCAGTACCAAAATAATAATTTCCTCTTCCATCATCACCAAATAAAGTAAAAGGTGCGGTTTGATCCGTGAAGTTTTGGGTGGAAGCACCTGTTAAGGAAAAACTTACCGATCCTTTGAAGCCAGTGACCATATTGGCCTGAATGTTCATTTTATGGGTAGTGGTCGGGATAACGTTTCCAGCTGATATTTCCTGTAAGTATTTATTGATATTGGCTTGGATCAATGAAAATCCGGTGATTGGTGAGGATCCAGAAGAAGTTGTAGTGGTGCTCTTTGGACTGCTTTCTGCTGTATCTGTGGAAGAACTTTGGGTTGTCCCGGAGGAAGTCATGTCGTTGAATGAGGCATTTTGATTTCCCATTCTGACATTGTCAAAGTAAATAATCCTTTTGGATACATTGGTTTTTCTGTTTGCCCAAGTCCATTTGTATAGGCCTATTTTCCATTTTGGAAGATCGCCTTTGTAGATATTCCCCCCTCTTCTGGTCACGATTTTCTTTCCGTTTTGCCATACTTCAATTAAGCCATCTGACCCGTTCGAATGGATATAATGAAAGACAAACTCGTTCCAGGAATTTTTTGGAACTTGACCCAAATCTATATTGTCTTTGTTGCTGGATCCGGTTTGAACATTGCCAACGATCAATATCAATCGGTCATTTTTCACATTCAAGGAAGCGCTTGGGCTTCCCATTCCTTCTTGATGCCATTGGGAGATGATTTCCGTGTCGGTATCCATTTGAAATCCATCCGAAGGGAAATTAACAGCAAATGAATACCATCTTTCCCGATGATTTTGTGCGGGGAAGAGTACCTCTGCCCTGACCCCTGAGTTGATTTGAACCTTGTCGCCATATCTCAACTCAAATTTACCTGATTTGGCTCCTTGGAATTTTGGATTTGTAGGTGTCCCAAAGGAATGACTGGAAGCCAATTGTTTCCATGTGAAGCTCAAGGGGTTGTTTCCTTCAAATGTTTCTTCAAAGATAAGGTTGGCCGCAACCCTAAGGTTAGGGTCCGTTTCTGAATCCGAGATGCTGGTCGCTAGGAATTCCATTTCGTTAGCCTCGGCAATCGGGCTGTCGATTTCTTGCATTTCGCAGGAAAAAATTCCTAAACTTAGCAAGATGATGATCAATTGGTTGGTGGTTTTTCTCATTTGACTTTTCATTTTAGTTGGTTTTTAATGCATTGATAAAATTTGGTTATAAATAAAACAGTAACTATTTATGACTATAGTTTTCACTCTCAACAATAGATGCAACAATAGAAGAGCGTTTTTCTGGATAATTGAGGTGATGGATGTCCAGGTCTTTGATTTATCAATTTGATTTTACAAAAATGTTTATTACTGACCCCTTGTACCTCCTTGATTTTTAGTGGTTTGTGTGCGTATTGGTTTTGACGGAAAAACAATTACTATGCCATTACCTTTCATGGAAAATGAGCGATGGCTAGATGCGAACCCAGGTAGGATCTTTATTAATTGGGCGAAATATAGTTTGTCGGATTTTCAAACGAAGAACCGCATGAAAATTTTCCTAGACCATGTAGCAACATGAACAAAAGGCTTTTCCATCTAAAAGTTAGAGTTGAATTGGTTTTTGGATCTTTTTTTTTTTTCGAAATAAAAAGGACAATCCACAGATTAAAGTTTTAGGGAAAAAGCAAAGGATTGGTTCAGCGAAAAAAATGTTCAGCATTTTTCTTCCACTTAATGATTTAACCCGTTTTATGCATTGCGAACTCCATCTAATATTTTAATTTACTGATCATCAATTAGGTGTTGACTATTTTTGATTTCACCCTATTGGTGTCTGGAATTATTCTCCCAATGATCTGATTTTCTTTCCGTTTCAATCCCATTTGGAAACCTATTGCATATTTCGGGTTTCAAGATTTGAGAAAGGGGAGTTTGGGTGCATCTAAAAAATATTGAAATGTCAGGGGATGACTAGTTTTGGTTTTTGGGTAAAAAAAAAGGCTGCCCATAAGGCAGCCCTTGATTGAAATAAGTGAAATTATTTAATGGTGAATTTGATGGTTTTGGAAGCTCCTGTGCTAGGTGTGGCCACCAAGGTGTAAGTTCCTTTGGAAAGTCCAGGACCAAAGTAATAATTGCTTTTTCCATCATCTCCAAACATAGAGAAAGGAGCTGAATTATCTGTGTAGGTATGGGTTCTTGTTCCAGACAAACTGAATTTTACAGTTCCTTTAAAACCGGAGTCCATATTGGCACGGATATTCAATTTATGCGTGTTGGTGGAAATTGAGTTCCCCTCGCTGATCACCTGCAAATCCCTGTTTACATTGGCTGCAATCAAGGTAAAGCTTGAGATGGGGGATGTTGGGGTAGTGGTAGTAGGACTAGTCGGGGCTGGTGCCGGTGCAGTTGTTCCAGAAGAACTCATGTCGTTGAATGTGGCATTTTCATTGCCCATTCTCACATTGTCATAATACAATACTCTTTTTGAAACATCTGTTTTATTGCTTGCCCAAGTCCACTTGTAAACCCCGATTTTCCATTTTGGAAGCGCACCTGGGTAAATATTCCCGCCTTTTCTGGTTAGGATTTTATTCCCGTTTTGCCATACTTCTATCAAACCATCCGATCCGTTTGAGTGTACATAATGGAAAACGAATTCATTCCAGGAATTCTTTGGTACGGGACCCAAATCGATATTGTCTTTCTTGCTTGATCCGACATTTTGTACGTTTCCTACAATCAAGATCAACCTGTCATTTTTTACATTCAAAGAAGCACTTGGACTTCCCAATGTTTCTTGATGCCACTGAGAGATGATTTCAGTATCGTTGTCTTTTTGAAATCCATCTGCAGGGAAATTCACTGCAAAAGAATACCATCTTTCGCGGTTGTTTTGTGCAGGGAACAATACTTCTGCTCTTACTCCGGTATTGGTCACAATCTTGTCACCATATCTCAGTTCAAATTTACCGGCTTTGCTTCCCTGAAATACAGGGTTGGTAACCGTTCCAAAAGAATAACTTTCAGCAAGTTGTTTCCAAGTAAAGCTCAAAGGATTGCTTCCCTCGAAGTTTTCATCGTAAATGAGATTGGCGGCAACCCTGAGATTGGGGTCGGTTTCTCCGTTTGAGTCCAGAATGCTGGTGGCTAAAAAGGACAATTGTTCTGATTCGGCCAAGGGGTCTTCAATTTCCTGCACGTCACAGGAAATGATTCCAAAGCCAAGTAGCAAAAGGGTGAATAGTTGGGTGATTTTAAGAAATTGGTTTTTCATTTTAATTGGTTTTTGTTTGATTAAATAAGAGTTGGTTTTTGTTTGATTAAATAAGAGTTGGTTTTTGTCTGTCATTAATTTTGGTTTGGTTTAATTAAGTAAGAGTTGGTTTTTGGCAATAGAATATCTTTTCATGAATATCATGAGTGGTTTTGGGTAAATTGGCTTTTGCCTAAGAGGGAGAATGGGTGATTCTTGTTCCGGGCAATATAAGGGGTGATTACATCCCGAAATTAATTTCTAAAAACAATCGATTGAATAGAAATTGTGTTCTCGAAAGGTGATTTTACTTTTTTTAATTTTGCATATTACTGATTAATAATTAGTTATATTTTTTTTGGGTGTGGTGCGGCAAAAAACAATTTTTGTGCCATTAGGCTAGTCCTAATTTTGAGAAAGCTCATTGGAGGGTGAAATCCACTGTGGCTTGAGTTATTTGATGTTTTGTGTTTTTCATTGGATTCATTCGGTATTTTTATTTGGGGAATTGGTGTTTTAAAACTGATGAATTGATACCCATTTTGTTGCTGTTTTTTTCGTCCTTCGCACCATTTTAATTGTCTTTTATTATTTAAAATATAATTTTATGGTTTTTGAACGCCTTCTGATAATATTTGTATTGTTATATTTATTAGGGCAATAAAATAATAAATAATTCAATTAACAAAATATAAATCCATTTATGGCAAAAAATAACAGAACTAGAAGACACTTCGAATGACCACCTTTTTAGATCGAATGAGATAGTTTAAGTGATTTCTATACAGCTAGTTAACGCTTTATATTTTTAAGATGTTGCTCTGGGGATTGTATTGGTATTTTTGTGTAATTCCTTGACTTTTAGGAGTAGGTAATTTGACTTTTTAAAAAAATAAATAAAAAATGAAAAAATATAATTAAAATGATAGTGGTAAAAATAGATTAATCTGCATTTTTTTTAAATGTTTTTTAGATTTTAAAAAGAAAAGGCCATTTGGGATTTTTAACCCAAATGGCCTGATGATTTAAAAATCTGTTCCGCTGTTTTTCAGTTTTTTTTGCGTGATCCAGATGTTCCTGAAGAGCACCTCATGTCCCTCTGCTTGGAGTTTGATTCCTCCGGGTCGGTCGGTAATTCCTTTCCCACCATCGTTCCCTCCGTCCTGTCCCGAATTGGGGCCTCCCCATACTTGATCGATGGACTTGTCTTGATGGATTTTCTTGCCATTGAAGTAAATTGTCACACGGGCTTTTTCGAAGAGTTTGCCGTCCTTGAATCTTGCGGCCTTGAAAAGGATATCGTAAGCATTCCATTTTCCAATTCCATTATAGGCTTCCTCAGTGGGAAGATGTTCATTGATGATGGCCGCCATCCCATGCAGGCCATAATCCCCATCCAAAATCTGGATTTCATATCGGTTTTGGAGGTACACACCAGAGTTTCCCCCTTCTTGTTTTACCAAGAACTCCACATGAAGCCTGAAATCTTTGAATTCTTCCTTGGTCACGATGTCTGCCGCTCCGTACAATCCCCCCGCACCTGATGGATCGTTGCTGCTCATCGCAAAGCCTTCATCAACGGGGTCCGATACAATTTCCCATTTGATGGGGAGTTCGGCCTTTAATCGTGGGCCGTTCCAATAGGTCCACTTCGAATCCAACATTTCGCGGCTGCCATCGAAAAGCATTTTGGCTTTTTTGGGTTTTGAAATGCCTACTCCAGTTTGCGCCTTCATTGTAAGTGGCAATACAAATGCGAGTACGCAAAATAGGGCTGTGAAATACTTTCTTTTTTCCATAGGTTTTAAGGTTTATTCCAGAAATATAGAAAATAATCATCCGAGGCATCCTAAATAATAGGCTTTTTACACGGAGGTTGCTGATCGTTCCAGAGGTGGGGATTTTATGGATTGAAATTTGACTGCTTTTTTTTTGAAAAAAAGAATTGAAAATTCTCCAAGCTTTTTACATGCAGAAAGTAGGCTCATTCTAGAAAAAACTGCCAAAACCTATCTTGAGAGGGGGTTGGGAAATGGCCTTTTGGCCAAATGTAATCCTCTCCATCATAGGGACATGGGATTGCGCTGATTTCAGGTATTGCTTCTGCAATTCAAAAACAATTGGAACAAAAATTTAATGTAATTTTAGATCAAATAACAACAGATAACATGAAGTGGCAAGGAAGAAGACAAAGTAGCAATATCGATGACAGAAGAGGTCGCTCGGGTGGTGGCGGGGGAGGGATTTCCCCATTTTTGATCGCACCACTGATCAAGTTGCTGTTCTCAAAGATGGGAATGGTCATCGTCGCGGGATTTTTATTGTTGATGTGGATCACTGGCACCAATCCCCTCACCTTGATTCAACAATTTATGGGGGGTGGCAACATGACCAATGTTGCCAATTATCAATCCAGTCCGGCTGAACAGGAATTGGCAGATTTTACCGCTGTGGTACTTGCCGATACGGAAGATGTCTGGAATGAGTTGATTCAGGATTATAGAGAACCAAAATTGGTCTTGTATACGGGAAGTGTCAGTTCGGCTTGCGGGTCAGCATCTTCGGCGACGGGTCCTTTTTATTGTCCGGCAGATGAAATGGTTTACATAGACCTGAGTTTTTACCAGGATCTCAAAACAAAATTGAATGCACCGGGCGATTTTGCGCAAGCCTATGTGATTGCGCATGAAGTGGGACACCATATCCAAAACATAATGGGCATCAGTGGCAAGGTCCAATCCATGCGGGGAAAGATAAGCGACAAGGAATACAATGAGTTGTCGGTCAAATTGGAATTGCAGGCTGATTTTTTTGCCGGGGTTTGGGCACACCATACCCAAAAGATGAAGAATGTCTTAGATCCCGGAGATATTGAGGAAGCCCTGAATGCAGCCAATGCCATCGGGGATGATCGGCTCCAAAAACAATCTACCGGAAGAATAGTCCCGGACTCCTTTACCCACGGCACTTCAGCACAGAGGATGCGTTGGTTTAAAAAGGGTTTTACAACCGGGGATTTTGCTCAGGGAGATACCTTTAGTGCTACGGATTTATAATGCGTCATCACCAACTTTATCTTCTTTGGATTGCCTGTATTAGTAGTTCATCTATTTGATACCGTCCTTCGTGGGCAAATATTAACCTTCCTTCATGATTCCAAATCCGCTGCCTTATGCGTAGGTATTTTACGATATGTCTTTTGTTGGCATTCTCCATGGGTTGTGGGAATGGCAAAGGAGCCGAGACGCTGAGTCCCGAAGCGCATTCCGCACTGGTGGAGAACTGGTATGACGCGCGGGTGACAAGTCTCAAATCTCCCGAGGGCTGGCTGAATCTCATCGGCTTGTTTTGGTTGGAGGAAGGTGAAAATCAAATGGGCTCCAAGGCCGGGACTGTCATTGTCTTGCCTTCAGGCATGCCTGAAAAATTGGGTTCCTTCTTCCTGAAAGACAGTCTTGCTTTTTTTATTCCGGTACAGGAAGGGATTGTTATGGAAGGAGAAAAGTTAAGGGAGAAAACCATTGTGTCCAATTTTAAAAATGGGATAGGGCCTCAATTGGCTTATGAAAGCCTACGGTTCAATTTGATCAAAAGGGACAAAGTCATCGGTCTTCGGCTCAGGGATTTGGAAGCAGATGCAGTCAGCCAATTTGATGGAATAGAAAGATATCCTGTGGATATTGACTGGAGATTGGAGGCGACATTCATCCCCTATGATCCTGTGAAGATGATCGATATCACAAACGTTTTGGGCCAAACCACTCCCAATCCTTCCCCTGGAGCAATTGAATTTGAGCTTTGGGGAAGCACCTACCGTTTGGATGCTTTGGATGGGGGAGAGGAGGATTTGTTCTTGATCTTTGCGGACGGTACGAGTGGTGAGGAAACCTATGGTGGCGGAAGATATATTTACATCAAAAAGCCTTCGGCCAGCGGAAACACGGTTTTGGATTTCAACATGGCCTACAATCCTCCCTGTGTTTTTACGCCACACGCCACTTGCCCACTTCCGCCTAGGCAGAATGTGTTGGACGTCGCCATTACCGCCGGAGAAAAAAATTACGGCATTTATTGAGTTTTCCTTTTGGGAAAACAAAACACCCTTTGGAATTTGTGAAAATCAATTCCAAAGGGTGTTTTTATCCAATCAATTTCCATTTGACATTCATTTGGTGTTTGTTTACGAAACACCTAATACGAAAAGCAAAAAGCGGAATACTTGAGGAAATCGTTTTTCGCAGGTACTTATTTGTGGTTTTAAAATTAACCCAACCAATTTCCCCAAGGAATTCTTGATAGGATAAGCACCAATCCGATGGCGTACATCATGTAAATGGACCTGAACTTGGATTTGCTCAGGAACATGTTTTTGGACCTGATATAGCCCACGCTAATGACGACAATCGCAATGATATTGATGAGTGGATGCTCCAAGGCTGTCAATCTCGCAACCGGATCCTGCATGGCGCCACCGCCGGTCAATAGGGAAAATCCCAAAGGGCTGACGAAATAAAGAATCAAGCCGACCAATAATTGCACATGGGAAATGATAAATCCTGCCATTGCAATTTTTCTGTCCTTTTCATTAAAAGTCTTGTTGCTCAAGGCTCCCACAAGCGCTAAAATAATCACAATGAAAAGCACCGCAAGTGCGAGATAGGCCAATGCTGAGTGTAGGTGTTGTAATCCTGTATACATGTTTTCTTTTTTTGTGGTGAAATTAAGGAATTAAGTCTGTTTTGGGAGAATTTCTCTGTATTAATTTGAATTATACCTGCGTTCGTCTAATTTTTAGGTCTATTCGTTTTTGTGAAGTAGTTGTATGAACATTTAATTCTTTGATCCAAAAATAGCCGTGAGTTCAAATTGTATTGCGATTTGCGGGTTTTACATCAAATGTTTATTTGTGTTATTTTTTGATGCTTAAAAATAATAAAATTGAATGGTCGGTTTAAAAATTAACTATTTTATTCAATTAATAGTTCAATAATTAAAATATAGGTCTATTAATGATGCTTGAATTAACTTTTTTAAGTAAAAAAATGAATTTATGGCCATTTTCATTGTGCTTTAAATATAAGATTGTGATAAGTGGAATTGCGTATAAAGTGCTCATTTTTTTAATATTTAAAAAATTTTAAAAAAAATAATATTTATTTTGTTTTATAATCTTGAAATATAATAATTCAATGTAATTTTTAAATAAAAACACATTCATTTTAAAAGCAAAAATCTATTCAAATCCATCTCTATTTTTTTGAATGGTGCATTGTTTAGGAAGGATCTTGGTAGTTTTATAATCGTGTATTAAGCCTGTTTACTTCTTAAATACACTTTATTTTTCCCAAAATAACCATTTATATACCCCAATTTTAGCCATTTGCCAAAGATGTTTTTTCTTAGGAGAAATCATGCCTTGTTGTCTGTACCCTTTTACCAACCACTCAAAACCCTTTATTTATGAAAATCGATTTTACCAAATCGGGGATTTCACTGAAAAACTGGAAGATACTCTTCCTGATTTTGGGGATAATTCTCATCAATGCAAATGAAAAAATTTATGCCCAGCAGCGGCAAGTGTCAGGAGTTGTCCTTGATGAAGCAAATTTGCCGATTCCCGGTGCAAATGTTCTCGTCAAAGGGACAACAAGAGGTGTGATTTCAGATCTTGATGGAAGGTTCACCATTGAAATTGGACCTTCGGAAAACATCTTAGTCATCTCTTATATCGGCTACGAAAAGATGGAAGTGGCTGTTGGAAACCGAAGCGAGGTCACCGTCAAACTTAGTGGAGATATTCAACTCAGCGAAGTCATTGTCACTGCTGCGGGTATTGAGCGGAACGCAAGCACCTTGGGCTATGCTGTCACCACGCTTAATGCCGATAAGGTAGCGCAGAGAAATGAGCCGGATCCCATCAGATCACTGACTGGAAAAATCGCCGGTGTCAATGTACAGGGAGGCGGTGGCGTTGCAGGCGGATCCACGAACATCACCATCAGAGGAAATTCTTCATTGGGAAACAATAACCAACCCTTGTTTGTCGTGGATGGGATTCCATTTGACAATTCCACTTTTGAACCAAGTGGATCTAGGCAGACCCAATCCAATCAATCAACGCCCAGCAGGGCCTTTGACATTGATCCAAATACCATCGAAAGCATGACTGTTCTTAAAGGAGCGGCTGCTTCTGCATTATATGGTTCACGTGCTGCAAATGGCGCAATCATCATCACCACAAAATCCGGATCCAAAAGGAGTAGGAAGGGCATGGAAATCACCTACAGCACATCCTATTCCACAGAGAAACTATCTGGATTGCCTGACTACCAACAATTGTATGGGCAAGGGACCAACGGCGATTACAGGGCGGGCGTTTACGGTTCATATGGTTCTCCCTACAGTTCTAGACCTACTATTCCGCATCCATTGGCCTCTACAGCCTATCCTTCAAGTGTGTTTCCGGAATTTTATGAAAGTAATGGTGTTACTCCTTTAGAGGTCCCTTACAGGTCTTATGCAGGAGAAAACCAGCGTAATTTTTTCAGAACCGGTAATGTTTACGAAAATGCTGTTACCATCAATACGGGAACAGAAAAAGCCAGCTTATTGGTCGGAGCCAGTCGCACTGAAAACAAAGGGGTTGTGCCAGGAAACGAAGTCACTCGAACCTCCTTTAATGTGGGAGGAAATGCCAACCTTGACAATGGGTTTTTTGTGCGGGGTACCATCAATTATGTAAAAACGGATCAGCAAAGTCCACCAATTGGTGGGTCCGGTTCCGTGATGGGCAACTTGCTCTTCATGCCTACGAGTTATGATTTGACAAGCTATCCATTTGAACATCCGATTACTGGTGCGAATATTTATTATCGGGCATTGGACAATCCCTATTGGTCTGTCAAAAACAGTCCTTCGACAAGTAGCGTGGACAGGTATTTTGGGAGTTTTGTTCTTGGAAAAAAAGTGACACCATGGCTGACCATTCAAAACACATTCGGCTTTAACGGCTTCACGGATGCCCGTATTTCTGTTCTTGGAAAAGGATCAAGCGTATATGCCAATGGAACCATCAACACGGACAATATCAATCGTCAAGAGTTGGACAATACTTTAATGGCAACCATTTCCACCAATATTACCCCTGACCTTTCCTTTACCGGTATTTTGGGAAACAACATCAATCAGAGAACGACGAGAAGGTCTGCTTTTTCAGGAGATGGAATCATCGTGTCAGGAATCAATGATATTCGAAACACTACGACCATCACCCTGTCAAGCATTCCCAACAATCAGGCACTGATTCAGCAACGGTTTTATGCATTCTTTGCTGACATGACCTTTAACTACAAATCGTTTGCTTCCCTCAACTTTGTTGGTAGGAATGATGTATCGTCGACCCTTCCCGCAGCCAACAGGAGTTATTTGTACGGAGGTGTAAACGGTCAGTTTACCTTCACGGAAGCTTTGAAAATGCCCAAAGGCGTTTTGAATCACGGTTCCTTGAGAATGGGCTACACGAAAGTTGGTAATGAAGCCAATCCTTATCAAACCATCAATGTTTTCAATGCCAATGCAAGTTTTGGTGGAATAGGTTCTCCTTTCTCCAATGCAAACAGTGCCAATGTAAGTACGCAGACATTGTCCAATAGCTTGACCAATGGGGGGTTAAAACCAGAGTTTATCACTGAATTTGAAATCGGTACTGAATTGAGGTTTTTTCAAAACCTCCTCACTTTGGATTTGACTTATTATGACAAACTAAGTACCTCGCAGATTTTTGTGGTGAACTCGGCTCCTTCTTCAGGATTCCTGACCAGAATCATCAATCTTGGCGAAACATCCAACAAAGGAATTGAAATTGGCTTGACAGCCAATCCATTGATGTCCGACAATGGCCTGAATTGGAGTGTTTCGGGTAATTTCACCAGGAACAAAAACAGGGTGGAAAACATAGGCGGATTTGCCCAATTGACCTATGGTGGAAACGTCCATATTGCCGGAATGCCATATGGGATGATTTTTGGTACCCAATATGCCAGAGATGATGAAGGAAATATCCTCGTAAATCCTCAGACGGCAAAGCCAATTTTGGCCACCACAAATGGTCCAATCGGTGATCCCAATCCTGATTTCATCGCTGGTCTGAGCAATACCTTCACTTTAAAAGGACTGACTTTGGATTTTCTTTTTGATTGGAAACAAGGAGGTGATTTGCTATCTACAACCATTGGCGAGACTTATGCCCGAGGCGTATTGAAAGATACCGAAGACAGGGATTCATTCAGGATCGGCCAAGGTGTACTGGGAGATGTGAACACCAGGTTGCCTTTGCTGGATGAAAACGGGAATAAGATCCCGAACAATACAGCATTGAATTACAATGATTATTTCTTTGGAAGTGGATTCGGCCCAAGTGGCCCCAGTGCAGGTTATATCGGTGAAGCCACCATTTTCGATGCCACTGTGATCAGATTGAGGGAAGTCTCTTTGGGATATTCGTTGCCATCCACTATGCTCCGAAAAACGCCTTTTGGGAGCATCTTTATTTCCGTAAGCGGAAGGAACCTTTGGTACCTGGCTCCCAACACGCCAAAGGCCATGAATTATGATCCGGAAGTGAGTACTGCCGGGTCCAATAATCCTGGATATGACGATTTGGGCGTGCCTGCCACCAAAAGATACGGAGTAAACCTAAGAGCAAGTTTTTAATCTGAAAAAACTAGAAAACCATGAAAAAGACAACATATATACTTGGGACTTGCCTTTTGGCCATTCAGTTCCTGTTTACTGCTTGCGATGATTTCATCGATATCAATGATGATCCCAACAATCCGACCGTTCCCCAACTGAGTTTGCTCCTACCGGCAACCCAGCTGTCGATTGCGGGAAATTTTGACAATATCAACAGGGGAGCCTCCAATGTGATCCAACATAGGGCTGCGGGGAGTCTCAACAGATATGATCAAAGTGGGACTACTTTCCAGGCAGCCTGGCTTGGGTTCTATACACAGGCAATACCGGATTTGGAAACCATCATACAAGAAGGCACAGCGCAATCCAGCTGGGGATATGTCTCCATTGCCAAGATTCAAAAAGCTTTTCTTTACAGTACAATGGTAGACGTTTGGGGGGATGTTCCCTACTTCGATGCTGCAAAAGTGGCTGATCCTAAGTTTGATAAGGGGGAGGAGATTTATAATGATTTGATCGGATTGATCGATGAGGCCTTGTCGGATATGGACAGGGGATTCACAGTGGTTTCTTCCTCTGACCTTTTCTACCAGGGATCCAAACTGAAGTGGCAAAAAATGGCCAACTCCTTGAAATTGAAGCTTTACATGCAGATGAGACTGGTCAATCCTGAAAGATCTAAATTGGCGATTTCCAACTTGGTGCAAGCAGGAGTTCTTATCGATAACAACAGTGATGATTTCACATTTTTGTTCGGAACCAATGCTGCCCCAAATACGAGACATCCATGGTTCACAACCGGGTACGCTCCTGGTCGTGACGGTTATGTAAGCATGGTTGTGGTGGATCGCTTAAAGGAACAGGATGATCCTCGACTTCGGTATTATATATTCAGGATCAACGCAAAAGCAGGTTTGGCAAACTCTCAGGTGGGTGAAGGCTATTATGGCCGCTATCCGGGAGATGGTGCAGCATCGCCTGCCGATCAAAACACGAGGGCCATTGTAGGCATTTATCCGGCAGCTGGTCTCTATGACAATGGCGCAATGCCTTCCTTAGGTGATGATAATATATTCCTGAACAATATAGGTGCAGCTACCGGGACAACTGGAAATTCATTTAAAATTGCCTTGTTTGCAAATGGAGATGGATCCGGTGCGGGAATCTTGCCTTTGCTTACCCATGCAATGGTTAAATTTTATCGAGCCGAAGCCGCATTGGTTTTGAATACTGGTGAGGATGCAGGATTATTGATGAACCAAGCGGTAGCAGCCCATTTTCAGGCAATCAATGAACTTTCCCCTGCTTTTCCGATTGCTCCTGCGACAAGTACAGGTTTCATAAACAGACTTTCCGAACATTTTGCAAGTGCTACCGCGCAAGGCAAGTTGGAGTTGGTGATGATGCAAAAATGGATTGCAATGTATGGCAACGGTGTGGAATCCTACAATGATTACCGAAGAACCGGCCTTCCTGAATTGCAGGATCTAATTGCTCCACTTGATGTTTTTCCGGAAAGGTTTTATTACTCGGAAACGGAATTGACCTCAAATGAAACAGTAGTGGACACGAGAGATCAACTCCAAAGGAATCAACAAATTGTCCCTGTTTTCTGGAAAAAATAAATCTTAATCTGAATTCATAACGTCAGCGGATCTTTATTCCCCGCTGAATAACCTATAAACATTTATGAAAAAATATCTTTCTTATACCTGGATTTTGGTTTTACTGTCTTTGTCCTGTAAAACGGTAGACTACGATTGGGAGGACTTTAAATATGCCCCCACACCCAAAGTCAACTTGAATGCTGCGGCTTCGGCATTGCCTACCTTTTCTTCTGCAAAAGTATCCTTCTTCAATATGGCGGACCCTGATTTTGCAACAAGTCAAAAATTTGAATGGGAATTGGACTTCCATGATGCGAGTGGAAGGGCTGCGGTTTCTGAAATTGAAGTATATGTCAGCTTCAACAAAAGGGAAAACAACGTACCTGTCTATCCTGTCATTTTGTCTCTGGCAAAAGTTCATCCCAACGAACGTCAATTTCCTTTGCCCAGCACGATTAGGGCCACGGATAAACTTTTCGAAAAGGTGAATTCTTTCCCCAAAAGTTACAGTTTTACTCCTGCTGAGCTGGCTTCTCTCACCGGAACAAATTTAGCCACCATCGGGGTGAATGACTATTTCCTCTTCAAGTTTGTCGTCGTCATGTCAGATGGTACAAGGATAACCCAGTACAATGACAACTCTTGTGACGAATCAAGGGGGGAATTGTGCGACTGTAGAGTGGGGGTTCGATTCAAAAATCTAAAATAAAATCCTTTGAAGGGGAATGCCGATATTCGGTATTCCACTTTTTTATTCACCCAAAAGAAATTAAAAAGCATGATGAAATTAAGGATATTAGTTTTCTTTTTATTTGCCTACTCCCTAGCCTTTGGACAGGGGATTCCTTCACCGGAATCACATTTTGGTTTTAAAATCGGAAAGGATTACCATCTGGCCAACTATACCCAAACCGAGGCTTACTTCAAAAAAGTGGCAGCAGCTTCGGATCTGGTGAAGTTGGAATCGATCGGTAAAACTGAGGAAGGCAGAGAGCAATATATGCTCATCGTAACCTCTCCTGAAAACCACAACAAACTGGACCGGTACAAAGAAATCTCAACCAAGATGGCCAGAGCAGAGGGTTTTGGTGAGGTCGAGGCCAGGGCTATGGCCAAAGAAGGAAAAGCGGTTGTATGGATAGATGGTGGATTGCATTCCACGGAAACGGTGGCTACCCACCAACTTATAGAAACCATCTGGCAAATGGTGAGCCGAAAGGACGACGAAACACAAAGGATTTTGGAGGATGTAATCATTCTTTTTGTGCACGCAAATCCAGATGGACATGAATTGATCGGAGATTGGTACATGAAAGATTCAGTACCTGAAAAACGCAGCCTCAATAATTTGCCTGTGTTGTACCAGAAATATATCGGCCATGACAACAATAGGGATTTTTATATCCAAAACATGAAGGAATCCCGGAATATGGGCTACCAATTGTTTGTCGAATGGATCCCACAAGTCATGTACAACCATCATCAAAGAGGGCCTGCCGGGTCAGTTTTGGCCGGACCTCCTTACAGGGATCCTTTCAATTATGTGTTTGATCCGCTGATGGTGACAGGTATCGATGCAGTTGGTGCCGCGATGTACAACCGTTTGATCACCGAAAATAAGCCTGGATTTACCCGAATGGATGGATCTTCTTTCTCTACATGGTACAATGGAGGCCTTCGGACCACCACCCACTTTCACAACATGATCGGAATCCTGACGGAAATTATCGGCGGACCAAATCCGGAAGAAATTCCTTTGGTGCCAGACAGAATGATTCCCAACAGCAACACACCATTTCCGGTGATGCCCCAAAAATCCTGGCACTTTCAGCAATCCATCGATTATTCTGTTTCGCTGAATTTTGCGCTTTTGGATTATGCCGCCAGAAACAAGGACCATTTGCTTTACAATATTTATGCAATGGGTAAAAGCTCCATTGGTAAGGGGAATATGGATTATTGGACTGCTTTTCCAAGGAAAATCGATGCCATCAAAAAAGCACATCAAGCAGACTTGGCAAAACAAGCCGCCGGAGATACCAGAAGGGAAGCCAGAGGCGGTGTGATCCCATCCAAATATTATGACAGTATCTATTTGGCACCAATGGAGCGTGATCCCAGAGGTTTCATCATTCCTGCCGATCAGACAGATTTTGCCACAGCGGTTAAGTTTGTCAATGCGCTTGTCAGAACAGGGATAAGGATTGAAAAAGCCATGGCAGATTTTACAGTCAACGGAAAAAAATATTTGAAAGGGGCTTATGTAGTCAAAACGGACCAGGCATTTCGTCCCCATGTAATTGACATGTTTGAGCCTCAGGATTATCCAAATGACTTCCAATATCCAGGAGGTCCTCCTATCAGACCGTATGATGCCGCGGGTTGGACTTTGGCCTACCAGATGGGTGTGGGTTTTGATCGGATAATGGAAGCATTTGATGGACCATTCGAAACCCTTTCTTATGGAGAATTACAGGGGATTCCGGTTTCCAAGTTTGAATCCTCCAAATCAGGATACATGATCAGTGCGCACATCAATGATGCTTTCGTATTGGTAAATGAACTGATCAAGGGAAAAGTTGATGTTTTCAGGACCAAAAGTGCATTCCAAGGATTGCCTGAGGGTTCGTTTTATATTCCCAGCAATGGTGGAACCGCCCTTGGGAAATTGACCGAAAATCTCGGGATTCCTGTTTTGGCGATGAAAAACAGTCCGAAAGACTTGGTGAAAGTCAAGGCCAAAAGAATCGCGCTTTTTGATACCTATGGAGGATCCATGCCGTCCGGTTGGGTAAGGTGGATGCTGGAACAATACCATTTCGATTTTGATGTGGTGTATGCCAAGGATATCGATGCAGGAGAACTTCATAAAAAATATGATATCCTCTTGTTTATCAGTGGAGGTATTCCTTCCGTAAATGATGGAGAAGCGCCTTCCAATTATGCCAGAAGAATGCCCACTCCTGAGGAAATTCCATCCCAATACCATCACTTGTTGGGTGAAATCACGCCCGAAAAATCAATCCCACAAATCAAGAAGTTTCTTGAAAATGGCGGAGATGTACTGACCGTGGGAAGCAGTGCGCAACTGGCTTTTCACTTGGATTTGCCCGTGAAAAATGCCTTGATGGAAATCGGCAGGGATGGGAAGGAATCTAATTTGCCAGGTGAAAAATATTATGTGCCCGGCAGTGTGATGGTAGCGAAGATGGAAACTTCAAATCCTGCCAACTGGGGTATGAAACCCTATTCCGATATCATGTTCAATAACAGCCTTGTCTTTAAATTGAAGCCTGAAGCAAAACAAATTGGCCTTGAACCTTTGGCCTGGTTTGATAGACCGGATCCATTGAAAAGTGGATGGGCTTGGGGCCAATCTTATCTTGAGGATGGTGTACTTGCTTTTAAGGCACCGGTTGGAAAAGGCAGTTTATTTGTTTACAGTCCTGAAATTACCTTTAGGGCCCAGTCCCACGGCACTTTTAAAATGCTTTTCAACAATTTGTATAATGTGAAGTAATAGGTTTATAAAGTAAAAAAACGGCATGGATTTTCCGTGCCGTTTCTTTATGCTTTCCATCGTAACCTCAAGCCCAAAGGATACAAATTGGATGTCAGGTTACTGATTATTTTTCTTATGAATACCTATGGGTGGTACATGCCAGACCGTTTAACCCGTTTTATGCAATTCGGACTCAATTCAATATTGTAATTGACTGACAATCAATTTTTTGTTGACTATTTTTGATTACACCCTATTGGTTAACAATGGAAAATTCCCGTTTTATTTGATTTCATACTCCACTATTCCACAAACAGCACCAATCCTTTCAAATACTCGGTTTCCTGATGGAAAATATTGATCGGATGGTCGGCAGGCTGGGAGAGGTAATGGAGGATTCGGACATTCCTCCCGGATTCGATTGCGGCGGCAGTGATCGTGTTGGCGAAAAGCTGTTTGTCAATCACCTGTGAACAGGAAAAGGTGAATAAAATCCCCCCTGATTTGATATGTTTAAGCGTCTCGGTATTCAGCTTTTTATACGCCTTGATGGCATTGTGACGGGATTTGATGTTCTTGGCAAATGCCGGTGGATCCAAGACAATGAGGTCATAATCCAAGTCGATTTCCCGGATGTACTCGACCACATCCGCGACAATGGCTTTGTGCGTGCCTTCAAAACCCGGGTTTAAGGCCACATTCTCCTCGGTCAGGGCGATCGCTTTGGCAGAAATGTCCACAGAATGCACTTCTTTTGCGCCCGCATTTAAGGCGGAAACCGAAAATCCGCCCGAATAGCAGAATGCATTCAGGACTTTTTTCCCTTTTGCGTAGCTGCCGAAAAGTTTTCTGTTTTCCCTTTGGTCAACAAAAAAACCTGTCTTTTGGCCATGCTCCCAATCGATGGCATAGGTACAACCGTATTCCTGAACAAGATTGGTTTCGGGTGTCCCGAAGAGCATTTTGTTTTGGATTCCCGGAAGGTTTTTGGGAAGGGTCTCTGCGCTTTTGTCATAAACGGCTTTTAAACCGTCTCCGTACACTTTTTGAAGGGCATTGGTAAGGTCATCAAAATGCTGGACCATCCCAATGGAATGGGCCTGGATCACAGCAGTACCATTATAAAAATCAATGATCAATCCCGGCAATCCGTCGCCTTCGGCATGGATCAGCCGGTACACATTGGTTTCTTGACTGCTGGTCAATAATAAGCTTTGTCGCATTGCGTAAGCCAACCCAATTCGTTTTTCCCAAAAATCCAGATCAATAGGCGCCTCCTCGTATGAGATCATCCGCACCATGATGGATCCGTTTTGGTAATGTCCGATTCCCAAAAATAGGTCTCTGGCACTGAAAACCTGGACCAATTGTCCGTTTTCCAAATCGGGATCTTTTTTGTCGATCGCACCGGAAAAGATCCAATGGTGTTTTCTGATGATGGAAATTTCTTTTCCTTTGAGGAGGGTGATTTTAGGATATTGAAGCATGAAGATTTGTTTTATTGGGGAAAATAAGGGAGCCGCAAAGCATCGACAATGCACTGACGCATAGTGCTGCAATATGGGGATAAATAGGCAGTTCTAAAGTGGAAAATGCCAAATAGGAGATCATTCCCAGCACGATGGACAACAAAGCGCCCATTTCTGAAGCTCTTTTCCAATAGAGACCCGCCGTGAGGGGAACAAAAAGAGAAACCAACATCAGAATGGAGGCTTCCGCTACCAATTCATAAATATTGGATTTCCATTGTGCCAATAGCGTGGCAATAATCGCTACAACAATAATGTTCAATCTCAAAATCCAAAGAAAGTGTTTGTCTTTCAGTTTCCCGCCGAAATAGGGCCGGATCAAGTTTTCCGATACGATGGCAGCTGGCGCCAATAGACCTGAACTCGTGGTACTCATGATCGCGGAGATCAAGGCACCAAAGAAAAGGATCTGGACATGTAGGCCTCCATGCCTGAGGACCATCTCTGGCAGCAGCATTTGTTTGTTTTCCAGGTAGATTTCAGGGTACAGGTACTTGGCGCCCAAGGCAATGAACAAGGGAAGAAGGCCAAAAGTCACATAAAACCCACCGGCCAAATAGGTGGATCTGACCGCCACTTTCTCGGATTTTGCAGACATCACCCTTTGGTAGATGTCCTGGCTGGGGATACTTCCAAGGCCGATGATCATCCAAGCGCCAAGGTAATTGATCCAGGAAATGGGATTGGCATCGGGGAAAAATTGAAAACTGCCTTCAGGAGCGGACTCCAGGATGGGCATGACGCCCCCGGCTTGCTGGGCGACCATGACGGCAACCCATATCAAGCCCACCACGATCAATGTGGTCTGGATGAAGTCGGTGATCGAAATCGCCCACATCCCGCCAAGAAAGGTGTAGAAAACCACAATGCCACCACTGATAAGGATTCCCTGCAGCATCGAAATGTCGGCGATGCTGGAAAATATCAAGGAAAGCGCCACCAGCTGCGCCGCCACGTAACCAAAATAGGCTGGGATCATAAAAATGGAAGCGACAAACTCCACTTTTTTGCCAAAGATCCTTTTGTAAACATCCCCGATGGTCAGCACATTCATGCGGTACATGGGTTTGAGATAAAAAATCCCAAAAAGGATCAAGCACAGTGCTCCGCCAAAGGGGTCTTCAATGACTCCTTGGAGGCCATTTTCCAGATATTCTGAGGAAGCGCCAAAGATGGTTTCCGAACCAAACCAAGTTGCAAACAGTGCAGATGCAGATAAAAAAAGTGGGAGCTGCCTGCCCGCCAAAACAAAATCATTGGAATTCTTGACCAGTTTTGACGACCAGGCACCTATCGCCACGGTGATGAAAATATAAACAATGACAGCTGTGAGTAACAACGGAAGGGTTGCTTATTTGCTGTACATTTTTTCCCTGAGCGCTTTTACTTCTTCACTCGCCAAGTAATCTTCATAAGGCATGCGCTTGTCGATGGTCCCTTTTGGGGTGAATTCCACGATCCTGTTTGCGGAAGATTCCACAAAGGCATAATCGTAGGAGGTCATCATCACGGTGCCATTGAATTCGATAATGGTATTGTTGAATGCGGTGATGGATTCCAAGTCCAAGTGATTGGTCGGTTCGTCCATAACCAAAAGGTTTGGATTCTGGAGCATCATCCTGGAGATCATGCAACGCACCTTTTCACCACCTGAGAGCACACTTGATTTCTTGAGTGAATCCTCTCCCGTGAACAGCATCCTGCCCAAGAAAGTACGGACATAGGCTTCTTCCTGATTGGTGGAATATTGGCTCAACCAATTGATCAGGTTTTGATCCGTCGCAAAATATTTGGAGTTGTCGTTGGGCAAATAGGCTTTGTTGATCGTAACTCCCCATTTGAAACTGCCTTTTTGAACCGGTATTTCTTCCATGATCGTTTGGAAGAATTTGGTTACGGCCTGTTTGGTTTTGGAGACGAAGGCTACCTTATCTCCTTTTTCCAACATCAGGTTGACATCCGTAAAATAGATGTTTTCATCATCCTTCAATTCCAATCCTTCAGACATGAAGATTTGATCACCGGCTTCTCTTTCAGGTTTGAAAATGATGCCCGGATATTTACGGGTGGAAGGCTGGATATCATCCACGTTGAGTTTTTCCAGCATTTTCTTTCTGGAAGTGGCTTGTTTTGATTTGGCCACGTTGGCGGAAAATCGTTCGATAAAGGAAAGGAGTTCCTTTCTTTTCTCTTCCACTTTTTTGTTTTGGTCAGTCTTCTGCTTGGCTGCCAATTGGGAAGATTCATACCAGAAGGTATAGTTTCCTGAGTAGATCCTGATTTTGGAGAAATCAATATCGACGATATGGGTCGAAACAGCATCCAGAAAATGCCTGTCGTGGGAAACCACGATGACCAAGTTTTTGAAATTCACCAAGAAATCTTCCAACCAATTGATGGTTTCTGAATCCAGATCATTGGTAGGTTCATCCAGGATAAGGATGTCCGGGTTGCCAAATAGGGCTTGGGCCAATAATACCCTTACTTTTTGATTTCCGGCAAGTTCCTTCATTTTCAGATTGTGAAGGTTTTCGGATATACCCAATCCGGAAAGCATGGAGGCAGCATCTGATTCTGCATTCCAACCATCCATTTCGGCAAATTCACCTTCCAATTCAGAGGCACGGATCCCATCTGCTTCGGAAAAATCCTCCTTCATGTAGATGGCATCTTTTTCTTCCAAGATGGCGTAGAGCTTTTTGTGCCCCATGATGACGGTTTTCAATACCTCTATCTCATCAAATTCAAAGTGATTTTGACTCAAAACCGCCATTCTTTGGCCGGGAGAGATGTTGACAGCTCCGCTGGTACTGTCGATTTCCCCAGAGAGAATCTTCAGAAAGGTGGATTTTCCTGCACCGTTGGCACCGATGACGCCATAACAGTTTCCGGGGATGAATTTAAGGCTAACTTCATCAAATAGGGTTCTTTTGCCAAATTTGAGAGAGAGATTGTCGACTGAAATCATTTAATTTTTTTTCCTTGTTTTTTTGAAGTCACAAAGATACGAAATTCCAAAAGAAAAAGCGTTATGCATTCCCTTATTGTAATTTGTATCATGCATAACCAATAGATTATCAATAATATTCGGGAATATTGCAGAATTGACTTTAATACAATGAAGTTAGTTGATGGCGGGCCATGGGAAAGCGCTATTGAAAACTTTGCAGTGTGCAAATGCTTTGTTTTTTAAATCCTTCCACTACATGCCACAGAGGATGATCACCAGGAGGATGAAAGAAAACCAGGGGGAGTGGACAATTAAAATCCCAATTTCCACATATTTGTATTGGATATTATTTCTCAGGTTTTACCAAAATTCAAAAGCAATTGAAACTTCTTCACAAGACATTTATCATCACCGGAGCCACAAGTGGCATGGGCAAGGCCATTGCCTTAAGTTTTGCGAAGGAGGGAGCCAGCCTACTTGTCACGGGGAGGGATGCAAACAAAGGCAAGGTGCTTTTGGAGGAATTGCTGCCCTTTAATGGGGAATGCATTTTTTTGGTAGGTGATGTGGGAGATCTTGCCTTCAATCAAAATCTGGTGGAATTGGCCATAGCGCATTTTGGACAATTGGATGGTGTGGTCACGAATGCTGGAATGCTCGGTCTGGGTTCGCTCACCGATCTGGCACCGGAGGTCTGGGACGATACCTTCCGTACAAATGTGGACAGTGTCTATTTTCTTCTCAAATATGCTTTGCCGGAAATGCTGAAGAGACCATCGGCTTCCGTAGTGGTCAATGCCTCTATCGCAGCCTTTAAATCCTTTCCCAATCACCCCGCTTATTGTGCTTCCAAGGCGGCTCTTGTGGCATTGGCCAAGCAGTTGGCAGTGGATTATGGCCCGACTATCCGGATCAACAGTGTTTGTCCAGGTCCGGTGGATACCCCGTTTATCCATGCTTCGGCAGTCGCTTTTCCCAATCCCGGAGAGGCCGTTGCCAATGCCGGAAAAGCCACCTTGCTCAAGAGATTGGGTGCCCCTGAGGACATCGCAAAATTGGTCCTTTTCCTTTCCTCAGAGGATGCGAGTTGGATCACTGGCAGTTCCTACACCATTGACGGCGGGATTTTGGCAGGGGGATAATATAGGTTTTGAATGGGGGATTTTTATCGTGGCTTGATTTCCCCCTTTTCAAATCCTTCTGAACGCAAAGACACCCACAACTGCAAAGCAAAGCAAGGGAAGGATAAAGGAGAAATTGACTTCCGGAACGCCAAGGATGAAGGTATCGGCATAACCTGTCCCTCCGATATCCAAGATCATTCCCTGAAGCGTCGGCATGATGGCACCGCCCACGATCGCCATCACCAAGAATGCTGCGCCGTATTTTGCGTCTTCCCCCAGACCTTCCAAAGCGATTCCATAAATCGTCGGAAACATCAGTGACATCGCAAAGGAAACGCCCACCAAGCAGTACAATCCTGCCATGCCTTGTATAAACATTGTTCCCAAGACAAGGATCATGGCCAGAATGGAAAAGTAGTAAAGGAGTTTTTCTGAAGAGATGAATCTCAAAAGATACGTGCAGATCCATCTTCCTGTCAAAAAGACAATCAATGCAGCGTAAGCGTAATTTACGGCATCGGCATTCTCTATTCCCAAGACTTCGGCATATTGATAGATATAGGTCCAGCACATGATTTGAGCGCCTACATAAAACATCTGGGCAATTACTCCTTCCACAAAATGGGGATTCGTCCATAACCGTTTCATGGAAGGCAAAAAGTCTAAATTCCCGTTTTTCTCCTTGCTTTCAGGCATTTTGACCAACAAGATCAGAACGATCATAAAGATCACGAATATTCCCAACAGCACGTAAGGATCTCGGATGACCATCAGATCATTGCTGCGGACAATTGCCTTGGCGGAAACATCCAGGGAGTCGTAGAGCAAACTGCCATCAGAACTCCTGTTGTTGGATTCCAAAGCGTCGAGGATAAATTCCTTGGCAACGAATAATCCAGCCAGTGCGCCCATAGGATTAAAGGCTTGGGCAAAGTTCAATCTTTGGGTAGCGGTTTCTTCCGATCCCATAGAAAGGATATAGGGATTGGAAGTGGTCTCCAAGAAGGCAAGTCCGAAGGTGAGGATATACAATGCAATGAGAAAAAAGAAATAGCTTTCCCAAGCTGCGGCTGGGTAGAAGAGGAGTGCCCCAAAAGCATAAAGACTCAAGCCGAAAATCACCCCTTTTTTGTAGGTATAGCGCTTCACAAAAATCGCTGCCGGCAAAGCCATGGTAAAATAACCCCCATAAAATGCCATCTGCACCCAAGATGCTTGAACATTGTTCAATTCCAAAACCCGTTTAAAAGTGGCTACCATCGGGTTCGTGATGTCGTTCGCAAATCCCCACAGGGCAAAAAGAGAAGTGATCAGGATAAAAGGGACAAGGAGGGATTTTGGGACGAGTGGTTTTTTTGTCATTTTTCAATAAGGAAGTCGTGTGGATTCAATGGCATTGTTTGAATTTAGAATGTAGAAGGTAGATTGCCTGCGGCGTAGATTGCGCTATGCGCGTAGACATATTTAGCATAAGGCAGTCGTTTGGATTCAATGGCGTTGTTTTAAATTGATAAAGTAGAGGGTAGAATGCCTTCGGCGTCGATTGCGCTATGCGCGTAGATTTTGATTCCATAAGTTATGCAATCCAATTTTTTTGTTTGAATGTTTTTGCGAATCGAATCCCCAATTCAATCCATCAACTGCAGCATAACCCTTTCTACGCCGAAGGCATCTACCCCGAAGGAACGAAGGGAATCTACGCCGCAGGCTTCTCCAATTTGGACACCTAATCAGAACCAAATCTACCCTTCAAAAGGGGTAGAGGGTAGATTGCCTGCGGCGTAGATTGCACTACGCGCGTAGATTTTGATTCCATAAG
>NZ_KB906681.1:0-140572 GCF_000381545.1 Rhodonellum psychrophilum GCM71 = DSM 17998 | reverse complement strand
TAAGTTATGCAATTCAATTTTTTTGTTTGAATGTTTTTGCGAATCGAATCCCCAATTCAATCCATCAACTGAAGCAGAACCCTTTCTACGCCGAAGGCATCTACCCCGAAGGAACGAAGGGAATCTACGCCGCAGGCTTCTCCAATTTGGACACCTAAACGGAACCAAATCTACCTCCTTCTGAAGGACCAAATCTACCCTTCTATCGCCCGATCCAAATGCGTATACCCCCCATCCACAAAGAGGTGCTGACCTGTGACATGGGAAGTTCGGTCTGAAAGCAGAAAGACAACCGTGTCCGCAATTTCCTGTGCGGTGGTCATCCTGCGCCCGAGTGGTATTTTTCTTTGGATGTCGTCCAGTTTTTGGTTGGGATCCTCGAAAGTATTCAACCAGTTTTGATAAAGTGGGGTCAACACCTCTGCGGGGACCACTGCATTGACCCTGATGCCGTAGGGCAACAATTCCACTGCCCATTCCCGGGTCAGGGAGAGTTGGGCACCTTTGGCGGCAGTATAGCCCGATGTATTTCCTTGGCCAGTAATGGCAGTTTTGCTACTGATATTGACAATGCTTCCTTTGGATTTGATCAATTCAGGTAGAGCATAGTGGACCAATGCATAATAATGTAGCAGATTTTTTTCGACTGATTCCAAAAAAGCCTTTGGTGTACCTTTTTCCAAACCCACGCCATCATTGGCTCCGGCATTGTTGACCACACCGTCAATTCTCCCAAAGTAATCAATCGCTTCGTTTACAACGGATTGACAGGTCTCCGCGTCTGTGAGTCGCTGGCAGATGTGGAGGGACTTTAGACCCATTGACTGAAGTTCAAGCACCAACGCTTGCCCTTCTTCTTCTGATGGATCGATAATGACTGGAAATGCCCCTTCTTTCGCCAATGTTCGCGTGATGGCTGCACCAATTCCTTTGGCACCTCCGCTGATCAGATAGACTTTTTTTTCTAGATGTAGGTTCATTTGGTTTAAAAATTTTATTTTGATGTTAATTTAAACAGTTTTTTGTCCAATGGTGCAATCATGGAAGCACTCCATATTTCAAACGAATGGAATCCTGCATGCTGTCTTTTCCAGTGTCTATTTATGCGATTCCTTATCTTTCCTTTCTAAACCCCATAAAACCGGCAGGCATTTTCCCCAAAAACCATTTGTTGTTCCGCAGGGCTGAATTTCTGGAAATAATCCATCGCCAAGTCGTGTACTTGAGTATAGCTTCCCGCCAATAGACAAACCGGCCAATCCGATCCGTACATCATTCTTTCAACTCCAAAAGATTCCGCGACGGCATCGAGATAAGGCTTGAAATCCTCCTTCTGCCAATTCTCCCAATCGGCTTCGGTAACCATTCCCGAAACCTTGCAACTGACATTTGGCAAACTTGCCAACTGTTTGATTCCCTTGTTCCAAATTTTGAATTCCCCATTTTTGATGTCCGGTTTTGCCAAATGATCCAAGACAAACGCTTGATTGGGAAATTTCTTGACCAAATGATAGGCCGCTTCCAAATGCTTTGGATAAATCAGAATATCGTAGGTGTATCCATATTTCTCCAAATGTCCAATTCCCTTAAGCAATGCCCTATCCTCCATTTCTTCGGGGGGAAGGCTTTGGAGGATTTTACGGAAACCCGCCAATTTCACCTCAGGCGAATACGCTTCAAGTTCAATCTCTATTTTGCTTGAGCGCAAGTCAATCCAGCCCACAACTTTTTTGACCCAACTATGCCTCTCTGCCAAATCCAATAGGAACCTGGTTTCTGCCTTCGATTCGGTTGCCTGAACAGCAATGCATCCTGCCAGACCATTATTTTCCAATTCTGGTTGAAGGTCCTCGGGCATAAAGTCTCTTTGGATGGCATTCATCTTGTCGTCGATCCACGCATCCCGTATCGGATCGTATTTCCAGAAATGCTGATGGGCGTCGATTTTCATGATTTCCCGATTGGAATATAGGTAGTGAAAGGGGTAGAGAAAAGGTAGAGAAAGGATAGAGAAAAGGGTAGGGAAGAAGTTGGGAAAATGGAAGAATGAAATGCCTTATTCATTTTGGCAATTTCATTTTTCCAGAATTTCTATTTTTCCATCAGGATTCTCCCTTTTCTCCAATCAGTCTGTTTTTTTCGCAGTTTCAACCCTATTCGGAAACTGATTGCATCTTTCGGGTTGAATTGTCCCAATGCTCAATTTGACTTTTTACTCACAAATTTCCCCTTGTCTATTTGAGATCAGGCTTTGTAATTAACGGCTTTTTGCTTGGCTACTCCCAAGCCTTCGATTCCCAATTCCACGATGTCTCCTTCTTTCAGATACCTTGGTGGTTTTAAGCCCATGCCGACGCCGGAGGGTGTTCCGGTGGAGATCACATCCCCGGGAAGTAAACTCATGTATTGGCTGATATGGGAAACCAGGGTGGGGATGTCAAAAACCAAATCAGCCGTATTGCTGTCCTGAAGCGATTCCCCATTTACGGTTAGCCAAAGTCTAAGCTTATGTGGATCTTTGATTTCATCCTTGGTGACCAAATAGGGGCCAAGGGGTGCGAAGGTATCCGCACTTTTTCCTTTTACCCACTGTCCTCCGTGATGGAGTTGAAAATCCCTTTCACTGACATCGTTGTGGACACAATAGCCGGCAACGTATTCCATGGCCTCTTCCTTGCTCACGTAATTTGCCTTCTTGCCGATGACCACGGCAAGTTCCACTTCCCAGTCGGTTTTTTGGGAGTTTTTTGGAATGACCACTTCGTCAAAAGGGCCGCAAAGAGAGGAGCTTGCTTTCATGAAGATGATGGGGATCTCGGGAACAGCCATCCCGCTTTCTTTGGCATGGAGGGAATAATTCAGCCCCACGCAGATGATTTTGGATGGCCTTTTGATCGGAGATCCTAATCTGGTTTTTTTGCTGATTTCTTTTAAGTTATCTATTTCTGATACAAGCCAAGATTGAAGTCTTTCCAGACCATTTTCCCCAAAAAATTCCTCGGACCAATCCTCACCAAAAGGACTGCAATCCAACCATTTTCCGTCTGGGGTTTCAATACCAGGCTGTTCTTTTCCAAACGCTCCGAATCTAATTAGTTTCATGTTTTTATATGGATAAGTTAATTTTTTGATTAGAAATATTGTACAATTAAGGTTGAAAAAAGAGGCAGTGATTGGGGAATAAAGTCGATATTGGACTGGATTCAGACTTGAATATTGATTGATAAAACCCTGAATGATTTGTTTGGCGCTGTCTCAAATCTCTTCCCAAAGGCTTGTTTTTGATTCAGAAGCTCTCCAAAAATTTATCTTTTTCGAAATCCGCGGATGCTTCCTTCCTCTTAATATCCCTGTGACCTCATTTTCACACTTACATTTTCAATCCCAGAAATCCCCCATCAATCGGAAAATTGCTTCCGGTAATGAAAGAAGCTTCGTCGGAGGCAAGGTAATAGACCAAGGCTGCGATTTCGGCTGGTTGCCCCATCCTTCCGATCGGTTGGCTTGCGGCAAGTTTTTCAAACATTTCGGATTCTTTTCCCGGATAGTTTTTTGCTAAAAATCCATCCACAAACGGTGTATGGACTCTGCCTGGAGAGATGCAGTTGCAGCGGATGCCTTGGTCCACATAATCCCTTGCAATGGACAAGGTCATGGAAAGCACCGCGCCCTTGGTCATGGAATAGGCAAAGCGGTCTTGCAAACCCATCGTCGCGGCAACAGAACACATATTGATGATGGCTCCACCACCGTTTTCCCTCAGTTTTGGGATTGCCGCAGCCGTACAGTTGAAGACGCCTTTGACATTGACTTTATACAGGCGGTCAAAGTCTTCCTCCGAGGTCTTTTCAATGGAGCCTATATGGGAGATTCCGGCATTGTTGACCAATACGTCTATTTTACCGGGGATTTTTGAAATGACTTCCTGCATCTGTTCGGAATCAGATACATCCCCCTGTATAAAAACCACATTTTGACCCTTGGATTTAAATTGCTCCTCAACAGCCAAACCGATACCTGTATTGTAATCGATAAAGTAAACTTGGTGGTGGTTTTCTGCGAAACGGGTGGTGATGGCCAAGCCGATTCCACTGGCTCCCCCGGTCACGAGGATTGATTTTTTTGTCATGTTGAAGGACTATTTTTGGGTAAGGTTTTTTCCGGTTGGACCGAATGACTTATTTCCAAGCTTGCATTTTAAAACAGATGGGGAATAGTCACACGATTTTTCCTTGAGGCTTTGATTTTCTCTGTAGATTAAAATTCATCATTTCTTGGCGGTCTTCCAAACCGGTCCTGTATCAAAATCATATTCTTCCAAAGAGGTCTTTTTCATTTCAATGCTGTAGCCGGGTAAAGTTGGCGTCATGTACCTTCCTTTTTGGATCACCACAGGATCGATGAAATGTTCGTGGAGGTGATCCACATATTCGATCACTCTTCCTTCCATGCTTCCGCTGATGCACACAAAATCCACCATGGAAAGGTGTTGGACATATTCACATAAGCCTACGCCACCTGCATGCGGGCAAACAGGAATCCCGAATTTGTGTGCCATCAGCATGATGGCCAGGTTTTCATTCACACCCCCGACACGGCAACTATCGATTTGGCAAATCCCCAATGCATTCGCCTGCATCAGTTGCTTGAAGACAACCCTGTTTTGGCAATGTTCCCCAGTGGCCACTTTTATGGGGGCCACGGCACGGGCGATGGTGGCATGCCCGAGAATATCGTCTGGACTTGTGGGTTCTTCGATCCATAAGGGATTGAAACGTGCCAGTTCTTTCATGTTGTCTATGCTTTCCTGGATTTCCCACTTTTGGTTGGCATCCATCATCAACTGCCTTTCGGGGCCGATTTCTTTTCGGATGATGGCTGCTCTTCGGAGGTCATCCTGAAGGTCAGCGCCCACTTTCATTTTGAAATGGGTCCAACCTTCCTGTACCGCTTCTTTGCAGAGCATTCTGATTTTTTCGTCCGAATAGCCCAGCCAACCCGTGGAAGTGGTGTAGGCCGGATATCCATTTTCTTCCAAGTACCGAATCCTTTCCTTTTTTGTTTTTTCTTGGGCCTTAAGGATCTTCAAGGCAGTTTCGGGCGGCATTACATCTGTGATATAACTAAAATCGATGCATTTGACCATTTGCTCGGGAGACATGTCTGCCAATAATTTCCAGAGGGGTTTTCTCTCTGACTTTGCATAGAGGTCCCAAACTGCATTGACCAAAGCACCGGCGGCCAAGTGTACGACCCCTTTTTCAGGTCCCAGCCATCGGATTTGGCTGTCACCGGTCAGTTGTTTCCAGAATTTCCCGAATTCAGAAACGATGTCTTCCAGTTTTTTGCCGATGACCTGATGCACCATGGCCTCCAGGGCAGCACAGCAGATTTCATTTCCCCGGCCAATGGTGAATGTCAAGCCATGACCTTCAAGACCGGGATGATCGGTGTACAATATGATATAAGCTGCCGAATAATCGGGATCAGTGTTCATGGCATCTGACCCATGCTTTTCAAGGCTGGTGGGAAACCGTATGTCTTTGACGGTGTGGTGGGTAATACATATGCTCATCTTGCAAATTGTCAAATATGCTTTTCAATTACTACCTTCTTATTATTCGATTTACATATTATTTTATCTTTTATGTTTTCTTTTTAAAAAAATTAGCTAAAATTTAGGGAATGAAGGCCAAATTATTAGAGAGAAGAAACCCATTTGACAAATCCTTTACTTCGGTTATCCATTCATTTCCGTATTTTCTGGACATCTGGCATTACCATCCCGAAATGGAGCTGGTGTATATTAGCAAAAGCTCTGGGACCCGGTTTATCGGGGATAGCATCCAACCTTTTTCCCCTGGTGAACTGGTATTGATCGGAGAAGACTTGCCGCATCTTTGGCAAAATGATCAGGCCTATTTTGAAAAGGGAAGTGAATTGAAAGCCGAGGCGATCACCATCCATTTCAAAAAAGAATTTGCTGGAAAGGAATTTTTGGAGATTCCTGAGATGAAGGAAATCGCGGAGCTTTTTCAACGGGCAGGGCAGGGGATCGTGTTTTCTCCCAAGGTTGCGGAATCCGCAAGGGAGTTGATGCTTGGTATCCACCGTGAATCCGGTTTTATTCGGCTAAAGCTGTTTCTAGAACTTTTACAAATGTTGGTGGAAGAAAGCGAGTACTCCCTTTTGAGCACCAAAGGATTTATCAATCCCGGCGAAAATTTGGGTGATACCAGAATCGACAGGGTTTATTCCTATACCTTCAACAATTTTCGGAAAAACATCACCTTAGAGGAGGTGGCCGATATTTCGAACCTCAACCCCACCGCATTTTGCAGGTTTTTCAAGAAAGCCACCAAGAAAAATTATTCGAAATTCCTGAATGAAATCCGAATCGGATATGCATGTAAATTGCTTTTGGAACAGAAGCTGAATATTTCGGAAGTGGGTTATGAATCAGGATTTAACAACCTTTCCAATTTCAACAGACAGTTTAGAAATATTCTGGGGCTCTCTCCAAGTGCTTATTTACAAAAACACCAGAAGCACAATTGAATTCTTGGCACATTTATTGGTAAATTTTTTTTCCATTTGAATCCATTTTATTTTTCACACCAATAATGGCCAAGCATCATGAAAACCAAAGGAATTTTATTTTTCAACCTACTGATCGTCATGATCTTAGGATCATGTCTATCAGATACTGAAAATGACACCATCAATCCAGGAGAAGGTTATGCAGTACTCTTGGTGATCGATGAGGACAGCATCGACAATGGAAATGAACCCAACAATTTCACTGAGGTGGATGTCAATGATCAGCTGGCAACAGTTGGCTTGCGTACCCCATTAAAGTATTTTCAGGACAATCTTGGGAATACCATTGATCTCTTCACTGGACAGGTAGGAGATGAGGGTTGGTTTGCTTTGAAAAATATCCCCAATAGATGGAGAAATGCAGGACCAACGAACAATGGTGCCAGGAATTATCTGACTCCTGGTCCAGGATTGGGAGCGCCAAACGTGGATGATGACCGAGAAATCCATTTGGATGAAATCCCCGATGTTACGCCACTTAGGGCAACTGGATTGAAAATGCTTATCGGGCAAAAAGTATTGGCGGTGGTTTATGATAGTGATATCAGCATCAATTACTCGCCACTCGAGGGGAATCTCAAAGGAGCAAACCTGGGAATGGTTGCTCTCGAGGTAGTGGATGTAAGGGCAAGGACCGGCGGATCTTCTTCGGATCTTCCTATTGTCAGCGTAAAAATCTTGAATGTGAATGAAATCGACAATTTGGATCTTAGACTGTTTTCCAATGCGCCCGTTCCACAGTCTTCCTCAGAGCCCTTTGATATCAATCCTCCTGCTACTGTTTCGCAAGGAGTATTTGAACCTGCAAATTGAAGCACAATTGAACCCGAAACATGCATTCTTTTTCCCAGTGGGATTGACACTGCAAAAAAATCAGACTATTGAGAGAATAAGCCGTCTCACCGATATGGGACAAAACCAGGGGACAATGAACTGCTTGTGAAGCAATTTCAGGCTGTTATAAAATGTTAATGCTTAACATGGGTAAAAACCCGACATAACACGGGTTAAAAAAATTTTGACAGAGGTTCCAGTTGCTTTATGGATTCCATATCTGCCAACAACAGTGGTTTTTCCAAATATCCGATCACTTGTCGGAATTTTTCCGCTTTTTTCCTGTCTGAGAGATTGATGGAAGATGTGATCATCACGACGTAAATGGGGGAGTGGGGATGAAAATTTTCCAAGGCAGTCAGAAAATCCCAGGCATTAAAATCAGGCAGGTGAATATCCAGTAAGACCAGTGAGCAAAGGTCTTGGGTTTTTTCCACTTGGATGTATTCCAATGCTTCATTTACAGTTGTAAACAGCAAAGGGGATGGGTGGATTTTGCTTTTGATTATAAGCTTCCTGACTAATGTTAGAATCAAATCCTCATCATCAATGATCAAAACTTCATATTTCATTTTTCGGGGATATTGATGTTTTCTGTTTTATTGGAGATATTCCGAATGATCTTGTCCAGTTCATGGCCTGATTCGATGATGTGGTTGATGAAGATCTTTTTTTCCGAATCCGAAAAATCATCGTCCTCTGTAAGCATATTGATGAGTCCCATCATCCTGGCCAATGGAGCCCGAACGACATGGGATTGAATCCAGCTGATTTCCTTTAACTTGACGTTTTGCTCTTCGATGGCCTCAATATAGCGTCTTCTTTGGGTGACATCGTTGGCAAGGACCAGTTTTGCCTTCAATCCATTGAAATCCAATATGTTTGAGCTGATTTCTACATCGATTATTTCCTGATTTTTCTTAAGGTGCCTGAAGATACCAAGGTGGTTGATTTCACCATCTGAAGTAGAGGTTTCTATCGCATTGTCCAAAAAGTTGTTTTCTTCCTTTTGTCTGATGTCGCGGATGGTCATGGACAAAAATTCTTCTTTTGAATAGCCATAATGCTTGATGGCGGCCTGGTTCACATCCAAAAAGCCCAAATTACCCATCTCATAAACCCACATCGGAATGGGGCTCAAATGGAACAATTCCTTGTAGCGTTTTTCAGAATCATAAATCCTTTGGGATGCGGCATTTCGCTCTATTCCATAAATAATGCTTTTGAATAGGTTGGTGGCATTCAGATCATCCTTCAATAAATAATCGGAAATCCCCAAAGAGAGAGACTTTCTCCCAAATGCCATGTCCGAATAGCCTGTCAAAACGATTACGGGGATGTTTGCTGCGATTCTTAAAATCTCCATGATCAAATTTTCACCGCTCTTGTCAGGAAGGGAAAGATCCAGTAAGACCGTATCGAAGTATTTGGGCGATTGGGTCAAAATTAGATTGGCTTCCGCAAAATTTTTGGCTTCCACTATTTTTGGGGCCTTTATCGCTTCCTCCAAATAGGTTTCAATCAACAATCTATCTCCACTGTTGTCATCGATGACCAAAATGGTATAACTCCTGCTATCTCTAAACATACGCTAATTTTTATTGGGGGGAAGCCTCACGATACTCACGAAAAAACTTTCAATTTCAGTGACCACTTTTATGAAGTCATCCATGTCTACGGGTTTGGTGATGAAACAATTCGCATAATTTTTATAGGAGGAAAGAATGTCATTTTCAGAAGAGGAAGTCGTCAACATGATCACAGGGATTTGCTTGAGAGATTCCTCCTGCTTGATAAATTTCAAGACCTCATGCCCATTTTTCCTAGGAAGATTGATGTCCAATAGAATAAGATCAGGCGTGGTTTCGTTTTTGTATTCCCCTTCTTTCATCAAAAATTCCATGGCTTTTTTTCCATCCCTTACCACACTGATTTTATTGATGATTTTTGCCTCTTCCAACGCCTCCATCGTCAACAAGATATCTCCTTCATTGTCCTCCACCAATAATATTTGAACCTGTTTCATACCCAATAATACTTAAATAGTTTCAATATTTTTTGCGATATTAAAATAAAAACTGCTTCCTTTTCCCTCCTCAGATTCTACCCAAATTTTTCCACCGTGGTTTTCTACGATTTTTTTGCAAATGGCCAAACCAATCCCTGAGCCCTGAATCTCCTCCTTTTGGTGAAGGCGGTGAAAAATGGTGAAGATTTTTTCCTTAAACTCTTTTTTAATGCCCAATCCATTGTCCGTTACGCTGAAAATCCAATGGGTTCTGTCCTCCGTACCATGAATGCTGATTTCAGTCGATTCCATTTCCCGCTTGTATTTCAATGCATTTTCAATCAGATTCTGAAAGAGTTGCTGAAGGGGTGCCTTTGAAGCATTTATCTTCGGCAAATTGCTGATCTTGATTGTTGCATTTGATTGTGAAATCAAACGTCTTTCCAAAAGCAAAATATCTTCTACCATCAATTTGGTATCAATCACTTCTTTGTTTCCCACATTCCCGGCCCTACTGTACTCCAAGAGATCCAAGATAATTTTTCTCATTCTTTGGGCACCATCTACGGCAAAGTGAATGTATTTCTTGCCTTTTTCATCCAAAATAGGATGGTATTTTTTCTCCAAAATGCTCAGAAAACTTGAAATCATCCGCAAAGGCTCCTGTAAATCATGGGAAGCTACATAGGCGAATTGCTCCAATTCGGCATTTGAAGATTCCAATGCCTTTGCCCTTTTGATGAGTTGATCGCTCATCTGATACAGTGCTTTTTCGGAGGCTCTGGAATCAGTAATGTCTTTCATGACCACTACAGCGCCCAATTTTCGCCCATCTGTCGTTTTGATCTCTTCTCCCGAACAAAGCACGATCCGTTTGGGAAGGTTTTTTGGAGCGATCATCATTTCCTGGTCTTTTATCTTCTCCCCATTCAATGCTTTGAATAAGACTATCTCTTCTGTTTTCAGGAGCCTTTTACCATCAGGATGATAGAGGCGGTAATGGTTGCTCCAGTTTTCTGTCAAAATTTCTTCCTCGCCAAGGCCATGGAGATTTCTGGCAGCTTTGTTGAACAGTATTAAATCCCCTTTTTCATCAGCTGCAATGATCCCTTCGGAAAGATTTTCCATCATATACCGGAGGAATTCCTTTTCTTTTTCCAGCGCTTGCTCAGATGTTTTCCGGGAAGTGATGTCTTGAGTTGCTCCCGTCACCCTGATGGGTTCGCCCTTTTCATTCCTGATAATGAGTCCCTTATCCACCACAAAAGCATACTCACCATTTTTTTTACGGAACCGAAATTCCAGCTCCCAATATTCCGTGGTTCCTGAAAGAAACCCATTCATTTTGGAGTTTACCCATTCAAGATCTTCGGGATGAATATGTGCTTGCCAGAATGCATCATTGGAAGTCAATTCATTGACTTCATGCCCAAAAAGCTTGCTGAAAGTTTCAGATCTGTAAACCTTGTTCGTAGTAAAATCCCTGTCCCAAATGGCGTCAGAGGTAGCTTTGGTCGCAAATTGAAATCTTTCGATACTTTCCTTTAATTGTTTGGATTGTTCGTCTACTTTTTTGCCGAGTACTTCGGGTTGTTTGGCGAGGTTAAAGACGATATATCCCAAAAAACAGGATAAAATCATTCTTAATCCGATAAGCGGTAGGATGTCTCTGAAGGCTGTGGATTTTTTCAATTGGACAATTAAATTCCAATCTCCTTCGGGCAGATTGAGGTTTACGATTCCACCTTCATAGGATTCTTGGCTGCTGTTGAAAAAGTATTCTTCGATATTGGTTTCCGGATTGATTTTGGAAAGCCCGATGTAAAATGGATTATCGGCTGTCTTGTCGATTCCCGCCTGTTTCAAAAAAGTATCCAAATGGATTATCACTGCTGCAAATCCCCAGAATTCTCCACTCTTGAAGATTGGCTGTCTGCCTACGATTCCAATGCCTCCTTGTTTCAACTCAAAGGGGCCTGCAAAATAGAGGGTTTTAATTTCTTTTGCTATGAGGGCCTCTTTGATTAGTTTTTTCTGTTCAAGAATATCATATCCAATCACTGGTTCGTTTCCATTAAGGGGATAAACATATTTGATCACGCCACCTTCCACCAATTGCAAGGCATCAATCCCTTCTGTTTGTGTCAGGATATCCTTGGCAATGGAATCGAAATTATCGCCAATCCCAATGTTTTCTTCAAGGAAGGCAAGGATTTTGGTGGCAGATTGGCTGTAATTCAGGCTTGAGGAAATTTGCTTTTGGATCAGGATGGCTTGGTCTTTGGCCAATTGTTTTTCGAAGGCGATTTGGGTCTCAAACTGCATGTAAGAAAAATACTGCGTCAGGATCAAAACTGACATAAAAACCATTCCTCCCAATAAGGCCGGTGGGAACTTGATCTTAAATCTTGTAGACATTCCTCATTCTTTTTACTGGAAAATTAAAACGCATTCATTTGCAGCATCCAAAATCGATCGGGAATCATTGTTTTCCCAAGGTAAAATGAAAGGAACTTCCTTCGCCTTCAACAGAGCTGACCCAGATCTTTCCATTATGGTTTTCAATAATTTTTTTGCAGATAGCGAGCCCCATGCCAGAACCAGAGTATTCATCTTTTTGGTGAAGCCTTTGGAAAATAATGAAGATTTTGTCAAAGTATTCTGCATTGATCCCTATCCCATTGTCTTGGACGCTAAACTCCCAATGTGTTTCCATTTCTTTACCTTCGATGGTAATTAGGGGTTTTTGACCTTCCTTTTGATATTTGACCGCATTGGTAATCAGGTTTTGAAACAGCAATTGGAGAGGGTTTTTGAAGCCATAAATTTCTGGAAGATTCGAAAATACAATCTTAGCTTTTTTTCCCGTAATGAGCTTTCGGTTGTAAAGCAAAACCTCCTGTATGAGTAGGGTAGTGTCTATTGGTTCTTTTGCACCGTCCGGTCTTCCCACCCTGGAAAATTCCAAAAGTTCCAGAATGATTTCGCGCATCCTTTGTGCACCATCTACAGCAAAATGAATGTATTTTTTACCTTTTTCATCAAGGATAGCCCCATATTTTCGCTCGATCTGGGTGAGGAAACTGGTGATCATTCTTAAGGGCTCTTGCAAATCATGGGATGCGACATAGGCAAATTGCTCCAACTCTTGATTAGAAATGGAAAGGTCTTTGTTGCTTTTCAGCAGTTCGGTATTGAGGTTCTGAAGGGAACCTTCATATTCCTTCCGGTGGGTAATGTCCTGGATGGCACCGATCATTCTGACAGGCTTCCCTTTGGAATTCCTAATTATAGACCCCCGGTCAATAACATACGCATAACTCCCATCTGATTTCTGCAGTCGGTATTCATTTTCAAAGTAATGCTCTTTGGGATCTCCAAAAACCCGGGCGAGGTTTCCAATGACTTTCTGGTGGTCGATTTCATGCAATTGCTTTTCCCATTTCTCCCAGGTTGGCTTTTCATTTATTATATCAAATCCAAAAAGAATTTTAAATCCTTCGCCCCAAAACAGTGCGTTGGAAGGGATGTCCCAGTCCCAAATGGCATCATTGGTGGCTTTGGATAATTTTTCAAACCTCTGGTTGTAAATCGCGATTTCTTCTTCTTTTCTTCTTTTTTCCGTGATGTCCCTGAAATATACCGATAGCCCACTTGAAGAGGGGAAAGCACTCACCCCAAACCAAATATCCAAAGCGGGATTGTATTCATCAAAGTGAACAGGTTTCATGGTTTTTATTGCCTTATGGTAATTGGAATAAAAAGCTGATTCTTTTAAGTCCCTGTAGGTTTCCCAAAGATTTGCTCCCAAAATCTCCTCCTTTTCCAACTTCAGCAATTTTCTGGAAGTATGGTTCATGTAGGTCACTTCCCCTTTTTTGTTCACGGCAAAAAAAGCATCTCCGATGGATTCCAAAATGGTGTTTTTCTCTTGCAGATTTCGTTTGATGGTGTCCAAATTGTCCTTTCTTTCCATGGCGACCGCTAGATTGGTGGTCAGAGATTGAAGGAAGGAGATTTCGTCTGCATTCCAAATTCTTCCCTTTGTACAATCATCAAAGCCGATATAGCCATAAAAATCATTCTCAATGAAAATCGGCACCTGCAATGTGGAAAGGATGTCCTGTTCTTCCAAAATCTTTTTGGTGGGATCATCCAGATCCTTGGTTAAGTATGCAAAAGGCTTTTTGTGATTGATAGCCTCTAAAAATAGGGGATGCTCCTCCAATTCAATCGCTTTGTAATGGGGGTTGTCGATTTGTATCGAAACCTTGCCGTTGGTCCATTCCAATTCCTGATTTGCCATCAGGCGATTGGTCAGGGGATCCCGGTAGTTTTTGATAAAATAAGCACGATCGGCGTCCACAGTTTCACCCATGATTTTCAGGCAATTGGAAACCGCCTTCTCCCAGTCGTCAAAATCCATCAAGGTTTCGATGACCACTGCAATGCCTTTTAATAATTTTGTTTTGGCGATGAGGGCAGCTTCGCTTAATTTCCTTTCGGTGATGTCCCTTTGGATGGCTAAAAAATGGGTAAGTGTCCCACCTTCGTCCTTTAGGGGAGTTACTGATATGTTGACCCAAAATTCCTCTCCGCCTTTTTTATAGTTGATCGTTTCAATTTCAAAAGGTTCTTTTCTTCTCAAAGCTACTCCCAAAAGCCCCAGAGCGGAAAAATCAGAATTGGGTCCTTGCAAAAATCTTGGGTTTCTACCCATGACCTCTTCAGAGCCATAACCTGTTAGCCTTGTAAAGGCATTGTTTACATAAATGATTTTTGGCCCGGGGGCATCTAGGAGATTGGATTCCGTAATGATGACTGAGTCAGTGGAATTGGTGATGACCGATTCCATCAATTTCAATTCCTGCTCCCTTTTTTTAATGACGCTGATGTCTCTGCTTATTCCAACCAATCCGATCACCCAACCTGATTTGTCCCGTAAGGGGATTTTGGTAGTCAAGAGGGTTTTTAGGCTTCCATTTTTGTTGAGAATGGTTTCTTCCTGGTTAAAGAGGCCTATTTCGGATTCAATTACCTTTCGATCGTCCTCAAGGAATTTTTGAGCATCCGCTGCATTCACAAACTCAGCGATCGTTTTGCCTATCGTATCTTTTTCGGATTTTGCACCGATCAGTTCCAAGTTGGCTTTGTTGTTGATCAAATGGCGGGAATCCCTGTCCTTGACAAAAATATTATCAGGGATGATGTCGATGAGGGTTCTGAGCAAATTTCTCTCCCGAAAAATGGTCTCTTCCGCCTTATTTTTTTCAGTCAAGTCCGTGATCGTGGACATTTTGAGCCGCTGACCATCAGGTTGCACCAGCAACTGAACCGTCTCCGACAAATCGATATGCGCACCGTCTTTTCTGGTGGTCTGCCAGAAGACGGGCTTTTCGATGCCGGTTTTGATGAAATCCTGATGATCGGCAAGAGCTTGTTTTTGGAAGGCTTCAGGAATACAATTGATAAAGTTTTTCCCCAATAATTCCGATCGCGAACATCCAAGGATGCGACAAAATTCTTCGTTGACAAATATAAAAACGCCTTTGTCGTCCGTAATGGAGATTCCGGAGTTGGATCCATTCAATACAGAAAACAAAAGAGATTGAGTTTGCAAAAGTGAGAAACCCGACAAAGGTTCAATGAATTCTTCCGATTGGGTTGTCTGCTTTTTTATGTGAAAATCGTTTTTCAATATGTCAATCGGTTTTTTTTGTTTTTGAGAAATTTCCACTGTTTGGTGGGGTGATTTTTCCATTTGGAAGTCTTGCTTTTTTAAAAGTGGGTGGTTCAAGCTACATTTTAATCAACAATAAACCTTATAAATACCAAAAATTTCAATGTTTTTTATCCCGAGATCCATTGAAGAAAAATCAACAATCAAGTCATAGGAAGATGGTATTTCCGGATTTTACCGATGCATCGCAGGCCACTGCAATCCGCATACTGTTCAGGGCATCTTCCAGGTGATCGCTCAGGCCAATGTCTTCCTGAATGGCCTTTAAAAAATACCTTTGCTCCCGATTGCAAAGCTCCTGATGATCGGGTTCATCGCTCAGATCAATCCATTGGTCTTTATGGGTGAAATTGTTTTGCGCATCTATGTCTGCGTGATGGATTTTGATGCTTTCGGTTTTGGTGTGCGCATCCACATGGTCGGATTTGCCCATTTCCCCTGCTTTTCGGGCCACGATCGATACAGCACCCTTCGGCCCAAAAACATCCTTGATGAAGAAGGCATTGTCCGAAACCATCGGCCCCCAACCGGCCTCATACCAGCCTACCGATCCGTCTTCAAATCGGATCTGCAATTGGCCGTAATTGTAGTTCCCTTCAGGGATATCCTCCGTCAACCTTGCTCCGATGGCGGAAACAGAAACCGGCTTTGATCTTGTCATTTGGCACATGATGTCAATGTAATGGACCCCGCAGTCCACGATCGGACTGAGGCTTTTCATCAAATTGCGATGGACATCCCACATGTACCCCTGACTTTGCTGGTTGAGATTCATCCGCATGACCAAAGGCTTTCCCATTTTTTGCGCTTCCAATACAAACCTTTCCCAAGAGGGATGGTGTCGAAGAATGTAACCGACCACCACTTTTTTCTTTGCTATTTTGGCAGCCGCAATGATTTTTTCTGTTCCGGCAACGGTGTCGGCTAAAGGCTTCTCGATAAAAACATGACAGCCGCTTTCAAGCGCCTTAATGGCAAAAGCTTCATGGGTGTCCGGATAGGTCGAAATGCAAACCGCATCAGGCTGGGTCTGATCCATGGCGATGTCGAAATCCGCGAACAAAGGATATTTGCTGCCCAACTTTTTGTTCAGTGTTTCTTTGCTTTTGCCACGGGAAACCAAACCGCAGATGTCGAATTCCGGCATCTGATGATAGGCGAAGGCATGGGAAGCGCCCATATTGCCACAACCGACCACTAGGATTCTAAGGGGTTTATTCATTTTTTTGGATTAAAGAATGGAGCAATAAAAAATGTTTAAATACCGGGTTTTAAATCAATAAAGGATCTATTTATGAAGGAATTTTTTTATTGAATCGAGACCTTCATGCTGATCGGAGTCAAGGGTTGGTTGAGGCTGTCCCTTTGTACAGCGACGATTTGATCCACCACATCCATGCCCCGGATCACCTGTCCAAAAACTGTATAGTCGCCATCCAACCGGGCGAGTCCATCCTTGTTTTGGACGATATAGAATTGGCAACGTGCGGAGAGTTTATCCGGATTGTCGTCTCTTCCTGCACCGAGGGCACCATAGCCATGTTTGAGATCGGGATGGAATTCCGGGGTCAAGAGGTATTCGGGATCGTTGAAGCCCTCCTCAGTATCCGGACAACCTGCCTGGGCCACAAAATTTGGGATGACCCGGTTGAAGGTCAAGGAATCCCAATATCCGGCCGTTGCCAATTGGATGAAGCTGGCTTGGTGCTTTGGCGTTTGGTCATGCAGCAGGATATGAATGTCACCTAATGAGGTGGAGATTAAGGCGATTTTTCGCTCTTCTTTTTGGGCGAAGGTCTCCGACATGATCATTCCGAATACGAAGGCTAAGGAAAGCCAAGAGCGAATCCTTCCGAAGTGAATTTTTAATGATGGCATAGACACGGGGATATTTGGTAAAACTGTTGCCAAATAAGCAAAAATTTGGAAGAATGTCTAAGGCTAGGTCATGTATTGGTTTTTCTTGGCGGATTCGTTTCAATAAATGATTTTTTTGGGGAAAATGAAAAGATAAAGGTGAGTTCCTGGGATTTAACCCCTGTTATGGATTGCCAATTCAATTCCAACCTGAAATTGATTCATCATCAGCTAATTGTTCACTGTTTTTGACTTTGTCATAGTGGTTTAGCTTTAGGCCTTATCGTCCAAATAGTCCGATTTTCTTGCAGTTTATACCCCTATAGGCAAACCCAATGCCTACTTCCGGAGGAATGGATGAGGTGATTATTTCCCCAAATCCCTTTGGGAATTGACATCATATCGTCCAGATATAATAACTTTACTTTTGTTGGATCCCAGAAAGTGGAATTGGAAACTGAAATACATGGAAGAAAAACTTGATCTAAGGACGGTAAATGTCCGCCGTTATATTTTGCCCCTTCGGGAAGGTGGGTCCCTGCCCGCCTTGGTCGATGCCGACGATGGCTTCAACTATGTGTTGAAATTTCGTGGAGCGGGCCAAAGGGAAAAGGCGTTGATCGCCGAATTGCTGGGAGGGGAGATCGCCCGATTTCTGGGTTTTAAGATGCCGGAACTGGTCTTTGCCCAGCTGGATGAGGCTTTTGGCCGAACGGAAGGAGATGAGGAGGTTCAGGATCTTTTGAAATTCAGCCGGGGATTGAACTTGGGCATGCACTTTCTCAAGGGTGCTTTGACCTATGATCCCGTTGCGATGAACATTGACCCTTTGTTGGCTTCACAGATCGTATGGCTGGATGCCTATATTACAAATGTAGACAGGACTTTCAGGAACACCAACCTGTTGATTTGGAATCGGGAACTTTGGTTGATTGACCATGGAGCTTCTTTTTTGTTTCACCACTCTTGGACAAATTGGGAAAAGCATGCCATCGGACCTTTTTCCATGATCCAAAATCATGTGCTGTTGCCTGTTGCGGATCGTCTGGAAGAGGTGGACGCAGTTTTCAGAGAAAAGTTGAAAGCTTCAGATATCAAAAAAATCGTCGGTGCATTGCCGGACGATTGGTTGTTGGCGACAGGAGAAGAAGAATCCCCTGAAGAACAGCGGCAGATTTATGCGCAATTTTTGACAACTCGTTTGAATCATTCCCAAATTTTTGTAAAAGAAGCCCAAGATGCCAGGAGATCACTTGTATGAGTACGCGGTTATCCGCTTGGTTCCCGATGTAGAACGAGAGGAATTCATCAATGTAGGTGTGATCCTGTCTTCGATAAAAGGAAAATTCCTTCAAACCAAAATCAAGGTAGATGAATCGAAGCTAAATGCCTTTGCACAAAACCCGGACCTTGACCTTTATGCTTGTCATTTGGCCTCTTTCGAGAAGATTTGCCTGGCCGGAGAGGATGGTGGCCCCATCGCCCAAATGGACCTTGCCTCCCGATTTCGTTGGCTCACAGCAGTCAGAAGTTCTGTGATCCAGACCTCCAGGCCTCATGCTGGGCTGACAGACGATTTGCCGGGAACACTCGACCGCTTGTTTGGGATTTATGTTGGGGAATGGGATTGATCGGGATTTGGTGTTTCAGAGGAGAATTCTTTTCATTTGAACCATCAAAACTTGATTTGAGGCGAATTTGAAAAGGCGCAATTGAATTTGGTTCTTATGCCGATAGCGGTTCCACTTTACCGGTTTTGTTGGTCAATTTATCTTGTCCATTGGAAGGAGAGGATTCGGGAAGAATCCTCTTTTCAATACAGAAGCCTTCTTGGTTTATCTTGGTCAGATTAAACCCGTTTTATGGATTGCGAAATCCATTTAATATTTTAATTTTCTGATAATCAATTAGGTGTTGACTATTTTTGACTTCACCCAATTGGTGTCAGGAATTGTTCACCCAATAGACTGATTTTCTTTCGGTTTCAATCCCATTTGGAAATCTGTTGCATATTTCCATCTAACTTAATCAAGTTAGATGCCCTACGTTACTTTTCCGCTGTCTTAGAACTCGGGTTAAAATTGATACAAGGGCGGAGACTGTCAAAAAAAAGGCAGGCTCCGCCCCTTATCTGTTGCGGATTTTATTCCTGACCTTCAAAGCCAAATTCCGGAGATAGGGGAAGTATTTGCCACTTTTCAGATTATAAATGACGGATTCGGAGTTGAAAATCATCTCGAAATTTTCAGTACACAACACCGGTTTTTTCGTGATCCTGTTGATCTCGATGGCCTGACTCAATGAGCTTTCAACAAAGAGGACATACCCACTGGAGGCATAGGTTTTGGCTTTGTGTGCAGCATGGTTGTTTGCTTTTTGCCTTGCTTCTTTGTTTGGCAGGTCCAACATGACCAAATCATTGTATTTCACATTGTTATTCGCCAGCCATGTTTCCGTCTCCTTACGGTATTTTTCGAGTCGGGAAGTGACGATCGTCCCTATTTTGACCTCGGGTATGAAAAGAGGTGCCGCATTCAGTACAAAATCAATGTATTTTGGTCCATCATCATTCAGGTCTTCGGTTGGATCCACGCAAAGAACGCCGTCGATATCAAAACAAGACTTTTCCAAAAAATAATGATTGAGAACATTCCACTGGAAATATCTTGGAAGTGGAACGACCTCAAAATGATAATCCACTAAATTCTCCTTGCCTGGAATGACATAGATGGCGCAAAAGCTAAGGGTGAAATTGTCCCCAATATCCTTCAGACTTTCCTTACATTTTTTGATTGCCGAACCCGAAGCCACACTGTCATCGACAATCAGGATTTTTTTGAAATCCTTGATGTTATAAAACTGTCCGCGTGCACCGGCCTTGTAAATATGCCCGTTGATAAAGGAGCTTAGGTCTGTGTAGGGTTTATTAAGATACAATGCAAGCAGATTGGCGGGGAGCATCCCACTACGGGGAATCCCTACGATCAGGTCAAAATCACGGGGCAAAATGCTTAAGGATTTAAGAATGATTTGATTCAAATCTGAAATATTCCTGTAGTACATAGGTTTTGGATGACGTTAACGATTGAAATTTAAGGATAATCCTGACAATCCTTCCATTGCAGGCGTTCGATTTTATTTTGTGGACCGATTAGATCGGCTGTTTTTGATTTTTTGGAATTGATCCACCGCTATTTTAAAAGCTTTGGGATAATTGAAGAAGGTTTCTTTCAGGATATTGCCGTAGCTGATGCTTAGGAATTTATTGAGTATGTATATTTTGATCACCACAGTGATGGATATTGCCACCAAGACACCCATAGCAGCGCCGATCAAGCCAAATTGAAGAATAAATACCCAAGAGAGGGCAATGCCATAAGCCAGTGTCCCAAATACCAAGACCATGTTGTAGGCGGGTTTGCCGATGGCGTCCAAGAAAATGCCGGTTTGCCGATCCAGGGGTTTGAGGATCGCAATAAGGGAAATCAACTGGAGATAAGGAACGGCATCGAGGTAATTTTCCCCTGCCACCAAGAGGATAATGTATTTGGCCAGAAAAACCACGACCACAAGAAATGCCATACTAAAACTGAACATTGCCGCCACGGTCATTTCAAAAATCCTCGAGACTTCAGCCACCTGCTTTTTTTCATGTGCTTCAGAGGCTTTGGGAAAGGAAATCGATGAAATGGAATTGATCGGGATGTCTAGTAAATTGACAATCCTACCGGCACTGTTGGCCATGGCTACTTGTACGGGAGAAAGCAATGCCCCCAAGAGGAATTTATCCATGCTGGAGGTGAGCATGGAAACCAGGTTGGTCCCAAAAACAAATTTCCCAAAATGGAAAATTTTGCCCAACCATTCCTTGTGCCAGCCCCAGAGTATCTGAAACTGGTTTTTGACCTGATATTGGGAAGTAAGCAAAGCAAAGATAAAGCAGAGATTGTAGTACCATGCCAATTCGATAAGGCTGGGGGTATAATCCAAGAGGTAAACGATTGCGATAAAGACAAAAAACGGTACACTCTTGCTGATTCCGGCAAAAAAATAGGATTTGAAGTTGAATGTTGCCTGCATCAAAATCAGGTTGTGTGTGTGAAAAATCAGAAACGGGAGGAAGAAGACATGGATTTGAAGCAAGTCTGCAAGGCCTTTTGCGCCAAACAGCGTTTCGGCAAAAGGCGCGGCCATCCAGATAAAAAGAATGATCAGGAGGGTAAGCGCGGCATTGAGTTGTAAGGCCGAAATCTGGATTTTGCTGTTTTCCATGCCTTTTTCTGCGACGATGAATTTGATCATCCCGTTTTGAAGAAATCCATTTCTGGCCATATCGATGATCGCGGCAATGGTGATGAACAGCACCCAAACCCCAAATTCCTCAGGTGAAAAAAGCCTCACCAGGATCATGAATCCCACGAATCCCACGATAAAATCCACCCCTCGGTGCATCATGGAAAAGAACCCGCTGCTCAACCAATAATTTTTCTCGCTCATTTGTGCATGTCATGAATTTTGGAGTAGGTATCCAAAATGGTCTTTGCTCCTTGTTCAAAACTGAACAGTGGCACCCTTGCATATCCCTTCGATATCAAGGAGGATCTGAGCACCTGATCCTGAAGGAGATTTTCGATGGCCTCACAAATGGCCTCCGGATTGAATGGGTCTACCAAAACAGCTGCATCTCCAGCTATTTCAGGCATGGAGGAGGTGTTGGAGGTAATGACCGGACAGCCACAGGCCATGGCTTCAAGGATAGGCAAGCCAAAACTTTCCCGTAGGGATGGATACAGAAACATTTCAGCACCGGAATACACATAGGGCAAATCCTGGTTTGGGATATAGCCGGTAAGGTGGATTTTGTTGCGGATGGATTTCGCATCGATGCTAGCCAAAAGTGCATTCAATTCGTTTTCCCCAAAGTCAGGCATCACGATATCCATATTTAATTTACCTTTTTGATCAAGCTTTTTGAGGGCCAAGAGTACGCCTTTCAAGTTTTTTTTGGGCGCGGTATTTCCTAAAAAAAGCAGATATTTCTTGGGTAGGCCGTAGTCTTTGATTTTGTCTGTGATGGCGGTGATGGAATGAGGCTGAAAATGTTGGGCTACACCATTGTAGATCACTTTCACCTTCTCCTTTTCGAATTTGAAGTATTTGTCAATCACTTTTTTTTCAAATTCGGAGACGGTAAAAATCGCATCACTATTTCTCACCACCTTTGGCACATTCCATTTTCTATACAGATTGCCTAACCTCTGATACCAAGAGCCTGATCTAACATCGGTCTTTTCCAGGTAGATGATGTCATGCAGTGTCAAGACCAAGGGTACCGAGGTATTGATTGGCGCAGTATTTCCGGTGCAATGGAGCAAATCCAATCGGTACGTTTTGACCGCTTCCGAGAGGTGTTTTTGTTCCCAGATAGGGTAGGGGCTTTTCTTGAGCGGGATGATCTTGAAATTTTCGCTTTCGCTGATGGTTGCTGTGTCTACATCAGGGTTGACAAAAATGAAATACTCGTTTACCCTATCGATTTTCTGCAATTCCTTGATCATTTGCACCGCCACGATGTCCATCCCGTGTTTTTTCTTTCTGAAGATCCTTTGTGCCTCGATGCCTATTCTCATTTTGAATCTTTCGTTTTCTTGGTTTCTTCCTCGATTGTTCCATGAGGGGTGTGGATAAATGTTTCGTTGGCTCCCTTAAGTTTGAAAATAACAGAGACAAATGACAAAATCCCTTTGGGAAGAAGTGTCAAAGCGCTGAGCAAATCTTTGTTGAAGTACGACCCGGGTACGGCGATCAGGATAGAAAGATAACCCATGGCCATGATCAGGAGCCAAAGGAAAGGCTGTGGAGCGGCTCCGGGGATCAGGGAGATTCCCAAAGCAACCGGCAGCAGCCCGATGAGCATGACCCGCGGTACGATGGCCATTTGGATCACTTTGTCAAAGTAATCCAAATTTCCATTTTTGAACAATTCATAAAATCCATTGAAAAAATGTTTCTTCAAATATTTGATTTGGGCGGATAGCCATCTTTTTCTTTGTTTTTCAAAAACCTCTGCTTTCTGCACTTTTTCATCGTACACGATGGCCGATTCACAATAGTCTACCAAGATCTTATTTCTCAGAAGGTAAAGTTCCATTTCTTTGTCGAAACCACCGACGGCAGTCAGTTCCCGCATGACCGTGTTGTATAATTTGAATTCCAAACCCATCGCAGAACCGATGATCGCAGAACTCAATCCCATTACCCGATGTCCCTTTCTGAAAATATGGTTGTTGATGGCTTCCGATATGGCATCAAGGATGGCCATGGGCGTATTCTTGTTTTTGGCAGTCCGCTGCCCCTGGACGACGGCATGGCCTTGGGAAAATGCCTCATTCATCCGATACAGGTAATCTGAAGCGGCCACGTTGTCGGCATCAAAAACCAAGGCATAATCAAATACTTCCTTGGTTTGGTCCAAGGCGACATTGAGGGCTTTTGCCTTGGTGCTTTTTTCGAAGGAAACCTCCACCACCTGCAAGGGCATTGCCCTGAGTTTTATGAGAGTGGAAGGTTGCAGGGAGTCGGCGATGATGACTACATGAACCAATTCTTTAGGGTAGTCCAACGCCAACGCATTCATGGCGGTATCCAAGATTACACCATCCTCTTTGTAGCTGGGAATATACAGGACGAACCTCTTGAGGGGCAGCTTTTGGGGGTATTTTTTTTCCTTGTAAAATTTACCTGCCAAAGAAAATATCAGGAGATACACCACTTGAAGCAGTAGGAAGATAAAGACCGCCATACCGAATAGCGCAGTGAAAATTTGCCAGATTTCATTCATATCACTTTTGTTTTCAGAGAGGAGTATTGATGTTTTTAAGGAATTTGGCAGGGACTCCGCCGACAACTGTATAGGGTGCGACGTCCTTGGTGACGACTGATCCTGAGGCGACGACGGCACCTTTGCCTATGGTGACACCTTTCATGATGATGCACCTCATGGCGATCCATACATGGTCTTCAATGGTTATACCCTTCTTTATTTCGGAAGCATCCTGGTTTCCGATGGCGTGGAAATCATTGTCCATAATTATGGTATAAGGTCCGATATCCACATTGTGACCGATGGTGATGGAGGTACTAGCGGAGATATGGACACCATTGATGAAAGTGTCTTTCCCGATGGTCAAAGAAGCATTTTTTTTGACAAAAATCTTGCATCTGTCAAATTTTGACCAAAATTTAACACCATCTGCAATTTCCACATTTCCATAGATTTCCACTTTGGGCCTGTTTTTAGTCAAAACCATGGAGCCCAACTTTTTGGCGTTTCGAAAATACCATTTTGCCATCAACAGCTCCACGAATCCGCCAATGAGAAGGCTGAGCAAGGCAAGTGGGTGGCTGGGAAGTCCTTCTTCTTCGAGGGCTTTCTTTTTCTTGCCAAGGATGCTTGAAATTTTTGAAACCATGATTTTTAAGTAAATATTTTAATTTCTTGTCTTGTTGCGTTCTTGATCGAATAGCTTCCATCTCCATTAGCGACCAGTTGAGGCTGGGCAGAAACATTGCTGTTCTTGAGGTTCCACAGGCATGCTGACCAAAAAGCCTTAAGGTGGTCAAATTCCCCTTTGAGGGAAAAGGCCAGGACTGCCTTGGGAAAAGAAAGGATCCCAAAGGAAATCAGGCTGATGGTACGTTTCCAGCCTTTTCTGTTTCTTCTTGTGAAGATCAATCGGCCTCGGTGGAGGTAATAGGTTTTTATCGGGCTTTTTTTTCCTATGGACATGGATTCCTTATGATATACCGTGGAATTGCCGACAAAATATATTTTGTATCCCTTTGCCTTGATCCTTTCAATCCAATCATGTTCTTCGTAGTAAAGGAAATAGAGATCTGGCATCAATCCCACATCAAGAATGACCTCCCTTGGAACCATCATCGCCGACCCATGAACCAACTCCGTTTCGATGGTGTCATCGCATTGTCCAAGATCCAGCTCTTGGCCACCCCTGGCGAATCCCCTGATTGTAAATTCACTGATGCCGCTTGATCCGCCCCATTGAATGGTATTGTCTCTATCGAAGTACTTGATCTTGGGGGAACAAGCGCCAATGGAACTGTTGTTTTCGAACAGATCCACTAAGGGTTGTAGAAAATCAGGATCTACGATGGTGTCGTTGTTGAGAAAAAGTAAATATTTTCCTTTTGCAACTGCGATCCCCGAATTGTTGCCGGCCGCAAAGCCAAGGTTTCTGTTATTCTTGATGACTTTTGTCCCTGGGTACTTGGTTTTTATTTCTTTTTCCGGATCGATCGTTGATCCATTGTCTACCACGATGATTTCAAACGGGCCATAATTTATTTTGAATATTGACTCCAAAAATGCCAAAGTACAGCTCAACTGATTAAAATTTACACTTATTATACTGACAAGTGGTCGATTCAGCGAATTTTTCATTTGAAACTCAATTAATTTTTGAATAGAAGATGGCTCAGACTGGTTGTTTTTGTGTCTATCTTCAAGATATACAGGCCATTTGGGAATTGGCGGAGGTCCAAAATTCTGTCTAAGCTGTATTCATCCTGAAATTTTTCCTGAAATAAAATAACACCATTGGTATTGATCAATGCGATGGTACCTGCGTTTTCCCGAATGTTTAGGTACTTCATGTTCAGGTAATCCGAGGAGGGATTGGGATAGATTTTTAAGCTTCCGAAAGCATTGTTCAGCTTGTAAATTTCTTGGTATTCAAAGGCTCCCATATCCATTTTTCCGTTTTTTGGTCGGGGAAGCTGATCATGGTCGAAGTTCAAATCAAATCCCGCAATCGGCAGTCCCGAGTTGATCAGCGGAGAACGGAAGGTTTGTCTAAAATCATAATTTTCGGAGGATTCGAAAAAGAGCGAATCAATGGCATTGCTGAATAGATTTGCCCTTGAATATTCGATGGAGGAAGACTTATTCAGGTCGATGAATGCCCGGTTGGCCACGATGGGGAAAACCCCTGGATTTACAATCACATTGTTTTGTATAATGGTTTTGTTTCCTAGAGCATCAGGAGAATTGATCCCGCTTGTCTTGGGAGCGATTAGGGTATTGTTGAAAATGCGGATATCGAAAATACTTTCACCGGTAATGTTTTTGACGTAAATCCCATGTTTCGGGAAATTCTGTGGGGAGGATTCCGGAAAGAGTTGGCTGCCCGGATTCACGATCACATTGTTATAGATGACATTGCCGGAGTTTCCGAATACCTCAATGCCTGAACCCATCCCGTCCGCGATGAAATTGTTGAAGACCTCACAAACACTGCCCCCACCGATCAGGATCCCACTCATTTGCCCGAAGGACATTTCTTGGCTGTCTAGGGTTACCCGATTGTTGAAAATCTGGCAATTTGATGGTGTAGAGCTCACTTGAATGGCATCTTTGCCGATGTTGTTCAGGATATTGTCATGGATTTTGACATCCTGCATAAGGTGTTCCAATACAGGTTTAATTCCACCATCACAATCCCAGGTACGACCATGGTAGAAGGAGCTGCCGATATACATCCCTTCGTCCCCAATGGCATCAAAAACACAGTTGCTGATGATAAGGCCTTCAAAAATAAAATTTTCCCTCAAGAATGAATCGTTTTGACAGTTTGAATCTGATTTTGCCATAATTCCAGACTTGGCGATATTGTATAAACCGATGCCTGAAATCTCGATTTGACTGGTTCCGTCCTCCAGTGATATCCCGTTCCCGTTGGAGACATCCCGAATGGAAATTCCTTTTTCATTGGGCGCATTTTGGTTGGAATTTTTCCCTATTATCTTTAGGTACTTCGAATTTCTTATCGCTATGCCATAATTGATTCCTTCTGAAAGAACAACAGGTCCCCCTTTATTCACGATCACAATGGGTGAATTTTTATCGCCCCTTAGATTCCTGATCAAAATTTGGGAATAGGTACCCGCCATCAAGATGATGCTGTCTCCGGGAGCAATGTCCTGAAAAGAAATAGGATCAATGACCAGAATTTTGTTTGTAGAGGGGTTGACAAAAAACACTTTTTGAGCTTTGGTTTCTCCCGAACAAAAGCACGCCAAAACCACCGTAAATAACAATGGATTGAAAATGTTTTTGTAAAAATAAAGCATGTCAGGAATGTTAAAACAGATCTTTTGTGTTGAAAAGGTGTCAAGAAGAATGGCTGGCTTTGGTTTGGTCTTGCGGTTCATCCGGTTTGGTATCCCAGAGATACGCTTTCCATATCAAAGGAATTGAGATAAAACAGATGATATTGGAAGGATATTGCCCAATGATGGAATTGCCGTAGCTGGCCAATACGATTCCCGTTAAACCTGCAAGAAGGGCCCCCATGGTATTTCTCAAACCAGGGTCGTCTATGTTGAATATCTTGAAAAAGCCAAGACCTAAAATGATCAAAATACCCGCTACATGGATGACGAGTCCAACGATTCCTGTTTCGGCCCAAATCCTCACATACCAGCTGTCTGTTGGCGTGTTTGCCAACAAGGTGTCGGGACTGAATCTCAATCCAAAATATCCGGCCGAGCCAATACCTCCCCCGAAGGGTTTGTCGGCCAAGTATTTGGCGAATATCTTCTGATTGTCCTTTCTTACATTTAATGAGGCATCCTCAGGGTCCAACGCACTCCTTAATCTTTGAATATCATAGTTTCCCTGTCCAATATAGGTGTACTTGAGTACGCCAAAAGCGGAAGCAGCGACAATAGCCCCAAGGATCAAAACCTTAAAGTTTTTGTTTACCAAAAGATAAACAAAGCCACCTCCCGCAGGTACGATCAGTGCTCCTCTGGTCCCAGAGATCAACATGCCATACAGGCAAAGAAGTCCACCCAAACCAAAGAGTATTTTTTTTGTTTTGGACCCGGGACCGATTGCAATGATTGCAAATACCAATGCTGCCTGAGCCATCGAAGCACCAAATTGGCCAGCGTCGGAAAAAAAAGAAAACACCCGCAATTTCCCATGCAGAATATGGGTGGAGGCGTTCCCTGCAGCAAGCCACGCATTTTCAGCGCCATCCAATCCTATCATTTTTTGTTTCAGCCCCCAGAGGACGGCAAGGACAGACCAAGCCAACCAGGTGTAGAGAAATATTTCAAGATGCTTTTTGTCTTTGAGATAAATCAGGCAGATGATGATGATAAACAGAAAGTTGAAGGAGGTGCCCCTGACAGCATAGAACCAAGCAGTCAAGCTTACTGCCTGCGGATTCAGAACCTGGAGGGTCGTATAAACAAACCAAACAAAGAATACATAAAATGGGGCGGAGTTTAAGGATTGTCTTCCTGAAGGATCGCTTTTGACAAGTGAAAGAAAAACACTGACGAAAATAACGGCATCCAAGAGAAGCCCAAAAGGGATCGGAATGTATCTAGACAAGCCATTTCCCACAAAAGCCAAGTTGAATGCCAAAAACAGACCGAAAAGTGGGTATTGGAAAATGAAATACATCACAATCAACAAGGGAATGATGATGAAGATCAATCCAATTCCAATGAATTGCGCCTTGGCGACCAGCAAGCCAAAAACAATGGCCAAGGATCCCCAAAGTAAATATTCAAGGATGGCCTTGCTGTTTTGCGATATGTTTTTTGGTAAGGCCAGTTGCTTAATCGGTAAACTGCCTGAGAATGGAAATCAACTCGCTTGCTTTTTTCTGCCAAGAATTTTCCGCTGCAAAAGCCTGCCTTTTTTCGATCAAGGCTGGGCTATCTTTTTCCAGTAATTCTTCAATGGCTGCAACAAAAGTATCTGGTCTGTCGGCAATCTTCACCAAGTCCTCAAATTCGGGCAGGTCAGAAAACGAAGTCATGATGACAGGCAAGCCTATTGCCAGGTATTCATTGATCTTAAGGGGGTAAATGGAAATGGTGAATTTGTTCTTTACGTATGGGATGATGGCAATATCCAGTGTTTGCATAATGCCAGGCACCTCCGTAATGGCGACTGCAGGTTTGAACATCACATTGGGGAAGCCTTCGAGTTGCTCGACGACAGTCTGATCCAATACCCTGCCGACCATTAAAAAATGGCAATTGGGCATTTTTTCCACTACTGATTTGATCAAAACGGTATCAAAACGATCATCAATGGTACCCACATAACCTATTGTTTTTGGACTGTTTGAGGTGAGCTCTTTCTTTACAAACGGCGCGAAAACTTTTATGTCCACTCCGTTTTTGACGACTTTATTGATCTTGGTTTCAAGTCCTTTGATCTTGGCGAGATGATCGGAAGTGAAAACGCAGGCATCCACCTCTTCCATCAGTTTGCGCTCCATTTTTCCCCCATGTTTTTTGAGCCAAGGAGCAGCACTTATTTCATCATAACAGTAATAGATATTGGGGACATTGGGAAAAAATTCCTTGATCCCCACGCTTGTGAAGGGATTGAATGCGGTGATGATGGCATCCGGATAAGAATTCTGGCCTTTCATGGTTTTGAGAACGCTACGCAAGATGATCCGATAATTGATTTTGTTCAATCGTTCAAATGTTTGGTCGTTGTTTGCCCAAAAAGAAGGAATGATCGGTGGAGCTGTGAAAATATTGACCTTGTCCTCTTTTGTTCCGTTGTCAAAGGACTCGATTCGATTTTCAATCCCCATTATTTTTTTCCAAGGGATCATGCTATTGGGTTTTCGCATCCCTGTCAAGACGTCCTTGACCGTGAATGGATAATCCACAAACCATACATCGTATTCCGATGAAATGCCCTTCATCAATTCCACGGTTGACTTGAGGTAATCGCCTTTCCAAGGGGTCATTGAAATACAAAGTATCGTTTTTTTCATACTTATTTATTTAGGGTGATAAGGCCTTTTACCCAAACCCGCAACTTTCCTCTATTCTTTGGGACTTCAGAAATTACCTCTTCCATATAATTGACATTCATGTCTGTACCCACGGTATAAATTTCTGACTTGGGAAAAGTTTCCTTGATGAAATCCAAGGCTGCTTTGTCATGAAAACCCCAAGCCTGATCAGCATTGACCATTAAGATAACGATGGAAGGTACAATGGAGGAAAACGTATTCAGCACGGCATTTTCAAACTCTGGTATCCGTACAATGACGCCATCCTGTTCTTTCAGGTTTTGCCTCAGCTCTTGGATGACTTGATTTCCTATGGGGTCATATTTGCGGGCAAAGATTTTAGATTCTTCGTTCTCAGTGAGCTCAGGTGTGTCATTTGACTCGGTGAAATAATAATAAATCACTTTGTCAGTTAATTTTTGGAGTGCCTTGGAAACAAAAAGTCCCGCCTCATTCATATTGTCCTGGGTACGGGTGCTGGTGAGGAAGATAAGGTTCTTGGCCTCGGTATTGCTTTTGTTTAGGGCGATGTTGAGGTTGTTGGAAAGCAGGTTGAGGAGTTTTTGTTGGAGGTCTTCCTGTAGGATTTTTTTGTTTTGGATCGGTGAAGAAATGACTCCCAGAAGTTTTAGATTGGTCGCTTCCTGAATGGAAGAAGGCGTTTTGATTTTTCTGTCCATGATTTCAAGTCCTACGATCGTGCCGACCACAAAGAGAAGGGATACCATAAAACCTGCGATGAGGACCATCGCCATTTTGGATCCTTTGGGGTTTAAAGGATAGAAGGGGCGGTCCAAAAGACTCAGGTTTCCGAAGAGTTCTGAATTGCTTTTGTGAATTTTGGCTTGGTTGAGTCCATGCAGGATGCTCAGGTATTCTTGTTCGGCAATTTGGATTTCCCGTGCCATTTTGCTCAGGTTGAAGCCCACGGGGGCAAATTCACTGAAAAGGTCGATGAAATAGAGCCTTTGTGTGAGGAGTACCTCGAGTTTTGCTTTGTTTTTGTCTATTTCCAATACGTATTTCAAATATTCGGACAGGACTGTCAGTCGGGGAAGAATCTCTTTAGAGTAGCTTCTGGAGTAATACTCGTCTGCAGTATTGATCATTCCTGCCCTCATGTTGTCCTGGACTTGCTGCAGGGAATCCAAGGTTTTGATGTTTTTTGGACTGGATTCGCGCAGGGAAATAGTCGTGATGGCGGTGGTCAATTGCGCAATTTCCTTCATTTGCCGCATGATGCCTTCTCCATTGAGGTATTTGGCGGCCGTCTCATCCATGGAAACGGAGATTTCCGCCAAGGCTTTGGTGGAGGATTCTAGCTCCATTTTAACTTTGTAGATATCTTTCTCCAATTCCTCCTTGCCCTCGGAGATGAATTTTGTCTGCTCTTCGTAGTTGATGATTTGATTTTCCTGGGAGTAGTTTTTGAGGGTTTCTTCGGCATTGTTGAGCCGCATCTTTGCTTTTTCCAATTCGGCGATAAAATATTCGATAATCCCACCTGCTTCGAAATTACGGGTTGAGCTATATTTTACCTTGAAGATATCGGCCAAGAGCGAAAGGGTGGACAAACAAACACCCGGATCATTGGAACGGTAGATGATTTCCAACATGTCACTGTTTCCTTTTCTGGAAAAAGTCATGTTCGCCTTGATGGCGTCGATGTTGTAAAAGGTTTTGGATTTCTGGAGTAAAACTTTGAGGTCGTTTGGCTCCTGGTTATAATAGTCAATCCTGATTTTTTCCTCAATCGTTTTTATCTCCTTTGTTTTGGTCAATTCAGCGACTACGGCGGGAGATAAATGTTCCTCTCTGAGTTTATTGAAATTTTCTTTGGAAATGATGTAGGGATCTGGACTGTCCAATGACAGGTGAAGTGCCAGCAAGCTGATGGCAACATCTTCCAGGGTTTCCCTGGATTGAAGAATGGTGGTCAGGTTATCGAAAGCATTGTTTACCGCAAAATAATCCACCCGGCTATTGGACATACTCGAAAGATTCGTCCCAGAGGCAATCCCGGTGTTGAAGATCATTCCGGATTGGTATTCCTTTGGATTGTTTCTATTGAGTAGAAATGCCAATAGGGCTACTGTCAGTGGGAAAAAGACGATGATGAATTTTTTTCTGACTAATAATTTGATGATCCTGATTAAATTCACAGCTATTGATTTTTTAATAAGTTGTGAGGAGCCAAGCCGGCCAGCGCCGCGAGATTGTGGTACCTTTCGAGAAATTCAAATTTGGCATCCGAGTAGTAAGATCTGGATTGGGCCAATACGTCCGTCAGACGGGACAGTTCCCCAATAGGGATGATTCCATCTTTAAATTCCTTTTCGGCAATGATGTAATTTGTTTTCAACGCTTCCTGTCCCTCACTTCGGATTTTCAAAAGTTCGTAGGCGCCGAGCAGTTTGAAATATTCCAAAGTTACGAGCCGTCTCAGTTCAAACTCCATTTCATTCTTCTGGAATACTACGGCCTTTTTTTCTTCTTCAAATAGCTTGATCCTTGATTTTCTTCCCATGAATTCAAACAAGGGTACATTCACTTGCAAGCCTGCCCTGTAGCCGTTTACGAGTGAAGTCGAGGCCGCACCACCAGGATTAAAACTGTCCCCTGTGATGATCCTTTGATCACCAGCAGAATAGTTTGCAAATCCGAAAACATTGTTTTGCCAAAGTCTTTTGGTAAGTTCCACTTGGTACTCTGCTTTTTCTATCAGTGCATCCTGATAATCCAATTTGGGGCTGAAATCCAACGTTTTGCTGATGATTTCTTCCAATGGGAGGAGTTGATCTTCCAGATTTTTGCCAAGATCCAATTGTTCAATCCCCTGTCCCATCCCTTTGAAGGAGACCATCAACAAGAATTGAAGTGTCATAATAATGTATATGAAATTCGTTTTTCGCATATATTATCTTAGGTGATTGATGTTTTTATCATTTGGGATTTGGGTGAAGTCCGATGAATTGATATTACTTTATTATATTTATTTCCAAAATTACTCCATTTATACAAAATATATGGAAGGCATCACAATTAATATAGGGTATTACTTAGGTTTTCTCTCATCTTCGGCCTTTTTTTGGTGCTTGAAATGATGTTTGGTTTGTTAAATTAGGTAATATTTGATTCAAAAGGATAAATAAATTTTAGAATAAGAAGAGGATGGTAGAAATTTTATTTTGGATTGGTGTGGCGATTGTATTTTATACTTTCATAGGGTATGGAATTTTTTTATATATACTGCTTAAATTTAAAAACAACAAGGAGGGGATGATGCATTTGTTTTCAGACACCTACCATCCCGAGGTGACACTTGTGATCCCTTGTTTCAATGAAAGTGATATCTTGGATGAAAAAATCCAAAACTGTTTGGATTTGATTTATGCTCCGGAACTCTTGGAGATCATCTTTATTACCGATGGGTCGACAGACAACTTTAGGGAGGTGATTGGCCGGTATCCAAGGATAAAGCTGCTGCATGACGATGCCCGAAAGGGTAAAACCGCAGCAGAAAACAGGGCAATGACGTTTGTGAAATCACCGATTGTCATTTTTTCAGATGCCAATACCATGTTGAATAAGGAAGCTGTAAAGAATATCGTCAGGCATTTTGAAAATGAAAAAGTAGGATGTGTTTCAGGTGAGAAAAAAGTCCTGACCGAAGAAAGGGATGGGGCGAGTTCGGCAGGGGAGGGACTTTATTGGAAGTATGAATCCTTCCTCAAAAAAATGGATTCTGATTTTCACAGTGCGGTTGGCGCGGCAGGCGAACTGGTGGCCTTCAGGTGTTCAGAATATGAGGATTTGCCGGAAAATACTATTTTGGATGATTTTATGCAATCACTGCTGATCGCATCAAAAGGATTTAAAATAGTCTATGAGCCTGAGGCTTACGCATTGGAAAAAGGCTCGGCTTCCATCAAGGAAGAGTACAAAAGGAAAAAGCGTATCAGCAGTGGCGGTTGGCAATCCGTACAAAGACTCTGGGATAAAATCACTTTATCCAAGGATCCCAAACTTTATTTTCAATACATTTCCCATCGTGTACTAAGATGGACAGTAACCCCATTCTTGTTGATTCTGTTGTTTCTGCTCAATATTTTTCTCTTGGATTCAGGTTTGTTCTATCAACTTTTTATGCTGGGTCAGGTCGTTTTTTATCTTATGGCGCTGATTGGATGGTATTATGAAAACAAGCAGATAAAAGTCAAACTGTTTTTTGTACCTTTTTACTTCACTTTCATGAATTATTCGGCGATTACTGGTTTTTTGCTTTACATGAAGGGAAATCAATCAGGTGTATGGGAAAAGGCTGCCAGAAAAGCATGAGACACCAGGCTTCCTGAGGCTTGTTCTTTAGGAATAAAAAAACCCATCCTGAGCAAATCAGGATGGGTTTTTTTTTATTTTTTTTTAAAATTCGCACATCCATCCATCAGACATTCTCCTTTTGAAACAGGGCAGGGATGGTCATCAACATGATCTTTATGTCCATCCAGAAGCCAAATTTTTCAGAATATTCGTTGTCCAATTGCATGCGTTCTTCTTCAGACATTGGGCCTGCCTTGCCTCTTTTGGTGACTTGCCACAAGCCAGTGATCCCTGCAGGCGCCATGAATCGCATCGAAAACTGATCCGTGGTCAATTTTTCGGCTTCATAGATCGGCAATGGACGGTTGCCCACGATCGACATGTCTCCCATGAATACATTGAACAACTGAGGCAATTCATCCAAGCTGGAATTCCTAAGAAATTTTCCCAAGCCTGTGATTCGAGGATCATCGGTCAACTTAAAAAAGGCCGCGCCCGTATTTTTCTTGCTGTTGAGGTGCAAAATCTCGCAAACCTGTTGTCCCATCTCATTGAACAAGGGGCTTTCGCAGGATTGGTTGTATTTGGTACAGGTTTCACATTTTTTGAATTGAAAGCCATCCTGTGCATTGTCCGTCACCGATTCCGGGACTGTTTCTTTTTCTTGGTTGTTTGCGTATTGATTCAAATGGCTGAGTTCCTTGAGTTTTTTGTCCGCATCGGGCACCATGGACCTGAATTTATAGAACTCGATGATTTCCCAGCCGGTACCCACTCTTTTGGATTTGTAAAAAATAGCTCCTTTTGATTCCAGTCTGATCATGATTGCAATCAGGACCATGATGGGGGAGATCAGCAGGAGGATACTCCCAGAGACCAGTAGATCAAAGGACCTTTTCCAGAAGGGTGTTCTGTAATTGACCGTCAAAATCTTTTCTTTATTGAGATTTTCCATAAATCCTCTCATGGGAGGATTCTCCAGAAGATTTTGGATTTCGTCGAGGATTTCCAGCTCTTGCATTTGGCTGGTAGAAAACAAACCACTTATACTCTCTTTGATGGCTGTTTTTTTGTCAGCAAAATCAAAATGATCTGAAATAATGCAGATCTGAAAGTTATTTCGAATTGCGTAAGGTTTGATTTTTTTGATGTTGTCTACGAAGCTTGGGTTTTTCAGATCTCCAAACAAAAAAACTGCATCCATTGAGGTGGAACCTTTTACTTCATTGATGAATGAAAAGATGTCCTCCTGGATCCTAAGGTCAAATCCTTTTTCCAAGATCTCCTTTGATTTGACGTTTAGGGCATATCCGGGTTTGATAAATACCAATTTCTTTTTCATGTCAAGTCGAATTTGTATCTGCTGAAGAAACGGTCTATCCTGACATTCAATTCTTGTGGATTGAAAGGTTTCATCAGGAAATCGTCCGCTCCGCATTTAAAAGCATCAATCCTTGAATTGACGCTTTCCTCTCCCGACAAAACGATCAAAGGTACTTTTTCAAAATAATTGAATTTCCTTACCTCTTTGATAAACTCGATACCGTTCATTTCTGGCATGTTCAGGTCCAATACCACCACATCAGGGATATTTCCCTCCATGATCCAACTGAGCGCTTCTACTCCATTGAGCTTTAGGACGACTTCAAAATTTTCATCAAGCTTGTTTTTTAGCAAAAGACCCATGACAGGTTGATCATCTATCAGCAATAGATTTTTTTTTGATTTTTTGGTTGGCATTTTCAGTAGGGATTTTTTTGATTTCAACAACCGAAACTAAGTATTATTCAATTATAAATAATTATTACAATAAATAAATATATTTTAGTAGAGTTTCGGTCTCTATTATTATAATTTTATAATGCATTAACCTATATAGATGTGCATTTTTTTACGGTGTAAAATAAGCAGTTAAATTAATTTTTTTCGGAATTAATGCTTGTAGGAAATTGAAAGTAAATTGGATATATAATTTCATGTTTATTTAAGATCAGTTCTTAAAGAAGGCATTATAACTCTGACAATTCATTTTCGATCACCTTTTTGAGGTGGATCCATTCAGCAGCGATGTTTTCAAAATACTCTTCCAACTCGCCGATGTCTCCATCGGCTTTTTCCTCGATGATTCTTGACCATTTGTACAGTTCCAGAAAGGAAATGGATTGTGATGACCCTTTTATGCCATGACTGTCTGCTTTGATTCCACTTCTGTTTTGATGCTTTATGTTTTGGCGCAAGCTTTCTATTTGGGTTTCAAATTCCAGGGAAGCTTCCAAGAGTTGCTTGTAAAGCGGTAAATTGTGGTCTATAAGATCCAACAGGTCTTGCTTGCGAAAACTTTTTTCTACTTCAAAGACTACTTTCATAACTTTATGTTCAATTTCCTTTATATTTTTCCCTAAGTACTTTTCCAGTACCAACACCAAAGCTTCAGGTTCAATCGGTTTGGATAGGAAATCATCCACACCTGCATCAAAGCATTTGGTCTGTTCCTCTTTCAAGGCACCCGCGGTCAAGGCAATGATTGGGGTATGGTAGCCTTTTTCATTCTCAAATTCCCTTATCTCCCGGGTTGCAGATAAGCCATCGAGTACAGGCATCTGCACATCCATAAAAATAAGGTCAACTTGGTTTTGTGTGAAGGCCTCCACTGCAAGTCTTCCGTTTTTACATGGGATTATTTTCACATTGGGGAGATGGTTGGTGACCAACGTTTGGATCAGGAGCATGTTCATGCTGATGTCTTCCGCGATCAAGACGGTCAATTCCCCATCATTGATGCTTTTGTTTTCCGATTCTGGATAGTGGAATACTACGCTTGAAGGCAGTTCTTTGTTGATGTTGGTGATGAATTTAAACAATTCATCCGCTTTGACGGGTTTTGTGAGATTGCACCGAACGCCTAGATTTTTACATTCCTCCTTGATTTTGAGATCATCGATGGAGCTGTGGAGCAAAAAGACAGGGAACAATTCAGGGGTCAATTTTAATTTTTCGCGGATCAATCTAATCGTAGTCAAACCATCCATAAAAGGCATGTGGTAATCCACGATGGCCAAATCGAAATCATGGGACTTTTCCAATAGTTTCAGTGCAGACAAACCATTGTCGCAACCCACGTATTCAATCCCCCAATAGGCAAAATTATGCTCGAGGATAAGTCGGTTTTTGTCATTGTCATCGATGACCAAGACCTTTTTAATAGGGATTTTCTCCTGATTTGATCTAGGCTCGTCCTCTTTGAATTTGGTGATGATCGAAAAACTAAATGTAGATCCCACACCTGTCTCGCTTTCTATTTCTATCTGGCTCCCCATTTTTTCGGCCAGTAGTTTGGAAATGGTCAGGCCTAAGCCCGTCCCTCCAAATCGTCTTGTCGTGGAGCTGTCCGCTTGGGAAAAGGCCTTGAACAATCTTTGTTTTTGGGAATCTGAAATACCGATCCCAGTATCCCTAACCGAAAAGCCGAAGCTTCCGTGGAATGCATCAATCTTCTGGAAATCGACTTTGATTTCCACCTCACCATCAGAGGTGAACTTGACGGCATTGCTCAACAGATTGATGAGGATTTGCTTCAACCTGAAAGGATCCACTTCTCCAAATTTTGGCATGGTGGGGGAGATGTTCAATAGCAATTCCAAGCCTTTTTGAGCAGAATGGTATTTGATGATGTCCGCACTCTGTGAGACCAGATCATAAATGTCCGTATGGACAATTTCGAGTTCTAATTTACCGGCTTCGATTTTCGATAGGTCCAGCACATCGTTGATGATATTCAGGAGGGCTTTACCGGAGGTGTTTGCATTGTCGGCATATTGTTTTTGGACAGGTGAAAGTGGGGTTTTGAGCAATAAATCCGTGAAGCCAATCACCCCATTGAGCGGAGTCCGGATTTCGTGGCTCATGTTGGCAAGAAATTCTGATTTGGACTTGTTGGCGGTATCTGCGTTTTCCTTTTCCTGAATCAGGTTTTTTTCGAGTTGAGACTTCAGCTTAAGATTGGCGAGAATCTGGGCAAAAACCATCAACAATGATTTTTCGACCTCAAAATTCAATTTTTTCTTTAAGACAAAATCAAAACCCACGAATCCAAGACATGCGGTCTTGTCCATGATGGGGATGGTAATGAGGCTCTTGATGTTCTGAGGTTCCAAAATCTGCCTGACGCCATCATTCTCGGGAAGTAACTCAACGTCCGGTATGAAAGTGAATTCATTGTTAATATGGCTGTTCACCCAATCCCCCATGTATTCCAAGGGGATTTCCTGCAAGTTTTCTATTTCGGGAGCGATACCCGCTGCACACCATTCGTAGGTGTTTTTACAAGTTCGGCTTTCCCAATCATAATCAAAAACATAAACCCTGTCGGCTTCTACAAAGGTTGCCAGCTTTTGAAGGGAGTCATTTACTCCAGTGTCAATTTGGGATAAATCGATGTTGATATAGTGGGCAGCCATATCGATCAGGATTTTTTGAAGGTCGGTTTGTTTTTTTAGGGCCTCTTCGGCGTTCTTTTCCTGGGTGATATCCGATGTTTTTCCATCCAGCCTTACAGGCGTTCCATTTTTATCAAAAATGGTTTTTCCGGTATTTTTCATCCATTTGATGTTTCCATTTTTCGTTATTATCCTGTATTCCGCTTCGTAGGACTCTTTTGTTTCAAGATCCGAGTAGATTTGTGCGATTATAGATTTGTCTTCGGGATGTATTGATTTTTCCCACCATGAACTGTCATTCATCCATTCGTCGACAGAGATACCAAAGAGTCTTTCGGCTGAAGGAGTGACATAAAGCATCTCATAAGTGGGTAATTTTACCGCCCAAATCACATCTTCAATTCCATTTAAGATCCCTTCAAGTTTTTGGGTGGTTTCCAAAAAAGCAATTGATTTTCTATGGACTTCATCAATGTCCTGAAATGTCCCATGGATGCGGATACACTGCCCATCCCTAAATTCAGATTTGCCTAAAACCCTGACCCATTTTTCCTTTCTTTTTGAGGTGATGATCTGGGCCTCCAGATCAAAGCTTTCCCCATGCTCCTTACATTTTTTAAAGGCTTGTGTGATCAAAAGCCTACTTAGGCCTTTTTTGTAAAAGTTGATTCCCTTTTCATAATCAGGAATAAAGGTTTCTGGAACTTCATGGATGGTCTTTGTCATGAGGGACCAATGAAGGTTTTCAGTCAAAAGATCCATCTCCCAAGCCCCTAACTTGGCTATTTGACCTGCTTGTTCAAGGGTTTCCTTGGTTTTTTCAAGTTCAATCTGGGTTTGTTTTCTGTCGGTAATGTCGGTAACTCTACCGGTGATTTTTTTGATGTGCATCTCCCTGTCCATAATGGGTGAGGCCTTTTCTTTTAGCCACCTGGTTTCACCATCCATGACCACTCGGTATTCAAGGTCAAAGGCAATCCCCAACTTAAGATTCTGATGGGCATTTTTACAAAGCTCTTTGTCGTCATTATGGACAAAATGATCGGTAAAATCTTTGCCTTCCTCAAAAAATTTGAGATCCACTCCGATTACTTTTTGACTGTTGGGGCTGAAATACTCGTATTTTTCTGTCAGGCAATTGTAGAGGTAAAATGCATCGCCGATGGTTTTGACGATCAGGCTTAGCCGTTCTTCCGTGATTTTTAGCGATTGTTCCGTCTTTGTTTTTTCTGTGATGTCCACACAGTTGGCAATAACCATCTGGGTCTGTCCGCCAAAGTCAGCGAGGCTATTTTGATAAGCCCAATACCTGTTGCTGCCGTCTTTGGCAATGATCCTCAGCACTCCCTTGTGCGTTCCTTTTTCGTAGATCTCTGAAAAGTAACTGTCCATGAAGGGCAGGTCATGGGGATTGATAAAATCCTGGAGCTTTTTACCCAAAACCGTATTCAGGTCATATCCCAAGGAAACGGTGGCTGCAGGGTTGATTTTGGTGATCGTTCCCTCTTGGTCGTGGACACAAACCAATCCCTGTGAATTTTCAAAGATATACTTGAAAAGCGTTTCTTCACTTTTTTTATTGGTGATATCAATGATGAGGCCATTCAAAATCCCTTCATTCTCACTTTCACCTTTGGAGAAGCATCCTTTTTCAAAGACCCACTTGATTTCTCCTTGACTGTCTATTATTCTGTATTCCAGCTCCCAAGGCATGTTTTGTTTGATGGCGTCGGTGATTTGGCGCCGTACTTTTTCCCTGTCTGGTGGTGAAATGATACTTTCAAAATTCCGGATATTGCTTTTTATAAAGTCAGAGGGTGGATAGCCGGTGAGCGTACTGATGCCCTCACTGACGAACGTGAAGGTGAAATCCTCATCGTAAAGACTGCTGTAGGTCGTTCCTGGAGTATTCTGGATCTGTGAATTCAGCTTTTCCTTGCTTGCTTCCAATTCCAGGTTTTTTTTCCGGAGTTCCAGCAGCGCCATCACTTGGTTGGCCAAGGCTTTCAGGTTGTTTTTTTGACTCTCGGTAAGCGACATTGAGTTTTGGTCGAGTACACACAAGGTTCCGATAGCAAAACCATCAGGAGTGACCAAAGGGTAACCTGCGTAGAATGTCAAATTGGGAAATCCCGTCACCAAAGGGTTTTCTTTGAACCTTTGGTCCAGCTTGGCATTGGGAATTTCAAAAAGGGCATCGGGTTGATGGATTGCGTGGGCACAAAAAGAAACATCCCTGCTGGTTTGTTTTTGGCTCAGTCCATGAGTGGATTTGAACCATTGCCGCTCTGAATCCACAAAACTGACCAGAGAAATTTCGGTTTCACAAATCTCTGAGGCCATCCTCGTCAAAAAATCAAAATCCACCTCTTCGAAGCTGTCCAAAATGTGATAGGAGGCAAGTGCATTGAGCCTTTCTGTTTCATTACTAGGTATTTCCGGTAAACCTATTTTTCTTTCCATTGTCACAACTCAAAATCGAATTCAAAATTTTTTGAATTTTGTCTAAAATCCAAAAAATAATTTTTAAAAATACAATTTCAACCCAATTAATTTATTTTTTGGCTCAATTAAAAAAAGAATATTTTGGAGTGCGGGATTTTAGGTCTTTGTGGATTTTTTTACCGTGTTTATTAGGTCTCTTTGATTTTCAGGCAGATCAGTTCCTGGGGTTGGCCCATATTCCACTTCTAGGAAGGGATGTTTTCAGTCCAGTTTATGCATTTTGTCGCTTGGTCAAAATCTGGAATTCCACCATAAATGGCAGAGGGGCGACTCTTAAATTTTGGGTACCACAAAAATGGCTTGGCGCAGTCAAAAAAATCAGTATAGTGAAATTTGGTCTCTCGATGATGGTCTCCTGATTATTGTTTTCTGGCGCATTATCTTTTCCTTTTTTTGTGCACCTGTATTTCAAAAACTTTGTCGAGAAGGGTGATACTACAATTGGCTTGGGCCCGTTTATTGTGGAATAAGTAGAGGTAAGGATATCCGATTTTTTTTTGAATTCACCCAAAAAAACCAATAGGATCCCTTATTTTTGCAAAAAATATAGCTTACCCTAAATTCACACATGCACTTGCTTTCTTTAAAATTACCCTTGTCGAGATTCCTCCTTATTTCTGTTTGCCTCCTTTCCTTTTATGCTTGCCAGACCAACCCTTCAGATAGCCAGAATGATGCGTCCATAGCCTATCAGGATTCCCTGCTCCAAGTTTTGGCGGCGGAAGAGGCCGATCGGCAGAAGATAAGCATACCTGCTTCTTTTACCCCGGAAAGTGCGCAGGCTTTGGGAAACCAGCTCGATTCCATCTTCAACTTTTTGCATCAAAAAAAGGGATTTAACGGGACTGTGCTTTTCACAAAGTACGATGAAGTCATCTTCAAGGGGGCTTTTGGCTATAAAGACCTTGCGAGAAAGCAACCCCTCAAAATGGAAACAGCCTTCCAACTGGCCTCTGTTTCCAAACAATTTACAGCCATGGCCATCATGATGCTGAAAGAGCGGGGAAAACTGGAATACGATGATGATATCCAGCAATTCATCCCCAATTTTCCTTACCCAGGCATTACGATCCGGCAATTGCTCACCCACAGGTCCGGTCTATCCAATTACACCTATTTCAGTGATAAATTCTGGCCCGACAGGACCATTCCCATCACCAACGAGGATGTCATCAACCTTTTTGCCCAACATCAGCCGGCAGCCTACTTTCAGCCCAACTTGAAATACGAGTACAGCAATACAGGGTATTTACTCCTTGCCTCGATCGTGGAAAGGGCTTCGGGGAGACCATTTGCCACTTTTCTTGAGGAGAATATATTTGGACCATTGGAAATGACCAACACATTTACCTTCAGGGAAGACCTTCCCTCAGAAAATGTTGCCATCGGCCACACCCGCAACAAACGAAAAAGATCGCCGGATTACCTTGATTTTGTACTTGGTGACAAGGGAATGTACTCCACTGTTGAGGATTTGTACAAATGGGACCAAGCCTTGTATTCCAATAAACTGGTGAAGTGGAATATTTTGGAGGAGGCCTTGACCGGTTTCGATCAGAGCGAAAAGAAGGGGAAGGAAGATTATGGATTTGGATGGCGGATAAAAACGCTAAAAAATGGTGACCCTGTATGGTACCACGGAGGCTTGTGGCATGGCTACAACACCTACCTCCTGCGCAATCCAAAAGACCACAGCACCATCATTATCCTGAGCAATGTGGCCAATGGCAGCTTGAAATTCTTGAGTGACCTTCAGGATTTTCTCTATCCCATCCTTCCCCCAACGGACACAGCTGAAAACAAGAATGGCAAAGAAGGGGAAATAGATGTTTTGAATAAAAGTTGACCTTTCTTATTCCCGAGGAATGGGAGCGGAGTCTTTCCCTCTCAGACCAGAACCAAATTTTCTTCATTCTTTATTGCCAATACTTTGAGTGTAGTACTTCTCCTATTGGACTTGAAACAGCAAAAAACGAAGACCATTTGGAGAATAGGTAGTAGTACTGATATGGTGAATTCATAAACAGCAAACTACTGAAGATCGTCAAGCCATTTTAAGCTGGAGTTGAATTGGGAATGCATATCAGGGGCTAAAAGCCTAGGGTCGGAATTAATAGTTGGTGATTTATGGATTTGTTTTTTTCATAAAAGATTTGCGGGAATTGTTTTTAAAAGTAACACTACCTGAACCAGTATTTTTTCAACCCGTTTTATGCATTTCGAATGCCATTCAATACTATATTTATCTGATAATTAGTCAGTTGCTTATTTTTACTGACTTCACCATGTCGGTATCAGGAATTGGTCTCCCAGTTGTCTGATTTTCTTTTGGTTTCCATATCCTAAGAAAGCCAAATGCATATTTCGGATTCAACCAATCAGGTGTTTTGAACAATCAATAAATAGAGAGGCATTCCAATCGTAATATTTACCGGGAAGGTAATGGCAAGGGCCATTGGTAAGAAAAGCCCCGGATTTGCTTTGGGAACAGATATTTTTAGGGCGGCGGGAACCGCAATGTAAGAGGCACTGGCAGCCAAAACGGCAAACATAAATCGATTGCTGATGTCTTCGGTGACAAAAGAACTTAAAATTGCAATGATGCCTCCATTGATCAATGGAATCAAGATTGCGAAAATGAGTGGAAATGACCCAAAGGAAAAGAATGCTTTAAGCTTTCTCCCACTCGTAATGCCCATATCCAACAAGAAAATAGCCAAAAAACCCTTAAATAAATCATTGGTGAATGGTTTGATTCCCTCCGCCTGCTCAGCATTGGCCATGAAGCCAATGATTAAACTTCCCAATATCAGCAATACACTGCCATTTGTAAAAGAGTGTCGGATAGCCGTTCGCTTTTTAATTTTCTCATTTTCATCTTTATTGAAAACCGAGATAAGCACCAATCCCATGATTATTGCCGGGGACTCCATCAATGCCATGATGGCCACCATGTGCCCGTTGAGCGTCAAATGCTGCGCTTCAAGATAGGAAACAGCAGTTACAAAAGTAACGGCACTCACCGAGCCATAAGCCGCAGCGATAGCCCCTGCATCGAAGACACTCAATTTTTTTTTCAAAATAAAGAAAGTGTACAAGGGGATAAGCAAAGAAATGAAAATCCCAAACAAAATGGACCAGCCAATTTCTAAGGTAAATTCTTCATGGGACAATTCTTGACCACCTTTAAAACCGATGGCAAAAAGGAGATACAGTGAAATAAATTTCGAGGAATTTGCTGGTATTTCTAAATCGCTTTTTAAATATACGGCGATGACACCAAGCACAAAAAAAAGTAATGCAGGGTTCGTTAGGTTTTCGATCAGTAAGTTGTAATTCATGAATTTCGTTTTTGCGCTTGTTATTTTATATTTCCTTAAATAATCTCTTCTCTTTCGAGGTGATGAGTCCCTTTATTTCTATGGAAAACTCCTGAATATAATCTTTAAACAAGGTTGAATTCATGATTTCATCCACCTGATTTTTGATATTAAACTCCGCTAATTTCTGTTGTTGGTTGAATAAGGATTGGTCTTTGAAATCTGAAAAATAATACTCCACATACAATTCCTCAATTACTTTTTGGGAAGGAAAACCTATTGTTTTATTTCTCTTGATAATCCCATTGATAAATCTACATGAAGTGTCATTCACTATATAAATCCTTTTGATTTTTTCTCTATATATCAAATATTTTACCTCTAACATATAGTCGAAATCCTGCTGCTGTACAATAGCCCCAGAATAGGTGATGAAGAAAATATTTTTCCCATATTTATTTTGCAAATATGATTCCATACCCGAAAAAGGGCAAATTATGAATAATTGATTGGCCATGATTTTTTTGTTTTGATAATCCGTATTGTTTTTTCTTGGCGATCATCTCAGATGACAATTTTTTTTTCAGAGGATATTTTTTAGGGCTGATGTTTTTCTTGTCCTTGGGATGGAGTCTATTAGGGAAGGCAATCCAATTTGGTAAAAGCAGGCTTTACAGTCCAAATACATGCGTTTTCCGAAAGGTTTTCTAAATAATAAATATTTTTCACAAGAAATTAATTGCTTTATACATTGGATGTTTTTTGCGTAAAAGCAGTTTTATTATATAAATAATATTTTGTTTTTTACATATTTTAAGATATCTTGATTCGCGATTTTCGTGTAAAAACAATTGTAGTATAAATTGAAATTGAGATAAACAAAGGGTTCGATTTGTAATATTTTAATTTGATTATTTAATCATATAATTATTTCATTCATGGATATAAATTCAATAAATTATTCTTTATAATGATTTTTTAAAGGGTTTGTGTATTTTTAAATTTGACTTTGGTGCTATTTATTGCCCCTGTCCTAGCGAGAAGGCTACCTTACCATTGAAAGAATAAAGGTTTTCGGTTTTAATCGTGTCGATGTTTTCCTTCAGCGCATTGGTCAAGAGCGCGATGATAATTTCCTTGCTTATTTCTTGATTGTCATTGGGCTTGAATCGACATCTCCAGTGGTCCGTACAAAAAGTTTCTTTAAATCCCTGCGGCCACACTTTTATGCCTCTATTTGTAATCATTGACAATTCAAGTCCACTGGGGATTATCTTATTAAGATTTTCGGCCAATTCATTTGGGTCACAACCCTCCCAGTGTACGAATATATCCACACCCAATAATTTCTTTTCAGCAGAGGGTTTGCGTTTGTATTTTGGAAGAATGAGTGCGGAATTGTTGGAATAGGTGACGGGTTTAAAAATGGTAGGTTTGTTTCCAAGATTGGCGATTACCGCTTTTGCAAATTCCCTTGTTCCTACCTTTGTTTTACTTTTTCCCGCTGTATAGATATCTGAAGTGTGTGTGCCTTGTTCCAGTGTGGCAAGCCATGCATTTTGGATTTTCTCTGCGACTTTGGTCTGACCAATATGGTTCAGCATCATGATCGCGCCCTGTAACAAGCCGGAAGGATTTGCAATATTCTTACCCCCGATATCAGGAGCAGTCCCATGGATGGCCTCAAACATCGCACATTCTTCGCCAATGTTTGCAGATCCTCCAAGACCCACAGAGCCGGTAATCTCGGCGGCTATATCTGAAATGATATCTCCATACAAATTGGGCATGACCAGCACATCAAATTCTTCCGGAGATCCAGCCACTTTGGCTGCACCGATATCCACAATCCAATGCTCGTTCTTGATTTCCGGGTATTCCTTGGCAATTTCATTGAACACTTGATGAAACAAACCGTCTGTCTGTTTCATGATATTGTCCTTTGTAAAGCAGGTTACTTTCTTGCGATTTTGTTGCTTGGCATATTCAAAAGCATACCGAACGATTTTTTCACAACCAGGACGACTGATCAATTTCAAGCATTGGACAACCTCATCCGTTTGCTGGTGTTCAATCCCAGCATATAAATCCTCTTCATTTTCCCTCACGATGACAATATCCATTACAGGATGTTTTGTGTTTACAAAGGGATGCAAACTCATACAGGGTCTAACATTGGAATACAAGCCCAAAAATTTACGGGTAGTGACATTCAAACTTTTGTATCCACCACCCTGCGGAGTGGTAATAGGGGCTTTCAAAAATATTTTATTGCGCTGGATTACTTCCCATGATTCAGGTGCAATTCCTGAAGTATTTCCGGTCAAATAAACTTTTTCGCCCACTTCTATTTCTTCTGTTTCAATTTCGGCACCAGCCGCTAAAATAATCTCAAGTGTTGCGTCCATGATTTCTGGCCCTATTCCATCGCCTTTTGCTACTGTTATCTTGGTCATGTTAGATCGAGTTTGTTTTTTGACACCGCAAATTTGAACATTCAAAAGCATAATATTTTATTTATATTTGTAATGAAATACATAAACATAACTTATGAATTATACCCTTCATCAACTACAGGTATTCTTGAAAATTGTCCAAACGCAAAGCGTTACCAAGGCATCGGAAGAGTTGCATCTCACACAACCGGCTGTATCCATTCAGCTTAAAAAATTTCAAGAGCAGTTTGATATCCCACTCACAGAGTTGGTAGGTAGAAAAATTTACATCACCGATTTCGGAAGGGAAATTTCCGAAGCGGCAGAAAATATCATCAACCAAGTCTATGCCATCAATTATAAAACATTGGCCTATAAAGGGCAATTGACGGGAAGGTTAAAGATCTCCGTGGTGTCAACCGGGAAATACGTAATGCCTTATTTTCTTACTGATTTTATCCAGGAGCATTCTGGGATAGCCTTGTTGATGGATGTCACGAACAAGAACAAAGTTTTGGAAAGTTTGGAAAACAATGAGGTTGATTTTGCGCTCGTTTCCATTTTGCCAGCCACGCTGAACATCGAGAAACTTGATCTGCTTCAAAATAAATTGTACTTGGTGGGAAGTACAGCCATCAAAGCCAAGAAGGGGATTGGAACAAAAGAAATTTTTAAAGACCTGCCCTTGATTTTTAGGGAAAAAGGCTCGGGAACCAGACAAACTATGGAGAGTTTTTTTCAAAATAATGCCATATCGGTCTTGAAAAAAATGGAGCTGACTTCCAATGAAGCCGTCAAGCAAGCTTTAATGGCAGGGTTGGGATATTCCATTATGCCGCTGATAGGCATCAAGAATGAACTTCACAACCATGAACTTCAAATAATCCCCATAAAAGGTCTTCCGATTGTCACTACTTGGAGCCTGATCTGGCTGAAAGGCAAGAAGCATTCTCCTGTTTCGGCTTCATTTTTGGATTATTTAAGGAGGGAGAAAACTCAAATCGTTCAGGATAAATTCAGCTGGTATGAACAGTATTAGGGTGATGACTCTATTAGGGTGATGACTCTTTAACCGGTTTATGCATTACGGACGCAATTGAAGTTTGTAATTTACCGATAATGAATTGGGTAGAGACTATTTTTGACCTTACCCTATTGGTGTTAGGAATTTGGTTCCCAATAGTCTGATTTTCTGGAAGTTTCGATTCCATTTGGAAACGGAATGCATATTCCTGGGTTTAGGGCCTGGATTTTGGCAAGGGAGCCAATAGGTTGATTTGGGAATTCCAACCTATGGAAAATTCCAAATTATCATTTCTATTTTGGAGGGATCTGGGGCAGTATCCTTCCAAAGAGGAAACTGGTTCAGGCAGAGAAGATCAAATACCCCTTGGGTTTGGTTGACACGGTAGGCGCTTTCAAAGCCAATTACCGCAACTCTCATAATTTCTGAATAGCGTTATATCCCGTCTTTTTTGAGGCATGAGGAGTTGGGTTTTTTTCTAAAAAATTGTGAATTATGATGCTGCTTGTCCGATCGAAAATCCACAGAACAAGAGTTTTGGATTGAACTTTGGCTTTTCCATTTGTTGGAATTAGAGATTGTATTTGTCATTTATGAAATCAATGGCGGAAAAAGTGTTTTTTCATGGGCCTTAATTTCCAGTCTGTTTTTACTCTATATTCGCAGAATTGTTCATTCTTGATTGCCTCCATGTTTTATTACAACCCAAAGGATTGGATTTTAGCCATCTTCAGAATCACAAAGTCAGAAACCATTATGACTTTGGCCCCCACCTTGATTTTTATTTCTTTGTACTCTTGGGGGATCGTGTATTTGGAGGTTTATTACCTTAAGCTTTCCGAAAACAGTTATGCCAAGGACATCACCATCATGCACTCACTTCTGGGTTTTGCCATATCGATGTTGTTGGTCTTCAGGACCAATACGGCTTATGACCGCTGGTGGGAGGGGCGAAAGCTTTGGGGAAGCTTGGTAAACAACAGCAGAAACCTGGCGATAAAACTCAAGGTTTTTTTACCGGCAGAAGACCAAGGATCAAGGACATTTTTCAGGCAAGTCATTCCGCTTTATGCCTCGGCACTCCACAAGCACCTTCAAAAGGAAAGCACCAAATTACAGTTGGATGAAAAACCACATCCGGAGCTCCCTGATTTTGACAACAATCCCCACGTACCCAACAAGGTGGCCGAAAGCATGATTTTCAAGATCAATGATTTGTACAAGAACAAGATTATCTCCGGAGACCAACTCATTGTGCTCAATGATGAAATGCGGTCCTTTACAGAAATCTGCGGTGCCTGCGAACGGATTAAAAACACGCCGATTCCCTTCAGCTACAGTGCTTTTATCAAAAAATTCATTTTTATCTATGCTGTTACCCTTCCTTTTGGTTTGGCGCTCTCCTTGGGTTATTTCACCATTCCAGTCACCGCGTTTATTTTTTATGTGTTGGCGAGCTTGGAGTTGATCGCAGAAGAGATCGAGGACCCTTTTGGCACAGACATCAATGATCTTCCTATGGAAAAAATAGCGGACAACATAAAAAGGAATGTCAAGGATATATTGACCTAATGACGGATCGGGTTTGAAAAGGAGCATCCAGAAAAAGACCATGGAAGACAATTTTGGGAATTTGGCCTCTTTCATCCCACATCTGCATCACCGCTAGGTGTTGACTATTTTAGACTTCATCCTATTGGAGTCAGGAATTATTCTCCCAATAGTCTGATTTTCTTTCCGTTTCAATCCCATTTGGAAACCTATTGCATATTTCGGGTTTAGCCCCCTTTTTAGAAATCTACTGCCTGTTTGGCTTGAATTGACTTGTGATTTGAGCGTTTTGACCCTTAGAAAATGATTCAGAATCGGTAACTTTATCAGAAATTAATGATATGCCTTTCTCATAAAATGTCTTTTCATGAAGTACCTGTCGAGTAGCCTTTGTTTTTTATGTTTATGGATTGCGCTGTGTTCTTGTCAGCGAAAAAACCAACAGGATCCATTGGCTGCCAACCTTTCCCAAGCACCTGAAAAGTCCATTGCGGGAATGGTGTGGATCACTGGGGGGGATTTTACCATGGGGACCAATGACCAAAACTCCTATCCGAGTGAAAGGCCAGCGGTGATCAAGAGGGTCAATGATTTCTGGATGGATGAAACAGAAGTGACCAACAAGCAATTCGCCGAATTTGTAGAAAAAACTGGATATATAACTGTTGCCGAAAAAATCCCGGATTGGGAGGAGATGAAACAAACCCTTCCACCTGGCACCCCTAAACCGGATGCATCCCTGATGGTCCCAGGTTCATTGGTCTTTGTTGGACCTGAGAAAGCAGTGCGCTTAGACGACATCAGCCAGTGGTGGCAGTGGGTATTGGGAGCGAATTGGAAGCATCCTGAAGGTTTGGGTTCTGACTTAAATGGAAGGGAAAACCATCCCGTCGTTCATATTGCTTTTGAAGATGCGCAGGCCTTTGCCGTTTGGTCTGGGAAGCGCCTGCCCACCGAGGAAGAGTGGGAGTATGCAGCCAAGGGAGGGAAGAATACCCGTTTTCCATGGGGGAATGAATTGACACCACAGGGACAATTTAAAGCCAATACTTTTCAGGGGGATTTTCCCCATGAGAATGTGAAATTGGATGGTTTTCAGGGTACTGCACCGGTCCGCTCTTTTGCCCCTAATAATTTCGGCCTGTATGACATGATTGGAAATGTCTGGGAGCTTACGTCGAATTGGTATGATGCCATCGCTTTTATGCGTGCCAATAACATCGCTCCGGCCTTGGATACGGCCATCTCCAAATGTTTCAATCCTGAAAATCCATATGCCATCGAAAAAGTCATCAAAGGAGGATCATTTCTCTGTGCAGATGACTATTGTATCAATTACAGACCGAGCGCCAGAAGGGGCCAGGATGTCTATTCTGGAACCTCCAATGTTGGATTCCGCTGTGTAATGGATGCGGAGTGATGGCAATCAATAAACCGAGAAACCAGCCTTGGAATGTTCCTGGGAAGATAAGGATTCAAGGATGGCTATTAAAAATGCCTCAAACTGCTCTCAATAAAAGGAAGCGTCGTCTTCCAAAACTTGCTGAAGGTTCAACCCTTGTTCTGCATTATCAATTCTATTTCGGACTGAAATTGCTTAAGAATCAGTTGCTTGTTTACTGTTTTTGATCCCACTATTTCGGCGCTTTTGCTTATTCTCCAAATAATCAGATTTTTTTGTAGTTACAGTCCTATTAGGAAGTCTAATGCAGAACACGGGTAAATAAATTATAAGCAGTCATTGTTTTAGTATTCTCCCAAAGATTCCATAATGGTTTTGAATTTGATTCCCAGGTCATTTATGGCCAATGTATTTGCATAGACTGTTTTTGGTTGGTTTCCGGGTTCCTCATGATTGAGCATCCGGGTGATATCAGAGACCGGGTAGGTTTCACTTGTCAGCAGGTAATTTTTTCCATGCAAGCCTGTTTTGGTTGCCGCCTGAAAAATCCCCTCTGCAATATCTTCCACATCCACCATCGCAAACTCGATATCATTGTCATAAAATCCCTGAAAGAATGGATCAGGGGCAATCTTGTTTTTGAACAGGAATTGAATGCCCGTGGAGGTCGAATCTTCCCTTTTGGACAATGACTTGCCGGTAACCAATACAGGAGATACCGTTACTATTTCAAAATCCAGATGGGGATGCGATGCGATAAACTGTTCCACGGTGCGTTGGGCAAGGAATTTTGCCTGTCCATAGGGATGGCTTTCTTCGCCATAGAAGGGGAGGTCTGATTCATCGAAGGTTTCACCGGGGTTTTTATTTCCTGCCGGAAGAGGAAAATCGGTATTGAAAGCTGCAACTGATGCTATAATGATCACTTTCTTGATTCCGGGAGTTTTCTGAGTGGCATCCAGAAAGTTTTCGGTACCCTTCACGGTCGGATCAAACAATTCAGTCTTGGGATCCTTCACTGCAAGCTGAAAAGGCGTGCCGCCATGGATGACGATTTCACACCCAGTCAAAAATCCTTCGAGTTCTGATTTGTTTTCAACATTCAAAGCGACAAGTTCCAGGTTTTCCGCGTTTGGCAAATGCTTTAAATGTATGTATTTCTCCACCTTGGAAATATCGGTGGTGGACACTTTTACATGGTATCCTTCTTTCAAAAATTTCTTGGTGTTGTGGCTTCCAATAAAGCCTGAACCTCCGATGATTCCTACTGTTTTCATTTTTGATTGTTTAGGGTTTTAAAAATCCGCAAGGTTTAGGCTTACCTTTAAAAATTCCATTGAAGGCTCTATTCATGCATTACATTGCACTTCCAATTCGATCTCAATCAGAAATTCCGGCAAGGCCAAACCTTTGACCTCGAGCCAGGATCCGGTTGGAAACTGCTGGGGATAGATGGTATTCCGATAGGCCGCATGTTCTAAAAATGCCGGCATGTCTGTGGTAAAGAAATTCTCCACCACCACATCGTCAAAAGTACATCCATAGTCCTTCAACATTTTGTCCAGATCGGAATAACAATTTTTCATCTGCTGTAGAAAATCACCAACAGCCATGGGAGCGCCTTCATCATCCATGCTGACCGCACCGGAGACTTTGATATTGTTTCCAATCTTCACGGCATGGCTGTATCCTTAGGCTTTTTCTACCTCAGGTCTGAGATGAAAGTATTCGGGCTTTTCTGAATCCATGGCTGAGGTCATTGCGCTTTGGATTGTTGGGGTCACTTAGAAGGTGCCTTGATTTCATACCCTTGACTTTCCAAAACATTCAACATATCATACCAATACCTCAAAAATGCAATCTTACCGTCCATTATCCTCCCCGCAGTATGATAGGGAACTGTTATCACTTTTCCAGTTGTCTTGTCAGTAATGGTATTGGTACCCCACGACAAAACCCATTCCCCTTCGTTCCAATTGTTGGTGACTTTGACAGGAAGAAAAAGCTCTCCCGAAAGGCTGTGTTTAAATTTATTGGTACTATTGGTGTAATAGGCTGTATGCTGGGCCTTTGTCAAAGAGTCTAAGCCTCCTCCCAAACCATAGACCATTGCATTTGCAGCAAGTTGGGCATCCATAGTGGCCACATCACCTGACTGAAGTGCCTTGGTATATTTCTTTACGACCTCCAGTGCTGTTTCGGCATTTTGAAATTCCAAGGTCACTGCCATTTCCTGTGCGTCGGAAATGAAAGGTGTCAGCATGAAGACCAAAGCCAAGGCCAAAATTGTTTTTAAATTTTTCATCGCAGATTAGTTTAAAATAGTGTGAAGGAATTTTTTTAAATTCTTCCTAATTACCTGAAAATCAATAAAAAATAAAAAGGAACATGGACAGATGCACTGATTTATTGTCCCAATGACGGGGAAAAATTTCCGAAGAGCGCACAAAGATTTGGGATTTCTAACAATAGAAATCCAGCTGTTTTTTCGCTTTGTTTTAATTCGGTGATTTCCGGTGCTTGGTTCCCTGTTCATAGGAATAGGTCAGCTTGATCAAAACCGGCTCATCATACATCCTTCCCAAAAACTGTAAGCCTGCAGGCAGATTTCCGGATGTAAATCCCATAGGAACCGTGAAAGCCGGTTGCCCGGTATGGGGAGAGACAATCTGGCTGTTGTCCCCTTTGTACTCTTCTTCAAAGAAATCGATCCTGGCAGGTTTGTTATTCCAGGTCGGATAGACCAAAGCATCCAGTTGCAGTTCCTCCATTTTCTTTTCGATAGCTTCCCGGAATGCAACTCTTCTGAGGTCTGTATAGGCATCTCCACAGGGGAGAGCGGGATTTTCCCGACGGAGTGTATTGGTGGACAGGCGCTCCATCCTACCTTTGGTGTAGGCTGAATGCGTTCCGATGCGCATAATGTCTTCCAATGTTTTGGTCGTATCCCTCTTTACGTAGGTTTTGAGAAAATCTTCCAGGTCCACGCGAAATGTCGGACACCACTGATCTTGACTGAGCTGGTCAAAATCAGGGATTTCTACATACTCAATGGCTGCTCCCAGATTCGCCATATCAGATAGGGCCTTTTCAAACAGTATATTAACTTCCTCATCCATATTGTCTCCAAGCAGGTTTTTCAACACCCCTATCCTCGCACCTTTCAAACCATCTTTATCCAAATACTGTGTATAATTGAAAGAGGTTCTACCTTCAGAATATCGGGTTAAAGGATCTTTGGCATCAAATCCGGCAATGACTTCTAGCATTTTCACTGCATCTTCGACAGTTCGGCACATGGGTCCTACAACATCATTTCTGAGATATAATGGTACTATTCCTTCCCTGCTGACCAAGCCCAATGTAGTCCGGAAACCCACTAATGCATTGTGTGAAGAAGGTCCCCTGATGGAATTTCCCGTATCAGTGCCCAAGCCAATGGTGCCGAAATTGGAAGCAATGGAGGCCCCTGTCCCTCCGCTTGAACCGGCCGGAACATGATCGAGATTATAGGGGTTTCTGGTGATTCCGACGGTCGAGCTTTCCGAATGCATGGGGCTGAAAGCCCATTCGGCCATATTGGATTTGGCGATGACAATCGCTCCGGCGGCTACCAGTTTTTGGATGATAAAGGCATCTTCCTCCGGATAAAAATCCTGCAAAGCCAAGGACCCTGCAGTAGTAGGTAAACCTTTTGTATTGATATTATCCTTAACGATAAGGGGAATACCGTGTAGTGGACGAAGCGTTTTTGTCTGTTGAAACTCTTCATCCAATGCTTTCGCAATTTGCAATGCTTCGGGATTGATCATGCTGATGGAATTGATTGCCGAGTCCATGTTCTCTATCCTATCCAAATATGCCTGTACCAATTCCTGACTGTTGAATTTCCCACTTTGATACGCTTTATGGATATCTGAGATCGTGAGTTCTGAAAGGTTGATGGATTCCTTTTTTGGAGATTCGCATCCAAAGAAGGGGCTCAGGGTCAAAAGCCAAATGGCAATTTTTTTGGTGAAATTCATAGCTGAAACGAATAGATTCATTTAATACATTTGAATTTAAAACTAATCCTGGAAAAACAAGTCGATTTTGCTTTGTAAACCATCCAATTGATGCGTCCTTTTGCTAAAGTGGATGCTGGAAAGAAAAGCCCTTCCCAAGTCGCCAACCAGATACTGTTCAAATTCAGGTTTATCCTCCAAGCGGCAGTCAGGCTTTTACGTTTTCCACTCCAATATCTATTCAGATTTCATTCCATTTCAAGGAACCCTAGGCTTGATGACTTTCATGGTTTGAATGGGTTTCGTCAAGGGTACGTTGGTTGTTTTAATTTCACCTTTTCGAAGAATAGGAACTGGGGGCCAAAACTTAGGTATTGGTTTTAGGAGCAGGGAATGACGTCAATCAATACCCAACGGCTGCGCCATCATTACTGGCTGAATCAGCCGCCCCCACATACACCTTCAGCCTTGGATCGTAGGTGATGCCCATCAAAACGCCCAAATTGTTTACGGCCCTTAGTTGATGTCCCATTTTTTCAAGGGCTTCCCGGGTATCCGGGGACAGGAGGTGTCTTTCATACCTGATTTCGTCAGGCAGCCATTGGTGGTGGATCTTCATGGCCTCGATGGCTTTGTCGATTCTCATGTCGAATTCCAATACATTCAGCACGGTTTGAAAAACGGTATTGATAATCGTCCTTCCTCCCGGGCTTCCGATGATGAGGTAGGGTTTATCGTCTTTTGCCACGATGGTGGGTGTCATACTGGATAACATTCTTTTCTCAGGTGCAATCAGGTTTGGATTGGAGCCAATGAGTCCTTCCCTGTTGGTAAGGCCTGCGACAGGATTAAAATCCCCCATTTCATTGTTGAAGATAAAACCCAGTTTGGAGGAACCCATTTTTACCCCATAAGAGTGCTCCAGCGTATAGGTCATGGAAACTGCATTCCCGTCCTTGTCCACGACCGAAAAATGCGTTGTGCTGCTGCCGTCATAAAGTTGTCCATACAGGGATGAATCGCTCAAAGATGCTTTGGACAAGTCGATATTGTCAAATCGCATTTTGGCAAATTCCTTAGAGATAAGTTTGTCAACAGGGATGTCAGGGTTGAAATCGGGGTCTCCCAAATGTTCGGCCCGGTCAGCAAAAGCCCTTCTCATCGCTTCCGCTACCAAATGCACATACGCCGTGGAATTGAATTCAATCTTTTTGAGGTCGGCCAATTCCATCAGGTTCATCATTTCAATCAAGGCCACACCGCCTGAACTTGGTGGAGGCATGGTGTAAATGTCAAAGTTCTTGTACCTGCTTTTTAAGGGTTCGCGTTCTATGGCGGTATATTTCTCGAGGTCTTCCTTGGTGATGATTCCTCCATTGGCTTTCATGTAGGCTTCGATTTCCTCCGCAACTTCTCCTTTGTAGAAACCATCCTGACCTTTGTCACGGATTAGAGAAAGCGTTTTGCCCAATGCAGGCTGCTTCCAGATTTCTCCGGGTTGCACAACAGCGCCTTCCCCGTTCTGAAAGTAGTTTTTCATAAACTCAAATGAATCATCCAATTCGGACATCCTCAAGGCCACCTGGTACAAACCCCAAGTCATCGGAAATCCATTCTCTGCAAGGGCAACTGCCGGTTGGACCAATTCGGCCCATGGCAAACTCCCATACTCTTGATGCGCAAGATACAATCCGGCAACAGTTCCGGGTACCCCAACCGCTTTGATGGTTTCATGGTTGGAGCCCACGATCAGGTTTCCATAGACATCCTGAAACAAGTCAGGAGTTGCGCCCAAAGGTGCTTTTTCCCTAAAATCAAAAGTAGTGACCTTCCCATCCGATTTCATCAAAACAATAAACCCGCCCCCTCCGATATTTCCTGCCTCGGGGTGTGTCACAGCCAAGGCAAATGCAGTCGCAATACTCGCATCGATGGCATTCCCGCCTTTTTTCAAAATGTCAATTCCCACTTCAGAGGCCAGGACGTTGTCCGAGACCACCATGCCGTTTTTGCCGTAGGTTTGGGCCTCGAGGGGGGAGTGAAAGAGGAAGTGCGAGACAACACCTATGAATAAAATTATTAGGGATTTAGATTTCTTCATTTTGTTTTTTTAAATAATGTAATGGCTTCCATTTCATTTGCCTCCTTGCTCAAAGCATGTTCTCCATAATATCAAGGTGAATATGATTTGTAGATGACTTTAAACCCGTTTTATGCATTTCGAACTCAATTCAATAGTATAATTAACTGATTTTTAGTTAGTTGATGATCGTTTTTGACTTCACTCCATTGGTGTCAGGAATTAGTCTCCCATTAGTCTGATCTTCTTGCAGTTTCGATCTCATTTGGAAACGGAATGCATATTTCCATCTAACTTAATCAAGTTAGCTGCTTTACGTTACTTTTTCGATGTCTTAGAATTCGGCTTAAAACTACGTAATTCCATACTAGCATTGAAGCCGTCTTCCTATTCCTTGGTTAACACTTTTTGATCGGGGAGTGAATTTCTCAACAAAGCTATGCGTTCATCGCAATTGTCTCAATCAGGTATTTATTTACCAAAATGAACCCAAAAAGACTACTCTATTTCAATAATTCTCTTTTCTTTCCTTTTAAATCTTCTCAATATTGATAAATGGACTCCTGATGAGATACCAAAAAGTCTGCTTCTTTGGTTCATCAAACTCTACCAATCCAAGTTTGACTTCTTCGGCAGGTTTGTATTTGAATGTGCCGAAAATTCTGTCCCAAAGGATAAATATGTCGGCAAAATTGGAGTCCGTATAATATTGATCCTGATCATGGTGGATCTTGTGCAGGTTGGGTGTAGTGAAAACCAATCCTATGGTTTTGTCCGACCATGAAGGGAAGCGGAGATTGGAGTGCTCGATGACCAGAAAAGGAGTTGCCACCAAAAAATACATCCCTATGGTCAATAAATCGAATCCGAAAATAGCCGACATCAATATTGGAGCACTTCCAAACCAGAACAGTACCTCAATAGGGTGAGAGCGGAAATAGCTGGAAGAGTCCATCGTCGTATCACTGTGGTGAACTCGATGAAATCGCCAAATAAGTGGAACGAGATGGGAAATCCTGTGAAACCAATAGGTAGCCAAATCCAGGAGCATCACGCCCAAGATTAACTTCAACCAAACTGGGATTTCAATCAGAAAAAACAATCCGATTTCTTTTTGATTGAGCCATTCTATGCAGAAGACAAAGGCGATTGCCCAAAATATATTTCCAATCAGGAATACAATTTGGAACAGGAAGCTGTTCCAAAAATGCTTTCCTCTGTCCGTGAAGGAAAATTGAGTACTGAGGAGATGTTCCAAGGTGAAAAATACGGCTATCAACCCGATTACGATGTAATTGAGGTCGATGCTGAGGAGGTATTCAATGGCTTTCATCATGTTATTTTAATTGAATTCCGATATCTTTTTCAGTTAAACTTTTATCCAATAACAACACCGTATGCAGCATCACATTGGCCCCATTGGCCATTTCTTTGGGTGATGAATATTCTTTGGGATTGTGGCTGATGCCGTCCTTGCTCGGGATAAACACCAAACCAATTGGGCCCAAAGCTGCCATTTCCTGCACATCATGTCCGGCACCACTCTGCATTTTGATATTGGAAATGCCAAGAGCATTGGCCGCTTCCATCATTTTATCCTGCATTTCCTGACTGGCAAAGGTTGGGGTAGTACCGAGGTTCAGGTTTTCAAATTGAATTTGGGTATTGGTTTCTTTGGCGATCTGTTCCGCACGCCTTTCAATATCAACAAACATTTTCATGATCTTTTCTGCCGATAGGTCCCGCATTTGTAGGCTCATTTCTACTTTTCCGGGAATTACATTGGGTGCACCAGAGGGCACAGATATCTTACCCACACTGCCGACTTGGGCACCTTCATAGCTGTTGACCACTTCATTGACTGCCAGCACCAATCTGGAAGCTGCGATCAGTGCATCCTGTCGGTCATTCATGGGCGTGCTTCCGGCATGATTGGCCATTCCTACTATCGTAATGTCCCAATCCTCAATGCCTACTATTCCTTCCACAATAGCCACATCGATGCCTTGGCTTTCCAAGACCTTGCTTTGTTCAATATGAATCTCCAGAAAAGCAGTTAAATCGCCTTTTTTTCGGACCACTTCATCCAATCTTTTCGGATCGCCACCGATGGCCCGGATTCCTTCTTCAAGGGTTAGGCCACTGGCACTTCTTTGGGACAAAGCGGCTTTGTTTATATTTCCGGTCAGCGCCCTGCTTCCAACCAATCCCCCTTCTTCATTTTGGAAAATAATGACTTCGAGGGGATGATTCGTAATGATCTTATTTTCATTGAGGACTTCGATGATTTCCAATGCGGTGATGGAACCATAGGCTCCGTCATAATTTCCACCGTTCGGTACCATGTCTATATGAGAACCAAAAGCAATGGGTTTTTTGGAGGGATCTTTACCGGCTCTTTTTCCAATGATATTGCCTGCATAATCAACATGCACCTCCAAGCCTGCTTTTCGCATCAGATCCATAAAGTAAGCCCTGCCTTCAATATCCCCGTGGCTGTAAGCAACCCGAAAAGGTTCTCCTTTCTCATTCTTGCCAAAGGCTGCCAGTTCAAAAATCCTCTTCTCGATGCGTTGTTCATTGACTTTGATGGGGTCAGTCGAGAAGCTGACCTGGGCCATAACGGAAAGGCTAAACAGCAAAAAGGAGATTGAAAGGATTAGTGATTTCATATTTCTTGATATTTCGTTAAAACTGATGTGTGCAAATGAATTATTGATCTTTAAATCTAATTTGGATGAATTTTGTCATTAAAAATCAATAGGTCAAAAACATTTCCTGAATTTTATCCTTGTCCTGTGTGATGGTTAAGGCAAGCATCAGAAGTATTCTTGCTTTTTGGGGATTAAGGTCATCAGATGCAATAGTTCCATTTTTTGCATCTTCAAAATCCCCAATATATACGCTGTGAACTTTTCCTGAAACTACTCTTGAGGACCGGACTACCATTATATTTTTCTTGGTTGCATTTTGCGCAGATTCTAAAATAGCTTTGCTGAAACTTCCTCCCCCTGTACCAGCTATTATAATTCCCGGGGTATTGGCATTGATTAGAGCGTCAATAGCAATATTGGACGCATCTGCATACGCATATACTATTTCTACTTTAGGTAAAGAATCAATTTTACTGATATCAAATGGCATAAAATCCGAATTCCTTTTATGGGATTGGATATTGAAAGTAACTTTGCCATCATATACTTCTCCTATCGGACCAATATTGGGAGATGCAAATGCATTGGTACTAGTAGTATTTATCTTGACCACATTTTTGGCACTATAAATTTTTTCATTAAAGGACACCATAATGCCCTTTTCTTTGCTATTGGGATCAATGGCCACGACAATCGCATCATATAAATTTTTGGACCCATCACTGCTTAATGCGGTCGCCGGCCGCATCGAGCCTGTTAAAACCACCGGCTTGTCCGAATTTACGGTAAGGCTTAGAAAATAGGCTGTTTCTTCCTGTGTATCTGTGCCGTGTGTAATGACAATACCGTCCGCTTCATTGTTGGCAAATATTTCATTGATACGTCTCGCTAGTTTGAGCCATATATCCACGGTCATATAATTACTTCCTATAGCTGATATTTGCTCTCCCTGAACAGTTGTTTTTTGAGTGATGGAAGGGATATTCTTCAGTAATTCTTCTATTGGGATTTTGCCAGAGATGTAACCTGCTTGATCAGTATTAGGCTGTTCTCCTGCGATAGTACCACCTGTTGAAAGTATAATCACACGTGGTAAATTTTGTGATTTGGCACAATTAATTAAGCTGAAGCAAAAAAGGATCAATAACAATTTTTTCATCTGTATTTTTTTTCATGATTGAAATAGAGGCAATTCTGAAATAATTGCCGTAGGCTTTTAATTTGATTTGCAACCAAATCAAAAATAACTCAACCACCATTTATCCTTATTGCCCATTTTATACCTATCAAACTTTTTGCAAATAGGATACAGCAATAAGATCACCGATATCCAAACCAAATACACTACCCAAAGCGGAAATCCATACCCCGGAAGTGGATTTTCAATTATTCCCCAAGCCGCCATAACCATATTTTTTTCCCAGCTATAGCCTGTCATTGCCGCCAAACCAATGGCGATCAAATGGATAAGATAAATGTGGATGATATAGAAAAAGAAAGGAACCCTACCAAAGGAACAGATGAAATCTACCGCTTTGCCTTTCCATTTTTCGGAGTTGGCCAAAAGCAGCAATGTCCCGCCTAAGGTCATCAACAGAAATAAAAGGGAGGGCGGATACTTAGTAGGATTTAGGAAGGACACGAGGTTTTTGGAAAATGATCCAAATTGTTCGAAAGCGATGGGATCGCCATATACATTGCTTCCCCCCAAAATCACAAACAAGACAATTGCCGAAATCCCGATAAAGTTGAATGTTTCCCTTCTTTTAACAGGATCTACAGAACGATCATAAAAAGAGCCAAGGCAATAGCCCAAGGACATCACTGCCACCCAAGGGATAATGGGATAACCGACCACCAACATCAAACTGTCGGATAAGTTGAAAATATTAAGTTGATGAAATAAAGCCCATACTATGGAGTCGTCCAAACTGATGGTATCAAGAAGGTTATGCCCAAAAATCAGGATAAGGCTGAAAACCAGGAGGATGTTTCGTGGGAGATACACCAATCCCGCCAAAGCGATCATGCTGATTCCCAAAGACCAAATCACCTGTAAGAGTAGAGTGCCATAACTGAAATCAAAAAGCCAACCAAAATTTACAAGGGTCAACTCAATAATTACCAACCAAATTCCCCTTTTTAAAAGAAATCCTGACAATTCATTTTTAGGTTTTCTCTTTCCTACCATAAAGGCAGACATACCTGCCAATAAACTAAAAGCCGGGGCACAGAAGTGGGTGACCCATCGGGTAAAGAAGATCGCCAAAGTCGTCTGAGTCGGATCAGCAGGATCAAACAAAAAAGCCTGAGCATGCACATAATCCCGCGTATGGTCCAGCGCCATGATGATCATGGCCAGCCCTTTGACTAAATCAAGGGAGGAGATTCTATTGTTGGAAATGGGAATTGATGTCATCAGGGTTTTTGAAAAATTTTATGATCTGAAAAAAATAGATTTTCCCTGGTTAAAAATTTAAAGGATATTGACAGTGACCATGCGGTCATCGTCCAATTGTTGGTTAAAATCATACTTGTTTTTTTCTAAATATTAGATTGTCTAAAATTAAATTCGCTCTTATTTTTTAAACATCAACTCACCCGGATCATAATCCTGTGGTTCCAAGCTTGAAAGGTAGAGGTATAGCGCTTCCAAATCCTCATCTGTCATTCTGGAAAAAGGGCCCCAGTGCATTTGGGAGATGTTGATAATTCTTCCCTGACGAAAACGTGCTTTCCATTCCTCCACTGTTTTGAATTTCGATAGGGCACTGTTGGGATGTGGGGTGATATTGGGAGTACGCGTCCATATTTCAGGATCTCCTCCTACAGCCAAGGCAAATTCAGGCCAAGGCTCAAATTCCATCCCGCCACCATATTCCGGCCCTATGGCTTCAAAAGTCATGGGATCCCTTGCGGTATGACAACCCACACAATTGGCCACATACCGGGAAAGGTATTTGCCCCGCTCAATGGTCGCTGCCATTGGAGGAGTTTTGGGGTAGGGTTTGGGATTTTCTATCGGCTGAAAGGAAGAAGCCATCACCCGCACAGCCTTGCCCATAAAGGTCCAATCATTATCGGGAACCACATTATTGACTGGAGCCAAGGTTCTCAAATAGGAGACCACTGCGATCAGGTCTTCATCGGCCATGTCCCAAAAAGGCATGAGGACGGATAAAGTTGCCGTTCCATCAGGCTTCACTGCATGGCGCATCATTCTGAAGATTTCCGCATCGGAGTATCTTCCAATCCCTGTGCTTGGGTCGGGTGTCAGATTTCTCGGATAAATGGTGCCTATAGGTCCCAAGGGGAATGATGCCCCGCCTTTTAAGGGGATGTTTTCTCCGGCATCAGCTGCTATCATTTCCGCAACACTGCCCACATGACAATTGGAACAATGTGCAGGGCCATGAACGAGATACTTACCTCTTTCAATTACTTCCGGGTCATTACTGACCTGAAGATTGGGATAGGGATAATCATATTTTTTATCCCAGTTCAGTTGAACAAAAATCACCAATCCCCCTACTGCTACAATTAGCAGGATGAATACGCTTAAAATAATTTTCTTCACCATTTTGCTATCTCGTTTGTGGTTGTACAAATGGAGTCAAAATCGCATTTAAAATCAGAATCAATTTATAAAAAAAAACATGTTAAAAAGTATATTGTAATTCATATTGTGATAAAAACAAAATTATATATTAAAATGAAAAAAAAATTCAGTGATTTTAAAGGTATTTATTCACGCTGAATCGATTTTGGCTTTCCTTTATTTTTTAGACTTTGTTCATCCTAGGTATTTTTGTCACCTCTAGTTTTTCAATACGATTCGGAAACGGGCTTTTCCGGATTCCAGATGTTCTATTGCTTCATTCACCTTTGACATGGGGAATTCTTCTGTAATCGGATAAATGTCATGCCGTACGCAGAATTCCAACATGGTTCGTGTCAAGGCCGGGCTTCCGAGGGGACTTCCGGCAACTGATTTTTCTCCTGTAAGCAATGTAAATGCTGGAATAGCCATTGGCTCCAAGACTGCACCGACATTGTGGAATTTTCCTTTGGGAGCCAATGCAACCAAATAGGAATTCCAATCCAGGGTAACATTGGCAGTGTTCAGAATAAAGTTCAGACTCCCTGCGATTTTGGCCAATTCTTCGGGATTGGTGGAATCAATAACCTGCGTGGCTCCCATTTCCATAATAGACTTCTTTTTGTCAGGATTGGAGCTAAAAGCAATGACTTCACAACCCCATTTGTTTAGGAATTTGAGTGCCATATGACCCAAGCCTCCGATGCCAATGACGCCGACTTTGTCTGTGGCTTTGACTCCGGCCAAAATGATGGGATTGAATACGGTGATTCCCCCGCAGAGTAGGGGGCCTGCCTTGTCCAAATCGATACCTTCCGGCAGTGGAATTGCCCAGGACCAATGGCTTCGAACATAGTCTGCAAAGCCACCATGTCTGCCACCAATGGTATACTCGGCAGCGGAGCAGAGATGATGGGCGCCATCCATACACTCATGGCAGGACATGCAAGATCCGGAGAACCATCCCACACCGACTTTGTCCCCGACTTTAATGTTTTTGACGGCATTGCCTGCTGCGATAACCTCACCAATGATCTCATGTCCAGGAACAATGGGGTAGGCAGTCATTCCCCAATCATTGTTCATCATGCTGAGATCTGAGTGGCAGATTCCGCAGTTGATCACCCGGATATCGACTTGTTCAGGTCCCAGCTCTCCCATTTCATAGGAAAAGGACTGTAATTTTTGTTGTGGGCCTTTGGCCGAAAATGCTGATACTTTCATGTTTTTCCTGCGGTCATGGTGTGGCAAACTGTTGTCGATTATTGAAAATCAAACTTTAGGAATTGGATTCAAAAGAATGTTTCGCTTTCCATTAGTTCATTAAAGCCTCGTGCAGTTTTTTGGTATCCACGTACTGTTGAAATGCCACCACTTTACCGTCATTCAGTGTCCAGAAATGTGCCACTTGAGCATTGTAACTGTTCCCGTTTTTGTGTTTGGCATCATAGCGCAAGGTGGCCAACACTTTATCATTGAGCATCTCGTGCAGTTCGATATCCTCCAAATTAAAATACTCATGGTCCTGCATTATCCGGCCAAAAACGCCATTCAATACCGCTTCTGGTCCTATATAAGGGTTGCCATCGGCATAGGTGTTTCCTTCTGCTTCATTCCAAACTATTTTGGAATCCATACTGCCAAGAACTGTCGGGATATCACCGGCAGCAAATGCTTTGTAAAGCCCATCTATGATAGACATGTTCTTGTTTTCCATTTTAATGATCTTTTAAGGGTTTATATGTGAGTTTTTTGTTTGTTAATTTCTTGCTAGTGCTACTTGTGCCGCTTCCTGAGCTTGCCTTATATCAGCTATCTTTCTTGAATATTTCCTTCCATTTAGAAACTTCCCGATAAATGTCCCTCTCACCAGATAATGATAGCTTACATAACATATCACTCCTGTAATGATCAAGACAAACAAAAATTTCAATGTGGCTGGTATGGGCCAATCCACGATAAGACTTGGGATAAATGCAGTGAATGGTAAATGAATTAAATAAACCCAATAGGATGAATCCGATATATAGCGCATTCTCGCGGAGTGATTGCTCCCATATCTAATAAACAGGCCTGTGATTCCGAAAATAAATAACCATAACATAATGGATTTCAAAATAATTTTAGCTTCAAGACCAAAAGATGCATTCATAAAAAACAATATTGAAAACAAGATGATACCCAAAATGGTATTCATCCAATCATACTTTTTAAATGTATCCAAAAGATGTTTGGATTTGAATAAAATCCAACCTACCGTATAAAAGACAAAATAATAAAGGAAAGTGTTAAAGTCAGGTATGAATGAAGTCGAAGTGTTTACTTGCGAAGTACCCATGATAAAATACACAATTGCTGAAATTCCAGCAAATACCAGGATCCGTAATATGGGTTTTTGAATCGCCCAGTTAAAAACTTTCGAAATTGTACCCGTTGCTACAGGGATTCTTTTAGCTACCAGCGCTAAGACCACTACGGAAAATGTGATCATCGCCAGATAGTATAAAAACCACAAATGAAATGTTCTCGGCGGAACAAGAATATTCCAATCTGAAAAATTGGAAAGTACTATTGTCAAGGCGTCTGGGTTTCCATTAAACACTAATTTGGAATACCCAAAGGCAAAAAACACAGTAGGCCAAAGTAAGAGCACAAATACAATAAAAGGAAGAACGATTCTGTCTACCCTGTTTTTCAACATTTTCAGCGGGTTTCTTTCATAAAATAGCATAGCACCAAAAAAGCCGGAAACAACAAAAAATATTTGCATCCTAAAAGCATGAATGAAATCAACGATAAAATCATTTGAGAGGTGAGTTGAGCCAGGATCTTTTAATGGCCAAGCAGCACCATAATCTGTAATGGCATAAGTAATTGTTGAATGTATGACTAAACCCAATAGCATCATGATGGCCCTCAATGAGTCAAGTGAGTGCAAGCGTTCGGTTTTATGCGCTTCTATTTTCATTTCGTTTATTCATTAAGTGAAATTTTTGGTCATGTTATCTTCTAGAAATTATTCATGGCTTACATGCACCTCCAATTCGATTTCTATCAAAAATTCCGGCAAGGCCAGACCTTTGACTTCCAGCCAGGACCCTGTGGGGAAATGCTTGGTATAGATGGTGTTTCTGTAGCCGGCATGTTCCAAAAAGGCAGGCATATCCGTGGTAAAAACATTCTCTACCACTACATCGTCAAAGCTGCATCCATAGTGTTTCAGCACTTGGTCCAGATCGGAATAACAGTTTTTCATCTGTTGGAGAAAGTCACCCACCGCTGTGGGACCTCCTTCATCATCCATGCTGACCGCGCCGGAAACTTTAATGATGTTTCCAATCTTCACGGCATGGCTGTATCCGTAGGCTTTTTCCACTTCAGGTCTTAGGCTGAAATATTCGGGTTTTTCTGTTTGGGTTGGTTTGGTAGGATTCATTTTCTATTTGTTTAATCCATTTTTGAAAAATGAGGGGTGACCCTTAGAAAACCTCCTGCTTCTTGATTTTCATTTTCTTTCGGGTCGCTATTGCCGAGGTCACTTATGCAGACATTTTTGCCGGCACGCTTTTGGCAGTAGCAGTTTTAATAAATAATTTCCATAGACATGGTTATCGGTTCCAATACCGTGTGCTTGTCTTTGATTCCCTGATTTTTAGGATCATTGATGATGGAGCCTAACAATTCCAGATCGGTCACCTCGATGACCAACACGACCGAATTGGGGTCGTCCATATCCTGAAAAGCCTTATAACTTGTTATTGCCGGAGCAAAAAGGTCCAAGCGATCCTGATGACCCGCAATCCAAGCCTTTGCATCCCCGACTTTGTGTCTCGTTACTACTGTTGCCATGATGTTGATATTTAAATGGTTGTGCCTGCCTTTATAGGGTTAGGGTTCCCTCAAAACTTGTTCGTGTTATAAAAGAAAAGCTACCTTTTAATTTTATGGGTTAAAACCCAGTAGGGACAAAGCAGCTGTATTTCTGTCCCAAGGCATGGTTTTATTTTCCCAAGGAAAAAATGATCAATTGGTCACCCTTCTCTGTTCTTCTTGGGAGCCTACTTTTCTGTCCCTGGTTCCCTTGATTTTGCTGTTTCCAAACTTATAGGTGTAGGTGGCCATAAATACTCTTTTTTCAAACTTGAACCTGCCAGAAAATTCCAATTCAGCACCCTCAAATGACCTCCATCGCAATTGACTGGTTTCAAAAATATCATTGCAGGAAACCCGCAATATTCCGGATTTTTCAAAGTCTTTTTGGATGCCCAGGTTCACAAAGCCCCTTGAAAGCCAATTGAAATAGCCGTTGATAGTAGGCGAAATATAATACCCCATCAACTCAATGGTGTATTTTTTGGGAAGGGTAAAAGTATTGGTCAATACTACTTGTATACCTTTCTGATCCACTTCATAAACCTCTCCATTCAGATCTGAATTGACTCTTTGATAATTGGCCGTGAAATTGTTTTGGGTTTCCCACCAGGAAGTTATTTTTAAGGGAAAAGCGACCATCATGGAAACGGTCTTCCTTTGGTCAAGATTTTCCGTTCTAAGGAATACGGTATTGGTCTCTTCATCAAGAGAAGGCTGAAAGGAAGCGATTACATTCTTATCTGTGCTGTACTGCACAAAGAAGATCATACTCTTGTAGGAATAATCTGTTTTGAAAGTGTTGGTATAGGTCGGTAGTATATTTTCATTTCCGGCGAAAAAGGTAAAAGGGTCAGAAAAAAACACAAAAGGTGCCATCTGATTGAAAGTAGGGCGGGTAATCCTGCGGCCGTATGACACCTGAACCAAGTTGTCGGCATTGATTTTTCTGGATAAAAATGCCGTTGGAAAGAAATCCCCGTAATTCCTGTCAACGATTTTCTCTCCAGAAACGGTCGTCAGGTTGGTTTTTGTGTTCTCGTACCTTAGCCCTGCATTTAAGGTGGTTTTTTCATCTAATTCAATTTTTGCTGTGGAAAAAGCTGCCAATATATCTTCATTGAGGAGGGCATCATTTGTGAATTTTGAATCAATCAACCAATCTGATCCAAATTTCTCTTCGAAGACCACGGTATTGGTGAATTTTGAAAAAGTAGCCCTGACACCTGATTCTACTGATACTGATTTCCCAATTTTCATAGAATGGTTCATGTCTGCTACCCAAAGGTCAATGGGAGTGTCTTTGGTTATCCTGAATTCCTCCGAACCGATCAAATCATTGGATTCATTGTAATTCATGATGGTGTACCAGGAGGGGTTGGAATTTTTATAGGTCAGGTAATCCACGTTGGTACTGAGGACCTGCCCGTTTTTAAAAGTATGTTGAAGATTGATATTGCCCATGATATGGCTCCATTTATTGACTTCTACCGTTGTCATCGTGACAAGGGTATCCGGGGAGATGGAATAATTGGAATTGGTAATAGTTGGTGCTGTCATATCCCAACGGTTATTATAGCCACTGAGCAAACCACTGATTATGGTATTGGTTGTTAATTTATAATCAAATCCCGCCTGGTAATTGATGGATTTTCTGGTGGAAAACCGGTCTGTGTAAGTATCAATTCCAATGTTTTCAAATCCATTGTTGTTGCCTCTAAAGGCTTCCCATTCAGCCTCCTGATCTACATAAGTCGAGGACAAAATCCCAAACCAACTGAATTTGGGACCCTGATGGTTGAGGCTGAAGCTCATATTGCCATTATATCCCGATCCATAGCCCTGGCCTATGGTCAGGATACCATTGGTGCCTACCATCGCATTGTCTTTTTTCATCACGATATTGATGAAACCCGCATCACCATCCGCATCATAGTTGGCCGGGGGGACTGTGATGATTTCGATCTTTTCGACGTCACTCGAGTTCAGACCTGCCAGCATCTGATAGGCGGCCTCCATCGGCATCCTGAACCTATGTCCGTTCATCAGGATAACCACCCCGTTTTTCCCCAAAACAGAGAGGGAATTACTCTGCCTGTTGACCATGACTCCCGGAGACCTGTCCAGTACATCTATGACCGACAAGCCGGCAGCGGAAATACTGTTGGCTACATTGACTACCATTTTCCCCTGCACCAGCTCAAAAAAGGGCCGGGTTGCAGTTACAGTCACTTCCTCGAGATTGGTGTCTTCCTGAACCAAAATGATTGTTGCCAAATTATTTTTTCCTGTTCCCGAAAAACTGAAAACAGGAGTAGAGGATTTGGTATATCCCAGATTATATACTTCAACATAGTATTCCCCTTTAGGTATTTCTGTAAAAATATAGCTTCCGGATTCATCAGAAACAACCCCTTTCACCATAGCGGAATCAGGCTTATTCCAAAGCAATACATTGGCAAATGACATCTCTTTGGCTTGTGAATCATGAACCTTCCCCTGAATAATCCCCTGAGAAAAGGCCGTGGTAATCAACAAGGAAAATAGTACTGGTAAAATCAATGTCTTCATATCTTGGTTTAGGTAAATTTTAAAAATCTATACTCTGTAAATATCTTGATAATCAGATTGATGTAATTATGGACAAGGACGAAGCAGCTGTTTTTCTGTCCGACTACTGGAATTTATTTTTCCAATGAAAAATACAAAGTGGGGATATTCAAGTCATCTCTAAAATCCTAAGCCAAACAAGGAATTGAATAGGAATGTCTATTTATAATGTAAGGGAAAAAATTAAAATGCCTAAATAAAATACAAGCCTAAAAAGGTTGAGTTTTGGGACTTGGTTGTGCAGCAACTTGCTTTTCAAACCGAATCGGAAAAAGGCCTGCCCGTCTTTCAGGGACAGGATTTGGGCAGGTCAAAACTTATATGATTTTCAATATTAAATTAAGCTATGTTCGCTTTTTTAAAAAGTAAAGAAACAACTGTCCCATTGTTATTTTCATAAGTCAATTCCCCATCCAATTGCCTTGTCAAAAGCGCAATGAGCTGCGTACCAAAACCTGTGCCTTTTGAAGGTTGATCGGCGACTTTCCCAATCCCATCATCAGTGACGATAAGCTTTAGTTCAACTTCCTTTTTTTCCTCTTCATTGGCAATGGGGCTTAAACTGATTTTTATCGTTCCCGAATCTTTTCCTTCAAATGCATATTTTACCGAATTTGTAATTAATTCATTGGTAATCAATCCAATAGAAATTGCCGTATCTACATCAAGTATTAATTTCGACATATTACACTCCACTTTGATTTTACCACTGGCATTGAAGGAATCTAAAATATTTTCTCCCAAATTGATAAAATAATCCCGCATTTCGATGGAGGCCAAATTCTCACCTTGATAGAGTTTTTGGTGAATAATTCCCATGGAGTGAACCCGGTTTTGGCTGGAAAGCATGGCTGCCTGCACCGAAGGGTCTTGTATCTGTGAGGATTGTAATTCCAATAAACTCGAAACGATTTCCAGGTTATTTTTCACCCGGTGATGAATTTCCTTCAAAAGCAATTCATATTCTGCATTGCGTTTATCAAGCAAATCATTTTTATGGGCTAATTCTTCATTCAGTACTTCCAGTTTCTGATTACTCTTTTGTTTCAGTCTGTAATTCCGGTATAAAAGTCCAAGCATAAAAGTGCCAAGGAACAAGACCACTATGTAAATGTATTGTTGTTGTTTTTTTACGGCAAGCGCTTTCTCTTGTTGGACTAGATTCAACTGCAATTCACTTTCACGAAGGCTTCTTTCGTTTCTTTCTACTTCGATAATATTGTCAGCTTCAGAATACTCAATGTAGTGTTCAAGTGCTTTTTTGAAGTCGCCCATTTGCTCATAAACACTATATAATTTGCTGATAAAATAGGCTGTATTTGATTTTGTGTTGATTTCAATAGACGAATTCTTGGCTTTTTGATAATAGTCAATTGCATCATCATACCTGCCTTCTTCCTTGGCAATGTCACCCAAACTGGAATGTGCAAATTGATATACATCTATCGTAGTCAGGTTATATTCCTCCAATAGTCGTATGGTTTTTAACAGATATGATTGTGCTTCGTCAGATTTATTTCTTTTAATCAGGTTATTACCCATCGAATAATAATACCAAGTGTGATGAAATGGATTGGTGATTTGGGGTAAAAGCTCTTTCAGTCGATTCATATAATAATCTGTCGAATCGGGATTTGAATTTTCGAAATGGTAAGACAATAGTTTGTATGCAATGACAAGGCTTTCATACTTTTCAGGATAATCTGATTTTTGATAGCCGATCATACTCTCCTTCAAGTATTGAATGCCTATTTCTTCTTCTTCTGCCAAGCCATATTGGTAATAAAACCTACCCTTATCTTTTAAAATTTTTAGCTGAATCTCCGGTCGTTTATCATCTTTGAGCAAATCCAATGCTTTTACAAAAAGTTCTAGCCCAGGTTTTGGTTCTCCCCTAATTATTTTTATCAGAGCCCAATTGATCAACAAATTATAACCCAAAACATTATCTTTTTGGTCGTCGGGAATTTTTTCATAATAAGACCAGCCGATAGGAGCGAGAGAATCCACCACTATAAAGTTATGGGACCGATTGGCCCTATCGGTAATATCCCTATACAAATTTGCCAAACGTTCATATTGAATGGGCCTACTATTATGGAGTAAGGCAGCAGCGGTATCAAGGTAAAAAACGGTACTGTCACGGTTAAAATGTGGCATTTCCCGAAACCACAATGCCTTCTCCCGATAAGTTTCACTCAAATCAGCAACTTGCTCAGGTGAAAGATTTTGAGCAAAAGTTGTGGTAAATAAGAAAAAAAGAAAGAAAAAAAAGGAGATTTTCATTAGAGTTTATGATGTTATCCGCTTCATGTATCAAAGAAATTAATGTTGGATTTACTTTCCCTTAACCGGGAATTTGATAAGCTCCATAGTAAACTTTTCAAGGATTTTTTATAAGTTCCCAAAACTCTAGCATTTGGCCATTTCTTAAAGATGTACAAAATTTTGAATTTTTTATAACCAAAACATTTCCAGTTAAAAAAAACAGGAGAATTTGAGACATCCGGAAATGCTGTTCAAGAACTATTACCTGGTGGGCAACAGGTTTAATTTTATGAACTTTAAGGAGTAAAAGTGAGAAAACCATCTATCTATAAATTAATCTTTATAGGGATTATTTAATTGACACCATAGAAGAACGAAGGGATTGTTTTACCCTTTGAATACTTAAATTTATTTCTTGAATGAAAACCAGCTAGTCCATCTGAATTTCTTTTAAGCCACCGGCACGCTGACCAATTTCCCTGCCTCTTTCCTAAACGCTGGCTTTTTCCGGTAACTCAAACTTCTCCAAACCCACTCCATAGGGCCAAAATGGAAATACTTTAACCAGATTGGACTGGCAATCAGCTGGAAAATCCAGATAGAGAAAACCACATACAATAATTCGAAGCGTTCCAATCGACCAAAGAGGCCAAAGCCAACTCCGGTGAAAACAAACATACAGATCACAGAATGCATCAGGTAATTGGTCAGCGCCATTTTGCCGACTGCAGCAAGAGATGTTTTCAGCCATCCAAAGATGGGGGTTTTGCAAAAAAGCATGATCAATCCTACATGTCCCATGGCCACAAAAATTCTTCCCCAGTAGTAAGTAATATTGGACTGACTAAATGAAAGGGTGGAAAAATTAGCATCTAAAATCATTTGCATCTCATAATAGTTGATTGCAATTCCAATGGGATAACCAATTCCCACCATCAGCCAATAAGGAAAGGAAGGTTTTTCGCCTGAGAGCAGTCCCCATCTAAAAAGTGCTATGCCGATCAACATCATACTCAATACGTCCCAAAGTCCTCCTCTATATGGGCCATTGACATTGAAATCGTACATGATGGGAGCGAGGTGCTTGACTACCGAAAAATATCCCTTCTGCATTTCCTTCATATATTCCCCAGTGGCTTCCGGTGAATTTTTAGCTTCTCTTTTATCCCATGAATCCTTGGCTTCTGTTAATTCCTTTGAAAGTTCCTGACCTGAAAGAAGGGACATCTCAGCTTGTTGAACCTTGCCGAACCATTCATGGTCTGTTCGGTAGTCATTATAATTCCATGCTGTTCCAATACTGAAAAGTAGAACTGCAGTAAATATTAGATTCCTTGGTGCCATATTCCGAAAGGAATAAACCAAAAATCCCATCAATGCATACTCGTAAAGAATCTCTCCTAGCCAAAGCAGTAAATACCCATGAATCAATCCAAAAACCAGCAGCCAAGTAATCCTGCGAAAATAGATATCAGAAGCCTTGATTCCAGCATCCTTTTTCAAAAGTCTATCCAGAAATATAAACATACCTACTCCAAAAAGCATAGAGAACAATGCCCGCATAGTTCCTTCAAAAAAAAGGTTGGTTACCATCCAAGTATAGAGATTCAAACCTGTATCCCCTCCTAAGACAGAAGGGTTGTTGTAACCAAAAGCTAAGCCAAATCCATTGATGTTCATCAACAAGATGCCGCACAGGACTATTCCCCTCATGACATCTAATGAGATGATGCGTTCTGTACTTTGAATAGAGGAGAGGGAAGTGCTGGTTGTTATATTCATATGTTTGCTTGATTATTCCGGTTTTGGACTACTCCGATTTTAAAGTTTCTATTTTTACTGAAAAAGGAGGGGGGATTTGCAAATACCCCCTCAAAAAAAAGAATTGGTAATTCCCCTGAAAAATCAATTTTCCTTGGTACTGCTGTAGCCGATATCCCTGATACAAAGCCATTTTCCATCTCTTTTTTCCCAGATTGCCATATAATTTCCGGTGGAAATAACTTTTCCCGAGGCATCCATACGCGTAGATTTCCCGACTTCTGTGACCAATTTGTCATCTCCAAAGACGTCCAACACCTCATAGGAAACTGTTTGCCCCGCAGGTCTGCTGGCAAATCCGGCTTCCATTTCCTTTACAATAGCGGCTTTGCCAACTGCCATTGGACTGTTGGCGGACATACTCACGGCATCATTCGCCAAGAAAGCCCCTAAGGAATTTGCATCTTTTGCATTGTCAGCAGCGGACCAAGCCTTTTCTATCGCCTGTATTTCTGCTTTGATTGCGGCCATATCAGGCTTGGTTTCTGTGACCACTGCAACTGATACGGATTCTTTTTCAGCCGTGGGTTCGCTGCAGCCAAAACTGAATAGTGAAAATCCTAAACATGCAATTAAGAATCGGAATGAATTTTTCATCGTGTTTTCCTGTTTTTTATTGCCTACTCTGATCGGTTTTCGGCTTCGCCGTCAAAAAAAAGCATAAGGGCGTTTGATCAACTCAACTAAATCTCTTATGGAGAAACCCTTACGCTTGTTCAATCTTTTTTATGCATTTCCAATGCTATTCGAACCTGAAGTGGATTCCTAGTCAGTCAGTTATTTGTGTTTGTTGACTTCCCCAAATCGGTGATTTGCATTGCTCTCCAAACAGCCGGGTTTTCTTGCATTTTCAAGCCCCAATAGGAAACCCAATGCATTACATGGATTTCCTATTGTTTTGCCATCAATTTGCCTTGGAGTGGCTCATTCCTTGCCGGTATGGCTGATATCCTTCATAAGTTTGTAGGTTGAATAATCACTTTCTTTTACTGAGCTTCTATAAACCTGCTGCATTTCATCCCTTTTCTCCTTTCCAACCGACGCTTCTATAATGGCCCAGACACTCTTGTGGCTATCCATAGCTGCATAATTTTTAAATGGGGTCACCACATGGTAGTTGGGTGTTCCGGGTCCGGCGGTTTGCCAGGAGTACCAATAATGTTGAAGGGAACCTTCCGCTTTAGCCACCAAGGCTTCCACCTCTTTGATAAGCGCAAAAAATTTGTGCCCGTTTTCCATATTCAGGTAAAACCTGTTGACACCGATGACTTCATCTTCCATGGCTACATTGGCACTTACCTCAGGAAGAAACCGGGTCACTTGATTGTTGGATTTTTCAATATGCTGATTGATCATCTGTCTTGCCAGATTTGCACATTTGTTCCCGCTATCATCAGTAAGATCCATATCTCCCCAATTGGCCATGTTTGAGGCCAATACATAGACACTACCTTCCCCTTGATCTTTCCGCCAGACTCTCCACTTCCATTCGCCTTTGTTTTCAAGGTAGCAGTTCTTCCAGGCTTTGATCCCTTCCTGAAATTGCAGGTCGTGCCCGGGGATGATGGTTAACTCGGTTACATTCATCAAATGTCCCTTCGGGGCATCTTGGGCATGGGTTTCCTGAATTGTCACAAATAAAAGCAGAAAGCTAAAAAGCCCTTTCGATAACATTATCATTTTTGATTTCATGATTTTTTGGATTTGTTTGATTTGAATTTGCCTTGGATTTTCAAATTAAAAAAAGCGTTCGGGATGAATCCTGTGGTTTTCTGTCCGAAGCTGGGATTATACTTACCGAAGGTTTTCAAAATCGTAAAAAATTGAATATCTGAATGGTATATTTTCCTATCTTTAAAAATAGATATGCAGTAGGGTTCCCGGTGGGTATTGAAACTGTAAGAAAATAAGGCCATTTGGTGTATAGGGCTTCGTACCGATTTGGTAAAGTCAAAAACGGTAAACAATAGACTGATTCATTAGCGGTTCCAGCTTGGAATAGGGTTGGAAATGCATAACACGGGTTGAATAGATGAAAATACTTTTTTACAGTCTTGTTCTTTTGATTCCTTTAGGCTTGGACGCACAGATTTTTGAAGTGAGCGCGAATCGCAAGTACCGGGAGGTTTTTGTGGATACCGATAAATTTGGGGTGGAATATCTTGATGTGCTGGAAAATTCACTTTTGAACATGAAGGACAAGACCCTTCGCTTGAAGATTCTGAATGATCTCGGCTACTATTACCATACCCGAAACCTCAAAAAGTCTTTGGCATTTATCAATCAAGGTTTGGAAGAAGCATTGGACTTGGAAAACCTTTATTGGGAAGGGAAATTCCAGGTTTCCCAAGGTGCCGTGTTGCTGCGCATGGAGGAATTGGATTCTGCCGAAGAGGCGCTCAGGAGTGCCATGGGAAAAATTCCCGAGGAAGAAAGTTGGTTGCTTTATACCAACCTGGGTTATGTTTATGAAAGAAGGGGAGACCTGAGCAAAGCCTTTGAAATCGCCGGGGAATCTCTTCAAAGAGCGGAGGAACATCAAGATAGTAAGGGTAGGGCCATGGCGTATTCCGACCTCAGCAATCTGTTTTGGAAGCAGGGGAAATTTGAAAAAGGTTTGGAGTATGGCTTGAAAGCATTGGAATTATTCAAAAAAAGGGGGATAAAAGATCTGGATTATGATTTCACCTTTCACGTAGTGGGAAATAACCTGATCGCTTTGGGCAGATATGATGAAGCATTGGATTATTTTAATGCGTCTGTCGAAATCGGGGAAAAATACGGTTTCTACAATAATCTCAGTGATACCTTCATTGCATTGGCTGATTTGTATATGGAATTGAACCAATTTGTCCAAGCGCAACAATCCGCAAATGCAGCATTAAAATACGCCCGCTTACTGGAAAATGATTTTATGATCATGCGCTCATTTTTAGCCCTTGGAAAACTGCAAAATACGCTTGGTGAATTTGACAATGCTTTGGAATATTTGCTTGAATGCATCGAGGTGGCAAAAAGTGATTTTGGAGATAAATTTTACCTTGCCCATGCCTACAAGGCATTGAGCAAATCGTATGAAGGAAAGGGCGATTTGCCTGAATCTTATGAGGCATTTAAAATTTTCCATCATTTACAGGAGGAAGTTTTTAATGCCGAGGCCGGTCAAAGGCTTGCCATGCTTCAGACCGAAATGGATGTGGCGCAAAAAGAAGCCACCATCAACATTCAGCAAGCCAGGCTTGATCAGCAAAAAACTTTGCAGGTATTTATTCTGATTCTGTTCGCGGTCCTGATTTTCTTTTTGGCAGTCCTTTATCGGGTATTTCTACGGAAAAAAAGCTACAGTGAATTGCTCGAAAAGCAAAACAAAGAGAAGGAGTTTTTATTGAAAGAAATCCATCACAGGGTCAAAAACAACATGGAAATCATCTCCAGCCTTCTTTCCCTTCAAACAGCACAAATAGAGAATGACAGCCTTCAAAACATCATGATTGAAAGCCAAAATCGGGTCCACAGCATGGGTTTGATCCATCAGAACCTTTATCTGGGAGAAAACATGGCCGCCATTGAAATGAAAAAATACTTTCTGAATCTGGGTCAATATGTGCTGGAAACCTTTGGGGCCAGCGAAAGGATAAAAATCAATTGTGTCATGGATGCACTCGATCTTGACATTGACAGAGCCATTCCGATAGGTTTGATTGTGAATGAACTCTTGACCAATGCGTTGAAATATGCTTTTCCCGAAAACAAAATTGGAGAAATCGACATTAGTATGAAGGAAAGTGGTGGCAGCTTATTGCTAAAAGTAGCAGACAATGGTATCGGTATGCATGTTGATGGCCAAATCAGCGGCACCGGATTTGGAAGTCAGCTGATCGGCTTACTTTGTCGGCAGCTGGAAGGGAAGATGCATTTGATTCAGGAGGGAGGTACCCAGGTGTTTTTTGAATTTCATATTCAACATGCGGCATAATGTATAAAACCAGAATATTAATCGTAGAAGATGACATGATCATCGCCGCAAATATCTCTTTGCAGCTAAGCAAACTTGGATATGAGGTGACCGGAATAGAAACCCGGGGAGAAGAGGCTATTCATCACGCCCTCGAAAACGAACCGGATTTAATCCTGATGGATATTCGGCTCAAGGGAAAATTGGACGGCATCGCCACCGCCAAAGCCATTCATGAAAGGAAAGCCATCCCCATGATTTACCTCACCGCCAATATTGATGAGGCGACATTCAATGAGGCCAAAAAAACCAATCCCTATGCTTTTATTGGCAAACCTTTTCATATGCTGAATCTGGAAAGAACCATCGCATTGGTGGTGAATCAAATTTCTGAAAAAGCGGGTGCGGAAAACGAGTCAGATGTGGCGGTGAATTTTTTGGAAGACCGTATTTTTATCAGGAACCAGAATAAACTGATCAAGCTGATGTTTGGGGAAATCCTCTATATAGAAGCCGAGCGCAATTATTGTAAAATTGTGACCCCTGAACAGACCTATACGATTGTCAGTGCACTGGGACACCTCTGCGACAAATTGCCCAAGGACATTTTTCTGAGAGTACACAGGTCATTTTTGGTCAATATTTCCCATTTGGATGCCGTTGCAGATTCCCACCTCGAAATCGGCAAGAAGAGCATCCCCATCGGCAAGGGCTTGAAGGATCAGCTCTTCAAACGCATCCACAAAGTCTGATGGATTTTCCAAAACCTGCATGTTTCAGGATTGGCCTTGGTACTTTCAGAAAGGTTATTTAATAATCTTGAATTAAAACTTCAGTTGGTATTTTCAATTTTGAACTCAATTTTCTGATCATATCTAAAGTCAGTTTGCGTTAATTCCTACCTGCCGGACAGGTTATCAACCTCAGCGTGCGTTCCAATACATCTTATCCAACAAAGTTGAGACTCAAAGTTAAATTTTACAATCAACCGATAATCATTTCCTTTGATGTTGAACACAATCCGATTATCCTTATTTTACCGCTTTTTTAGCGAAACCACGATACCGGGTTGAAAAAAAAGAAGGGCTAGGCGTGACAGCACTTGGTGAAATTTTAAATCCGGTGCCGGAATAGGTGTAATTCGATTAAGCCTCGTTTATTTTTATCTTTTTAATTTTATCCAATTCTTTAATTATCTGATTTCTTTCTTCTTCTATGTCAAAATCATCTTGCAAACCCAGCCAAAATTTAGGAGTTGTGCCAAAATATTTACTTAACATCAGTGCTGTATCAGCTGTAATTCTTCTCCTTCCTTTTACAATCTCACTGATTCTTGTTTGGGGGATATTGATGTCTTTTGATAGTCTATCTGCTGAAATTTCAAATTGTTTTAAAAATTCCTCATTTAAAACTTCTCCCGGATGTATGTTGCTTAATTTTTCCATAAATCAATAATCAATGATAATCCATAATCTTTACTTCAGAAGCATTCCCATCAGACCATTTGAAGACAATTCTCCATTGATCCGAATGCTATAAAACCCTTTTAGATCACCTGATAACTTTTCCAGTCTATTTGATGGAGGAATTCGTAAATCAGCAATATTTTGGGAGTTATCAAGCATCCTAAGCTTTCTTCTTCCTGTTTCCTGAATATCTAATGGCCATTTAGGAATCCGTTCACCTATCCAGACTTTTTCAGTTTCTTTTGAACCAAAACCTGCTATTATTATGTATTACGTTAGTAACCTTAAACGTAAGTAAAAAAGGTTTCTAATAGGAGGGATTTTTTGAGATAAAAACATTCATTATAACAACTTTCTATTGAACTTATTTCGTCCAAAATTCATCAGATATTTGGGGCGAAAAAATTATTTACCAACCTTTTCATAAAAACGTTTCTTTCCTGTTTTTAAGAAGTCAAAAAAGTTGATTCCTTAACACCTGCAAGTCTGAACTGACTTGATCCCAATCCATGATGGATGCTGAATGAATGCGCAGCAGGTATTCCTGTCTTTTTGAAGAGAAGACACCTTTTTAGGATCTGGCAAACCTCAAAAGTTGTTCAAAATCACCCTTATCAGCTGCTCTGACTGCTTGTAGATAGTTAGAACGGGCCTTTCCTTCGTGTACTAAATCATCTGTTCCCCAACTGAATAATGGCATTTTATAAACCTTACCAATAATTACATCTGCCATCAATCTACTATGTCTACCATTTCCATTGGCAAAGCAATGTATACTTACAATTCTGTGTTTAAATCTTAAAGCTGTCTCATCAGCGGTAAATGTTTTATTTTGAATCCAATAGTATGTATCATCACAAAGGATTTTCAGTGCCGTGGGAATTTGCCATTTATCTATACCCAAATTTTTCCCGGTCTTTCTGAATTTTCCGGCCCATGCCCAAACGTCTCCATACATCCGTTGATGTAAATTACATATAAACTTTTCGGTTAAAATCGTTTTTGCTGTTAAGGGTCTACTCAAAACCCATTGCATGGCTTCTTCAATATTGTGTTGTTCAAATTCGTCCAACTCTTCACGGCTAGCTATTGTAGGGATCAGGAGAGCTTCTTTTTCATCCTCATCTAATGGCGTTTGTCCATTGATGTATACCAAGTCTAATCCCATAAAGCTTTGGGAAGTTCTCTTTTAATAATGATTACCCGCTCTTCAATCGCTTTTTTAAGTCGTTGTTTCGTGTTTTCCTGATCTTCAAGTTTCATGGTGTTTGAAGTTCGGGAAACTATTTTTTCAGCCAAAGAACGGGCTTTAATGTCAAGGTAATTTTCCAATGACCCATCCTTTGGAACAAAGCCATAGACAAGCTCCATATCTAAAGCCCTTGCAGTTTCTCTTAATGATCTAAGTGTTATTGAGCCTTCTTTTTCTCTCATCTCAATTTCCTGAACACTTTGTTTTGTCATTTTCAATTTATTGGCCAGCTGCTGCAAGGACATCCCAAAAGCCAGTCGGATGGCTCTTATCCATCCGGTAGGAGGGTTCAGCAATTCCCGGGCATGAGAAAATCGCTTTACCTTTGATTCAAGTTGATCGAATTGAATTTTCTTTTTATCCATAATGTCAGCCTTTAACCTGATTAAATATCCATAAAAGTAAGGCTAATGCCTGACAAATAAAAATTATAATCAGGCAATAACCTGACGATCACAAAAACTGCAAAGACCCCAAAAAATTATCAGAGCATTCATACGATGCACACGTATTCGGCAAATCCGAATTACCACAGAGCAAAGGATATCCCATCACCGATATTAAAGGAACTCAATAACCAACACCCGCTTCGGTTTTTCCGGAAACGGCTCCCCGGGGAATATTTATTTTTGGCTTTTTCAGCCCGTATCCCAAACGGATCCCAAAGGATTTGCCATAACCCTGACCAATCCATGATGGATGCTGAATGAATCCTCAGCAGTCATCCCTGTCTTTTGGACTTGGTGTTGCAAATCCCGTATCTCAAGAACGTTTGGCAATCTGTGTTTCTTTAGTATCGGTTTGATTGGTTTTTTTTATTCAGTCTTTGGGCCAATGGTCTACCTAGTGGTGTTTTTCCTTAAGCTGTTGGGATTTATTTGTATTTCTCCACCGATTGCTCTTAAAACTTTCATAATTGTCTCAAATTGGGGTTTAGCGCCATCAGATAACGCTTTATATAAACTGGGCCTGCTTAAGCCGGTTTCTTGAGCAATCTTTGTCATTCCAATTGATTTTGCAATACGTCCGATTGCTACAATGACATCGGAATCATTCCCTTCTGCCAAAACAGTGTTCAGGTATTCCGCTATCATTTCGTGATTGTCTAAATAGTCTGCGATATCAAATTTTGAAATTTCCATTGCTCTTATCTAAGTTTTAGCCCTTAAATCCTTTGCTTTTCTGAGCCATTTTTCAAATCCGTCTGTTTTATAGAATTGTGATTTAATGCGCTATTGTCTCTGAAAATCTGATTGCGATTGATGCCGCTATGATAAAATTGTTCTCTGACAGGGTGTTTTTAGTTTCAAAAACTTTGTCCTTGCTGTTTAACCAACGCCCTTCCAATCTACAAACGATATTTGTTGTCGGTGAGTAATCAAAATTTAATGAAAGTCCACTTGTTTTAAATCCATTTGGTGTGTTTGTAGGATTGATGATTCCTGATTCGTCATGGTAATATTCTGCTCTTATGGCTGTGTTCCAATTTTTATTTATCGTGTATCGTCCTATTATTACTGGACTCAACCAAAGGTCATAAACTGAACTCCCTTGTATTCTCTGTTGTGTTCCGATGTCGAATCCTGTGATTATACCAAACTTTTCTGTCAATTGAAATTGCCCGTAAAAATTATTGAAGTAACGCATTCTCCTTGTCGTATCGGGGTCGTCTGTTCCAATGAACGTACTCCAATTAAATGTGACTTTTTCTGTAGGACTAAAATTTATTTGAGTTCCAAATGAGGGCAATGAATTTCCTTGTAGCCGTTGGATGCGTTGCCATCCGTTCACGATTAATCCTGCAAATTCCCATTTGCTGCCTGGGTGATAAGTTAATTTTGCTCCTGACAAAAAATAAGGTGAGTTTTCAGCCAACATAGACCGTGTCAAGGTCCAATTGTCGGCAGAAATAGCACTTTCAAAGCCAATATGGGACGCAAAAACACCTGCATCCAACCAAAGATTATTTTTCCTGTTAAGCGACAAACCAACATTCGCTTCGAAAATGTTTTTGAGTAGTCCAGGTTCTTCTGAATAGTTGTCATTGGCATAAGTGCCTGTTTGTAAGGCTAAATTTGCCCGGTATTTTGTGTGTTCCAAACCAACTTTCACAATACCTAAGTTCAGGTTAAACTCGTTGTGTCGGTTGTGATTAAATAGAAATGCTTGTCTTTCTGTACCTTGTGGTTGGTTGAAATCATACACATAAAAAACGTCCAAAAAGGCCGAAATATTCAAAGCTGGCTTTTGTTGCCAAATACTGTCATTTTGAGCCGAAACAATATTGCTCAAACAGGAAAAAAGCAGCATCAAATATATTCTTACTTGCATTGATGAATTGGGTTTGAACAATTACCCTTATGAGCCATAAAACCATAGGATGAATTTCCGTCCAAGTCTTCTTTGTAGATGAGGTATTCGCAACCTTCATAGACAATTACAGATACTTTATTTTCAGGGATTTTTTTTATTTCATGCTCGATAGCACTTTTTTCAGAATTTTCAATCTGTGTTTTATCGCCCTGCAAATTACAGGATGCTGAAATTATTAAAACCAATATTGTGGATGCAAATTTTTTCATCATCTTAATTTTTGTTTCAGGAAGATTTGTAAATCCTTGTTTGAACCATAAAGAACTAAAATGTCGTTTGGTTCAAGTATGGTATCCGCTGATGCGACACCTTGAATCTGTGTTTCGGTTTTGGATTTACCGATAACACTCTTTACTTCTACTTTCTTAATGATAGTCAGTACCAATAAATTAAAATCCTTACGAAAACCCACTCCACGAACTGTTTTACCAACATAATCAGCAGGTACTTTTGCTTCAATAATACTGAAATCAGCATTTAATTCGAAAGAATCCACGACGTTACTAAGACATAATTTTTTTGCCCATCGCTCAGCTGTTTCTTCTTCGGGGTGTACAATTTCATCCACTCCGATCGCCTGTAAAATCTTTTCGTGCAATGGATTGATGGCTCGACTTATCAAACGTTTGACCTGAAAATTTTTCAACAGTGCTGTTGTCATAATATTTGCGCCTTGGTCTTCGCCAATAGCAACGAGTACAATGTCAGTTTCTTTTAATGGAAGCCCTGAAACAGTAAACTCGTCTGTTGCATCCATACAAATCGTATGAGAAATTTTTTCTTTATAAGCATCCACTTTTGCCATGCTGTTATCAATTCCGATGACTTCATTCCCTAGTTCAGTAAGTTTCTGAGCCAGTGAAGCCCCAAAATTCCCAAGGCCGAATATGATATATTTCATCTTTTACTATTTTTAATTTATTGTGATTTCTTCTTTTGGGTAGCTGTAGTTTTTATACTTTGCTCTCTTGAATACCGCTATCACCAATGAAAGCATACTGATACGTCCAACAAACATGACAACTATAATGATAAATTTACTGACGCTGCTCAAGTCACCTGTAATGCCTAAACTTAAACCTACTGTACTGTATGCCGAAATACACTCAAAAGCGATTTCCTTTAATTGTTTTTCGGGGTCAAAAAAGGAAATAAACAGTATGGCAAAACAGATGACAACCAATGACAAAGATATAATGGCAAATGCTCTCCGAACAGAAATATCAGCTATTTCCCGTCTGTAAATTTCAGTTCTTGATTTTCCTTTTGCCAAACTCAAAACATTCAATATCGCAATGGCAAAAGTACTTGTTTTAATGCCACCTCCCGTGGATTGGGGCGAAGCACCAATCCACATCAAAAGAAATACCATCATCACAGTGGGTAGGGCCATCGCCGCGGTGTCTATGGTGTTAAAACCAGCTGTTCTTGGTGTGGTTGCTCCAAAGAGTGCCGTTACTACTTTCCCAAATGCATTGTGTTCGGCTAAGGTATTGTTGTATTCGAGAAGGTAAAAAATGACAAAAGCCACCAATGAAATGGAAAGCGTGGTAACCAATGTAATTCGACTGTTTAAGTTCAATACCCAAGGTCTGTATTTACTTCTTTTGGATGAAAATAAAGTAATGATTTTGTATTTTAAATATTTAAGAATGTTCACCACTATTGGAAAACCCAGACCGCCAAGTACAAATGTGAGAATAATAACCAATTGAAGGTAATAATTGAATCTAAAGCCTGTCTCGTACAAACTGTTGGTTAATGTTGAAAATCCTGCATTGCAAAATGCCGAAATAGAATGAAATGCAGAGAAAAATAGTTGTTCCGACTGAGAACCAAAGTTGCTGGAATCTATGCTCGTGTATATTAAAAATCCTGCAAACAGTTCTATACCAAATGTAATGAGAATGATGTATTTTAAAGTCGAAAATACTTCTCCCAATTTCTTTGCGCTGGTCATATCGCTTAAGGCCAATTGGTTTTCATAAGTAGTGCCGCCTTTAAAGAAATAGCTGAAATAACTCGCAAAAGTCAAAATCCCCAAACCCCCCACTTGTATTAAGATCATGATGATTGTTTGACCAAACAATGTAAAATGTGTGCCTGTATCCACCACCACCAATCCAGTAACACAAACTGCACTGGTTGAAGTGAATAAAGCATCTAAATAGGAAATTCCGTCATAAGTAGCATTCGGTAAAATCAATATAAATGAACCAATAATAATGATGACTAAAAAACTCAGTATGAAAAGTTGTGCCGGATTGAGAACAGTCCTTTTGAAGTTTATTTTGATTTCCGAAGACTCTCGAATGAAAGTAAGCAGAACAGCAATTTTGACCCAAATGGGATTTTCGAGAAGTAAATCGGTTTCAAAGGGTACACCTATAAAGAGATACATGTAAAATACCCATAGCGTAAATGCTATGGATATAAGGTCAAAAACAAAAACTTTCCTTTCTAATAATTTGGCATTTTGAATATATCGGGCAGCTGTTGCTAGGATGCCAACTCCAAGCACCACAAAGTAAAAGCTATCCAATATTCGTTGAGAAAGGGCGTTTTGATAAAACCCGAAGTCCGAAATAATGGCAATCAGTCCTGTCAGGCTAATCCAAAATGCAATTCTATAAAACAATTTTAAGTCTAAATTCATTTATTGTTTTGTTTCCTTTTCTGTCGGATTCTTTTCAAAGTGTCGGTTTCCTAAGCTTCAGACAACTTTTTTCCTCCCCGCAATTCTCCCGCTATTGGAGCATCTTGTGACCAATACCGCCACAGCAAGCGGATATCTTTGGCTTATCCAAATCTAATTGTTTTTTTGGGAGGCTAGTCCTTACTTTAAAAAATTCTTTGATCAATTCCTCTGATAGTGATACTCCTTTCTGTAATCTCTCCTTTCATCCAAAATCCACCTTAACCCCTCTCCACAATCCTAATCTCCTGTTTTGGTGTCATCCTGTACCGGTTTTCATTCCACTTTTGATTTACTGAACAAATATCTTCAAGTATGCTGGATTTTAGGCCTTCGATTAGGAATATGCAGGCTATTCCGCATTTATGGGCAGATGTTTTTCTTTGCAATAAGCGTCAACTTCTGTATCGTTTGCAAAGTAATGGTCACAAAATTCATCGAGTTCCTTTTCTGCGCCGGATACATATTTTTCGCTTGCAGTCATCAGTTTTTCTGTTTGCTCGATGAACTGGTTAAACGCAGTGTTCATTTTGCAGAGTTTGTCAATGGTCTTGAAATCTAGATCGCGATAGACTGCAGGAAAAAGAATTTTGCTTTGATATGGATTGGAATTGAGTTCTATGATGCCGATTCCAAAGGATTGATTTAACCTTCCCATTTCTTCGGTCAAACTGTCACTGAACTCAAATGCTACTAAATATCCATAATTCGACCAACTTTAATTAGAAACCGCCTGAAAAAATGCCTTTTTTAGCTCGCTGTCACTATTGATTTCCTTTTTGAGCTCGTATGAACTTATTTTAAAGGTGTCAACCCTGTTTACAAACTTTAAAAAATTTTGGCTGGCCTTTGTTTGTAAGTTCAGGAATTTAATACCAACCATATCGGGATGTGTCCAGATTTGGTTGTTGTCTTTGCCATTTGACTGTTCGTGAAAAATGGTCTTGGAGTAGGTGTCGGTATTTTTTAAATAGCTACTCAAAAGTCTATGTAAATCCCTTTCTTCGTAGGTCTTGACCTTAATGGGTTTTGTTGGTTTTGTCGTTTGCGTTTCAATATCCCCACTCAGAACCTCAACTGGAAGATACTGTTCATTTTTTGTCAAGTAATAAGAGTATGTTCCACCAACTTGTTTTATTCGTTTTACCCGTGTATCTCCGTTGCGGATAAAGTCGCCCAAAATGGCAGAAATTGTTGAAGCTGGCGTTTTCGCTGCTCCGAAGTCGTAATAGTTTTTCCCAAGAATATGATTACAGACTTCCAAATAATTGGTGATGCCGTTAATGTCTTCTAAGCTTTTAATAACCGCTTCTTTTAATGTCATTTGGTGGTCGATTAAATTAATTATTACTCTTTGATTAATGCATTTTATAACCTTTGATCGTATAAATACTCAGCAGCTAAAAACGACTTTACTTTTAATTAATCAATAATTAAAGATAAAAAAATCCCGTAAATTTTCCTTGAAATTAATTATTCAAAAACTTGGGGAAGCGAGAGTATTGGTTAATGATGTCATAAAGTTTTTTAACATCACTTTCCTCAATTTCCTTGATATCAAAATCATAACTCTTTCCGTTATATTTATATATTGTTAAAATTTTGCCTTCTATTTTGGTATTTCTTATATCATCGAATGCTATTGATTTTCCAATAAATGTCTTAATACGAATGCCGATTCCTTTTTTATTCCATTGCACATAATTCTTAAACCAAAACATTCTACCCAATAAAATTATTTGAATAAAGTGTCCAGATGCAGTAAAATATTTATATGATTTTGGATTTTCAAACGCAATCAATTCAAAATACCCAATACTTAGCAAAATAGAAGACAATAGGATTATTGAGATAAAATACCAATTGTAGCTTAAATCATCAAACTTTATTTTTTTCATATTTCCAAAAATTTTAAGGACTTTACAAACCCCATTGCTATTTACTGGAGCCTTCCACAATGGCGATTTCCTCCTCCGTCAATTCATAAAGCGCATAAACCAACTGATCTATTTGGTTCTCATATTCTCTGCTTCCTAAACCTTTTTGCTTAGCTTCAAAAGTTTTATTTACAAGTTTAGATAGAATGGAAGTGTTCGCTTTTGTAAAATCTGGCAATGGAAAGGGTAATATATATTTGGTATTAAATCTAAAATATCCTCCTCTCAATACGTTCCCTGTGTTTTGAATATAATACCAAAGTAGTTTTGAATTGAGAATTGCAATTATTTCGTTTTCATATTTTTTATATTTTAGTTTTATAGTGATTCCATAAGCACCATTTTTGACACAGAAATTACCAGATTCTTTGGTAATGTTCATTCCAAAAGTGATGTCTGGTGAAACAAGTTTATTCTGATTTGCTAATACCAGATTTTTGGGATAGTTATATAAAAACCATTTATCAGCAAAATCCATTTTCCCCTTTTCTCTACCACGTAAATTGCTTTCGTATTTCTTTAAATAATTATAACCGACAGGAAATTTTTCTCTTATGTATTCTTCGCTCATTGGATTTGCTTCTCCTTCCACTAACAAGTATGGGAAAATAACATATGTGTCACTGTGTATCGTAGAATATCTTTTTATATCCTCTCCTTTTATCAACGGTTTAACAAGTCCCAATTCAACAGAAACATTTTCGTCTCCATTTTTTGACTTTCCAATTACAAAGCCATTATTTTCTCCCCCAATAATTGAGTAAATTTTATCTGCACTTGTTTGGATTCCTGAAAAAACCTTATCTAAAACATCCCCTATTTTTAATGGTAAATTCGTTAATCGATCCATTACAGATAAAGATTCATTTTTCATAAATAACCATGGTTCTGAACCTGGTATATTTTCATAGCTAAGGTTTATAAAATCTTTTTTGTCCGTAAGTTGTGATGAATCTATTTCTATGAACTTTAGCTCTGAGTTTATTTTATTGTTTAATGATAATAAACATGTATAAGTCGTAACTCCTTCAAAAATCATTTCGTGTCCAAAATGTATTATTTCACTAGCATTTTTTGAATTGTATAGAATATCTCTGATCCCTTTACCAAAATCTGCTATTAAAAATTTATGAGGTAGGATAAATTGTAGGTTTCCAGATGCGTTCAATAATTGAACACTCTTTTCTATAAATAGAACATAAATATCATAATTGCCTGTTTTAGCACATTTAAAAATAGACTTGTATGTCTCTGCATATTCATTCAACTCTTGAATCCTCATATAAGGCGGATTCCCGATCACCACATCAAAACCCACAAAATCCCCCTCCTCATTCAGCACCTCCGGAAATTCAAAGCGCCATTCAAAAGCATTTTCAAAAATCTTATTGCCTTTGATTTCTTCGATTTCGGTTTCCAGTTGGTTGAGGTTGGCTTCTAGTTTGGCGGCTTTGGCCAGGCGTTCTTTTTTCAGTTTGGGACTTTCCTCGAAGAGGCCCTGCTGCATGGTGAGGTTGTAGAGTTCACCGGCCAGTTGGGCCTTGCGCTTGATCTTGGGGTCGTTCTTGGCGATTTCACTCCGGAAATCCGATTTGATGTCGGCAATTAGCCGCTCCATCTCTCTTTTTTCTTCCTTGGTTTTGGCATTGCGGTAGGTCGCTACCGCGATGCGATAGCTGTCTATGGACCATTTGCTCTTTTTCAAAGCCTGCTTCAGGTCGGCATCTATGGCAAAGCGGCTGACCAGCGAGTTGCCGCATTTGATATTGATGTCAATGTTGGGCAGGGTTTCGAGCTCACGGGAGAAACCTTGAAGGTCTTCGTCCTGCTGCTTGTAATATGCACTCTTCAGCAGTTCTATCCAAAGCCTGAGCCGGCATATTTTTACGGAATTGGGATTGATATCCACCCCAAATAGGCAGCTTTCGATCAGGATTTGCTTTTCGTGGAACAGCGTTTCCTGGATGCGTTGGCTCTCCTTGGATTTGGGATTGTATTGATATAAGATACCCTCTTCGTCTGTGACGATGAGCTCGTCATTGACGACTTCTACCGTATAGCTGCTCAAGGGTTCGTAGTGGGCATCCACCAGGACTTTCAGCTCGCTTTTGATGGCGAGCAGTTCGTTCAGTACCGAAACCAAGAAATGTCCCGAGCCCACGGCCGGGTCGATGATCTTCAGGCTGTTGATGATTTGATTGGCCGATTTTCTGACTTCCTTTCTGTTTCCTGCTTTTATTTCTTCTTGGATATCCTCTTTGAGTTCTTCAAAGGATTTGCAATTCCAGCCTTTGGCCTCGTTGAATTTCTGTACCACGGCCTTCCGGATGGTTTCACCGGACATATACATGGTGACAAATCCGGGCGTAAAGATGGAACCCTCTTTGTAGCCATTGATTTTTTCGAAGATCAATCCAAGAACGGAGGCATTGATCAAGGTCTTGTTGTCTTCCTGAATATCCTCTCCACCTTCTGCCCCAAAATCATAGGCCTCCAAGAATCGGAACAGATACTCCAAAGTTGGCATTTCGCCGCTGAGCTTTTTGCCCTTGTCATCTTTGAGGACGGTCTGCGAAAAAATCGGGATTTTCTTGTCGTCTCTCAGATTGCTGATAAACAAAGTGGAATGCTCTATTTCCGTAGGTTCAAAAAGCGAGGAATTGAGATAGGGGACTTTGTCGAATGCTTTTTTTACATCTTCGTTTCGTTCTGGGTACCTGCGTGCCAGTACCTGAAAAAACAAGCCATTGAGGTCGTCATAGCTTTTGATTTTATCAAGATTCAGGAATGCATAAGCCGTATCGCCACGGTGATAGGTGAGGAGCTGGGCTTCCAGCAATTTCAAGAACAGGATCCTATTGATCCAGGTGATGGTCAGCTCCAGGGCAACAGTGAATAGCCGTTCCTGTTGGGTGTTTCCAAACTGGCTGGGGCGCTCCAGACGGCTGATTTTGTCCATGCTGTCCAGCTGAATGATGGCATCTTCCAGAATACTGCCCGTATTCCGCTCGCCTTCTTTGTTTCGGTTGATCAGTTTTTTGCCGCCTTCCTTGGTTTCGGTCAGCCCGATGATGTGCAGAAACTCACTGTAAAACCTTTTGTCGAGGCTGTTGCTGTCGTTGGTGAAGGGGAGCTTTAGGAGGTGCTCGGGAGACAGCAATTTGAAAAGGGCAATCAGTATGTTGTCGTCCGCTTTGTCGGCGTTCCGCAGCGGTTTTTGGTAATCCTGAAGGTTGAAGTAGGTAAATTCAATTTCGGGTTCGAGCGCCGCAATAAACGGTTCGGCGATCTGTCTGTAGAAAAAGTCGGTTTTGGTATCCGCCAAGCGTCCTCCTTCAAAATCCTGGAATTGCTTGACCAGGTTTTTGTTTTGGGCAAACAAGCGGTCAAAGGTGGTGGCATCAAAGATAAACCATTCATTGATATTGGTGATGACCAGTTGCCTGACCTCAAGATTCTTGTGTGTGATCCGCTCGCGGAGATAGTACAGGACCAGTTCCTGAAAGGCTTTGGTGTTCAGCTTTTCGGCGCCATTGGATACCTGAGGCATTTCGGTTTTGTTGGTCGGCTTTTTGGTTTCGATGATCACGGCCACCGGGCTGCTGGACTTGTCCCCGTTGTGGATGACCAGGTCATTTCGCCCTTTGGTATTGATGTAGTGGTTGGGCTCGTAATAGGTTTTCTTCAGAAAGTCAATGACCAGGTTTTTATGGAACTCCTCCGATTCGGTGTCATTGGTCCTGTCGAGCAGCTGGATCAGGTTGGTCTTAAACCGCTCAATGTCCGTCCTGTTCGGTTTCACTTTTAAAAATGCCTTGTTGAGCGCCTTCCTGGGTTTCAGTCTGTTGATTTTCATTTACGCGGTAAATTTCTTTTCGGTGGCATAAGATAGTTTTTTTCTGGGGCTTATTAGTTCTGGATGTTGAAAAAATAGCGATTACCCATAGAATTTTTACATGCCCGCGCTGGGTGTAGTTTTTACTACATCCAAATATTGGTGAATGCCCAAGGAAATGCTTCACGCAATAAGCCATTTCCAATGGCAAAAGGAAAAACGAATCCGGCTACAGCTGAATGTTTTTGCTACTCGAATTGCAAATTCGAGGGATAGGAAGGCGTAGTGGCATACTACGCCTAGCGCCTGACATTACGCCTAGCGCCCTGGGTGTAGTTTTTACTACACCCAAATATTGTTGAATTCCCAATGGAATACCTCACGCAATAAGCCATTTCCAATGGCTAAAGCAAAAACGAATACCGGTTTCAATCGAATGTTGTCCTTACTCGAATTACATATTCGAAGGATAGGAAGGCGTAGTGGCATACTACGCCTAGCGCAGTTTTTTGCTGCTGGTGTGGATTTTTTTCTTCTTTTTCCAGGTTTAGCCGAAAAAACAAGCATTCACTTGACAATCCAAGACCATTGGATTGTCAAGTGAATGCAAATGGCTTCTGGTGGAAAGGGTAGTTTCAAAAGCAAAATTTTCCCATGGATGATTTTCAGTGGTTTTCCTTTTTTTCAATAATTTTTATGGAATTAATTTATCTGCACGGAGATCTTCAAAAAGCTCAATAAAGGAATCCAGGGTAGGTTTGTAGGTTGTAAATCCCAGTTTCCTACTCAAGGACATATCTGTCATAATCTCTATCGGTCGGCTCAAATCCAAATCGGTATGCCAGGCAGAGGCCAGCTTTGAAAGGTTATTTTCCTTCAAATTGTATTTCGAAGCGATATCATTCCATACTTCTTCGTCCCCTGCCATTTGCTGCTCCAGGGATTTGTTCTCTCCTGTATACCCTTGTATTTCTAAGCCGAAATAATTTGCGATTTGTTCCCACATCCATTTCCATCTAAAAATATCTCCATTGGTGATATTAAAAGCTTTATTTTGAGCAGCCTGCGTCGTAGAAGCCCAGATCAACTGATCTGCCAAAACATTGGCATCTGTCATATCTGAAATGCCTTCCCACTGTGCTTCAGATCCAGGCCAGGTAAAAGCTTGTCCTTTTTCCTTACAGATGCTTGCATAAACTGCCAAGGTAGTGCCCATATTCATCAAGTTGCCTACGGCTTTGCCAATGACTGTGTGAGGGCGATGGATACTCCAAGTAAATCCGTCTCTTGCTGCAGCTGCGTAGACCTCATCTTCCTGTGCATAATAAAAATTAGGCGTGTCCAGACGGGGATGATCTTCCCTAAACGGCGTCAGTGGAGATGCTCCTTTGGCATAATCATCAAAAGGTCCCAAATAATGTTTAAGTCCGGTCACCAAAGCGACATGTCTGATGGATTTATGAGGTGAAAGGGTATTCAAAAGATTCTTGACCATGCTGCTGTTTACTTTTATGTTTTCCGCTTCGGTAGCATGGCGCATCCAGGTAGATAAGTATACATGGCTGGGTTTTACCTCTGCCAAAGCTTTTTGCAGGTCTGCTTCATCCAGCAAGTTTGCCGCTACAGGAATTAGGGACTCAATGCTTATATTCGGGTTTCTGGATAACCCATAAGTTTTCCATCCTTTCTTGATCAGTGAATCGGCTACACTACTTCCTGTGATTCCGGTTACCCCAACTACCAATGCTATTTTATCTTCCATCTTTTTTATCTGCAAATTTCAGAAATTTTTCAGGGTTCTAAAAGGACATAGATCACGCCATGCATGTGCGCTAAGTCACACTATATGGATAAGCGGCTAAGGGTTTCACGGCTGATACCCAAATAAGAGGCGATCAACTTTTTTGGAAGCCTGTTGACCAGATCAGGATAAAGTTCTTTAAATAGTCGGTAGCGATCTTCAGAATTTTGGCTCATAAGTGATAAAATCCTTTTTTGCAGGGCGATGTACCCTGCAGTGGTTTTTTTCAAGAAAAAATACTCCATTTTTTGGCATTCGACACAAAGCTTTTCCCTGTTGTCTATAGAGATGGCCAGTGCTTGGGTATTCTCCAGACAATCAATATTTAAAGTAGCGTCTAACCGATTATGATAGGCCTGAGGGTCAGAAATCCACCAATCCTCCATGGCAAATTGAATGATGTGTTCTTTCCCATCTTCATCAGTAAAAGATGATTTCAAGAGCCCCTTTGACACAAAATGATCATAAGGTGCGGAAGAGCCAGCTTGCACCACATATTGATGTTTTTTATAATTTTTGGCTTCAAAGTGGCGCAGTACTAAATCATATTCATTGTCTGTCAATATGACTATGGCTTCAATTTGTTTCCTCAAGGCATCTTCTATTCCCATTCCAGCTCTTTTCTGTTTTTAAAAATTTAATTAAACCCATGTTCTGCAAGAGCAATTCAACTCCACCCTATAATTACTTAATTGTCATTCAGTTGTTTGTTGCTTTTTCCCTCACACTATTGGTTACTACACTTTAGTTCACCAAATAGTCTGATTTTCTTGCAGTTTCAAACCATAAGCAAACCGAATGGATATTTCAGGTCAAATGAATAAGGGGATTACAAAAACCTCTTGCGGGATGCTTTCCAATGCAATCTAGCAAATATAAAGTAAGGGTGCTCTAATCGACTTTTTATTAGATTTTATTCAATTTCCTGTGCTCATGATCAGTCTGATCATGCCTTTTGCAAATAAAGGGGAATTAAAGGCTACCCACGCTGGGTGTAGTTTCTACTGCTCCTAATGTTGGTGAATCCATACTGGCATGCTGCAAGTCGATGCTTGTTGGGAGCGCTTACTTCTTTCCGAGGCTGATTTTGCTGCGGATAAAATCAAGGTCTGATGTTGGCGCGTTTTTGGAAAAGGCGACGGTGATCTGGGTATTGCCCAGGAGGGTGTCTTTCAAAATGTAATCCGGATGGACGATTGTCCTGTTTTTGGGATTCTCCAGCACATAGTAATCGTATGTAGGTTGGTCGGCGATGGCATAAAACAGGATATTCCTAAAAATTGGTTTTGCGGGGTTCAGGTTTCTGAACTGCTTTTGATTGACCGCAAATTCAAAATCCCCAAAAGTCAGGGAATGGAAATTGGCTTCCGGATTGGAAACCGACACATAATTGTCCTCGGAACCAATTTTCGTTTCTTCGGCAATCTTGCTGAAAGGGGAGCAGCCAATGGCAAATATGGAGCAGACAAAGAGGAGGTATTTCATGGTTCACATTTTTAATTGCGGCAGCCAATGTAAATCCGCTGTTCGGGATTTGCAATCCCGAACCCAGATATTACAGGATTTGCAATCCTGGTAATCGCCCTATTTCCTGAAGGTCTCCGAAAATTGGATGGCCATGGATGCGGCGATGATCAGGTTATGATGCGTTGGGTCTGTTTTGGTTTCAAAGATCTTGTCCTTGCTCTTCAGCCATCGTCCTTCCAGTCTGCAAACCAGGTTTGGGGCAGGGGAGTAGTCTAAAGTGACGGAAAGCCCGGTGGTCTGGAAACCGTTCGCAGTATCAGTTGGAATCATAATACCCGTTTCGTCCTGATAGTATTCGGCTCGGATAGCGGTTTTCCAGGTGTTGTTGAGGGCGTATTGTCCTATGAAGACAGGGCTGAGCCAAAAATCAGTGGCTGTACTTCCCTTTGATCTTTGTTGGGTCCCGATGTCAAGGCCTGCGACAAAACCCAATTTTTCCGTGAGTTGAAATTGTCCATATAAGTTACTGAAGTAACGCATGCGCCGGATGGCATCTGGGTCGTCTGTTCCGATAAAGGTGCTCCAGTTCAGGGTGGTTTTTTCCGTTGGGCTGAAGTTTACTTGGGTTCCAAATGCCGGGAGGGAATTTCCCTCCAAGCGTTGAATGCGTTGCCAGCCGTTGACCATCAGTCCCGCGAATTCCCATTTCTGTTTGGGCGTGAAGGTCAATTTTGCGCCTGTCAAAAAATAGGGTGAATTCTCCGCCAACAAGGAACGTGTCAGGGTCATATTGTCCATGGAAATGGCACTTTCAAAGCCGATATGTGAAGGCAAAACTCCGGCATCCAACCATAGGTTGTTTTTCTTGTTGAGTGAAATGCCGATGTTGGCTTCAAAAATATTTTTCAACAGGCCGGGTTCTGCCGCATAATTGTCATTGGCATAGGTGCCTGTCTGCAAGGCAAAATTGGCTCTGTATTTCGTGTGGGCCAAGGCCAATTTCACCAAGCCCAAATTCAAATTGAATTCATTGTGTCGGTTATGGTTGAACAAAAACGGCTGCCTTTCCCTGCCCTGGGGCTCGTTAAGATCATAGACATAAAACACGTCAGTAAAACCGAAAATGCTTATTTCTGGTTTCTGTTGCCAAACGCTGTCGACCTGCGCGGATAGGCTGAAACTCATCAAGCTCAACAGCAATATTCCTTTAAAAAGCTTCATCCATTTTAGTTTTGACCGCCATGCTGTTCGGGATTTCGCTGTCCGCGTTGTTCGGGATTTGCAATCTTTAACCAAAGATAATTCAGGATTTGCAATCCTGCTCTGAAACGAACAAACAATTTAAGATTTGTAATCCCTCGGACCAGATCATTCTTTAAAGGGGTCTGAAACGGAATGAAAATCAGGCTATTTGGAGAATAATGGGTTTTAGTTATTGGTGGGCAAATTCTGGTTGGTTTGGACCTAGGAATGCATCATGATGATCAGTGCAAGTCAATTGACAAGGGTCTGGGATGCAATTCGATGACAAGAAAATACCTTTGTCGATATTTTCGGCCAACCTAAAAAGGATGTTTTTTGAATCTTATTTTTTAAAAAAAAATAAATTTTAACTATTTAATTAACAATGTTTTTTAAATGAAAAATTACATATTATATTTATTGTAGTTTTAATATGTAAATAAATATTCATTTGATTAATTTTATTTTTGTCTTGTTTCAAATTTTTCATAAGCGTATTTCAATAGTAAAAAAGGACTGTACAAATTTTTTTTGGTCCTGAAATCATCAAAGAATGGATTTTATGAACATCAATTCCAACATCTTTTTTGGAAACCCAGGTCAAAGCACAAGACTACCCATGTTAGGTTTTTCAAGGCTATTCCAGCTTGAAAATGCTTCATAATCAGATAGTGGTTAAGGGTTTTGATTTACCAGAGTACTGAAACAAAAGAAAACAAAAAAGTGGAGACCAGAGCCCACTTTAAAAAACGGGGTGATACTGAAAAACCTTACGAGTAGGAAAAAAATAAGCAAATTCCACATGAAAAATCTATTAAAACTGTTTGTTGTGGTTATGGGATTCACAATGGCTACTGAGTCTTATGCGCAATCATTTGTGGTCAAAGGCGGATTGAACTTGTCAAAATTTCTTGCAAAAGATGATGAGGGCACCTACAGTGATGATTTTAAGATGAATCCGGGTTTTCTTTTTGGGGTAACATCCGAATTCCCAATATCCGAGGTGTTTTCATTCGAAACCGGCTTACTTCTCTCCAGTAAAGGAGTGAAAATAAGTGAAGAAGAATCGATTTTTGAGGAAATGGTTGAGTTTGATTCGAGAGTGAATCTTCTTTATCTTGATATTCCGCTGCTTGCCAAGGCCACGGCTGACCTGGGGTCTGCAAAAATTTATGGTGCTTTCGGGCCCTATATTGGAATGGGTTTAAGTGGGAAAATCAAATCTGAATTCACCAGCATGGGCGAAACTGAAAAAACCGAAGAAGATGTTAAATGGGGTTCGGGTGAAGATGATGACTTTAGAAGGCTTGATTATGGTTTGTCTTTTGGGGCAGGGGTAGAAATAAATGCGATTCAAATTGGATTGTCTTATGGTTTGGGTCTGGCAAATATTTCGCCGAGTTCTGAAGGTGGTGCCAAAGTGAACAACAGGGTACTTGGGATATCTTTGGGTTACCGATTTGGAGGAAATTAATACGAGCCTTCCTTGGGTGTAGTTTCTACTACACCCAGCTGTTTGAGATTTATAATCTCGAACCACAGATAAACCAGGATTTGCAATCCTACACAGAAACGAGCCCGCGATTCGGATTCTCCCAGTCCAAGTATCCGCCTTGCACTGAAATCAAAAACCCTCCCGAATGCTCGGAAGGGTTTTTTGCTTATATATCGGCAGTGATTTTCCTTTTGATGATTTGGTTGTAAGCCCCATCCCAAAGTTCAATCCGTTTTTCCAGGGATTGGATCGTCACTTGTTCGGCTTCTTTCCAGCGATTTTCATCCGTTCCGCAGAGGTTGGAGGTCATCTCCAAGGCAAGGTGGCTATGGTGGTCTCCGTCAACTTCAATGTGTCTTTCGAGGTAATATTTGAAGGTCGAAATGCTGTCGGGAAAATTCTTGTGGATGTCATTGACCATCGCTATAAACATACCGGGGATAAGGTCCTCGCGTCCAAAAGTGAAAATTGCGGCTTGCAGATGGTCCTTGTTGCTTCCAATAATGTCGAAGGTGAAATCCACAAAGTTTCGGGCAGCTTGCGGGGTATTTGAGGCCAGATATGCCGTCTGGAAATCGCCGGATTTTTTCAAGACCGCAATGAATTGATCAATGGGCTGGGTGTCTGCCCCGCATTGGTTCATGGCGTCGAGGTACAGTTCAAAATGACTTTTCCTGATCCCATTGGCGTCAACATCCGACTCTTCCCCCACGACAATTTCGTTGATAAGGTGTCGGGTATCTGCCGAACCTTTGGGAAACCAGGGGACGGTCGTGCAGGTCAGGTTGTTTTGAAGGGTTTTGAGCAGTGACATAAAGTCCCATACCGCATAAATGTGGTATTGCATGAAAATCTTCAAGTCGTCGACGTCTTGGATGATGGAATAAACTTTGTGATTGGTGATTTCCTCCTGTAAGGGCGCGATGGTCCTTCTTATTTTTTCTATTTGTGCATTCATTGTTTTTGGATTTTTGTCTGCTGATTTTTGGGCTTTGCCTTGAAAACCGACAGGTATGGATGGGTTGAAATCTACTCCGTTTTAAACCCCATTGGAAGTCGAAATGTTCAGGGATAACCTTGTTGAAATTAATAAATAGAAGAAGGAAAAATGACCAAAAAATGCAAGATCCATATTTGCAGTGGGATGCACTTTCCCGCGTCAGGTTGTAGCGCCTTCTGGGGAGGCTGAAAAAAGAATGCCGGGATATTATTTCTAGTTGTAGCTCCTGTATTCACTCGGGCTCAATCCTGTTTTCGCCTTGAAGAGTTTGCTAAAGTGGTTGGGGTATTCAAAACCCAATGCATAGGCGATGCCACTGATGCTGTCTTTGGATTGTAGAAGCAAACCTTTGGCTTTATTGACAAGGTAAAGGTCAATATGTTCCTTGGTGCTTTTACCGGTCTCGGCCTTCAGGACATCGCTCAAATAATACGGGGACAGGTTGAGCGCTGCACCGCACTGTCCAACACTCGGGATGCCTTTAGTAGTCAATTCGTTTTGAAAATAGGCATTTAAATACTGTTCAAATTCCACCAAAACCCCCTTGTTGAGATTCCTGCGGGTGATAAATTGACGGTCATAAAATCGTTGACAATACTTCAGCAGGGATTCCAAATTGATGGACATGATGTCATCCGTGTGCTTGTCGATGTTTTGGTGGTATTCCTTTTCTATTTTTTGTACGATTTCGGTGATGGAGGTTTTCTCCCCATCGGATAGATGTAGGGCTTCATTGGCTTCATAATTAAAAAATTGATAGTGCTGAATAGCTTGACTCAATCCCGAACTGTGGATAAAATCCTGATGCACCAGAATGGTCCACTCATTTTTTGATTGGGAAAATTCAGTTTCACTGAATGAAAAAACCTGGTTGGGGGCCATAAATACCAAAGAACCTTCCTGGAAATCGTATTTGTTTCTCCCGTATTTTAATACCGCCTCCTGACTGCCTTTCAAGGAAATCAAATACATCTCCAAGCTGATTCGCTGATCTTTATAGTTGAAATCCATCACCAAATCAGAATGTCTCACCACAGAAATCAAGGGGTGTTTCGGTTTTGGCAAACCAAAAAGGTCATGCAAATCGGTGATGGTTTTGATGGCGAGGATGTTCTTTTCCATGCTCTAAAATTAGTCAATTGGGGTCAATATCCGTAAAGCTTCCAAATAGGTTTTGAGCCGGTGGTGGAGAAAGGAATCAATAATGAATGCCGCCAAAAAAAATCCCGCAAAACCCAAGCTCATTCCTTGCCAAAGATCACTTTTTAGGACAAAGTACAAGATGGCTGAGAAGAAAAACGAAACAACCCAAATCACTTTGAGCCGGCTGTAGATCAGGTCGTCTTTTTGGGCTTTATCAAGTTCGGTTTTCAGGGCAACTTTTGGGTTGTTGTGCACTTCTTGCGCTACTTTTTCTATGTGTTTGGGTCTCATGGTCATTTGAAATCCTCCGTATCCGAGCAAAAAAAGCATGAGCAAGGCAAAGGGCCAGGCCATTCCCCTGTGAAATGATTCTTGAAGATCCGTAAAATACAAGAAACTGAAAATCATAAGAATGGCGAAGCCAAACATGATTCTTCCTTGCAGGACTTCGCCCTTTACCCACTGTGTGGTCGCTGTGATTGGATGCATGGTCTCCGTTATTTAACCTGACTTAAAATTATTTTATCAAAAAGAGTATCGCCCAAATAAGTTCTCATCCAAACCAGGGGTTTTGCGAGTTTGCCTACTCGATAACGCGTTTTTGGTTGGCGTGCATTGACGATCTTGACGAGGGTATCAGAAATCACCGACGAAGGGGAAGCGCCATTGGGTTTGCTGTAGGTATTCTTGGTGGCTTCCGCTACGGCCATGGCAAATTTCTTGTAGGGCCCATTTCCCGATACTTTTAGCATGGGTTCATAGAGCACCTCGCCAAAAGCCGTGGAGATAACTCCAGGTTCAAGGATCACTACATGGATATTAAATTGTTTCAATTCCAACCGCAGGCAATCGCTCCATCCTTCCAGTGCGTGCTTGGTTGCATGATACCAAGCCCCAAGCGGCGTGTACATTTTGCCTCCCATGGAGGAAGTATTGATGATGGTTCCTGATTTGGCTTCCCTCATATAGGGGATAACCTGCTGTGTCAGGGCGGCCAAACCAAAAAGATTCACATCAAACTGCCTGCGGGCCTCTTCGATGGAGATTTCCTCTACCGAGCCAAAGAGCCCAAAACCGGCATTGTTCCAAAGGATATCTATTTTATTGCTTTTGTCGATGATGGTTTTTACAGCATTTTCAATATCTTCCTTTTTCGAGACATCCATTTGAATGGGAAAACCACCCATTTGCGCCAGATCATTCATGCTGTCCAGCCTTCTTGCTGCGGTATACACGGTATGACCTTGTTTGATCAATGCCTTTGCCGCTTCTTTGCCCATGCCTGAGGAGGCACCGGTTATTAAAATCACTTTGCCCATTGTTGTCTTGTTTAACCCGTTTTATGCATTAAGAACTCAATTCAATATTGTAATAAAATGATGTTCAATTATTTGCTGATTGTTTTTGACTTCAGCCTATTGTTGTCAGGAATTAGTCTCCCAATAGGCCGATTTTCTTGCAGTTTCAATCCCATTTGGAAAATGAATGCATATTTCGGGTTTAACCCGTTTTATAGATTTCCATTTTAACTCCAGCCTGAAATTGCCTGATGATCCGTCAATTGTTTGCTATTTCTGAATCAACTTTTCAGTGCTCAGCCCCATTCTCCAAATCGCTTGCTTTTCTTGCAGTTTCAACCCCAATGACGAAGCCGAATGCATATTTCCAGTTTGAAAATTCAGATGACAACACAAATGTAGCGTGGGGCTGATCCCTGGGCGGATACGAATTGCGGAAGCTTGGATAGATTTTGCTTTTTTTGGACTTGGTTCTTCAAAGGGGAATTTTGAAGGGTTTGGCATTTGGGTTTTGGGAGATCCTTGATAACCAAAGGGTGTAGTTTTTACTACACCCAAATATTGGTGAATTCCCAATGGAATACCCCACGCAATAAGCCATTTTCAATGGTAAAAAGAATAAACGAATCCGGCTTCAACCGAATGTTTTGACTACTCGAATTGCAAATTCGAAGGATAGGATGGCGTAGTGGAATACTACGCCTGGCGCCTGACATTACGCCCAGCACACTGGGTGTAGTTTTTACTACACCCAAATATTGATGAATTCCCAATGGAATGTCCTACGCAATAAGCCATTTCCGTTGGCAAAAAGAATAAACGAATCCGGCTTCAACCGAATGTCCTTGCTACTCGAATTGCGAATTCGAAGGATAGGATGGAGAAGTGGGACAAAAGTTGACAAAGGCTGGCGATTCCCATTCGTCCATCTGCGGACAAAAAATGTCCGCTGAAAAATGATTTTTCAGCTAAAGAACCTCCTAATTGCCTATAAGGGCGATTAAATTCGGCACTGCTCTTGAACTTTCTGTTTGATAAATATTATTTCTATGATGATCTTCCATGCGCTCAGGACTACTTTTCGAAATCTCTTTCGTCATAAAACCAATGCTGCTGTCAATATCCTCAGTCTCACTATTGGTCTGACTTCAGCCATTTTTATCTTTTTGTGGATTTTGGATGAATATGGTTTTGATAAATTCCATCCCAATGACAAGGAGCTGTACCAGGTCTTGATCAACCAAACTTTTCCGGATGGGCAGGTGCATACTTACGGTGCCACTCCTGCTAAACTGAAGGAGGCCATTCTTTCTGAAATTCCGGAAGTCAACAAAATCACCATTACCAATATGGCCTCGATGCAATTATTACAGTTCGGGGAGGTCTCATTTCAGGAAGTGGGAATATATGCAGACCCTGATTGGTTTTCCATCTTCAACTTCCCTATCATCCATGGTGACCCTTCCAAGCCTTTGCCCGCAATCAATTCCATAGCCATTTCCCAAAAGCTTGCAGACAAATTGTTCGGAAAAACGGATCCTATAGGGAAAACGGTTCAGATAGAACAGACGCAGGAATTCATGGTTTCCGCAGTTTTCGCCGATGTTCCTCTACATTCCAGAATTCAGTTTGAGTACGTGGCGCCCTTTGAGGTTTATTATCAGGAAAATCCCTGGATGCAGGGATGGGGAACAGGCGGGACAAATACCTATGTGACGCTGGACCCAAAAGCGTCATTGCCTGCAGTAAACCAAAAACTGGAAAGGCTGATCAACAGCAATTGCGAAGATTGTACTACAAGTCCATTTCTGTATGGCTTCAGTAAATTATACCTTAACGGGAAGTTTGAGGGAGGGAAAAATGTGGGTGGAAGAATAGATCAGGTTATGCTATTTGGGGCCGTCGCTGGAATAATCCTCCTGATGGCCTGTATCAATTTTATGAACCTGGCCACTGCGAGTGCCGCAAGCAGGAGTAAAGAAGTCAGTGTCAGGAAAATTATCGGAGCCAACAGGTCCGGCTTGGTGGTCCATTTTATGTTGGAGTCACTTATCCTTGCTTTTCTGGGCTTCTTGTTGGCCATTTTGCTGGTGCAGCTCTTGCTTCCTTTCTTCAATACCATTACCTCCAAATCCATCCAACTGGATATTTTTGATCCCCTGTTTTTGGGAGGGGCAATTATGATTACACTGGTGTGTGGCTTGCTCGCAGGAATATATCCAGCTATTTTTCTTTCTTCATTTAAGCCTTTGACCATTTTCCAAAGAAATGCCGGAAGCCTTCTTACTGGAAGTGGCTTGAGAAAGACTTTGGTTGTCATCCAATTTGCATCGGCGGTGATTTTGATGGTGGGGAGTATCATCATCTATCAACAGATCAATTATATCAGCAACAAAGACCTGGGTTTCAACAAAAGTCAGGTTCTGGTCATTGATCAGAACAAAAACCTGATTGCCAATACCGCTCCTTTCAAAAACGCCATGCTCCAATTGTCCACTGTAGATAACATTGGCTTTGGCGGAAGCGATATTTACGTAATCCCTATTACCACTACCGAAATCGAATGGCCCGGTAAACCCAATGATGCTTCCATTCATTTCAAGCTGTTCAGGTCGGATGCCGGTTTCATACCAACCTTGGGAATCGAAATGATCCAGGGGAGGAATTTTGTTGGACAAAACCAGGATTCCCTCCATTACATCATCAACCGAAAGGCGATGGAAGTCATGGGGATTCCAGAAGATGAAGTGATAGGTTCCGAACTGGATGTATGGGGTCATAAAGGGAAGATTGTCGGTGTGACCGCCGATTTTCACAATGATAACCTCAAGGTGGGCATAGAACCTTTGGTATTTCTTTATTCTGAGAATTTGGGAGCCTATTATTTTGTAAAAGTAAACCAACCAGCCTCCATGGCGGAAGCACTTGCAGGAATCGAAAAGGTTTTCAAAACATATAGTCCAGATTATCCTTTTGAATTTACCTTCTTGGATGAACTGTTTGAACGGCAATACCGATCTGATTTGGTCATGGGAAAACTATCGCTGAGTTTTATGGTCATTGCCATATTGATATCATGCTTGGGCCTTTTTGGACTATCCACCTTTACAGCTGCACGGAAGACCAAAGAGCTTGGGATAAGAAAAGTGATGGGGGCCAGCTCGTTTAATCTTGTTCTTTTGCTGTGCAGGGATTTTACCAAGTTGGTATTGGTCAGCATCCTTATTGGCAGTCCCATTGCCTGGTACCTTGCCAAATCCTACCTGTCAGGATTTGCTTTCCATGTGGATATCAGTTGGGTTACATTTCTTCTTTCCGGTTTGGGATTGTTGGCAGTGGCCTTGATCTCAGTCGGGTTTCAATCCCTCAAAGCCTCTTTGACCAATCCGACGCATTCACTTAGAAGTGAGTGATTTTCATAGGGTTGTTTTTAACCTCCTCTATTTGGATGGGAAGGTGGATATAATGCTGTCGCATATCAAATACGGGAGGTGCTATGGTAGCTAAACCTGACAAATCTTCCAAGCATACACACCCTATCAAATGAGTGCTAAGGATTTTATCCATGCTTTAACCCGTTTTATGCATTACGTACTCAACGTAATATTGTAATTGATTGACAATCAATTGGATGTTGATAATTTTTGATTTCACCCTATTGGTGTCAGGAATTATTCTCTTAATAGGCTGATTTCTTTCAGTTTCAATCCCAATTGGAAACCTCTTGCATATTCCCTGGGTGTAGTTTCTACTACACCCAGATATTGGTGAATTTATTCAGGAATGTCCCACGCAATAAGCCATTTCCAATGGCTTAAGCAAAACCGAATCCGGCTTCAACCGAATGTTCTTGCTACTCGAATTGCAAATTCGAAGGATAGGAAGGCGTAGTGGAATACTACGCCTAGCGCCCTAAGTGGATTTGGACAGCCTTTTTTGGGAATTAGAGAAAGGAAGTTACAATTTCAATCCGAAGGTAAAATAGAAGGTTCTACCATCTCCCGGCATGATACCCGGTCCCGGATAGCCGCCTGCTCTTCTGGTGAAGTAAACTGAATTGGTCAGGTTGTTGATCCCCGCCCTGAATATATAGCGCCTTCTGATGTCAGTGGATGCGGAAAGGTCTTGTACCTGATATGCCGGAATCAGACCAACTGTGGCAGCGGCATTAGGCAAAACGGTATTGGAAGCATCCGAGAATGCATCTCCGATATCACTCAATTGCCAAGTCACAGAAAATCTATCGTATCTGTAGGTTGCGCCATATCGGTTGATTTTCCTTGGTGCATTTTCCACGCGATTGCCTTTAAGATTTCCCTCCAAGATCACGCCCTCCCTGACACTGGTCGTTGCAAAATCACCATATCTGGCATCCACAAATGCAAGAGAAGCAAACAAGTGCAGGTAACCAAACTTGGAGGTCTTAGAAAGTGCCGAAATGGGATCAAACTCCACATATCCCTCAAAACCCTGGCTAACTGAGTTGCCCAAATTGGTTCTAAACTGATTGATAATCCCATTATTGTCCATCGTGGCAATGGTTCCGATTCTGTCTGCGTAGTTGAGATAGAAATAACCTACATCAAATTTCATCCAGTTTTGAACTGCCCCTCGGTAACCAAAATCAAAGTTGAAACCTCTGGAATCCTGCAGATTATCATCAATGCTATCTGTGGTGGCAGGAGGGGTAAGATCAGAGATCAATACTGGTCTGTAAGCTTGGGAGAAATTGGAATAGAACTCCATGGATGGGTTGATTTTATACTCAGACCCGATCCCGACAAGGAAAAAATTCCTTGTTCTGCTTTGTGGGAGCAAGATCTGCTCTTGGTCATTGACGGTGTTGAACAATCCTTCCATGTTGGAGGAAATCCGCTCATACCTCAAGCCGGTGGTCAGCAGCCATTTGTCTGAAAACCGGAATACATTCTCGGCAAAAGCGGCTTGATTGATATTGGTGAAATCGAAATCCCTCCGGTAGATCCCTCCATCCGCCAGGTCAAAATTCATTTGTGTGCCATTGTCTCCTCCGCCCACTTGCTTTCTATCAATAAAGCCATTGAAATACCGTATCCCGGCCGCCAAGGTGTTGGATTTGCCAAACAATGAATACTCCGTAATCATTCTGAGTTCCGAGCCATAGGTAGTGTAAAAATCCCTATCCACCTGTCTGTTGCCTAAATCATCCTCTTGATTAATGGGTTGCATAAAACCCACAGAGTTTCTTTCTGCAAATGTGCCGAAAGTCTTCCAGCTTAGCTTGGTCTTGTCACTGAGGATGTATTCGGCTGTAAGGGCAGGAATAAACCAAGGAGTGCTGAACCAATTCCTTTCCCGGGTACTAGATCTGGAATCCTTATTGAATTGCTCGTCCGTCAAGCCTCCTGGCTGTTGGCTTTCCGTACCCATATAAGTCATTTCCAGTCCGATCATCAGGCGGTTGTTGGCCGCATAGTTTACCTCCACATGAGCATGATCGGTATTGAAATAGCTGTTTTCTCTCCAGCCATTGCCGACACGTTTTTGGTAATATGCCGTATAGCTCCACTTGCCTTCCGTACCGCCGAGGTAATTGAAGCTGCTAAAAAGGCCATTGCTCCCAACGGTGTTCAGTGTTTCGAAAGTAAATCGGGTGGATTTATCCGGCTTGCGCATCACAAAGTTCATCAAACCTCCAAACTGAGAGCCATATTGAATGGAAGAAGCTCCGCGTACAATCTCAATTTGTTCCACCACTTCCATTGGAGGCGTATAATACGCTTCGGGATAGCCCATTGGATCGGGTGTAATGTCATATCCGTTCATCCTCACGTTGAATTCCCAGGATCGGTTGGGATTCAGTCCTCTGGTAGCGACACCCAACTGTATTCCCGAGCCGTCATTTTCCCAGATGGAAATGCCGGGCGTCCTGCTGAAGATCTGCCGGCTATTGTTCATGGCCAAATTTGCATTGAGCTCGCCCACACGGATTACCTCGTTTTTCTTCCCGGCATTGATTCGGAACTTGTCCACCTCAGGAAGCCGTTCTTGGCCCATAATGCCTCTACTGACAGAAAATTCAAAAGGATCCAAAGAAAGCAAGGCCTCCTGTAAGTTGATGTTCAAGGCCAAATTTTCTCGCTCGCCAATGCTAAAAGGAAGATTGACCTCTTTGTAGCCGAGCATATTGACCTTCAGGACATATTTCCCCTCGGGAATATCCCTCATGACGTAGTGACCGGATGGATCGGACTGAACTCCTCTTACGGTTCCTTCCAGAATCATCGTCACACCAGCAATGGGTTGACTGGCTTCGTTCAAGACTTTCCCCTTCAACACATTTTTTTGAGCAAAGGCAGGGTTCAAACCCATTGAAAAAGCAATCAAAATTGTAAAAATCAGTTTCATATTATCTTTACTTAGATTAATTTTAAATAACAATGCAATATTAACAAATCATATTTTAACATTAAAAGTTATTTAGATTAAATCTAAATAAGATTATTTTAAGGGAATCATAAATTTTTCTTATGAATGGGGGTGGGTTTTCGGCTATAACATATTCTAATGGATGCAAATGATTGGTGAACAAAAGGATTTGCCACCGGAACCAGTCCTCCAATACGGATTACAATACCCTAGAATCATGAAATCAGATTTTAGTGATGCCCTATTTTTTGAGGTCTATATTGAAAATATTTGGGGGGGTAAAAAAATCGAAGAGCAGGTAATACCAGCCGATTGTGATTTAGCAGCTCTAACTCGGATACCTCAGGAGTTCTGATTTTGTTCAAGAAGGCACTCAATGGGTCTTATGGCAGAACAATGCTTTTTTTCCATATTTTGATCCGATAGGAAGAACAAAAAAATATTTGAGAACCCCGAGATACTTAAACTTTACAAGTCTGTCGGGGATCAATCGGGAAGAGGTTTATAATGGTTGATTCATTTTTAAAGAGATGGCTTTTAAGGACCCACTACGGTCACTGCTTTGACATTGGAGATATCGAGTGATGTCCGTAGGTTTGTGGTGGCTCCCCTGGGTGTAGTTTTTACTACACCCAGATATTGTTGATTACCCAATGGAATGCCCCGCGCAATAAGCCATTTCCAATGGCAAAAAGAAAAACGAATCCGGCTTCAACCGAATGTTCTTGCTCTTCGAATTGCAAATTCGAAGGGTAGAAAGGCGTAGTGGAATACTACGCCTAGCGCCTGACATTACGCCTGGCGCCCTGGGTGTAGTTTTTACAATACTCCTTCGGCAAAAAGTCTTCTGATTTCTTTTTTGTCAAATTTGCCAACACTGGTTTTTGGCACCTCGTGGACATACACATAGTTTTTTGGAATCTGATAATTCACAAAGTCTCTCGACAGGAATTCAATCAATTCCCCATCCGAAATTTCATCGTTCTGATTCACCAAAACGATGAGTGCCAATGGTTTTTCGACCCATTTCGCATCTGGTATCGCAATTACAGCGGCTTCTTTGATTTTGGGATGGGCCATTAGTGCCGATTCGAGTGCTACGCTGGAGATCCATTCGCCGCCACTTTTTATCAGGTCCTTGGTTCTGTCCTTTATCTCCATGTATCCATCTTCGTCAAGGGTGCAGACATCGCCAGTTTTGAACCAACCATCTTCGGTAAAACTTTCACTGTTATTCGTTTTGAAATAGGCTTGAATGGTCCAAGCACCTTTGATATGCAGTTCCCCCATGCTTTTGCCGTCTGTTGGCGCCAGAGTCCCATCTTCCATGACAATCCTCAACTCAACACCAGGAAATGCTAACCCTTGTTTGGCGCGGATATCCATTTTTTCACTGGCGGATAAATGCGCATGTTTTGGCTGTAAGCGACTGACAGTTCCGAGTGGGGAGGTTTCGGTCATTCCCCAAGCCTGAACACCCTTGATACCAAAATCTTTTTCAAAACCTTCTATCAGACTTTTGGGGAGTGCAGAACCACCGACAAGGTATTCTTCGAGCGCTAATTTGTCCTTTGGGGGATTCATTTTCATGGCGTGGTACACGCCCAGCCAAATGGTTGGGACACCGTTGGCTTTGGTTACTTTTTCTTCCTGAAGTATTTTGATAATACTATCGGGCTGTAAATGGGAAGAGGGGAGGACCATGTTTGAGCCAGACAGGAGGCAGAGGTAGGGAAAACCCCAGGCCATGACATGAAATTGAGGAACGATCAAAAGAACTGTATCCGAATTGCTGAAATTCCCTGCGTTTGGAGAAATAATGGTGGAGGCGTGCAGAAACGTGGACCGATGAGAATACAAAACTCCTTTTGGCAAACCCGTCGTCCCGCTGGTATAACACATCCCGCAGGCATCATTTTCATTTAGCTTGGGCCACTCAAAATCCTCGGATTGCTCCGCCAGCAAATCTTCATAATGCAGGGTGTTTGGTAAAGTGGTCGTAAAATCCTTGGGCGCATTCAGCAAAATATAGTATTCCACGGTTTCGAGGAGTGGCGCTATTTTTTCCAATAGGGGAACCAATGTGGCATCGACAAAAATTACTTTATCCTCCGAATTGTTGATGATGTATTCGATTTGATGGCTGGACAAGCGAATGTTTATCGTCTGACAAACAGCCCCTATCCCAGATATTGCATAGTACAATTCTACATGGGGACCATGATTCCATGCAAAAGTGCCAACCATATTGCCATTCGTGATGCCCAATTTGTGGACCAATGCATTGGCTAACCTTTTGCAACGCTTGTACATGTCACCAAAGCGGTACTCATGGCGTGTTCCATCCGGTAAGTGGCTGATTATTTTTTTATGATGATAAACACTGTTTCCGTATTCAAGAATAGTGTTGGTCGTAAGTGGGTAATCCATCATCAAGCCTTCCATTTTCTAAAAGTTTAGCTGTAAAATTCTTATCCTTCACCCAGCAGCATATGCATTCGTCACCCATGAAAATTTGTTCAAATGCCAGAGATTCGCTTTATATCCTTTTGGCCCAAAGTCTACATTTGATATCCTATTTGCTACAGTTCCAATTCTTTAAAATTAAAATTAATTCCCTGATATCCAATTCTTTCCCCTGGTATTTGATAGGGCCTGTGGTGCATAGACTTTTTTTGGATTCTTCAGTAGGGTGATAAGGGCGAAGAACGAGATTTTGGATGTATGGGATTTGACCCAAGTAGGCTGTTCAGAAGAAGAAAAAATACCGGAACTTCCTGCTGCGACGCTATCCCAGCTGTTCGAGAGGTATACTCTCGTTCCTTAGATCCTTCAGGTTTTGTGATTCTGGTCAAGTCCAAACCATTGGGTCCGCTCATTTTTTAAAGACGCTGGGGAAGGTCCATTTTAGGCATGGAAATTAAATCCTTATGATGCATTCCCAATTCCATCCCCTCCTGGAATAGCAAGACAATCAGTCAATTGCCTTCAATTATTGACTTTACCTTTATTCTCCAAATCGTCTGATTTTCATTCAGTTTCAAGGCCATTTAGAAATCTACTGCATATTTCGGGTTAAAGTTTTTAATGCACTTGTTTCCGGCGTCCCATTTTTTCCTTGGTGGAATCTACCCAAAAATAAACCATGGGAACCAGATAAACCGTCAAAACCAGTGAAGAAAGGAGTCCCCCAATGATCACCCAAGCCAATCCGTTTTTCCATTCGGCGGCTGTTCCCGTCGCAAGGGCGATGGGCAACATGCCAAAAACCATGGAGAGGGTAGTCATCAAGATGGGTCTCAGACGACCTTTCCCGGCAATGACAAGGGCTTCCCTAAATGGTTTGCCTTCTTCTTTGAGCTGGTTGGTAAAGTCTACAATCAGAATGGCATTTTTGGTCACCAAACCCATCAGCATGATCAAACCAAGTAAGGCAAACAAACTTAAATTGCTTAAGGATAAGTTCAGTGCCAGGAATGCTCCAATGGCCGCCACCGGTATTGAAAAAAGGACGACAAAGGGGTAAATATAATTGTCATACAAGGCCACCATAATCAGGTAAATTAGCAAAAACGAGACAAGCAATACAGATCCCAAAGCTCCGAAGCTATCATTTTGCCTTTTGATATCGCTGCCCCAGGTCATTTGGATTCCCTCAGGCAATGGATGGTCACTTAGATAAGTGACCACATCGTCCGCCACTGTTCCCGATGGTCTTCCCAAGGCATCGGCTGTTAGGGTGACAGCTGCCTGCCTGTCTTTTCTCTCCAATAGGGATGGGGAATTGCTTTGCTCCACGGTAGCAAACTGGGAAACTTCCACCGCAATGCCCATGGGATTCACAATGCTCAGTTTTTGGACATCATCAAAATTCTGACGCTTGAATGCGTCAAGCCAGATACGCACGGGATATTCTGTGCCTGCCTCCGTTAATGTGGCTTCATCGTTTCCGGTGAATGCGGTCCTCAAATTCACACCTACATATGCGGTGTTGAGTCCCAATCTTTGCATTTTATCAGTATTGGGAATGATTTTGTACTCGGGAACACCTTCCTCCACAGACAAGCGCATATTGTCTGCACCCGGGATATTTTCAATTGCCCCTTTCAGGGCAATACCGGTTTGCATGACCAATTTGGGATCACTTCCGCTCAGTGTCAATTCAATTGGCGCGGAACGCGGGATCAAACCCAATGCCGCCATCGAGTAGTTGATGCCCGGAAATTCTTCCTGCAACTCACCCCGCAGCCGCCTCATGAAATCCTCGGTGGGGACTTTCTTTTGGCCGGTTTCTTTGAGTTCGTCCTTCCTGGTTTTCAATTGAATGGTAAACTCGGTTTTATTGGGAGAACCCAGGCCCAAGCTTCCGATTCCCGTGCTTGGACCACCGATGTTGCTGAACACCGTGGAGACTTCCGGTTGGGTCAATATATACTGTTCGATTGCTGTGGAGACTTTGTTGTTTTGCCCGATGGAAGTGAATTTATCAAACTCCAAGGCCATCCTGAATTTCCCCTGATCACCTGTTGAGATAAGTTCTTTGCCGATAATTCCTTGCCTCATGATTCCCAAAGTCAGCACAAAGAGCAACAATACGATTCCCGTGAAGACCAACTTGTGGGTCAATACCCATTCCAGTTGTCTGCCATACCAATCGGTAAATCGCTGCAATTGGCTTTCAAACCAAAGCAAGAATTTATTGAAGATATTCGTGGGCTGTAAATCTTCTTTTTTGCCGATTCGGGAAGCCATCCAGGGAGTTAGCGTAAATCCCACCAATAAACTGGTGAGCGTGGAGGTAATCACGACTACGGAAAACTGCTTGAGCATGTCGGCAACAAATACTTGCAGAAAAAGGATAGGCAGGAAGACTACCACGTCTACCAAAGTAATGGAAAGCGCAGAAAAACCGATTTCCATCCTTCCATCCATGGCGGCTTTCCTTTTGTCCTTGCCCATATCCAAATGACGTTGGATATTTTCCAAGACCACGGTGGCATCATCCACCAAAACCCCAATGATCAATGACATTGCCAATAGGGTCATCAGGTTTAAAGTGTAACCGAGAAGCCACATCACCGCAAAAGCAGTCACAAGGGAGGTAGGAATGGCCACCAGAACGATGATGGAATTTCTGAAACTTCTGAGAAACAAAAGCATCACCAATGAAACCAAGATGACTGCCAAAATCAGGTCAAAAACCACGGAGTTTACCGCTGCAATGGTATTGTCCGTGCTGTCATCGGCGATGGTGAATTTTATGCCCGCATCGGCATTTTGTTGTTCAATCGCCTCAAGCTTCTCTCGAACAAGTCTGGAAACATCCACCGCATTGGCATCTCCTTGTTTTTTTAACAACAAGCCGATTCCATCTTTTCCGTTGTACCTGCTGATGGAGCTGGTTTCTTTGACGCCATCGGTGACATAAGCAATATCTTTCACATAGATCGGACTCCCGGCCACGGGCATGGCCACCTGTACGTTTTTGATATCTTTCAAGCTGGTGAATTTCCCGGTTAGCCGTACAGAATTGGCTTCCTGATCGGTTTGGACTTTTCCAGCCGGCAAGTCCAATCCCGATCGGTTTATGGCTTCTACTATTTGGCTAAGGGAGACCTTGTACAGTCTTATTTTATCTTGATCAACAGCGACTTGCACTTCCCTTTCTTTGCCTCCCAGAACCGTAATTTCAGCCACTCCTTTGAGTTGTTGAATCTGCGGGAGAAATTCGTCTTTCATTTTTTGGTAAAACTCCGTAGGGGGCAGGTTGCTCGTCGCGCTTATGGAGATGATGGGCAAGTCATTCGGGGACACCTTGCTCATTTCCGGACTGAGAATGTCTTTTGGCAAATCTTTGCGGATATTGTCGATGTAGCGTTGTGCATCCTGCATTGTTTTGTCCAGGTCTGTGCCATATTTCAAATTGGCTATGATGATGGATGCATTGGGCAATGACTTGGTCACCAAATAATCCACGCCCTCCAAGTTAGACAGCGCATCTTCGATCTTTCGGGAGACGGAAGCTTCTACTTCCTCAGGGTCTGCACCCGGATAGGCTGTTTTGATGACCACTACAGGCTGATTGAAATCAGGCATCAATTCATAGCTCAAATTGTAATAGCCGAGAATCCCCAAGAGTGTGAATACGCTGAACAATACAACAATCAGCGAGGGACGTTTTATTGATATTTCCGTGATGTTCATTTTTTTCAATTAAAATTTATCGGTACAGATTTCAGAATTGCTAAAGTCAGAACTCCAGTTACAGCACTCTTTTGGGGGATGAGATGCTTTATCATAAGGGATCAGGAGACATCTTACTTCTTAATGGACACATTTGCCCCATCAAAAAGATTGATGAAACCGCTTGTGACCAGCACATCTCCTTCATTCAATCCACTGGATACAAGTGCCTTGTTTCCGATTCTTTCAGAGATGGTGATGTTTTGCAGCATCGCCTTGCCATCTTTCACCAGGTATACTTGTGGTTGGCTAGACGATCCAATAATGGCAGTGCCAGGTATAAGGATGCCTTTTTTATTTTGTTCCAGGTTCAGAATAGCCTTGCCAAACATTCCGGATTTAATTCTCAAATCCGGTGTATTCCTGACCAAAAATTGAATGGGGAAACTGCTGCCCATATTGGCTTTGCTGCCCACCATCAATTCCTTTCCTTCCAAAGAAACATCGGGAAAAGCATCACTTGTAATCGCGTAGGATTGTTTGGGATTGAAATGCTTCAAATCATTTTCAGAAACATTGATGGTGAATTTGAGCTGTGAGATGTCCGTGATTTGAAGCAGAGGTATTCCGGGTGCGGCAAATGCACCTTCTTCATTCAACTTGGCGGTTATGATCCCGTCAAAAGGGGCCTTGACGGTGGTTTTGGAGATTTGCTCGGTCAGAGTTGCCTTTTGAACCTGGGCAGATTTTAAACCCAACTCGGCTTTTTCTAATTGTACGCCCTGAATCGCATCTGCTTGGGACAAAACAGTATACCGATTGACATCTTTTTCCACGCCTTCGATTTGTACCATTATGGATTGCAGCTGTAAATTCAACAGGGAATTGTCCAATTGAACAAGGGTTTGTCCTTTTTTGACAGCGGTTCCCACATCCACCAATATCCGATTGATTTTTCCAGATTGTTCGGCGCTGATTTTGGATTCTTTGTAGGGCTCAAAAGTCCCCGTAAAGCCCAAATCTCCATTGATATACCCGTATTGTAATTTATCTGCATCAATGCGGATCGGTTTTTCGCTTTCGTATTGATACACCTTGTTTACGGCGATTTCTTTGTTGTTTTTCAGTTTAAAAACAACCAATGCAATCAATGCCACTCCGGCTACTATTGCTGCTATTTTCCTCCAATTCATGTCTTTTGATTTAATTCTTGGTTCTCAATTGATTCCTGAGTTTTTTCAATTCCAAGTCAGCTTTCAGGTAGTCTACCACTGCATTCAAGTAGCCTTGTTGCGCTTCTCGCAGCGCATTGTCTGCCAGGAGTACATCCGTCAGATTTGCAATTCCTTGTTTTTGTTGAAGCAAAGTCTGTTTGTAAACAGATTGCGCCAATTGGATTTGCGCTGTCGAAGTTTCAACTGTGGATTTTGCCACATTTTTTTGTAGGCTTGCATTCTCCAACTGCATAGAAGTTTGATCGGAAACCAGGCTATGTTGAAGTGCGTTATTTTCGAGCTCAATCTTTTTTTGGTTGATTTTTCTTTTTGTTACTGTGCCATTAAATAATGAATAGGAGAGTTGAATGCCTGCAAAACCAATCGGGTAAAAATTCAAGAAACTGTTGGGTTGTTTGTCATAGCCAAACCCGGTCGTACCATAGGTCGCGAATAGATTTACGGTCGGTAAAAATCTGGATTTGGATAAGGTGTTTTGCTCGACTTCCAGCAATCGATGCTGTGTTTCTACGATTTTCAAATCCAATGTTGTGGACGCTGAAGTACTGAACTGGTCAGTATAAATGATGTTTCTGTCAATTTCGAGATCATACTCCATAGACAAGCCCATCATAAATTTTAGCGAATTCAATATTTGCTGAGACTTGCTTCTTGTGGTCTCCCGCTGCGTCTTCAATTGCGTTGTCTGCAATTTTATTTTGTCCACATCATTGCTGGTAGCCAGCAAATGTTCGTGGAGCAATTGGATATTCCCCAAAAGCCTATTGGAGTTCGTCAGGTTGCTGTCCAGAAAAGTCAATTGGTGTTGCAGGATTTGCGCGTTATAGTAAAGGTTTGCGATTTCAAAATATACCTGCTCCTCTGATTTCTGCAGTTGCAATTCACTCAATTCCTTGGCAATTTGAGTGCTCTCTATCGCTCCATAAATCTGGGGATTGTACAGGGGCATCGCCAGTTGCAGGTTTGCATTGATATTGTGCGGAACGCCAAATTGAGCTTCCCTGAATTCACCGGTCGGGGCTTCGAGATTGAATGCAGTAAGGGGCAATAATTGGTAGGGAAGGTTGGTGAAATACTTGTAATCTGCATTTGCCGTTATTCTTGGGAGCAAATTTGCCTTTGCTTCCCTGTACTTTTGCTCACTTAAGGCTTGGTAATTCCAGTTGATTTGCAGGTTTTTGTTTTGCACCTGTGCTGTATCGATGCATTGTTGCAGGGTCCAAACCTGGGTTTGGGCCTGAGTTGGATTGAGCCCAAGAGCCAATAGCGCAACCAATATAAGTTTGTGAATATTTACTAACGTCATATTGAAAATTTTTTTATTTCAACAATACCAATTGGGAGTCAAGAGCAGCATTGAGCCAATGTTTTACATTTGGTTCGATAGGAGTATAGTCACCCCTTTCCAATACAATTTGCTTATCTGTTTCGTCTTGGTAAGTCACTTTTCCGGAAATACAAAGAAGCAAAGCGGACGTCTTGGTAATGTGTTCCTTCAAAATGCCGTTTTTTCGCAAGTGAATGGAGGTTGCAGTAGCCAATTCACCTTTGAAAAGACTGACTGCGGAAACATCTTTTTCTGAAACGTGCAATTCTTGTAAGTTCATGTGTACAGGAGTTAGAGGTGTTTAAGTAAGACCGTTTTTGTCCTTCGGTATGAGGCTTCCCTTCCAGATTGTTGGAAATATGGAGGCGACAAATACAAGAAAGACTATTGTATTTATTCCTTTTTTTGGTTCTTGATGATGGTCAACAAGGCTTGAATCATGTTGTTTCCATTGCGTTCAATGTCAAATTGAAAGTTGGCAATTCGCCATTTCAACATCTGCAATCTAAATGTCCCCATGATGATATGGATCAATTCCTCGGAAGTAATGCTATTGGTGAAAACACCTTTCTGTTGTCCTTCTACCACGATGGGCATAAGGTGTTTCATTTTTACAGCCATTATTTTTAAGATCGTTTCATTGATCCGCTGACTTTCCTCCATCAAACCGTCTGAGAAAACGGCAACCACAAAATGGGCATTATTCTTAAAGAAGCTGAATTGGTTTTGAAACAACAGCGTGAACTTCTCCAGAGGCGATTGTTTCGCGTTGATGGCTTGGCTATACCGTTTGTCCATATTATCGGCGAGGTATTCCAGCATTGCGATGATGATTTCCTCCTTGCTGGTAAAATGCCTGTAAACGGCACTTTCGGAGAAGTCCATTTCCTTTGCTAAGTTCTTGATTGTCAATCCACTCACGCCAGAAGAGGTCAAGATTTTGCCCGCAGCTTCAATTATTTCTACTTGTCTTTCAGATATCTGCATAATTTGTAAGTGAGTGTTCACTCTGTAAAAGTAGATAATGCCTGGGAGAAGTGCAAGTCTTTTACCGGTAAAAAAATCTATTCTGTAAAATCGCTCCTTTTTGCCTTTGTTTTTTTTTAACATCTGGGCCTTGGCACAAATGGAGTGCGTACCGTTGGTCAGGATTACGGCAACTTTATACTCTAGATATTGAGTGTTGCGGGTGTATTTGGATTGAAACCCTGTGGTGCATTCCCAATTCCAGTCCAGCCTGGAATAGCAAGACAATCAGTCAATTGCCTTCAATTATTGACTTCACCTTTATTCTCCAAATCGTCTGATTTTCATTCAGTTTCAAGCCCAATTGGGAGGTCTCATAAATTTTCCGAAATCAAACTGAATTCCTTGATTTGAGCATTTAATCCCATTCAGCTTCCTCTCCCCGGAAATTTGCAAATCAGTTTTTTAACCCGAATTCTAAGACAACGAAAAAGAATCGTCAAGCATCTAACTTGGAGAAAGTTAGATGGAAATATGCATTCCGTTTCCAAATGAGATCGAAACTGCAAGAAAATCAGACTATTGTCAGACTAATTCCTGACACCAATAGGGTGAAGTCAAAACAATCAACAACTAATTGACCATCAATTAATTATGCTATTGTATTGAGTTTGTAATGTATAAAACGGGGTTTAACGTGCAAATCCTTCATGTTCATTTGAAAAATATGGGAAATGGGTTTTTAGACTTGCGCTCTGTTTACCATTTTGGTTCCGTTTTCACCGCCCCATTTCATCTGCTTTGGTTCTAGGGATTCACCAGAATATGGATCGGATGGAGAATTGTGTTTTGAATTTGCTGGATTTGATCCAAGTCAGGCTTTCCATCAAAGACGAGATACCTGAACTTGCTGCTGTAACGCTCTCCCGGGGCTAGGAAAAACCCTTCTTCTATCACCGGGGAGTAGACCCAGTAGGGCATGGTGGGATGCACCCGGATGGCTTGGGGATATTTGAAATTCTCCGGAAAACCGAAAATGGTAATCCCCGTTGCCTTGCCATCGATGTTTCCACTGCTGGTTACCCATTGGGCCTTTTGATTGTTCGCCTGTGCCAAAGTATGGCCTTGATCCGTTGTGATTTCCCAGGGATTTTGGTACTGAAGGCTGTCGTCGGGGTTCCATGCCTTACTCCCGCGAAATGCCATTCCGCCATAGATGTATTTGTCCATGAACAAGGTGTCGTTGGATGTGTTCACCTGGGTGGACAGGATGTCAAAAAGGTGAAATCCTTTGCTTGGATAGACTTTTATTTCCCAGGTCTCTTCCAATGCTTCACCATCGATTAAACTGATATGGCTAAGCATCGCCACCAATTCCGCATAGGCTGTGCCAGACTTTTGGCTGATGGTTCGCTTGTGTGAAACAGTTCCTAAACTGTCCAATTGATTCCAGAAATCCACTTTTTTCCCTTTAAAACGGGTCTTTGCCCAAGCGTTGTAAATGGCATGTTGGTGGAGATGCCCCATAGGGAAATCATCGGTCAGGATTTGGCCTTCGGGGCTTTTGACTGGATGTATAAACCCACTTTTCTTATAGCTTTCGCTTTGACCATCGGGGGGATAAGCAAATGTGGGGTGGTAGGTCAATACCTCATTTCCTGCGTTCAAGATCTGGATTCTTCCTTTCGTTTCTCGCAAATCCAGTCCTCCGGAATTGCTTTCCGTACCTTTTTTCAGCTCAAGGGTGAGCGTCTGATTCGCCTGTAAATGGTCTAGAAAAATCGACATTTGGCCTTCGGATATCTGGGGAGAATAAAGTTTTCCCGAGGCCATATCTTCAAGGACATATGTTGAATTGGGGTCTAGGCCGGAAGGGATTTCGAAGTGGACTGGGATGCCGATTCTGTCGATTTCCCCTGCCTCTATCTTGACCCTGAACAAAGGCTTTTGACAGGAAAAAAGGGCGAGTAGCGCGAGTAATATGATAGGGGAAAGCTGTTTCATGGCATCTCTATTTAGGCGGTAATTAACTTTAAATAATAGTTAAATTGCGCAATGTTACATAAAAATATGGTGAAAGATACTTGTTCTATCAAAAAAAATATCAACGTGTTTTCAGGAATTTGTTGTGGATTCAAAAATTTATCTATTGTATTTGAACCGATTTCATAATAAATAAACGGTTTTGTTTACAATTTGAAAAGGAATAACCCTGTCTTGCCTTTTTAATTTTTCGGGGGGTATTTGAAACATTAAATTTAATTCCTTCCTTTGGATTCGATCCATTCTTTCCCATGGCAACAGATTTCAAAGGAGCTGCAATTCAAAAAATCGTTTTGGATTTGTCGAAAGGCGATGAAAAAGCCTTCGAGAAATTGTACACGCTTTTTGCGGAAAAAATCTATCATGTCGCCAGAAAAATGAATCTTTGCCATGAGGATGCGGAAGGGATTGTGCAGGACATTTTTCTGAAAATATGGAAAAAACGCGAAAGCCTAAATCCTGAATTGTCCATCAATGCCTACATGATTGCGATGGTGCGGTCACTGGTCATCAAAAAGAGTAAAAAAGAAGCCCGATTTTTTGCTTATCAGCAGTACAAAATCCCACTGCTTGCTCTCCAATATGGATTGGACCCCGAAAATGAGATGATTTATACCGATTTTCATCAAATATCCTCCGATATCATCGACCAGTTGCCCAACGGGCAAAAGCAGGTTTTCATGCTGCGCAACCACGAAAACCTGACAGTGGAACAAATCGCCGAACAATTGGGTGTTTCCAAACGAACGGTTGAAAACCAGATCTTCCGTGCATCCAAACAGGTAAAGGACCGCCTGTTGAAACTTAAAATCATTTCATTTACAGCCTTCTTTGTTTTTTCTGAATCCTACATCTTATTCTGATCCCAGATAATCCGGATTCAATTTTTAGCTGTATTTTTCACTTCCCATTGATGCTTTTTCCTTTTTGCATTTTGGATAATCCCGCACTGATTATCCCCTCATTTATTTGCCTATTGGGTTAATGGAGCGCTACCAGAGTTCATCGAATTTCCTGTTTTGAAAATGGCTTTGTAAAGGCTTGGGAAAGGGGACGCGAAAAAAATTGAATTATTTTTAAACCCCCGTGAGTATTTCACAATGCTTGAGGGTATATGTCCTAGAAATAAATGAAAATGGACAGAAGAAAACAATTGGAGGATTTTTTTGGAGGCAGGCTGGATGAGGAGCAGGCTAGGGAATTGGTGGTTTGGTTGGATACCCCAGATGGGGAAGAATTTTTGTCTGCCGAGGTGCTTGAACTATGGGATGAAAATCCCAAAAAGAATCGCTACGAGGAATGGGATGCTCCGTCCCTTTGGGAAAAAATAAACAAAAATAAAAAAGGTTATGCCAAACCCGTGGTTTTGAAAGATCCCGTCAAGCCAAAAAGAACCACTTTCAGAAAGTGGTGGGCTGTGGCAGCGAGTTTTTTGATCCTGGGTTTTGCCGGCTTGTTTTTGTTCGGTGTATTCCATCAGGATCAAGCGCCGATCCAATTGGCTGCAGGCATCAAATCGGTAGAACGGGTGAATCCGGCGGGTCAAAAGACCAAAATCCTCTTGCCCGATGGTTCCACGGTCTATCTGAATTCCGGTAGTAAAATCAGCTACAGTGAAGATTTTTTAACCAATCGCCGGATCGAGTTGGAAGGTGAAGCCTTTTTCAAAGTGGTAAAGGATGAAAGCCATCCTTTTTCAGTTTTGGCCAGTGGCATTACAACCACGGCATTGGGTACAAGTTTCAATGTAAATACTTTCAGCAAAGCAGCAGAAGTAACGGTCACGCTACTGACGGGAAAAGTCAAACTCAACAGGAAAGACAGGGATAATTTTCTGATTCTCAACCCAGGTGAGGAATCGGTCAGCTCTCTGGATCAAACCATATTTACGAAAACTGAGGTGGATGTAAGATCCAGGATTTTGTGGGTGGACGGGGTCTTACAGTTTGACCAAACGGCACTCACCGAGATGGTTGATGAGCTGGAGCGCTGGTACGGTGTAGCGATTACGGTCAAAGGAAAACCTGAGCATTTCTTGGCTTCGGGTACTTTCCAAGACAATGAAACGCTAAGAAATGTGCTGGATGTATTGGGTTCCTCGATAGGTTTCACCTTCGAAATCAATGACAAGGAAGTAATCCTTTTATTTAATTAAAGCCTGCCTATGGGAAATTAAAGTCTTTAAAAAAACAGGAGCATACGATCAATACGCTCCTGAGTCCATCAAATCAATGTTTCCATGAAAAGTTGTTGGTAGCACCTTTTCAATGGATCAATTCAATGTTTCATTATAGATATTCAAAAATATGAAAAAATTATTACTACTGGTAATTATGTCGTTCAAGTTATTAATGAAAGGAGTAGTTTTACTCTGCTTGACGTTTGGGCCACTGATGGCCAGCACTTCAAAAGCACAGGTCAAGAGTATAGATGAAGTATTCTTGAGATTGGAAAAAAATGAATATTCCTTGTCCCAATTTTTTAAGGAAACCGAGCAAAAAACGGATTTCAAATTCTTTTACACGGACAAGTTGCTCAAGTCTAATCCTAAGATCGTTATTCTGGATACGCATGGCTCCGTCGAAGAGCATCTCAAATCCATCGCAATCCAAACAGATTTAGGTTTCAAACAGGTAAACAATACCATCAGCGTGATCAAAAGAACCGAGGGCAAGGTGGCTCCGGTATTGGCGGTGCAAAAGGAATTTATCAGCATCACAGGGATTGTCAAAGATGATTTGGGAGAACCTTTGCCAGGGGTTACGATCATGGTGGAAGGAACTGCTGTCGGTACGGTGACAGAGATCGATGGGAAATATACCATCGAGGCGCAACCAGGCGATGTGTTGGTATATTCATTCCTCGGTTTTCAAAAAGCGAGAAGAGTGGTGGGAAACAGCCAGAAAATAGATGTCAATCTGATAAAGGAGGAAAATGACCTTGAGGAATTTGTCGTCGTAGGGTATGGCACCCAGCAAAAAAAGGACATCACGGGAGCGGTAAGCTCCATGGGATCCAAGCAAATCGAAGATCAACCTGTGGTCAGCATTGACCAAGCGATGATTGCCCAGATGGCAGGTGTTCAAGTGACACAGGCGACGGGTGCTCCGGGAGGAGGATCTTCTGTAAGAATCAGGGGTGCAGGATCGCTTAGTGCTGGAAATGAACCTCTGTATGTCGTAGATGGATTTCCTGTGACCAACGATTTTGACCAAAGAAACAATCCACTCAACACGATCAATCCTGCCGATATAGCGGATATTCAAGTACTGAAGGATGCATCCGCCACCGCGATTTATGGGTCCAGGGGATCCAACGGAGTTGTCTTGATTACAACCAAGTCAGGGAAATCAGGTGTCTCAAAAGTTGATTTTAGCATCAACACCGGTATCCAACAAGTAGAAAAAACATTGGATGTGTTGAATGCAACTGAATTTGCCAGATATGCCAATGAAGCAAGAAACAATGCATGGGTAAATTCCGGTCCTGGTCGTTCTGCATCCGATCCGAATTCAGCCAGGTTGAACAATGTCATGTACTTGCTGCCCGAACAGTTCAGCAATCCGGAGGCTTTGGGAGAAGGAACGGATTGGCAGAATGAAATCTTCCGCTCCGCGATGATGCGCGATTACCAATTGAATTTTTCAGGTGGAAATGACAAGACCAAGTATTTTATTTCAGGAGGATATTTGGATCAGGAAGGTGTTGTCATCAACTCTGACTTGAAACGTTACTCTTTCCGGGTAAATGTGGATTCGAAAGTCAATGACAGGATCAGAGTCGGCGCGAATATTACTCCTTCCTATACATTCTCCAACCAGTCTTTGGCGGAAGGAAACTGGCAGGGTGGTGGCATCATTCAGTCTGCGATCACAGCAGGTCCCCACCTTAGTCCCTATGATGAAAACGGGAACTATACAAAAATCACCGGATTGGGGATCGGTACCTCGGAAGTCGACAATCCGGTCAAGATTGCAAGGGAGTATTTTCACCAACAAAGTACTTTGCGCTTGCTCGGTACGGCGTTCGCTGAAATCAACCTGGTGGACAATTTGAATTTCAAAGCTTTGGTAGGTGCGGACATGAGAAGCTTCGGGGAAGATATCTTCAGTTCCTCCATTATCAACCCAAACAGTGTCAATCCCACCAAACCTGCCACGGGGAGCAACACCACCTCAGAGCGAAGAAACTGGTTATCGGAATTCACCTTGAGTTACGCCAAAAAAATCAAGGAGCATTCCTTTGATGCAGTCGTTGGGTACACCATTCAGCAAGAACAGTTTGATTTCAATAGAATCAACGGAACCAATTTTCCCAATGACGAAATCAAAACCATGAATGCGGCAGGGCAGATCGTCAATGCCATGTCCACCAAAGAAGAATGGGCATTATTGTCCTACCTCGCAAGGGTGAATTATAATTTCCAAGACAAGTATTTGTTGACCGCAACATACAGGAGGGATGGCTCTTCCCGATTTGGTGCAGAAAACAAATGGGGTGCTTTCCCATCGGTTTCCTTGGGATGGAGATTGTCTCAAGAGAATTTCTTGAAAGACGTCAGTTGGCTGTCTGAACTCCGAATCAGATCGAGTTATGGTTTGACTGGAAATAATTTTATCACCAATTATGGATCCATCGGTCTTACAGGAGCTGAAAACTATCCTTTGGGAGCAGGATCGGGTAATTTGAACAACGGAATCAGGCTTTCCAATATTCCCAACAGCAGGTTGGGCTGGGAAAGAAATAAGCAGTTGGACCTAGGTTTGGAGTTTGGGTTGTTGGATGACAGGATTTATATGTCCTTTGATTACTATAACAAAAGGACATCAGATCTTTTGCTATCAGTACCAGTACCCACGCTTACAGGGTATTCGACTGCACTACAAAATATAGGAGAAATCCAAAACAAAGGATTTGAATATACTTTGGTCAGCAGGAATTCAATCGGTGCTTTCAGATGGACTACCGATTTCAATATTTCTACAAATGACATTAAGGTATTGGCATTGGGACCTGATGGATCACCCATTATTTCCAGACAGGCAACCTCTGCATCAGCACCCACACATATTACCGAAATCGGTTCCGCGCCAGGGAGTTTCTATGGCTATAATGTGATCGGTGTCTACCAAAACCAGCAAGAAATCGACAACAGCCCAGTCATTTTAAATGGAAACGGTTCTGTCCAATCCAAGCCAGGTCAGTTGAGATTTGAGGATGTCAATGGTGATGGGGTCATCAATGCCGCCGACAGAACCCGTTTGGGCAGTCCTTTCCCCGATTTCACTTATGGGATGACGAACTCGTTTGCCTATAAAAAATTTGACTTTGCATTCACCCTACAGGGTGTCCAAGGTTTTGAAGTTCTCAATGCCGCCAGAAGATACTACGGTAACTATGCCGGTTCCTACAATGTATTGAGAAGTGCCTCGAATGGTTGGAAATCGGAGTCAGATCCCGGTGATGGAGTTTCCCCGATGATTGACAGGAATTTCAATGGATACGCGGGAAGCAATGTGGTGAACAATATCACTTCCTTGTTTGTGGAGGACGGCTCTTTCCTAAGGATCAGGAATATCACTTTGGGCTATTCCTTTCCCCGAAGTGTTTTGGATAAATTGAAAATAGCGAATGCAAGGGTCAACCTGACGGTTCAGAATGCATTTACCTTCACCAAATACGAAGGGTACAATCCTGAAGTCAGCGCACAGGGAGGTAGTCCTTTGGTGCCTGGAGTGGATGCCGGTGGATACCCACTTGCAAGAACTTATATGTTAGGTTTAAACTTTGGCTTCTAAACAAAAAGATGATGAAAATATTTAAATTAAATTCAATCATAGGGGCATTAAGCATTATGGCTTTGGTAGGATGTGGGGATGATTTTTTGGACCGCGCACCGATTTCCCAACAAAACAGCAACAACTTCTACAAGACAGCAGCAGACATGAACAATGCCTTGACGGCAGTTTATGGTTCCTTGCAGTATGGAGGACAATACTATTCTTCCCTACATGTCATTGGAGACTTGCGCTCTGACAATACAGAGATTACCAATCCCAATGCGGGCGCAGACCTTCAGGCTGTTGATAATTTTACCAACGTAGCGGTAAATTCGATCAGCAGCAGCACTTGGAATGCCCATTATCAAGGGATACAATCCGCCAATATTGTCATCGAGAAAATTGCCCCGGTTTCTATGGATCAAAATCTCAAAGCCAGGTATACTGCTGAAGCCAAGTTTTTGAGGGCTTTGATGTATTTCAATTTGGTCAGGATTTATGGGGAAGTACCCTTGGTTTTGGAAGTAATCAATAACCCACAGGATGGCTATTCGTACGGAAGAAATCCGGTAGCGGAAATTTATGCGACCATTGTTGCTGACTTGGAAGAGGCCGTGGCAAGTTTGCCTTATACGTACGGAACTGCCGATATTGGCAGGGCAACCAAAGCTGCCGCACTTGGATTATTGGGAAAAGTTCACCTCACCCTGAAAAATCACCAACAAGCGATACAGGTTTTGGAAGAGCTGGTCAGTAATGCCGGTACAGCGAAATTGCAGCTGCTCCCTGAATATGGATCCCTTTTTGGAGCCGCCAACAGAAACAATGCGGAATCCATTTTTGAAGTTCAGTTCAAAAGTGGTGTCGCGGGCGAAGGAAGTCCCTTTTCCAATCAGTTTGCACCCATTGGATCGGGAAGAGCTGTCGTATCGGTCGGAAATCCACTGGGACAAAATATTCCTACCGCAAATATGGTCGCAGCCTATGAAGAAGGCGACCTAAGAAAAGCGGTTTCTCTTGAGACCAGTTATGTTCTGAATGGCAATACCGTAAAACATAATTATGTGACCAAATACTTGGGAACGCCAGCAGCAAACTTGGATAGCGATAACAACTGGATTGTTTTGCGCTATGCCGATGTGTTGCTGATGTATGCCGAAGCCTTGAATGAATTGGGTTACGTTGCTGATGGACCTGCCTTTGGTTACCTGAATCAAGTTCGTGAGCGTGCGGGTTTGCTTCCCAAGTCAGCGATGAATCCCGAGTCTGGATTATCGGTTCCGGATCAGGCGGCCTTCCGTTTGGCCATTGAGCAGGAGCGAAGGGTGGAGCTGGCTTTTGAAGGCCACAGATGGTTTGACCTGATACGGACTGAAAGAGCCGTGGCAGTCTTGGGTAACCTAGGAATGCAGACCCACATGCGTCTTTTCCCCATTCCCCAAAGCCAAATCGATATCAACCCCAACAAGATTACCCAAAACCCAGGGTACTAAAAGTTTTCTCCTCATCATGGATAGTTTTTCCTGCCTACGGCCAAATCATTTGGCCGTAGGCCTGGAGGGCTATTGCTTAGACCCGAAATAGACATATCGTTTTTTTAATGGGGACAAGGCAAAAATATCAGGCTTTTTGGAGATGAAGGCAGCGTGCCGATGTAGTGAAGTCAAAAACAGTAAACCAAATAACCGATTGTTCAGCAATTTTAGGCTGGGAGGGATTTGGTCATGGATATTACGGGTGGAAATTTCCGGGTAATTAAATTTTAAAACACTGAAAATTATGAATTTGATTCAAACTAGGTGGAGAAATCACCTTTCTATACTTGTCTTTTCATTGGCGCTTTCCTTGCCGGGTTTAGGTTGGCAGCAGGCTTCGGCACAGGGCCTGACCCTCAATCAGAAAGATGATGGCTACCGTGGAATATGGTACAGCAACCAGCCTTCCAATGACGAATATGTCTACAAGTACAGCGGGGGCTTGGGTACCTACCCGGCCAACCATTACCCTTTTTCAATTCATGTGCCTTCCGAACAAAAAACCTTTTTTTGCTACGGCGGAGCGGACAAAGAAGGGAAAACCCTCCTGCACATGGTTTCTTATTTTGACCACAAAACGGGCATGGTTCCTTTGCCAACGATCGTGTTGGACAAGGAAACCAACAATGCACATGACAATCCGGTCATGAACATTGATGACCAAGGATATATTTGGATTTTTTCCACGGCCCATGGCACCAACACACCTGCCTACATTCACAAGAGCAAAAGACCTTATGATATCGCCGAATTTGAACAAGTTTTTGCCAGCAAATTGGTGAAAGATCAAACTGTACCGATGGATAATTTTTCCTACCTGCAGACTTGGTTCCAGCCCAAAAATGGATTTATCAACCTTTTTACCCATTATGAAAGGAAAGTCATTCCCGGTCAACCTTCAAAACCAAGAAGAACCATCGGATACATGACGAGTCCCGATGGTGAGCAGTATTCTGAATGGAAAGATTTGGCGGCCATTCAGGAAGGACATTACCAGACCAGCGGCCAGATTGGAGAGGTTTTGGGTACCAGTTTTAACTTTCATCCCTACAAGGAAAATGAAAATGGATTGAATTATAGAACCAATCTGTATTATATCCAAACCAAGGATTTTGGTAAAACTTGGCAAAATGCCAATGCCGTTGATCTAACATTGCCTTTGACAACTGTCGAAAATCCAGCGCTGATAAAAGATTATCAGGCATTGGGACTGAACGTGTACATCAATGACTTGACCTATGACGCGCTGGGCAATCCCGTCATACTTTTTGTCACCAGCAAAGGATATGAAGCCGGACCTGAAATGGGGCCTAGAGAGTGGCATACCGCTCGGTTTACCGGGAAAGATTGGGAAATCCTTCCCATCACCCAATCCGATAACAATTATGATATGGGTTCTCTCTACATCGATTCCAAAAAGGAATGGATCGTCATTGGACCAACCAAGACCGGCCCACAACCTTTCAATACTGGAGGAGAAATGGTTTTGTGGAAAAGCTCGGATCAGGGGAAAAGCTGGAAAGCCAAGGTTTTGACTGATAATAGCACCTACAACCACTCCTATGCCAGGAGACCAGTTGGTGTACAGGAGGATTTTTATGCCTTCTGGGCAGATGGTCACGGAAGGGAACCATCCGTCTCCCGGCTTTACTTCTCGGACAAGAAAGGAAAGGTTTACCAGTTGCCCTTAAGTATGGATGCTGAATTCGCCAAGCCACTTCGGGTTAAAGTTTCAAATAAATAGGGGATGAGATACATTTCCTACCGCTTCCTTATTTCACTTTTGTTTTTTTCCTGTAAGAAAGAAGAAAATCTAAATCTGGAATTGCGCGACAATCTCCTTTTGGAAGATGGGTTGCTGAAAATCGAAATACTGGCAGATAGCCTGGATGTTCCATGGGACCTTGCCTATGCTTCGGATGATTTCCTTTGGTTGACAGAACAAGGAGGAAGGATTTCCAGAATCAACCTGCGAAATGGGGAGTTTGAAACCATTCATTTTGTGGAAGAGGTGTGGAGATTGAGGACCACAGGTTTATTGGGCCTGGCGGTACATCCGGATTTTAAAAACCATCCTTTTGTGTTGGTGAATTATACGGTGGAGCAAGGAGAAAATCGTAGCAATAAATTGATGCGGTTCACCTTCCAAAATGGACGTCTGGAAAGCCCCAAAGAATTGTTGGAGATCCAAGCCAATACCGCCCATAATGGATCCAGAATCGCCTTCGGGCCTGATGGGATGATTTATTGGGCAACGGGAGATGCTTATGTTTTTGAGAATGCGCAGGATCCCGCCAGTCTGAATGGGAAAATTTTAAGGATGGACCTGGAGGGGAAAATACCTGAGGACAACCCTTTTCCGGACAGTTATGTATGGGCCAAAGGATTCAGAAATATCCAGGGACTTGACTTTTCAGCCCAAGGGTTACTGTATAGCTCAGAGCATGGAGATGCCATCGAGGATGAAATCAATCTGATCGTGAAAGGAGCAAATTATGGCTGGCCTTTTATAGAAGGGTTCCATGATTTAAAGGAAGAAAAAGAATTTGCAGAAGCCCAATCCACCCTTGAACCGCTTTACAGTTGGACTCCCGTCATCGCGCCTTCTGGATTGACGTATTACCAGGGCCCGATAGCCGCTTGGAACCACAGTTTATTGTTGACAGCCCTGAAAGGAATGGCCTTGCGGGTATTGACGCTGGACAGGGAAGGCAAGCGCATCATCGGTGAAAAGGTTTATTTCTATCAGCGTTATGGAAGGCTCAGAGATGTTGCGGTTGCCTCCAATGGGGATATTTACATCTCCACAAGCAACCAGGATTGGAATCCGCAACCTGGTTTTCCAAAAGTGGGTGATGATCGGATATTGAAAATCAGCATCGCGAATCAAGCCGTCCTCGAACCGATTGTGGCGGATGATTTGGCTTCCAATACACAGTTGAAAGGCAAGGAGCTTTACAACAACTATTGCGCTTCCTGCCACAAACCGGATGGGAAAGGTGTTTCCGGGATTTTTCCGGCTTTGCTCGGCAATGAAGTTGTTGAAGGGGATACGGAAGCCCTGCTAAAATTATTGCTGAGCGGAAGTGAAGGCACGCAAACCGATCAGCGAATGCCCTCTTTCGCTTTCCTTTCCGATGACCAAATCGCAGCGATCACCAACTACCTCTACCAGCTGACCATCATGAAAAAGGAAGTGGTGACACCAGAGAAGGTTGCAAAATTCAGATAAGTATGGAAAGACAAGGATTCAGGAATAAGGTTTTTGGGGGATTTGCAGCATTGGGTCCAGGGATCATTACTGCTGCTTTGGTCTTCGGCCCCAGTAAGATCACCATTACTTCCAAACTGGGGGCTTCTTATGGCCATGACATGCTTTGGATCGTGGTTCTCGCCATATTTTTCATGGTCATCTTCACCAATATGGGCGCAAGAATTGGCCTGAGCAGCCCTTTGAGTTTGTTGACTTTGATCAGGAATAAATGGGGAAAGGCCATAGGGATAAGTATTGGCTTAGGTGTATTCTTGGTTTCGACATCTTTTCAAGCTGGGAATTCGATAGGGGTGGGATTGGCCGTGGCTGAAGCAAGCCATACGCCGATTTGGCTCTGGATTTTGGTTTTCAACTCACTAGGAATCGGATTGCTTTTTTTCAAAAGTTTTTACAAAATATTGGAAAAACTGATGATTGGATTGGTAGGGATCATGCTCTTTTCTTTCACCCTGACTTTATTTATGGTAAAGCCTTCTTTTGAAGGGGTAATGTCAGGGTTTATACCCAGTATTCCCGATGGATCTGCGGGCTTGATGATCGCATTTATGGCTTCTTGCTTTTCCATTGTCGGAGCGTTTTACCAAGCGTACCTGATTCAGGAAAAAAGAAAAATCAACATTCCCCAAAAGAACAGAAGTAGCTCAGGGATTTTGATTTTGGGAGTCATGAGTGCTGTCGTGATTATCTGTGCCGCCACCGTTCTCTATCCTCAAGGGATCCAGGTGAGCAGTGCATCAGAAATGTCCATTGCACTCGAACCTTTGTTTGGATCCAATGCCGCCCATTTATTTTTGGTGGGATTGTTTGGTGCTTCCTTTTCTTCCCTCGTAGGAAATGCTACGGTTGGGGGGAGTTTGTTGGCAGATGCATTGGGCTTTGGACATCAATTGCACCTAAAGCGTGTGAAATACTGTATTGCTTTGGTCATGGTGGCAGGAGCAAGCATTGCGTTGATCTTCGGCAATCTGCCTTTGGAGCTGATCATCTTTGCGCAGCGGGTCACGATATTTTTGGTCCCGATAATAGGCTTGTCGATGTTTATGATCGCCAACGACAAAGGACTCATGAAAGACAGGGTGAATACCACGGCCATCAAGTTCGGTGGTATTGCCGGCATCATGCTGCTGGTTGGACTGGCCATCTGGAATTTCGGGGAATTGTTCAATAACTAAAAAACATAATTATAAAGTGTTATGACAGATTTAAAAGAATTGGAAGCAAGAATGCTGGCCCCTTCGCAGGCTTTGATACAGGATATTTCCCGCATAAAAGGGGATATCATGTTGCTGGGTATCGGCGGAAAAATGGGTCCAAGTATGGGGAAGCTGGCGGTTCAAGCCTGTAAGCTTGCCGGTGTCCAAAAACGGATTATCGGAGTGTCCAGGTTTTCGGACAAAACAGCTGAAAAAATGCTTCAGGAAAATGGAGTCGAGACCATTGCCTGTGATTTGCTGGATGAAGCACAATTGTCAAAACTACCCCTTGTAAAAAATATAATTTATTTGGCGGGCAATAAGTTTGGAACCACAGGAAACGAAGGGTTCACATGGGCAATGAATACTTACCTGCCGGGAAGGGTTGCTGCTCATTTTTCGGCTTCCAATATTGTTGCTTTCTCTTCCGGAAACGTTTTGCCTTTCGTTGGGGTGAATTCAGGTGGAGCCTGTGAAGAAACCGCTCCTGAGCCTGTTGGCGAATATGCACAATCCTGCTTGGGTAGAGAAAGGGTTTTTGAATACTTCTCGAAAAAGAACCAAACACCGATGCTGATCTACAGATTGAATTATGCTGTGGATTTCAGGTATGGGGTGGTTCATGAAATCGCCAAGTCGGTCTTGGAAGGCAGAACGATTGATCTGAGTACTGAAAATGTGAACGTGATCTGGCAGGGAGATGCGAATGAAATCGCCATCAGATCGCTGTTGTATTGTCAGCATCCGGCAAAAATCCTGAATGTTACAGGTCCCGAGATTTTGTCCGTTCGCTGGATAGCCGAGCAGTTTGGGATGCTGTTTCAGAAAACCCCTGTTTTCACCAATCAATCCTCAGGCACAGCCTTGTTGAACAATGCTTCCGCCTGTCACCGGTTGTTTGGCTATCCGAGGGTAGGGATCCGTGAAATCATCACGGCGACAGCTGACTGGATTACCCAAGGTGGGGAATCCTTCGGGAAAGCAACTCATTTTCAAGAAAGAGGAGGTAAGTTTTGAAAGCATTGGACATCGCATTGGAAAATCATTTGATGGCAGGTACGGTGATACCCGCACATCCTTTGGCCTTGGATCAACACAGGAATTTGGATGAATCCAGGCAAAGACTGTTGACCAGATATTATATCCGCAGTGGTGCGGGAGGCATAGCGGTTGGCGTACATTCCACGCAATTTGAAATCAGGGATCCAGAAATTGATCTGTTCGAAACTGTCTTGCGGATGGCATCGGAGGTTTGTGCGGAAGAGAATATCAATCGCCCATTTATAAAGATTGCTGGGATTTGCGGCCCCACTGCCCAAGCAGTTCAGGAGGCCGAATTGGCCGTGAAATACGGCTATGACATGGGCTTGCTGAGCATGGGGGGATTGAGAGATTGGACGGAAGACCAAATCATTGTTCGGGTGCAAAAAGTCGCGGAGGTCATCCCTGTATTTGGGTTTTATCTGCAACCTTCCGTAGGGGGAAGGATCTTCAGCTATGATTTTTGGTGCAGGTTTGCAGAAATCCAAGGGGTCAAAGCCATTAAATGTGCCTCATTCAACCGGTACCAAACCCTTGATGTCATGCGGGCGGTAGCGAACAGCAGCCGCAGGGATCAAATAGCCATGTATACGGGCAATGATGACAATATTGTAGCAGATCTATTGACCCCTTATGTCTTCACCATCAATGGGAAAAAGTATCAAAAAGAGTTTGTAGGTGGCCTTTTGGGGCATTGGGCGGTTTGGACCCATAAGGCAGTTGCATTGTTGGAAGAAATCAAGACTTTGAAGGCTAGGGGAAATGTGCAGGCACTTCTGGCCAAAGGCGTTTCAATCACCGATGTGAACGCGGCAATTTTTGATCCGGCGCATCATTTTCATGGTTGCATTCCCGGGATCCACGAAGTTTTGAGAAGGCAAGGTTTATTGGAAGGGATATGGTGTCTCAATCCCAAAGAGGTGCTTTCAGACGGACAAGCAGAAGAATTGGACAGGGTGTACGCCGCCTATCCCGAATTAAACGATGATGATTTTGTAAGTGAATTCTTGAGTGATGAAAAAAGGTAAAAAATCTTTAAACGTTTTATTATTTGGTTTTTTGTTTTTCGCCATGTGTCACCAATCACATGCCCAGAAAATTCAAGAAACGCTGGTGAACCATGGCCCTCAGTTGACAGCCAGCATGATCCAGGGAAGTTTATTTGTGGAAGACGCTAGCGGCAGGGAGTTGGTGTATACGGTGGTGAGGGGAGAACCAGCGCATTTACTGGCTTATGAAGTCAAAACGCAAGCCTTGGTCTTTGATGTTCCCCTGCCCAAAGCGGATGGAGCATGGGATTTGGCCGAATCCAGTGATGGCTATCTTTATATTCCCGGCGCAAACGGCTCCCTTTTCCAACACCTAATTGGCAGTGATCAGATCAAGGATTTGGGAATTGCCTTGCCGGAGGAAACTTACCTGTGGAATCTAACGGCAGGAAATGAAGGTGAAATCTTTGGCGCTACCTACCCCGGATGTAGGGTGTTCCGGTACCATCCCGATGAAGGATTTTCGGACGTGGGCAAAGGGCCATTGGTAAAGGGTGAAAATTATGTCAGAAGCCTTGCTTTCCACAAAAGGACAGGTTTGCTCTATGCTGGAATTGGCTCTCATGCCCATCTGATCGAACTCAATCCAAAAACAGGGGTGAAAACAGATATTCTACCGGAGGCCTACCGGGAAAAAGAGTTTGTCTACGGTTTGGAGATCGTTCCCAGCGCTTCGGGAGAAGATCGGTTATTTGCTTTGCTGACTAGTGGAAATCAAACTTTGGTGATCAATCTCAAAACCAAATTGGTTGAGCAGGAAATTGAGGGGATGGACCTCAAAGCTTTGGCTTCCAGTCCCTCAGGAGACCAGGTTTATGTAAGTTCAAAAGCCAGGATTCTGGCATTCGATCCCAAAAAACCCTTTCAAGAGGCAAAAACAATCCTCGCAAAAGCCGGGACAGCCAATGCCTTGCATTGGTCAAAAGCCGGACATTTGAAGGTGTTGACTGCCGGAGGGAATTTAATGACCGTTGATCCCGTAAGTCAGAAGGAAAGTAGTGGCCAACTGGATATTCCGGGCCAACCTATTCCGATCAATGCCATTGTTGCGGCTGCAGACGGGAAGATTTGGACGGGAGGATATTTGGCCGGTGGCCATGCAAGTTTTGATCCCCAAACCAACGCTGTAGAAGAGTTTAAAGGCTTGGATCAAACCGAGGGAATGGTTCGGTCTGGAAACGAGATCTATATGGGGATTTATCCCAAAGGTAAATTCTATGTCTTTGATTCCCAACAACCATGGACGTCAAAGGAAGATAATCCCCGATTTCTGGGCCAAATCCCAGGTCAAAGCAGGGGTTTTGCCCTTGCAGCCCTGGGCAATACGCAAAAACTGGCCTTTGGGATGATCCCTGAGTATGGACAACTCGGGGGAGCCTTGGTGGTGTATGACAAGCAAACCCAAGATTTGAACACCTTTGAGCAACCAATACCCGATCAGGGGATTTCAAGTTTGATCTATCATAGGGATGTCCTGCTGGTCGGGACAACCATTTCAGGAGGTCTAGGAATTGCACCCACAACCAAGGAAGCCAAAATTTTTATTTGGGATGTCTTGGAAAAGAAAGTCGTGTATGAAACTGTTCCCGTACTCGGAGCATCTGCCATTACAGGGTTAATGGTTGGCCCGGATGACAATATCTGGGGGATGGCGGATGGCTCTCTTTTCGTTTTTGATCCAAAAAATAAAGTGACGCAGCGCGTCCAAAAGCTCTATGATTTCCCAGCTTTCAAAAGCCACCTCTGGCGGAGCGCATTCTTGGTACTGCATCCCAATGGCTATGTCTATGGAACCGATAACAAGAGGTTGTTCCGATTGGATCCGAGAAGTATGCAGGTTGATGAAATCGCCGAGGATGCATCGCTTTTGGTGATGGATCCAATGGGTCGATTGTATTTCAAAAGGGGAACTGAGCTTTGGTCTTTCTTTCCCCAATCCACCAATTCCAACTTAAACCAATGATTAACATGTTGAAGTCTTTATCGCCTGTCCTCTGTATGGTTTTTTGTTTGATTGCATCATTTGCCTGCCAGCCAAAAGCAAATGAAGAAAAAACAGAAAAACCGGTCAAGGATATTGTTGCCCACAGTTTTCAAACGGCTGTTCCGCTTTATCAAAACCTGCTGTCAGAGACGGTAGATGATTTTGAGAATTACCCACATTCCCTTCAGGCCGATGGAAGCTTGAAGTATCTTCAGATTGATGAATGGACAGGAGGATTCTGGCCTGGAATTCTTTGGAACATGTATGCCTATACCCAGGATGAATCTTGGAAAAAAGCGGCATTGGAATGGACCCATTCCTTGGAATCCAACCAGTTCAATACCAGTCACCATGACATTGGATTTATGATGTACTGCAGTTATGGCAAAGCAAAGCAGTTTGAAGACAATCCCGGTTATCAGCAGATATTGGTCACTTCCGCCCAATCCTTGGTCAAGCGGTATTCACCCAAGGTGGGAAGCATCCAGTCCTGGAACCAGCGCAAGTCAAAAGGGGATTTCAATACTTGGGCATTTCCCGTGATCATGGACAATATGATGAACCTGGAATTGCTTTTCTATGCAAGTTCTGTGACAGGAGATTCCATTTACAGGCATGTGGCCATTCAGCATGCCGAACAAACCATGAAAAACCATATCCGGGAAGATTACAGTACTTTTCATGTGGTGAATTATGATCCTGAATCCGGAAAAGTTTTGCACCGTCAAACGCTACAGGGATTTTCTGATGCCTCAACTTGGGCTAGGGGACAAGCCTGGGGGATTTATGGCTTTACCACCACCTTTAGGGAGACCAAAGACCCAAGGTTTCTGGAAGCGGCCATGGGTTTAGCGGATTATTTTTTAGACCATCCCAATCTACCGGATGACTATATTCCCTACTGGGATTTCAATGCAGGTGAGCCGGGCTATTTTCCGGATTGGGAATATGATGCCAAGGTTTACCCGAAGCAACCTCGGGATGCATCCGCCGCTGCCATTGCTGCCTCGGCCTTGTTGGAATTGTCTGGGTTTGTTTGGGAAGAGAAACAAAAAAAGTACGATCAGGCGGCAAGGGAAATGCTGCTGTCGCTGAGTTCAGATCAATACCTGAACACCGATCAAGAAAACCCCTATTTCTTGTTGAAGCACAGTACAGGAAATCTACCCAGCAAAAATGAGGTTGATGTTCCCTTGATTTATGCAGATTATTATTTTTTGGAAGCCCTCCTGCGATTGAAGGAAATGCAAAGTAAGTAGTCGTTGGCTCCTTGGGTATTGCCACATGCATTTATTACGATTAGATTGAATGGGTTAAAAATGGGAAAGGAATACCAATTTTTGGTATTCCTTTTTTGTTGTGCCCGGCATTGTCTAACAATTCCAAACCCAAATTTCTTGGACTATTCCCTCAATATAAACTGATTTGTGATCCCTTCAAGGGCCGCCATGACACCAAAGTCAGTGCTAAACGCCCTGCTTGTCCGCTTTCTCATAATGTTACGTTCAATTTTTTTTGAACCTAGCTGTTCTATGCATTCCCAATTTCATCCCAGCCTAAAATTGCTAGACAATCAGTCTTTGTTTACAATTATTCTATTGGAAATGCGCTTTGCAAGGTCATGATAACAGTTTGATCTAGGAATTGGGGTGAGGTTCGGAGATCAGCCAAAGTGGAATAAAATTCAACAGGTCCTCCATTTTCACAATGATTTCTAACTATGTTTCCAAATCCGGTCCTTTTAATGCGGTAACGATTGCGAATATAAAGGGTGAATTTCGTTTACTGCAATCCCAAGCCATACTGAATGAGGAGTAAATCAAAAGACTTGATATTTTTGAAAAAAAAACTTCGAAAAATCGCCCCTGAATAAAAATAAAAAACCCTAACTCTCTGTAAAACAGCGGGTTAGGGTTTGAACTGGCAGAGGATGGGGGATTCGAACCCCCGGTACGCTTTAAGACGTACGACAGTTTAGCAAACTGCTGGTTTAAGCCACTCACCCAACCCTCTATTGTCGGAAACAAACCTTGATTTGTTTCCATAAACGAGTTTGTTAATGCCTTGTTCGATGCAAATATAATTGATTATTGTCCATATTCACAAACATCCAAACCCCTAAAATGGTCTTTAGACGAAGAAGAAACAGCATGGGAAAGTAATCGGCTGTTTATCAGTACGAAATTCTTTTTGAAACCTTCACTTTCCCGGGAATTAATTAATTGGATCCATAAATTTTGCTTGATTTAGAGGGCCAGATTAAAAATTGAACTGGAATTTTACCGAAAAATCCTTTTTGCGGCATACAATTCATCAAAATGGCCTTTTAAATAGTTTGGCTTTTTTTCAATCAACATTTTTTGAATATTCTCGGAACAAATAATATTTTGATGCTTTTCATTCAGATATGTTTTATGGTCCCGATGGTTTTTCCCATTGATTGGGATTCTGAAAATCACGAGCATGAATTATCAGGTTTGGCTGAATGTAAATTTTTCCTCAAGGAGTTTTCACTTGGCTCCTTTAATTTTTTACCAAAGATTTTGTCAGAATGTAGAATAAAATGTACATTATAAATAAAAAACATAATTTATGAAGGAAAAAAATACCCTCTTCATGGTATTTTTTTCATGAAAAAAATTCAATAGATTTGAATTCAGTAAATTTATTTGAAAGAGATTTTCTTTGAGTTTGTTTGAAGCCAAGTCTAAATAAAGTTTTCTGGATTTATTTTGTTCAGTTGAATCGATTTGGTAATAAAGATTTTGAATTTTAAAAAATAAAAAATTATGGTAATAACATCACTTCATGGAACATTTTCCATTATTGCCAGCGAAAAAGACCAAGATCAGCTTTTTGTAAGGTCCAATGAAAAAAAGGAACTCTCCAATGTCTTTGGCGAGAAAAGAGTTTTGGATTATGATGGTGAAAGTTTTGACTTTTTTGTCCCCATTTGTAAACAAGAATTTGCCAATACGCTGATCATGATGGTCAAAGAGGTCAATTATTCAGATTTGGGTAAGGAATTGCAAGAAATGAAATCTTCCTCGGAAAACATCTACGCCTGAGTAGTGTCTATTTCTTTGTGAATTTTGGTTGGTATGAAATAAAAAAAAGACCGGTCCATTTCTTGAAAACTGAAACATTGGGATAGTTTTTAAATCCGAAATGCCCATTAGGATTCCCAATGGGCTTGAAATTGCAAGAAAATCTGACTTTTTGGAAAATAGCGCTTTTTGCCGATAGGGTGAAGTCAAAAATTGCGCGAAACTCACTTATTAGTTTCTTGATTTCAGGCTGTTATAAAATTGTTGACGCTTATCTGGGGTTCAATCAATTTTAATTTTTGGTTTAAAAAAATGCTTTGAAATCAAAAGCAAGCAATTTTGCGGGGACTGTAAAGCCTCCAAGTTGTATCCTTTCGGAAGAAATATAGCCCGTATTGTCTTTGTTTAAAAAGATCCCCTCGGTTTGTCCCAACACAGCCGGACTCCCGAGATTGATTTTCGACTTTTTGCCCGAAAATATTTGTGACCCCGCATAACCTGAGAGAAGCCAAACAAAACTTTGGGAGCTTAAGCCGAGGTTTTGGTAACCCAGCAATACAATCTCTCCCGTATTTTGATTGATATCTGCAGCGGTCACCAAACCTTGGGTATCAAAATCCATTTTATAATTGGCAACCCTCTCTCCTGGCTGACTGCTCAAAGTATAATATTTCGTTTTGTTGTCTACCCAGTTTTTGGTAAAAAGATGAAGAGAATCATTTTGAAAATAGAAGGCCTCGCAATCAAAGTTGTTGCTGTTCAAAGCGCTGACAAAACTCGTTTGATCGGGATAGCTGAAATTGATTTTTTCCGCAGTTACGGCATCACTTGCCAATAGACTGCTTTTTTCGATTTTTAGGATGGTGAGATCCTTTCTGTTGCCGGAATTATTCCCGAAATCACCTACAAATAGATGCGTTTCGCTTTGAGCCATGCTTTCCCAATCCACGTTGACCGCATTGGTCACCCTGACTTTCCTGCCCATATTTCCATTGACAGGATCCATTTCATAAATGATGTTTTCATTGCCACTGTCATTGATGGTCCAGAGTTTCCCGGCAAAGAGGGCCAGTCCGGAATTCTCGCTCAATTCCACATTCAGCACCGAAACAAGGGTAGGGGAATAGCTTGTGGGGACTGTACCAACATTGACCAGTATTTCTTCCTCTATCAGTTCAAAGTCTTTTAGAACGAGTTCTATGACCTTGCCGCTACCGTCGGATATCCGAACGACATAATTATAGTGTTTGTACGCCGCAATGGAGAGTGATCTCCTAATGGTGTTTCCAAAGACGTTTTCAATGATTTCCAAAACAGGGGCCTTGTCTTTAAGAACATATTTATAATAATAATTGCCCACCAAATTCATTGAAATCTGTTGTCCATCGATTAAGATTGGACTGGGTTTGACATTGGTGTTTTCTACAGTGACCAAGCCATATTCGGTTTCCGCATCGAGTTTGATCAGCAAAACAGGCACATTCATGCGAAAATTACCAGAGGCCTTGTAGGGCAGGTAGTTTTCATATGCACTACCGGTCACTTCTGTTGTATAGGTATAATCACCATAAGGGATGGTGACTTGTTCTGAGCCCGAAAATGCGTTTGCATCGTAATTCAGGGAATATTCCGCACCTGTAGCTGTATTTTTGATTTTCAGAACCGCATCGGATTTGAAAACATGGTTCCAAGGGGAGGATTCCTGGGTCCGTCCGTTGTTTGGATTCCCGGAATCATACTTCAATAATTCCAAGCTTTCCAATTTCAGAATGCCGTTTTCCGATGGTTTTTCCTCTTTGGTAAAACAACCCGAGAGGACCAGGAGTATTAAAAGAACAATACTTGAGTAAAACTGCCGCATAGAATTGAGGGATTAAGCTTTTTTTCTATCAAATCTAAGTTCAAAATTCGGTCCTGACAAATCCTCACGATTCAATTCCCTCAGCTTTGTTATTGAAGAATGGATTTTGGAATAAATGCAATTCACTTAAGAATCTTTTTGAAATTATCAATTTGTGGTTATTTGAATTTCGTCCTGAATTTCCCTCTTTAAGTTTGGTTTTAATAATCTGTTCCTGTAAGAGTGTTTGACCTGTTTGAAAAATTAAACCCTTCAATTCCTTTTACAGCTGGTTTATCGATAGATCAATATTTTTTAATTGAATCATCAAAAAACTGCCATTCAGACAATTGAAGTTGTATAAAATTGACCAACCAAAAATTGTTTAATCGTGAGTCAATACGATTCGATTTTTCATGAGCTTTTTTTGAATTACATAAATCAAGTTTTTTTAATGTATATCCGAAATATTGCGAGGAGATGTCAAAATTTAGAAAATCACTGTCAGAAATCTAAATTGAAGGCTTCTTCCGTCTTCAACCCTTTTTCTTTCAACATGTATTTAACCCGAATTCTAAGACATTGGAAAAGTAACGTTAATGCGCTAACTTTTGGTTGCAGCATGAAAGCCTATGCATCGAATGGTGATTTTATCCCTTCCCGAATTCTGGTAGAAATGTTCAACCCCAATCTTTAAGGTCAGGGTTTTTGAAACGTTAATTGGTGACCATGTTTTGTTATGGATCCCGTATGGAATAATCAAATCAAATATACATTTCTCTTGCTGCTTTTAATCAAAACCAAAAATAAGATGAAGCAGAAAAAGTTTGAAAGTATGGCTGTTGTCAATCCTTTTGCCGCTGGAATTGATGTAGGCTCTAAAAGCCATTTTGTTGCGGTGGGGCAAGATCCAA
>NZ_KB906680.1 GCF_000381545.1 Rhodonellum psychrophilum GCM71 = DSM 17998 | reverse complement strand
CGGACTCCAAAAGGGAGTAACAAGTTGGCGCTGGCTTTAAGAAATGCTGCAAACACCATTGATAAAACCAAAGATGGGGTGTTGACAAGGTTTTTCAAACGAGTGGCTTATCGCAAAGGAAGGGGAGCTGCCATTACCGCAACTGCCAGAAAGCTGGCAGTAATTATCTGGAACATGATTATAAAAGGAGAAAGATACCAGCCCGGTAATTTAGACCAATACCAAAAAGAAATGAAGGATCGAATGATAGCATCAATTAAAAAAAAGATGCTATCACTGAATATGTCAGCCGATGAGTTAAATGCTGCCCTATCATAAGTTAGATGGAAATATGCATTCCGTTTCCTAATACGGGTTAAATTTCCCGTTGAACTGGTGGAGCATTTGTCTATCAAATGTGGACTCAACTAAAAGGATTCAAAAAGACAGCACTCAAGAAGATCATGTAAAAATCTTAACGAAATCTTTTTAAATATCGGGTTAAATTTGTTGTCCAGGAATTCAAATCAGGATATATGGACTTAAACCTTGGGGCAAAATTTTCTTTTTGGAAATTCCTCAGAGATAAAGATTTTTTAGTCCCACAAAAAACAATCATTGCCGTTAGGGGTTTCTGATTTAGGGACATCAAATTCTTAAAATTATGAAAGAGGTATTGAAAGATTTTGAAACGAAGTCAAATGCCGGTACTGAAAATTTGGATACAATCGAAACTCAATCCAACATTCTCATCAAAAATGCGCTGTTTATCAGAAACAAAGGCAATCTGGTGAAGGTGAAATTTGAGGATATTCTTTGGATGAAGGGTGATGGGAATTATACCACTTTGGTGACCAGAACAAACGTTTTTTCCCTGAGAAACATCTTAAAAGAGTTTGAAGCTGTACTTCCGGATCAGGATTTTATCAGAATCCATAAGAGCTATCTGGTTAGAATCGATGAAATCAATACCATCAATCCAAGGGAGTTGAAAGTCTGCAACGATCTTGTACCTGTGGGAAGGACCTATTATCAAAACTTGATCAATGGCATCAATAAATTGGGGTCTGGAAATTTGGATTAGATTGTCCCTAAAATTCTTCATGCCATAAAAGACTACTGTCTCCAAAACTTAAAAATCGATACTCATTTTTTAGTGCCGAATCATAAATTTTCCTCCAGTTCCCTCCCGTAAAGGCAGCAACCAGTAGAATCAGTGTCGACGAGGGCTGGTGGAAATTGGTAACCAATCCCTGGCAAACACGGAAATTGTAACCGGGCATGATTAAAATCTCGGTACTTCCTGTAATCTCGCCAATTCCTTTCGCTTCCATCCACTTCAAAATAGTCTCAAAACTCTCCTTCCTGCTGGGTAAGCTTGTGAAGGGCTGATAGGGATAAAGTTTCGGGATCAAAAATTCTTCACCGGCATTTTGTTGAAGTTTTACGCCAAACCAATACAGGCTTTCCAAAGATCTCATGGAGGTAGTCCCCACCGCAATCAATGCATGCTCATGTTCGGAAATACGGGTGATCGTAGAAATGTCAACCACGATCTGCTCGCTGTGCATGCCGTGTTTGCTGACTTCTTCTTCCTTGATCGGCTGGAACGTCCCGGCACCTACATGAAGAGTCAAATAGTCAATGCCAATATTCCTTTCCTCAATCTGGTTGAGGATTTTCTCTGTGAAATGCAAACCGGCTGTTGGTGCTGCGACGGCACCTTCTTTTTTGGAATAAATGGTCTGGTATCTTGGTTTGTCCTCCTCTGTTGCTTTTCTGTTGAGGTAGGGTGGGAGAGGAACTTCCCCGGCTGCTTCCACGATCGACACAAAAGGGATAGCCGAGTCAGTCCAAGACAACCTGACCATTCGGTTTTCACGGTCCACCAATTCTGCCGACAAAACCAATTTCTCCTCTTTGATCGTAATCACCCCTTCCAAAACCTCCCCTTCTTTCCATTTTTTCAAGTTCCCGATCATGGTTTCCCAACTCACAGACCCTGTTTCTAGCATCACTTCATTGATCACCGTGGTGGGAAGAACGGGTTTAAGTAGGAAAATCTCGATTTTGGCACCTGTAGGTCGTTGAAAAATCAACCGCGCAGGGATCACCTTGGTATTGTTGAATACCATCAAGCTGCCTGATGGGATCAATTTTGGAAGCTCCGAAAAATGTAAATGTTCGATTTTCGAATTTTTGTAGTGAAGGAGTTTTGACTCATCCCGTTTTTCAAGCGGGAATTTTGCAATCCTATCCTCTGGTAAGGTATATTCGTAATCCGATAATTTGAGATCTTCCCAAGTGGGGTTTGTACGCATATTAAATCGCTGTTGTCCTCAGTATTTGAAATTCAGCCACAAATATAAGAGATAAAATTTCCCGTTTGGCTGAACCCAATGCAATCTCAGCTGTTTCATTCTTGAAAAACCAATTCCCAATGAATTCAATACTTCGAAACGTCTACTTTGATTATTTCCCACACCTCTTGAAATTCAAATTCGAGGCAGGTACTTCCAGAGGTGTTTTGAAACAAAAAACCACCTATATTTTGAAAGCTTCGGTTTTTTCAAATCCTGCTACAGTGGGTTTCGGTGAAGCGGCTCCTCTACCACTTTTGAGTTTGGACGACATTCCAGACTTTGGTATGAAAATGGCAGGTTTTTGCAAATCCCTTTCAGGAGCAGACATACCGATGGATGCCGCTGGATTTTCAAATTGGATCAATACCAATATCTCCGAACATTTCCCAAGTATCAGATTTGCCTTCGAAACTGCCTTACTGGATTTATTCCATGGAGGCAAGCAGCAGGTTTTTGATACTGATTTTTTCAAAGTTGGAAAAACGATCCCCATCAATGGCTTGATCTGGATGGGGGATAAAGGATTCATGAAAGACCAAATCGAGAAAAAGTTAGACGAAGGCTACGATTGCATCAAAATCAAAATCGGTGCGATTGATTTCGAGCAGGAATGCGAACTGCTGTATGACATCCGCTCCAGATTTTCAAAGGATAAGATTACCCTGCGGGTGGATGCCAATGGCGCATTTTCTCCAGATCAGGCATTGGCCAAGCTCCAAATTCTTTCAAAATTTGACCTGCACAGCATTGAGCAACCTATACGGCAAGGTCAAATGGGACAAATGGCCGAATTATGCAAAGTATCACCACTTGCGATAGCTTTGGATGAGGAATTGATAGGGGTTTATGGGGAATCGGAGCGAAGAGGGCTTTTGGAATCCATCATGCCGCATTATATCGTCCTAAAGCCAACTCTGGTAGGAGGTATTCAAGCCACGCGGGAATGGATTGATTTGGCAAATGAGTTGGGAATTGGCTGGTGGATGACTTCGGCACTTGAAAGCAATATTGGCTTGAATGCCATTGCGCAAATTACCTCAACTTTTGAAAACATACTTCCCCAAGGTCTGGGAACTGGACAACTCTATGAAAACAATTTTGATTCTCCTTTGGTGATAGAGAAAGGCAAGATCCGGTACGATAAAAATTTGGGCTGGGGGATATCACAATAAAAAGCTCCCCTTATTTTCATAAGGGGAGCTTTTAGATTGTTGTCAATGTATGTGTTAAGCTAACTTTACATTTACAGCGTTAAGGCCTTTTCTTCCTTCTTTAAGGTCGAAAGTTACATCATCGTCTTCTCTGATTTCATCAACCAATCCTGAGATGTGTACAAAATACTCTTTTGAAGACTCGTCGTCTACGATAAATCCAAATCCTTTGGACTCATTAAAAAATTTTACTTTTCCTGTGTTCATGATGTTATAATATAAATTGTAATGTATTGATTAAGCCAAAGGTAACCATTGTTTTTGGAATTCAAACATTTAGCCCAATTATTTTCCATTTATTTTCTTCACAAGGTCCAAAAAAAAGGCTTTATATTTCAAAATTGGTGTTTCGTCCACCTAAACCATTGATCTTTAATTGAATAGTTTTCTCAAGGAAGAGCGTAAAGGTAAACAGGTTTGGGTATGGAAAACCGCAAATCTGTTTTTGACAACTCTCCGGTTTTGGTGTTTCTTTCGAAGACCACGATGTCATTGGAGGCTTGATGGGCCACCAATAAGAATTCCCCATCAGGACTTAGGTTGAAATTTCTGGGCATCTGACCACCTGAGGAGATCCGCTGAACCAAACTAAGTTTCTTATCATTGCCAATCTCAAACACGCTGATTTCATTGGCATCACCCCTGTTGGAAGCATACACAAATTTCCCGTCTGCGGAAATACGTACCTCTGCAGCACCCACTGATCCACTGTAATTGGGGTTGGTGAGTGGCAGGGTTTGTGTTTGGCTTATTTTTCCCGCAGCATACGTGTAAACGCCAAGTTCTGCGGACAGCTCATGGACAAGATAAAATTGATCGCCTTTTGGATGGATCACAAGATGTCTTGGCCCTGATCCCGGCGTCACTTCAATATATGCAGGATTGGATGGAACAAGCGGAACAGAATAATCGGGATGGAAATCATAGATATGGATTTTATCCGAGCCCAAATCGCCAACCAGTAGTTTTTTCCCGTCCGTATGAAAAACAGTACTGTGGACATGGGCTTTTTCCTGTCTCGAAGCGTTGATGCTTTGTCCCTCATGCTGGATTGTCTGCACATGAACCAATTCACCTTCATTGACTTTGTACACGCTGAGGTTTCCTCCGGAATAATTGCCAACAACAAGGAATCCTTCGGAAGGATCTAGACTGAGGTAGCAGGGATGGTCACCAAAAGTATCCAATACACTGATCAATTCCAGCGTCCCCTCCATCCTGTCAAATTTGAAGGATTTCACCTTTCCTCCATTTTCACCAGCAGTTTCCTCCACGCTGAAGACCAGGTTTTGGGCCTTGTTGGCAATCACGAAGGATGGGTTCTGGGTAGGCGCAATGATCTTGCTCGATAAAGCCATTTTTTGAGGATCAAAGGAAAGCATTTGTATTCCTTGATAGCCAGATTCGGTGTAGGTACCAACTAAAAATGAAAAAACCGGATCCACTTTTTCCTCGGAAGGAGATTCATCGCAAGCATACAACATCAACATGGAGGCTAGAAGTGAGAAAAAAAATCCTTGCTTTTTCATGGTCTTATTCTTCTGGGTTGTGGGAATCCTTTTTAAGACTCTTTTGGTCTTCACTGCTTAATTTATGGGTTTTTGGATCATATTGACCCTCAAGATCATCCAGGATGGATTTTTTCCACATTTTCACCCCCGTGAAATAGGACGCCCTTCCAATCATGTGTGCCCCGACTGGTGCAGTAAGCAGCATGAAAAGGATAATGGCCAGCACCCTGGCAGTAATGGAGCTGTCGTTGAAATAAAATGCTGCGGCTACCAGAATCAGGCCGATACCCAGGGTTGCGGCCTTGGTGGTGACGGATATCCTCAGATAAAGGTCAGGCATTTTGACCACCCCGATGGCTGCCAACAGGATGAACAATGTTCCCAAAGAACTCAGGATAAAGATGGTTATTTCAGTCATTTCTTTCTCTTTTTTCTAGATAATAAGCAAAAGCGACCGTACTCAAAAAAGCGATCAAGGCCAAAATCATGGCAATGTCCAAGAAAGTAGGCTGATTGGTATGGATACTGTACACTGCAATGATCCCAATGCCGGTGGTCAGCAATAAATCCAAGGAAATCACCCGATCAGAAAGCGTTGGTCCGATCAGGAACCTGATGAAGATAATCAATACGGAAATACTGAGTATCGGTAAAATGATGTAATAAAGATAGTCGTATAAATTCATCTTATGATCTCTAAGAGCTTCTTTTCGAAGCCGTTTTTTATTCCCAGTATAAATTGTTCCCTATCCTGTACATACATCGCATGAACATAAAGTACCTTTCTGTCGTCAGACACATCTAAGCTGAGCGTTCCAGGCGTAAGGGAAATCAGATTGGCCAGCAAGGTGATTTCCAAATCCGTCTTGGCTGTCAGCGGTATTTTTACGATCCCTGGCTTCATGTAATGCTTCGGGGTGATCACATCATATGCCACTTCGATATTGGCTTTGACGAGTTCGTACAGAAAGAAGAAAATAAAATAAATGATTTTCGGTCCCCTGGTGAAGTATTTGTTTTCACTTCTGTTGACGCTGATGATCCAAAGTAGGATAAAGCTCAGCATAAATCCAAAGATGAAATTTTCTGCCGAAAAGGCACCAGTAATGGCGACCCAAATAAAGGAGAGCAGAAGATTGCTCAAAAACCTGGTTTTGATCATGGTGTGAGGGGTTTAGCTCCCAAAACTGCATCGATATAATTTTGAGGATTCATCAGGTCTGCTGAAATGTGCTTTGATAAAACGATGATGTGTTCTGCAAAAAATCCAATATACAAAGAAGTAATGCCAAGTAGGATAACAGGAAGGACCATGGCCCATCTTTTTAGAGGTTTTATTTCATAAAAGTACTTCACCCCGATTTTCTTTGGAATGCTCACGTCGGGTTTCCAGAATACCTCCGCCCATAATTTGGCAATGACCCAAAGGGTGATGAAACTTCCTAACAAGATGAAACCTATCAGTACATACTGTCCACTCAAATAGCCGGCTTGGATAAGGTATAATTTTGCCCAAAAACCAGAGAGCGGTGGTATGCCGACCAAAGAAAAAAGTGGAATGGCCATCAATAGGGAGAATTTAGGGAATTGTCGGTAGAAGCCTCCCAATTTCTCTATGTTCAAAGTTCCTTTCAATTTGAAAATCAATCCCGCGACCAGAAACAGGTTGGTCTTGACGATGATGTCATGAATGAGGTAGAATAGCGCGCCGACCAAGGCCAATTCCGTATACATGCCCAATCCTGCAATCAAAAATCCAATATGGCAAATAATTAGGTAACTGAACATTTTCCGCATGTTTACCTGAAGCAAAGCACCCAAGCCACCCGATAGAATCGTCAAGGCTGCCAATCCAATCAGCAGATTGCTCAAAAATTCATCGGGGATGAATATCAGGGTGAATATGCGAAGCAGAGCATATACGCCAACTTTGGTGAGCAATCCGGCAAAAATAGCGGAAATGGCAGGAGGGGGCGTATGGTAAGAAGCGGGAAGCCAAAAATACAAGGGGAAAATGGCGGACTTGATCCCAAAACCAATCAGGAAGAGAATGGCAGTGACGTTGACCAAGCCCCTGTTTTCAACTTCAGCGATTTGGATGGAAAGATCTGCCATGTTCAAACTACCGACGAGCCCATACAAGATAGCGATCGCTGTAAGGAAGATGGCAGAAGCCAAAAGATTCAAGGTTACATATTTGATGGCACCCTCAATCTGGGATTTTTCTCCCCCAAGCGTGATCAACACAAACGAGGCGATAATGATGATTTCGAACCATACGTAGAGATTGAAAATATCTCCTGTCAGAAATGCACCATTCAAGCCCATCAAAAGAAAATGAAGGATGGGGAAATAGCCGAATTTCAACCTGGCATTTCGAATACTTCCCGCTGAGAAAATTGCCACGGCGAATCCAGCAATGGAAGTCAACAAAACCATGGTGGCGCTGAAAACATCCGCCACGAAGGTGATGCCAAAGGGCGCCTGCCATCCACCTGCTTGGGAAATAAGAATGCCATTCTGCCAGATTTCCGAAAACAGCCAAATGGATATTCCCAAGGAAATAAGACTGAAGATGCCACTGATCAGTCGCTGAGCATTGACATTGAGCCAGAAAAACATCAACAAAATGGCTGTGAACAGCTGAAATATGATGGGCAATACGATGTATGGGTTATTCATATATTTCGTCTGTTGTATTCAATTCATCCAAATCATCTGTCTTGGCCACTTTGTAGGCCCTCTTTACGAGTATGATCGCAAATGACTGCAATCCAAAACTGATAACGATGGCCGTAAGGATCAAAGCTTGGGGAATAGGATCCGCATAGATTTCAGTAAACATTTTAGCGGTACTTTCTATGATTGGCGGTTTGCCTTTGACGATTCTACCCAATAAAAAGATAAGCATATTGGCACCGTTACCCAACAGGATCAGACCAATGATGAGTTTCACCATACTCCTGCGCAGCATCATGTAAATGCCCGCGGCGTATAACAAACCGATGATAATGATCAATAATATTTCCATCCTATAATGTTTCTGAAATGGTGAAAATGATGGTCAGTGTAATTCCTATGACTACAATATAAACCCCTGTATCAAAAAACAATGCCGTTCCCACCATGCCAATCACCGGAATGGGGTCGTCCATCCAAAGACCCGTCATAAAATTTTGTCCTAAAAAAAGGGGGGCAGCACCACTGATAATGGCAATGAGCAGGCCCACGGGGATCAAAAAACCAGGATGGAATTTGATAATTGTCCTTGTCTTTTCCAGCCCGTTGGCAAAGGAGTGGATCACAAAGGCAATCGATGCTATCAACCCCCCCACAAATCCGCCTCCGGGCAAATAATGACCCCTAAGCAGGATAAATATTGAGAACAGGATCAAGAGTGGCAGCAGGTAGGACGATGCTGTTTTGAAAATAAGGGTCTTCATATTATTCTTTTTCTATACTTTTTAATCTCAATTTCAACAAGCTGAATACGCCCAAGGCTGCAATGGCCAACACCGAGATTTCTCCCAAGGTGTCAAAACCCCTAAAGTCCACCAAGATCACATTGACTACATTCTTCCCTTTCGCAAGGGTATAGGCATTCTGGGCATAAAATTCCGAAGTCTCCCGGTTCAATGGCTCATTCAAAACTTCCAAGGTCAACACGGCAATCAACAATCCGAAAAACACAGAAAGTATTCCATCCCGGATCCTGATCGGCGTGCTGGAAAAGGTATTGTATTTGGGAAGGTTGTAAATGACCAGGACAAACAAAATTACCGTCAATGTATCAATGGAAAATTGCGTCATTGCCAAATCCGGTGCGGAGTAAAACAGGAAGATCAAGCAAATGGAATATCCGATGACACCCAAAGAAGCCACCGCCACCAACCTGGAAGTGGAGAATACCGTGAATACGATCGAAACCGCCATGATCAGCAATACAATGATTTCATACAGCGTCACGTTTTCAAACATCTCCGCCTTGATCTGAAAACCAATCCCATTATACAGTCTATAGGCAAGGAGGACCGTCAAAAAGCCAAGAATGGTAATCACGTAATTTCTCAAATACCCATTTTGAAAAAATCCCGTCCAGATACGGGCAAATCCCGAAAAGCCTCTGGCGAAGTGTCCGACAAGTCTTTCGGGTGAAAGGAATTCAAAGCGAAAGGCTTTTTGAAATAGATTTTTGGAGGGCTTCAATTTCCAAAACAAGAGAGTGCCCAATATTAAGGTGGTCATACTCAATCCGAAAATCAAATTGAAGCCATGCCAAAGCTTGAGATGGATTTCGGTTCCACTTTTTGAAATACTGCTGAACAAAGGCTGGATGAGGGATTGTTCTATAAGAGAAGGAAACAACCCGAAGACAAGACCTAAAGAGGCCAAGATCAGAGGTGGAACCCACATCAAAGGCGAAGGAAGATGAACCTTTCCGAATTTTTCAGGCAAGGCTCCGATAAACGGTTTGACACCAGCCAATAATCCAGCGAACAGCAGGCAGATATTGGTCACGATGGCAGCGCCTGTCAAAACCACTGCCCATTCTCCATATTGCATGGTGGCTTCATAAATTAGGTCTTTCCCGACGAACCCGAAGAAGGGGGGAGCCCCAGCATTGGACAAGGCAGCAAGGATTCCGGCAAGGGCAACAGGCAACATCACTTTCCCCAATCCAGACAATACCGTGACATCACGTGTGCCGGTTTCATGGTCGATGATTCCAGCTACCAAAAACAGCGTTGCTTTGTAAAGAGCGTGTACCAAGATGAAGACCCCTGCTGCAAGAAGCGCTTCGTCGGTTCCCAAGCCGATTAGAAACACCAAGATACCCAAAGCGGATATGGTGGAATATGCCAGAATCCCCTTAAGATCCAAGCGGAAGAGCGCGTGGATTGCGGCATATAGCATGGTGATCGCCCCAACAGTCACCAATGTGCTGTTCCACCAAAAGGTGTCTCCCAAAACCGGAGAAAATCTCGCCAAAAGATAAATCCCTGCCTTTACCATCGTGGCGGAGTGCAAATAAGTACTGACCGGTGTTGGTGCTTTCATGGCTCCGGGCAGCCAGAAATGAAAAGGAAATTGTGCGGATTTGGTGAATGCACCTATAAATAGGAAGAAAATAATTCCCCCATAAAGGGAATTGCTTTTTATGGCTTCCGAAGAGGAAAGTAGTTCCTGGATGGAGTACGACCCACCGACGGTTCCCAAAAGAATCATCCCCGCCAACAGGAAAAAACCTCCCAATCCAGTGATACTCAGTGCTAGCAATGCTGATTTTCTGGAAGCCGGCTCTTCGTTGTTGAAGCCGATGAGGAAAAAGGAACTGATACTGGTCAATTCCCAGAAAATAAACAGGGTAATGATGTTGTCAGACAAAACCAGGCCCAACATGGAGGCCATAAACATGCAAAGGAAAGCATAAAAGCGGTCAATGTATTCATGTCCCTTCATGTAACTGAAGGTGTAGAAAAACACCAAGACACCTATTCCTGTAATCATGAGCACAAAAAGCAGAGACAATCCGTCCAATCGGAAGGAGAGGTCTACACCAAAACTTGGTACCCAATCATAAAACATGCTGACGGGATCCCCGTTTTTGATCCTTGGGAAAAAGCTGGCAAAATAGCCGAACAGCAACAAAGGAAGCAAAGGGAAAATCAGAGAGGCGTTTTTCTTTAAATAGGGACTGAAAAACGGCACTATTGCAGCCAATATAAATCCGGATAAGATGGCAATAATCATAGCTTTTCGGGTGATTCCTTTACGACTTAAAAGTCTAAAGTACGAAAAATTGCCAAATCAGTAAGTCATAAAATTCAAATAGACGAAGATGGATTTTTTTTGAATTGTTTAATGCTTTGAAAATGAATTGGATAAACACCCCCCAAAATCATTGGTGTTTTATCTAAAGTCATTAATATTCCGGAAAATTTACCCCCCGACCTATTTTTTCGTTAAATTCACGGCACACAAACCATTAAACCAAAAATGTCAAAAAATTATCAAACCGAGGTAGCAAAGCGGTTTACCATCTACAACAGTCTTTTTCTTGATCTGCCCTTCAATGATATCTATAGGACTGGTACGCTATTGCCCATACTTTCGTCAAAATGTCACGAAGGTTACGTTCAGGGGAAAACCCCTAAAGAAATCATAGGGCAGTTTTTTTCTGAATTGATGTTGGACCACAGCGAAAAGGAAAGACATACATTACTTTTTCAAATGGTACAATATGTCGAAAGGCAGGTAGTTTTATTTGATTCCATTGAGGATGCAGCTTTCGAAAAAGTGAATGACCTCAAGGGGAAAGGAACCATCACGGCCCTTTTGGCTAGAGTGGACAATGACAAGAAAAAAGAGGCGCTTATCGAGAAACTAAGGACTTTCTCAGTTCGGCTGACGCTCACGGCGCACCCCACCCAGTTCTATCCCGGAAATGTTCTTGGCATTATCACGGATCTAGAATCTGCCATCAGGGGCAATGATCTTGGAAATGTCAATTTACTTCTTCAGCAATTGGGTAAAACCGGATTTATCAACAAGGAGAAACCCACGCCCTACGGCGAAGCCATTAGTTTAATATGGTTTTTGGAGAATGTATTTTACCACAGTATTTCCGATATCCTGATCAGGCTTTTGAATATGCTGGATATCCCAGTGCATACTTGGGAAAATACCGGATTGCTTTCGGTAGGTTTCTGGCCAGGAGGAGATCGCGATGGCAACCCATTTGTGACGCACGATATCACCGAGCAGGTGGCTGACCGACTTCAAAAATCCATTTTGAAATGTTTTTACCGAGATGTAAGAAAAGTCAGAAGAAGACTCACGTTTAAAAATGTAGAGCCGATCCTTTTGAATGTCGAAAAGGGCATTTACAGCACTTTATTTGAAAACAGTAAAGTGTACCCCAACAAGGAAGTCTTGCTGGATGAACTTTTGGAGGCAAGGGATGCGATTATTCAACATCACGATGGTTTGTTTTTGGAACACTTGGACGAATTTATCCTTAAGGTAAAAATATTCGGCTTTCATTTTGCCAATATGGATATCCGACAAGACAGCAGAAAGCACGATGCGCTTTGGGAAGAGATAATCCAAATTGATGGTGGAAATGAAGCGAAGGAAGCCTTTGTCCGCTCTTCAGAAGAAGAAAAGATTGCAAAGGTATTGTCATTTGATAAACTCCCCGATTTGGACGCCATTCAAGACAACTTCCATCAGGAAATGCTAAAAAGTTTTGATGCAATCGCCTATGTGCAGGAAAATAACGGTGTAGAGGGCTTACACAGATATATCATCTCCAATGCTCAGTCCGCTTTTCACGTACTTGAGGTTTTTCATCTGGCAAAACTCACTTTGGGAAAAGGCAAGGAAGAACTGATTTTGGATATCCTTCCGCTATTTGAGACGATTGACGATCTTGCCAAGGCGCCTGAAATCATGGAGCAGCTTTACCAAAATGAAGCGTATAGAAAACATTTGGAAAGAAGAGGAGCCAAACAAACCATCATGTTGGGCTTTTCTGACGGGACAAAAGACGGTGGATACATCCGGGCCAATTGGTCCATTTTGATGGCCAAGGAACAGCTCACGAAAATCTCCAGGTTGTATGAGATAAGCGTCGTGTTTTTTGACGGAAGGGGAGGACCTCCTGCTAGAGGTGGTGGGAATATGCATAATTTTTATGCATCTCTGGGCCAACATGTGGAAAACGAGGAAATCCAGGTAACGATTCAGGGACAGACGATCTCCGCAAATTACGGCAAGCAGGTTTCCTGTACCTATAATCTTGAGCAATTGCTGTCTGCTGGGTTGGAAAATCATCTTTATCCTTCTCAAGAAAAAAACCTATTGGCCGACCAAAGGGCATTGATCGATCAAATGGCCGATGTCAGTTATCAGGCTTATAAAAGCTTTAAAAATCATCCGCAATTCATTCCTTACCTTGAGCATGTGACGCCTTTAAAATATTTTGGTCAGGTGAATATAGGATCTAGACCTTTGAAAAGAGGGAAAGACGAGGGCTTGAAGTTCGAGGACCTGAGGGCAATTCCATTTGTCGGATCTTGGGCACAGATGAAACAGAATATACCGGGATTTTTTGGAGTGGGTACTGCTTTGGAAGCCTTGAAGGAAGCGGGTAAATTTGACCAGACGAAAAGATTGTATCAGGATTCTCTGTTTTTCAGGTCTCTCCTTGGCAATTCCATGCAATCTTTGGCAAAGTCCTTTTATCCGGCCACAGCCTATCTGAAAGACAATCCGAATTATGGGGCGCTTTGGCAGATCATGCACAAGGAATACAAAAAATCCATCCAAATGCTTTTGGAAGTATCGGGAATGGATGTGCTCCTTCAGGACAATCCAGTAAGCAGGGAATCAATTGCGATTCGTGAAAAAATTGTTTTGCCTCTGATCACCATTCAGCAATATGCCATCCAAAGCATGTTGGATGAGGGAAAAGAGGATCCTGTTTTACAAAAACTGATTCTTCGCACCATGTTTGGTATTATCAATGCGGCGAGAAACGCAGCGTAATAGCCCCAAAACAAACAAAAAAGCCCGGTTTATACCGGGCTTTTTTGTTTTAATCAGAATGTTATTCCCGTGTTATGCAATTCCATTTCTGATATAGGTCAAAATTGTTTGATTATCAGCGTATTGATTATCAGTTTGAAACCCAATGCATATTTCGGGTTAAATTAGTTCAGCGTGTATTCCAACACGATTTTGGTGTTCAATAATTTTGAAATTGGGCAGTTTAGTTCTGCATCTTTTGCCAATTCCGCAAATTTTTCTTCCGAGATGCCCTCTACTTTCGCTTTTAGAATCAGCTTGGATTGAGTGACGGCTCCATCCTCAAACGTGATTTCGCAATCCGTTTGCAATTCTGTCGGTGGGTGATTTGCTTCGGTAAGGTTAAAACTCAGTTTCATGGAAAAACAGCCTGCATGTGCCGCTGCGATCAACTCCTCCGGGTTGGTACCCACTCCATTTTCAAATCTGGATTTAAAAGAATATTGCGCTTTATCTAAAACAGTGCTTGCCGTACTCAGATGGCCTTTACCTTCTTTTCCACTTCCTTGCCAAATGGCTGTTGCTTTTCTACTCATATTAAATTCGTTATTTGATAATTGTCTTGATATTGACATTGATTTGAAAAAACAAGATAAATATTATTATATAAAATCAGTAAATTTCATGAAACAATATCAATTTTTGATATTGTTTCATGCCATGTTTTCACTCCTTTTTGAAGGTGAAAATCATTATATCCCAAAGTATTTCCGCAATTTTTTACCCGAAATAGGCATTGGGTTTCCTGATGGTGGTTGAAATTGCAGGAAAATCAGACCATTTGGAGAATAATGAATACTACCGATAGGTGGATGTCAAAATTTGTAAAGGACTGGCTGATTGCTAAGCAATTTTGGGTAGGAATTGAATAGGCAATGCATGACACGGGTTAAATTGATTTTACACGATTCTATGTCAATGGCGCTTTGATTTCTTTTAAAAGGATAGACTCGATTCGCTACCAATTGGTTTGCCAAAAACAGAATCGGGGTGTTTGGGGGTAAAAAATTGACCTATGCCGAAACTTTAGTTTTTTATTTCGATTGTGCAAAAAAAATGTCTTATTGGTTTTTGAATTTAAGTTTTCATCGATGAATTGGATAGCCATTCTTTCAGAAAATTCTTTTTACGAATTTACAGTAATACTTTTTCTGGCGGCGCTTTTTGGTGCCATAGGCCAATTGTTGAAACAGCCTTTGATAGTGATGTTCATTGCATTGGGAATCGTGGTGGGACCATCTTACTTGGATATCGTAAAGTCCAAAGAAAACATCTATCTATTGGCAAAAATTGGGATCGCTGTGCTTTTGTTTATAGTGGGGTTGAAACTTGATTTAAGGCTGATTAAATCCACAGGCAAAATCGCCTTGTTTACAGGTCTTGGGCAGGTTTTTTTTACTTCCGCCATCGGTTACTTGATCGGGATATCCTTGGGTTTTTCAAGTCTCCATAGTTTTTACATTGCTGTGGCCCTTACTTTTTCCAGTACAATCATTATTGTAAAATTGCTTTCCGACAAAAAAGAAATTGACTCTCTTCATGGGCAGATCGCCATTGGCTTTTTGATTGTGCAAGATTTGGTCGTGATCATGGTGATGATCGTTCTCTCCACATTGGGGAGGTATGATGGCTCTTCAATGGTGTGGAACATTGGAAAAACTTTGTTGTCAACTTTCTTCATGATCTCTTTGACCTTGGTTTTTATGAAGTGGGTGATCCCAAGATTAAGTTTTTTTCTTGCCAAATCGATAGAAATCTTGACACTTTCTGCAGTAGCTTGGGCAGTAACATTGGCTACGATAAGTGAATTGATTGGTTTTAGCGGAGAAGTGGGTGCTTTTTTGGCGGGTGTGAGTTTGGCCTCTTCACCTTTCAAGGATTTGATTAGCAGTAGGCTTGTGAGTTTAAGGGATTTTTTGCTTTTGTTTTTTTTCGTCAATCTTGGGTTTGGGCTAAATCTTTCGGTGATAGGGGCGCAAATTCCCGCGGCAATCCTCTTTTCACTTTTTGTTTTGATCGGAAATCCGATCATTGTACTCATCATCATGGGAAGGATGGGATATCGAAAAAGGACTTCTTTTTTGGCTGGTTTGACGGTGGCCCAAATCAGTGAATTTTCCTTGATTTTTGCGGGGATGGGACTGACTATTGGTCACCTAACAGAAGAAATAGTAGGCTTGATCACCTTGGTAGGTTTGATCACCATCGCATTGTCCACCTATTTGATCCTTTACTCTCATTCGATTTATGGTTTTTTATCCCCAATCTTGTCCATCTTCGAGAAGAAGGACCCTTACCGGGAAGATGAGTTTCAATTTGAGACCAAAAACAATTTTGACCTGATCATATTCGGATTGGGCAGGTTTGGTGGGAACATTGTGCGGATCTTGGACAAACACACCCAGATCAAATATTTGGGAGTTGACTTCGATCCTCAAGTGGTCAAGGATTGGCAAATGGCCAAGAAACCAATTCTTTACGGAGACCTTGAAGATCCAGAAATGTTGGAACATTTGCCTCTCAAAAAAGTAAAATGCATCATCAATACCATCCCCGGAGCAGATCATTCGCTTGGTTTTTTGAAGCAATTAGAAAAAATTGGATTTAAGGGCGTCGTTTTTTTGACCGCTTTGAATGACCGGGATAAACTTTTTATAAAAGTAGCTGATAATGTAAAGATTTTGCAACCCCACGAAATGGCGGCAAGTAATTTCTTCAATTCATTTTTGTCTTCTATATTTAAGGACCTGAAATTGGAAAAATAGATTATACCCGAAATATGAATTGGACTTCCTAATTGGGTTGCAACTGACAAAAGAATCAGTCTAATTTAGGGAATGATGCATATTACGGATATGGTGAAATCAAAAATAGCTCATAACTATCTGATTATTAAAAAAATTTTAGGCTCGAATAGAATTGATGTTGTATTAAACGGGTAGAAGCAGATATTCTGTTCTTCAAAATCCGGTTGTTTAGCTTTTGATATTTTTATGAAGATCTATTTAAAAAACGTCAAAGAATTCTGGGTTTCGGATACCAGTTTTGTGACTTTGTTAATCATGTTGTTGTTTACTGTGTTTGTGCTTCCCGTGATGATTGATACAGAATCTGAAAGTACACTTTTCCTCAACATCATGTTTGTGTCTTTGTTTTTTGCTGGGATATTTTCCTCCAAAGAGCCCGCAATGATTGTGATCACTTCCACACTTTTTTTGGCTCATGTCATTTTGAAATTGATTCGTTTCAGTGATACTCCTTTTGAATATTACATGGTCGAAAAGGTTGTAGGCTTACTCAATTTGATGGTTTTTATTTTCATCAATTTCAAGCTATTGTTTCGAAACGATGAGATCAATACCTACCGAATCATTGGAGCAGTGAATGTCTACCTTTTATTGGCACTTTTTGGTGCCTTTGTCCTGGAAATCATCCATATTCAGACCGGCGCATCCATTATTGGAGATGTGAAATTGGTGGGTGGGGATCAAGATTTTTCCGACTACATTTATTACAGCCTTGTCTGTATCACCACGGTGGGTTTTGGAGATATTTTTCCTGCGAATGTTGCCAGTAAAATGCTATCGGTCTTTTTGTCTGCAACAGGCATTCTTTATCCTGCGGTCGTGATTGCAAAATTGGTTTCTTCAGGTTCAAGAAAGGACTGAGTTTAACCTGAAATATGTATTTTCTTTCAATTTCAATTCCATTTGGAAACCTATTGCATATTTCGGGTTCAACAGCGATCATAAACTTTACATTTTCATTTCGGCAGGATTAAAGTGTTGTTTACCATTTATCCAACGTATATTTTACTTATATAATTTGGAGTAAGATGTATGGAATTTGACTTAAATTGAAACCTACTGATCAAATGAACTATGCTGAAAAAATCTTTATTTGCCCTATTGGCATTGAGTTTTGGTGTTTCTCTGTCGTGGGCCCAAGAAACCCGGAAAATAACAATTGATTCTTCCGTGGTCACCAATGGCGAAGTCACCGTCAAAGGAAAACGTGTCCCGTACAAGGCCACTGCCGGTACGATGCCAGTTTGGGACGAAGAGGGAGAACCCATCGCTTCCCTGTTTTTCACCTATTACGAGCGTACGGATATTTCTGACAAGACCACCCGACCATTGGTAGTCTCTTTTAACGGCGGTCCTGGGTCCGCCTCGATTTGGATGCACTTGGCCTATACAGGTCCATTTGTTTTGAATATCGACGAGGAAGGTTATCCAGTGCAACCTTACGGAACGAAATCCAACCCGCACAGTATCCTTGATGTGGCCGATATCGTCTACATCGATCCCGTTAATACAGGTTACTCTAGGATTGTTAACAAGGATACGCCTCGATCCACTTTTTTTGGGATCAATGCGGATATTAAATATCTCGCGGATTGGGTAAATACTTTTGTCACAAGACAAAATAGGTGGGCATCTCCAAAATACCTGATTGGTGAAAGTTACGGGACCACGCGGGTTGCCGGATTGGTCCATCAGTTGCAAAATGCACATTGGATGTATTTCAATGGGGTAATTCTGGTTTCTCCAACACCAATGGGCTTGGAAAGAAGAGGTCCGGTGGAAGCCGCCAATTATCTTCCTTATTATGCCGCCACGGCATGGTACCACAAAGCCCTTGACCCTTCCTTGCAGAATAAGGATCTGGACGAAATTCTTCCTGAAGTGGAAGCTTTTACAATCAATGAATTGATTCCTGCCATGGTAAAAGGAGGATTTTTAGAGCCTGCTAAGAAAGAGGCTTTGGCAAAGAAAATGTCCCTTTACTCGGGATTGAGCGAAAAATCGATTCTCCAACACAACCTTGCCGTACCCACTGGCTTTTTCTGGAAGGAACTTTTGAGAGAACAAGGACTGACCGTTGGGAGATTGGATAGCCGATACAGGGGAATCGACAAAAATGATGCGGGAGAAAGATATGATTATGATCCGGCATTGACTTCATGGAACCATGCCTTTGCTCCGGCTTTCAACCATTATGCAAAGAATGTGTTGAAATACAACACCGATTTGACCTACAATCTCTTCGGTCCCGTTCATCCTTGGGACAGGACCAATGAAAATACGGGAGAGCAATTGCGTCAGGCCATGGCGCAAAATCCTTATTTGCATGTGATGCTTCAGTCGGGATATTATGATGGGGGTACAGATTATTTCAATGCCAAATACAGTATTTGGCAGATGGATCCAAGCGGGAAAATGAAGGATAGGTTTTCGATCAAAGGATACCGAAGCGGACACATGATGTACCTGAGGGCCGAAGACTTGGCTACATCCAACGAAGATATTCGGCAGTTTATACAACGCACATTGCCGGGAAAAGGCGTTCCGGCCAAATATTAACAAAAACCCCTTGCGTTCACCAATGTGGGCGCAAGGGGTCTTTTTTTTATCAGAAAAAATTAATAGGTAATTTTTTCTGTTGAAACATCAGAATCAAGGTCCTTTCTTAGAGAATTTCCTTAAAATCCTCCAAACTGCTGAATTTCTCTTTTGATCCCATCCATTCGCCAATCATCTGGTAGATTTCAGCTGGCGTTTTTCCGGATTTTCTAAGAAATTGAATGGAGGTATCTCCTGCAGATTTGGAGAGCTTTTGGTTATTGGCCCCCGTCAGGATATTGTGGTGGTGGAAAGTGTTCTGGGCAAATTCATTTTTTGGCAGAAAACCTGACAGATAGATCTGTGCTAGGGAAGAACCGAGAAGATCTTTTCCTCTTACGACAAGATCAACGCCATAATGGATATCATCCACAACGGATGTGATTTGATAGGATGGCAATCCATCTCTTTTTTTGACCATGAAATCGGCCAAGATCCCCGGGATTTTCCTGGTGATTTTCCCTTCGGTAATGGTTTTTATTTTCACCTCTTGATGCAACGGTGCCTTTATTCTCCAAGTTACGTCAGGCAGGTCAAAAGCTAATTTTCTTGTTCTGCAAAAACCTGTGTAATACCCCTTTGGGTCCATTTTTTCAATCTTGTTTCTGCTGCAATCACAGGCAAACAAGGAACCTTTTTTCTTCAAATCTTCCAATGCCTGTGAATAAAGCGGCATTCTCAGACTTTGGGAAAAGTTTTTCTCGAAATCCACCATGTCCTTTGGTCCGGAGTGATAGGGGATTTCCATAAAATCCAGCGTGTCAAAAATGTCCTGAACGTATTTTTTTTTCACCCTTTCCTGATCAAGGTCATCAATCCTGAGCAGGATTTTCGCATTGTTTTTTTGCGCTAGCGAAGCTGTGATGATGAAGGAATAAACGTTTCCTAGATGAAGGAAACCGCTTGGGGTAGGGGCAAAACGAGTAAGTTTAAATGATGGCATTTGTATTTTTTATTTTAAAAGACCCGAAGTTAAGCATAAAAATTTTTTTTCGGTCATCGGTCCGGAATAATCCTATCAAAATCAAGTAATTTCAAAAAATGTCTAAGCCGTTTAAAAATACTTCCAATGTGATCAATCGGTTTTATTTAGTGTTTTTTAACGGAATATAATTTCATGCAATCATCTGGTTTGGTAATTTTGTTTTGTGATCAGGTTCTGTCTTCTCCTCTTGTTTTTTAGCGCCAGCCATGTGCCTGCGCTTTCCCAAAAATTGACGGGCAATGTCATCGATGCCTTGGATAAGGCTTATATTGATAAAGTCTTGGTGGTGAACCTTTCCAACAACGACAGCACGATCACCAATGAAAGGGGGTATTTCAGGGTCAGTGGTGCTTCCGGGGACTCCCTACATTTTTCCAAGGATAACTATATACCCAATACGATCTTAGTGGGAGAACAAACCCATTTTGTTACCCAGATCTATTTCAATGCCCGCTTGCTTCCCACATTCGATGTCTATGCCAATGAATTTAGAATTCCCTTCCAGGTGGGAAATGTATCCGGAATGAAATCCCTCGGAAACAGACCCACTGGTCCAGGTAAAATCTATACTGGCCTCGCAAATAATCCCTCCTTACAGCCAGGGCTTACCCTCGATGGGCCATTTTCCTATTTTATGAAAAGCGAAAGACATAAAAGGGAATATGCCAAAAAGCTTGATATCCTGTCCCGAAAAAAAGATTATTTGGAAGTCATCCAATCGGATTCGGTGATGACTGCATTGAAGGAAACCTTTTTGTTGGGAGATCGGGAATTGGACAGTCTCATTGTGGCCTTCAACCTCGAAAACCAGTATCATCAATTTTTGGATATGAATCGGGTTCAGGTGGAAAAATTGTTGTTGGAGTTCTTCCAAATCCATGCTTACAGGAAAAAATATTGAGCGATAGAATGTTTTGCAATAGCAACTTGGGGCATTATAGGGAATAATGGCCTGAAAATAAAATTGATGGGAGGTTCAGGAGTATATTAAAAAAAACACCTTAGGATTAAATTTTTCAAATTACCTGAATTCAGCAGCGACCAAGATCATCCAGCATACCTCCGAAACATAGCAACGCAAAACCTTGAGTAAACGGACTAAAAATGGTCAGTGGATTTCAGGCATCGTCAACTTCCAACTTCGGTCTTCGATCTTCCATCTTCCAACTTCCAAACCTCTTATTTCCTCTTAAAGGACCATGTGACATAAAATTTGGCCACAATGTCACCCGTTGGATTGGTTCCTGTAGAAACCATCACCAAGGTATTGCTTTCGCCAGGCGCGAGCTTGTTGATCAAGTCGTCGAGTTCCTTGCCTTGGTTGCAGGTAAATGTGATTGTTTGATTGGCTTTTTTGTGGTATTCCGCCCGGAAATCCACCACCAACATGCTGTATTTTCCTTTACCGGCCATGCTCAATTGGCAAAGTGCTCCCGTGCTCAATTCAGCTGCGCCTGCCAAAGCCGCAAAATAGGTGGATTTGAAGGGGTTTTGCGTCCGCCAAAAATAGGGGATGGTGACTTGGCAAACCTCTTCAGTCAACTCCTTGATTTTCAATTTCCAAAAAACGGCCGAGGGGAGTTTGAATAGCATGGCCCACCAAAAGATGAATCCGTTTTTCATTTTATTTTGATAGCTTTTTGCTTCTGGTGTCATTGTGTGGGATTGATGAATGTAATAAAGTTTTAAATTAGGCAAAAAATGAAGACACTCGATTTTAGTGGCATCTTTTTTGGAGTATTGCACAAATAAATCAAAATTTTATGATTAAGAAAATTTCCTTTTTGTTTTTGTCGGGACTACTGATGTACTCTTGCGCAAAGGTTCCCTTGAGTGGTAGAAACCAACTTAGTTTGGTGAGTAATGCCGAGATTCTGCCAATGGCTTATGATCAATATGACCAGGTTCTGAAGGAAAGTAAGCTGGTAACCAAATCCGCAGATGGCCAGAAAGTGGTCAAGGTTGGAAAAAGAATCGCCGTAGCCGTGGACAAATATCTGAGAGAAAAAGGATATGCAGATGTTCTGGTTGGATTCGATTGGGAATTTAACCTGATAGAAAGTGATCAGGTAAATGCATGGTGCATGCCAGGCGGAAAAGTTGCCTTTTACACAGGCATTATACCGATATGCAGGGACGAGACTGGAATTGCCGTGGTAATGGGACATGAAGTCGCCCATGCAATCGCAAGTCATGCAAGAGAAAGGATGTCCAATGGATTGTTGTTGAATGGTCTTTTGGGAGGTGCCCAGGTAGCGATGGGACAAAATCCAACCTTGACCCAAAGTATATTTCTACAGGCCGTCGGATATGGTGGACAGTTGGGGATGTTGAGTTATTCAAGAAAGCATGAATTGGAAGCAGATCAGCTTGGATTGAATTTCATGGCAATCGCCGGTTATGACCCTAGAGAAGCTCCGAAATTTTGGGAAAGAATGGAAGCCGGATCAGATGGAGCAAGACCACCGGAATTTCTTTCTACCCACCCTGGTCCGAGTAAAAGAAAGGATCAGCTGAACAAGCAAATGGCGGAGGCCATGGTGTATTATGAAAAAAACAAATAAAAAAAGAAGCCTGGTGATCACCAGGCTTCTTTTTTTTATTTTTGGTTGAAACTTTTCAATTTTACCTGGGTAAACTTCCTTTTGGTATCCAAAGGAAAATCACCTTTCATCATCCAATCGTAATAAGAAGGTTCTTCCTTCAAGACTTGCACAATGGTTTTCCCTTTGTGCTTTCCGAAGTTAAAACACTCTTCGCCTTCGGAATTGAAAATAAACCTACCGGCCAAATCCACCATCTTCTCATTCAAAAGGGTGTGGATCTTTTTCATGTCATTTTCCAAAGTACCCAGTGGGTTGCCTAAAAGATCTTCAGCAGCAACTCCCTGATAACGGTCTATCTGCGCCTTGAATACCTCATAAGTGGCCAAAGTATCTGCTTCCGCACTGTGCGCATTCTTTAAGTCTTCTCCGCAATAGAATTTATAAGCTGCGGCCAAGTTCCTTTTTTCCATCATGTGGAATATTTTCTGTGCATCGAGAAGGTTTCTTTTTTCGATGTCAAAGTCAATCCCTGCCCTCAAAAATTCCTCAACCAAAAGGGGGATATCATATTTCAGCACATTGAAACCCGCCAAATCTGCTCCGGCAAAGAACTGGTGAAGTTCACGCGACACATCTTTGAATGTCGGGGCATCTTTTACGTCCTCGTCATAAATGCCATGGATCAAAGAAGTTTCCTTTGGAATGGGAATGGTAGGGTTGATTTTCATCGTTTTGATTTCTTCCTTTCCTCCGGGATGTACTTTGACGACAGAGATCTCTACGATCCTGTCCGTGGAGATATTGATACCTGTCGCTTCAAGATCAAAAAAAGCGATTGGGGTTTTTAAATTTAAATTCATCTTATATTTTTTGATTGATTTTCTGTTTTAAAATACTCAAGTCCATATCGTCATAGTTGCCCGAACTCATCAGCAGCAAATTGGTTTGCGCGTATTCCTTGGCTTCCAAATGGGTCTTCAACAAATTGATGTCTGTGAATACCAGCAAATCTTCCTTTTGGAATCCTTCGCGAAGGGTTTGGGCATCCATCAGCTCCAATTTTTTCAAAGATACGGCTTTTGGGTTTAAATAGACAATCGCCTCATCTGCTGCATCAAAGGTGTGTGCGTAATTGGAGATAAAATCCTTGTTGAGGGAGCTGTAAGTGTGAAGTTCCTGAACAGCCACCAATTTCCGGTCAGGGAACTGGTTCTTCACTGCATTCACAGTTGCTTTTAATTTTGATGGGGCATGTGCAAAGTCCCTGTACAAAACACTGGTTTCAGAGCTTGCCATTGTTTCCTGTCTTTTGGCGGCGCCCTTGAATGAAGTAATGGATGCATAGAACTGAGCATCACTTAAGCCAAGACTTCCGCAGATTTCCAATGCACCTTGAAGGTTTTGGAGATTGTGCTGGCCAAAGATTGGGATTTCAATCTCGTTTTCGGGGGTTATCAGGTAGGTTTTACCGTCACGGATGGTATAAGGATGTGCTTTGTAAGGCACCAGATTTACATTGCTGATTTTGCAGTTCTCGCCCAATTGCTTGACGATGGAGTCTTCTTGGCAATAGATAAAAGTACCTGCGGGCGGAGTCATGTCCACCAGTTTTTCGAATTGTTCGCAGTAGTTTTCAAAGGTTGGGAAAACATTGAAATGGTCCCAAGCGATACCACTCATCAAGAGGATATCATGTTGGTAATGGAAAAATTTCGGTCTTCTGTCCAAGGGAGACGTAAGATACTCATCCCCTTCGATGATGATCATCGGCGCATCTGTGGACAAACGGACCATAAGGTCAAAACCTTCGATTTGGGCACCGACCAAATAATCAAAATCCAAGTCCTGTGCATTCAAAACATGGAGCACCATGGAAGTGATGCTGGTTTTGCCATGACTTCCCGAGATGACGACCCTGATTTTCTCTTGGCTCTGTTCGTAGATAAATTCAGGAAAGGAATAAACGGGAACACCCAATTCCTGCGCTTTGATCAATTCGGGATTGTCCTGTCTGGCATGCATGCCGAGAATGATGGCGTCGAGGTCCGGTGAGATTTTTTCTGGAAACCATCCTTTTGCTTCCGGCAATATCCCAGCTTTCTCAAGTCGGGTTCGGGAAGGTTCATAGATTTCATCATCCGATCCGGTGACGGTAAATCCTTTTTCGGCCATGGAAAGGGCCAAATTGTGCATTACTGCACCACCAATTGCTATAAAATGATACTTTTTAGACATTTTTTGAGGGTGATTCAAATGTTGAATAATATTATAATTCCATCGTTAAAGATAAGGACCTTGAGGGAAGGAAAGTCAATTTCATGTTTTTCAAGACCTTGGAAAATGGGGCTGATTTTTCCTTTGAAAATTTAATTTCCTCCAATTGGTCAAAGGTAAGGTTTATCATGTCCTTTTTGGAAAGTATCCGCTGGATTTCATGCCCAATTGTTTTTTTTTATTTTTATATAAAAACTGCAATGGGACAGAAACGAGGAAGAATGTTCCAAAACAATATCCCTAAAAATCCGATGGGTGGTAGATAGGAGATTGATTGATTAGATGTTAGCGAATTTGTTGATAACTCGTGCATAAATTGTTTAAAACCTTTGGCCCAAACCTCTTACATTTGTCCCATGTCAGAAAATAAACCAGCAGGAAAAGACAGGCTCACAGGTCGTCGAAAGCCCGATTCATCCAATCAAATCGGTCTTGGAAAATTGCCTCCCCAGGCGATTGAACTGGAAGAAGCTGTTTTGGGTGCGTTGATGCTTGAAAAAGAAGCTTTGACGGCTGTAGTGGATATGCTCCAGCCCGAGAGTTTCTACAAGGAAGCGCACAAAGCCATCTATTCTGCGATCTTGGATTTGTTTTCAGAAAGTCAACCCATTGATTTGTTGACAGTGACAAACCAGTTGAGGAAAAACGGCAAACTTGAAATCGCAGGTGGTGCATTTTTTATCACCGAGCTGACTTCAAAGGTCTCCTCCGCTGCCAATATTGAATTCCATGCGAGGATCATCACCGAGCAGGCCATGAAAAGAGAGATGATCCGCATCTCCGGCGAAGTCCAAAAAGAAGCTTTTGAAGATACCACAGATGTATTTGAGCTCTTGGACAAAATGGAACAGTCACTTTTTGAAATTTCGGAAAAGAACATCAGAAAAAATTATTCCGACTTGAAATCCATCATGAAGGAAGCCATTCAGGAACTTGAAGCCAAAAAAGGCCAAAAGGATGGGCTTACCGGTGTCCCAAGCGGTTTTACGGCTTTGGACCGGGTGACTTCAGGCTGGCAAAAATCGGATTTGGTCATCATCGCCGCCCGACCTGCTATGGGGAAGACTGCCTTTGTCCTTTCGGTATTGCGGAATGCCGCAGTGGACCACAACAGGCCCGTTGCGATTTTCTCCCTGGAGATGGCTTCAGTTCAACTTGTCAACCGACTCATCTCCTCGGAGGCAGAATTGGACTCGGAAAAAATCAAAAAGGGAAATTTGGCGGATTATGAATGGGAGCAGCTGGTTCACAAAACCGCAAAACTTTCCAAAGCCCCGCTTTTTGTGGATGATACACCTGCTTTGACTATCTTGGAATTAAGGGCGAAATGCAGGAAGCTCAAGGCGCAACATGACATACAGATGATCGTGATTGATTACCTTCAGTTGATGTCAGGAGACAGCAAATCCGGCGGAGGTGGAAACCGTGAGCAGGAGATTGCCAGTATTTCAAGGGCTTTGAAGAAAATCGCAAAAGAACTGAGTGTGCCTGTCATTGCCCTTTCCCAGCTTTCAAGGGCTGTAGAGACCAGGGGAGGAGACAAGCGTCCACAGCTATCGGATTTGAGGGAATCAGGAGCCATCGAGCAGGATGCGGATATCGTTATGTTCCTTTACAGACCTGAATATTACGGCATTACCGAAGATGAAGATGGACATTCAACCGCAGGCGTGGGGGAAGTAATCATCGCCAAGCACAGAAACGGTTCCCTTCAAAACGTGAAGTTGCGCTTCATCGGCAAGTACACCAAATTCACCGATTTGGAATTGAACGTTCCTTATAAAGCCGAAGATGCACTCTATGGTAGTAAATTCCCAAGTGCAGCGGGCGGTCAAAGCTTTGATACCAGCAACACCATCCGTCTGGGCAGCAAAGCCAATGGCGGAGGAAACGAAGATCCATTTTCCGGAGGATTCGGCAGCAATGAACCTGCGCCATTTTAAGTTTTGAATTTTAGTTCTCTTTCTCGATCCAATTTTAAATGATGGGCTTGAGAAATCTATTAGTTTTTTGATTTGGTTTGGGGATTTGAAAGAATCTACGCCCACAATTCTTAAACTTGATACTTAATATTTTAATTTTTCTTTATAAATGTTTTTTAAAAATGAAATATCATTGAATTTGAATAGATAAAGCGGTTAGAGAATGCAAAGTTATTTTTTACTATAGTAATGGTTTCTCTTGTTATGGCTTGGATTTTTAAACTTTTGCCTTTTCTTACGTAAAAAATTAAACAGAATCCTTTATTTTAAAAGCCAGACCGAAGAAATACCAAAAATATCGTTCTCCCATAACAGATCTATTTTTAAATGTGTGCAGAAATCAATGTTTTAAAACCTAGATAGGCATTCAATAAAGCTTTTCTGAAGGTTAAACACATGTGGATTGATATTGAGCTTTTCAAGATCAACCTAATCTATAAATACCATCTATCGAACAAGAACTTGAAATCGAAAACTATGATAATCAGATTTTAATAATCAAAAAGAATAACCCTCAAATAGAAACCGCTGAATTTGAAAATCAAATAGATCAATTGGTTTATGAGCTTTATGAATTGACAGAGGAGGAAATTAAGATTTAAGAAGTAAATTAATTTAAAAAAAAAACAGTATATACATGATGGTGAATAGAAAGAATTTCGTTAAAATCAAGAGGTTGGAATTGTATAAATTTCATTTTCTTGAAGTATTCTGGATTTCAGGGATAATCATATTTTTATCAATATTAATTTCAGAAGCAAATTTTTTTTATATGATAGCATTAGCACCTTTATTTATGCTTTTTATTTATTTAAACAAGAAGGATAATTATAGAAGTTATAATTTATACCAATTATTTTATTGGAGACACAATACATATAAATTAATTATTTCTTCTATTTCCGTATCTTTTTGTGTATCATACTTTTTGATAAATTCTTTGGAGTATAACCCTTTGTATAATGGGGGATTAAATGATTATAATATCAATAAGCAATATGCTGTTTATTTTAGTGTTTTACTTTCAATAATATTTTCAGGTATTAATTATTTTAACCTTAATGCGAGATTAGATAAATTAATCATTAACGAAATTTTTAAAAATAAATTAATTTCAAATATTATAATTAATAAGATAGACAGGCCAGGTTCCTTAATTGATTGTTTTTTAGAGAGATCAGAAACTGCTAATCTTTGGTACTCTTCTTTAGAATGTGAGGAGGATATGATAAATGATATTTATTATGGTGATACGTAAGATTGAAATATCTTTGTTTTTCGATGATTAAGATTTAATAAAAAAGCAACTTAAAAAATAAAATTTCACATAAGATTCCAAGTAATAATGATTTTTATTCAATTTACAAAAATCTAACCCCATGAAAGCAATCGTCTACAGCAGTACTTTACCAGAAAAAATTCAGTTATCCGAAATCCAATTGCCCGGAATTGGGGAAAACGAAGTGAGGGTCAGGCTTGTCGCCGCGGCCCTAAACCATCGTGATGAATGGTGCAGGCAGGGGCTTTATCCTGGTCTGAAAGATGGGGTGATACTGGGTTCGGACGGTGCAGGAGTGGTGGATGCAATCGGCGCGAATGTGGATTCCAACTTACTGGGGAAGGAGGTCATTATCAACCCCGCACTTCATTGGGGAGACAACCAAAAAGCCCAATCCAAAGAATTTAAAATCATCGGCATGCCGGATCATGGGACCTTGGCCGAATTCGTGCAAGTTCCCTCGGACCGTATTCATCCAAAACCGGAGCATTTGAGTTGGGAGGAAGCCGCAGCAGTTCCTTTGGGAGGAGTGACCGCTTACAGGACTGTTGTGTATCAAGGGAAAGTCGTTGCAGGGGAAAAAGTTCTGGTGACAGGATTTGGAGGAGGAGTGGCCCAGTTTGCCGTTCAATTTGCTCTGGCGCTAGGTGCTGAAGTGTATGTGAGCAGCAGCAGTCAGGCCAAGATTGACAAAGCAATTGGGATGGGCGTTACTGCTGGATTCGATTACAAGGATGAAAATTGGACAGAAGAAGCCCTTACGCTGACGGGTGGATTTGATTTGATTATCGACAGTGCGATGGGGAATACTTTGTCACAATTGATAAAAGCCGCACGTCCGGGAGGGAAAATTGTGCTCTATGGCGCGACCAAAGGAAATCCGGGAGTTTTGGATGCGAGAAAGGTCTTTTGGAATCAAATCCAAATCATTGGGACCACGATGGGAAGTGACCAGGATTTTGCCAACATGCTTGCATTGGTGAATGCATCCAAAATAATTCCGATTGTGGATCAAATATTCCCACTAGAGGATGCTGTTTTGGCCTTTGATAAGATGAAAGCGGGTTTGCAATTGGGGAAAATAGTGGTGAAAATTGACTAAGTAATGGAACGGTAATCAATCCCATCCTTTATGAGAGGAAATGCTATTGGAGATACTCCTTTTTTGGGAAATCAAAGATCATTTTCAAAAATGAAATTCTGGAAGCTATTTTGCAATTCCCTCAAAGCCTTTTCATTATTTTGGTCTTTTGCCAAGTCAATCCCGGTTTCAAAAATGGTTTTTGCAAAGTCAATTTGGTTTCTCTCCGAGAAAAAGAGGGCTGCATGATAATAGGTGGGAAGATAACCTTTATGTTCTTTCAGGAGTTTATTGAAACAATAGCTTGTTTTTTCCAAGTCAAAATTTTGGTATTCCAAGGCCAAAGCGTACCAATTAAAGGGATTTTCGGGTTCTTGGTCTGCATATTCTTTCAGGATTTCTATGCGGGACAAATTGCTCATGAATTTTTTTTTAATTAAAGCCTTAATTGCTAAATTCACACAAAATTATAAATAAATAACCTAAATATACGTAATGAAAATTCTTGTCTGTATCACACACGTGCCGGATACTACATCCAAAATTCAGTTTACTGAGAACAATACCCAATTTGACAAAAACGGCGTTCAGTTTATTATTGGACCTTATGATGACTATGCTCTGGCAAGAGCGGTGGAGTTGAAGGAGCAGTTGGGTGCAAGTCTTACAGTTATGAATGTTGGGGAATCTGATTCGGACCCTACCTTGAGAAAAGCATTGGCCATCGGTGCGGATGATGCCATCAGGGTCAACGCTTTCCCGAAAGACTCACTTTTTGTCGCCAATCAAATCGCCCATATTGCCAAAAGCAATGGCTATGAGTTGATCTTGATGGGAAGAGAATCCATCGATTTTAATGGAGGAATGGTCCATGGGATGGTTGGTGAACTGTTGGGAATGCCTTCTATTTCTCCGGTGATGAAACTGGAAGTAGAGGGTGATACAGTGAAAATGTCAAGGGAAATCGAAGGAGGAAAAGAATATGTGGAAGCAAAATTGCCGCTAATTGCAGGATGCCAAGAACCAATCGCTGAATGGAAGATACCGAACATGCGTGGGATTATGTCTGCAAGAACCAAACCTTTTTCAGTAGTGGAACCTGTAGTGGAAGAAGGAAACTCTCGCGTGATTTCCTATGAACTTCCTCCAGCCAAGGCGGGTGTCAAACTTGTGGATAAAGACAATGTCGAAGAATTGGTGAGGTTGTTGAAAAATGAAGCAAAAGTTCTTTAATTAATTTTGAATCCAAAAAATCAGATAATCATGTCCATATTAGTATATATAGAGCAATCAGAAGGTGCAATCAAAAAATCAAGTTTAGAGGCACTTTCCTTTGCAAAAGCATTTTCGGAGAAAATCGGAGGGGGAGAAGTCGTTGCCGTTGCCTTGGGTGACATAGCCGATGACGAATTGACCAAAACGGGTACGGCAGGAGCCTCCAAAGTCCTTCATGTAAAAGACAGCAGACTGACTTCTGGAATCATCCAAGCACATGCAGAAGCAGTTGCTCAGGTGTTTAATAAAATAGGGGCGAAGACACTCGTTTTGGCTAAATCTTCTTTGGGAGATGCCGTCGCGGCTCGTCTTTCCATTAAGTTAAATGCTGGTTTGGTTTCCAACGTTGTGGAATTGCCTGATACTTCCTCAGGTTTTAAAGTAAAAAGAAGTATTTATACAGGAAAGGCTTTTGCGCAGACGGAAATGACCTCGGAAAATAAAATCCTTGCAGTCAAAAAGAACGCGGTTCCTTTAAAAACAGACGGTGCTACGGCTGCAGTGGAAACATTGGAGTTGAATCTTGATGACCATAATTTTAGCACCAAAATTATCTCGACTGACAAAGCAACAGGCGAAATTCTTTTGCCAGAAGCAGACATTGTGGTTTCTGGTGGCCGGGGAATGAAAGGTCCGGAAAACTGGAACTTAATAGAAGATTTGGCCAAAGAATTGGGTGCTGCAACGGGATGTTCCAAGCCTGTATCGGATATCGGTTGGAGACCTCACCACGAACACGTCGGACAGACAGGAGTAAAAGTTGCACCTAGTTTATACCTAGCAGTTGGAATTTCGGGTGCTATTCAACATCTTGCAGGTGTCAATTCATCAAAGTGCATCGTGGTGATCAACAAAGACCCTGAGGCGCCATTTTTCAAAGCTGCTGACTACGGAATCGTAGGAGATGCATTTGAGGTGTTGCCAAAATTAACTTCAGCAATAAAAGCTATAAAATAACATCCGTGGATAAAACTGTCGAATTAGAAATTCTTGGCTTATCATCAAATCACTCCCAATCTGGGTCGTTTACCTTGGTCATGGGGGAAGTTGGCGGTATAAGAAGATTGCCGATTGTCATTGGTATGTTTGAGGCCCAAGCAATCGCTATTGAGATAGAAAAAATTGTCCCCAACAGGCCGATGACCCATGATCTGTTCAAGGCCTTTTCCTCCAATTTTAATTTTTCCATTGAGCAAATCCTGATTTCAGAAATGAAAGAGGGGGTGTTCTTTGCCAAAATCGTGTGTAGGAACAGTTCAAAATCCATTGAAGTGGATGCTCGCCCATCTGATGCAATTGCGATAGCGGTGAGATTTGATGCGCCGATATTCTGCGCCGAAAGCGTGATGTCAGAAGCTGCGATTGAATTCAACGAGGAGGAGGAAAAAAAGGAGTCGAAAAAGCCAAGCAAAGCTTCTCGTCAAGGTAGCGTAACCTCGGGTAAACTCGCGGACTCGCTGAAAGATTTCAGTCTTGATAAGCTTAACCAACTTTTGGATGAGGCCATCGGAAACGAAGACTACGAAAGAGCCGCTCGGATCCGTGACGAGATCAACAAAAGGAATTGAATTGAAAAGCCTGGCCTCTACCAGGCTTTTCAATTTAGCTTTATGTGCCCAACAGCTGGTGTTTCCCACACATTAGAATTTATCAAAATCCCAACATTTATACGCTTAGCATACTTTCATGGAATATATTAGAGGTTTACTTGGGATCTTTGTATTATTACTTGTGGCTTTTGCTTTTTCATCCCATAGAAAGTCTGTGGATTGGAGGCTGGTAGGTATAGGAGTGGTTCTTCAGGCCATTTTCGGTTTCCTCATTACAAAAGTCCCTTTTGTTGCCAGTATCTTTGCTTTGGTGAGCAGGGGTTTTGTCAAATTCCTGAGTTTTTCTTCCGACGGTGCCACTTTCCTGTTTGGGGATTTAGCGACGAGTTCTTTCGGATTTATATTTGCTTTCCAGGTTTTGCCCACGATCATTTTCTTTTCCACGGTTTCTGCCGGGCTGTATTATTTGGGAGTGCTTCAAAAAATAGTTTTCGCCATTGCTTGGGTAATGGCCAGGACCATGAGACTTTCGGGGGCCGAAAGTCTGTCGGCTGCAGGCAACATATTCCTGGGTCAAACAGAAGCGCCCTTGCTTGTGAGACCCTTTATTCCCACCATGTCAAGATCCGAATTGATGTGCTTGATGACGGGAGGAATGGCCACAATCGCAGGCGGAGTTTTAGCAGGCTATGTAGCTTTCCTTGGAGGGGACAGCCTTGAAGAGCAAAGTAAATTTGCAGCTTATTTGCTTGGAGCCAGTATCATGAATGCTCCAGCCGCGATCGTAATGTCAAAAATCATGATCCCGGAAACGCAAAAGGAAAAAGTAAATGACAAGTTGGAAGTAAATGAAGAAAATTTAGGTGTCAATCTGATCGACGCCATGTCGATAGGGGCCAGTGATGGACTCAAACTTGCCTTGAATGTTGGAGGAATGCTTCTGGCTTTCATCGCCGTAATTGCGGCCCTGAACTACATACTTTCAGGCTTGATAGGACATTATACTGGGCTCAATGCAATGGTGATTTCCAGTACGGATGGGCAGTTTACTGGTTTTTCATTGGAGTATATTCTGGGTCAGGTTTTTAGGGTTTTTGCTTGGGTAATCGGTGTTCAATGGACAGATACCCTTCAGGTGGGATCTTTGCTGGGGCAAAAGACGGTCATCAATGAGTTTGTGGCCTATCTGGGTTTGGCTGAAATGAAGGAGGCAGGAACGCTTGCACCCAAATCCATCGTAATTGCAACCTATGCACTTTGTGGTTTTTCTAATTTCAGCTCTATCGCTATTCAGGTTGGAGGAATTGGAAGTATCGCCCCAAACCAGCAAGGTAATCTTTCGAAATTGGGAATGAGGGCACTTTTGGCTGCTACTTTGGCTTGTATGATGACTGCTACGATTGCAGGTGCGCTATTTGGTTAAACCCGAAATCTGCATTGGCTTTCCTTACGGGGGTGAAACTGCAAAAAAATCAGATTATTTGAAGAATTAAGTACAATACCGATAGAATGAAGTCAAAAATAGTAGAAAAATGACTGATTCTGAGCTGTTTATATACTGGATTTGAGTCGGTGATGCATAAAATGGGTTGAAACCGAAATATGCATTCAGTTTCCTAATGAGATCGAAACGGCAAGAAAATCAGCCTATTGTGAGACTAATTCCTGACACCAATAGGGTGAAGTTAAAAAAAATAATTAACTAATTGAACATCAATTAATTATACTATTGAATTGAGTTCGTAATGCATTAAGCGGGATGAACCAACTTGGTTTAAAAAAAAATAAAAGGCTTAAATAAATTTTAAGCCTTTTATTTTTTAGTCAAGGATTACGATTTTTTCGATTTTATCGCCTTGTTTGATCAGATCAATTGTTTCCAACCCTTCAACTACTTTTCCGAAACATGTGTGGTTTCTGTCAAGATGACTGGTGTTGTTTCTGCTGTGGCAAATGAAGAATTGGGATCCACCTGTATTTCTTCCTGCGTGCGCCATGGAAAGAACACCACGATCGTGGTATTGAAGTTCTCCGGTAAGTTCACAATCAATTTTGTAACCTGGGCCTCCGGTGCCAGTGCCTTGTGGACAGCCACCCTGAATCATGAAATCAGGGATTACCCTATGAAATTTCAATCCATCATAAAATCCTTCTTTGGAAAGTTTGATAAAATTCGCAACAGCTTTTGGTGCATCTTCATCATAAAACTCAACTTTCATAACACCTTTTTCGGTGTGAATTTCTCCTGTAGTCATAATGGTATTAGTAAAATTGTAAACTGATCCGATTGTGATTTGATGCAAATGAATCGCAAAATCCTCAATTTTTTTCTTGAATTTAATTGTTACAAATATACACGCAAAAACTGCTGTTTGAATAGATAATTTAAAATTTTGAAAATTTGAAGTTTCGTTTGAGAAAAAAATACGCAAAAAAGGGGAGCAATGCTCCCCTTAATTATTTGGGTTTATTTATGGTTTTTATTCCCAACTTGGGGCACCTGCCAGAATTTCATTGCTGGCATAGTCTTCGAATTTTTTAAAGTTGGCGATGAAGGACTGTCCCAGTTCCCTGGCTTTTTTGTCATAGGCGTCCTTGTCTTCCCATGTGGCACGTGGGCTCAAAACCTCTTTTGGGACATTGGGGCAAGATTCGGGAATTGCCACTCCGAATACACTGTGTTTCCTGAAGCCTACATGATCCAAATGTCCTTCGAGGGCAGCTGTGATCATCGCCCGTGTATATTTCAATTTCATTCTAGAACCGATTCCATAGGGACCACCTGTCCAACCTGTATTGATCAACCAAACATTTACGTCGTGCTGCTCCATTTTTTCTCCAAACAGGGTTGCATATTTTGTAGGATGCAAGGGGAGGAATGCTGCCCCGAAACAAGCTGAAAACGTGGTTTTGGGTTCCGTGATTCCCATTTCTGTTCCTGCCACCTTAGCCGTATAACCTGAAATAAAATGATACATCGCTTGGCTTTTGTTCAGTTTTGAAATTGGAGGAATCACTCCAAAAGCATCCGCTGTCAGGAAAAATATATTTTTGGGTATTCCTCCTACGGATGGTTCCATTGCATTTTTTATAAAATGAATCGGATAGGCCGTTCTTGTGTTTTCAGTGAGATCAATGTTTCTGTAATTGACAGTTCTGGTACCTGGGTGAAATTTGGTGTTTTCCACAATGGCCCCAAACTTGATGGCATTCCAAATGTCAGGTTCATTTTCTTCCTCAAGGTTGACGACTTTTGCGTAGCACCCACCTTCAAAATTGAAAACCGTGTCATCATTCCAGCCATGTTCGTCATCGCCGATCAAGCTTCGGTTTGGATCTGCAGAAAGTGTGGTCTTACCCGTTCCGGATAGGCCAAAGAATACGGCAGTATCGCCTTTGTCACCAAGATTGGATGAGCAATGCATGGATAGTACATTGCGCTCGTGTGGCAGCAAATAATTCAATACGGAAAAAATACCTTTTTTGATTTCACCTGCGTAAGCTGTACCCCCGATCAAGATTATTTTTTTGGACAGGTTGATGATCGCAAAATTCTTTTGTCTTGTCCCGTTCGCACTAGGATCTGCCTCAAATTCAGGGATGCAAATAATCGTAAAGTCAGTCTGGAATCCCTCCAATTCTTCGGAAGAAGGCCTCAGAAACATGTTGTAGCAGAAAAGGTTTTGCCATGCCAGGGTGTTGATAATGGTAAGGTTCAGCCTGTAATCAGGTGCCGCTCCAGCATAGGCTTCTCTTACGAATAGGTCTTTGTCTTTCAGAAAATCAACCATCTGTTTGTAGAGTTGATCAAATTTCTCTTCTTCAAGGGGAATATTGATATCACCCCACCATACGGAATCCTTGGTTTGTGCATCCATGACAATAAATCTGTCTTTTGGAGATCTTCCACTGAATTCACCTGTGCTGACCATCAAAGCACCGGTGTCGGTCAGAACGCCTTCTTGGCGAAGAAGAGCGTGTTCTATAAGCTCAGCAGGGCTGAGATTTCTAAAAATTTTGTCGGAATTATCAAGACCTAGTTCTGCCAAGCTTTTTTGGCTTGATTTAATCTCCGGATATGCCATATTCATTAAGTTTTAAATGGGTTTATATTTCTGCTCAAAGATATAAAATCTTGACAGATCATTTATCCAAAAAAATGCTTTTTTTACAAATTCAATCGATTACGTAAAGATTTAATGCTAATTAAATATAGCTATTGGACTTGTAGTTTTTGGCTGGAAAACAAAGACTGTTCGATTTTTAATCAGTTTGGTTTCCCTTTGGGCCAATTCGATACCAATTGTAGCAAGAAATGAAAAAATCTCTTATCATTGTAATTCATTCGTATCTACCACCCATTAACTTTAATTATACTTTGGAAAATATCCCAGATAATGCCATGAAATCCGTAGGAGAGGATCTCTTCCTAGGTCCTACGATATTTGGTCATCCCAAGGGGTTGATGACGCTCTTTTTCACAGAAATGTGGGAGAGGTTCAGTTATTATGGGATGCGTGCCCTTTTGATCTTGTTCATGACCACAGCCATTGTGGATGGAGGTTTGGGATTTGACGACAAAACCTCCGGGGCTATCTATGGTCTTTACACTATGGGGGTTTATTTGTTGGCATTACCGGGAGGCTGGTTTGCCGATCGGCTTTTTGGACTGAAGAAATCTGTGTGGTACGGTGGAATTATCATTGCCTTGGGCCATTTTACCATGGCACTTCCTGGATTGGTCAATTTGATCGGGGATGGTTCGGAAGTAAAGGAAAGTCTTTCTTCTTTTGATACCAACACCTTTTTCATGGGATTGATCCTTATTGTTTTGGGAACAGGATTGCTGAAACCCAATATCAGTTCTGTAGTTGGGCAGTTGTATCCTGCGGGAAGTTCAAAAAGAGACGCAGGGTTCTCCATCTTTTATATGGGGATCAATATTGGCGCTTTGATAGCCCCGATTGCTTGCAGCACCTTGGCGATCTACGATTGGCATTTGGGTTTTGGCTTGGCTGGATTGGGAATGGTCATCGGCCTGATCCAATACAGATTTACAAGTAAATTCCTGGAGGGTTATGGTGAGGATATTGCCTTCAAAACCGACGAGGAAATTGGGGATAGAAAAAAGTTGATAAAAATCCTGTTGATCATCGGTGCAGTAGTATTATTTGTTTTGTCCCTGCTCTTTATGGGTATCATTCCGATCAATGTCAGTGATTTGGCAAATGCTTCTGGGACAATTATAGCCATCGTGGCATTCGTTTACTTGGGATATGTGATTCTTTTCGGGGGATTGAATGCTGATGAAAGGAAAAAAGTGATGGTGATCGCCATCCTCTTCCTATTTTCAGCTTTGTTTTGGTCAGGTTTTGAGCAAGCGGGATCCACCCTCAATCTATTTGCAGAACGATTTACGGATAGATCCTTATTGGGATGGGAAATCCCAGCGGGATATTTTCAATCTGTCAATTCCATGTTCATCATAATTTTTGCACCTGTATTTGGTGCGATGTGGGTATGGCTTGGAAGAAGAAATTTAGAACCAAGTTCCCCTTTGAAATTTGCAATGGGCTTGTTGCTTTTGGGCATTGGTTTCTTTGTGATGTATTTTGCCGCTAAAATTGCGGCGTCAGGGGATTTGGCTGCTCCCACCTGGTTGATCTTTACTTATATGCTTCACACCTTCGGTGAGCTGAGTCTTAGTCCAGTTGGATTGAGTTTGGTCACCAAACTTGCCCCTGCAAAATATGGAGGGCAAATGATGGGGATTTGGTTCCTTTCGGTTTCACTTGGAAATTTGATTGCTGGAATCATCGCCGGTGAGGCAAGCGGGGGGACTGAGGAAGCTTTGGCACAGATGCCAGACCAATACATGATGATCATTTACACGGCAATAGGAGCTGGTGTGGTTTTGCTCCTGCTCAGCAAGCCCATTAGAAAATTGATGGGAAATGTCCATTAGAAAAAAAAAGAGAGGACTTTTAAAGTCCTCTCTTTTTTTTTCTAAATTAACGAATGAACTTAGTGATTTTTCTTGTCATCCTCTTTTTTGAAAAGGCTTTTTCGGGCATCCATTGCCGAAAGTCCAGCGCCCACACCGATCAAGATACAAACGATTAAAAGGAACAATTGTGCACCTGGTGCGATTGGGGAATTAAAAATCTGTAATAGCATGATATATGGGATTAAATGAATTGCTTAATTTTTTCGAAAGATAATACAGAAGGTTTGTTGCTCAAAGAAAGATCCAAAAAAAGGCAGAAGGAAATGCCATTCCATCTGCCTTTGTTTTTCTGACTCAGTCAATTTCGTCGTCAAGGTCTTCGAAATCCTCATCTTCGAAGTCTTCAAGGTCGTCGTCGTCGTCGTCGTCAAAATCTACAAAATGGTCGTCGAGAAGCTCACTGTCATCGTCCAAGTCATATGCCTCGTCTTTAAATTGCTCAGCAAACTCATCTTCCTCTTCTTCTACGAAATCATCTAATTCCTCTTCAAAATCCTCCATGGTGTGAACGTTGGTTAATGATGCAAATATATTAATTGCATTGATTTTCACTAAACACTTCAAAATATTTTTTTACACCAAGATCAGCGCTTTCTTTTTGCCATTTGGATTTTGATCAGGCAGGAAATGGTTCTTGATCTCCAATTGGATTTGTTGACTATCCAGCCATTCCTTTTCAAGAATTCCTGTCCAAGTTTCGAGATATAGAATTACATCTTCTTTCCTGTTTTTAAGAAGGTTATTCCTTTCTTCAAAGGGAATTTCTTTGAGGATTTTTGGGTCGGAAAGCCTTTCCAAATGCTTCAATTCATCGAGGGTCAATCCAGCTTCCAACATTTTATCGATCATCAAATCCATCGGATATCCACTGGTGGGGCAATAATCGATCAACTGTTCGTTCCAATCACCCATCCTTTGCATGGCAAAGCGATGGATTTCAGCTTTGCTCAATTGAGTGATTTCCTGTGCAAGGTTTCCGCAGTTGCAAGCCCCCATGTGGCCCCATTGATAGGGTGCCCCATTTTTCAGTTTTACGATCGTTTTTCTGAATGCTTTGATGAGATCAAGATTGTTTTTTGCCATTTCACTTCAATTGTTGTTCTATCAATATAACCATAAAATGGCATTCAGGTTTTAGAAATGCATAAAAAAAAGGCTCTATCAATGACGGAACCTTTTAAAATTTATGATTAAGAAGATTTATTTAAAAATGGTTTTGATATATTTTTTGATCAGTGGTTTTGATAAATATTTTTTGACCAAGGAGTAATTTGAAGCTTTATTGATGTCTCTTTCATCGACGGAACTGCTCAGGATATAAACTTCCGGCTTATAGGTTTTGGGCTCAAATTCTTCCAAAAAATCCCAACCTGTCATTTCCGGCATGTTTAAATCCAAAAAAAGGTAGTTTGGACTAATACTGGAAATATCCTTGAGTGCTTCTATGGCACTTTGGAATTTAAAAATTGTACAGGGCACCTTTATGTTGTTGAAAATAAGCTTTTCAGTAATAAAGGTACTTATGGGATCATCGTCGATTAATACTATCCGAACCATCAAGATGCAAAATACATGTTTTGAAATGCAAAATTATTAATACAAAAATAACGGAATAGTTTTGAATTGCAACATGGCTTTGATATTAATTTTTATTAAAACCAATTATTTTTTTTTCTAAAATTAAAACAAGCATTTCGTGAGAAAGGGATAGACCCTATTTTGATAAAATTCTCCGGATAGGACTTGATATTTACTTATCTCTTAATTCCGGAAGGTAGGTGTCAAGATGCTCTTGGTATGTTTTCACTATCTGAGAGACTGATTTGGATAGTCTTTTCCTTTTTTCCTTTGGGCTGTTGCTTTCGCTCACAGCGGTGAGCCGCATTAGGATTTTATCTTCCTTTGGATCTATATAATCCACGATCAATTGGATCAACTCATAATCCTTTGTGGTGACGGTGTTGAATCGATTGTTCATTCTCGGATCAAACATCCATGGGTCCCAAACCCTCCATCCCCACATTGGATACCTGTTTTGGTATATCTCTTTTTGTCTAAGATCTTCATTTGAGGCATATCGGATGACCAAGTCGGGATTGGTTCTCTCATATTTCATGCCGATGGCTTCCAGTTGCTCCTGTAAGTCGTGGGAAACCTGGGCATCCAAAAGGTCATCGTCAAATCCCTTCATGCCAATTTCTTTATTGATCAGTACAAAACTGGTGTAGGCTTTATAAGGTGCGATTTCCGTATTTTCCTTGAATATTTCGATGGAGCTGCATCCCATGCAAACGAAAATGATCAGTGCAAAATAAGGATTCAATAGATTGATTTTCATTGTGATTTCGGTTTGTCTTCTTATCTAACGCTTGAAATTGAATTTCGGATCAATGTGCTGTAATTTATAGATTTTATTGGTATCGGGATTAGGTAATTTTTCTGTAAGGCTATTTTCAATTATAAAACACAAAATGAAAGCTTATATTTTTTCTTCAAATTGTTTATTATTTTATTTGTGTATACTTTCTAAACTTAAATTTTCGGAATCATGAAAAATTCAATTTTAATCTTATTCTTTGGACTGTTGGGTTATGCTTCTCAAGCGCAGGACGTTATTGAAGCTGTTCCCAGTCCTGTGACGGCATTAAAAGACACAACTTATTGGAACTCAGAAATCAGCGCTGGGCTCAATTTCAATCAGGCAGCCTTCAGTGGAAACTGGAAATCAGGTGGGGTTAATTCCGTGGCGTTCGGCTCCATCATTTCAGGAAAAGCCAATTATGCCAAGGAGAAGATTTCTTGGGACAATGACCTGGAGTTTCTATTTGGGATTGTGAAAAATGAAGGACAAGGTACAAGGAAGGCGGCGGATAGGATTTTCTTGGATTCAAAGTTGGGATACAAAATCTCAGACCATTGGGGATATTTTACAGCGGTCAATTTTATTTCCCAGTTCGCTGATGGGTTCGAGTATGGAGACAACGGCAATGATTTGCTGATCTCAAGTTTTCTTGCCCCAGGTTTTTTGACAGCTTCATTGGGTCTGGAATACAAGCCCAATGATGAGTTTGCGCTGAGATTGTCTCCTTTTTCCCCAAGATTAACCTTTGTGACCAATACTGAAATCATCAACAACGTTCCAAATAATTATGGTGTTGATCCTGGAAAGAAGGTCAGGGGCGAATTACTCGCATTCTTGGTTTATGCCACTTGGAAAAAGCAAATCAGTGAGAATTTCACGATCAATTCCAGGTATCAGATGTTTGGGAATTATGAAACGCTTTCTTTCAAGAATATCGATCACCGACTGGATGTGACTTTGGTGGCAAAAATCACCAGTTTTATTGATGTGACTTTTACCAGTATCAATCTCTATGACATTGATATGGATCCGGGGATCCAATATAGTCAGGCCCTGGCATTGGGTGTGTTGTACAAGATCAGCAATAAAAAATAAAGGAAAATCTCCTCAGATACAATAATTATACTGTTTTTTGGATTTATCTGATTTATTTGTTTTATTGGGATAGTTAAATAATAGTTGGTTTAGTTTTCATACAAAGAGCGGGAGAGATTCTCCTGCTTTTTTATTTATTCTGGATCTTTATACTTATTATAGGTAAATCGCTCATTGTGATCAAATTTTCCGTGATACTAGGGGAAAAATATTGCATGAGATCGGATCTCCCATGTGTGATGATGGCGATGGCATCTGCACTTACTTTTTCCGAAAATTGGATTATCCCACGCTCTTCTTTGAAAGCATCTTGTATATGTATGTCATGCTGGTAACTGCTGAATGTGGAAAGGAAGGATTCACCAATCTTCAGGATGTCATTGGTTTCCATGAAATAAGTAGGCGTGTTTACAAACAAGATCTTCAATTTTAACTTTAAAAATTCTGCAAGTCTTTCCAAATCCGAAAACGATGGTCCTGATTCTTCCTTGAAATTTGTGGAGATGATAAGAGTATCCAAATCCAATTTAGTATTGGCCTCTTTGACGATAATGACAGGGACTTTGGCTTTTCTGATCATGCCGTAGGTATTGGTGCCAAGAATATGTTCTCTGAAACCATATTGCCCATGGGAACCCATGACGACCAAATTTGCGTTTTCGGATTCGACAAATTTTTCAATTCTTTCTTTCCCGTCGCTGTAAATGAGTAATTTTTTTGCGGTCAATCCCTCCGCATTTGCTTTCTTGATGAGTTCTTTGAGGTTTTCTTTTGCCTCGGAAATCTTTGATTTCGTGTCAGGGAAAAGGAGTTCCTGCTCCTTGGTAAGTTTTGACCAATTGACCGGAGTGATCATGGTGTGAAGGAAAATCAATTCGGATTCTGTTTTCTTGGCCAAATGAAATGCATAGGTAACAGCAGCGTTGGCGCAATCCGAGAAATCTGTGGGAACCAGTATCTTTTTGTTCATGATCGAAAAATTAAGAATTATAAAAATAACCATTATAAAGTTAATTTTAATCTGGGAATATCACAAGATTTGGCAATATTTAAAAAGTGATTAAAATCAGAAAAATCCACAATAAAAAAATGAGCTTAAATAACAAAAGCCTCCTAGTTATGGGAGGCTTTTGTGCGCGCGGAAGGATTCGAACCCTCAACCCTCAGAGCCGAAATCTGATATTCTATCCAGTTGAACTACGCACGCAGGATGCTGCTTGGTGACAAGTCAGCATTCAATGGGAATTATTTTTCTGATGGAACTAGAATTGCGGCTTTCACCTTCTCCGCTGCTTCTTTCAAAGTGATGGCAGAAGATACTTTCAATCCGGATTCATCTATGATTTTTGCACCTTCCTCAGCATTGGTTCCTTGAAGTCTTACGATAATCGGAACTTTAATGTCACCGATCGTTTTGTAAGCTTCCACTACGCCGTTAGCGATTCTGTCACATCTTACGATACCACCAAAAACGTTGATCAAAATAGCTTTCACATTTGGATCTTGAAGGATGATACGGAAGCCAGCTTCTACTGTTGTTGCATTGGCCCCGCCACCTACGTCTAGGAAGTTGGCAGGCTCACCGCCGGAAAGCTTGATCATGTCCATGGTAGCCATGGCCAAACCTGCTCCATTGACCATACAGCCAACGTTTCCATCCAATTTGACATAGTTCAAACCGTATTTGTCGGCTTCAACTTCCAAAGGATCTTCTTCTTCGAAATCCCTTAGGATGGCAAGGTGTTTATGTTTGAAAAGCGCATTGTCATCAAGATTAACCTTTGCATCGACAGCAAGGATTTTATCATCTGATGTTTTCAATACTGGATTGATCTCAAATTGAGAAGAATCGGTTGCAATGTAAGCCTCATATAAGGAGGTGATGAATTTCACCATACCCTTGAAAGCAGTTCCTTCAAGCCCAAGTTTGAAAGCCAACTTTCTTGCCTGGAATCCTTGAAGACCTACCTTTGGGTCGATCCATTCTTTGATTATTTTTTCTGGATGGTTTTCAGCCACCTCTTCAATGTCCATTCCTCCTTCGGTAGATGCCATGATTACATTGCAACCTTTGGCTCTGTCCAAAAGGATGGACAAATAATATTCTTTTGGCTCGGATGCTCCTGGATAGTACACATCTTGCGCGATCAATATCTTATTTACTTTTTTGCCTTCAGGACCAGTTTGGTGTGTGACCAAGGTTCCTCCTAGGATGTTTTTGGCTTTCTCCATTACTTCGTCCAAACCTCTGGCCAAGACCACACCGTTTGAACCCGTACTCTGAATCTTACCTTTACCACGTCCACCGGCATGAATCTGTGCTTTGATTACATACCAAGAGGTACCCGTTTCCGCATTCAGTTTTTTGGCCGCTTCTAGTGCCGCTTCAGGGGTATCGGCAACTATGCCCTCCTGGATGGCGACCCCATAACTCTTTAAAACTTCCTTTGCTTGATATTCGTGTATATTCATTCTTGTGATAATTTTTGCCCGAAGTTAAGCGCTTACAATTGATTTTCAAATTAACCTATGCTCTTTTTGGGAAATTTGTGGCATTTTTGAGGTAAATTAAGAAAGTAATTTAAATTTCGGATCAATAAATTTCTTCCATGTTAAGCGCAAAAGGAATACATAAAAATTATGGGGATCTTCATGTCCTTAAGGGCGTGGATGTTACCATCCAATCTGGGGAAGTGGTGTCGATCGTGGGAGCATCCGGTGCCGGCAAAAGCACTTTGCTTCATATTCTTGGTACTTTAGACCAAGCTGACGAAGGAGACGTGGAAGTTGGCGGTGCCTTGATTTCTAAATTGAAGGGGGACAAGCTGGCCGAATTCAGGAACAAGGAAATCGGTTTTATTTTTCAATTTCATAACCTGCTCCCTGAATTTACAGCTGAGGAAAACATCATGATCCCTGGTTTGATCGCTGGAACTCCCGAAAAGAAATTGAAGGAACGCGCAAAGGAATTGGCCGAACTTCTTGGCTTCGGATCCAGGTTGGATCACAAACCGTCACAGTTGTCAGGAGGTGAGCAGCAAAGAGTCGCCGTGGCGAGGGCATTGATCAATGATCCCAAAATAATTTTTGCCGATGAGCCGAGTGGCAACTTGGATTCCCACAATGCGCAGTCTTTACATGAGTTGTTTTTTGAATTGAGGAAGAAATTCGGGCAATCATTCGTCATTGTGACGCACAATCAGGACTTGGCACAAATGGCCGACAGGATGCTCACCATGCACGATGGCAAAATCCTGAGTGAAGTGCGAAATCCCAAATTGCCATCCCAATAGGGACATGCTGATCTTTATCTATTGCATTCGGAACATGCTTGATGAGAGCAGTTTAAATTGGTGACAATGTTGCTTTCAAAATCATCGACGTAACAGATTTGAATATTTAACTTTTTCGAATTTATTCAACCTGAAATAGGCATACCTTAGGGGGTTAAACTGCAAGAAAATCAAACTATTTGGACAATAGGGCGAGGCACCGAAAGGGTGGAATCAAAAATAGTTGACAACTTATTGATCATTGATAATTAAAGGCCCGAATTGCCTTTGTAATCCACAATACATGCTCAAAGGGAAAACCTGTTGAAGGAATTGAGTCTTTTCTATGAAATGGAAAAGAGATTTTACTTTAGCAACTTCAGCATTTCGTCGACGTGTTTTTTGGAGGCAAACAGATCAGAAAATGCGCCCTGAACCTTGTGGTCTTTGTCCAGAAAATAGGTGACCCTTTTTGGCATGCCCAAAATAGGGATGGAGGCGTCATATGCTTTGCATACATTTCCCTTGGCATCGGACAAAAGTTCAAAAGGAAGTTTGTTCTCTTTTTTGAATCGCAAATGCGTGGGGATGCTGTCTCGGCTGATCCCCAAAACCGGGATATCCAAGTCCCGGAAAGCCGAAAACTGATCACGGAAATCACAAGCTTCCGCAGTACATACCTTGGTGAAATCTTTGGGGTAGAAATAGATGATGCAACTTTTTCCCTTGCAGTCCTTTTCCAAGTTAAAATCTTTTCCGGAAGTGGATGGGAGTGTAAAATTCGGTGCTTTTTGTCCTATTTTAAGTGGCATAAAGGAAACTTTATTTAGATTGTTTTTGGAAAATGTGAGTGGAATGAATCTCCATTTGAAAAGACAATAAAGATTACACAATTGTTTACCTCAAATTTGCGACTCAAATGAACCAATTGGATTTTATAATCCTTTTTCCATTAGTTTTCTGTATAATCCATCCCAAGTTTTGAGCAAAAAAAGTATCCAGCACATGCTGATCGCAGGTGTTCTTTTCGCCTTTATGAATGTTTCAGTGAAACTGATTCCTCATATCCCGGCGCTTGAAATCATTCTTTTTAGATCGGTGTTCAGTTTGATACTGACTTATTTTTTCCTCAAATCAAAAAATATTCCCGTCTTGGGAAACAACAAAAAACTTTTGATCCTCAGAGGCATTGCAGGTTCGGTAGGATTGATGGCGTTCTTTTACACGCTACAGACCATCCCTCTGGCAAGTGCCGTGACGATCAATTTTCTCGCCCCGATATTCACCACGATTTTGGGGATTTTCATCGTCAAGGAAAAAGTCGCTTCCCGCCGTTTCATTTATTTTGCGATCTCTTTCGTAGGAGTGGTCATCATTCAGGGCTTTGATCCGAGGATTGCGATAACGGATTTGCTGATCGGTCTTACCGCGGCTTTTGCGATGGGGATCGCCTATAACATCATCCGGAAACTCAAGACCACTGAAGATCCGCTGGTGATCATGTTTTATTTCCCTTTGATCACCATTCCCATTGCCTCCGTGATCAGCTTATTTGTTTGGGTGCAGCCCCAAGGCTGGGATTGGGTGATTCTTTTGGCCATTGGGCTTTTGACCCAATTTGCCCAATACTTCATGACCATGGCCTACCAAAACGCCAATTTGTCCAAAGTGGCAAGTTTGAGCTACATTGGAATTATCTATGCCCTCGGGTTTGGCTTTGTTTTCTTTGGCGAGACCCACAACTTATACACCTATTTGGGGATGATTTTGGTTTTGGCTGGGGTGATTTTGAACATCACTTCTAAAAAGTAAATCCAGATTCATCTTTTTGAACCCCATTCACATCAATAAGACCGATCAATTATGGGGTAGCCTTTCCTTTTACCAGCCAAAGCCTAAAGATGAACCATTGCTTGAACGCTCATTCTTATTTTTTTAATTTGTTGTTTTAAAGACCCGAATTCCACAGAGATCATTAATTTCGTGAATCGGTAGCTTTATTGGGTTTAGTCTGAAAAATTATAAATTCATTTCTCGAACATGAAAATCACAAAAGACCTCTATCAAGGCTCATTGGCCCTTCTGACGGATTTTTACCAATTGACAATGGCCTATGCTTATTGGAAGTCGGGAAAGGCAGAGGAAACAGCAGTTTTCAATTTATTTTTTCGAAAAAACCCATTCCATGGGGGATATACCTTGGCCGCAGGCTTGGATTACGTCATTGACTATTGCAGGAATTTTGCTTTTGACGAGAGGGATTTGGGGTATTTGCGGGAAATGAAAAACAAGGATGGTTCCCCGACATTTGAAACTGCTTTTTTGGAGTATCTCCAAAACATGAAATTTTCCTGTGACATTGATGCCGTCGAAGAAGGTACGGTAGTGTTCCCGCATTCGCCCATCATCAAGGTGACGGGGCCATTGTTGCAATGTCAATTGCTTGAAACTCCCCTTTTGAATATCATCAATTTTCAGACACTGATCGCCACCAAGGCCTCCCGGATTGTCTTTGCGGCAAAAGGGGACGCTGTGCTGGAATTTGGTTTGAGAAGGGCGCAGGGAATTGACGGGGCTTTGGCTGCCAGCCGTGCCTCCTATATCGGAGGATGCTCGGCAACAAGCAATGTGATGGCGGGAAAATTATTTGATATTCCAGTTTCGGGCACACATGCCCACAGTTGGATCATGGCCTTCAGTACCGAAATCGCCGCATTTGAGGCCTATGCAGCAGCTTTCCCTGACAAATGCGTATTTCTTGTCGACACTTACGACACGGTCAATGGGATCAAAAATGCCATTCAAGTGGGGAAGCAGTTGAGGGAAACAGGAAATGAAATGGAAGGGGTGAGGATAGACTCTGGTGATCTGGCCTACTTCAGCAATGTTGCACGCAAAATGCTGGATGAAGCGGGTTTTCCAAATGCCAAAGTTGTTGCAAGCAACGATCTCGATGAGCACATCATTGCCTCCTTGAAATCCCAAGAAGCCACGATTGACACCTGGGGTATTGGAACCAAATTGGTGACAGCCTATGACCAGCCAGCGCTTGGGGCAGTCTATAAACTTGCCGCCATCAAGTCAGAAGATGGCCAATGGGAGCCCAAAATAAAGATCTCTCAACAAACCATCAAAATTAATATTCCAGGAAACCAACAGGTCATTCGGTATTCCAAACACGATAAAGTGGTGGCGGACATGATATGCCTGGAGGGGGAAGATATTGACAAGGAAACTTTTGTCATTATCGATCCGGTGGATCCGACCAAAAGAAAGAAAATCTTTACCAAGGGAATGGACCAGGAAATTTTGCTGAAGCCTATTTTCAGGAATGGTGAAATGATTTACAAAATACCCGATATCCACACCATCCGAGAAAGAGCGAAGACAAACCTTTCCCATTTCGATAAGGCGCACAAAAGATTGGTAAATCCACACACCTATCCAGTTGGATTGGAAGAATCCCTGTATCAGTTAAGGACTGACTTGGTATTTAAAATGAAGAACTACAATGGAGAATAAAAAAATCATATTCAGTATTCAATCTTACCGCTATTTAAGAGATGAAGTCTTGTTGTTGGGCGACTTTGAAAAAGGGGAAATAGAGGTTAAGTTATTTCCCGATGGCGAGCGGTACCAAAGAATCCAGACGGATGTCAGCGGCAGGGATGTGGTCTTGATCGGAGGAACCGTGGCAGATACCGATACCTTAGAAATTTATGACCTTGCTTACGCCTTGATTAAATATGGCGCAAAATCCATCTTTCTGGTCTTCCCTTATTTCGGCTATTCCACCATGGAAAGAGCAGTAAAAAAGGGGGAGGTGGTCACCGCAAAATCCAGGGCAGTGATATTTTCATCCCTTCCGAGAACCAGCTTGGGGAACCATTTCATATTTTTTGACCTGCATTCGGAAGGAATTCCACATTACTTTGAAGGGCAGGCATTGATCAGCCATGTGTATTGCAAACCAATCATCACCAAAATCGCCAAGGAGTTAGCCACCGACGGTTTTGTGATGGCCTGTACCGATGCAGGAAGGGCCAAATGGGTCGAATCATTGGCCAATGATATGGGCGTAAATGCAGCTTTCGTATTTAAAAGAAGGCTTTCGGGTGACAAAACCGAAGTAACCAGCATCAGTGCAGACGTAGAAGGCAAAGATGTGGTGATCTACGATGACATGGTCAGAACAGGTGGTTCCCTGATCAATGCAGCCAGAGCCTACAAACAAGCTGGAGCCAACAAAATCTTCACCATCACCACCCATGGCTTGTTCAGCAACGATGCCTTGGAGAAAATCATGGGTTCTGGCTTGATCGAGAAAGTAGTGGCGACCAACTCCCATCCCAACAGCCATTTTTCTACCAATCCGGATTTGCAGGTAGAAACGATAGCGCCCTTGATCATTGCGCAGCTCAATCAACTTTGAGAAAGGAAGTAGTGAGGGGGTTCGGAAGAATTGCCAGACCAACAATGAAGCCTGATGAAGGAATTGTTTTGAGATTATTCAAAACTCTTCCTCGTTAAAAACAGTACCTATAGAAACCAAAAAAACCCAAACTATGAAAGCATTGCTAATTGTAGATGTCCAAAATGATTTCATTCCAGGAGGAGCATTGGCGGTGTCTGGTGGTGATGAAATCGTTTCGATCATCAATGAAATCCAGGAGAAATTCGACTTTATTGTTGCTACCCAAGACTGGCATCCCGCCGATCATGGCAGTTTTGCTTCCAATCATCCAATGAAATCTGTAGGTGAATTCATTGATCTCAGGGGAATCAACCAGATTCTATGGCCCGAACACTGTGTGCAGGGAAGCCAAGGTGCGGATTTTCATCCCGATTTGAATAGGGACAAATGGAAGGCTGTATTCCAAAAAGGAACCGACCAGAGTGTGGACAGTTACAGCGGCTTTTTTGACAACAATAAAGCAGGTGATACGGGATTGAGCAGCTTCTTGAAAAAAAACAGAATCAATGAAATAAGCGTCTGTGGCTTGGCAACGGACTATTGTGTCAAGTTCACGGTATTGGACGGGCTGGCTGAAGGTTTTAAAATGCAGCTTATTGTGGATGCGACCAAGGCGGTGAATATACAAGAAGGAGATTTCGAACGGGCAATCGAAGAAATGGAAAATGCCGGAGCAGTGGTCCTGCAATCAAGCCAATTTCAATAGCCAATTGGCAGCGTGAAGCACTTTGGATCGCGCTATCACATCAATAAATCCCAAAGCGGGTATTCCGCTGACCTATTTTAAACCTATGAAAATCGTGAAAATCAATTCCTTTATCATTTTGTTGGCCCTTTTCTTCATGGGTTTGTCTGTACAGGCGCAAAACAACCGCTTGCATGATTACAATCCAGTCGGCTGGTATGCTTTCTTTGCCAATTACAAGTTGGATGATAAATGGAGCCTGCATGGCGAATTTCAATGGAGGAGAGAAGGATTTTTTCCAGATCCTCAACAGAATCTTTACAGGGTAGGGGTGAATTATGCGATCCATAAACAGGTGGTTTTTAGGCTGGGCTATGCTTTTGCGGATACCTATTTCTACGGAAATATCCCTATTCAAGCCTCCGCAAAGATTTTCCCTGAACACAGGACTTACCAAATGGTCACGATCAGCAATCCGATTGGAAGAGTAGCCTTGTCGCACCGGTTCATGCTGGAACAGCGCTGGGTGGGAAGATATGTCAATCCAAATCTGAGCAAAGTGGACGATTATAATTTTGTCAACAGGATCCGTTATATGGCCAGAATCCAAATTCCACTGGTCGGGCCGACATTGGAGGACAAGGAACCTTATTTGGCAGCATACGATGAAGTGATGATTGGATTCGGGAAATATGTGAATCAGAATATTTTTGACCAAAACCGAATAGGATTGTTGGCTGGCTATCAATTCAGTAAAAGTCTTAGAATTGAAGGCGGATATCTCAATCAAACGGCTCAATTTGGTCGATTGATTGATGGGAAAAGCGTTTTTCAGCACAATACGGGATTTATAGTCAACACCTATTTTTCATTTTAGGATTTTCCTTATCCGAAAGCAGAATGGAGAGAATACCAGACAAAATCAATCTTGAGGAAAAAGATCCTATACCAATCCTTCAGCAGGAGATCCTTCAACTCGAATCCTTGCTGGAAACGCTTAAAAATGAATTGAGGAGTTTTGAGCATGTCATTCATAGTCAATTGGATAGAGCAATCGCCAGAATGTCTGAATTGAATAACTTGTACAAGACACAGAAAAATGCCAAAAAAGCCAAAAGGCTGGAACAAAAGAAAAGAGGAAAAAACTACCAAGAGCCAACAGGATTAATAACGAACAGGAATTCTTTTGGAATAGAAACAGCATTGGAATTGTCCGATAAGGAAGAGTTAAGACGACTGTACAAAGAAGCAGTCGTGCAGGTACATCCCGATAAAATAGCCCATGGAGGGGAGGAAGGCAAAATCCAGGATGCTACGGCATTGACCGCCCAACTCAATGGGATCTACAAAAGAGGGGATCTTGAAGAATTGATTTATTTTTACCAAAACGTGATTCTGGGAAACCTTTCGACCGGATCGACCCCGCATCCAAAAGCGGATAGCAAGCAAAGGATTTCTTCGCTGATAAAGAAAAAAGAAGTATTGGAAACAGAAGTCGCCCAACTTCAAAACTCCTTTATCTATCAAGTCCTTAAAACCTACAAGGATCCACTTACATTCATTGATGAGCTCCGGATCCAGTTTCAGGAAAGAATCAAACAGCTTGAAAAAAGGACGAGAAATTCGAAATAATGTTTTCTAAAAAGAGGAATTTCAAAATGCCGGTGATAACGACTTAGAATTGGAGAAAGGATTTCAAAATCAGATGGTTTGCTTCCTAACTTCCCCCGTCCAATGTAATAGCGTGCAGCTTTGTGGTATTTATGTCAGCCCACCACAGTCACTTCAGTGCATCTTGTGCACTTCAGAGGAGATGCTTTTGGACAAATCTTTCATGGGTGATCAGTTGCTAATGAACGTATCAATCAAACACGAGAAATGATTACCTTTAGAATATGAAATTAATGTGTCTTTCTGAATGGAGAAAGGAATTGACGGAGTAATAAGAACGAAAATGAAAAATTACCTTGATAGAACAAACTTTTGTTTAATTGCTTTTGGACTGTTGCTGGGGCTTTCAGGATGTGATTCTGGAGGGAGAGTTGAAGAAAAGAAAATAGTTGAACATGTTGCTAAATTGGCTCCAAAGGTTGCCATATCTGAAATTGAAGCTGGAATCAAAGCTTTTATTGACAAGGAAACAGCCTTGAATGATGGTTATTTTCTGGTTAAAGACGCTGAGAAAACGCTGCGTTTGAAGCTGGTGCGTGTACATACTGAATACCTTTCTAATTTGGGGCCGAGCAGATATTTTGCCTGCGTTGATCTTGCTGACGAAAAAGGTGATGTGTATGATGTGGATTTCTTTTTGGAAGGGGAGCCTGGGGCCATGAAGGTTACAGAAACTTCTCTCCACAAACTTAACGGTAAACCGTTTTATACCTGGAAGCAGGTTGTGGACAAGACTTGGCGTAAAATCCCTGTAGAAAAAGCCACATCTGACCTTTTAGGTGTTGTGGAAGTGGAGGATGAATTTGAGTTTTATTATCAGAGCGAATTACCGGAAATCACCGAATGGGCAAAAATGTGGATACCCATAGCCAAGACAGATACCTACCAAACTGTTGAGTTGATATCCATGAAAGCACCCGGCAAACAAAGAATACTAGCCGATAAAGATTTTAACAACAATATTCTTTACTTGGAACTAGGTCCTGAACACAGCGGTCAAAATCTGGAAATAATTTACAAGGTTAATCGCAAAGAAAAAGGCCCTTATGATGCCCAGATGCCTGTGCACGAAAGATATTTGAGTTCAAATCTTTTAATGCCTGTTGGAGGCCGTTTTCTAGAAATAGCCAATGAAGCAATTGGCGAAAAACGGAATGAAAGCAAACTGATGCAGGCACGGGCGCTTTACGATTATATTATTGACAACATGCGGTACATGAAGTTCGGCAAATATGGAAGTGGGGATTCGGATTTTGCCTGTGACTCCAAAACAGGAAACTGTACTGAATTCCATTCCTATTTTATTTCTCTGGCAAGATCGGTCGATATTCCAGCCCGTTTTTCCATTGGGGCTTCTGTTCCTTCTGACAGAAATGATGGAGGAATTGATGGGTATCACTGTTGGGCGGAATTTTATGCTGAGGGAAAATGGTGGCCGGTGGATATCAGCGAAGGGAATAAATACACAGCCCTTGCCACCTATTATTTCGGAAGACACCCCGCAAACAGGATCGAGTTGAGTCAGGGACGAGATATTGTTGTTCAGCCCGGGCCGGCATCTGGACCGATAAATTTTTTGGCCATGCCAATTTTAGAAATTGGAGGGAAGACTGCCTATCCAAAAACCAAATTTTCCTTTACAAGAAAAGCAGAGTAAGCAGTCAAAAAAATATCCGAAGACCTATAAATATCGATTTTAGGTCTTCGGATATTTTAATAAACTGTTGGATTAAATATTAACCTAATCCAGCAATCAAATTGTTTTCATTTGTGACTTGATTCCAGCTTTCCTTAATTTTTTGGATGTTCTCCACCTGTTGATTCAGCAGGATGTTCTGTGGAATCAGCAGGATGTTCCGCCTCTTCGGGATGCTCACCTGCATTTTCAGGTTGCTCAATTTTTTCGGTACCTTCCGATTCAGTCTTTTTGTTTCCACAGGAACTTAAAGAGGCAGAAAAAAGGAAGCCAAAAGCAGCTAATGTAAGAGCGATGGTTTTAAATTTCTTTAGTAAAATCATGATTGATTGTTTTAATGTTAGAAAATGAATTTAAAAAAGCGCATTTTTATCAACCAAAATTAGTACAATTTATGAGGTTGACACTGATTAAAGGCTATTTTTTTAACTCCAATTAACTTAAAAAAATAATTGTTTCAATCAATAAAGGCAATATTGAACCATTACTTTATGTCCAAAAAAATGGTCTGTTACAAAAAACTGAAAATCAAAGCTGAGAAAACAGAGGGTTCCCCGGATTGATAATTGCTTTAGCTTTTTTACAATTGTTCCAAATTACTTAAATAATTGGACTGGTTTTGTTGCCTAAACTTGTCCAGATTTAAAGCAGAAAGAGCAAAATATATAGATATTTTCACATGTTTTTTCTTCGTAATAGTCAGTAATTATTCACTAATGTTTTATAGAATGGGACATTGAAGCTATTGAGGTTCTACGACCACGGTATTCCTGTATTTGGAAAATGATTTCGTTTTAGCTTTTCTAATTGCGCCAAATTCAAGAATTGAGTTTTTTTGAATCAAAAGGTGCCTGCTCTAAAAAGTGTATTTGACAACCGGAAGTCATTTACCTCCCTATCAATTGCCATGGGCTTGATGATAATATGCATGCCGTTTTAAAATAAAAAATAGAGGTGAAGTGACTCCCAAATCCTGAAGAGATTATTAACCTCGACCGGATAAAAGCGTCACTTCACCTTTTTTCAAAAATTCAATTTTACAAGACCTTACTCTTGATGACCATCAATTTCACTCTTGTCATTTCATGGATGGAGTAGGGGATTCCTCCCAAACCTTCGCCAGAGGCATCTCTTCCGCCAAATGGCATCCAATCCACCCGAAATGCGGTGTGGTCATTGACCATAACTGCCGTTGCATTGAGTTTTTTGACAGTGTCCAAAGCGATGTCCAAGTCCTTGGTAAATACTGCTGCTTGAAAATGCAAATCCAGACGATTTGCTTCTTCGATGGCTTGTTCCCTGTCCTTGAATGGGTAAACACAGACCACCGGCCCAAAAATCTCTTCCCTGGAGACTTTCGCGTCTTGAGAAGGATTCCACAATACAGTCGGGGCATAAAGCGTATCGGAGATTCTTTTTCCACCGCAAAGCACTTTGGCGCCACTTTTCACTGCTTCCTCCACCCATTCTTCCACACGATCCACTTCTTTGGGTACAATCAGTGGACCGACCTCTGTTTTTTCATCCAGAGGATCTCCAACAACTAGCTTTTTGGCCATTTCTGCAATACTATTGGCGATGTTCTCCGCAATGGATTCGTGGACAAATATTTTCTGGACGGATACACAAACCTGTCCAGCATGATAAAATCCGCCTTTCACCAACAAGGGAAGCATTTCTTTGACGTCCGCGTCTTTTTCCACAATGACGGGTGCCGCACCACCATGTTCCAAGGCAGATCGGGTGCCGGGAGATAGTTTGGATTTCAGGTACCAACCAATTTTGGCCGAACCGATAAACGAAAGAAAGTTTATCCTTTTGTCCGTGACCATGAATTCCGAGGTTTCATTGTCACAAATGACAGTTTGCACCCAACCTTTGGGCACACCAGCCGCTCCCAGGATGTCCATGAAAGCCAGGCAGGAAAGCGGAGTGGTAGATGCAGGTTTGATGATCACGGGACAGCCGGCGGCAAATGCGGTGACCGTCTGATGAATGACCAGGTTTAAAGGATGGTTGAAAGCGGATATCGAAGCCACCACACCGATTGGCTCCCTTGTGGTGAAGGCAATGCGGTTGATTGACGCTTCCGTTTGTCCCATTGGAATTTGCTCTCCCTTGATTCTGGAAATTTCTTCGGCAGCGATTTTCACGCCGTTGATGGCGCGGATCACCTCCACTTTGGAATCCTGATAGGGTTTTCCGCCTTCCTGAGCCGCTGTTTTGGTCAAGCTATCGATTTGATCCTTCATCAATGCCGCTACTTTTTCCAGGATGGAAATCCTTTTGTGTGCGGGAATCCATTTGCTTCGGTCCAAAAATAAGCCATTGGCTGTTTCCAATACTTTTTCCACTTCCTTTTTTCCCACCATCGGGATTTCTTTGATCAAGCTTTGGTCAAAGGGGGCATATATCTTCAAGGTTTTCTTTTCGCTCATAATTTCTGTGTTTTTTGTTTTAACATCACATTCAGAATGGGGTGGTTTAAGGAATAATCAACAGGGAGATCGATCACATGTACGCCATCGGTTTCCAAACAGTGTCTCAGGATTTCCTGAAAATCCCCGTCGTTTGCAGGGCGATAGCCATTGGCACCATAACTTTCTGCATATTTCACAAAATCAGGGTTTTTGTAGTCCAAGCCAAAATCATCAAAGCCCATGTCTTCCTGTTTCCATTTGATCATTCCAAAAGCATTGTCATTGAGAATGATCACGGTCAGGTTGAGTTTTAGCCGGATGGCCGTTTCCAATTCCTGAGAATTCATCATAAAACCACCATCCCCACATACGGCCACCACTTTTTTATCAGGATGAATCATGTTGACTGCCATAGCAGAAGGCAATCCCGCACCCATCGATGCCAATGCATTGTCGAGCAGGAGCGTGTTGGGTTGGTAGCAAGTGTAATTTCTGGCAAACCAAAGTTTGTAAACGCCATTGTCCAAGGTAATGATGTCCTGTGGTGCCAGACTTTCGCGAAGGAGATTGACCAGGCGCTGCGGAAGCATCGGGAATCTTTCATCCTTGAAATAAGTACTCAGGTGTTGGGCAACTTCTTTTTTGACTTTTTCAAAAAAGCTGAAATCCCAATTTTGCTGTTTGGCGATTCTTTGGGAAAGTTTTTTGACGGTGGGCGTGATGTCACCCACGACATTGAGCTGTGGAAAATAAACAGGGTCTACGCCAGCGGGGGAGAAATTGACGTGAATCACTTTTTTCCCTCCTTTTTTCATGAAAAAAGGAGGTTTCTCGATCACATCATGTCCCACATTGATGATCAGGTCGGCCTGGTCGATTGCGGTATGGATAAAATCATTGCTGGAAAGGGCGGCAGTTCCAAGGTATTGGGCATGCCTTTCGTCAATCACTCCCTTTCCCATTTGCGTGGTGAAAAAATAGATCCCTGTGGTATCCACAAATTCCCGTAATGCTTCGCAAGTGATCTTTCTATTGGCACCTGCACCGATAAGCAACAAGGGCATCTTTGCATCCTGGATCATCTTGACAGCCTGATCGATGGCAATGTCATCCGCTTTTGGGATAATGTGCCCCACTACTTCAAAAACATCCGGTTCACAATCTTCTTGGGCAATATCTTCCGGCAATTCCAAGTGGACAGCCCCCGGTCTCTCCTCGATGGCCAATCTAAATGCTTCCCTAACGCTGGAGGCGATATTGTTGCTGTTGACGATTTGTTTGGTGAATTTGGTGATTGGACGCATCAGGTCCACCACGTCTATGATCTGAAAACTCGCTTGTTTGCTTTTTTTGATTGGCTTTTGGCCGGTGATCATCATCATCGGCATGGCACCAAGTTGGGCGTATGCTGCCGGAGTTACGAGATTGGTGGCACCAGGTCCCAAGGTGGAAAGGCAAACTCCGGCTTTACCCGTCAACCTGCCGTAAGTGGCTGCCATAAATCCAGCGCCTTGCTCGTGGCGGGTAAGGATCAATTTGATTTTTGAATTTTTAAGGGATTGAAGAAAATCCAGATTTTCCTCTCCAGGTACCCCGAAAATATATTCTACACCCTCATTTTCAAGGGCTTTTATAAAAAGATCGGATGCTTTCATTGAGAGATTTATTTAGTTTTGAAAAATGATTTCAGCTTAACAACCCAATTTTAAAGGCTTAGAGTTCGGTGATTTGTATTTTTATTTAGGATATATAGGATGGAATTGAGATTTGAAGCCCATTTATTCATCCTGAAAACAAATATCTGTGCGTTATGAACCCTTTGGTTTTGGCTCTTGGATTTCGTTTTTTTTCAACCAATGATTTCTTTTCCATGAATGATATTGTGAATGAACCTTAACTTTTCCTTCACCGAAGAATTGATCACAAAGGGATAGACATCCTTTGCGCCCATGCTCCTGTTCATGCTGTTCATCATAAATGTTACGGGCAACCATTGGTTGAAAATCTTGTCAAAATCCAAAGTGTCGTAAGCATTTGATTCCTGCTTGGTGGAGAGGTAATCCCCGGGTTTTGAAATTCTGGGAGAAATGGACAGTCCAAAAGAAAAGGCCGTTTCCAGGGTGTCTACCATGTGCATGTAATGCGCCCAACTCTCCGCCCAGTCTTCCCAAGGATGCATGGTGGCATATGGACTGATGAAGTGTTCATTCCAGTCATTTGGCGCTCCAGTTTGGTAATGTCTGTTCAAGGCTTCCTGATAACTTGTGGTTTCATCCCCAAAGAGCTTCCTGAATTCACTCAAATGATCCGTCCCATAAATAAGGAGGTCCCAATAGTAATGTCCGACTTCATGGCGAAAATGTCCCAAAACGGTTCGATATACTTCCTCCATCTGGTTTTTGGCCATTTCCCTTTCGACGTCATCTGCTTCGGCAATGTTCATGGTGATCAGTCCGCTGGCGTGTCCAGTCAGCACCTGGTTTCCTATTTCTCTTCCATCATTGGATTTGAACGCAAAGGCAAGGCCTTTTTTAGGATCTGTTTTCTTACTGATCACTGGGAGTTTCCATCTCAAAAGACTGTAGATCAATCTGCGCTTTGCGGCTTCAATGATTTTCCATCTTTCCAGATGGTCAGGTTTCAAGATATCGGGAACGGTACTGTTCAGTGCGCAGGAAATACAATATTTGGCGGGATCATCATCCAGGATGACCCAGTTGCACACATTGTGTTCGTGGTTGGCACAAAAATGAAAACCTCTCCCATACATCGATCCAGTAAAAATGCCGTCATCATGGGCATGCAGAGAAATCATTTTTAAGGATTGCGCATCAAAACCCAAGGTGTTGCCACAATGCCCACAAAAGGTATTGTCGAAATAAACCGGATAAGCACAATGATTGCATTTGAATAGGCGCATTTTTTAGGACAATTGGGGGAAGGGAATCTTTTAAGGATAGTAAATCAGCAATAATTCAGCCTTAAATTTTATTTTTAACAATGGGCAGCACTCTTTTTGAATGGATTTTTTGAAATGTTGATTCAGATAAAAACCATACAGGTTGATGGTATTCAGAACTTTATCCATAAATGAAATAGTTTTCAAGTCTATCCAGTTTTTGACTTTGATCAACCAAGCTCAGGCCTTACCAATTGCACAAGGGCAAGGAAAAGGTTCATATTCAGAAAGTTGCTTTCTGTTTTTGAATCCCCAGATCGATCCTAAACTCTATTCTCCAAATAATCTGATTTTCTTGCAGTTTAAACTCGATTAGGAAGACCAAAGTAATTTTGGGTTAAATCGGCATTGAAATTCTCCGTCACTGTTTCATTTTTACATGATTTGTCAAGGTACCAATCTGGTCGATGGTGATGGAAATGCTATCCTCTTCTTGCAAGGTGAACCCATCCTCCGGAACCAAGCAAGTTCCCGTCATCAGGTAAACGCCCACGGGGAAATGCATTTCCCTGAAAAGAAATTCGATCAATTCCCCATGTCCGCGCTTCATTTGATTGATGGAAATCTGGCCGGAAAAAACCTCTTGGTTGTCTCTGTGGATCTTCATGGAAATGATGGTGTCTGAATCAATGGGTAAAGCAGGAACGTAAAGTCCAGGGCCGATTGCCGCCGAACGGTCATAGCATTTTGCCTGCGGCAAGTAGAGCGGGTTTTCACCTTCTATATCTCTTGAGCTCATGTCATTGCCAATCGTATATCCCACGATCTGACCCGATGAGGTCGCGTAAAGTGTGAGTTCGGGTTCTGGTACGTTCCATTGGGAATCCTTGCGGATGTGGACCGCCTGCTCGGGTCCGGCAACACGGAAATGGGTGGATTTGAAAAACAGTTCTGGCCTTTCTGCTTCATATACTTTGGAATAAAAAACCGCAGCTCCGCTTTCCTTGGATTCTTCCATTCTCGCTTCTCGGCTTCTCATATAGGTGACACCTGCAGCCCAGATTTCCTGCGTCCCTATCGGAGCCAAAATGTCTTTTCCATCCCAAATCACTTTTTCCAAATCTTCCAACTCATCCAAAACCAGTTGGTGAAGATTGTCGCGATTGACAAAATCATTCCAAGGGGTATTTTCCTTTAAGTAATGACCGGAATCTGTTTCGACGAGTATGCCTTCGGAAGTCTTATAAAGCCGCATGGAATAGGTTTTTTGGTTTTGGGATTTGGTTTCTTCTAGAATTATTTAACAAGTTAAGTTGTTTGTTTAAAATCCAAAAGAATATCAAAATGATTTACAATTTACAGGGATTAAGCAAATGGTCTGACACCCAAAAATCCGTAGAACCTATGCCGGTGCTGTTTATTGGCCACGGTTCACCTATGAACGGGATTGAGGACAACCTTTTTTCCCAGCAGTGGAAAAAATTGGGTCAAAAATTCCCAATACCGGCCGCTGTCCTTGTCATATCAGCCCATTGGTTGACAAGGGGAACTTGGATCACGGCCATGGAACAGCCTAAAACAATACATGATTTTGGTGGATTTCCGAAAGCACTTTTTGATGTCACCTATCCAGCTCCTGGAAATCCGGAATTGGCTGAATATACGTCCAAGTTGGTTTCCCACAGCCATGTCGGTTTGGATCATGACTGGGGATTGGACCATGGTACCTGGACAGTCGTCCGGCACATGTATCCGGAGGCCAATATTCCTGTCCTGCAATTGAGCATTGATTATGCCCAATCACCCGAATTCCATTATCGGCTAGCCAAAGATTTGGCTCAGCTCCGCAAAAAAGGAGTGTTGATTATTGGAAGCGGAAACATGGTGCACAACCTTGGAAAGGTGGCTTGGGACAAAATAAATGAACCGGAATACGGCTTTGACTGGGCTTTGGAGATGAATTCCATTTTCAAGGAAAAAATCAGTTCCAAGGACCATCAATCCCTGGTCGATTATATGCATTTGGGGCCGGCGGCAAGATTGGCCATCCCAACCCCAGACCATTATTACCCCCTTTTATACAGTCTGGGGCTGCAAGGTGAGAAAGAAGAGGTTGCTTTCTTCAACGACAAAGCCGTTGGCGGATCCCTGACAATGACCTCTGTGATGATCGGCGGGGAACATGATTTTGTGATTTAGGTTAGGCGGAAACAAAAGCTGTGTTTCATGTCGGATTCAACCCGTTTTATGCATTGCCAATTCAATTCTAGCCTAAAAATGCTTCTTAATCAGTCGGTTGTTTAGTATTCTTGACTTCACCAAATCAGTACTATGCCTTCATCCCCAAATAGTCTGATTTTCTTGATTTTTCAAGCCCATTAGGAAATCTAATCCATATTTCGGGGTCAAAATCGATTGCCGGAATCAGTCCAAGATTTTGATTCTCAAAATCTTGTCATCTCCAGGTCGGGTCTTGGCCCTACCATCCGTATTGCTGGTACAGACATATAGGTAACCGTCAGGTCCAATGGTGATGTCCCTGAATCTTCCGTAAACCCCTTCCGAAAGCCCCGTCGAAAACCAGCGTTCCGTTTTTTTGACTTTGAAACCTTCTTCTTCAAAAATCACACGCATCAACGCCTGGCCTCCCAAAGAGGTCACGAAAAGATCCCCTTTATAGAAAACCATTCCGGCAGGAGGGAAGGCAGCATCGTTCCAACTCAAAATCGGGTCTTCATACTCCTCAATTCCCGGTGCACCCACCACCATTGGCCAACCGTAATTTTTTCCTTTCACAACCAAATTGATCTCATCCCTGAATTTGACTTCGTTTTCGACAGCTGCTCCCGAAGGTCCATGTTCTGAGTTGAACATCGTTTGCGTTTGAGGATCCCAGGCAAATCCCTGAACGACACGATGGCCATAGGAATAGATGGGCGAATTGGGAAAAGGATTGTCCTTGGGGATTTCTCCTTCGGGCGTCACCCGGAGGATTTTCGAAGCCAGTGATTCCAGATTCTGGGCAATAAAGGGTTGGCTCATATCACCCGTGCCGATATAGAGCATCTTGTCTGGACCAAAAGCGATCCTTCCTCCCAAATGGATGGCAAAAGCTGGGATATTGTCCAAAATGACCCGGTCGTCTTTAGCGGTGTTTCCTTCATGCTTGATCCGTATTACTTTGCTGGTCAATGCATTGTTTTCCCCAGCGTAAGTGTACATGAGGTAGATGAAGGGTTGGTTTTCAAAATCAGGATGCAATGCCATGCCCATAAGGCCGGCATCTCCGACAGCCATGATATCGCTGACCTCAAAAAATGATTCCTGTATGTGGCTTCCTTTGGGTACTCTCATAATCTCTCCTTTTCGCTGCGCAACCAATGCGTCTCCATTGGGAAGGAACAAAAGGCTCCAAGGGATATTGAAATTTTCAGCCCAAACCTCCACTTCAACGCCCTTGGGTTCGGGTACAAAAGTTTCTGGGAATTTCTGTGGCATCTCTCCCAAAATAGGACTTGCATTTTGTGCGACTGACAAGGAGGAAGCAAGGATAAATAGAAAAATGATCAGTTGGGTTTTCATAGGGGATAGGATTTGATTTAAATTTAAACAAAAATCAATGCTTTTTAAATGAATATAATTCAAACGGTATTTGACTGACTGATTTTGGAAGACCAGACTTTAAAGCAGGGACCAAAGCTTTTATACCTGGATTCAGAGCATTGATTTTATTCATTCAGGGTTCCGGTGCTTGAAAGAAAAAGAAAATAAAATACTTCATTCAATTAATTCCGAAGCCCTTTGATCACGACATGACCCGTGCCGTCTTCTTTGCAGGGGTATTGGAACTCCTGTTTGACCTTTTTAGGATTATTGATGATGGCATAAAATGCATCCAGGTATTTGAGCGTGGATTGGATATACTTCTGGTCAAGAAAGGCGCTTTTGGAATAAACTGCATAAATAGGCTCCTTGAGGGTATTGAAATGGGCTATTACCTTATCAAAATGCGCCATGTTGTCAATGCAAAACCCACGGTACCGTCTTTCCCGGACAGAACTCATTAATAATTCCGCTGCTGGTTTTGCATATGGAGCGCGGACAATTCCCGAATGGTCGAAATCATAGGGTACCGTTGAGGTCTTGGACATGGAATCTATTGCTATCAGTTTCACATTCTGTCGGTACTGGACGGACCAATCCGTGTTCCCGATCAAATAATTGAACACGGCCATGTTCAAGAAATCATCCAGTTGGGTTTGTTCGGGTCTGACCAAGGTTTTTTCCACCGCCACCATGCCGTTGCGTTCGGCCATCTGTTCCTCTTCTTCCAGTAAAATCCCATAAAATGGACCTTGCTCTTTTGGCTTTAATTTGGGGTCGTCCAAAACCACTTTGACCAGTTTGGCTTGGAAACTTTTTGGACTCATCAGGTTGTAAAGTTTGTAAACATGGTATTCTCGGATCAGGAAACTTTCTCCCTGACAGGGCATCACCAGTTTTAGACGGTCCTGTTGTGCGAAAATCGTTTTCTTTCTGTCTTCTTTTCGGAAATTCAAGAGCAATGGAGGATGGGAACAAATGCCTTTTGCCCTCCTGAAATTCCCTCGGGTTCTCAACCGGATAGGGATGGTAACAACACTGCTGTCCCCATCCGTGTAGCGCAAATTTCCAAAGCGATATTGCGGATCTCCTGACCGATCCCTTAACACTTCCGCCAAATCGCCTGACAAGGTGATTGTAAATACTTCCTCATTTTCAAATAAGCCACCCGTCTGGGCACTCGAAAATCCGGTAAGAAACAGCAGGAAAAACAAGGCCAAGCAGGTTGAGCACTTGTGACCAATACACCCTTTTCCCGAAAAGCAGTGAACAAAAGAAAAAATGGGAATTGATTTCATTTCCATTACATAGTGTTGAAATAAAGCAGTTTAAGTTATAAAAATATTTTGATATTTCTGAAAATCTGCTTCTTCATTTTATGTAATTCTTTGTTTAAAATAATTAACTTAGTTATATAAAAACCATAAAATGGAAATAGAACAAGAGGAAGAGCATAAAAAATCCGGGAGGGAGCGAGAAACGCTTTTTCGCGCAACTTACAGAAACCAAACCAATCTGAGACAGATCGTGGATAGCAAGGCAAACATGATCATCAGCATCAATACAGTGATCATTTCTTCTATCATCGCCATTTCAGGTTATGGAGTCGTGGCCGAAAAACTTGATTTTTACCAATATTCCATCATTATCCCTATGGTGGTGATCGTTCTTTCCTGTCTTACATCTGCCATTTTGGCGATTTTGGCGGCTCAGCCAAAGATCATCGAATCCCATTTCAAACCCAACCCTTCAGAAAAGACAAGCCTGCTGTTTTTTGGCGTGATTGCAGATTATACCCAACAGGAATATATCAACAAAATGGAAGAATTGTTGAATTCAAGGAAGGACATCTACGAGCACATGATCATCGATCTCTATAGCCAAGGGGTGATTTTAAAACAGAAATACAACCTGCTCGGCTACGCATATAAAGTGCTGATGATCGGATTTGCAACCGGCGTACTGGGCTTTGTGATCTTTATGGTCTTCTTCAGGTGAGCGAATGCTTCTTTTTAGGAAGGGTAAGAAATTTCCTTTCATCGGTTTCAAATAATTTGGCGTTCTCAATCAATGTCTAGAATATGAAAACCAAAGTGCTTGTCATTTTCCTGCTCGTTATTTTTTGCCATGTAGGTGTGGCTCAGGAAAGAATATTTGCACCACTTTTTGGAAGTGACTCGCTGCTGGAAATGAGCTTGTCTTATTCTTTCAAGGAGTTAAGGAAAAATACAAACGACTCTCTTTATCTCCCCACGATTCTCCATTATAAAACCAATAGAGGAAACTGGGATTCAATTGGAATCGAAATGCGCTCAAGGGGGAATTTCAGAATGAAAAACTGTTTTTTCTCTCCTGCCAGAATCAAAATAAGCAAAAAGGAGAGCAAGGGGACGCTATTTGAAGGATCCAAATCCCTCAAACTTGTGCTTCCCTGTCACGCCAACAAAACTGGCAATGATCTGGCCTTGAAGGAATATCTCTGCTACAAACTTTATGAACCCATTTCCAATTATTATTTCAAAACAAGGTTGATTGACCTGAACCTGACGGATCTCGATGGAAGGCAGGTCAAATCTTACACAGTCAAGGCTTTTTTTATCGAGGACAATGACCAGGTAGCCAGACGCTTTGGTGGGAGAATCATGAAAGGCAAAAACATCAACCCCTATTCCTTGCAGGATACGGCGGCTGTAAGACATGATTTTTTTCAATTTATGATTGCCAACACGGATTGGTCCAGTTTGGTACAACACAATTTGCAGGTGATGCAATTGCCTCCGAGGATTTATATCCCATTGCCCTATGATTTTGACATGGCTGGGCTTGTCAATGCCCCTTATGCTCAAGTCAGTGAAAAGCTGGAAATTGACAATGTACGGGAAAGGCTTTACAGAGGATTTTGCAGAAATGAAGGATTGCTGCAGTATGTCAGAGCAGAGTATCTTGAACGCGAACCGCAAATTTGGGAGGCTTTCAAGCACATCGAAAAGGACATCCACAAAAACGAATTGCAGGCAATGCGGAAATTTATCGAAGAATTTTTTTCCATACTCAAAAATGACAGGAAATTCAAAGACATCATCCTTTACAAATGCCGAACGCACACCTAAAATTCAGGATTTAAAACCAAATACAAATGGTCAAGACAAAAGTCATCCCGCTCCTCCAAAGGATTTTTTTTCACTCCTTGTTCTTGCTTTCGATACAGTCCGGTTTTGCGCAGCAAATCCTGGTGCCTCCCTACATCCAGCCAGGAAATGCACCAAATTTTTTCAGTGAACAAAAGGTAGTCATCTGGCAGACCGACAGTCTGCGGGGAAACTTCAGGTTGGAATGGGGAGAAGGACTTTCTGCCATTTCCGTGAAAAAGTTTAAGTCCGTCAAACTGTCTGCAACTAAACTTAACTTGAACAATGCATCGAGTTTCCTTTATCGGGGGAATATCAAAGGTTTGAAATTTGACAGAACCTATGTGTATCGGGTGACCCAAGATCAAAAAACAATAGCCGAACATGTCTTCCAAAGCCGAACCAAAAAGCCAAAGACACGCTTTGCAGTATTCGGGGACAATGGGGCAGGCACAAGCGAACAAGCCGCCATAGCCCATCAGATTTATCTCCAAAAACCAATGTTTGCGCTTTTGACTGGAGACATGGCCTATTCCTATGGCAGGGAATTGGAGTATCGCCACCGGTTTTTCCCCTATTATTTGGCGCAGGAGGCTTCACCGGTATTGGGAGCCCCTTTGATGGGAAGCATTCCTTTTTACATGTTTTTGGGCAACCACGATATCTACAGTGCCGATTTCACCAAATATCCAGATGGATTGGCATATTTCTATTACAGTGATTTGCCCTTGAATGCACCGATTCCAAAGATGACGGTCACACCCGAAGGTCCTCAGGATTTGATTGATGCCTTTGTGAAAAACACAGCGCCCCGTTTTCCGAGAATTTCCAACTACTCCTTCCAATACGGGAATGTGCACATCGTTTGTCTGGATGCCAATTACTACGTCAACCCTCTGGATCCTGCATTGATGGAGTGGCTGGCGAACGATTTGCGCAGCAGCAAAGCAGATTGGAAAATCGTGGCTTATCACCATCCAGCTTTCAATTCCAGTCTCCAGCACCACCAATATCAGGTGATGAGATTGGCCGCCCCTATATTTGAATCTTTGGGCGTTGACCTCGTATTTAATGGACATGTGCACAATTACCAGCGGACTATTCCCTTGAAGTTCAATCCAAAAATCAATGAGGAAGGGACCCGATTTGTCGTGTCGGAAGAGGGGAGTGTCGATGGAGAATTTACCTTGGATCTCAATTTTGATGGTGTCAACGTCACCAAACCGGAAGGTATCATTCACATCGTCACGGGTGCCGGAGGGGCGGCCCTGTATGATCCCGAAATCAGTGAGAACCCTGATTTATGGACAAAAGGAACGCCGGAAAACTGGGCTCCTTTTACCGTAAAGCTGGTTTCGGATCGGCATTCCTTTACCATGGTGGAAACGGATGGAAAAACACTGATTTTGAGACAATTGGATGGCAACGGAAATGTGTTTGATGAAATCAAAATCACCAAATGATCGTTTTTTTTTATATGTACGATTGCCGACAGAAAAGTAGGCTCATGCAAGGCCAATTTGACAATCATTTGCGAAAAAAATGGACGACAGTTTTCATGGAAAGTTCATGAAGTTGGATTTTCCCGCATTTCCTTTAGCAGCGCGATGACTTCATCATCACTCACCTGACCGAAATCCGCATAAAATTGTCCCACACCATAAAAATCATCAGGAGTGTGGAGGCATATCAGTTCATCCACCATTTCGCGAACTTCTCGGGCAGTACGGGGAGGAGCGACAGGCACGGCCACGATCAATTCTTTCGGGTTCTCTTTTCGGATGGATTCGATTGTGGATTTCATGGTGTGGCCGGTGGCAATGCCATCATCTACCACGATCACGATTTTGTTTTTGAGGGAAGCAGGCTTTCGGTTTCCCATAAAAAATTCAAATCTTTTTTTCAGTTCTTTGGAAAGTCGATCGATCTCATTTTTGATGTAGCTTTTGTCAACATCAGCAATTGAATCATCCACTAGAACAGTGTCCATGGTGACAGAGCCAATCGCATATTCGGGATTTAAGGGATGCCCGATTTTCTTCGAAAGAATGATTTCCAGAGGAAATCCAAGGTTTTTGGCCACGATGGCAGCCATTGGTACGCCTCCTCTGGGGATTGCCAAGACAATTCCATCCTTTCCGCGGTATTTTATCAATTGATCAGCCAGCAATAGGGCTGCCTCGTTTCGGTTTCTGAAAAGTATGCTCATTTTGATAAGATTAAAGTTTAACCCGTGTCATGCATTTCCAATTTTATTCCGGTCTTAGATGTCATAATAATCATTCAGTTATCCATAATTTTTGACTTTGCCCTATCGGTACACTGCCCTATTCTCCAAATAGTCTGATTTTCTTGCAATTTCAATCCCATTTGAGAATCTATTGCATATTTTGGGCTTACACCAAATAGGTTTTGAACCAAACTGCCGCATAGGTAGCCACCTGTTCCAGTGTCCCAGGTTCTTCAAAGAGATGGGTGGCACCTTCCACAATTTTCAATTTTTTGGTACAAGTCATGAATTCGTAAGCGGTTTTGTTCAACTGGATCACCTCCAAATCCAAACCTCCCACGATCAATAGGGTCGGGGCTTTTACTTCTGAAATTTCAGGTGTTGCCATATCGGGTCTGCCTCCCCTGGAAACCACCGCATGGATCAAATCGGGTAATTTTGCAGCGGCTTTCAGGGCAGAGGCCGCACCCGTACTCGCTCCGAAATACCCCATTTTCAGATCAGAAAAACGCGTGTCAGCAGCGATCATTTCGGTCACCTGAACCAAACGGGAGGTAAGCATTTCGATATTGAATCGGTTGGAATACATTTCATCTTCTTCCTCGGTCAATAGGTCAAACAGAAATGAACCAATTTGCACGTTGTGAAGCTCTTTGGCCACAAAATTATTTCTGGGACTGAATCGACTGCTACCACTTCCATGGGAAAAAAGCACCAAGGAACTCGCCTTTTCGGGGAGAATCATTTCCCCGGACAATTGCACCTGGTCGATCCGAAGGTTGAGCGTTTCGTGAAAGCGTGTTTTCATGTTGATGTACTTTTAGGGAAGCTCATCTGACCAATGAAATTTTTCTCATCCCAAGGGTTGGTATTTGGTTGGAAAGCTAAAAAACCGTTTTGCTTATTTTTGAAACAATTGCATAATTTACATAATTAATTTAATTTTTACTTTATAAAAAAATCATATTTTGAATTTTTATCAAGTTAAAATTTTGGTCGCTTGATCGTTTTGGATTTAATCCGAAATATGGATTAGATTTCTAGGAGAGGCAGTAACTCTTAAAAAATCAACGTATTAGGGCAATATGGTCTATTGCTGATATGGTGAAATGAAAAATAGTTTACAACCAATTGATTATGAAGCATTTTTTGGCTTGAATTGGCAATGCATAAAACGGGTTTGAAATTCTTTGGTGTGGTATTGACAATCAGGTTTTCATTCCTGCATTTCGTTGGTCATACCCAAAGACTTCTTTTTACAATTTAATTTTTGGAGGAATGGATATTGTTGTAGCTGGTGAAGTTTTGAACGTTGAATTTTCATTGGGTTGGGTTGCTTCCTTATATGGATTAATTTCGGCAGTCAATTTTTTATAAAAAAGTTTATAAAAAAGGTTAAATCTTTGACAATCAATATTTTGTGAATTTTTAATCCATCTTAAATAATATTTTGTAAATCTGTGATTTATGGAAGATTATTTTGTTTTAGTGTAATTTTTTCCTTTGAAAACCTGCTCACCTTTATGTCACAATACGCTGGAAATAGGCCATTTTCAATCACCCAGACAAATTTCGCTACGAGTTGCAGTTATGGATTCACAAAATCCGTTTTGCCGTATTTGTGTGATTTGTTATCATTTTGATTGGTTCCACTTCAGCGCGTATTCCACGGACAAAAAATCAAGAAATCACCCAGTTTAATTTGAATCACAAATATTATGAAAAAAGAAAGTACCAAAAACCGAATATGGCTGACCGCATTGGCAGCTGTATCCTTAGGCGCCTTGTTTGGTAGCTGTAAGGATGAATTTGATGAGGTTTTGGGGATTTGCCCGGAGGTTGAATCCACAAATCCTGTTACCGATGCCATCGGAGTCCAATTGACCAAAACGATCACTGTTACCTTCAATGAGGCCATGGATCCGGCAAGTATTGTTCCTGGCGCATTTAGTTTGAGAGTGATCAATACTTCGGGTGGAATCGCCGAAGAAATTTCAGGTGAATTGACTTTCCAAGCGGAGACCAATAGCATGAATTTTAAACCTTCCGCAAATCTTTCACCAAACACGACTTACACAGGTAGGGTAGAACCCATCGTCAAAGATGTGATGGGGAATGCTTTGCAAACCGCCTATGTTTGGACTTTCACCACGGGTGTATCGCCGACTGTGATTGCTACCGACCCAGCTAATTTGGCAACGGGAGTTGCACTTGATAAAACAATCACCGCCACATTCAGCATGAAAATGGATTCATTGTCCATTTCAGCAGCTTCATTTACCTTGATGGCAGGGACCACCCCAGTTTCAGGTGCAATCAGCTATGCGGGCAATACGGCCAGCTTCAAACCTGCCAATGATCTTTTGCCAGGTACTACTTACAAAGGAACCATCTCCACCGAAGTTAAAAACAAAGATGGAATCCCAATGGCAACAACTTACAATTGGACTTTCAATACTGGAACGGCTCCAACCGTTATCGCCATTGACCCGAAAGACTTGGCCATCAGTGTACCTGCCAACAAAGCCATCAAAGTCACTTTCAGTGAACTGATGAATGCGGCAACGATCAATGCTTCTGCCTTTACAGTTAAAATTGGTTCGGTAGCAGTTGCCGGAACTGTCACTTATTCGGATTCCAGTGCGGTTTTCACGCCGATCATCAGCCTGTTGTCGAATACAACCTATTCGGTGACAATCTCCAAATTGGTAAAGAATCCTGCGGGCATTCCAATGGCAAATGATTTTGCATCGACATTTACCACCGGAAATTTTGCAATCCCAAAAGTTGCTTCCACGGATCCAGCCAACAATGCGACCGGTGTGGCCATCAACAAAGTGATCAAAACCACTTTCTCTGAAGCGATGAATCCAGCCACTATCTCTGGGTCGACTTTCACGGTCAAGCAAGGCACCACAAATGTTCCCGGAACAGTGACTTACAGTGGAACGACGGCAACTTTTACGCCGACCAATCCACTTTCTTCCAATTTGGTGTATACGGGTACCATTACCACTGGAGCCAAAAACACTGCAGGAACAGCCATGGCCAACAATTTTGTCTGGACCTTCACCACTGCTGCAATTGTTGCCCCAACGGTATCTTCTACAGACCCAGGAAATAACGCGACCAGTGTAGCACTCAACAAAGCAGTGAAAGCCACTTTCTCTGAAGCGATGAATCCAGCCACAATCTCTGGCGCAACATTCACGATCAAACAAGGCACTACAAATGTTGCTGGAACAGTGACTTATAGTGGTTCCACGGCCACTTTCACGCCGACCAATCCATTCTCTCCTAGTTTGGTTTACACTGGTACCATCACCACCGATGCTAAAAATGCAGCTGGAACAGGCCTTGCAAATAATTTTGTTTGGTCATTCACGACTGCGGCTTTGAACGTGCCAACGGTGAACTCAACCGACCCAGCCAATAACGCCACGGGTGTAGCCATGAACAAGGCAATCAAGGCTGTTTTCAATGAAGCCATGAATCCGGCTACAATCACGGGAAGTACCTTCACATTGAAACAAGGAAATACGGCTGTGGCTGGAACGGTCACTTATGCGGGCACCACTGCGACCTTTACGCCGACCAATCCGCTTTCTCCTAATTTGGTTTACACAGGTACCATTACCACTGGAGCAAAAAATGGAGCAGGAACTGCAATTGCCAGCAATTATGTATGGTCTTTCACCACAGTGGCAAGTATTGCTCCTATGGTTGTTTCCATTGATCCTGCCAACAATGCCACGGGTGTCCCAATCAATAAATTGATCAAGGCAACTTTCAGCGAGGCAATGAATCCAGCTACCATTACCGGAACAACCTTTACAGTGAAACAAGGTGGAAACGCGGTTTCAGGAATAGTTTCTTACAATGGAACAACAGCGACCTTTACACCAAACAATCCACTTGCATCGAACCTAGTCTACACGGTCACCATTACCATTGGTGCAAAAAATGTGGACGGCACTCCTTTGGCAAGCAATTTTGTTTCAACATTTACCACTTCGGCCAATGTGTCTCCGACTGTGGTTTCTACCGATCCGGCAAACAATGCAACCAACGTGGCGCTCAACAAGGTGGTTAAAGCCACTTTTAGCGAAGCCATGAATCCAGCGACGATCACAGGGGCAACTTTCACGGTGAAACAAGGTCAAACGGCGGTTGCCGGAACTGTTACCTATAGCGGAACAACAGCTTCCTTTACACCTACCAATCCATTCTCTGGTGGTCTTGTCTACACGGGAACCATTACAACCGAAGCCAAGAATGCAGCGGGTACAGGTTTGGCAAACAATTTTGTTTGGACCTTTACGACAGCAGCCAATGTGGCTCCGACTGTGGTTTCTACCGATCCGGCAAACAATGCAACCAACGTGGCGCTCAACAAGGTGGTTAATGCCACTTTCAGCGAAGCCATGAATCCAGCGACGATTACCGGAGCAACATTCACATTGAAACAAGGTCAAACAGCAATAGCAGGAAATGTTTCCTACAATGGAACAACGGCATCCTTTACGCCAAACGTTCCGCTTTTGCCCAATTTGGTTTATACTGGAACGATCACCACTGAAGCCAAAAATTCAGCGGGTACAGGTCTGGCAAACAATTATGTTTGGACTTTCACCACTGTAGCGCCTATTGTACCAACGGTGCTATCGACGGACCCCATGAACAATGCTACTAATGTGGCGCGTAATAAGGTCGTTAGAGCGACATTTAGTATTCCAATGGATGCTTCATCGATCAATGGAAACACCTTTAAGCTTCAATTGAATGGTGCAAATGTTGCTGGAATGGTTTCCTACAGTGGAACAACCGCTTCATTTACACCAACTAGCTTACTTTCAGCAAATCAAGTGTACACAGCGACCATCACCACTGGAGCACAAAGTGTAGCAGGTTCAAATTTGGTCAATGATTATGTTTGGAGTTTCAGAATTGAAAACCCGACATCTGCCTATTTTGTGGATCTTAAGACCGCTGGTAGATTTGGGATTTTTGCAGCAACGGGAATCAGCAACAATGCAGGATTCAGTGAAATCCGAAACTTGGATGTGGGGATTTCTCCAGGCGCTCGTTCTTCGGTAACAGGATTTCCTCCTGCGATCGTGGTGAATGGTGCCATATATGCTTCGGACGATGCTTCGCCAGCTGGTGTTGCGGCCATGCTGATACAGGCCAAATCGGATTTGTTACAGGCTTATTTGTTTGCTGAAGGAGCATCATCCCCAGCACCTGCGACGATGGCCGGAGACCAAGGTGGCAAAACCCTTGCCCCAGGGATATACAAATCCAATTCCACGCTTTTGATTCAAGCAGGCGATTTGACACTTGATGCCCAGGGTGATCCCAATGCAGTTTGGATTTTCCAAATCGCTTCAGGTTTCACCACTGTTGGCGGATCGGGTGGAAACGTCATTTTGACCGGAGGCGCCCAAGCCAAAAACATTTTCTGGCAAGTGGGAAGCTCTGCGACGATTGGTGACAATACCAATTTCAAAGGGAATGTTTTGGCCTTCACTTCCATCACCATGAATTCAGGTGCAAAAATTACAGGAAGAATGTTGGTCCTCAATGGAGCAGTGGTCATGACCAATACAAACATCATTGAAAAACCTTAATCTTAGAAAAATGAAATCATCCAATAATATAAAAAAGGGATCGCGCGCTGCGTGGTCCCCTTACCACATGGTCAATAAAAGTCTCATTTTCGGGGGATTGATGTTTATGGGTATCCAAGCACCACTTGTTGCCCAGGAAGTCCAGTTTTCCAGGCCCTCTTGGTGGTTTGGGGCTGCAGCAGGAGCAAATTTCAATTTCAATCAAGGGACTACCCAGCGGTTGAATTCAAGTTTGATGATCCCCGCAGCCTTCAACCATGGCAATGGTGTTGGGCTTTTTCTTGGACCCGTATTGGAGTATCACCGTCCGGAATCGAGATGGGGAATGATGCTTCAGGCCGGATTTGATTCGCGAAAAAGCAGCTTCGACCAGATCAGAACCGCTTGCAACTGTCCTGCTGACTTGTCAACTGACCTGAGTTACTTGACCATAGAACCGAGCCTCAGATTTGCACCGTTCAAGTCGAACTTTTATCTGTACGGGGGCCCGAGATTTGGCTTCAACAGGACCAATGCATTTACCTATCAGTTGGGAATCAATCCGGACTTTCCGGATCAGGCGCCCACGCCTGAGGTCAATGGTGAATTTAGCAATACCAACAAAAATCTGATCTCTATGCAGATCGGTGCTGGATATGATATCCCGCTTTCCTCCCAAGCAAGCAAAGTCCAAACTGTGCTGTCTCCATTTGTTTCGTTCCAACCTTATTTTGGGCAGAATCCAAGGTCTTCAGAAACTTGGACTTTGACCACGGTAAGGGTAGGTGCTGCACTGAAGTTTGGCAAAGGGCGTAAAATCCCGGCTGTCGTGGCTGCGCCTGTCTCGTACGTGTCTCCAGAGGTCGGCTTCAAGATCGATTCACCCAAAAATCTTCCTTTGGGCAATCAAATCATTGAAACCTTCCCACTTCGGAATTATGTATTCTTCAATGCTGGATCAACCGAAATCCCCAAACGTTATGTAATTCTTGAAAAAGAGCAAGTAAAGGATTTCAAAGCGGACCAATTGGAAGTGTTTGCACCGACTGTATTGTCTGGTCGATCTGACCGACAGATGATGGTGTATTATAATGTGTTGAACATCCTTGGGGATCGCATGGTGAAAAATCCTTCTGCAAGCATCAAGCTGGTAGGATCCTCAGAAAAAGGATCCCAAGAAGGAACCAAAATGGCCGAAACCATCAAAAAATATTTGGTTGGCACATGGGGAATTGCAGGAACAAGGATCGCTACCGAAGGTTTGGATAAACCAAAATTTCCATCCAAAAAGCAAGGAGGCACGCGTGAGCTCGACCTATTGCTTGAAGGAGACCGAAGAGTATCTATCGAAAGCAGTTTCCCTGCTTTGTTGATGGAATTCAAAGGTGGATTGGACGTTCCATTGAGACCTGTATCCACGGAAGCCCCAGAGGAGAGTTATGTATCTTTTGATGTTGAAGGAGCCGAAGAAGCATTTACTTCTTGGAGACTTGAAGTGAAGGATGATCAGGGAAGGGTGCAAAATTTTGGGCCTTACACGGAGAACAAAATAAGTCTCCCTGGTAAATTGATCTTGGGTGACAAGCCTGAAGGTGAATACAAGATTGCCATGGTGGGTCAAACCGAAAGCGGAGAAACCATCAGGAAAGAAACCACCTCCAAAATTGTAAAATGGACTCCTCCTACCAGTCAAGAAGGAATGAGATTCAGCATAATCTATGAATTCAATGATGCAAAAGCCATTGCCTCCTATGAGAAATATCTTACGGATGTGGTTGCCCCAAAAATCACTCAAGGTGCTACTGTCGTGATTCATGGTCATACGGATGCGATAGGGGAAGAAGCCTACAACTTGGCATTGTCTCAGGCTCGTGCCAATGATGTGAAAAGCATTCTTGAAAGAAGTCTTTTGAAGGCTGGAAGAAACGATGTGAAGTTTGACGTCAAAGCATTTGGCGAAGATGCAAACCTTTCTCCTTTCCAAAACAAGTTTCCTGAGGAGCGTGCTTATAATCGTACGGTTATCATTGATGTGCTACCCAGAAAGTAAGCGTTTGAATCTGAAATAAGGATTCTTATGCTGTATAATGAAAAAAGGCAGTTCCAATGATTTGGAACTGCCTTTTTTATTTTATTGATGGTTTAACCCGAAAGATGCAATAGTTTTCTAAATGGGATTGAAACTGAAATAAAATCAGACTATTGGGAGAATAAATACCTGCACCAATAGGGTGAATTTAAAAATAGTATTTAATAAATTGAATATCAGTAAATTGTGATATTCAATTGTGTTCGGGATGCATAAAACAGATTTGATTTTTTATGTCAACTTTCTACAGTGCTTTCCTTCAGATTTCCCAATACAGCATCTTTCAAACCTTCTAATTGGCTCAGATCCATTCCCCAGAAATCTATCCTCCCCAAGGTTTTCTCCACGACGGTTTCCAGATTTTCCTCCTTCCAAACCTCCTTAAAGAAAGCCATGACAGGTTCATCATCCTTGAGCGGAATTGGTTCTCCATTGATTTCTCCTTTGTAAAAAGCAATCAGGGCGGCAAAAGATTGGATAAGGTGTGCCGGCCAAATCCCTTTGATTCTATGGTATTCCAAAATCGAGGGAAGTACCCTGACCTTGAATTTTGAAATGGAGTTGAGGGAAATCGAGACCAACTCATGTCGGATAAATGGATTTCGAAACCTGTCCAAAACATCATTGGCGAATTGTTCCAATTCCTCCTTGGGCAAATCCAAGGTTGGGATGATTTCCCCAAAAATGGTTGCTTTGATAAATTCACCCATTTCCGGATCTTCTACGGATTCCCTGACCGTCCTAAAACCCTTCAGGAATGCAACCGGCACCAAAGCAGTGTGGGCACCATTCAAGATTCTTACTTTTCGGGTGCGATAAGGATTTTGGTCTTTTACAAATTTCACCTGGAGTCCAGCCTGAGCAGCGGGGAATTCCTTTTCTAGTCCTTCAGGTCCTTCGATCACCCAAAGATGAAAGGGTTCCGCCATCACGACAAGATTGTCCTCATAACCCAATTCCTCCTGAATCTCTCCTATGGTTTCCCTTGGGAATCCTGGGACAATTCTATCCACCAAGGTATTGCAAAAGGAATTAGCTTCTTCGATCCAAGAGGAAAATGCCTCCGACAAATGCCAAAGTTTTGCATATTTCAAAATACATTCCTTCAGGATTGCACCATTCTTGTCGATCAATTCACAGGGAATCAGCACCAAGCCTTTTTTTGGATCGCCATTGAAAGTTTGAAATCTTTTGAAAAGCAAAGCTGTCAATTTCCCAGGGAAAGTGAGGGGAATCGATTGATGCTCCTTGTCTTCTGGATCAAAGGTGATCCCAGCCTCTGTGGTATTGGAAATGACAAATCTCAAATCCGGATTCTCACCCAATTCCAAATATGCAGCATAGTCCTCAAATGGATTCATGGCTTCCTGTATACAGGTAATCAATCGACTTTCCTGAGTGGGCTTTCCGTTTTGGATCCCCTGAAGCAGCACATGATACAATCCATCCTGCGCTTTTAGCATTTCAGCCAGACCTTGGGCAATGGGTTGCACCACGACCACATCTCCATCAAATGAGGTCTTCTCATTCATCACATCCACCATCCAGTCTACAAATCCCCGTAAGAAATTCCCTTCTCCAAACTGAAGGATTTTGACTGGCCTTTTGGCTGTGTCTATATTTTGTCTATTTAGATTTTTCATGGTTTTGGATTGGGGATGACATTGGGAAAGGAAGTGGATTTCACTATAAGAAGTTTTAAGACAGGATTTTAAAAGCGAAAATATTCCTTCGCATTGTAATAGGAGATGTCGGAAATGATTTTGCCCAGCCAAGCTTCGTCAGCGGGAAGTTCTCCATTTTCGACATCTTGAGCGATTAGATTACAGAGAATCCTGCGGAAATATTCATGTCTCGGGAAAGAAAGGAAGCTCCTCGAATCCGTCAGCATTCCCACAAAGCAACTCAGCATCCCCATATTGGATAGGGCGTTAAGTTGCTTTTCCATCCCATCTTTTTGATCCAAAAACCACCAGCCTGAACCGAATTGGATTTTGCCCTTGATGGAGCCATCATTGAAATTCCCCACCATGGTTGCCAACACTTCATTGTCGGATGGGTTCAGGTTGTAAAGGATGGTTTTGGCAAGTTGGTCACTGCTGTCCAAGAGATTCAGATAGCTTCCCAATGCCCTTGCCTGGGAGAAGTCTCCAATGGAATCAAATCCCGTATCCGGACCCAAAGTGCGCAACATCCTGTCGTTGGTGTTGCGTAGGGCTCCCAAGTGGTACTGTTGTGTCCAGCCTTTGGCATGGTACATTTTGCTCAACTCCACCAAGGTGTGAAATTTGAAGTAGTCTACTTCTTTGGATTGTAGGGTTTTTCCTTCCTGAAGTTTCCTGAAAAGTGTTTCCACGTCAAAGGTTCCCAACTCAAAGAAGTATAGTTGCTCCAAACCATGGTCCGAAAGTCTTCCTCCCATGTCGTGAAAGAAGGAAATCCTGTTTTCCAGAGCCTGCAATAAATCCGAATACCTGCAAATTTCCACTCCACTGGTATCGGAAAGAAGGTTCAGATACGCTACATAGCTTCCTGGATTTTCTACCGCATAAGACTTGTCTGGCCTGAATGTGGGAAGGAGTTTGGTTGGGACCTTGTTTTTCTTGGCCAGGATGTGGTATTCCAAAGAATCCGTGGGATCATCAGTAGAACAAACGGTTTCCACATGCATCCTTTTCAACAAGCCTTGGGTATGGAATTCCGGATCCTGCAAAAGTGCCGTCGCCTCTCCATATACTTTCGTTGCGGTTTTTGGAGTCAACAATTCCTCGATTCCAAAATAACGCCGCAATTCTAAATGTGTCCAATGATACAGTGGATTTCTCAGTGTATAGGGAACTGCTTCCGCCCATTTTTGGAATTTTTCTTCGTCGCTTGCCTTCCCGGTAATGAAATGTTCGGAAATACCCAAAGTCCTCATCGCTCTCCACTTATAGTGATCGCCGTTCAGCCAGATCTCCGTGAGGGAGTTGAATTTTCGGTTGGTGGCAATGTCATGGGGAGATAAATGGCAGTGGTAATCGATGATGGGCAGTTTGGCCGCATAATCATGGTAAAGCAATTTGGCAAAATCAGTTTTGAGAAGAAAATCCTGAGTCAAAAACCTGTTTTGTTCAATTACGGGTGAATGCATAATATAAAATGTTTTGATTATTTTTTCTGGCTTGATCTTCTGATGATCAACTCAGGTTTCAATACTGTTTTTTGGGGGGAGTCCTTTTTTTGGTCGGATTTCAGCAATTCGAAAAATGTTTCGGCGGTTTCTTTCCCCATGGGAATACTTTTTTGGTCTACGGTAGTCAGGGGAGGATCTGTGAAAGAGGTGAAGGGCTCATTTCCAAACCCGGCCATCATTACTTGTTCGGGGATTTTGAATCCCCTTTCCTTGAGCACCTGCATGGCGCCCATGGCTGCATAATCCGAGGAAGAAAACACGGCATCGAAGGGTATGTTCTTTTCAAGAATGTTCAACATGCTCTGCCTGCCATCTTCGAGCTGCATATTGCTTTCTTCGATCAACAAAGGGTCGAAGGGAATCGAATGGTCCTGTAAGGCATCCATGTATCCCCGCAACCTTTCTTTGTAGATATTGATTTTTTTTGGACTGGTAAAATGTACAATTCGTTTGCAACCTTGTTGGATCAAATGATCCACTGTCTGATAAGCGCCATAATGATCATCAATCACCACCTGACTGACTTCAAGGGAATTGGTGATCCTGTCAAATAGGACAAGTGGAATCCCTTTGTCCAAAACTTTCTGGAAATGGTCGAATTTTTCCGTGTTTTTGGCAATGGAAGCGATGATTCCATCCACCCTAGCATTGAGTAGCGCCTCAACAGTCTGCACTTCCTTTTCATAGTCTTCGTATGACTGTGAAATAATCACCTTATAATCCAGGGTGTTGGCAATGTCCTCAATTCCCCGGATGACGGAGGAAAAGAAATTTCTGTTTACGGTTGGAACGACTACACCGATCAACTTGCTCTTGCCACTGCGCAGGGCAGAGGCGATGTTGTTGGGTTGGTAGTTCAACTGCCGGGCCATTTTGATCACCAGTTTTTTGGTGTTTTCTGAAATCCGGGGGTGATCATTCAGTGCACGGGATACCGTGGATGCGGTGATTCCAAGTTTCTCCGCGATATCATGGATGGTAGATTTACCCTTTTTCATATTGAATTGTTTAACCCGTGTGGCGCATTACCTATTCTTTCCAGCCTGAAATTACCTAACAATCCGTCTTTGTTTGTGATTTTGGACCTCACCATATTGGTAAACTGCATTATTCTTCAAACAGTCTGAATTTCTTGCAGTTCCAACCCTTTTGGGAAACCTAAGGCGTTTTTCGGGTTAAAAGCAATTTGCATTTCAAAACCGAAAGTTGGCGGGCTTGTCTTTATAATTTTGCTGAATTTAGTGAATCCATCTTTTGTATCTAGCAGGACTTGGAAAATAAAACGTCAATGAAAATCCTTCAGTCTGCCTTCACCAAGCAGGGCAGATGGTGTGGAAGATACCCTTAAATTTTCACTTCAGTCAACTTCGTTTTTTAGTCTCTAGGCTTCCCAATCGTAGCCAATATCCCTCCATCCACATATAAAATCTGTCCGTTGACAAAATCGCTGGATTTACTGGACAAAAAGATAACAGCTCCTGCAAGATCCTCCGGGTCGCCCCATTTCCCTGCAGGTGTGCGGCTGATTATAAATTCATTTAATGCATTTCCCGGTACCCTAAGGGGGGCGGTCTGTTCCGTTGCGAAATAGCCAGGGCCTATTCCATTGACTTGGATGTTGTATTTTGCCCATTCAGTGGCAAGATTTCTGGTCAACATTTTTAATCCACCTTTGGCCGATGCATAGGCACTGAGGGTGTCCCGACCCAATTCACTCATCATGGAGCAAATATTGATGATTTTTCCTCCTCCTCGTTCCACCATGGTTTTTGCTACGCGTTGGGAAACAATAAAAGGGGAAACCAAATCCATGTCGATGACTTTCCTGAAATCCTCAGGATCCATTTCCAAGGCGGGTACCCTTTTGATGATGCCTGCATTGTTCACCAGAATATCTATCGGGCCAACTTCGGTTTCGATCTTTGAAATGTTCTCAGCGACTTGCGCCACATCGGACACATCAAAGAGGTAAGGTTTTGGAAAGATCCCTTCTTTTGCATATTCCTGCAGGGCCAATTCCATTTTGGAAGGGGTATGGCCATTGATGACCAAAGTCGCACCCTGAAGGGCGAGCGCTTTGGCCATGGCCATTCCCAATCCGTGGGTTGCTCCGGTGACTAATGCAACTTTTCCACTTAGGTCAAATAGGTTTTTCATATTTAGAATAATTCAGTAGGGGCTACGATATCCATGTCTCCATAGTCCAGGTTTTCGCCTGCCATTCCCCATATAAATGTATAATTGGAAGTTCCCGCGCCACTATGAATCGACCAAGGCGGCGAGATGACTGCTTGGTTATTTTTCATCCAAAGGTGTCTGGTTTCCTCTGGTTGGCCCATATAATGACAGACTGCCTGTCCTTCCGGAACGTCAAAATAAAAGTAAGCTTCCATCCTTCTGTCATGGGTATGCGCTGGCATGGTGTTCCATACACTCCCAGGTTTTAGCAAAGTCATTCCCATTTGCAATTGGCAGGTTTCCACTACCGAATTGACTAACAACTTGTATATCGTTCTATGGTTTGAGTTTTCCAAGGCTCCCAAGGTGACCACTTCGGCATCTTCCAGCCCCACTTTTTTGGTGGGATAGGATTTGTGGGCGGGGGCGGAGTTGAAATAAAACAAGGTTTCACCCTCAGTCGCGGGATGAAAAATGACATCCTTAGCGCCCTTGCCAATGTAAAGCGCTTCTTTGTGTGCTAGCGTATACTGTGTACCATCTACTTCGATTGAAGCTGCTTGCCCAACATTGATGATTCCGATTTCCCTTCTTTCGAGGAAATATTCGGATTTGAGTTGGTCGATTGTTTCCAATTGAACTGGAGCGTTTTTGGGATGGATTCCCCCCACGATCAATCTGTCATTCAAGGTGTAAATTCCGTGGATTTCATTGGGAACAAAAAGGGTTTCCAATAAAAAGTGCTCCCGCAAAGCTTTTGTGTCATAATTTTTGACATCAGCGGGATGGTTGGCGTATCGGGTATGGATAAAGGTATGCATGCAGTTTATTTAATGTAATCGTTTGCGCAATATACTTGAATAATTTCTCAAAAAACAAATGAAAAGACTAAATTTTTTTCAACACGTAAAAACAGGATCAGCCATATATTATTTCTTTTTATACCAGATGTAATCTTTTAAACGGTTCCCACAAGAAAAAAGTAAGGGCTTTATTTTTTATTTCGAATATTCTCTTTTTATTGTGCAATCGATTGCTCAATAGGTTGTTAATTGATTGTTTTTGTGCAAATGTTGCGCAAATCCCAATTTTCGTTTTCAAGCCATTGACAGGAACACAAAAAACTTCTAACCTCAAATCCTTCATGAACAAACCTGCTACTTGTTTCCAACTTTTAAATTTCTACATTTTTCTTGCCCTCAGCTTTGTGCTCTTTTCCTGTGGATCGCCCGAAAAAGAGCTTTCCGAATTTTCAGACACCATGGATTTGGAGGTTTTCAATCCTTTGGATCGGGAGAGAAGCGATGTGATGGTTTATATGAACGAGAAGGACCTGCTCAGCAAGTATCCAAATTTCAACGCCAAAGGCTTTGTGGTGAAAAATGGCGAAATGGAAATCCCTTCTCAATACAATGACAAAGGGCATGAAATCGGGATTGTTTTTGTGTTGCCTTTTATAGGGCCAAAAGAGACAATGTCGATCCAAATTGCCTATCACTCCGAAAATGAAATTTCCCGAGATTATCCCAAACTCACCCAAGCAGAACTTTCACACAAAGTGGATGGTCATTTTGAAAACAGAGTGTATATGGGAGGGACATTCCAAAACGTGGATGAATTGCATGTGCCAGCTGAGCATACCGATCATTCCTGGTTTATCAGATACGAAGGCCCGGGTTGGGAATCAAACAAGGTGGGCTACCGATTTTATTTGGATTGGAGAAATGGCGTGGATGTTTTTGGCAAGAAAGTGCCGGAACCCATTCTCCAGAGGGTAGGTCATGACAATTTTGACTCCTACCACGACATGTCGGATTGGGGAATGGATGTGTTGAAAGTCGGGAGTTCACTCGGTGTAGGTTCGATTGCCACCTTTATCGATGGACAAGCCAAAAGGGTTGATGTCACCGACAGCCTCTATGCCGCAGTCAGGAACAATGGTCCTGTTTATTCTTCCATCGAAACAAAATATTATGGATGGGATTTGGGTGATTCCAAGACCACCATCACCTCCAATTTGAGCATCCACTCCGGAACTAGGCTCAGCAAGCAAATGCTCAACAGTTCCGATGAAATCGGGAATTTTGCCACCGGGCTGATCAAGGATCAAAAAGCCGAAGTCATGACTGGGGGAGAAGGATTGGCCTTTGAATATTTGGCTACTTATGGGCCGCAGAGTTTGGCCGAGGACAAACTCGGTATTGCGGTTATTTATCCAAGTGCCCAAAAAATGGAGCTTACCCAAGACAAGCATTCCCATATAGTGGTCCTCAAACCTGAAAGCAATACCATTACCTACTATTTCCTCGCTGCTTGGGAACAGGAAAAAGGTGGGATTCAAGACAAGGAAAGCTTTAAAATTTACATGGATCAGGTAGTGGAAGAGCTGTCGAATCCACTTGTCGTCACCTTTTGAAAAATCAATTCAACTACCTAATATAAATCAAACAATTTACCCTCAATTAACCCAAATGCGCACAATGCAACATCAGCTCAAATCAAGGTGGAATCCTGTTTTCCTCCCTCTCCAAAACAAAATCAGGTCCCAGGCTTTTTTTGTTCTCTCCCTAATTTTCCTGGGATTGTTACCTTCCATGTCTTTTGCACAGCAAATTCTGGTAAAGGGACAAGTCATGTCAGGAGATGACAATCTTCCTGTTCCCGGTGCTACCATCTTGCTCAAGAATTCCCAAAAAGGAACAATTACAGATGTTGATGGACTCTACACTATCGAGGTGCCAAGTACTGGCAGTATCCTGATTTTTTCCTATGTGGGCTACAATACCCAGGAAGTTCAGGTCAACAATCAAAATACCATCAATGTAACCCTTCAGACCGATACCCAAGATTTGGGTGAAGTCGTAGTCGTGGGATATGGAACGGTCAAAAAATCAGACTTGACGGGTTCGGTGGTCTCCATAAGGGACAAAGACCTCACTGCGATTCCCGTCACCAATGCCTTGGAGGTCATGCAGGGAAAAGTTCCGGGTTTGGATTTGACCAAAGCGAGTGGACAACCCGGTGCGGGACTTAATTTCACCATCAGGGGAAATCGATCCCTCAATGCGAGCAACGGTCCTTTGATTATTGTGGATGGGATCATTTATGGTCCAAACATGGATGTGAATCCAAACGACATTGCCTCGATAGAGGTGTTGAAAGATGCTTCTGCCACGGCCATTTATGGTACTTTGGGTGCAAATGGTGTGATTTTGGTCACTACCAAAAGAGGGGCTTCTGGTAAAAGTAAAATTTCGGTGAACAGTTACTACGGCGTTCAAACCCTAGGCGGCTATGCAGATATCATGACAGGACCTGAGTGGGTGGACCTGAGACGGGAATCCAGAAGAACCGTAGGGGAGTGGAACAGTCCTGCAGATGATGAAAAGATCTTCAACCCAACGCAACTGGAGAATTTCCAAAACGGCAGGTACACAGACTGGGCTCAACAGCTTTTGGGAACTGGTAGTCAACAAAACCATCAAATCAGCACTTCGGGTGGATCAGACAAGGCCACTTATTACTTTTCTATGGAATATTTCAATGAAAAAGGGCTTTTGGAAAGAGATGAGTTGAACAGATATAGCGGTAGGCTGACGGTAGATTATAAGGTCTTGGACAATTTGAAACTCACGACCAATCTAATGTACACCATGAAAGACCAAGACCGAAGAACGGATCCGATGAATCAGGCAAATAAAATGAGTCCATTGGGAATGCCTTTCGACAGTGAAGGAAATGTCAATACTTTTCCCGTGGGAGATGCATCGACTTTGAATCCTTTGATGGACCAGGTCCGCGGCAACTTCGAGGACAATGAGCTGAACAAAAGATTTTTTGGAAACCTTAGCCTTGACTGGAATGCTACCAAAAATCTGACTGTTACTTCCCGATTGGGAATCGACGCCATTACGATGAGAAGGGGATTATTTGCTGCTACCAATACCATAGCAACGGGTGCAAATGGATTGTCACTCGCTCGTGCGGACAACAATTCCTTTTCGAGGACTACTTGGGAGAATTTTGCCACCTACACCTATGTGTCCGGAGATCATGAATGGCAGGGATTGTTGGGAACAAGTATTTGGACCGAAAGTTCGGAAAACTATTTTGCCGAAGGCCGCAACCTACTTTCTCCAACGATGCTCTTCAATAATCTTGGTGCATCACAAACAGGTATCCGACTTGGAAGTTCTTTGGAAGAGCGTTCTCTTGCTTCTTTCTTCGGAAGAGTGAATTACAAATTCAAAAACAGATATCTCTTGACTTTATTGATGCGCTCTGATGGGTCTTCGGTATTGTCCAAGGGGAACAAATGGGGCTATTTCCCATCTGCGGCGCTTTCATGGATACTGAAAGAAGAAAGTTTCTTACAAAATATGGAAGGTTTAACAGATCTTAAAATCAGGACGAGTTATGGGATTTCAGGCAACAGTGCGGTAAATCCTTACCAAACATTGGGTGGTCTTTCCAAAAGTACATATGCTTTTGACAGGGGAACCGCCGAAAGTCCAGCTTTTGGTTTTTATCCTTCCTTGATCTCCGCGCCGACACTTTCCTGGGAGACCACCGCCACGACCAATTTTGGCTTGGATTTCGGGTTTTTCAACAACAGGATTACTGGTTCAATTGATGCCTATCAGCAAGACACCAAGGATTTATTGATGCAAAGGGCCTTGCCGACGACTTCAGGTTTTTCTTCCTCATGGGACAATGTAGGGAAAGTGAGAAACAGGGGAATTGAGGCACTTATCAGCACCATCAATGTAGACCGCATGAATGGCATCAGGTGGAATTCTGACATCACCTTTTCCAGCAACAAAGAATCCATTATGGAATTGGTGGACGGCGATCGGGATTTGGCCAATGGCTGGTTTGTGGGACATCCCATCAATTCTTTTTATGACTACCAAAAGATTGGAATCTGGCAATTGGGAGAAGAGGATGCTGCTGCTGTAAATCAACAGCTACCTGGCGAAGTAAGGGTTCGGGACCAAGACGGTGATGGTTTGATCACGCCGGAAGACAGGGTTATCATTGGTAGCGCAGTCCCAAAATTCACCCTAGGTTTCAACAATAGAGTGACTTATAAAGGAGTGGAATTGTCATTTTTCATCTATGCCAGACAAGGACAGATGATTGTCAGCGAAGCTGCAGGTTCCTATAAAATCGACGGTTTGGAAAATGGTCCAAAGCTGGATTATTGGACGCCGGAAAATCCAACAAATGATTATCCAAGACCAAATGCAGGGACAAGCAGAGCGAGTACCCGTTATTATTCGACCCTTCAATATGTGGATGGATCTTTCGTAAAAATCAGGGATGTAACTGTTGGGTATAATTTCCCAACCGCAGTGACAGAAAGATTAAAAGTGTCACGGTTGAGATTTTATGCCACTGCCAAAAATTATTTTGTGTTTAGCAATATGGGTCCGTACGATCCAGAAAGAGGCGGAAATCTAAGTTTCCCAATGACCAGACAGATGGTATTCGGGCTCAACATAGATTTATAAATTTCTAGTCAACTTCAAATTCAACATCATGAAAAAATCAACAGCTTTATATAAAATAATGGGATTGCTTTTGCTTTCCACCATCTTTTCCTGTGAAAGCTTCCTGGAGGAAGACAACAAGACCGGGCTGACTGCAGATGCCTATTATGCTACGGCCGAGGGAATGGAGGCATTGGTCAATTCCTGCTATACACCTATGCGGTTTTGGTATGGCAAAGAAAACGGAATCGCCCTGACAGAGACGGGAACAGATATTTTTACGCGGGGAAATGGAATGGAAAATCCTCCCGTGGCCTTGTATAATTCCGACTTGCAAGGTGCAAATGCCCCGATCGGATTTTACTGGACGAGACTGTATTCGGCTTTGAATACGACCAATTCTGTGATCGGAAGAATCGGTGACTCGCCACTGAGCAGCACGCTTAAGCCAATCAGAGAAGCAGAGGCAAGGTTTCTGAGGGCGTTTTATTTATGGCACATTGTGGAAACATGGGGCGGTGTCCATTTCACTACCACAGAAGTAACGGCAATCGAGTCCACTGCGAACAAGACTCCTATCGAGACCTTTTATGCCCAGATATTTGAGGACTTGGATTTTGCTGTCAACAATCTGCCCGCCACCACATCGGATTATGGTCGAGTAATCAAACCATCGGCGGAAGCATTTTTGGCCAGAATGCACCTGTACAGGGGAAACAATGCTGAAGCGGCTAGGTTGGCAAAAAATGTCATCAACGATTATAATTATTCACTTGTAGCCAACTACGCTGATTTATGGAATATTAATAACGTCCGCAATTCCGAGGTGGTTTGGTTGGTGAATTTCACGGCTGATTTGGTCCTGAACAGGGAGTTGGAAAATCCAGATGGAGATATCCTATTGAGAGATGGTGGAAACAATTCCCATCTGTTTTTCTTGATGACCTATGACCAGATGCCGGGGATGTTGAGGGATATCAACAATGGTCGGCCTTTCGCCAGATTTATGCCTACAGCGCATTTATTGGATTTATTTGATGAAACAAAAGACGCCAGATTCAATGCCACTTTCCAGACTGTATGGTATGCTAATAATTCGAAAAATGCACCTGCGGGCATGAATTTGGGTGATACAGCCATCTTTGTTACCAAAAAAATCATCCCACAATCGGTAAAGAATGAAAAAAATTACAACATCATCGACAGAAGCAGAACCTATGGGCCAAACGATGCGCCATTGGTAAGGGACCGATACATGTCACTGAAGAAATTTTTGGATCCATCCAGACTCACCATTTCCCAGCAACAGGGGAAAAGGGATGCCTTCGTCATCAGGCTTGCCGAAATGTTCCTGATCGTTGCGGAAGCAGAAATGAATCTGGGCAATATGGGTGAAGCGGTCAATCACTTCAATGCAGTGAGAAGAAGAGCAGCGTTACCTGGTTTTGAAGAGGCAATGGAAATCTCTGCGGCGGAATTGGACATTGACATGATCCTGGATGAAAGGGCGCGTGAATTTGCTGGCGAGCAACAGCGATGGTTTGACCTGAAACGTACCGGTAAATTGGTGGAAAGGGTACAAGCCTGGAATCCAGATGCCGCTGCCAACATCAGGCCTTACCATGTCTTAAGGCCAATTCCGCAATCTCAGTTGGATGCGGTGACCAACAAAAATGAGTTTACCCAAAATGAGGGTTATAATTAATTTCAATATAAATTAACTATCCAGAAGTTGGCAACAGCTTCTGGATTTTAACCATCCCAAACATGCCCAAAATATGAACATAAGACTTAAAATCAGAGGGTTAAACATATTGGCTTTTGCACTTTTGCTCGTAGGAACTTCTTGCGGAGGAACTTCAGATGCCAAGCTGGTTCAACAGGAGGAGGAAACAAGCCCTAAACCCAAATACTCCAGTTGGATGGCCCAATCCGAAATCAAACGAAATCCCGAAGGATGGACGCTCGACTTCAACGAAAAACCCAAATGGGAATATACCCACGGCTTGGTGATGTCTTCAATGCTGAAAGTTTGGGAAAATACAGGTGATCAGCAGTATATGGATTATGTCAGGCACTTTGTCGATTTTATGATCGATGAAAATGGAGTGATTAAAACATACAAGAAATCCGATTACAATATTGATAGGGTCAATGGCGGGAAATTCCTGATCGAACTTTACAAGGAAACCAAAGAGGAGAAATTCAAGCTTGCCATTGAGGAATTGAGGGATCAGATGCGGGAGCATCCGAGAAATTCAGATGGCGGATTTTGGCACAAGAAAATCTACCCCCAGCAAATGTGGTTGGATGGCATCTATATGGGTTCCCCATTTTTGTCCAAATATGCCGTTGAATTCAACGAGCCGGCGCTTTTTGATGATGTCGCCAAGCAAATTCACCTCATCGACAAGCATTGCTACAGTCCGGAAACAGGCCTTTTCCATCATGCCATTGACGCAAGTAAATCCGAAAAATGGGCAGACCCAGCAACCGGACTTTCCACCAATTATTGGGGAAGAAGTATCGGTTGGTTGGCTATGGCTTTGGTGGATGTCCTGGACGACATGCCCAAGGATCACCCAAAAAGGGCGGAAATTGTTTCTATCGCACAGAAACTGGCCAAAGGAATCGTGAAGTATCAGCACGAATCAGGCACATGGTACCAAGTGATTGATCAGGGTGACAGAGCAGGTAATTACTTGGAATCCTCCGCGACCAGTATGTTTGCTTATTTTCTGATCAAAGGAGCCAAGAATGGATATCTGGATCAAGAATTTAGGGATGCAGGTGTGAAGGCTTATGAGGGAATTCTAAAGGAATTTATCAGAGAAGATGCCGATGGAGGCATCACCATCACGAACGTATGTGGCGTGGCTGGTTTGGGTGGAAATCCTTATAGAGACGGATCCTATGAATATTATGTAGGGGAAGAAATCCGGGAGAATGATCCCAAAGGAGTTGGCCCTTTTATCTTGGCTTCCCTTCAATATGAATCCTTAGACAAAAATTGATTTGAATCTTAAAACTGTATTTTTCTTCCTGCTCTTGTGCTTTTCCCTCTCTTGGGCAAAAGCGCAAGAGTTTGATTTCACGGTAGCCCAAGATGGATCGGGGGATTTCACCACCATTCAGGAAGCCTTTATGCCGGTGCCGGATTTCAGGAATACGGTCACGACCATCTTTTTGAAAAATGGCACCTACAAGGAAAAGTTGGTTTTGCCTGCTTCCAAAGTCAATGTGAAACTGATAGGGGAAAGTGCAGCGCAAACTTTGCTGACCTATGATGATTTTTCGAAAAAGAAAAACAAATTCGGAGAGGAAATGGGCACCACAGGCTCCACCAGTTTCTATGTGTTCGCCGATGGATTCCACGCCCAAAACATCACTTTTGAAAATTCCTCTGGACCCGTTGGTCAGGCAGTTGCCGTCAGAGTAGATGGCGACAAAGTGATTTTCGAAAATTGCAGGTTCTTGGGTTTTCAGGATACTCTCTACCCACATGGCATATACAGCCGACAGTACTACAAAGATTGTTACATTGAAGGCACCACTGATTTTATCTTTGGTTGGTCCACTGTAGTATTTGAAAACTGCGAAATCTTCTCCAAAAAAGGAGGCCAATACATCACCGCGGCATCCACGGAAGTGAGCACCAAACACGGTTTTGTATTTATCAATTGCAAGTTGACTGGAGATGCGCCCGAAAACAGTGTTTACCTCGGAAGGCCTTGGAGAGAATATGCCCAGACAGTTTTTATCGACTGTGAGATGGGGAAGCATATACGGAAGGAAGGCTGGCACAATTGGAACAAACCGCAGGCGGAAAGGACGAGTTTCTATGCGGAATTCAATTCCAGCGGACCTGGAGCCAATGCTTCATCAAGGGAGTCCTGGTCACGCCAACTAAGTGCCGAGCAAGCCGAAGCTTTTGCCGCGAAAGAAATTCTGAAGGGAAATGACGGTTGGAATCCGCTGAAGTGACCATATTTCGGATTTGATCAATTAAAATAAGTATCCAAAAAATAATCCATGAAATTCACAAAACCAATCCTTTCCACTTTTTTGTTCAACCTCCTGTTTATAGGGATTATTTCCGCACAGGAAGGGCCCATCTCAAAGGTTTGGGTAGCTGATCAGGGCGATGGGACCTATATCAACCCAATTCTACATGCCGACTATTCAGATCCGGATTTGTGTCGGGTGGGAGATGATTTTTACATGACAGCATCGAGTTTCAATGCCGTTCCTGGGCTTCCAATTCTCCATTCCAAGGATTTGGTGAATTGGAACCTGATCGGTTATGCCCTAGAAAGACAACTTCCCTTGGATTTTTTCAGCAAACCACAACATGGCAACGGAGTATGGGCACCCGCGATTCGATTTCATAAAGGCGAATATTACATCTACTGGGGTGATCCGGATTTTGGGATCTATATGGTAAAAACCAAAGATCCCGCAGGGCCTTGGGAGGAACCTGTTTTGGTGGAAGCTGGTCTCGGATTGATTGATCCATGCCCGCTTTGGGATGAGGATGGAAAAGCCTACTTGTCTCATGCCTATGCCGGAAGTCGTGCAGGAATCAAGAGCGTATTGGTTGTAAAACCTATGAATGCGGAAGGGACGAAAACAACGGGAGCAGGAAAATTGGTTTTTGATGGACATGAAAATCATCCAACAGTGGAGGGAACCAAGTTCTATAAGCGGAATGGCTACTATTATATATTCGCCCCGGCTGGCGGGGTTTCCACAGGCTGGCAATTGATTTTAAGATCAAAAAACCCATATGGTCCTTATGAGGAGCATATTGCCTTGGCCCAAGGAGAAACCGAAATCAATGGTCCCCATCAAGGGGGATGGGTGGAATTGAAAAATGGGGAGCATTGGTTTGTCCATTTTCAGGACAAAGATGCTTATGGAAGAATTGTCCACCTCCAACCCATGTCCTGGAAAAATGATTGGCCGACAATGGGTGAGGATAATGATGGTGATGGAACGGGACAACCCGTTTTGATCCACAAAAAACCAAATGTCGGAAAATCCTTTCCTGCCATGACACCTCCTGATACGGATGAATTTGAAGGGAATGAATTGGGAATGCAGTGGCAGTGGCATGCCAATCCAAAGGCCACTTGGGCATTTTCCAATCCGGCAAAAGGACAATTGCGCCTCTACACGGATCAAATCCCAGAGGATGCCAAAAACCTGTGGGATGCCCCCAATCTTTTGTTGCAGAAATTCCCAGCAGAAGAATTTACCACAACCACTTCCCTGACCTTTACGCCAAATGAAAAGCTTGAAAATGAGCAAGTCGGCCTGATTGTGATGGGAATGAGTTATGCGTATCTTGGTTTGGAAAGTAAAAAAGATGGATTGTATCTGAAATATGTAACCTGTCTTGATGCGGAACATGGCAAACCGGAACAAGAAATCACAATCAAAAAATTGGAATCCCACCACATCCATTTTCGAGTCAAAGTAGAGAAGGGTGGCTTGGTAACATTTAGTTATAGCGAAAACGGCCAGGAATTCATATCCGTTGAAGAGCGATTTTCTGCTGTTCCCGGAAAGTGGATAGGGGCCAAAGTCGGGCTTTTTGCCACAAGAAAATCCAAGACCAACGATTCGGGATATGTCGATATCGACTGGTTCAGGTTCTCCAAATAGGAAAGAAATTAAAAATTAAACCCATTGAAAATGACAAGCAAAAATACATTTTGGATATCCCTCTTTTATTTATTGATCGGGATCAATACTTTCTCCAATGCCCAAAATTCACCAAGCCAAATCAATATCCAAACCATCTATGACGGGGTGGAGTTTGACATGCCAAAAGTGAAGGAAACAAGCTTTCCTGATTTTTTGCTTAGCATCGCGGAATTTGGTGCCGTTTCTGATGGCTTGACAAAGAACACGGAGGCTTTTGCTAAAACGATCGAAGCGGTTGCAAAAAATGGGGGAGGCACTGTTTTGGTTCCTCGGGGAATCTGGTTGACAGGACCCATTCGCTTCCAAAGCAATATCAACCTTCATTTGGAAGCGGGCGCATTGATTTTGTTCAGCAAGGATTTTGAGGATTATCCCCTGGTGGAAACAAGTTTCGAGGGTTTGAATACTACACGCTGCGTTTCCCCGATCTATGCCCTTGAAGTGGAAAACATTGCGATCACCGGATCTGGAACGATAGACGGAAACGGAGATGCTTGGAGACCGGTCAAACGCAGTAAAATGACCGATTCCCAATGGAAAAAACTCTTGGCTTCAGGAGGTTTTCTCAATGAAAAAAAAGACATCTGGTTTCCAACTGAAGGGTCAAGAACAGGCTATATTTCCAGCAGCAGTTTCAATGTGCCGGATCTCATCGATCCTTCGGAATTTGAAAAAGTCAGGGATTTTTTAAGGCCTGTTATGGTGAGTATCGTGAGCAGCAAAAGGATTTTGCTGGATGGGGTGACCTTCCAGAATTCCCCTGCGTGGAACATCCATCCCTTGATGAGTGAGGACATCATCATCCGGAACCTCAGTGTAAGAAACCCCTGGTATTCCCAAAACGGAGACGGTCTTGACTTGGAATCCTGCAAGAATGTGTTGATTTACAACAATACCTTTGATGTGGGAGACGATGCGATTTGTTTCAAATCCGGAAAGGACCAAGATGGAAGAGACAGGAATATGCCCACAGAAAATGTGCTGGTCAAAAACAACATTGTCTATCATGGTCACGGAGGATTTGTGATCGGAAGTGAAATGTCGGGCGGAGTCAAAAATGTCCATATTTCCCAATGTACCTTTATGGGGACGGATGTTGGATTGCGTTTCAAAAGCACAAGGGGCAGAGGGGGCGTTGTGGAAAACATCTTTATTTCCGATATTGATATGCTCAATATCCCGACGGATGCGATCAATTTCAACCTTTTTTATGGAGGAAATTCACCCGTATTGGAAGCCGAGCAAAGTGCTGACAGGGAAAAGAGAGACGAAACGCTAATTCCTGTGACCGAAAAAACACCTGCTTTTAGGAACATTTTCATGAAAAACATTAATGTTACTGGTAGTGGTCAGCCGGCCAATTTCCAGGGCTTGCCGGAAATGAACCTGCAAAATGTCCGCTTAGAAAATTCTTTTTTCGAAGCCAAAAAAGGAATCATCGTGGTGGACACGGATGGATTGGAATTGGTCAATGTAAAGGTGATTTCACCAATGGATGCGGCGCTGACGCTATACAACAGCAAGAACATTGCCGTGAAGGGATTTTTATTTGCTGAAAATGGAGAGACGCCCATTCGTGTTCTGGGTGAAAAATCCGGAAACATCACTTTTCAAAAAGCGGACTTCAAAGCTGCTGGAAGTCAATTTTTCCACGCTCCCGAATTGCCGAAAAATGCCGTGAAGATCGAATAAACATGATGAAAAAACTGATATTGATCGCATGTGTTGCCTTGGTTTTGGGGATTTCTGCCTTTCAAAAGAAATCCCAAATCACCATTTTTTTGGTTGGGGATTCCACCCTGGCGGACAAGCCCTATTCGGGGAGCAATCCTGAAAAAGGCTGGGGGCAGATTTTCCCACTTTATTTCAAGGATGGGGTCAGATTTGAAAACCACGCAGTCAATGGAAGAAGCACCAAAAGTTTCAGAAGCGAGGGAAGATGGAAAAAGGTGCTCAATCGGATTCAACCCGGTGATTATGTCCTGATTGAATTTGGCCACAATGACCAGAAGTCGGAATCCAAAGACAGGTATGCTGCTGCCGATACGGACTATAGAGCCAATCTGATTCGATTTGTCCGTGAGACAAGAGAAAAAAGAGGGAAAGCCATATTGGCGACGCCGATTTCGCGGAGGAGTTTTGATGAAAACGGGATATTGACCGATACCCATGGCCGGTATTCGGAAGTGGTGAGAGAAGTGGCGGCGGAATTGGGTGTCCCGCTCTGGGATTTGCACAAAAAGTCCATTGCGCTTTTGGAACAATTCGGCGTGGAAAAATCCAAGGAGCTTTTTCTCCACTACAGGCCCGGAGATTATAATCGCTTTCCGGAAGGAAAAGAAGACAATACCCATCTTTCTCCAACCGGCGCTTTCAAAATCTGTGATTTGGCTGTGGAAGAGCTGAAAAGGACGGTTCCGGAACTGGTTAAATTCCTGAAAGATTGAATGTTGTGTCTGCAGGTGCTTAGGGCTTATTTGAGTAGGTAGAGCCCCCTGAAGAATCAAAAACTGATCAAATTAGAAATCCTTTTTTTTGAAGATCCGCATAGACAGCAAAACCGGCCAGACCATCCAAATCAGCAAAACCCCTGAGGTAAGCATGATCCCTTTTGCACTGCCGAAAAACTGTTGAAAAAAGGCACCTGTATATCCCATCAGTGCGGATATATCCAGTTGCATCAGCATGATGATCCGGGCAAGATCCACAGGGTTGAGCATGACCATGGCCAGCGTGGCTTTTTCCAAAGGATAATCCGCAAAGCTATAGATCACATAGAGCACAAGCCCATCATACACCAAGGAGAAATAGATCCAAAAGGAAAGGGTAATTCCGATCGCTTTGGCCTTGTCACGGGTCAATACAGAAGCCAAAAATGCCAATCCAGCGAACACAATGCTGAGCGCAATACCAGCGGCGAGTAGAACCAATAAGCTACTCTCGGCACCCCAAATCGCCATAGGTAGCCCTATACCGATCAAGATGGCCAGACTCAACATGATGATCACCGCCAAGAGCTGGCTGAGAAATACATCCCGCCTTTTGACGGGTTGGGCAAGCATCAGTTCGGTGAATTCTAGGTTATTGAAGAAATGTGTGGTGGCAAACACCGCTGAGATAAGCGGCACGATCATCAGCATGATATTCAACAAACTCAGGGAAACCTTGCTCAGGTCCTCGCTGATCTGGTAAATAGACACCGTCACCAGCACCATAAATAAAGTGTACAAGATTGCAAAACGTGATTTCACAATATCGTATAGGGAATATTTTAGCAACTTAAACATGGTTTGGTTTTTTTTGAGGTTGTTTTTTCAAGCTCCACTCCATCAGCCTGGCGATTGCGGTGGAGAATTTGGTTTCACCAGTGGTTTCCTTGAGTTCTTCGATGCTGTTGTTGAAAAACACCTTCCCTTCATACAGGTAAATGGCATGCGTGGTGAGCTCTTCCAGTTCGCTCAAAATATGGGATGTGATCAGAAATAGTTTTCCCTGATCCCTTTCTTTCTTGATTTTGTTCTTCAGGACTTCCACCGCCATGGGATCGAGTCCTGCTGTCGGCTCATCCAGAATATAGATGACCGGATGAAACATAAAAGCGAGACAGGCACTTACTTTTTGGCGGGTTCCTCCGCTGAGCGTATGCATGGGTTTGTCCATCATCTCGTCAAGACCAAAATTTCGGACAAGTTCCATGTCATAATTTTCTATTCCAGGTCTCATGTCCTGCATCATCCTGAAAAGCTGCCCAATTTTGATATTCCCGGGATATCGCCCGATCTGAGGCATATAGCCTATATTTGCCCTATAAGCAAATTCTCCTTTTATGGATTTTCCCTGGACTTCAATGTCTCCCGAATCGGGGATCACCATGCCCAAGATCGTTTTGATTAGGGTGGTTTTTCCTGAGCCGTTGGGCCCCATCATGGCATAACTGATTCCTGCTTCAAAATTGAGATTGAAGTCCTGAAGTACTTCCAGGCTTCCGAATTTCTTATAGATGTTGTTTACCGAAATCATAAGGTCTTAATTTAGGGGAATTGTCTACCATGTTTTCTGGCGTGATGGAAGGGATTGCTTTTTCTATACGATCCAAAAGACCGATCAAAAAACTTCTCCAAAGCATCACCGCCGCAGGGATTTTTTCCACGATCACGCTGTAAAGGTTGATTGGGCGGTAGGGGATATCACCGATTTGATCCTTGTTCAGGTCATATCCTTCATATTTATCCCAGTAGTTTTCAGTCAGTTTATTGAGGATCAAGCTGCCATTGGTGCTGATGTCAAAAGTATTGGCGATAAAATTGTTGGCAACAAAGGTATTGTCGTCACAGCTGGCCATCAATTTTAAAGCCCAACCGTTTTCTCTAAAAGTATTGTTTTTGAACGTTGTCCTACTGCTGCCTTCCATATAAATTCCCACTGTGTTTTTTCTGAAGATATTGCCAGTCACTTCGCTGTTGGAGATATCTTTCAGCAGGATTCCGTAGGATCCCGGACCCCAGTTGTCTTCAAAGATATTGTCCTTCATCAGGACGTTCCGTGTATACATGACCGAGACACCCGCGCCGTTTTTTTTAAATGTGTTTTCCACGTAGCTGTTGTCATGCGAAAACATAAAATGAAGTCCATATCGCTTGTTGTCTTCAATCAGGTTTTTGATGGCGGTGCTGTTGGTGACAAATTCCAGATAGATCCCATCCCGGTGTCCTGTGACAAAATTATTTTCTATGGTGGCATGGTGACACTTCCAGAGATGGATGCCGTTGCCGGTTTGATATTCTTTCTCGGAGGTGGACCGAAGCTGATTCCCCCGAATGCGCATGTTTTTTGAATTGGAAAAATGGATTCCAAAAAAAGTATTGTTCAGTCTGTTGTTTTCCACTGTCGCCTCATCTGAGTCAAAGAATTTGATCGCAGCGGAATCTTCCATGTTGGAAAAACCTGTGTTGATCAATTCTAGTCCTACGATATTTACCTGAGCTGCTGCCACAAGGATAATGTTTCCTTTGTTTTGCCCATCAATGACAGGGAAATCCTGACCGATCAAGGTAAGCGGTTTTCTAATGGTAATTTCATTTTCCTGATACAATCCTTTTGCGATCAAAAGGGTATCCCCACTCTCAGCCTTGTCTATCGCTGCCTGAATAGATTGCCCGGGCTTTATTTGGAGGGTGTTTCCAAAGACTGGAAAAATTACCCCCAACAAAGCCAAAGTCCATATAAAAATTATTGCTTTCATGTCCTTCTCATTTAGACCCAATGCATGCGTACAGCTTATAATCCCAGCTTTCCACTTTTTGCATTTACTTAAACTGTGTCATTAATTCCCCCCAAGCCAAGTAGATTCCGCCATGTTTGGTCTTGTATTCTTTGAGTGTTTCATAGTCTCCAAATGCCGCAATGCTGCTTGCCATTGGCGTTTTGAATTGCTCCGATTTCAGGTAGAAAGAATTGGAGGCGTCGATCAGGCTTTCTGGACTGTGATAATCCGCAACCAGGATTTTCTTGATGTTTTCAGCGGGGATCTTATTGGATTCCAAGAAAGTCATCAGGCAATTCACATCGTCAAAGATGAAAATTTTACCTTTTTCTGTGAGGACTTCTGCACCGAAGTGCGGATCCATCAACTTCATTTTGCAGTGGTGACAGATTTCCTCTCCATACCGGATGGCCCTGGGTTCCACATTACAGGAGGCCAAAAACATAAGGATGCAGCACAGTGTGGTTATATTTCTCATGACATTTTCTATTATGGAAGCGTGTTTTTCAATTTGGATTTATTCCGAAAATCGATAATGATGGCCAAAACCACCAAGGTAGCCGCACCTCCCAAAATCCAACCCCCTGTATCGGGACCTGAATATGCCAAGAAGTTGAGGAGCTCTTTGTATCCGATCAATGGCGGTTGATATGACATTCCTGGGACTTTGATCGCTGCGGTTGGATCAAGATTGTGTCCATAGTCATATCCCCAAAGGTACATGTCCACCAATACGCCGATACCCAGCAGCCCGACCATTCCGAAAAAGGTGTAAAGTGCCCATCTCTTGGCAATAAGGGCCGTTAAAAACCCGAAAACTATGATGCTGCCGATGATGTAAATGATATATTGAAACTCTGGAAACATTTCATCTCCGATGTGTTTCATGCCGATGTAATGATTCACTCCGTTGATGATAGTCACATCTCCACTGAGCCGGTCTATCCAGATTTTCATGTTCAATCCCTCTGGATATTGGGGAGCCCACAGACTGATTTGCCATAAAGGGGTGAAATATGCCGCGACCATCAAACATGATGCGGTAAGAACCAAAAGGCGGTTGAGAAGGCTTAATTTTTCCATTTCAAAAGGGGATAATACCGCCAGTTTGTACTGGCGGTATTGATGGTTTATTTATTCGGCTACTCCTGTACTGAAAGTGATGGGGTTGTTGCTGCCTTTTGGAGAGACCCTGAGGTACCCTTGCATTTCCTGATGCAGCGCGGAACAGAAATCCGTACAATAGAAAGGGAAAATCCCAACTCTGTCCGGAACCCATTTGAGTGTTGCGGTTTCTCCTGGCATGATCAAGAGTTCAGCCGTATTGGCCCCCTTTATCGCAAATCCGTGGGGAACGTCCCAGTCTTGTTCCAGGTTGGTGACGTGGAAGTAAACTTCGTCACCCACTCTTACTCCTTCGATGTTGTCAGGACGGAAATTTGACCTGATAGAAGTCATATAGACGTGGACCTTGTTTCCATCTCTTTCCACCCGGGCATCATTGATCCCCTTGAGCGCTCTTGGATGGTTGTTTTTTTCCATTTTATAAAACTTCACCTGCTTGTCTTTGATCAAAGCCGCCGGAAATGCCTCTGCATAATGCGGCTCACCGATGGTTGGAAAATCCAGTAACAGTTGCATTTTGTCACCCGAAATGTCAAACAACTGGGCAGAGTGTGCCAGCTCAGGTCCCGTTGGTAGATAGCGATCTTTGGTGATTTTGTTGTAGGCAACCATGTACTTTCCATGGGGTTTTCCTGTTGGGCCTCCAGGGATCATTAAATGGCCTACCGAGTAGAAAGTCGGTACTCTATCCAATACTTCAAGTGTTTCAATATTCCACTTGACGATTTCAGAGGAAACAAACATGGAGGTATAGGCATTTCCCTTCCCGTCAAATTCGGTGTGCAATGGTCCAAGACCTGGTTTCAGGACTTCGCCGTGCAAAACAGCCTCATAGTTCAATACGGGCATTCCATCAATATTGCCCTCGAAATTCTTGTCTTCAATTGCCTTGAGCATTTTGGTGAAAGAAAACACCGGGATAATGGCGGCTAACTTTCCGCTGCCTATGATATATTCACCAGTGGGATCTGTGTCGGTTCCATGCGGCGATTTTGGACAGGGAATGAAATAAACGATGTCTTTCAGTTCTCTTGGGTCTAGGGAAAGAATATCTTCTCGGACTGTGGAAATGGCTGTATGGGTATCTTCATCCCAGACATTGTGTACGTAAGGGGATTTGATTTTCTTGCCTTTGCCTGCCTTGATGTATTCTTCCGCTTTTTTCCAGTTGACAGCCATGATAAAATCCTTGTCTTTCTGCGAGGCATTTACCTCCAGCAGCGTATGGGCCATCTCGGTGTTATAAGTGGAAAAGAAGAACCAGCCATGGGATTTTTTCTTACCGGCTCTTGCCAAGTCAAAGTTGAACGGTGGGGCATCTAATTGGAAAGCGATGTCCATGTTTCCATGCTCTTGGTCTACGCTGATAAAACTTATCGTTCCTTTGAAATTTTCTTTATAAGTAGCGATCGGTACATCGACATTGTCCCCTGTGGGTAAACTGAAACGCGTGCCCGCCACGATATACTCCGTGTTTTCAGTGATGAATGGGGAGGAGTGGTTGCCACCGCTGTTGGGGATTTCAATGATTTCTGTTGTTTTGAAAGTGGTCAGGTCTATCTTGGCAATTCTGGGCGTATTGTTCGCGTTTGCAAAAGCCCATCTGCCATCATGTTCTGCATTGGTCGTAGAAATAGCGATGTGATGCAGATCGTCCCAAGGAATGAATCCATGGGAAGTATTCAACATCGGCTTGCTTTCTTCCGAAAACCCCCAACCGTTTTCCGGATGGACAGAAAAAACCGGGACAATTTTCAATACCCTTCCTGAGGGAAGTCCCACCACACTGATCTGTCCGTTGAATCCTCCGGAGACAATGTTGTAGAACTCATCGTACTGCCCTGGCGCTACGTATACTTTGCTGGCAGCATCTCCCGAAAGGGCGCTTTGTGCACCTTTGGGTTTGCAACCGGGGGCCAGGAGAATCGTTGCGATTGCACCTGCCATAAGCCATTGTCCTGTTTTCATTTTTTTTTTGGTTTAAACTGTATATTAAATAGCGGCCCCATCTCTTTCGCCAGCCTTTTCCTCATCATTTTTCCGTAAAAACTCAAGGATTTCGTATGATTCAGAAATTGAAATGTTCTGGTTCGGCATCCTGGTGAGACACTCTTCAAGAAGGGCTTGCGCAACAGGATCTTCATCCAACATGACTTCCACATTGGTGATCATATTCATGATCCATTCAGGCGACCTCCTGTTGGTAACACCCTGAAAACCGGGTCCAACAAGCCTTTTGTCATTCAATTGATGGCAGGCTGTGCATTTCATGTCCACGATTGCTTTTCCATTGCTGGCCATGGTCTCATCGATGGCTTCTTTCAATTCCACTTTTTTTATTTCGCCGATTCCCCTTGGATCTGCTTCTACTTTTTCCGCACTTGGTGCTTTTGAGGTGCTCTGGTTTTCACTCCCGCCGCCGCAGCTGGTCAGAAGAAGAACCGATACAACTATTGTAACTAACATTGAAATTTTCATAGGTTTTTTGTTTTTTGGATTGTTGATTTTTGTTGAATTGGCATTTTGATGCTCGAAATTTTGGGAGCTGTTTTTGGGTATGCGGTACAGAATGATCGAAAGACCAATTGGAAATAGGGTGGAAGCAAGGAAGATCAGGAAGTGGTAGGAGGGAATAAAGCCCAATTTCAACCACAGCAAGGTGCCTTGCCCGAGTAGGAGCATTTCCGACAGGAGAAAGCCAAGGGCCAAGAAGAACCAGCCCCAACCAGAGGAAGCGTCTCTTGGCAACCAGTTGTTTTTCAGCGCAATTCCTCCCAAACTGAAAGTGATGGCCCCCAACATGATCAGGTGGATAAATCCGATAACAAACATTCTGATGGTGTAGGAAATTTGGGCTAGTTCAGGAAAGACCAATAAGCCCTGTAAAAACGCCTTCAAGCCGAGGCTAATGATTCCCAGCCAAAGCAGTTTGGTTGCCCAATCTTTCACCAATTCGAATTCGGAAATCAAAACAAGAACAATGGGTTTGAGGATAAAAAAATAGGCGATGGCCTGAAAAATCACTCCAATTCCATTGATGCCCAAAAGCCCCTTCATGGGTGTGCTCCATGAAACACTCAATGCATAGGTCAGGAAAAGGGAAATATGCAAAAGGTATTCAAAGGTCTTTGGGATGTTGATTTTAAAACCCTTTTCACCTAGGAAATGGAGGAGTAAACCCAGTAAAACATAGACAAACCAACCGTTGAGCTGGAGGTGTAGAAACCACTGGACACTCATGAAATAGAGCGGATGGAGTCTGCCCAGCGTGGCCCCGATAGGACCGATTGCCCACAAACCAATGGAGGACAATACCATCCAATAAATGCTGAAGGTGATCAAGCTTGTGGCATTGCTTTTTTCTGTTTTTTTCAAGTCTTGCAAAAAATAAAATGCAAAGCCATAACCGACAAAAAGCTGGAGGGTGGAAAACCCAATGCTGAAAAGTCCATAGCCTTCTATCGGAAAAGTCAGGGCCATACCGATGACTACCACTACATTGAGAAGCAACAGATTCAAGTAAATTTTTATTCTTTTCTGATCTTTGACAAAGAAAAATACGAGCAGACCCGCAACCAACAGAAATCCCCAACCCAATAATGCCACATGGGAATGTGCATGGAGCAGGTTTTTGAATTGGAAATAAGGAATCTCTCCAATGAAAAAATACCGCATCATCAGCCCAAAAACAGCGCTGACCAAGAAAAACAGGACGGCCCAGCCCATCCATTGTCTTGCGAGGTGATGCACTGTTTTTGACCCAATCAGGGCTTTTTCAATGGCTTGGTTCTCCGGATTCATCGCTTAAGAATTGATATGTTGGAACAAGACCTTGGCTTTGGGAAACAAAATGTTGTTTTCCAGATGGATGTGGGTATGTAAATCCAGCTCAAACTCCTCCAAAAGAGCAAATGTCACCTTGTAGGTTTGACAACCATCAGCAGGAGGAGTATAGCCGTTGCTTAACGCAGAAATATTCTTAAATCTGTCACCTTCGGTTTCATGTTCCGATTCCATCATTTGGATAGGATGATCAATATGGCCGAAATGGGGTTTGGAAAGTGGGAATCCCTTTGCCTTTGAATCTTCCATGGCTTTCACATAAGGGAAGAGGACAAGCTCCTCCTTTTTCATGTGCGCAGTGAGTGCGTTGGCGGCACTATAAAATTCCTTGCGGATTTCACTAAGTTCTGGATGCTTTTCACCATGCACCTTTTCTAACTTGTCCAGGTAGATCTTCAAGGCGGGTATGGTGTTTTCTACATAGCGGTGGTGGTGGTTCAGGATATGGTCTATCAACTGGCTGAGATCCAAGGAAGAATAATTGGTGCTATCCTGCATTTGCGTGACTTGATCAAGTTCGATAAGCAGCGTCTCCATATCCACACTGTTTTTCTCACAGGCCTCTTCCAAGCTGATTCCACCATTGCAGCAGAAATCGATGCCATGCGCGGTAAATACTTTGGCAGTTCTAAAATTTTCTACTACAATACCGCCTACTTTTCTTTTTGTCGAGATCTCCATTGGTTCATGTATTTGTTTTATGAGCGAAGAAAATTCGTCCCGTTGTTGATGCCAAAGGCCACTTCCTTAAGGCTTGTCGTCATGAGCATGCCTGCTAAATGGTCTCGAATTGCCTTGAATTTGTGATGGACTGCGCAGGGGTGATGGCCATTGCAATGTTCTAGACCAAGTGCACATCCGGTAAAAAGCACATCCCCATCTATCGCCTCCACGATTTGCCCCAGAAAAATTTCTTCTGACTTGCCCCGCATCATAAAACCACCGTTGGGTCCTTTGATGGATGTCAAAAGGTGATCCTTGACCAAAACCTGAAGTATTTTTGCTGTAAATGCTTCAGGGGAATTGATTTCTTTTGAAATTTCCTTCAATCCCACACGATCCCTTTCCTTTGGCAGGGTTGCGATATAGGTCATGGCATTGATGGCGTACTTGCAGGCTTTTGAAAACATGGTGTTTTTTTATGATTCAAATTTAAGATTATTATAATAAAGGATATTAATATCCGAATTTATTTAATTATGATACTTCTCAATTTTAATCATGACGAAAATCATCTTTTGAACCAATCAAGCACAAATCAATTTGACTCCAAAGCAGGAAATACCCGGGCCAAAGGCAGTGCTTTATACTGAAAGAAAGTTTGCTTCCGGGATATTGGGCATATAGGAGAAATGTGCAACAGGTATTTACCACCTTACGCACCTGTTATGCATTTACATTTCAGTCTGAAATAACCTCTGTACTTTAATGAATTCAGCTGATCAAACAGGGTATTCCTTGCATTGGTCATGTCAAGCATTTTTTTGGTGCGATAGGGAAGGGTTTGGGGACATCACCTTAAAAAACACCGGATCCACACTGAAAAGTACAGGTATAGGGGATCCCAAATGATTTCATAAATTTAGGTACCGCCCAACATGAATCCCAATCCAGATGCAGAAAGGCCAGCATTACTATCCTTCTCAAAGTGAATGGCAGTTAGGAGTCTTTTCAAAAATCTTAGGTGGGATTGAAAAAACTGTTGGAATTGAATTAATCTTGTACCATGCTTTCAAATAGATTCCTCCAAAATTTTGTGTCTGTACTTTTGATAGGGTTTGTGTTGTTGCTTCCCTTGGATATTTTTTCGCAAAGCGTCAACGCCTACCCCAAGGATGGTCAAATCAAGGATTTGAAAGGAAAAGTCCAGCAAGATATCGTGGTGGCCAAGGATGGAACCGGGGATTTTCTTTTTATCCAAGATGCCATCGAGTCGATTCGGGTGTATTTGCCCAAGCCGATTACGGTGTATATCAAAGCGGGGGTTTACAAGGAAAAGCTGATAATCCCGGGCACCATCACCAATGTGACATTTAGGGGAGATGGGCCAGAAAAAACGATCATCACTTTTGATGACCATACCGGAAAAAACAAGCTTGATACCTTTGGTTCTTATACGCTGAAAGTGCTGGGAAATTCATTGATTTTCAGGGATATGACCATCCAAAATACAGCTGGAAATGTCGGGCAGGCCGTGGCTTTGCATGCAGAAGGAGACCGCTTGGTTTTCGAGAATTGTCATTTCAAAGGAGACCAGGATACGGTGTTTGCTTCAGGTGAAAATTCCAGGCAGTATTACAAGAATTGTTATATCGAAGGCACTACGGATTTCATTTTTGGGTCGGCCACGGCTTTGTTCGAAAATTGTGAAATCCATTCAAAATCCAACTCTTTCATCACTGCCGCGTCCACGCCAGAGTGGGTGGAAATCGGTTACGTTTTCAAGGATTGTAAATTGACCGCAGCTGAGGGCATAGACCGGGTTTATTTGGGGAGACCTTGGCGGGACTTTGCCAAGACCGTGTTCATCAATTGTGAAATGGGAAGCCATATCTTGCCTGGAGGATGGGACAATTGGGGAAGGCCTGAAACGGCTCAAACTACCTATTATGGGGAGTTTGGCAGCAAAGGGGCTGGCGCGAATTTGACCAAAAGGGTGGATTGGTCATACCAAATGTCCGAGGAAGAGTCGAAAAAATACCAGAAGGAATTGATTTTTGCGGGGAAATTTGGATCCAAGAATGCCTATGGCCAAGATTGGTTTGGGCATGCCGTAGACACGAGTTTCACCCTCCGAAGCGCATACCAGAAAGAAAAGAAAAAGTACCCGCAAATCAAGCCGGTTGAAGATACACCCATGACAGGAGTCATGGAAAGGTTGGGGATTGCCTACAAAGAATTGGGCTATCGGGCTCTTCAACTGGATGTTTTTTATCCCGAAAACAAGAAGGGAGGATTGCTTCCGGGGATAATATTGGTGCATGGTGGAGGTTGGAAATCAGGGGACAGAACTTTACAAATCCCACTAGCCAAAGCTTTGGCAGCAAAAGGATATGTGACGGCAGTGGTGGATTACAGGCTTTCGCTGGAAGCCCGATTCCCTGCAGCCGTATTTGACATCAAGTATGCGGTGAAGTGGCTCAAGGCCAATGGGGACCAATTTCGGTTGGACAGCAATAAAATTGCCGTTTCTGGCAGTTCTGCCGGTGGACAGTTGGCCAATTTGGTGGGCTTCACGAATGGACAATCCCGCTATGAGGAATCTTCACTATCATCCAATTCCAGTGAGGTGCATGCCATCATCAACATGGATGGCGTCTTGGCTTTTCACCATCCTGAATCTGAGGAAGGGGAGATGGCTGCCCTTTGGCTGGGAGGAACTTATGCTGAAATCCCGGAAATATGGAAGGCGGCCTCACCACTATCTCAGGTAAGTGAAATTGCCAGGCCAATTTTATTTATCAACAGCCAATTTCAAAGGTTCCATGCGGGCCGGGATGAAGTGATTGCCCAAATGGAAGCATTTGGGATTTATACTGAAGTGCAAACGGTGGAAAACAGTCCCCATACTTTTTGGCTATTTTCACCTTGGTTTGATCCTACTGCGGATTTGATGGATCGGTTTTTAAAGAGAGTTTTTTAGGATCATTTTAACCTCAATTTAGGCAGTTTGACATTGAATAAGCTATGTAAACGATTGCACAAAATAATCTAACCAATCGTTTTTATTTCCTCCAAAATCGCTTATGTCTTGAGGAAATTTTTGGATATTCTATTAAAAAGTTCATTTTAAACAAAAATAGAACAAAATATTTCAGGAAATCTTGCGGGTAAAAGAAATATTCCTTATTATGCAATCGATTGCGCAAATTGATAAAAAAAATTGACCGCGCATGAACATTTCAATAAACCCTAAACCCGAACTTCATGAATGCCGAATTCTTTTTTCTTCCCCTGTTCCTAAGTGGCTAGGAAATCTCCAAGATCTAAACACAAGGTACTCCCAGTACCCAATTCTACTTTATCAAACAAAAACCCTATAACAATTTGAAATGAACAATACGTTTAAAATTCACACAATTTTGCGGATGGTTTTGCTTGGTGCCTTGTTCTTGGCCTGTTTTACAGGTCCACTGGCAGCCCAGGGAAATCTGGTAACAGGGACGGTTACCTCCCCAAATGGCGAGGCGATTCCCGGAGCCTCTGTTTTGGTCAAGGGCTCAGCGATCGGCGTGGCTGCGGACATTGATGGCAAATTTAGCATCTCGGCACCTGCCAATGCCACCTTGGTATTTTCCTTTATTGGGATGGTGAGAAAGGAGATTTTGGTAGGAAACCAAACCATCATCAATGTGGTCTTGGAAGAGGACATTTCTACACTATCCGAATATGTGGTGGTGGGCTATGCTTCCATAGAAAGAAGGGATCTTACGAGTTCCGTTTCTTCCGTTGGGGCCAAACAACTGGCAGATATCCCCCTAAATTCCGCGGGAGAAGCTTTGGCAGGCCGATTGGCTGGGGTGCAAGTCACTGGAACCGAAGGTTCGCCAAATGCAGATGTGTTGATCCGTGTAAGGGGTGGCGGATCCATTACCCAAGACAATTCCCCATTGTATGTAGTGGATGGTGTACAGGTGGAGAATGCCCTTTCCGTGCTTTCTCCACAGGATATAGAATCCATTGATGTGTTGAAGGATGCTTCCGCTACTGCGATTTATGGTGCGAGAGGCGCTAATGGAGTGGTGATCATCACCACCAAAGGGGGCTCAGAAATGAAGACCACCGTGAGCTACAATGGTTTTGCGGGAGTAAGGAATCTCGCCAACAAGCTTGAGGTGATGAGTCCCTATGACTTCGTTAGCTACCAATACGAGCGGTCAAGAGGAAGTGAGCAGGAAAGAAATAATTTCAGGAACACGTATGGGAATTATGGTGATATCGAAAATTACCGTCAAGTCCCTTTCGTGGATTGGCAAAAAGAGGTTTTCGGAAGAAGTGCCATCATGCAAACCCACAATTTGAGCATCACTGGTGGGACAGCCGCCACCAAGTTCAACTTGAGCGTAAGTTCCAATACAGAAGAAGGCATCATGCTTGAGTCGGATTTTGACAGGAAACTGATCAATTTCAAATTCGACCACAAAGTCAACGAAAGACTTTCAGCAGGATTCAATGTCAGATATAACAACACGCTTGTCAATGGAGCGGGAACAGCCTCCGAAGGTTCGTCTTCTACCAACAGACTCCGTCACGCGGTCAAGTACAGACCTATTTTGATGGACGGAGCGGATGTAACGGCCTATGATCCGGATTATGCGGATCAGACCAATGCGAACTCTTTGGCTTTGGTCAACCCGATTTTACTTTCGCAGGCGGAATACAGACAGCGCAAGCAGAATGTCACCAACTTCAACAGCAGCGTGAAATATGATTTCACCGATTACCTTTCTTTCCGAACCACAGTGGGTGTCGATCTTTCCAACGTGGACGATTATGCCTTCAACGACACCATCACCGGACCTGCGCGACAGGTAGGTGCGGGTCAACCCATTGCCTCCATTAGGAAGAATGAAAGACGGATTTTGAACAATTCGAATGTATTGACTTTCAGCACCAATAAAATCAGATCCGCTTTCACTGAAAAGAATAAACTTGATGTTCTTGTCGGCCATGAGATCTTCCAAGAGGAATTCAGGATTGATAATATGGAGTCGAGATTTTTCCCGATAGGCATCACTGCCGAAAGGGCATTGGGCAATATTGCCTTGGGGCAACCTCAGATTCCGACTTCCAATGTTCAGGAATCCCGTTTGCTTTCCTTTTTCAGTAGGGCGAGTTATGCTTACGACGACAGATTCTTGCTTACCGGTACCATTAGAACCGATGGGTCTTCCAAATTTGCCAAGGCAAACAAGTGGGGGTATTTTCCATCTGTATCCGGTGCTTGGAGGATTTCAGAGGAGCAATTCATGTACAGCATCAGCAATACCATCAGTGATTTGAAGCTAAGGGCCAGTTATGGCGAATCCGGAAACAACAGAATTGACAATTTCCTTTACCTCACCCAATTTGGTCCAAATGCTTATTATGGTTTCAACAACCAATTGGAAGTGGGTTTTTCCCCGACTGCGTTGGCCAATGAAAACCTGAAATGGGAAACGACCATCTCCAAAAATCTAGGTTTGGATGTTGGCTTTTTCGGTGGCAAGATTCAGTTGTCCGTAGATGCCTATGTAAACAATACGCGTGATCTTTTGGTGGAAGTGCCAGTGCCATCAACTTCAGGATATACCGTCCAACTACAAAATGTCGGAGAAACTTCCAACAAGGGTTTTGAAGTGCAGTTGTCAGGAGCAATCATTGACAAAAGGGCTTTTACATGGAATGCAAGTTTCAATGTGTCGACAAATAAAAACAGGGTGGAAAGCCTTGGTGACCAAACTTCTTTCTTGGTTCCTTCGGGATGGGCAGGAGGAAATGTTCCTTTTGACTATGCCATTCAAGTAGGGCAACCTGTCGGAACGATGTGGGGATTGGTAACGGATGGATTCTACAAAATAGAGGATTTTAATTACAACGAAGGTATTTATAGCCTTCGGGACGGTGTTCCCAACAATCAGGGAATCACCTCAGTGGTACCCAAGCCAGGAACCTTGAAGTTCAAGGATCTGAATGGAGATGGTGTTGTGGATGACAATGACAGGACTGCCATTGGAAATGCCACGCCGAAATTCTTCGGGGGATTGAACCAACAGTTTGCCTTCAAAAATTTTGACGCCAGTATCTTCGTCAATTTCCAATATGGAAACGATGTGTTGAACGCCAACAAACTTGAGTTTTCTTCTGGATATACCCCGAATTCCAATTTGCTGGCCATCATGAATGACCGATGGACAAATGTAAATCCTGCCGGTCAGGTGGTGACCGAGCCGGTAGCATTGGCCGCTTTGAATCAAAACGCCACGCTATGGACGCCGCTTACCTCCGCAAGTTCTTTTTACATGCATTCTTGGGCGATTGAAGACGGTTCTTTTATCCGTATCAACAACATCACCTTGGGATACACCTTGCCTGAATCCTTCCTGACCAAGTTCAAGATCACCAGAATGAGATTCTACGCGACGGGAAACAACTTGGCCATTTTCACCAATTACACGGGATATGATCCAGAAGTGAATACAAGAAGGAGAACACCAATGACTCCTGGAGTGGATTATGCCGCTTATCCAAGGAGCAGAACATTCATCGCAGGTGTGAACATTACATTCTAAAAGAGAGCAACCATGAAAAGAGTATATAAAAGTATTTTGGCGGTCATCATTTCCCTTGCAGGATTGAGTTCCTGCGCGGATTATTTGGAAGTCACCCCGATCAGTTCATTTGGTCCGGATTACGTTTTCAGCAATGTAACCAATACCAGCAAAGCGTTGGCAGGTGTTTATGCCACTTTGGGTGGAGACAATGGCTATGGAATCCGGTTGAGCATGTATTATCCCCTTGACGATGACATCATGATGGGCCAGGGCGGAAATCCCTATCCTGACAACGAAAGAAGGGATATTGCACATTACAACGTGCAGCCCAGCAATACGCAATTGAGACTGCCGTTCAACCAACTTTATGTGGGAGTGGAGCGCGCCAATATCTGTATCAATGAAATCCCAAAAATGGCCATGTACGAGACGGGTACTGCATTTGAAAAAAGGGAATTGAGAAGATTGCACGGAGAAGCTTTGGTGCTAAGGGCCCAGTTGTATTTTGAATTGATCAGAAACTGGGGAGATATTCCCGCACAGTTTGAGCCTTCCAGTTTGCAGACCGATTTGTTTTCGGAACGAATGGACAGGGATTTGATCTATGACCGGTTGTTGAATGATTTGTCAGAAGCTTCCAATTTACTGCCATTTGCAACACCCGGTAGTTCAAGCGAACGCATCAGCCAAGGAGCGGCAAGGGCATTGCGAGCAAAAATCGCTTTGTTTAGAGGGGGGTATTCCCTAAGGCTGGACCGTCAGATGAAAAGAAGTGCCGATTACCTTTCGTTTTACAACATTGCCCGAGACGAAGCTTTGGCCGTGATCCAAAGTGGTGCACATAATTTGAATCCAAGTTTTGAGAATGTTTTTAGGGAAGGGATATTGTCCAAAAGAACGGAGCCCAACGGCGAAATCCTTTGGGATGTGGCCATGACCGGAGGTTCCAGCCAGTTTGGAGACAGTAAATTGGGTTATTACAATGGTCCAAGGTGGAACAATATCGGAAACTCAGCACTGACAATCCTTCCGACTTTCTTCTATGCTTTTGATGAAAATGACCAAAGAAGGGACGTCACCGTGGTACCTTATAACATCAACCAGGATTACACCTTGGTAGCCAAGACACTTCAGACCTTGGTGGATGGCAAATTCAGAAGGGATTGGATCACCAATCCGGTTTCTGTCAATTCCAACGCGCAGTATTTTGGGGTGAATTGGCCGATGATCCGTTATTCAGATGTTTTGTTGATGTTTGCCGAGGCTGAAAATGAGCTGAACAACGGTCCAACACCTGCAGCGATTGCAGCCTTGGAAAGTGTAAGAACGCGCGCTTTTGGTGGTGATGCCGGCTTGATTGGGGCGACACCTTCCGATTACCAAGGCTTTTTTGAAGCCCTGGTCAACGAAAGGGCATTTGAATTGGCAGGTGAAGGCGTTAGGAAATATGACTTGATTCGTTGGAACCTTCTTGATGCCAAATTGAATGAAACCAAAGCCAAATTGGCGGAAATGGCCAGCCGAACAGGTCAATACAGCAATCTTCCTTCCTTGATGTACTATGAGGCAGGCGCCAATTCGATGAATTGGTTGAATTCCTTTTATCAACCTCAGCCTGTGGTCGCTCCTGCGGGATCGGCAAGTGTTTCTTGGGCAGGAAATGGAATCAATACGACTATCCTCACCTTTTATGCCATCGGTTTTACCCCCGGCAAAAGTGAATTGTTGCCCTTGCACACTTCTGTGACAGATGCCAATCCCAAGTTGAAACAAGAGTATGGTTATTAAATCACCCAAGCCCAAAACCGACAAAGAAATGAAAAATCATAAAAAATTGATCCCAAGCTATTTAACCTCACTGTTCCTTCTGGGAGCGGTACTGCTGTCCTGTACGGATATTGCGGATGATTATGATGTGCCTAAGGACATGAAGCGGTTTCGCCCAGTCACGCTAACTGCCAGTAATGGCGAAACTGCAGTTACCCTATCTTGGCCTGAAGCATTGTTTACCGATCCGGGAGAAGTTACTTACACCCTGCAGGTGGCCAAGGACAGTCTGTTCAGCACCATAGAATTGGAATTGGTAACCGAAGCCACTACGACTGTGATCACCGATGATGTTCTTGACATCAAGGTGGATTATTATGGAAGAATCAGGGCAAATGGACTTACTCCCGCCCAAAATTCAGAGTGGGTAAGAAGTCAAGCCTTCCAGATTTCAGGAGAGCAGATTTTCCTCCCAACCTTCGACAATGAAATCGGGTCGAATACAGCATTGTTGAGATGGAGAGCCAATGCCAATCCAAGCAGGATCGTATTGACAGATCCAACCGGAAATAATATTGAATTTCTGATTTCTGATGAAGAAAAGGGAGCCGCAACCAAAATCCTTGAGGGACTCAATCCTTTTACGGAATATTTGGCAGAGATTTTTGAAGGAAACAGAACCAAAGGGATTACTTCCTTTGTGACCAAAGAACCCAGTATTTATGACATCATGGTTTCTCCTGCAGATAATTTCAGGGAGATTGTTGAGGGAGCCGAAGATGGCGCTTTGATTGGTTTGCAACCTGGTGTTTATGATATTGTAGACGAAACAGGTGCTTATGCCAATCTTAGAATCGTAGGCAAAACCATCCATCTCGCTTCCGTTTCCGGTGATCCTGCTGATACCAAGGTCAATTTCAAGGAATTCAGTTTCGCTGAAAATGGAGCAGGTCTCAGCACGGACGGAATCACCTTTGATGGACAAGCCGGAACAGGTGATTACTTCCTGAATTTCACGGGGGGTGCGACCACATTCACGCAGGTGACCATCCAAAACTCCATCGTGGAAAATGTAAGGGTTTCTTTTCTGAGAGCCAACAGAGCGGGTAATAATGCCCACAAAATTGACCTGATCAAGGTGAGTAATTCCATTCTCAGAAACCATTTGGTGGCCAACTACTACGTCTTTCATTTAGATAAATTGGAGTTTAGGGAATTGGAAGTGACCAATTCCACCTTCAGCAACCTTGGAAGCAGAGGATTTATCGGATGGGCAACCAATTTGACCATGCCATTTGTGCCCATCATCAGGGTAACGAATGTGACCATCAATGGAATTGGCTCCAACGCCAGAAACAATTCCTTCCTGGATGCCAACAACAACGAAGTGGATTTCCAAATGAGCAATTCCATTCTGAACAATATGCCTCTCGATGGCAATACGGTTGGCGCAAGTTTGCTTCGGGCAGGCAGCAGCGGACAAGTGAGCATTTCAAACAGCAACTTGTTTAACCTGAATACAGGTGGTGCAGATTCGGCTCCCCTGAGCATTGCGGATTATGTCACCTTGCCAAATGTCACCAATGTGGATTTGGGTTGGACTTCTGCAACTGTTGACCTTACGCTCCCCGCAGCTTCTCCTTTGAGAACTGCAGCCACCAATGGAGGACCCATCGGTGATCCAAGGTGGGCGTTTTAAGAAATGAATAATTTGTTTGATGTGAAAGAAGTGGTGTTGGGGTGAAATGGGTATTGCCTAAAATTTCCCCAGCCCACTTTTTTCTTTTACTTCTTTCGTCATTTGGAATGTGTAAGTTTTTAAAAACGATGTTGCGTAAACCTTCAATACCGCCTACGAAAATGTGAGTTTGATCAACAGTCTTATCAAAGAAAACACTGCCAAAAAAAAGAAAAGCCAATTTCCCAAAATCAATTCCTGTTACCTATGAAATTCGAACACTTTGCCCTCAATGTTGCCCAGCCTCAGGAAATGTCGGCTTGGTATGTACTCCATCTCGGATTGTCAGTGGTCAACAAAATGGAGGAATCTCCATTTATGACTTTTCTGGCCGATGATAGCGGGAGTATTATGTTGGAAATTTATGCCAATCCAAAAGGTCCGGTATTGGATTTTAAAAACCAGCATCCTTTGGTGGTGCATCTGGCTTTTGTTTCGGATGATCCCACGCATGACAAAGACCGATTGGTTTCGGCTGGATCGACCTTGGTTTCGGATGATCTTTTGGAAGATGGATCCCATTTGGTGATGCTTCGCGATCCTTGGGGGCTGGCCATTCAATTTTGTAAAAGGGCTGTTCCCATGATTCGTTAAGTGATGGGAACTCTGGGGAATGATTACAATTGATTCATATACATTTTAGCTTAAGCCATATAATAATGACCTTAAAAAACCTTTCAAAATTTTGGTTGATTTTACTTTCGGGCCTGATGATGGCCTGTGGGGCGAACCAAACCATGGAGCAGGAATCCGATCCCTGGGAGCAATTGCCGGAGATCCTTTCTCAGATCATTGCACCCGAATTTCCCGACAGGGACTTCAATATCCTAGACTATGGGGCCAAGGCAGATGGGTTGACCAATGCCAGCGCTGCCATCAAAGCAGCCATCGAAGCATGCGCCGAATCCGGCGGTGGAAGGGTAATCGTTCCCGAAGGTGATTTTGCCACTGGCCCGATTTACATCAAAAGCAATGTCAATCTGCATTTGGTAAAGGGGGCACGCTTGCTTTTTTCCACCAATCCAGAGGATTATCTGCCAAATGTATTCACCCGCTGGGAAGGAGTGGAGCTGATGAATTATTCTCCCCTGATCTATGCCTTTGAGGAAACCAATATTGCCGTAACTGGCGATGGTACCCTCGATGGACAGGCCAACGAAACCAATTGGTGGCCATGGAAAGGCAAGAAGGAATACGGATGGAAGGAAGGCGATCCCCATCAGGAAGACCGGGATAAGAGACATGCGCTTTTCCAAATGGCGGAGGACAATGTTCCCGTATCGGAAAGGATATTTGGCGATGGGTTTTTCTTGAGACCGCAGTTTGTCCAGCCTTATGGCTGTAAAAATGTGTTGATCCAAGGCGTGACGATTGTCAATTCACCGATGTGGATCCTCAATCCAGTGCTCTGTGAAAATGTCACCATCGATGGTGTCAGCATAATCAGCCACGGCCCCAATTCTGATGGTTGTGATCCGGAATCCTCCAAAAATGTTTGGATCAAAAACACCTTTTTTGATACTGGGGATGATTGCATCGCCATCAAATCCGGTAGGAATGCCGATGGGAGAAGGATCAATGTCCCTAGTGAAAACATCGTCATCCAAAACTGCAAAATGGCTGATGGTCATGGCGGTGTGGTCATCGGAAGTGAAATTTCGGGAGGTGTTCGCAATGTCTTTGCGGAAAACAGTGAAATGAACAGCCCCAATCTCGATAGGGTTTTGAGGATCAAGACGAGTTCCATGCGGGGCGGCCTGATCGAAAATATCTATATGCGCAATATCGAAGTGGGTCAGGTGGCGGAGCAAGTCATTCGGGTCAATATGTTTTATGAAGATTCCGGCGCTTATGTGCCAAGGGTTCGAAACATCAGGGTTGAAAACCTGACGGTACAAAACGGTGGCAAAGTGGGTGTTTTGCTCGAAGGATACGAAAGCTCTCCGGTGGAAAACATCACCTTAAAGAATGTCGAGATCAAATCGGTCAAAGAAAACTATCGTTTCTCCAATACCAAAAACATCCGCTTCGAAAATGTTCGGATCAACGGAGAAGAGATCAAATTGCCAAAAGAATAAACCATGTTGAAAAAAGCATTATATCTTTCTGCATTCAGTCTTTTTGCCTTTGGCTGTGCTGCGCAAAACCAATCGGCCAATTCAGACAATTCTACCCAATCGGAAGAAACCGGAAGGCAATTGGCATTCCCGGGAGCCGATGGATTTGGTAAATACACCACCGGTGGGAGAGGGGGCAAAGTGTACGTCATCACCACCTTGGCCGATGACGGCCCCGGTTCTTTGCGTGAGGCGGTTCGCAAAAAGGAACCCAGAATCCTTGTTTTTGCCGTATCCGGCAATATTGAACTGCAATCCGTGTTGGATATCAACACGGGGAATCTCACCATTGCAGGGCAAAGTGCGCCAGGGGAAGGGATTACCATCCAGAATTACCCCATCAAAGTCAAAGGGGACAATATCATCATCCGCTATATCAGGAGCAGGCTGGGGGATCTGTACGATGTCCAAGACGATGCGATGAGCGCGATCCGCAACAAGGACATCATCATCGACCACTGCTCGCTGAGTTGGGCGACGGACGAGTGTGCCTCCTTTTATGACAACGAGAACTTTACGCTCCAATGGTCTATCATTTCAGAAAGCCTCAACGAATCCGTGCATGCCAAAGGCGACCATGGCTATGGGGGAATCTGGGGTGGGAAAAAAGCGACGTTCCACCACAACTTGATCATGAGCCACAACAGTCGGCTTCCCAGGTTCAATGGCTCCCGCTACCACAAGGAACCTGAGTTGGAAATCGTTGATTTCCGGAACAATGTAATTTACAACTGGAAGAGCAACAGTTCCTACGCCGGGGAAGAAGGCAAACACAATTTGGTAAACAATTATTACAAAGCAGGCCCTGCCACCGGATCCAATAAATCCAGGATTTTGGAACCCTACAAACCCTATGGCACCTTTTTCCTGAAGGGAAATTATGTTGCTGGAAACGAGGAAGTTTCACAGTACAATGCATTGGGAGTGGACAATGTCGCTCCGGAAATGGTCCTGGTCAGTGGTGCCTTTCCTTTTGTGATGGAAAAAACCGAATCCGCCCAGCAGGCATTTGAATCTGTGTTGAAATATGCCGGTGCCAGCTACCAAAGAGATGGAGTTGACAAAAGGCTGGTGGAGGAAACCAGATCCGGCCAAAGCTCCTATGGTAAAAACAAAGACGGCATCATCGACAGTCAAAAGGACGTGGGAGGTTGGCCAATCCTGAAAAACGGGGAAGCGCCGAAGGATTCCGACAGCGACGGAATGCCAGATGCTTGGGAAGTAAAAAACGGTCTCGACCCCAATGATGCATCGGATGCCTCTGGTTTTGATTTGGACAAAGGCTACACGAATGTGGAGGTATATTTGAATGGATTGGTAGGGGTGAAAAAACAGCAAATGGATTGATTTTGTATATTTTTCAAAACAACAACCACAAGTATGAACATCCATATTTTGGATTGAAAAGGAGTCGATTTCGACTCCTTTTTTTTGTGGGATTTTTTAAGGAAATAGATGGCTGATTGTTTTCACATTGTTCATGAAACCCAATTTTAAAATCGATTAAACCCGAAAGATATATCCCGTATCGTAATTGGGGTCGAAGCTGCAAGAAAATAAGACTATTTGGATTAAGAGGTGAAAGACCCATAGGGTAAAGTCAAAAAAACAAACAATTGACTGATCATTCGGGAATCTCAGGCTGGAATTGAATTGGAATGTATAAACCGGGTTAAAAATCTCTCTAAAACTTTCTCCCTATCAAAACACCAACTTGGATGTGACCAATGTCATATTATTTTTTAGCAAAGATGGCTAGATTGCTAAATCACAAGAAAAGACAAGCCATGAGATACTATAATTCAAAAACAATCAATGGAAAAACATTTGAGGAGGTCAGAAAATCTGTGGAGGGGGCTTTGAAAGATGCCGGTTTTGGGATTCTCACCGAAATTGATTTGCAAAAGACCATGAAAGTGAAACTGGATAAGGATTATTTGCCGCATACCATTTTGGGTGCTTGCAATCCAGTTTATGCGGACAAAGTCCTGAGCATCGATCCAAGCATCAGTACGATGTTGCCCTGTAACGTGACGATTCGGGAAATCGAAAATGAAAAACATGAAGTCTCTACAATCAATCCCTTGTTTGCGATGGAGGGAGTAGGAAATGCCGAATTGAGGGTGCATGCGGGCGAAATCCAGGACAAATTACAGGGGATGCTTGATCGTCTTTGATTTTTTGAAGGAACAATTTCGGTAATAATGTTTCTTTTTTACGGATTCATTGTTGCCGGAATTTGAATTGCATAAATTGAATAAGCATTCCAGTGGACTGTTTTGTTTGGGGCCAGGTTTGTAGGGCAGGGCCTTTAGTGAAAAAGCAGAAAACAAGCATGAGGAACTTACAGAAACCTTTTATATGAACAAATCTGGTTTCATGGAGACTTTTGTGGCCAACGAAACCGAGGAAAACGCATGGCCTGTCTACCGGCAGGTAGATTTGATAACTTCATTGATCCAAATTCAACCCCCACTCTTCGTAATGGAAACTTCTTATGACCCATGCGGTCTGGAGCTGACAGGACTGGGATACATTTACGGCGGTCTGCATACAAACAGGTGTCTATACCAGGGCAAAGAGTTAATAGACGACACCATCCGCTGGGGTGAAAAGAAACTTAACTGAAGATAAAAATCGTTAACTTAAGGAACAAATAAATATCATCAAATGGATGCTTCAATAAAATATAGGATCATATCGGAAATCATCAATAGCAATGACGAGCGGATCTTGAATGCTATCAAATCACTTTTAAATATTGAAGAGGAAGTGGATTTTTGGGAAGAGTTAAGTGCGGAAGACAGGGCTGCCATCGATGAAGGACTGGAGCAGCTGGATAAAGGCCAATACGTGTCCCATGAATCAGTCCGTGAGGAAATCAAAAACAGGTTCAACTTTTAGGTTTGGCATTGGCAGTTCGCTATTCTCTTCGTGCCAGGCATGAAGAAATGGAATTGTTGGAATATGTCGTTCGGAAGTTTGGGCATAACAAGGCGAAAGAAATTTATATCAGTATTGAAAAGACGCTGGATATGATATCGAAAGGTCCCGAAATGTACCTTCAGTAAACAGACGAGTATTTATTACCGCATCAAAGAAGACCATATAGAGGTTGTGAGCTTTAGACCCAATCGGAAAGACCCAAAGAAATTTAAAGTTTAAACAGCTTGCCACACAGGATCTTCAACACCGATTCAAATTGAAGTTTGGAGTAACGGAAACGGTCACAGGTTAAGTTGCGTTCGTCATCGGTCCGGGTCCCGTCTCCGAAACCTGGTTGTGTGCAGGGAAAAAACAACAAAAATAAGAGACAAACCGACCAAAGGGAGGTTCGCGAACACCAATAAAAAACAATATAAAAAGTGATCAAAGTTAGGTTTGCATCGGCTCGGACCATCAAGGTCAAGCTTGATAATATTGTACAATATCATCATCATTGTTTTTTATCGCTACTAATCTTCCAATATGGTCATATATAAACTTTTGGACATAATCTCTAGGGTCTGATGATGAGGTCATGCCCAAATGAGGGTTGTAGGTATAGGTTTCCATGAGCGTTAATATTGGATGGAGTCTAAGTTCATCAATGAATATGCCTGTTCCGCTGATGGTTATTGAACTTGTGTCGACTTCCCTTTCTTTAAGTTTCCATTGATTGTCAAAGTCTTCAGAAAAAAAGTTGAATTTAAATCGTCTTTTAAAAAGTAATCCAATTTCTGCAAAATCGAAACTAACTTTTCTCATCCAAAATTTTTTTACACACCGGAATCCACCGTTCCTATATTATTTATTGCTTTTTATTTCGTCTTAATGATTTGATAACAACATAGGTGAGGCCCGAAACCAAATAAAACCCTATTTTCGAGGAAAATTTTATATTGTCACATTAAAATCACCCTATGAAACAATTTCTACCAAAATTTATTTTTGGTTTTCTGATGTTGTTTTGCGTCTCAGGCATTGCTTGGGCCCAAAATAGTCCTTCATATGCGTATGAAGAAACATTTGAAAACCTGGCCCTTACCGGATCCACCTACAGGGACGGATCCTTCGTGGGCAATGCCGGAATTACCTGGACGTACACCCATGTCACAGGCGAGCAAGCTTTTCCCATCAATGCGGAAGGTCTGCTCTTGAGACGCTCTGGAGAGTCCAGTGGCATTAAATCCAACCCGATCAGTGGCGGTATCTCCAACTTTCGGGTGCTGATGAGAAAAGCCTTCACCAGTTCAGGGGACAGGCAGGTTGGTCTTTTTATCAATAACCAATTGATCGCAGAATCTCAGGTTTTTGGGAATTTCACTGGCGGAAGTGACGAGATCTTCACCTTCGAAGTTGAAAACATCAATATCCCAGGCGACTTTACTTTGGAAATCCGACACCTTTTGGGTGGCACGACCAACAGGCAGCTGGTCATCGACAATATCGCATGGAACAGTTCCGATGGAAACCAGGTTGAAAAAGCCGGTTTTCCTGCTTTTTCTCCAGATGGCGGCGAGTTCACCTCTGCACAAACGGTCAGCATCGCTTCTTCAACTGCTGATGCCTCCATCTACTACACTTTGGACGGTGCTGTTCCAAATGAGAACAGTACACTTTATACTGCACCAATTGAAATCAGTTCCTCCCTTACCATCAAGGCGATTGCCATGAAGCTGGATTTGGAGAATAGTGATGTGGCCGAAGCGTCTTTTGTCATCAATATTCCCGAAGGAAGTGTTACAGGTTTGCCTTACCAGCAGGATTTTTCGGCCTTTATCAATCAAGTATCCCCGGTGGCTACTTTTGGTGAAAACCAAGAATGGACATTCACAGGAAATATCCTCAATTACAATGGGGATTTTGGAGCAGGTACCGCAGGTGGTATCCGTGGAAATGGCGTTTTGGGCTATCAACATACAGGTACTTCAGGTGTATTCACGGCTAGCCTTCTTTTGACCAATACATCTTCCAATACCATAGAAGAATTGCAGGTGTCCTATTTGGGGAAAGTCGAAAGAGTTACCCAAACCCGTTTCCCTGAATTCACCGTGCGTGTGAATGGAATCGTAATTCCCGAATTGGCCTACTCTACGGGAGAAGGTCAGGACAGGGTTGTGAGCCATTTGATTACCGGTTTGAGTATTCAACCTGGTGCGAACATAGAAATTTCATGGGCTTCCGAAAGAGGAATCAATGACGGGGGTTCCAGTCGACAGATTGGCCTAACAGCGGTTCAGGTCGCAGGATTATTCGTCGAAGAACCCATTGTCAATACCGAGAATTTTGATTTGATCACAGTGGGTACCGGTTATGTGACTGGATCTTTTGTGGGCAATCAAGGAATCACTTGGTCGTATTTGGCTTCAAGAAATGAAGGGGATTTCCCCATTGAAGGAAAAGGCCTGATGTTGAGAAGGGCCAGTGACAATTCAAGTATTGTTTCCCAGACTCTTTCTGGAGGAATCGGTTCATTCAGCGTGGACTTTAGGAAAGCCTTTACCGGAAGCGTTCCGAGACAACTTGCCTTGTTCATCAATGGTGTTGAAATTGACAGGTCAGAAATCTTTGGCAATGCCTCTGGTGCAGATGCGACTATCAGGAAATTTGTGGTTAATGATATCAATCTTGGTGGTGATATCGTCATCGAGATCAAAAACCTAACCGAAGGACAGATCACCATTGACAATATCCAATGGACTCCTTTTGACGATAATTTTGCACCAATGATTGCTGCGGTTTCACCGTCAAGTGGTGCCGAAGAAATCAATATTGGGACGGATCTTGAAATCACCTTTGATGAAAAGATCATAAAAGGACAGGGAAATATATTCCTATACAAATCGGACGGTACGCTCGCAAGAACAATCGCCGTAACCGATGCCGCAGTGACGATCAATCAAAATTCGGTTTCGATTGCCCTCGAGGAATTGGAGGCAGCCACATCTTATTACGTCTTGATAGAGGCAGGTGCTTTTGTCGATCTCTTCAACAATGCATTTGGAGGAATTCAATCCTCCACGGAATGGACATTCTCCACTTTTGATCCGAATGCGCCGGTTTTGGCTGTCAACAAAACTTCATTGGAGGATTTTGGTAGGATCAGAAATGGGCAAACTACCGATTTTCAAACAGTAGTATTGTCTGTTACCAATGTGACCTCCGAAATCAAAGTAACAGCTCCGGCAAACTTTGAAGTGAGCACCGCAACTGGTGAATTCACTTCGGAATTGATCCTGGATCCCGCAACATTTGAAAACGGGGAAATTGAACTTAGGATTAGATTTGCACCTACAAGTGGAACCAACAGCATCTTCGAGCGCAATTTGACTTTCCAAAGTGAAGGTTCCGTGAGCAGAGTGGTAAGCCTGAAAGGCGAAGAAATCGGCAATCAGGTCAGCATTGCGGAAGCAAGATTGTTGCCCAATGGTGCCGAGGTTTTTGTGGAAGGAATTGTGGTTGCGGGAAGCACCCTCAATCCAGACAACAGGTGGATTCAAGATGAAACGGGCGGAATCCTTTTACGTGCTTTCGCCAATACCTTGGGCAATGGAATCGCTGGTTCCGCTGCGCTTAATGTTGGGGATTTGGTAAGGGTTTCGGGCGTACTCGGCACCTTCAACCAAAACATCCAAATCAGCGTGGGACCATTTTCCATCGAGCGCTTGGCCGCAAATGTGGCTTTGCCAGAACCATTGGCGATCGGGATTGCTGAAATAAGCAATCCAGCAAATCAAGGTCGTTTGGTAAGGGTAAACAATATCGCGCTTGCAGACAGCAGAATCCTTTTCGAAGGTGCGGGTGCTGTTGGAAGTTATGCGATTGCGGGACAATCGGCAGATCGGATTTTTAGAATTCCGACGGCAAACCATCCTTTGGTGGGCACGCCTATCCCAGACAAATCTTTTGATATGATCGGCATCGTCGATAGGTTCAATGCCACAGCACAATTCAATCCAAGGTTCGCATCGGACTTGATCACTGAAAATGCTGCAGGAACTATCGTTTTCTCCGCTGAAACTCTTGATTTTGGTGTTACGCCATCTGGCCAGATTTCTGAAAACGCTTCCTATACCTTCACGGTCAATCAGCCATCTGCATCCATTGAACTTGGTGTGGAAGGACCATTTGAGATTTCCTTGGATGGCGAAAACTTCGTGAAAACATTGACCCTTCCCAATTTGAGCGCAGCGTCAACAGACATCCTTGTAAGATTCGTCCCAACAGCTTTTGCCAATGGCATCAGAAACGGATTTATTGTCCATACAGGCGAGCAGATTTACAGGTCCATCGTGAAATTGAGAGGTATAGAATCCGGCAATACGACTGCCATTCCTTACACCCAATCCTTCAATACCCCGGATTTGTTCTCTACGCAAGGTTGGACAGATTACAGTGTAAGAGGAGCGCAAAACTGGTTGATCACTGCTGCAGGCACCGGACTGAACAATGTCGGAAGTGCCGTTCAAATGAATGGTTTCTCCAATGGTGCGCAAGACAATGAAAATTGGTTGATTTCACCTTTGTTTGATCTTTCTACCGATCAATTCCCTGTCTTGAGCTTCTATTCCAGGGCTTTCTTTAGCGGTCCAAGATTGAGACTGGTCGCTTCTTCCAATTATGACGGATTCAGCGATCCCAATTCCCCAGAATTTACTTGGGTGGGATTGGAAGATAAATTTGCTGTTTCCACAGGAAGTTATGTGCTGGCAGACAACATTGATTTGACGGATTTTAAAAATGGGCAATTGCATCTGGCCTTCATTTATACCTCTGATGAGGAAGTTGGTGCCGCCGAATGGAGAGTGGAAGATTTCAATATCCGGATCCAAGCGGAGCAGCCAAGAAACTTGATCCTTGCTGTCGGTCCATTGAGTAATATGCACTTTGGGGTGATCAATGCAGGAGAAATTTCCCCGTCCAAATCCTACAACTTCACCGCAACCGGATTCACCGATGCTGTAACACTTTCGATTGATGCACCATTCGTGATTTCTAGAGACGGAATTACTTTCAGTCAGGAAATTGTATTTGTACCAGGTGATCAATTCAGATCTGCGATCCAAGTCAAATATGCACCAACCATGGTGGGTGTAGATGTGGCAAGTCTGAAATTGACCACGGCGGGAGAAACTGTCGAATATGGCAGATTCACAGGTTCCACCAAAGGCAAGGAAAACACCTTTGACGTGGTGACTTGGAATGTGGAATGGTTTGGTTCCACGACACCTTTCCAAGGTCCAAACAATGTCGACCTGCAATTGCAGAATGTCAAAACAATCATTGAGGACCTTGATGCCGATGTGTACGCTTTTCAGGAAATCACCAATCTGGATAAATTCTACGAATTGGTAGCTGCGCTTCCTGGCTATAGAGGTTTCCATTCACCGGCGGTATCGCAGGTGGGAGAATTCTCCGAAGCACAGAAGCTTACCTATTTGTACAAAACCGCAACGGTGGATTCTGTCAGCACCCGTGTATTGCTTCAGGGAGTCGATGTTGCCAATTTGAGCAATTATCCTTCATCAAGGGATCGATTCTGGGCAAGTGGAAGACTTCCTTTCCTGTTTGATATCAAGACGAACATCAATGGCGTGAAGCAAAATATCTCCTTGGTCAACGTACACACCCGATCTAATGGTGGTGGGGAAAGTGCTGCAAATCCAAGATATGCGATGCGTAAATATGATGTCAATGTGCTGAAAGATTCACTGGATCAGTATTATGGCAATGTGCCTTTGATTTTGTTGGGTGATTTCAATGAGGATTTGGATGAAACCGTAGCAGATCAGTCTGCGCCAACGGTGAATACCACAGAAACCTCCTTCATCGATTACATCAATGATTCGGAAAACTATATTCCTGCGACCATCAGTTTGAGCAATGCTGGATTGAGGACTTTCATCGCTTTTGAGAATGTGATTGACCACATGATCATTTCCAATGAGATGAATGACCTCTGGCTTGCCGGTTCTGAAAGAGTGGTGATTCCATTTGATTTGGTTCAGAATTATGCCAATACCACTTCCGACCATATTCCGGTTAAGGTAAGGTTTGAATTTAACTGCAACTTGGAAGCCGGTATCATTGCCGGTACCGCGCAAGTATGTGCAGGAAATGAAGTCCAATTGGCACTGATCGGAGGCGTCTATGACGAAATCCTCGGATGGGAATCATCCAGTGACAATGGAGCGACTTGGATAAATGTAGACAACTCAAAAGGCGTGGATCTTTTGACCCTTTCGGGAATTGAAAGTGATCAACTTTACAGGGTTGTTTTGGGTTCTGAAATCTGTGAATCCATCCGCACAGCTCCTTTTGCCGTGTCGATCAAGTCCCTTCCGAAGCCTGTGATTTTCCTTGAAAAAGGAAGAGTGTTTACGATAGAAGGTGCATACACCTACAAGTGGTACAAAAATGGAGACCTGTTTGCCACCTCCATCATTGCCAATGAAAAATTCAATGGCGCAGGAATGTATCAGGTAGCCATCGAAGATGCTGAGGGTTGTGTTTCGATCTCCGATGAAGTGAGGCTGCCGATCACGGGACCAAATGCCAATGTGAAGGTTTTCCCAAACCCTGCTTCTCAAGTAGTCAATGTGAGTATCAAGGGTGAAAGAGGCCTGACCAATGTGCAATTGCTCACTATGGGCGGCCATCAACTCGCGCAGGTACTCAGTTCCAGTGGAGATGTTGAGTTTGAGGTGAGCAGCTTTGCAAAAGGTGTTTATTTGGTTATGATCACTGACCGTTTTGGAAACACGACGGTGGAGCGATTGTTGATCAAATAGAACTTCATAGCAATCTCAAATAAGAAAAGCTGTCCCAACTCGGGGCAGCTTTTTTTGTTAAAGGCTTTTCTAAAACCGATTGTATTCAGTTTTTAATTCCTTCCCAAAACAGACATGATTGATGCGAAAGCTTTACTTTACCTATAATTTATTTTATTTTCAATATTCTTTGTTGAAAATCAAGGCAATTGCATTTGAGGTATAGCCTTAGGAATCTTTTTTTCAGGTTATCAAATCTAAAGTGATAACCCCGTAATTTATTTCATTAGTTTTATCTTACAATTCCCCAGGTCCATGACGCTGCCTTTTATATTGCTTTCCTTTCTTCCCATCCTGACCCTGCTCGTTCTTAGCTTGGCAAAAGGTGTCAAAACCGGTATTTATGCAGGTTTCATGGTCACATCGGCCTTGTTTTTTCTCTGGGGAAACGGAGTTTTCCCATTTTTGGCTTCCCTGATAAGCGCATTGACTGGGACGGTCAATATTTCGATGATCATTTTTGGGGCGATATTTCTCTACCAGATCATGGAGCAGAAATCCTATATATCTGGCATTAAAGATTCCCTTGCCGCAATCCATCCCGACAAGTCCTTTAAGTTTTACTTCTTGGCATTCTTCCTTACCGCATTCTTTGAAAGTGTTGCGGGCTTTGGTACACCGGGAGCCATTGTTCCTCTTTTGTTGATTTCATTGGGCTATTCTCCTTTGCTGTCCATTGCCGTGGTGCTGCTTATTGACGGGCTTTTTGCGATGGCGGGAGCTGTTGGTACACCCGTTACCGCAGGTTTCCAAATTCCCCTGGAGCTCCCGATAGAGGCCGTCAGCAACATTTATCTTTATTCGACCGCAGGGATATTTTTGGCAGGAATGGTGATTCTGGTCTTTGTTTTGGTTTTCCTGAAGAGAGAAACCACGGAAAACAATCCAACCTACGCATGGATATTGTATTTCGCTATCATGGCTCCCTTGGTTTTGGGTTCCTTTTATTTGAGGGAATTGACTGGAATTATTGCCGCGGTGGTGATGGCTGTGGTCTCTTACATTTTTCTTTTCAAAAACAAAAAAATACACCTTAAGCCATGGATGCCATATTTGGTACTGGTCATCTTGCTGCTGCTTCCCAAGATATTTACTGGATTAGCGGACTTCCTGGCCTATAAGGTCGAATTCAAAGCCATTCTCGGAACAAATGTAAGTGCTGGACTTCAGCCACTAAGGTCTCCACTTCTACCGTTTTTGATCGCTTCCGCATTTGCCCTGTTTCTGGTTAAGGACTTTAAATTTGATTGGAAACCTGCAGTTTCAAAAACCTTCGCGGTTTTTCTGGTGCTTTTCCCTTCCCTCGCCATCACGCAGCTGATGCTCAACAGTGGCAGTGCGCAGATGCCTTCCATGATAGATGCCGTCGCCGCTGAATTTATCAAAACCGGGCAGGCTTATCCCTTGATCAGCCCGATGATCGGAATCCTGGGGACGTTTATTTCTGGAAGTACCACTGTTTCGAACATCATTTTTGGTTCGGTCCAAAACTCTTCCGCCGTAAGTCTTGGCCTAAATCCTCAAATTGTGCTCAGCATGCAGCTTATGGGGGCCTCATTGGGCAATGCGGTTTGTCTGTTCAACATTATCGCTGCAGCAGCGGTGGCAGGAGTGAGTGATTATGCCTCCATCCTGAAAAAGTGCTTGTTGCCGGTACTGTTGGCGTCTTTGGTGGTTTCTGTTTTTGCCTACTTCTTGATTTGGTTTTTGGGGTGAAATGGAGTTTTGCCTGCATCAAGTGAAAAATATATGGATAATCCATTTCTTGAATTTGGAATAAAGAGCAACCGGCCTTCGAACCATTTGCCTTTTTTTGGACTTAATATAGCTGCCAATTGATTGAAACGGAAGTATGCATTGGTTTTTACAAAAAGGGTTGAAACTGCAAGAAAATCAGACTGTTTGGGGATTTTGGCATATTGGCGATTTGGTGAAGCTGATAATTGCAAACAAAGACTGATTATTCACCAATTCCAGGCTGGAATGAAATGGGTATGGCCTAACAACGATTGAACATGAAAAGGAAAAAAATATTCTATCTCTCACTTGTAGTATTGATCCCACTGATGTTGGGCATCAGTTCCATTTGGATCGTCTATCAAAACCAAAATCAGCTCACCCAAAAAGCAATCACCGCCATCAATGAGCAGTTTGTGGGGGAGTTGACCATTGAGGATTCTTATATTTCTCCTTTTGCAAATTTCCCATATATCTCGATTGATTTGAAGGGGATAAAGTTCTATGAAAGCAAGGATAATCAATCAAAACCCATTTATGAAGCAGAAGACTTTTATGTAGGGTTCAATATTTGGGACATCATAAGAGGCAATTATTCCGTCAAAAAGTTGGAAATCAGCAATGGCCAGCTTCATGTTGTCAAATATGAAAATGGAGACATCAATTTGCTCTTGGCAAAAGGGATTTCGGAAGAGAAGGATGCAACGGAAACCGAGGAGGCATTGGTCTTTGACCTTGCGGGAATCGTGATAGAAAAGTTTGACATCACCTATTCAGATTTGGCCCAAAAAAGCGATTTTGTTTTTCATATTGGATCGCTCCAATCTGATTTCCGCTTCCGGGAGGACCATATTTTCATTGATTTACTTTCGGATCTGGTGTTTGACTATGAACAGGATGGCGCACCTACTTTTTTTGCCGATAAAAAGATTCATCTGGACTTAGAGTTGGATTATTTTGAAAAACTGCAGCAAGTCATTATTTCCCCTTCAATGCTCAAACTGGAAGAAGCGATATTGGCACTTTCAGGAGAAATCAAAATATTGGAAGAAGGAATTGGGCTGGATTTAAAAATCAATGGAGAGAAGCCTGATTTCAATATTTTCGCAGCATTTGCACCTAAAGAGGTTGGAGAAATCCTGAGCAGATATAAAAATGAAGGCGAAGTTTACTTTTTGGGTTCAGTCAAGGGGATTGCCGGTAAGGAGGAAAGCCCAGCCATTTCCGTAGAATTTGGAGCAAACAATGCTTATTTTCTAAATCCTGCCATTGACAAAAAAGTGGATGCACTCCATTTTTCAGGATTCTACACCAATGGGAAAGACCGGAATTTGAAAACTTCCGAAATTCAATTGCAGAATTTCTCCGCCCGACCTGATCAGGGAACATTTCAAGGAAGACTCATTGTACGGGATTTTGAAGATCCATTTATCAAAGTCAACTTAAATGCGGACTTGGACTTGGGTTTTTTGGGTGAGTTTTTCGAAGTGGAAGGTCTTCAGGGGATTACCGGTCAGGTGATTTTGAACATGGATTTTGATGAAATGATTGACATGGATTTGGCCTCGTCTGGCTTGGCCACGGTTCAGGAAAGCCTCCAAAGTGAAATCTTTTTGAAGGATTTGAGTTTTTCTGTTCCCGGTCTGGAAAAAGCCGTCACCCAAGCAAACGGTTATGCTTTTATGAAGCATGGGAAACTGGTTTTGGATGCCCTGAGTTTTAAAATGGGAAATTCTGATTTTGCTTTTTCTGGGGAATTGGACGATTTCCCCGTATTGTTGCATGGGAATAATTTGCCCTTAAAGGCCAGTTTTAGGGTCAAATCCAAACAAATAGACCTCGGACAACTCATTCCATCCGATTCTGCAGGGGCAAAAATGGAGGAGGTGATTTCCGATTTTGAAATCAAGATGGCCTTTGAAACCACTGGATATGATTTGCATCATTATGAATACCTACCCAAAGGTGAGTTTTTCATCGAGGATTTCTATGCCAAATTGAAGCATTACCCCCATGTTTTTCATGATTTTGATGTTGACTTGCTGATCGATGAAAACACGATCGAAATCAAGGATTTTAGGGGTGAAATCGATAAAAGTGATTTTTTATTTACGGGCAAGATCAACAACTACCGGAAATGGTTTCAGGAAGAAAAGGTGGGGAAAAGCAGTCTTGAATTTGACCTAGTTTCAAATCAATTGAAAATCAATGACCTCCTGCGTTATGATGGAGTGAATTATTTACCGGAGGATTATCAGGAGGAAGTATTTTCTGAATTGAAGCTAAAGGGAAAAGTGGACCTGAATTTTCAGGGTGGATTTCATTCTGCTGACTTACACCTGAAGGCCTTGGAAGGAAAAATGAAAATCCATCCCCTTAAGTTGGAGAATTTTCAAGGCAAACTGCATTATGAAAACGACTATCTCACTTTGGATTCCCTCAGCGGGAAAATGGGAACCTCTGATTTCAGGTTGATGCTGGGGTATTTTATGGGGGAAAAAGACACTCTCGCATCAAAACGCAATTATCTCCATCTCAAAGCAAAAACGTTGGATTTGGATGCTTTGATGGGTTTTGATGGGTTTGAAACCGACACCAACCATCAGGATGCATTCAATGTATTTGAACTGCCTTTCTCGAATATGGATTTTTCCTTGGAAATTGGAAAAATGAATTACCATACCTTCTGGCTGGAAGACGTGTTCGCAAAAGCAAGAACAACGACAGATCATTATCTCTATTTGGATACCCTAGGTCTCAGCGCGGCCGACGGGACATTGGGCGTAAGCGGTTATTTCAATGGTTCAAACCCTGAGGAAATTTACTTCCACAGCACCATGAAGGCCAAAAAACTGGATTTGGACAAATTGTTGATTAAGTTTGAGAATTTTGGACAGGACTATCTCATCAATGAAAATCTCCATGGTTTGGTCAGTGGGACCATTACCAGCAAATTCTTGGTTTATCCTGATTTGACACCGATCATCGAAAAATCTGATGCCAAAATGGATTTGACCATCTATCAGGGAAGTATTGTGAATTTTGCGCCCATGGATGCCATGTCGGATTATTTTTCGGACAGAAACCTCAAAAACATTCGGTTTGACACCTTGAGTAACACTTTCGACCTGAAGGGTGGCGTTTTGAGTATCCCGAAGATGACGATCAACTCCAGTTTGGGATTTATAGAACTATCGGGCAAACAAAGTCTGGACCTGAACATGGACTACTTCATCAGGGTTCCTTTGGCGATGGTGACGCAAGTTGGGTTCCGTTCTCTTTTTGGAGGGAAAAACAAGAATGAAATTGATCCTGAACAAGAAGATGCGATTGTTTACCGGGACACGGATCGCAGAATCCGTTTTGTCAATATCAATATGAAAGGCACCCCTGATGATTATAAAATCAGCTTGAAACGGGACAAAGACTAGCTCTAAATATTCCTGTCCTTTGAAATGCACCTCAGTGGAAAGCCAGTAGTAGACCAATATCAAGGCCTTTATATTTCAGGTATTTTTGCTTCCAATTGGGAATAATTCTGTTTTTGTATTTACTTCATCCTTTGGCGAGAAGGATTGGAGATTGCCCGCAATTCAACCCGGAATATGCATAGGATTTCCCAATGGGGTTGAAAGGGAAAGAAAATCAGACTATTTGGAGAATAAGGAGCAGCACATCCAACAGCATAATCGATTGGTGATTGATGCCAGATTATCCAAGTAAATCGCGCTCTTCTGATAGAAAATTAAATCAATTTTAAAACTAAAATAAATATTTATGCCTGCTTACGTATTGGTCGAAGTCAGTATCCACGATCCTGAATTGTATGAGTCCTATAAGAAATTGAGTGGTCCGGCAGTGGAAGCTTTTGGTGGAAAATTCATTGTCAGGGGAGTACAGACAGAATCTCTGGAAGGAGATTGGAATCCCGAGCGCTTTGTGATGATTGAATTTCCATCAGTGGAAATCGCAAAAACTTGGTGGGCATCCGAAGAATATACCAAGGCCAAGAATATCCGTCACCAAGCATCCAAGGCCAAAATGCTGGTGGTCCAAGGTCTCTGAATCGACTAACCGCAAAAAACATCTTCTCTGGAATTGCCAAAGGATAACATTCATTTCCCTTAAATTTCTTGGCCTTGGATATTGTCCGAAATCAAAGCATGAGGATCCCTTATACCACTGTGATCTCCACCTTGGAGAAAATCCTGTCCCATTATGGGTTTTCTAAAAAAAGCGGAGCCTTGTGTTCCGCTCTTTTCGCCAAATCCAGCCTGGATGGCGTGCCTTCCCATGGACTCGACCGATTCCCGGTTTTTCTGAGCATGATTCAGAAAAAATTGGTTCACCCAACTGCCGAAGCAGAAAAAATGGATGCTTTTGGGATGTTCGAAAGGTGGAATGGAAATCTCGGCCCCGGAAATTTAAATGCCCATCAATGTATGGAAAGGGCGATTACACTGGCCAAAAAGCATGGCCTGGGAATTGTTGCCCTTCAAAACACGAATCATTGGATGCGTGCGGGGAATTACGGATGGCAGGCTGTTGACGCAGGTTGCATCGGGATTTGTTTCACCAATACCAAACCCAATATGCCAGCATGGGGAGGAAGTGAACCCAAACTCGGAAACAATCCCTTGGTAGTCGCTATTCCCCGAAAGAATGGAGCAGTGGTGTTGGACATGGCCATGTCCCAGTTTTCGTATGGAAAAATGACGACCTATTTGAGGGAAGGAAAAGAAATGCCTTTTGAAGCCGGTTTCGACCAAGTAGGGGATTTGACCAAATCCCCCGGAGAAATCATTGACCATGAGTTGGCATTGCCGATTGGACTTTGGAAAGGGGCTGGACTTTCCCTTGTGTTGGACATGTTGGCATCCATCCTGTCGGGAGGGAAAGCCACGCATGAAGTTGGAGAATCGGGAGAGGAATATGGGGTTTCCCAGGTTTTTATCTGTCTGAATCCCTACAAACTGGGAATGGATGCTTGGTCAGATGACAAATTGGACTCGATCCTTCAGGATTTGAAATCTTCTGCTGTTTTTGACGGAAAGGAAATCCGGTATCCCGGTGAAAATATTGCACGCATCAGAAAAGAAAACATGGATCAAGGAATTCCGATCGATGAAACCGTTTGGAACAAGATTTTAGAGGAACTGAAATGAAGCGAAATTTAGGGTTTGGAATCATCGGTACCGGTGCCATCGCCTCCAAACATGCGGCGGCGATTCGGGAATTGGCAGGAGCGGAATTGGTGGCGGTTTGCAGTTCGAGCGAGGAGCGCGCAGCCAGGGCCTCGGAATCCTTCAAGGTGAGGGCTTATTCCGATATCAAGGCGTTTTTAAACCATCCAGAATTAGACATTGTCTGTATCTGCACGGCAAGTGGAGCACACCTTGAACCAGCCTTGGCCGCTGCAAAAGCAGGAAAACACCTCTTGATAGAAAAGCCAATCGAAATCAATCTGGAAAGAACGGATGAATTGATTGCCGCTTGTCACACAGCAGGGGTGAAATTGGGCGTGATCTTTCAGAACAGGTTCACTGAAGATTATCTCAAATTGAAACAAGCCGTTTCACAGGGTGTTTTTGGAAAATTATTGATGGGCAATGCCTATGTCAATTGGTTTCGGGAAGCCACTTACTACAGTGGAAGTGATTGGCGGGGAACTTTGAAAGGGGACGGGGGAGGTGCTTTGATCAACCAAGGCATCCATACCATTGATTTGTTGGTGGACATTATGGGGGAGGTTTCTTCGGTTTTTGGTCAGGTCAAAACGGTGCTGTATCCCATAGAAGGAGAAGATCTGGGTGCTGCACTTGTGAATTTCAAGAACGGGGCATTGGGAAATATCACCGCCGGAACGGCATTGTATCCAGGATATCCGGAAAGACTCGAAATCTATGGGGCTTTGGGAAGCGCCGTTTTGGAAGCTGGCAAAATCATTCAATGGAATGTCAAAGGAGAAGAAAGTGCCATTGTGGAACCATTGGCACAAAGCAAAAGTGGTGCCTCAGACCCCATGGCGATTGGACACGCTTTGCATTTGGTTCAATTCGAAGACATGATCCAAGCGATTCAGGAGGAGCGAGCACCAATTGTCACCGGTGAGTCTGCCAGAAAATCCCTTGCACTCATTCAGGCGATTTATGATTCTTCCAAAGTGGGGAAGAGGATAGGGGTAGGGTAAATTTTACCCGAAATATGCAATAGGTTTCAATTGCTTTTGGAAACCTAATGCCTACTTCGGGTCAAAGCAGCAATGAAATTATAAAGAAACCCCTCTTTTCCAAGGAATAAAATCATCTTGATCAAGGAGTTGGGCTTTGGCTTTTATCTCTCCGCTGGCCACCTGGATGATGTGCTCGACAATTTCTTCTCCCATTTCGGTGATGGTTTTCTCTCCCGAGATTACCCCACCTGTATCGATGTCGATGATGTCGGGCATGCGCACGGCCAATTTGGTATTCGAGGAAATCTTGATCACCGGTGCAACGGGATTGCCTGTTGGTGTACCCAAACCGGTCGTGAAGAGCATGATATTGGCACCGGAACCTGCCATGGCTGTGGTGCTTTCCACATCATTTCCAGGGGTGCAAAGCAGGTTCAATCCTGGCTTGGTAGCATATTCGGCATAATCCAAAACATCTACCACCGGAGAGGTGCCTCCTTTTTTGGAAGCTCCGGAAGATTTCATGGCGTCGGTAATCAAGCCATCCTTGATGTTTCCCGGAGAAGGGTTCATGTCAAATCCGGATCCGGCAGCCACTGCCGAAGCGGAATAGTCGCGCATCAGAGAACCGAATTTTTCGGCGATTTCGTCATTCACACACCTGTTCATCAATTCTTGCTCCACACCACAAAGTTCCGGGAATTCCGAAAGAATGGTTTTTCCTCCCAAAGCAACGATCAGGTCTGAGGCATGACCAACGGCTGGGTTGGCAGAAATCCCCGAGAATCCATCCGAACCACCGCATTCCAAACCAACGGTCAATTTGCTCAATGGCGCAGGGGCTCTTTCCTGTTCATTTGCCTTGGCCATCGCCATAAAGGTCATTTTGATCGCTTGGGACAGCAGGTGCAGTTCCGTCCCTTCTTTCTGTTGTTCGAGCAGAATGATGGGTTTTTCCTGATGGGGATTGATTTTGTCCAGTTTCTCCTGTAGAATTGCAGGCTGGGCATTTTGGCAACCCAAACTCAAAACTGTTGCGCCTGCGACATTGGGGTTATTGATATAACCTGCCAACAAAGCACAAAGCATTTCCGAATCCTGACGGATCCCACCACAGCCACCTTGGTGGGTCAGGAACTTGATGCCGTCTATGTTTTTGAATAATTTATTGTTTTTTTGAAGCGCAACTTCCTCAACAGCCAATTCGGAAATGGCTTCTTGTTTCCCACTTTTGAACAACTCCGCCATTTGTTGCACGAGTGATTTGTATGGATTTGGTTTTCCGAATCCGAGTTCCTCAGTGAAGGCTTGTTTGATGACTTCCACGTTTCTGTTTTCACAAAAAACCAGCGGGACAACGATCCAATAGTTGGCCGTTCCGACCTGACCATCTTTTCTGTGGAAACCATTGAAGGTTCTGTTGCTGAAAGGATTATGGGTCGGTGGTGTCCATTCGTAGGTCCCCGTTTTCTTGCCAAAGGAATTGGCTTCATGGGCCACGTTGGCAGTGGTGAGTACAGCACCTTTCAGGATGGGGTACACGGCTTTTCCGACAATGGAACCATACATATAGATGTGCTCCCCTTGTGCCAAATCGACCAAGGCAAACTTGTGTTTGGCGGGAGTGTTGTCTTTCAATAAAATGCTTATGCCATTGAATTCAATAGATTCTCCTGACTTTAGGTCAGTCAATGCCACTAAAACATTATCTTGGGGATGAATTTGTAAAATCTTATGGTTCATTGGTATTTTTGATTTATATTGCGCAATCGATTGCGCAATTTATGCAAAAGAAAAGTTAGAATGAAAATATAAATGATAATTTTAAGACCTGAACCTAAAAATAAAAATGAGTAGAAAGATAATCACCTTGGGAGAAGTCATGATGCGGCTCACCACCCCTGGAAATGAGCGGTTTCTTCAGGCGGATCAGTTCAATATCGTCTATGGTGGGGCAGAAGCCAATGTTTCTGTTTCACTGGCCCAATGGGGGCTTCATGCTGCCCATGTGACGGCATTTCCCAAAAACGATCTTGGCAATGCGGCTGCACGATACCTTCGTCAGACGGGTGTTGACATTTCTCATGTCTCTTTCAACGAAGGTAGAATGGGCCTGTATTTTTTGGAGAATGGAGCCATGCAAAGATCCTCAAAGATCATATATGACCGTTTCGATTCCGCTTTTGCCAATTTTGACGGAGAAGCAATCGATTGGGATAATATTTTTGAAGATGCGGATTGGTTTCACTGGACAGGAATTACACCCGCACTATCCGAAAAAGCCGCTGCCATGACTTTGAAAGCACTTCAGGTTGCCTCAAGCAAAGGCTTGATGATCAGTGGTGATATCAATTATAGAAGAAATCTCTGGCAATACGGAAAAGGGCCTTTGGACGTCATGCCTGAATTGATCCAATATACGAATGTGATTGTTGCCGGTCTGGTGGATTTCGAAAATTGCATGGATATCAAAGCGGACGATTACGAAGAGGCATGCCTCAAAACCAGGAAGAATTTCCCCAATATCAAGTACATCACGACCACGGAAAGAAATTCGATTTCCGCATCGCACAACCAACTTCAGGGATGGTTATGGAATGGAAGGGAATTATTGACTTCCAAAACGTATGACATGACCCATATTGTGGACAGGGTTGGGGGAGGAGATGCCTACATGGCTGGGTTGATTTACGGGTTGCTCTTTTATTCCGATCAGAAAGCCTTGGAATTTGCTGTGGCTGCCTCCGTTTTAAAACACAGTATTTCCGGTGATGCCAATTTGGTCAGCCTGGAGGAAGTAGAGTCTCTCGTCAAAGGGGAACATGTGGGGAAATTACTGAGGTAAATGGAGGTATCCATTGGAAATCGGTATTTTCATCAATAGCGCATGAAGCCCCAGTACCTTTAACCTAAATAAAAAACTATTTTAATGAAAATGAATCAACAAGTTATATTGGACAGCATGTCTGGCACAGGAATGATCCCGGTCTTCAACCATGCCAATGTTGAAATCGCCACAGGAGTTTTGGATGCCGCTTACGCTGCTGGAATCAAGGTTTTTGAGTTTACCAATAGGGGGACCCATTCCCTTGAGGTTTTTAGTGCTTTGAAATTGCATTCTGAAAAATACCAGGATTTGTTCTTGGGTATCGGTACCATCTTTAGCGTCGAGGAGGCAAAGAATTTCCTTTATGCAGGTGCCGATTTCATTGTTTCTCCGGCATTGGTTCCCGAAGTAGCACTTTATTGCACCATGAAAGGCGTATTATGGATCCCAGGTTGTGCTACCGTTACGGAGGTATTCCAAGCCAAGACTTTGGGAGCGAAGTTGATCAAAGCCTTTCCAGGAAATCTTCTCGGACCGGATTTCATCAAAGCAGTGAAGTCCATCATGCCGGATGTCAAGTTGATGCCTACCGGTGGAGTGGAACCCACAGCAGCCAATCTCACTTCTTGGTTCAATTCCGGAGTGTTTTGTGTGGGCATGGGCTCCCAATTATTTGACAAAAAAGAAATTGAAAACAAAGAATTTGATGTCTTGACCAAAAAAATAAAAGAAGCTTTGGAAACAATCCAAGAGATCAGGAAATAACAAAAGATCGCACCGAGACTGGATGCCTATTTTCACTTTGCCTATTTAATCATGCAATGGGTATTCAAGTGTAAAAGGTCTGCCAGCCATTTGATCTTCAATTCTCATCATCCAAACCAGGAATACCAATGACCCAAAAACCTATTGTACTATTTGTTCTTTTTTTGATCATTCTTATCGGTGGCTGCAAAGGCCCTGGTGGGGTCCGGGTGATTAAACTCGGTCACGGACTGGGCATCACCCATCCAGTCCATGAGGCGATGGAGTTTTTGGCCCAGAGAGTGGAAGAAAAGTCCAAAGGAGAAATGATCGTCAAAATCTACCCCAACCAACAATTGGGCTCCGAGCGGGAATTGGTGGAATTGCTTCAGATCGGTTCTTTGGGGATGACAAAAGTCTCTTCTGCGATCCTGGAGAGTTTTGCACCCAAACTTCAGGTCTTGAGTTTTCCCTACCTGTTTAGAGATGACGAACATCGTGAAAATGTATTGAAGAGCGAAATTGGGAAAAACCTGCTTTTGGAAAGCCAGGAGTTCTGGTTGCGAGGTCTTTGTTATTATGACGCCGGCAAAAGGAGCTTCTATACCAAAAGCAAACCAATCGAATCTCCGGAAGATTTAAAGGGTTTGAAAATCAGGACGATGGAAAGCAATACTGCCATCAACATGGTCAAAAGTTTTGGGGGATCCCCAACTCCTGTTTCTTATGGAGAGCTCTATACCGCTCTTCAGCAGGGGATAGTGGATGGCGCCGAAAACAATCCTCCTAGTCTTTATACCTCGAGGCATTACGAAGTCTGCAAATTTTACTCCATCAACGAACATACTGCCGTTCCAGACATCATGGTCATCAGCACCAAAGTTTGGGCACTTCTTTCCGAGCAGGAAAAACAATGGCTGCAGGAAGCCGCCGACGAATCCGCAACCTACCAATATAAAATATGGGCGGAATCTGTGGAAGAATCCTTGGAAGAAATGAAGAAAGCGGGTGTCACCATTCTTTATCCTGATCAGGAGAGTTTCAGGAATTCTGTGGAATCCATGTACGAGGGAGTAAAAGTCAGTCAGCCTGAGCTTTATGAAGTGATCCAACAGATCAGGAATCACGATTGAGTTTCTTCGCTGATAGTCATCCGATCATCCCCGTTTTTGGGACTTGGATTCAGGAATTTATACTTTGAAAAGAAATAGCTTTATGAAGAAAATCACCCTAAAACAAAGCGTAGATAAGGTTGTCTCAAGTGCCCTGATCATTTTGATGGGATTGATGGTGATCAATGTTACCTGGCAGGTATTGTCCCGCTATATTTTCCAAAATCCCGCATCCTTTACCGATGAACTCTCCCGCTACATGCTGGTTTGGCTGGGGATGTTGGGCGCCGCCTATGTGGCAGGTCAGGACCAGCATTTGGCCATTGACATCGTATTGAGGAAACTGGAAGGGAAGGCAAAAGCCAACCTGCAGATTCTGATCAATTCCCTGGTGATCATTTTTGTGGTCGCAGTGATGATTTTGGGAGGGAGTAACTTGGTCTACATCACTTTTATCTTGGAACAAAAATCGGCCACCCTGCAAGTGCCGCTGGCCTATATTTATACCATCATTCCCGTGAGTGGACTGCTGGTTCTTTTTTATCAACTTTCCCAGATTTTTGATATCCTCAAAACCCAAAAAACAGCATAGCATGGATTATATCAGCATTGTTATTTTAGTACTTACTTTCATCACCCTAATGGCCATCGGGGTTCCCGTGGCCTGGAGTCTTGGGTTGTCGAGTTTTGTTACGCTGTTGGTTTCCGTGGCAGCGGGACCTTCAGCCACCACGATTGCCCAGAGAATGGGAACAGGTTTGGACAGTTTTTCCTTATTGGCAATCCCGTTTTTTGTGCTGGCTGGGGAGATCATGAACCGGGGAGGCATCGCGAACCGGTTGATTGAATTGGCCAAGGCGATCACGGGAAGACTTCCGGGTGGATTGTTGTATGTCAATGTCATTGCAGCCATGCTCTTTGGAGCCATCGCCGGATCGGCAGCAGCTGCGGCTTCTGCCATTGGTGGTGTGTTGGGTAAGAGAATGGAAGCTGAAGGCTACCCAAGGGAATTGGGTGCTGCGGTGAATATCACTTCATCCACCACGGGCTTGATCATTCCTCCTTCCAACATCCTGATTGTTTATTCACTCGCCTCTGGCGGGGTTTCCATAGCGGCTCTTTTTATTGCAGGGTATATCCCCGGTCTTTTTATAGGGTTTTTGTTGATGGTGACTGCAGCGATATTTATCAAAAGGAAAAATCTTCCCGGTGGGGAAGCGACATCCCTGAAGGAATTGACCTCCAAGTTTTTGAGGGCATTTCCCAGTTTGATGCTTTTGGTGATCGTGATGGGTGGAATTGTTGGCGGAGTATTTACGGCTACGGAAGCTTCTGCCATTGCCGTGATCTATACCTTGGGACTTTCATTTGTCTATCGGGAATTGAAATGGAGAGAGGTTCCTTCCATTTTGCTGAAATCTTCCGAAACCACGGCAATCGTGATGTTGCTGATCGCCACATCCATGAGCATGTCTTGGGTAATGTCGAGTGAAGACATCCCGCAATCGATCAGCGATTCTTTATTGTCCATCAGTGACAATGTATGGGTGATCCTTTTGTTGATCAATATCCTGTTGCTGTTTGTTGGAATATTTATGGACATGACGCCTGCAGTTTTGATCTTTACGCCAATTTTCTTACCGATCGTCACGGAATTGGGAATTGATCCTGTTCATTTTGGGATCATCATGATCTTGAACCTATGTATCGGTCTGTGTACGCCGCCGGTGGGATCGGTCCTGTTTATCGGGGTTGGCGTCGCCCAGACGAGCATCGAAAAAGTAGTCAAACCCCTGATCCCGTTTTTCATCGCGATGATCATTGGCTTGATTGTGATTACACTGTTTCCAGGCATGACCCTTTGGTTGCCAAGAATGTTTGGCTTATAAGTTTTCTTTCCATTGGTTGAAAAAAGCAATCTCTAAGTCGGATTGATTGGCTTTCAAATTATACCCGGATCCCCATCCCAAGCGAATCTTTTCTTGGGATGGGGATTTTTGAATTTCAGCAACAAAGGATTTCTATCTTTGCCTTGCGATCAATCCTTCTTTGACCAACCTGCCTACCACCACTTTGGCAAATTCTTCAGAAGAACCTTCCAAATCGTAGGGGTTGGTTGTCTGAGATTGGGCTGACCACACCAAATCTTCGGATTTGGCATCATAAAGGTTGATTTCCAAGAAGTAATTTTTTTCCTGAGTATAATATCCGGGGCTGTATATCATAGGGTAATAAAAGGAATAGTATCTCCAAAAACCCCTGTAAAAGGCAAATCCCATTGGGTTATACATGATGTCTCCGGGAACATAACGGGTCTCATTGGTCTGATCGATCACCGCAATGGTCAAAATCGCATCGTTTTCCCTGTCTTTTATTGCGGTCAGGATCTCTTCCTTTTTGGTTTCCATAGCCCTGAATTCAGGTTTGATGATATTGAAACTGGTGACAGAAGCGACCCCTTTTTGATTCAACAGGTTTTGGAGGTTGTCTTCAATTGTTTTTCTTGCGAGAACATTGTCACTCAATGCAGCAATAAAAATATTGGAATAGCCACTGGGAGGGGAGTCAGGACTTTTCCAAGAACCGAGGATCTTGGTCGAAGACGAACAAGAGGAAAAAAGAAGGCTTATTCCAAGAATGAGAAAAGGTAGAAAATGGACGTTGGTTTTCATGGGATTGGATTTTGGTTTATTTGCTTGTTCCATTGATTTTGGTAAAAAAGGCATCGACTATTTTTAAAATTTCGGAGGGGATTTTTTTTTCTTTGTTTGGGATAATTTTCTCGGAAATGCCCATCCAAACAACTTGGTTTTGTTTGGCATCTACAAAATCCAGCCTAATGCTGCCCTTTTTGTATCGGCCCACTTCCACGATTTCGGTTTTCCAAGTGTACCGACGCTGTCCGATGTAATTGAAAGTCCCCGGATCTGTCATTAGGCCGGTTTGTCGGGTTTGTATTTTCTCTTCCACGCGTATGCCGATATTGATTTTCAATTTAGGATCAGGGCTTTCCCTCAATCCCCTGTTTTCCATTTGCTGGATGATGGCTGTTTTCAAGAGGTGGACGTTTCTTTGGAATTGGTTGCTGGTGTCTCCTTTCACATCCAGTCCATAAAAACCAAATGTCTGATAGGCATCAAGATCAAAACCCAACTTATCCGTAGGCAAAACCGTAATCTTTGCTGCTGTAGCGCAACTGAATTGAATGCAAATAGCGATCAATAAAACCCAGTTTTTCATCCCCAAAAAATCAATTGGCTGTAAATGTTTGCTGCTCCTTTATTCGAGAGTCCTTGATGTGTGAATTGAATTTGTAAAAGAAGATTAGGGATGCCCATTGGCTCAAATTCAAATTTGAGAAAAGTCCTTATTTTTTGGCTGTAAGCGCTCCAAAAAAAACTTTTGTTTTTTTGGAGTATCATCCCCACCATTCCAATACAACTTCAATGAATTCAAATCAGTAAAAATTCACGATGTTATAAATGATAAAATTTAAAATTATAATTTAAAAATACACAATAAACACCAATAAAGAATAATTAAAATTAGTATAATGTAAAAATAGTTGAATTGGTGAATTCTGTTTTCGAATGAAACCATTCCTACTGTTTCCACTGGTTGTCACTGCTGGATTTAGGTTTTTATAGGGTTTAGAACGCCATTTTAAGGGGTAGGAGCTTACTTTTTTTAAAAACCCCCTGTGGTGTATGGCCAAATTTAATCCAACTTGGAAAGGATCAATAATGGGTCTTTTCTACAATTATTGACTTCATCCTTTGGCAATAGGCGCACTTCTCCAAATGGTCTGATTTTTTTGCAGTTTCAACAAAATTAGAAACGCATTGCATATTCCGGTTTTAATTTCCCGAATACTTTTCAAATGGATTTCAAAGGAATTTGACTCCTAAGTAATCCAATCCGTGATCAGACTTCGTAATTGAATCGAAATGTTTTTACAGTGTCTTTTTTGTTGCGGCCATTCCCAAAAGGAATTCCAGTGAAGAAAATAAAGTAAATCCATTTTTCACCTTTTTATTCATCATTGAATCACAAATTATTATGTCTAAAACAAATCAAGTGAAAGAGGATACCAAGTCGGTATTCCAAAACAAGGGTTCTCGAAGGAACTTCCTTAAATACAGTGGTGCGGGTATTGCGACCGCAGGAATTCTTTTGATGGGATGCGAGGACAATGAAAACATGGTTCCGGATTTGGACGGAGTTGTAAATCTTGGTTCTGGCGATGTAGGGGTATTGAATTATGCCTATGTTCTCGAACAACTTGAGGCTGCGTTCTATATCAATGTGGTCACCAACTTGTATAGAAACATTTCCGATGTGGAAAGAACCATGATGGAAGATCTACGAAACCATGAAGTTGCGCATCGCGATTTTCTGAAAGCGGCTCTGGGCAGCAATGCCATTGGGGAATTGACATTCGATTTTAGCTCTGTCAATTTTAACAACAGGGAAAGTGTTTTGGCAACAGCCAAGGTTTTTGAAGATTTGGGGGTTGCAGCTTACAATGGTGCAGGAAAATTATTGCAAAATCCCGATTTTCTTTTGATCGCCGGTAAAATCGTCTCGGTGGAAGCCCGTCATGCGGCAGCCATCAGGAGCATTTTGGACAGTGATCCAAAATCCTTTGCAGGGAATGACGTCATCGACGCCAATGGTTTGGATAGGGCTTTTGAACCAGCAATGGTTTTGAATGCTGCTTCAACCTTCATTCTCAATAAAATCAATGCATCTCAATTGCCAACATCCTAAAATTTAGCCGAAAAGATTATGAAAATTTTTCAATTATTGGAAATGTACAGTATCAAGCCTGAAACCTTGGATACTTTCACCTCAAGAAGAAATGCATTCGCTAAATTGGGTTCATTTGGCAAAAAAGTAGCTATGGCTGCTATTCCAGTTGGATTCGCCTCCGTAGCGGGTAACAAAGCATATGCGGCCACCATGGAACCTCTTGATGTTTTAAATTTTGCCTTGACCCTTGAATATCTTGAAGCGGAATATTACACCAAAGGCCTAGCGGCAAGTGGTTTGATTCCAGCTGGAAAGGACCGTGCGATCTTTGAACTAATAGAGAAACACGAAGTGGATCACGTTGCATTTTTGATCGCAGGCATCACCGCTAGCGGTGGAACTCCGGTTTCAAAACCCACATTTGATTTCACTGTTGGAGGTGCTTTCAATCCTTTTGGGAATTATGAGCAGTTTCTTGCTTTGGCTCAGGCTTTTGAAGACACGGGCGTTAGGGCTTACAAAGGCCAAGCGGCCAATTTGATGTCCAATAAAGCCTTGCTGACGGCAGCTTTGCAAATCCATTCTGTGGAAGCAAGACATGCCTCTGAGGTACGCAGGCTTCGTGGCTTGAAAGGTTGGATAACCCAAAACGAAAGAGGAGCAGGAATGCCTGAGGCTACCCAAGCAGTTTATAACGGAGAAAACAACTTGATGCAAGGCGGAGTGAATGTGACCACTGTTACCACCATTGGATCCGATGGCATTACCGAATCATTTGATGAACCCTTGACCAAGGAAGAGGTTTTGACCATTGCCGGTCTTTTTATCGCAGCCTAATCAAGAAAGATACTGGTTGAGATGGAGGCATCTTAAAATCGGGACCGGACGAAAGCGCTGGTTCCGATTTTTTATATACTTCTATTCCGGTTGATTTTTTGAATGACGAAACGGGAATCCAAGCGTATTCAACCCTGAAAATAGACTTTATGTTGCGCGTGATTTTTTGATTTTGCTGTCCATAATTATTTTTCATGTAAACACGCTACCGTACCCACACACCGATGGGCCAGTTGAAAAACGCTAAAAACCCAGAATTCAAGATTTCTACCGCCTCCCGTTTCCGGTCTCCCGTCTCCTGACTCCCGTCTTCCAAAACTTAATTCCGAAAACACACTTCATTTCAGCAATAGCAAAGGAACCTATTGTTTTTCCTCAAATTCCCGCGCATGATTCATGAAAGACAAAGGCCTGAATATGCTTGTAAACTTGTAATTTTCAGGATAATAAGTTAAAATTGTATATCGGTTGTTTCTAAATACGATTAATAAAGAATCTGTAAATCAGATTTATTTTTTTGCTCTCCCGGGAACCTTCAAAAATTCCCCAAATAAATTCTATAAGTGGTCAAAGCAGGGCTTTGTCTGTTTTTTTTAAGGAGAGCTGCCTCAGAGGATTCAGGTAGGGACCCAATCGTGAAAATCTTATAAATTGAGTCAATTATAAATAAAATTTGACTTAAAAGAACCAATTGGTATGAATTGTAAAAATCTTAAGCATTCGATAAAATTCATAATTTTAATTGCCCTATCACCATAACCTACAGATTTTCGTGGGGACCATTGGGTGAACATCCATAGAAAATATGGTTGTCAGGAAATTGATTCTTGAGCATTTTGAATGGGAAACATTGCTTTATAAAAGTAAAAATGACTTTAAATGGAATAGAAAGTTGGACAATGCCTATATTTGTATCCCCCAAGTTAAATTCCAGCCAAAGTGAAATGAAAAAAGTACCCAATTTTAATCCTTTGGAATGCTTTAAAAACACCTAAAACGCGAAGTATAATATTTCAAAAATAATCATGCAAAATACAACCCTTGAAGTTCAGGCCAATATGGAAGTCGAAGAAACCGAAATTAGAGATACCACACTGCGCATTTTGATCACAGGACCTGAAAGTTCCAGGTCTTTTGCGGAAAAATTGAAAGATGGTGTCAATGAGTTCGAATTTTTTCCTCTCGATGATGAAAGCCGAGATGAAGATGCCCCTTTTATTTTCAAGTATCTAAAGCCGGCCATTGACCTAGCCAAAGAGGGTAATTTCAACGTGATTATCGGTGTAGATGAGCTTCAGCAGAAGATCGGACTCGCCATCAAAAAAGCTGATTCAGATAGTTTTACCATCATGAATGCGCATCAAGTGGCTGCCATTCTGCTTTCGGGTTGGTTGGCTGCTGCCGAAAAAGGGAAATTGGTTTGTTTGAAATCCATCCATGTGTCCGATATGATCGAGCAAATGGTGATGCTTTCCAAAAATGAATGTCATAACCTTGTCATTCCGATCGGAAAATTCCGTGACGAAATCAAAAAGGTACAATCCGACTTGAATGATGAGGTTTTGGTTGCATTTAATGTGGATCAGGAAGTCTTTCATAGCGAAAAGGATTTGGAAGAGATCGTTAAAAGCCTGATTCTGCTTGAAACTTCCCAAAGGGAAAAAGGGGAGACCCTTCTTGAATTGCTTGTTGATCTCTATTCAGAATATGGATTTTATAAAGAAAAAACTATTTCCGTAGATTATTATTCTGCAAGTCAAAAAGCACATCTTCTTGCCATCATGGACATTGGGAGAAAAACCCCAAAGATCTTGGAGGAAAGATTTCCAATCAGCAGGATCATTGACTATTTGAAAGGGAAATCTGTCAATTTATTGACACAGAAAAAGCACGAATTCACCAACAATACAGCCAATATTCTTAGGATTGAGTCTCCAAACAACTTTACCATCACCTTTTCACCGACGGATAACAAAATGTACAACTACGTCAGTATGAAAGGGAATATCTCATCCAAAGCCAGATACGCAGATGAGGACAAACATTTGGACAAAGAAATATTGAGAGTCATCCAGATGATCAATAAAATCATTTGATTTACTCTTCTTCTTCTCTGGCTCAAAACCGGGGACTTTAAATAAGAAGGAAATTCATAAAAAAGGAAAGCCGAAAGCCACATGTGGCTTTCGGCTTTCCTTTTTTTTATTCTATTGGAAATTTAGTTTCTAGAAAACACTAAGAAATGTAGCCACCGCCCGGCATTAACTCCCGCATTCCGCTCCCTAAACCAATCTATTCATATTGGAATGGACATGCTACATTTGAATTGATTACGCAAGGATTTGCATCCAATAGCAAGTTTGTACTCCAACACGCAGAAATGCGGACTCTCCCACCAATTTTCTTCCCCGATTAATTTTTGGTCAATCGATATTTCGCTGCAAGATCCCCAGTGATTCTGTTGCCTTCCATATCCAGATGGAGAAGGTAATTTTCGCCGACGAAATATTGATTGGGCAATGCTTCACCTACTAAGGTAATGGTGTTTCCAGCTTCATTCCATGAAAAAACACCACTGCTTTCCTGGGTTTTCTGATCTGTTTTACCATGGTAAATGACTTTCTTGGTATAGGAATTCCCAGATTCCAATTCCAAGAGAATTTCGATTCCTTCACAATCGGCACATGGGAGAATCCCTTTGTATACACCCATGAAATCCAAAGAGTTTTGTGCGTTGTGTTCATCCTGAAATTCAACCAAATCATCTTCTGATATTTCCGTTAATGGTTTTGTATCCATTTCTTCATGTTTTTGATCGGATTTTTGGCAGGACCCAAAGGATAGGAGAACTGCGAGATACATCGATAATCCAAGATGTGTTTTTTTCATTTACAATTAAATTTGAAAGAATTGAGGAATAGTCAAAAGATGGAATGCGCTTGTATGAGATTTGAAATCTGGTTACTATGGGTGGGTTTTTTGTTTCATTATACCAATTTTATCATCACGTAAAGTCTCACAATTTAGCAAGAAGAAATGAACATTTAGCAGGGGTTTTCTTCTTCAAATCAGAGACAATTATTATGGGATTTCATTTCTCCTCCCTGGATTGGGTGCTTTCGGAATTCCCTTAAGTTTTTTTGGAAAGGAGATGGCTACCGGAAGTCCATTCCATCTGAAATACGGATGAAGTTTTTGATTTGGTTGAAATGGGAAGAAAATCAGACTATTAAGAGAATTAAAGAGTGGTGCAAGAGGCTGAAGTCAAAAACAGTAAACAGCTGAAGATTGTAAGGCAATTTTAGGTTGGAATAGGATTGGTATTGAACAAGATAGGTTCAATGGAAAAAAATTCCGGTTTCTCGGAATGATTTTTTGACGCTAAAAAAAACATGTCAATTGGGGAAATATGAAGGTTGGTCAATTCGCTTTTCTTCAATAAAGAATTGTTTGATTCAAATTCGACCAATGGCAGGATGGGAATTTATTTGAACGGTTCAGGATTTTTTTTTGCTTGGGATTTATCAGTTTGAGTAAAAATATGATTTTTTTCCCGCTGCTTCAAATTGGTTGAAAGCTTGTTTCTGGTATTTGACTGGCGGTTTGTCTTCCCTTTAACCTTACGATAACTTTGTGTTCCCAGTTGGTTATTCCCAATTCTCCTAAATACTATTCAAATCATATTAACAAAAATGTTCATTTTAAAAAGATTGCTTATTTTTTTATTCATGGTGCCAGGTGTTTTGGTTGCACAAACCAAATTGACGGGTAAGATAATAGACAAGTCCTCGCAGGAAACACTTCCAGGGGCCTACGTTTTTGTCAAAAACGCTGCCGATGAAACCCTTGAAAATACGTTTACAAATATGAATGGGGAATTCACCATCAACAAACCGAAGAGCGCTTCTTTTGTCTTGGAAATTAGTTTTATTGGGTTTGAGACTTTCAAAAAAACAATCGAAACTCCTGATGCGGGAATCAGTTTGGGTGTTTTCGAACTGGAGCAGGAGGGGAAACTTTTGGATGCTTTTGAGCTGAAGGCCCAGATCCTGACCGGAGAGGTCAAAGGGGATACCATCTCCTTCAATGCAGATGCTTTCAAAACCCGTCCACAGGCCAATGCCGAAGAGTTGGTGAGAAAAATGCCTGGCGTTGTCATGATGGGAGGAACCATTGAAGTTCAGGGAGAGACCGTGGGTAGGGTTTTGGTGGATGGTGAGCCCTTTTTCGGGGACAATCCGGCCATGGCCATGCAGAACCTTCCTGTGGAAATCATCGATCGAATTGAGTTCTTGGATCAGAAATCCGATCAAGCCATTTTAACCGGTTTTGATGACGGGCAGACGATCAAAACCATCAACATCATCACCAAAAAGGAAAAAAGAGGCGGTAAATTCGGAAGGATGTATGGCGGCTACGGGACCAACAACAATTACCTTGTCGGGGGAAATGTCAATTATTTCAAAGGGGCAAGAAGGGTCACCGTGTTGGGTTTGACCAACAATGTGAACCAACAGAATTTTTCCTCGGATGATTTGACCGGCGCATTTGGATCAGGTGGGGAGCAGTCCGGCGGAGGGGGAAGGGGAGGAAACCCCCTGATGACCAGAGAAAGACCGGGAATCACGGTTACCAATGCTTTAGGGATCAATTTTACGGACAAATACGATGATGGCAAAGCCAAACTGACCGGAAGCTACTTCTTTAACAATAGCCGGAACAATTTGACCCGCAGCTCTTCGAGAACCTACATTCTGCCAAGTGATAGCCTTCAGCTGTACAATCAGGTGAGTAGCAGTGAAAACATAAACCAAAGCCATCGGCTTGATTTTAGATTGGATTATGATATTTCCGAAAAACATGCCATAATCGTGAGGCCAAGGTTGAGATTTTCCAAAAGGGAAACTGTAAATACTCTTTCGGCCCAAAATCTATTTGACCAGAACACGCCAATCAACGAAACCCAGAACAGCACGAAGTCCAACAATGAGGGGTTTAGATTTGACAACGATTTTACTTATCGGTATAAATTCGACAAGCCGGGAAGAATACTTTCCACAGGGATCAGGACCAGAATCAATCAAAATGACAACACGTCCAATTTGATTTCCACAAACAGGGACTTTCAAACCAACAATCTGGACAGCTTGATTCAAAATTCAATTTCAAAATCCAATGGTCTCAATTATCAAATCGAAATTGAATACACAGAACCCTTGAGTGAATTTTCCCAGTTGAGGTTCCAATATGAATTGGGAAATGACCTTGGAAAAAACAAGCAGGAGGTATTCCAGAGGGAATTGGAATCCACCCAATTTCGAATAGACAGCACTTTGTCCAATCAATTTGAAAATACCTATCTCCAGCACCAATTGGGAATGGCCTATCGCTACAACACGGATAAAATAAGGATTTATACCTCACTTGATTATGAGATTTCCAATTTGAACAGTGACCGTTTGTTTCCCGGTTTTGAGAATACACAAAGGACATTCAAGAATTTTATTCCCCGATTTGTGTTCAATTACGATTGGAGTGAAAAAACCAATGTACGGGTGGACTACCGCGCAAGTACCGATGCTCCTTCAGTGAGGCAGCTCCAGGAAGTCATTGACAACAGCAATCCTATTCAGGTTTCAACTGGAAATCCAAATTTGGTTCAGGAGTATGGCCACAGGCTTTTTACCCGGATCAGAAAAGTGGATCCGGAATCCTCCAGGTCGATGTTCATGTTTGTTTCAGGTTCGGTTAGGAACAACTATCTTGGCAATTCTACCTTTATCGCGCAAAGTGATACCCTGCTTCAGGGAGGCGTATTGCTCCGGCAGGGGGGGCAATTCAACAGGCCTGTCAATTTGGACAATTATTGGGATGCGAGGAGTTATTTTGGAATGGGCTTTCCCTTGTCCTTTATCAAAAGCAATCTGAATATCAATGCCAGGGCAAACATCAGCAACCGACCGGGATTGATCAATGATCAAGTCAATATCAACCGAAATATAGGGATCGGACAGGGGTTTGGACTCAGTAGCAACATCAGTGAAAATCTGGATTTCAATATTTCCACGAATGGAAATTACAACATTGTCAGAAGCAGTCTTCAGGAAAACCTAGACAATAACTATTATTCGCAGAATTCCAGACTCGATCTCTATTGGCAATTTGCGGGTGGATTTTTCTTTAGCACCAATGTCAACAATCAGTTCTACAGAGGGCTGGGCGGTGACTTTGACCAATCGATTTGGTTGATGAATGCAGATGTTGGCTATAGGTTTCCGAAACAACAAAAACTGGAATTGAAACTCACCGTCTTTGATTTGTTGAATCAGAACACGAGCATAGAAAGAAACGTGACGGATGTTTATATTCAGAATGAAAGAACGCAGGTGTTGCAGCAATTTTTCATGCTCAGCCTAACCTATAACTTGAGGAGTTTTGGTGGCTCCAATGGAAGTGAAATGTAAATAGGTTGAAATCAAGTCTATTTTGTTTTTGGGTGATTCACCCATTTATCAAGCAAAAGACCGGGTCTTGAAATTTAACCCGTTTTATGCATTACGAACGCTATTAAATATTTTAATTTACTGATAATCAATTAGGTGTTGACTATTTTTGACTTCACCCTATTGGGGTCAGGAATTATTCTTCCAATAGGCTGATATTATTTCAGTTTCAATCCCATTTGGAAACCTATTGCATATTTCCATCTAACTTGATTCAAGTTAGATGCGCTACGTTACTTTTCCAATGTCTTAGAATTCGGGTTTAATGAAGGGGATAAAAATGGCTTTCTCAGTCCAAAAAATTTTTGGGTTTTGGAAAAAATATCCACTCAGGGTCTGGAAGCACAATGGATGCAAAGTGTACTTTCGGGCATAAAAAGCAAACGATTGATATTGATTTCGTTTCCGCATCGGGAACATTTGCCGAATTCAGTAGTCCCTAATTTTGCGGACCAATTGTGAAGGGCTTTTAATTTGGCTTCACATTTTCTGAGTTGGGATTCATTGATGGATTTATTGTTGATGTAATCCATTCGGCTGATTCTCCCGATGGCACTGTCAAGGCCCAAAGGTTTTGTCAATTCTTTCAAATCCTCTACTTCCTTCTTCAGTTCATGAATTTTTTCCATCATGACCATTCTGACTTTTTCTTCTTCTTTTTCTGTCATTCGGTTACTGTTTTTGGGACACAAAAACCCGTTTTCCATCAGAGATGATGCGTTTTAAATTTAATGATTTTTCCATCCATTGGATGGTTTTCAAATGATAAAAAGAAACATGTGTGGGATCTTTGGTGTAATACCAGTCGGGGAATTGATCATCCCGATGATACAATACCGTCATGATCGAGAGATATCCCCCTTTTTTCAGAAGTGTTGTGATTTTCAACAATTCCTCCAAAGGATTGTGAAAATGTTCCAGACATTCTGTGGCAAATATCAAGTCGTAGGCGGTGGATTTGATCCCATTCTGAAAAAAGAAGGGGTCATAGTTGTCACAAAAAATACCATACCCCTGTAAAACATGCGAAATGGCAGGCCCGGGACCACATCCGTAATCCAGGGCCTGCATATTTTTATCCAGGTAGGGGAGAAGAGGATCTATAGCCTTTTTCAGGAATTTCACATAAGCGGGATATTGCGGCCCGTTATTGTGTCTTGAATAATGTTCTTTTTCCTCAATTGCAGCCGGAAAGCAAAAATTGGTTTTTTGGTTAAGTCCACAATTTGCGCACTTTACAAATAGTGATTGTAAGTCATCTCTCAGAAAACCGGATGCTGCTTGACACAACTTGCATTTTAGCCCACCCAAAACACTTTGGATTTGTTTCTATCGGTCAAGCCAATCAATTCAAGTTTGATGTTTTTGTATTGGGCGCCTTGTTCGAAATCATCGATGATGTCATAAATATCCGGATGGATAAAGATGGATTTGCTGCCATCGATGACGACCGTATGGTTGTTGGGAATATGGTCCAAAAATAACATAATATCGGCCTTGTTGAGGAAGGTGACCTCTTCGGCCAGTTTGATGATTGTTTTTTCCTCGCCTTCATGGCTGACTTTGTTGTATAGATAGGCGTTTTTGTAATTGTCTCTTAGGACAAAGAAAACGGCCACAGTACCCCCTACGATAATTCCCGTGATCAAATCCGTAAACAAAACGGTCACGATAGTGATGATGAACGGCAAAAACTGCTTTTTTCCTTGAACAAAAACAGATTTGTAAATGGGATAACTTGTCAATTTATAACCCACCACAAACAAAACAGCAGAAAGTGCAGCCAGTGGAATAAGATTGAGGATGGTCGGAATCAGCGCCACACAAACCAGCATGATGAGGCCATGGGTGATGGTCGCAGTTTTGGTCCGGCCACCGGAGTTGACATTGGCGGAGGTCCTTACGATCACGGCGGTGATGGGCAATCCACCGATCAATCCAGCCACGATATTACCGATTCCTTGCGCTTTCAATTCTCTGTTTGTAGACGTTTTCCTTTTGTAGGGATCCAATTTGTCACCAGCCTCTGTGCTCAACAAGGTTTCCAAACTGGCGATAAAGGTGATACTCAAAGCAATCGTGATGATCTGGGGATTTCCAATCTGGGAAAAATCCGGGAAGGAAAAGAAACCGAAGAATTCACCGAAATTGGCTGCACTGGGAAGTTGAACAAGATTGTCCGCTCCCAAAACCAATTCAGGGAAATAAAAATTGTACAAGGCACTTAATCCAATTGCTGCAATTACTGCCGCTAAAGCAGAAGGGAAAAACTGGAAAAAGACCATTTTTTTCATTTGAGGCCTGTCCCACAAGATGATAATGGCCAAGGAAACCAATGTGATAATGGTTGAACCCCATCCGATGTTCTGTAGTGTGTACACGATCGTGGAGAATGTATTGCTTCCATCAGCCTGGTTGAAGGATTCAACACCCTCAAAAACCTTGTTGATTCCCAAGGCATGGGGGATTTGCTTGAGAATCAAGACCAGTCCAATTGAAGCCAGAATACCCTTGATCATGGCATTTGGGAAGAAATAGGCGACTGTTCCCGCTTTGATGTACCCAAGAATGATTTGAAAGATTCCCGCCAAAACGACAGCCACCAAAATGGCCTCGTAACTTCCCAATGTTTGCACTGCAGTATAAATCACCAATGCAACACTGGCAGCAGGTCCACTGACATTGATGCTGGAACCACTAAGGAATCCAACCACGATACCCCCAACGATCCCGGAAATAATACCAGCAAAAAGCGGAGCGCCTGAAGCCAAAGAAATTCCGAGACAAAGTGGCAGGGCGATCAAAAATACCACCAAACCGGCGGAAAGATCAGTCTTAAAATGTTTTTTGTAGGAGGTAGTATTTGTTTCCATAGGATTGGAGATGGGGAATTGGTTTTGGGGAATTAAAGTACTGTTCAAAAAGAGCTCACAACATTTTCAGGTGAGGTACTTCGTGGAAAGCTTAGCTGTGCTGAGATAAAATAGCCGCAGTAAAAAGGGGGATTGGCTTAGAGAATTGAACAAAAACTTACCGCAGCTGGAAGGATATTTACATGTTTTCCGTAATAAATATTTATTTTCCTTAAAATTAAAGTGCAAATGTACTGATTTATTGGTGCTTTTAAAAGGGAAAGTTTATGATCTAAGGGGGGGCTATCAGGGGACACGGTTCCGTGGATTTCAATGTGGAATACAGGAGGTGGATGGGAAATTATTTTGGATCCAGCAGGGAAATTTCAATCGAGCCTTTGGGCCTTGGTTTTTATTGGAACGGGGAGCAGCAGATTGTTCGTGTTTAACCCGTTTTATGCATTACGAACTCAATTCATTAATGTGATTTACTGATAATCAATTAGGTATTGATTATTTTTGACTTCAGCCTATTGGTGTCGGGAATTATTCTCCCAATAGTTTGATTTCCTTGTAGTTTCAACCCCATTTGGAAACTTATTGCATATTTCGGGTTTAACCCGTTGCTGTCGGGTTTGAATAAATTTTGTGCATCATCAATCCAGTTATAGACTGTAAATTCCTAATAATCAGTTAGATGTTTACTTTTTTTGACTCCAGCATCTTGGTAGCATGCATTATTCTTCAATGAGTCTGATTTACTTGTAGTTGTAACCCTCATTTAAAAAAACCAATGTATGTTTAGGGTAAAAATCCAGATATTTGCAGATTTGTCCACGATTCTTAGGGGGTACAATTTTAAGCTTTCAAAAAAAAATCACTACCAAGATCTGCCGAAATATCTTTTGATTACAATCTGGAATTGTCCCATCATGTCTGGTTTGATTCGTTTGGTTTTCATGTTGTTGCCGTCCAATCCAGAATCTAAAGCGGTAAAAAGTGAGAAATCAAAAGAATAATCCCAGTCGCTTTCCAGGTTTGTGCTGACACCAACCCTGAATGGCAGGTAAGCCAATGTGGTGGATTGTTTTGATTTTATGATTTCCCCTTCCAATAAAATCTCATTTTCAATTCTTCCGTTCTTGAGCACCTCCTGATCTCGATTGACATACATGACACCGAGGCCAAGGCCTGCATAGAAGTTGGCGATTTCACCGGCTCTTCCCGGAATGTTCGGGTTGAAATTGACAACCGACATGATGTCCCCAAAGTATGCATTTCCCTTGAAATCGAAGGCTTGGTCATTGTCACCCCACCGCACCACCCTTCCAGTGTTCAATGGATCATATCCACCACTGTTGAGCATTTGGACACCAAAGGTGGCCCTCAAGTCCATGATATCCGCAATTTGGTTGTTGTAGGCAAGAGTGGCAGAAGGCAGGATTTTGAATTTAAAGGCAGTGTATTCCCCGGCATTGTCGCCATACAACATGGAGGGGCCAATGCCAATAGATATATGGTCCCTGATATATTGGGCATTTGAAATTTTCAGGGTACATAACAAAATCAGGATTGAAATGAATGTTCTCATCATACCGGTTATACAAAAAAAGGAAATTAAAAATATAAAAAATCATGTTTAAAGGCTAATTAAACATCCCTAAATAATTTTAAGTTGAAATAATATGAATATATTTAAACCCATGACCAATTGAATTGCAGCCTGTAATTTTTTAAAAATCAATGAATGAAGAATCGCATTAGGCAAGCTCCCTTGGTATATGGGTTGGTTTTTGGCTTCCGTTCCAGTTCAATTCATTTCGAGGTATTGGCAAAATTGTTCAAAGACGCTGGATGCAACTGTCCTTCTTTCAAGGAATATTCCAAAGCCCTTTTTTCTTTTTTCGTGCCATTCTTTGGAGATCGACAAAGAGATCAGCGTGTTTGACGTTGGGGGGGATTGTCATGACAGCGGCATAGCCTTCCTTCACCAAATGTGCATTCAAAAAAGTCCCGTCCTCCAAGTAAACATAGGCAAGGGTTCTTTTGTAGCGGTCGTATTTTGCCACATCATATTCCAGGCGAACCCGCTGGCCATCGAGAAGGTTTTTGACAAAGTCGGAGGCTTCCTTTCCGTAATGTCCGATTTCCTTGTTTTTGGACCGTCTTACTTCCGGAGTATCTACCCCGATCAACCTGATTTTTTCCCGCTCACCTTTTTTGTTGATTACCCAAAAAGTATCGCCATCGACGACCTTTTCCACCTGAAAGAAATCATCATTTTTCGCAGTTCCATTGGTGGCATCGAGATTCCCCGCAATAGAGAATATCAAGAATATTAAAAAAAACCAAGAAAGAGATTTTTGGAGATGCATGGATAAAGGAGTTTTGATCAAAATGAGTGTGGAAGTCGGCGAGGTCTCAAAAGTAATCCCAAAATGCTCAAATTCACGAAAAAGGGATGGATTAAACCATGTCACGCATGAACAATTCTAATCCGGCCTGAAATTGCTGCATATTCTTCAGTAGATTCTGATTTTTGACTTCACCCTATCAGCAATCTGTGGTATGCTCTTAAGAATTTGAATTTTTTGCAATTTCAACTCCAATAGGAAACCCATTGCATTCATCTATCGGGTTAAACCCGTTTTATGCATTGCGAACTCCATTTAATATTTTAATTTGCTGATAATCAATTAGGTGTTGACTATTTTTGACTAAATCCTATTGGTGTCGGGAATTATTCTCCCAATAGTCTGATTTCTTTTTAGTTTCAACCCCATTTGGAAACCTATTGCATATTTCGGGTTCAACTGAATGTGGCAATCAGAAAGGAAGACTTCAGGGAGATGTTTAAGAGAGATCCCGCACCAGAAACTAGAGGGTATAAAGGGGAAATATTTTTATCTGAGGACGCCAAGAATTTCTTTCAGCACCGCTTCTTTCTCTTTGTACTCCTTGTCAAAAGGCAGGGGATAAGCGGTTCGACCTTTGATTGGCCAGTTGTTCAACCAGCTGCCCCCATCGTTGACGCCCCAAAAGGTAATCCGGCTGATTTTGTCACTGTGTTTGACAAAAAGCGCAAAAAGCGCAGCATATCTTTTGGCAAGCTTTTCCTGGATTTCTTGGGGTAGTTCGTTTTTGTAGGGGTTGTATTTTTCATCCGCCTCAAATGTGGCGTCAATATCTGCCCCTTGTCGGTTGACGGGATTAGGGAGGACATCGATATCTACCTCCGTAAACATCACCTGGAATCCAGCCGCTGCGATGGCAACGATCGATGCTTCTATTTGGTCCAAGCTTGGAGAGTCTAGCCCATAATGCCCCTGCATCCCAATTCCGTCAATCTTTATTCCTTCGGAACGCATTTCTCTGGCCAAGGCGATTGCAGCTTCTCTTTTTTCAGGCTTCCACATGTTGTAATCGTTGTAATACAACTCTGTTTCGGGGTCTACCTGATGTGCTTTTCGGAATGCCGCCTTGATGAAATCCTTTCCAGCGGCATTGTACCATTTTGAAGTTCGGTACTGGCCATTGTCGAAGAACACTTCGTTGACCACATCCCATCCATGGATACGCCCCTTGTATCTGCCCGCTACCGTTTCGATATGGTCTTCCATTCTTGCGATCAATTCCTTTTTTTCAAGCAATTCTCCATTGTCATTTTCAAAGACCCAATCAGGGGTCTGCTGGTGCCACACCAAGGTATGCCCGACAATAAAAGCCCCCAATTGCGCTCCCATTTCCACAAATTGATCGGCTGGGGTGAAATTGTAAACGCCCGGCATGGGATGTACAGGACCCCACTTCAGTAGGTTCTCGGGAGAAATACTGCTGAAGTGTTTTTCCAATACGGGAAGTGCCGCCTGGTCCATTCCTGAGACTTGCCGGTTATTGACCGCTGCACCTATTAGGAAATGGTCTTTGAATGCAATCTTCAGGCTGTTGTCTACCGAAGTGGATTTGGGAATGAATGCCAACAAGACAAATGAAATTAAAATCAAAAGGGAAATTCGTTTTTGCATCGTAAAGAAGGATAGGGTTAAAATCATCTCGCAATTAAGGAGCTGTCTTTGTCATTGATTTTTAGAGGAATCGATTGGAAAAGTACATCCGCATGAGACCAGTTGGTTCCATGTACTGGTTCCAATACGAAGGATTCAAGCCAATTCAATACAAAAATGGACCAACTGTATGTTGGTCCCACAAATTCCTCAACCGTTGCCAGGAACAAATTTCGGATTGAAATTCAAGTAGTAATCCAAGTCGTGTTCTGGTTTGTCCACACCATCTGGTAATGGCATTTTAGAAAACTGTTGGAAATAAAGTAAGCAGGCATCTCTCCACCAAACAGCTTCTTCGGCTTGGATTTTCATAAAGGAAAGTACATGTTTGAATCTTTCAGCATCTACATGAGCTTCCATCGATTCCCAGATGGCTACGTTGGCTTTTGCTTCTTCGACCCCCTTTTGGTAATGCAGTGCGATACCGTCCCACAAAGTATTTCCATTGGCCAGTCGGTGGTCCCAAGGCAAGTGATGGAACCAAAGCAAGAATTTTTCCGGTGCAGTTTTCAGGTTTCCCCATTCTTTTTGGATTTCCGGGGCATATTGGCCCAAGGCATCGCTGCCTGATGCGGTTCTGTCAAAACCAACACCTTTTTCGGTTGCTTTGTGATAATAGGTAGCCGTCCAGTCATCTCTTCCGCCACCAGTAACCCATGGCCCAGGTCCATAATGATGGCCCCTTGCCATGATGTGGTGCAAGCCCAGAGGGGTCATGTAGTTGACCACCATTTCATGCGAGGCCAACATCATTTTCTGAATGGGCTCTGTAAATTTTTTATCGGTAGTGAAGGTGAGTTTCAGCCACTCTTCGGCGATATCGGCAGAACGCGTTTCCGGATCCCATGCCAGCTTGCCGAAGGCAAACCAATTCGCTTGATGGAAATGGTGTCCGGTCCAGTTGCGGTCTGTCCCGATATTGGCAACGCCCGCCATGGCAGTCAAGGGATATTTGTGCAGGGAACCGTCGATTACCTTGCTGACCAAGCTTCCCTTTCCATTGGCATAGGTGTCACTTTTCAGGGTTTCTTCAAACATGGGGGCTAAAAATGCCAGGTGTGTGTCGTGACCCAGGTATTCTTGCGTGATCTGGAATTCCATCATCAAGGGCGTCTTGGGCATAGCGCCAAATAAGGGATGGAAAGGTTCTCTGGGTTGGAAATCTATGGCTCCGTTTTTGACCTGGACGATGACATTCTCCCTGAATTCCCCATCGATTTTTTTAAACTCATTGTACCCTTGTTTGTGTCTGTCATCGGGCGTTTTTTCATTGTAGACAAATGCGCGCCACATCACGATTCCACCATAGGGTCTAACCGCATCGGCAAGCACATTGGCGCCTTCCGCTTGGGTTCTCCCATAATTGTGGGGTCCCGGTTGTCCTTCAGAATCCGCTTTCACCAAAAAGCCGCCAAAATCAGGGATGTATTGGTAGATTTCCTTTGTTTTTTCTTTCCACCAAGCTTGTACTTCGGCGTTGATGGGATCAGCGGTGGGAAGTCCACCGATTTCCATTGGGGAAGAAAACCGTGCCGTCAGGTAAAGCTTGATGCCATACGGACGGAATGCATCGGCAAGTGCTTTGGCTTTCGCCAAATATTCAGGTGTCAGAACCAGGGCATTTGCGTTGACATTGGTGACCGAGACGCCGTTGATCCCGAGAGAAGCATTGGCTCGGGCATAATCCAGGTATTGCTGGTCGATGTGCCGGGGCAAACGGTGCCAGTTCCAGATACTGGAACCGGAATAGCCGCGTTCTACGGATCTGTCGAGATTGTCCCAGTGGTTGAGTACCCGATGTTTGATTTTTGGGGAATTGCTAAGTCCTGTATTGGGGATTTGTTCGCCTGTCTGGATGGTTTGCAAGAGTTTGAAAGTGCCATACAACAAACCGATTTCCGAATTGGCGGTGATCAGAATTTTGTTTTGGCCCGCTTCGCTGAATTTTTTGATCAAGTAACCTTCCTCGCCCAATACAGCCATTTCTTCAGGTGTGGTATTTTTGTTGATCGCCGGATCTGTATCTTTAAGGGCAATGATCAACTTTGGGCTATTGCTATCCTTTTGCAGCGTGGCCGGGCCAAAAAATCCCGATCGTGCAATTTCGAGTTCTGTTTTGATGATGGATAGGGTCGGGGATTCTCCGGGTACCCGTGCATTTCCAAGGATTTCCCGGTATTCACTCTTGGGGTTTTCCAAGGGGTAATACTGGAGCCAAAGTTTGTAACCGTCATTGGCCATCAGCAGGTAACTTGCCAAAAGCAAGGTGAAGGTTAGGAATGATTTTTTCATGCTTTTGGGTTTAGGTTTTAAGGATTTGAGAGGATGCTCCACCAACTTCCGTAGCAGTTGGATCACATCGTTTGGGTTGATGTATTTTACTGTTCTTTTTTTCGTTTCGAGGAATCCCGGATGATCAGTTCTGATCTCAGGGTGATTTTGTTGGTATTGGTAAGAATCCCTATTGTTTGCCCTTCCAAATGATTGATTAGGTTTTTCATCGCCACTTCTCCCATTTCAAATCCGGGATAGTTAACCGTGGTGATGTTGGGTTCGATCAATCTGGAAATGACGTCATTGTTGAAACCAACTACGGCGATGTCTTCCGGGATTTTTATCCCTTCCAGTTTAAGGTGTCTGATGCAGCTCGCCGCGCAGGCATCGTTAGACACAAACAAGCCGTCCGGCAATGGTTTCAAAGCCATGATTTTTTTGACTATAGCTTCTCCCGCTTCCTCATTGAGGTCGGAGTAGATAACCAATGCGTCTTCGAAGGCAAGGCCTTTGTCCAATAGTGCGTATTTATAACCTTTCAATCGATCCGCATAGACGTTGATTTTGATATTGCCAAGGACATGGACGATTTTTTTGCAACCCTGCTCTATCAAATGGTTGGTGGCTTTGTAAGCAGCTTGGATGTTGTCAATGGTGACTCCAGTGCAATCCTCACACTCGGCGATCCTGTCAAAGAAAAGAACGGGAGTGCCTTTTTTCATAAATGGCTTGAAGTGGTCGATCTTTTCGGTGTTGGCGGCCAAGGAGACCAGAAGTCCATCTACCCGGCTGTTAAACATCGTGTGGACATTGGCTATTTCTTTGTCGTAAGATTCAAGGGATTGACTGATGATCAGGTTGAATCCCGCATCTGTTGCCACTTTTTCCATTCCAGCGATGACCGAGGATTGGAAACTGCTGTTCAGTCTGGGCACAATCACACCGATGTTGTGTGTTTTTTTGCTCCTCAGGTTGGCGGCAAAAACATTGGATTGATAGCCCATTTTCAGTGCTGCCTCAAAAATCCTCATTTTTGTTTTTTCCTTGACGGCCGGATGGTTATTGAGGGCCCTGCTGACGGTGGTGGGGGATACACCAAGGTCCTTTGCGATGTCGTAGATGGTTATTTCTTTTTCCATGGTTATTGATTGGAATGCTTTATCGGGAGCATGTGCCTGATTGATTTTGATTGCATTCTCTTGGGTAAATCAAGATACCTTTTTTATTCAATATTCGCTTTTCCTTCTTTACTGGGAAAAAGCGTGGTTTTCAAAAGTATCTGATTTTAATTTTATTTCAAAATAAAAATATGAAATCGGTTGTATTAAATTTATTATTTTGTTTTTGATCTCAATTCAATTTTTTGAGTTTATAAAGTGAATAAAAGAAAGCTATTATTTTTCTGTCGGCAAATCGTTTTAGGGTTTTTATGGAGCGCAATGAATTTAAAGTCTTAAAAGCTATGCTGCAACTCGGTCCAATTCTGTTGGGATTTAGAAGTCAAGCTTGATTGTCCAGGATGATAATATTGTCAATTCTACTTAAACGATCTTAAAAACTGAAAATAGCGTCTGTTTTGTGGGATAACGGAACAAAATTCCAATTATTAATTTCAAGAAATTGGAAGGATTGAACCGCTGTTGAATTTTTATAAAATAAAAATATGAAATCGGTTGCAAAAATAAATCGATTTCCTCAAGTTTATGGGCGCAAATCGTACCAATTGACCATCTTCCCATTGCCGAATCAACCTTGTCACGGCCGTAGGGCAGGAAATTGGAGCAATTGGAGGGATAGAATTGGCAATGCACAACAAGGGTTTAATCCTCCGTATTTGATCATTCCGGGGGTTCACAAAGTCATCTGCTGTTTTTCTATTTTTAAAATCAATATAACATGAAGTTTAGTTTAATAAATACTTTCTTTTTTATTCTTGCCCTGGGCGCCGTGGGTTGTGGCGCCGAAATCTCCGTGGATCCAGCACCCAATCCAAGCCCAACTTCACCACCTGCTGCCACCGCTGATATCCTTGCCAATCCCAACGTGACCCATCAGGAAATGATCGGTTTTGGGGGAGCATTGACCTGGTGGAGTGATCGGATCGTTTCCAGTCCCAAATCGGAGGAAATCTATGCATTGATTTTTGATGATTTGGAAATTGATATCCTCCGGCTAAAAAACTGGTACTACCCAAGTGATTATCCCAACAATAAATCGCCGGAACAAATGGTCAGCAACGGTGACCTCACGATGTTCAACGCCACCAATGTTTTTTATGAAAAAGCCAAAACCCGCAACCCGGATATTGAAGTCATGCTGTCTTCCTGGGGACCTCCAGCAGCCTTGAAAAGCAATGACAATTTAAGGGAAGGAACGCTGAGAAAAGATGGAGATCGGTTTATGTACACCGAGTTTGCCCAATATTGGGAAGATATTTTGGACAATATTGCCTTTTCGCCGGATTACCTGAGCATCCAGAATGAACCGGGTTATGTCAACGCTGGCTGGACAACCTGCGCATGGGCCGCAACAGAAAATGAAGCCATGGCAGGCTATGACAAAGCCATCGAAAGTGTTTGGGAGAAAATAAAAAACAGAGCGGAAGTCCCGAAATTGATAGGTCCCGAAACCGAAAACCAAACCGCTTGGAGCAATTTCATGCCCTTCCTTGCCCAGAAGGATTACATTTCCCATTATGGCTGGCATCCCTACAACTTCAACGAGGGCACACAGATCGAGCACACAGACCTATGGTTGGGAGATATCAAAACCAGATTTGGCAACAAACCCAATATCATGACGGAATATTCCAATATGTCTTGGTTCAAGACCGGAAGATTCATCCACAGGTCCCTGACATTGGCCAATGCTTCGGCCTATGTTTATTGGGAGTTGGTCTGGGGTGATCCCAACCGGACAGATTTCCCCTTGATCAATATCGATGCCTCCGGAAATTACAATACCACCGGTTACTATCATTTGATCAAACATTTCTCTAAATTTATCCACAAGGGATATCGGAGGATTGAGGTGACTTCCAGCATCACTTCCCTGGAGGTGTCTGCCTATATCAACCCTGCGGGAACCCAAATCACCTATGTGATTCTCAATCCCGATTCGCGGGAATTGGATTACAAAATTAAAGTGAAGGACAAAGTGGTAAGTGGTCTTAAGGGGTTTCAGAGTACCGAGGGGATTTACTTTCAAGAAATCAAAAACCTTAGTCCGGATTCCTCCATCAAAATCACCCAAAACTCCATCACCACGATCGTAGCTGATATTTGATGGAGTGGCTTGAAAGGAGGAATGCTTGTCAGGGTCAATTCCTGGAAAAACGGTCTTGATCCAATTGGGAAACGCTTCCAACAATTGCATCCAAGATGAAGGGTAAAAATGCAATTTGAATCTGCCAGCAAAATGAATCCAGGGAATAGTCAAATGCGCATGGCTGTCAAGATTTCCTTGGGCAAACACAAAAAGTATAAAGTAAGATTTTAGAATGATCAATAAAAAAGGTTCTATGAAGTTAACACAATCTTGGCGCTGGTACGGACCAAATGATCCGGTGTCCTTGTCCGATATCCGTCAGGCTGGCGCTTCGGGCGTAGTGTCCGCTTTGCATCAGTTGCCACATGGAGAAATCTGGCGAGAAGATCAGATCATGGAACGCAAAAACATGATCGAAGCTGCTGGTTTGGAATGGGTGATCGTGGAGAGTTTGCCGATTCACGAAGCCATCAAAACCCGAAATGGGGATGTGGAGCACTATCTGGAAAACTACCGGATTAGCCTTCGGAATCTTGCTGCTTGTGGACTCAAAACCATCTGTTACAATTTCATGCCGGTCTTGGATTGGACCCGAACGGACCTTGCCTATGCGTTGCCCAATGGGGCAAAGGCACTTTATTTTGATTGGACGGACATTGCTTTCTTTGACCAACATATATTGAAAAGGGCAGGGGCAGAAAAAAGTTACTCCCCCGAAATAAATGCGGAACTGCTAAAAAGGCTGGACGAATTTGACAATGAAAAAAGAAGACAACTCGAAGAAGTCGTCTGCATGGGCGTGCCCACCGAAGGCAGCGTCAGTGTGGAATCCCTTAGGGAAAGCCTGGAAATTTACCGGCCCATCGGGAAATTGGGCTTGAGGAAAAACCTTGCTTATTTCCTGGAATCCATTGCAGATGTTTGTGAGGAAGAAGGGATCAAGATGACGCTGCATCCCGATGATCCACCTTTCCCGATTTTGGGTCTGCCTAGGATCGCCTCCAACCTCGAAGATCTCCAATGGATACTCGAAGAGGTGGATAAACCTTTCAATGGCATTTGCTTCTGTACAGGTTCATTGGGTGCTGGACCTTTCAATGACCTTCCCAGAATATTGCGGACCATTGGAGGCAGGGTTTATTTTGCCCACCTGCGAAATGTGAAAAAGGATGCTTTGGGAAATTTTCATGAATCGGACCACTTGGAAGGCGATGTGGATATGGTGACGGTGATGCGGGAATTGGTGCGGCTCAACCAAGAACGTTCCGAGCCGATCCCTTTCCGACCTGATCATGGACATCAAATGCTGGATGACCTCGAAAAAATCACCAACCCCGGCTATTCGGCCATCGGAAGATTGAAGGGGCTGGCAGAACTGAGAGGATTGGAGTTGGGGATTTTGTCCTCCCAGAACCAATAAACCCCGAAATATGCATTGGATTTCCAAATGGGGTCGAAACTGAAAGAAATTCACATCACTGGAAGACTAATTCCTGAAGATATGAGCATGACGCCAAAAATTGTAAAGGAACGTTGATCATCAAGGGATTTCAGGCTGGTACTGAATGGGCAATGCACCATACGGGTGGAATACAAGAAATCTGGTCTGAGGAGAAACAGACTTATGAGATAGGCATTTCTATTTGTTTCTCAAATTCTTGTCTTCAGGTCTGTGAGGGTACAAAACTGTGGTTGGAGAGCAATTCACCTGTGGGTTTCAAGCATTAGCGTCCAGTATTTTAAGAGATTTTCAATTCAAGCAAATCTATGGTATTGTTGGGATAGTGAAATAAAAACAAACTAAAAATAAAAAATGAATCGATTATATTGGGAGCACCTCCTTTTTTCCCTTATAAAGAGAAGGTTTTGTTTAAGATCGTATGGGAATGTCCAGCATAATTATCAAAAAACTTCAAAATCATAGTTTGAAAAGTTTATCTTTGAAATTCTCAAAATCAAATAACCCCAACCTCGTTTACTTATGTTATTAGAACCTTTAGACCTAGCAGTATTCATAGGGTATTGCCTACTCATTATCGGCATGGGTCTTTTTGTCTCCAGGGAGAAAAAAGGCCATGTCAAAAACTCACAGGATTATTTCCTTGCCTCTAAAGCACTTCCTTGGTGGGCTGTAGGGGCATCGCTGATCGCATCCAACATTTCTGCTGAGCAGTTTATCGGGATGTCGGGTTCTGGATTTGCCCTGGGTTTGGCCATTTCCACTTACGAATGGATGGCGGCGATAACCTTGTTGGTGGTTGCGATTTTCTTCCTGCCGATTTACATGAAAAAGGGTATTTATACAATGCCTGGATTTTTGCTTGACCGATACGATACAAGGGTTAGGACCACGATGGCCATTTTCTGGTTGTTGTTGTACGTTTTTGTCAACTTGACCTCTGTCCTTTATCTGGGTGCTTTAAGTTTGAACACGATATTGAATGTGCCAATGGTTTACGGGATCCTTGGTTTAGCGGCTTTTGCCATGGTTTATTCCATCTATGGTGGTTTGAAGGCAGTTGCCTGGACAGATGTCGTTCAGGTTTTCTTTTTGGTTGCGGGTGGATTGGCCACGACCTACATCGCATTGACGATGGTGGGATCGGGCAGCGCTTGGGATGGAATTACTTTGTTGAGAAATGAAGTTCCCGGACATTTCTCCATGATCCTTTCCAGAGGTGAAATGATGATTCCTGACGGACAGGGAGGCACAAGGGATGCTTATCAAGATCTTCCCGGCATCTCCGTTTTGGTCGGGGGCATGTGGATTACCAACCTGAGTTATTGGGGATTTAACCAATACATCACCCAAAGGGCTTTGGCGGCAAAGAATTTGGATGAGGCGCAAAAAGGGATGATTTTCGCAGGTTTCCTGAAATTGTTGATGCCCTTGATCGTCGTTATTCCAGGAATTGCAGCATTTGTGATTGTACAGAATGGGATTGATGTAGGGTTTGTCGAATCGATGAAAGATCCTGTGACAGGCATCATCAAATCGGATAGGGCTTATCCTACCTTGTTGCAGTTGTTGCCTACGGGCTTGAAAGGATTGGCATTTGCAGCCTTGACTGCTGCGATTGTTTCTTCGCTTGCTTCGATGGCGAACAGTACTTCCACGATTTTCACCATGGACATTTACAAGAAATATTTTGGTCAGAATGCGTCTGAAACCAAGCAAGTAAAAGTGGGAAGGATTACCGCGGCAGTTGCGTTTATTGTGGCTGCACTTGTTGCCCCGGCATTGGGACAATTGGATCAGGCCTTCCAGTTTATCCAGGAATATACCGGATTTATCAGTCCAGGTGTTTTTGCCATCTTCTTTTTCGGGGTTTTCTGGAAAAAAACCACTTCCAATGCGGCCTTGACAGCAGCAGCATTGAGCATTCCGCTTTCGGTTGTGCTCAAAATAGGCTTCCCAAATCTTCCATTCCTGGATAGGATGGGGGTTGTTTTCTTGGTTCTAGCCTCCTTGATGATTATCATCAGTTTGGTAGAAGGAAAAGGCAAAGACCATCCAAATAGCATTGAAATCTCCAAAGACCTGTTCCAAACCAGTACAGCTTTCAAGATTGGTGCTTTTATCATTGTAGGGATTACAGCAGCACTATACATCGTGTTCTGGTAAAATGAACAATTTAAAATGAGAAGATTATTAATAGGATATGATATTGGGAGTTCTTCGGTAAAAGCCACTTTATTGGATGCTGATTCCGGTAAAGTCGTTGTCTCAGAGGGTTTGCCCAAGATAGAAATGACCATCGATGCACCACAAAAAGACTGGGCCGAACAGGATCCCATGATGTGGTGGAAATACATCGTGGAGACCACCCAAGCCATTGTGAAGAATGGCCATATCCAAAAAGGAGAACTGAAGGCAATCGGGATTTCTTACCAGATGCATGGCTTGGTTTTGGTGGACAAAAACCAGGAAGTGATCCGCCCCTCCATCATCTGGTGTGACAGCCGGGCGGTGGAAATCGGAAACAAAGCTTTTCAGGAATTGGGAGCGGACTTTTGTCTTCCCCATCTCTTGAATTCCCCGGGAAATTTTACTGCCTCCAAGCTCAAATGGGTCAAAGAAAATGAACCTGAGAAGTATGCAAGGATTCATAAGGCCATGCTCCCCGGTGATTTTGTCGCCATGCAACTTACGGGAGAAATCCTGACTTCTGAGACAGGTCTTTCTGAAGGGATCTTTTGGGATTTCAAAGCCAATGGCCTTTCCCAAAACTTGCTTGACCATTATGGCATTGATGCCTCTATTTTGGCGAAGGCAGTTCCTTCTTTTTCCGAACAGGGAAAAGTGACTGAAAAGGTCGCTGCACTTTTGGGCATTGAAGCAGGTGTACCCGTGACCTACAGATCCGGTGATCAACCCAACAATGCATTTTCATTGAATGTCTTGGAAGAGGGAGAACTGGCCACCACGGCCGGAACATCCGGGACTGTTTATGGCGTAAGTACACAAGCGGTATATGATCCGAAATCAAGAGTAAATACCTTTGTACATGTCAATCATCGCCAGGAAAACCCCCGTTATGGTGTCTTGCTTTGCGTGAACGGCACCGGGATTTTAAATTCATGGCTGAAAAAAATACTTGGTGGCGAAAGCATTTCCTATGAGGAAATGAATGTTTTGGCCTCGGAAGTTCCGGTTGGTGCAGAAGGATTGAATTTCATCCCCTTCGGCAATGGAGCGGAAAGGATCATGGAAAACAAAGGCCTTGGTGCCCATCTTTCAGGTCTGAATCTATTGAAGCACGACAAGAGACATGTGCTCAGGGCTGGACAGGAAGGAATCGTCAGCGCCCTGACCTATGGTTTCAACATCATGAAGGAAATGGGGATGAACATGAAAACGGTCAAGGCGGGAAGGGCAAATATGTTCTTGAGTCCACTATTCAGGCAGGCTTTCATCAACATGAACCAGGTTTCGCTGGAACTCTATGACACCGATGGTGCTCAGGGAGCCGCTAGGGGCGCAGGAATCGGAGCGGGAATTTATGCTTCTCCGAAAGAGGCTTTTGGCGGTCTGGAAAAACTCGCCTCCCTCGACCCAGAACCGAAATTGGTCGCTCAATATGCCGAGGTGTACGCCAACTGGCTGAGTGCGCTGGAGAAGGTGCGGAGCTGATCAGGAAATGCCAGCGATCTTGTCAAAACAATAATTTTATACAACAAACAATATCCGGAGCCCAAGATGGTCTTCGGTCTATCACAACAAAACCTATTTAACCATGTCGAAAACATTTTTCCCAAACATCGAAAAGATCAAGTTTGAAGGAAGGGATTCCAAGAATCCTTTGGCTTTTAAATTTTATGATGAAAACAAAATCATCGCAGGAAAGTCCATGAAGGACCATTTCAGATTTGGCATTGCCTATTGGCATTCCTTCTGCGGAAATGGCGGAGATCCATTCGGTCCCGGTACCATCGTACATCCTTGGGATGCCGCCGCCGATCCTATCCAACGTGCCAAAGACAAAATGGATGCGGCATTTGAATTCATCACCAAAATCGGAGCGCCTTATTATTGTTTCCATGACATCGATTTGATCGACGAAGGCGCTGATATCGCCGAATACGAACATAGAATGAAAACCATCGTGGAATATGCCAAGCAAAAGCAGGCAGAAACCGGTGTGAAATTGCTTTGGGGCACAGCCAATGTGTTCAGCAATCCACGGTACATGAACGGTGCTTCCACCAATCCTGATTTTGATGTGGTGGCTTGGGCCGGTACGCAAGTAAAGAACGCGATAGATGCTACCATCGCCCTTGGCGGAGAGAACTATGTGTTCTGGGGTGGGAGAGAAGGATACATGTCCTTGCTCAACACCGACATGAAAAGGGAAACCGAACATCTTGCCCAGTTCCTGACCATGGCCAGGGACTACGCACGTTCCAAAGGGTTCAAAGGTAACTTCCTGATCGAGCCGAAGCCGATGGAGCCTACCAAACACCAGTATGATTACGATGCAGCCACTGTCATCGGGTTTTTGAAGCAGCATGGATTGGACAAGGATTTCAAGTTGAATTTGGAAGTCAACCATGCCACGCTTGCAGGTCATACCTTCCAACATGAGTTGCAGGTAGCGGTGGATGCAGGAATGCTCGGCAGTATCGATGCCAACCGTGGTGATTACCAAAACGGCTGGGATACCGACCAGTTCGCGATCAACTTGCAGGAGTTGACCGAATCGATGTTGGTGATCCTGGAAAGTGACGGTATTCAAGGGGGTGGTGTAAACTTTGATGCGAAGCTGAGAAGAAATTCCACCGACATGGAAGATCTGTTTCATGCCCATATCGGCAGCATGGATGCCTTTGCAAGAGGCTTGTTGATTGCCAGTGAAATCCTGGAAAAATCCGAGTACAAGTCGATGAGAAAGGAAAGATATGCCTCTTTCGACGCAGGCAAAGGAAAGGAGTATGAAACCGGTAAACTCAAACTGGAAGACCTTAGGGCACATGCCTTGTCAGTTGGGGAACCCAAGCAAACCAGCGGAAAGCAGGAGCGGTATGAAAACATTTTGAACCAGTTTATTTAGTCTCGAAAGGGTATAAGCTTTAGAAAAGGACCGATGATGGAAATCATCGGTTTTTTTGTGGCTTGGAATTTTTCATAATCCTGTGAAAAACGAAAAATATAGATATATGGATTTTATATAAGATTAAACAGGTAAATGGGGTTGAAAAATACCCTGTTTCAGGTATTTTTTATTAAGAACGGAATGTCTACTTTGCATTACGAAAGATTTAGTCTTTTATCGAAATTTATCGAGACAGGTAGCGTCAATTTGTTGCAGTCGGATCGGTTTTGTACTAAGTTGTTGGCGTTTCCAGACTGTTTTAGGGAAAACAAGTTGTCAGTCGCTTTCTTATGGATGAGGAATAAATTGGTTGTTGCCGCAACGTGGAGCTTGGCAATGGGGCATTGAGAAGCACATAAAGATGTGCGAGGAGGTGGACAAATACAGCAGTTCAGAATTTATTTTTACAGCGTTTTATTTAACATAACAGATGCAATTTTTACTTCAATTACAAAGGATTGGGAAAAGTGGGTTTTTGCCTTTGAATTATCAATATGAATTGTCTTCCGCCATTTATAAGGTTTTGGAGCAGGCGGATGCGGAATACAGTCAATTCCTTCATTTTGAGGGTTATCAATACGAAAACAAGCATTATAAACCTTTTACCTTCTCCTTGTTGAAATTCGATAATTTTATCATCCATCCTGAATTCAACAGGTTGGAACATACCGGAACAAATGTCACTTTGGATATCCGCTTTGCTGTGGATCGGGCAGCGGAAGGATTCATCAGGGGTCTGTTTTTAAACCAAAAGATAGGATTGGGCGACAAGCTGAGCCAGGTGGATTATGAGGTTGTGCGGATTGAAGCAGCAGCCCCGGTTTATTTTTCGGATGAAATGCAATACAGTTGCCTTTCCCCGGTTTTTTTGAGTGCTGTCCGAAAAGATGGAGGAGCGGATTATCTTTCGCCAGAGGACGAACGATACTCCTGCGTTTTTAAGACCAATCTGCTCAGAAGATTTTTGAGCTTTCATCCAGAGGTCGTCGGTTTGAAAGATCTGGACAGCTACTGTCCCGAAATTTCCTTTTCGCTCATAGGTAAGCCAAAAAAGAAAGGAATCACCCTAAAATCCTTCAGCGAAAAACCCATCAAAGTCATCGGTTATCAGTTCGATTTCAAGCTGAAAGCTTCCCCGATCCTTCAGGAGCTCGGGTATTACGGCGGGTTTGGGAGCAAGAATGCGATGGGCTTCGGATGCGTGGGGGTTTTGGCTTGATGGGAGATTGAAATTCCCGCTGTCTTACATTTAAAATCTCGCATCCAGATTTTCAAAAAATGGCAATAATGGTCCTCTTCAGCTTAGGGGATTACAAATCGCTTGTGTCTGGATGCAACATTTCATATATCGAATAGCGTCGGCTGGTCAAGATTTATAATCTTGACCTACAAATGACCAGAATTGAAAATTCTGGTCATATTTCCCGGTGCTACCAGCTCGTGGGCTTATAATCCTTCAGAAACTTTCCGCACCAATGTTTGCCGGTATTGATGCCGTCAAAAAGTGGATCCATCACCCGCGCTGCACCATCGACAATGTCGAGGGGAGGCTGGAAATCATGCAATTCCTGCTTGATACGCGCAAGGTCTGCAGGATCCTCGTCGGTCACCCAGCCGGTATCGACGGCATTGGTATAGATCCCGAACTTCACGAAGTCGGATGCTGCTGTGAGTGTCATCATGTTCAAAGCGGCTTTGGCCATATTGGTATGCGGATGGCGAGATTCCTTGTGGAACTGGTGGAATTTACCCTCCATGGCGGACACGTTGATGATGTGTTTCTTGCCGGTATTCTCTCTTTTCATCAAATTGACCAGCCTGTTGCACAAGACAAATGGAGCCACGGAATTGACCAGCTGCACTTCCAGCATCTCGTTGGTGTGGATTTCTCCAAGTTTCAGCCGCCAGCTGTTCGTTTTCCTCAGGTCCACTTGCTGCAAGTCTGCATCCAGCTTGCCAAGGGGAAAAATCTCCTCCGTACTGATCGAATCGTCTATGCTGTAAGGAATCTGGGTCAGCTTGGCAGAGGAACTCAGGCCTATGCCCAGCTGCTTTCCATGCCAGGAAACCGGCAGGTTTTTGTATTCGCCTTCGGAATATCCCTGACTCAATGTCTTCAGTTCCTGCAGGCAGGCGCCATGATCTGAAAGCAGGTGCTGCGCATCCAAAGAAAGGTCTTTCAGTTCCAGGATTTCATTGGCCATCAGGTGTTGGTAAAATCCTGAAGGTCTCCTTACCGTTTGTGCGGCATTGTTGATCAGGATGTCCAGTCGGTCGTATTGCTGCTCGATAAAATTGCAGAAAATTTCCACACTGGGAATATGTCGCAGGTCCAAGCCATGGATTTTCAATCTGCTTGCCCATTCCTTAAAATCGGGCTCTTTGGCAAAGCGCAGGGCTGAATCCACCGGAAATCGGGTAGTGGCAATGACGGTTGCTCCGGCCCGCAACATCATCAGCGTGATGTGGTATCCGATTTTCAACCTGGAGCCGGTCACCAAGGCAACTTGCCCGGTAAGATCTGCATTTTGGAAGCGTTTGGCATAATTGAAATCCCCGCACTCGGGACACATCGTGTCATAGAAATGGTGGAGTCTGTTGTAAGAAGCCTTGCAGACATAGCATTCCCGGGGAGAATCGAGGAGGACAGCTTTCTCGGCCTCGTCACCCGTCAATGTCAACATGGCCGGCGCGATAAAAATGGATGCTTCCCGTGCACTTCGAATCCCCGTTGCATTGCGGGCTTGAATAGCAATGGCCGCAATTTTCTTTTGATTGACTTTTTTAGCGCCTCTTTTCCGCTTTTTCAATTCCTCCTTGCTCGGGCGGGAAAATTTACCGGCAGCCATCAGCAAAGCCACCCTTTGCTCTTTCGGAATGTCAAAAATCTGATTCGTATCTGCATTCAGTTGCTCCAGAATCGCAATGCACTGTTCTATTTGTCCTTGGCTGATCTTCACTGATTCGCCAGATTCTATTTCCTTCTCCATGCTCCTAAACTTTCAAGGGTGCAAAAGTAGAGATTTTAAAAATGGAAACTGCGGATAAGCATCTTTCTACAGGAGAGAAAGATGTTTCATTACCAACCCGGCTGTTCATTCAGGAAATGAGATTGGAATTTGAGGATTCATTTAATTGTAAATGCTATATTGGCGTCGTTTTGGGCATTTGAGTTTTAATTGACCTTACATCTTGGATCTCCGCTTCAGCGATTGATCAATTGGTAGTCAAGGCCATTTGTTGCCAGGGTTTCTTTATTCTGAATAGATCTCTCTTGGACCAAGCAAGGGTTGTAGGATTGGACTAAAGGAATAATCTTTACGCTACTTGAATTTTACAGTCAAACTATCCTAGCGAGCAGATTAATTTAAAAACAGAATTTGGATCACCTTCAAAAAAAATAAGCAACACAATGAGAAAAATAATTTATTTACTATTTGGTTTCTTTATGATCAGTTCACATGTCCAAAGCCAAGATTTGGGGTTAGAGGCGCCTCAGGGCTTTGACGTCAAGAGAACCGGAATCACCCACGGAAGTATTGATAAAGTCACCTATCAATCGAAAACCGTTGGCGTTTCGAGAAAGGCCTTGGTCTATACGCCTCCCGGCTATTCAGAAAGCAAACAATATCCTGTTTTGTATCTCTTGCATGGGATTGGTGGGGATGAAAAGGAGTGGCTAAACGGTGGGAATCCTCAGGTGATTTTGGACAATCTTCAAGCGGACAAAAAGATGGAGCCCATGATAGTGGTGATGCCCAATGGGCGCGCCATGAAAGACGACAGGGCTATTGGTAATATCATGGACCCCGAGAAAGTCCAAGCCTTTGCAACCTTTGAAAAAGATCTGTTGCATGATTTAATCCCTTTTATCGAAAAAAAATATTCAGTGATAAAAGATAGGGAAAGTCGTGCCATTGCAGGTTTATCAATGGGCGGTGGGCAATCCCTCAATTTTGGGTTGGGCAATTTGGACCAATTCGCTTGGGTTGGTGGTTTTTCTGCTGCACCGAATACCAAGGAACCGGAAATATTGCTTCCCAACCCAAGTGAAGCCAAGGAAAAACTGAAGCTGCTTTGGATTTCCTGCGGTGACGCCGATAATTTGATCCGGTTTAGTGAAAGAACCCATCAGTATTTGCTGAAAAATGATGTTCCCCATATGTATAGCATTGAACCGGGAGCACATGATTTTAAGGTTTGGAAAAATGGCTTGTATATGTTTTCCAGTCTATTGTTTAAGCCGGTGGACCAATCTCTTTTCGCCAAGTAATGTCCCTTGGGCAGAGCTGTATTTACAAGTACTCCAATTGAAAAATCCCTAAAAATTTGTCGGAGAACTGTGTTCTTTTCTAATTTATACCCGATTTATGCATTAACAATCTCTTTCCATCCTGAAAAATCTTCATCATCAGTCTATGTTTACAGTTTATGACTTCACCATTTTGGCACTATAGCGTATTCTCCTAATGGTCTGATTTTTTTGCAGGTTCAAGATCCCTTGGGAAACGGAATGGATATTTCAATCGAACTCACCTCAAGTTAGACGCTTTGCGTTACTTTTCCGCGGTCTTAGAATTCGGGTTAAAATCGTCCGATGCCCAAAAAGAAGTACTTTTTTGAAAGAAAAACAGGGTCTGGTGAAGGGTTTTTTCGGGTGAAGACAAATTCCGTATTGAGTATTCATTCATATTTGCATACCATTTGTACCATATTGGCTATGCATCTAGCAGGTAAAGCTTTTGTGGAATGGGAAGTATTTCGAATGGAAGTGAAGTCTCTGTATCGTTTAGCCGGGGGTTTTTTGAAACACCCGGATGTAATCGATTTTCATTTGTTGTGGAAAAACGGTGCTTGCATCTGGATTCCCCACATAGTCACCCCCTACGGCAACATTAAACAATAAAAAGAATGGTTTTCTAAAGGCATCAAAACTTGCGGACCGAATATCCATTTCAAAATAGGGGCTATTGTCCAAAAGCCAAACGATTTTCTCATTGTCCCAAGAGAGTGAAAAAACATGGGGTTTATCGTTGAATACACCCTTGCTCAGCCTCTTTGTACCGGTTTTATAACCCGAATCCCCATTATTTCCCCAATAAATTGCCCCGAAAATGGTATTGTCCTTTCCATCGGCTTTTCCTCCGATCATTTCGGCAATATTGATTTGCCCTGCGGATGGCCATCCCACCTCATTGATATTTTCCCCCAACATCCATATTCCAGGCCATATTCCCTGACCTTTGGGTAACTGGGCACGAATATCGATTCTGCCAAATGTAAATGTCTTTTGGTTTTCTGTTTTGATTCTGGAAGAGGTGTAATTGCTATTCAGGACGGTTTCTTTTTTGGCGGTGATAATCAAAAAACCTTCTTTTATCTCCGTGTTCTCCGTTTGGTAATATTGCAATTCATTCGTACCCCATCCGCAAATTAAAGGACAACCATCTCCAAAATCTGAAGTCCAATTTGCAGAAAGATTTGACCCTTCGAATTCATCATTCCAAACCAAATTATAACCTTCATAACTCAGAGGGCTTTCACAAGGATCACACAATACTTCCTCTACCTTTTCATCCTCTTTGCATGAAATGAAAGTCAAAAGTAATAAAACCAACAAAAAGGGCAATTTAATTTTACAAATCATATAGGTTATCCAAACAGTAAGATTTAACCAAATAAAAACGCCACCAATTCTCACGTTTTTTTGTTATTAAACCCACTTTTTTCATGCCAAAAGCGATATCGAATGGATGTGACGTGGGGATGTCGAGAAATTTTCAATGGGCAAAGAGCATTTTACCTTAAATAAAACACATTAATTTTTAATATCCTCTTAGTTAAATAAAAACTTATTGAATTCAGTCTTCATCGGGTTTCCCTATAAACAAAATTCCATAAAATTGATTTTTGTTGTAGAAAGCAATATTGAGTTTTGACCTGCTTCGATTGTGAAAATGCAATCTGTCTTCCCAAGTTGTGGATTTTGCAGAGTGAAAAAAGTTAAAATTAACGGCTTTAACTTCCAAAAAAGGAATGGTCTTTGATGAATTTCAAGATCTTGAATTTCAAATTGGAAATTTGCATTTATGCCACTGAAAACTGCCAAGCAAACTCTTTTTTGCCGAAAGGATTGGTTTCAAAGTTGAAATTCAAGGTGCATTTTCGGAAGCAAACAAAAGGGAAAGAATTTTGCAGAATTATTTTTCTTTAATTATTTTTCACGAAAAAAATCCTAAAAGATTGGTTCCAGATTTTAATTTATCCTAAATACCATCATTAAACCAGCCCAGTACCATGCCCATTATTGGAGAAATAATTAAAAAGGCAGTTGAAGTATCCGGTAAAATCTTCAGCCATCCCGATCCTGTCGAGGCACAGGAAACGGTTTTGAAGGATTTACTCAAAAAAGCCAAAGGAACGGCTTTTGGTAAATATTATCAATTTGAGAAAATCCTCAATGAGGAGGACCTTCACCAAGCATTTGCCGCGGAGGTTCCCTATTTCAGTTATGACACCCTCCGGGAGCAGTGGTGGCAAAAGGTGATCGACGGAGGGGAAGACATCACTTGGCCCGGAAAGGTGAGTTATTTTGCGGTTTCCAGTGGGACCACGAGTACCAAGAAACACATTCCCGTGACCGAGGACATGTTGATTTCCATCCGAAAAGCCGGAATGCAGCAAATCAAGGGGATCGCTGATTTTGACCTTCCTGCAGAGTTTTTTGAGAAGGAAATCCTGATGTTTGGCAGCAGCACGGACCTGAAGGAAGTCAACGGCCATCTGGAAGGGGAAATCAGTGGCATCAGTGCCAGTCAGATCCCGTTTTGGTTTGATGGATTTTACCGTCCGGGAAAGGAGATTTCATCCATCAACGATTGGGATGAAAGGGTGGAAGCATTGGCCAAAGAGGCGAAAAATTGGGATATCGGTGGGATTTCCGGGATTCCTGCTTGGATTGAACTGATGATGAAGAAGGTGATTGCCTACCACAACGCAAGCGATATCCATGAAATTTGGCCAAATTTTCAAGTATACACATCCGGTGGCGTGGCCTTTGAACCTTATAGAAAGAGTTTCGAAAAAATCACCTCAAAACCCATCACGGTCATCGATACTTATCTTTCTTCGGAAGGATACCTCGCTACCCAGATCAGAAAGGACACCGATTCCATGGCGCTGATTACGGACAATGGGGTGTATTTTGAGTTTGTCCCTTTCCTTCCCGAAAACATGAACGATGACGGGACAGTGAAGCCGGATGTGAAGTCGCTTAAAATCGGGGAGGTTGAAGTAGGTGTGGATTATGTATTGATAATCAGTACAGTATCTGGTGCTTGGAGATACATGATCGGGGATACCGTCGCCTTTACGGATAAGGACAAGGCGGAAATTAAAATCACCGGCAGGACCAAGCACTTCCTGAATGTGGTGGGTTCACAATTGTCTGTCATCCAAATGAACAAGGCTTTGGAACAAATTGGGGAAGAATTTGACTGTGACATCAAAGAATTCACGGTTTCGGCGATCCTGGAAGAGGGCGAATACTTGCACCGATGGTATCTGGGATTGGATGGAAATATCGATCGGGACGAAAAAGCAATTGCCAATCGCATAGATGCGCTTCTTCAGGAAAACAACAAAAATTATAAAGTAGCAAGAGGCAAAGCCCTCAAATCTGTTGAGGCCAAATTGATCCCTGTGAATTTATTCCAAGAATGGACCGAGGAAACCAAACAAAAAGGAGGGCAGGTCAAATTCCCAAGGGTAATGAAAGAAGCCGATTTTAGGGACTGGGAAAAATTTGTGCTTGACAAAACAAAAGGTTCAACCTAAAATATGCATTCTGCTTCCAGGGGATTGACACTTCAACCCGAAATATGCAATAGGTTTCCAAATGGGATTGAATTTGAAAGAAAATCAGACAATTGGGAGATCAATTCCTGATACCGATAGGGTGAAGTCAATAGAAGTCAACAAGGGACCAATTATCAGATAAATAAAGTATTGAAAGGCATTCGCAATGCATAAAACGGGTCCAAGAAAGTCTGTCGATTGGGAGAATACTTCATGACACCCAACTGCGAAAGTCAATAAGAGTCAATAACTAACCGATGATTAGGCAATTTCAGTCGCACGTAGCGCTTGGAATGCATCGCATGGGTTCAAAACAGGTATCCGGGGGAGGATTTGGTTGATTTAGATTTCCTCCTCCGATATTTTGTTTTCCATCAATTCCATGATGACTTCCGGAGAAAGATAAAGCCGTTTGATTTTTTGGATATATTTTTCCGACATTCCTGCCTGATGCAGGATAAAATCCTTTGTGGCCAAAATATAGTCGCCCAATCCATGGTTGACAGCATAAGTGTCCGCATCCCTTTCTGCTGAAATCACAAAACGTTTGGAAGACAAATAGCCAATGCCAAAATAGACCATGGCCAAATTGCTTTTGTTCAAATAATCCATGATATGGCCCAATTCGTGCCCAATCCATCCGATCAGGACCGCTTCAGGCAGATCTTGGATCGGGGTACTTTTGCCCTTCAAGGAAAAATTCCTGCTCACCTTGATCACATAGGTCCTGTTTTCCTTGGCCCCGAGCATGCTGGTGAATTTTGGTTGCGCCTGCATGACGGACTTCCGGATATTTTCATTGAACAAAAATTCAATTCCAACCTCCTTTAATTTCGGGTAGTGGGAAAGTGCCTTCAGGGTGACTTCCCTGATTTCCAATGGAATGTTGTGGTGGAAACTGATGTGGGGTTCTTTGGACATATTTGGGTCTGCAATTGATCCGAATTGCAATTTCAGCATAAAAAAATGGCTGGGGGCATGGATGTGATATTTTTTGAAGATTGCGATCCGATTCATGACAAATCCCATCCAACATGGATTTTCGGTAATTCACCTGAGTCATGCATTCCTTTTCAAACTGGGATTGAAACTGTATGAAAATCAGACTGTTCGGTGAATAAGGCGAAGTACCTGTAGGGTGAAGTCAAAATACCGAAGCAAATGAAGGATTTTCATTCAATTTCAGGCTGAAATTGAATGGGCAATGCAGTTCCCGGGTTTAAGATGCTATAATTGATAAATTCAGACGGAGGCAAATTGTCCAAACAATCATGGATAAAGGACCATTTGCTTGATCACCACTGCTGCGGGAACCTGCACTTCCATGGTTGTTGGACTTAACAATCCCGTATCCAAATCCCTTTTGAAAATCACCAAATTGTCCGAATCTCGGTTGGTGACAAACAGAAATTCTCCTAAACTGTCCATCGCAATTCCCCGTGGGTGCTCGCCTGCGCTTTTGATTTGGCCGACATATTGGATTTGTTTTTTGCTGGCATCCACGGCATAGATGACGATATTGTCCAAGCCACGGTTGCTTGCATACACAAATCTCCCATCTGGGGAAATGGCGAGGTCAGCGGCTGTATTTTCCAAAGCGGATGCTTCTTCCGAAACGAGCATCGCTTCCCTGTCCAGAAAATTGAGGCGTCCCGACCTTGAATCGATTTCATAGACAGCCAAAGTGGAATTCAGTTCCTCAACTGAAAATGCCAAGGGGGCATGAGGATGCAGCTGGAAATGCCTCGGACCGGAGCCTGGCAATACTGCGGTCGAAACTGCTGTGGATAGTTTTAAGCCTTTGTTTTTTCTGTCCACTTCAAACTGTAGGATTTTATCTGTTCCCAAATCGGAGATGTACACAAAACGGCCGCTTGGATCCGGGATAACCGAGTGGGTATGCGCGCTGCTTTGTCGCTGTGGATGGATACTGGAACCCTGCAGCTGCATGGAAAACGATTGCTTCCCTAATCTTCCGTTTTTTTTGATTGGAAACATAGAAACATGGCTACTGGCATAATGCGAAATGTAGAGGAATTCACCAAAAGGATCCACGCTGAGGTGACAGGGGCTTATTCCGCCGGAAGCCTTCGTGTGGATCGGTTTCAATTTCCCGGATTTCTGATCGATTTTGTAGCCACTGACTGACCCTTCATCTGAGGAGCGTTTTATTCCTTGGCGGTTGGCGGCATAGAGAAAGCTTCCATTGTTATGAAATTCCAAATAGGAGGGACTGTCTTTTTGGGTTAAAGATTGGATTTTTTCAAGTGCATTTGATCTTCGATCAAATGAAATCACATAAATTCCTTCACTTCCTCTTTCTGAAAAAGTCCCGATGTATAGGATTTCCTGAGTCCCTTGGGCAAAAAGACCTTTGCCCATAAAAGGAAACAAAAGAAAAAGGACAGCTGCAATACGGTTCAATTTCATGCTTTGAATTTGAGGAAATACTTTGGAACAAAGGACTTTTGGAACGAAAATATTCCCAATGGAGGCGTTTGATGAAGTAAAATACCTTATGGCGAAGCCAAAAGTAATAGACAAATAACCGATGCTATAGAAATTATACCCTGAAATTGAATTGGTAATGCATAACACGGGTTGAAACCCGAAAGAAAACGGGTTAAACAGGTTTGGATTTGGAGCAAAAAAAATCCCATCCAATTGAGGGATGGGATTTTAGAGTCCTGGATTTGACTGTTTATTTTCCTGTCAAAGGAGAAATAGTTTGGATGGTACCATCAGGATTGTGTGTCAATTCGGTCATCTTGATGTTTCTAAGATGTGTTTTGTCCGTAAGTTCGGTGTCGTGATAGAAGATGTACCATTTGCCTTCAAATTGGACAATGGAATGGTGGTTGGTCCAGCCTTGTACAGGTTTGAGGATGACGCCTTGATAGGTAAAGGGTCCGTAAGGACTGTCACCTGTGGCATAGGCAATGTTGTGTGTATCTCCGGTGGAATAGGAGAAATAGTATTTGTCATTGTATTTGTGGACCCATGCGGCTTCGAAAAACCTTCTTTCATGGTCACCGGCAAGAATAGGCGAACCATCCTGGTCCAGTATTTTTATTTCCCTTGGTTTTTCTCCGAATTCCAACATGTCGGCGCTCAACTTTGCCACAACCGGACTGATGGCAGGCTCATCGTCGGCAGGCTCATCATCATAAGGTAGATTTCCGGTGGAGAGGTATTTCCCGGTTCTCCATTTCTGCAATTGGCCGCCCCAAATTCCACCCCAATAGATGTAATACTCATTTCCATCCTGAAATACTGCAGGATCGATGCTGAAACTCCCTTTCATGGGTTCAGGCTGTGCCTTGAAAGGACCTTCTGGGCGATCCCCTACGGCCACACCAAGTCTGAAGATGTCATCCTTGTCTTTGGCGGGGAAATAGAAATAATATTTCCCATCTTTTTCTGCTGCATCGGGAGCCCACATTTGTCTTTTTGCCCAGGGGACATCGTCCACATCCAAGGCACGACCATGGTCGAGTGGCGTTGCACCTGGTGAATCCATCGAAAACACATGGAAATCCCGCATATTGAAATGCGCCCCGGAATCATCCTCCTTGACATCCGATTCCACATCATGCGAAGGATAGATGTAAATTTTCCCTTCAAATACATGTGCAGATGGATCGGCAGTGTACATGTGGCTGATCAGCGGGGAATTGAGATAGGGATTTACCTTCTCTTCAACCGTTTCTACCTCGGTTTTTTGGGGAGAATTGCAGGAAATCATGTAGGTAGAGGCCATTACCAGAAGGGCCGTGTTTCCGAGAAATTTCAGGTTCATAATAGGAGTGCGTTATAGATTTCAATTTATTTTATTTTGAAAAACCTAAATTATAAAAATTGAAATCGGTTTCAAAATAAAAAAGCATTAGAAATATACTTTAAACTCCAATTAAAGAAATTACCCGAAAACAATAATCTGCTGGATTTTTTGGAAGGGTTTTGAGCGAAATCGATTGGGATTATAAGGCCGCATCGTTTGGTCTCTTTGCCGAACATTAAGGCATTGATGAAGGATAAGCTTTTTTTTGAATTTCCATCTTCAATTAGGACCATTTGGAGCAGAGAAATCTTCAAGTAGCCACTTTAACTTTATTTATTTTAAAATCTTTTCCGGAATGCTTGCGGGTGTTTTAAGAAAATCATTGGATTTAGTTTTAAAATAATTAAAATTTAAATTAATATTAAAATAAAACAATTAGTATAAAAAAAATGATAAATAATGATTTTTTATAAAACAATAATAAAATTAAACTGTGTTTATGGTTTTTTATTACTTAATAATCAATTAAATTTATAATGAATTCTAATGTACTAAAAATTAATGTTTCCAATTTTTCTCATTAAAAACTAAAACACCTAAAAGTCATGAAAAAAATCATTCTTGTTTTGTTCGTTTTTGGATTTATGATCCAATCTTTTGCTCAGGTGATCACATTGCCTGAGGTTGAGGTACTTGCTAGAAACTACAAATACCTCGATGACGTAAATTTGCCTGGTGTGGGGTCGGCGGTGGAAGCACTCCAACGCTATGCGACTGAATTTGACTTAAAAAACTCGGAGTATTATGAGGATGAATATGAAAAATATTTCATCTCTTTCTTTATTCCAGATGGTAAAATTCTTGCGGCCTATGATAAAGATGGAAATATTCTAAGGACCGTCGAAAAATACAAAAACATGAAACTTCCGATTGAAGTTGCGCAATCCATCACGAAAAATTATTCGGGATGGACCATTGCGGAAAATGTGTATCTCGTCAATTATCATGACAATAGAGGAGTGATGAAAAAAGAATTCAAGATTTTATTGGAGAGGGGGAATCGTCGGATGAGAGTCAAGACCGATGAACTCGGAAATATCCTCTAATAAAAACAGGCTTTGTTTGCGCCATGACATTAGAGTTTGATCGTCAAGGAAAGGAACAATCATTTTTTCGAGAATTGAAAGAGGAAGGATAGGGGACATACTCCCTATTCTTCCTCTCTTTTTTGATCCGAGATTTGCCAGAGATTTGAATTTGATAAAATTATTGGTCCCTTGGCTGATTGGTCGTTGGAAGCTGATCAGTCTACCCTAACGTTTGAAGATTTTCAGGATTTCAACCCGGTTTCCATACTGGATTTCAACCAGCAATAGTCCCGCGGGGAACAATTGGATGGGTCCATCCAGTTGAATGAAATTGCCAGTGGCTTGCGTCTCAAAGGTTTTTTGAAGTTGTGGGGATATTATTTTGATTAGGATTTTTTCGTCCTTTGCTTCCAAACTTCCTGAATAGGCCAATTGAAGTTTGTTATGGACTGAAGGATTTGGAAATGCCTTCCAACCTATTTTGTCAGTCAGTCCGGACACCATGATCGATGAAACATGGGTGAAGGATGCCTGCATGTTTCCGTCAACTTGTTTGATCCGGTAATAGACCCGGACCTCATGGCTTGGCAAGTGATCGTCGGTAAAGCTGTAATCACTTCGCATTTCACTGAAACCCGTACTTTTGATCTCCGCAATTTCCTGGAAGTGAGTAACGTCTGCGATTGCCCTTTCCACTATAAAGGTACAGGCTGTTCGCTCTGATTCGGTAGACCAATTGAGGATGGACATTCTCTTGGATTTGTCTATTTCTACCTTAAAATCACTCATGGGATTGCTTAAAATCTGGGCCCAATCTATAAATACACTGATGGTTTCTTTGCAGCCAATGGCATCTGTTACGGTAATGGAATAAGTCCCATTGCCAAGATTGTAGATGGTGTAAGTGTTGTCGACGGTGTTTGCCGAGCCAGAAAACCCTTCCGGATCACTGAGCCAATCGATGGTGTAGGGTGAATTTCCTCCGCTGATATCGACTTTGATCGATCCGGTATTGGCATTCAGTTTGGAAGGCGTCGCGTCCACCAGGATGGTGAGTGTCGGAATTGTGACGTTTTGGATAATGGTGTTGGAATTGCCGTTCACATCCGTGGATGTCAAAGACACCGCATAGGTTCCTGTTCCCGGAAATGTAAAGGATGGATCTTTTAACGTGGAAGTCCCCCTGCCGGCAAAGTCCCAAAGGTAGGTGTAAGGTGGTTTTCCTCCCATGGTCAAGTCTTTGAATTGGACCACAGGGTTACATACCGAGGCAGTATAGGAAAAGTCCGGAAGGACAGGAAGTTCTGCCGTAAATCCTGGAATGGAAGTATAGCATTGCGAATTACTGGTTTCATCCAATTCTGAACATGCCTTACCGGCACTTGTAAACCAGCTCATGTATAAATTTTTAACCTCCACCAAATTTCCCCATTTCCAGCTGAGGTCGATTACATAGATGGAAACACCGGTTGGCAATTGTGTTTTATCAGAAATACAGATTGATTTTCTTCCGGTATTGACGCCTCCAACAATCAAGTCAAAAAATATCTTGGTGGAATACGCATTTCCGGAACTACTCACATTTATAGTAACAAATAATTTACCATTGACGACCTCTCCTAATTCATAATTGCTGCCGCTTGTAAATGGATTGCCGTTGCTATCCAAAAGCAAGAAATTTTGAACACTTACGTTATTTTGGCTGCAGTTTTGTCCAGACGCTTCGCCTGTATTCAGTAAAAAACCGAATACAAAAAGTAGGGGCAATATGATGTTCCATTGGAGTTTCACTTTGAGGAACGTTTTGTGAAATTAGGGCGAATCCTTTTTTTTTTGAGGAAATAAAATCCTGTGTTTTGGATTTATTTCTAGATAAATATAAGTACAAAGCATCAATAAATAATGCAATATAAAAATACTGTTTAAGTCATTTTTTTAAACTATTTCCATCTATTTCAAGCTCCTTTTTTTGATTTATCCGGAGCAAAAAAATGTATGCAAACTGAAATATCAGAAATGTTCCCGTTTTTCAAAAAGCAAATATTTTTTTCAAAAATGGGAAATGGAAGATAAAATCGGTATTTAACTTTACGATCAAGTCAACTTTAGGGAACCAATGGATTCTTTTTTCTAATTCTTTCCTCTTGTTTTGTTATTTCTTTAGCAGGAGAGTATGATGCCGCAAAGCAAATTTCAAATTGATTTTTATAGGGTTAAAAGTCGAATTTAAGCATGCCAAAAAATTGTAATAAATCTATATTTTAAGTAAACATATTAAGCCTGGATGATGAAGTATTGGTGATGGATTTTCAAACCAAAAGAAATTTTTGAGTGTTTCCGAGGTCTTTCGTAATAGTTAAACCCGTTTTATGCATTGCGAACTCAATTCAATATTGTGATTTACTGGGAATCAGTTAGGAGTTGACTGTTTTTGACTTCACCCTATTGGAGTAAGGAATTATTCTCCCAATAGTCTGATTTTCTTGCCGTTTCGATCTCATTTGGAAACCTCTTGCATATTTCGGGTTCAATCAAAAAAATATCCTAAACCAGTATTTTATCAATGACCCCCGTTAAGTTTTTGATGGTTATTTGATTTTTTGTCAAGGGCGTTTGTTTTCCGATCGGCCTTTGATTTGTTGGGATATCATCTTGTTTCTTCATCGAATCAAGATGATATTTTGGCGGCTTTTTTGTTCCAGATCAAGCGAGACAGCAATGCCCATATAGTCCCGGCAGTATCAAAGATCCAAATTTCTGGAATCGATCAAATTTGATTCCTTAATTTCAGGTAAATCCTTAGGGTTTTTTTTGGTTTTTTTTGGGAAAATACTGGTAATATAAAATCTTCTTGGTCAGTATTTACCTAAATGAAAAGGTTGACTTTTTCATCCGATAATTTTTCCTATATTTCAAACCTAAAAAAACTAAGCGTTATGAAGACAGCAGGAATGATTTTATTGATTTTAGGTGCGATAGGCACCGTGGTTTTTGGCATACAGGCCATGCAGGATTCTGAGAGTTTCAGTCTCTTCGGATTGGATATTGCCGTAAGTTCCGCCAATTGGACGCCGGTAATTATAAGCGGTGTGATGCTTGTCGTCGGTCTTGTCTTGACTGCACAGGGGAAAAAATAATTTCTACACATTCACCGGATCAAGCAACCTAAGTTTTGGAAGGCAATTTTTTTTAGATTGTCAATTCAGGGTTTCTTTATCGAACGGGGACTGGGGTGAACTTACCGTTCGCCCCATCCATTATTTTAAAACTTTTTGAAATTACTCTTGACTAATTGGGGCTTCCCCCATTCAATTTTTTTTCAGGTTCAAAAAGGGTAGGGTGCTGTAGTTTTTGGCAGCATGGATTCCCGAAAAAAGCAATAAAATGCCGGATGCCAGCAGTGAAGCCCAGACTACCGTTTGATTTGCCTCCCATTGCTGATGGGAAATGGCCAACAATCCCCAAACACCGACCAAAGCTGCTTCGCGCATATTTCGCTTCTGGATCAAAAACAAGTAGACCATCGTGGCGATTGAGATCATCAGCACCGCCCAAAATTCAGGGGAGATAACCTCATCCAATGCGTTCACGCTTTTTAACCAAACGGCCACATTCAGTACGGAAGCCAGGATCACCCAACCGATGTAGATACAAATCGGCCACCATACGAAGAAAATAATGCGCAGTGGAGCATCCCAAATTTCCAATTTCAGTTTGAGTACGAGTTGAATCAATGAAAATAGCAATACGGCCATGATCATAACCGAAAGTCCCAATTCTATATTGGCCCAAGCCACGATCCAGGAGCCATTGGCAATGTTGGAAACCGAAAACCAAATACTGCCTTTCTCGAGCGATTCGAGGTTGCGGTTATTGAAAAAACCGTACCATTGATAGGCAACAAATCCAAAGAGCATCAGATAGATCAGGCCCCAAATGGAAAATGCATATCCCGAAGGGCTGATCAAGGTGTTGTACTGATCACTGACTTCTCCAATGGAATTCCCCCCTATTTTGCCAGTGCCTGCGGCAAAATTCAAAAAAAGCATCCCGAAGAATGTAATTGTGTTGAGGACTAAAAGCGCAAATGTTTTTTTGCTTGAAATGGCTGCGGTTTGGTTCATGTGCGAAAATACAAAATTTCGGTTGTGTTAAGCGATGGGTTTACATTCCCTTTTCTTTATTCCTCCCAACTTGTACATTTTGCCAAAATAAAATGTGTCCCCGCTACCTTGCCAATAAACCACTGGGGCAGTTGAGAAACCCGTAAACTCAGAAATTTAAAGTTCCCCCTCTTTGTCACGAAATTCCCGATGTCCGAGGCGGGGCCAGCCCATTTTTTTAAAATCAATACCACTTGCCCAACGGCGGGCAATCACATTATATCCCTGTTACGCATTACCGTTTCTATTCCAGTCCAAAATTGCGTCACTTAATATTCAGTCTTAGTCTCCAATTTTTGACTTTCACCAAATCGGTAATATGCTCAATTCCATAATTAGTCTGATTTTTTTTAATTACAAGCCCATTGGGAAGCCTAATGCATATTTCGGTTAAATTTTTTTCCGCTAAATTTAGAATGGCAAAAGTTAACCAATAGCTTGGCAAGCTCAAGCATATGCAAAGTCTAAAATTCCTGATTTGGTTTTTAACTTTGCAAAGCCAGGGAATTTATCGATTCTCAATGCCTCCGACGGTTTCTAAATCAATGGACAAACATTCTTGAAAACCATGCAGCGAAGACCTTTTCTCAAAAACATCAGCTTGATTGCCACAGCCACTGCGGTAATCCCATTTCCCCTAATCGGCAAAACCATAACCAACATGGAGCCTATTCTGAAATTCATTGTCGCTTCCGATGGTCATTACGGCCAGCGGGAAACTGCTTTCGAAAGTAGCCACCAAAAGCTGATAGCTGCAATCCATCTGGAAGAAGGGGTGGATTTCGTGGTGTTTAATGGGGATCTGATACACGATGAACCCGCCTTTATGCCACAGGTCAAGAGGGTTTATGACTCCCTAAATGTGCCGTATTATCCGGTAAAAGGCAATCATGATCAGATTTCGGAGGAGGATTGGGAGGCGATCTGGGGAATTCCCGCGAACCATGCCTTTGTCCACGGCGATGCATTCGGTTTTGTCCTGGCCAACAGTTCCAATCAACAGGGGGAATATCTCTGCGTCGACACAATTTGGCTGAAAGAGCGTCTGGAGGCATTCAAGGGATTTTCCCATGTCTTTATTTTCATCCACATTTCCCAACGGGATTGGACCAAACATGGGATTGCTTGTGAAGAAGTTTTGGACTTGATTGGGAGTTATCCAAATGTACGTGCGACATTTCACGGCCATGACCATGATGTGGATGGCATCATGTACCACCTCAAAAAACCCTATTTATGGAGTGGACATTTTGGGGGAAGTTGGGGCTCTCCCCATCCCGGGTACCGGATCTGTACGCTTGGGGAAGACGGAAAAGTGACCACCCAGCTCAAATCCATGAAGGATGGTTCGGTACTGAGTACGCATGTTTTGTGAGGAAGGGGACTTGCTACATTTTAATGTGCAATAGGCTAAGCTTTTTTATTGCGTTGGCATGGCTGTTTTCAAAATCACTAAATGGTCCACTCAAATCCTGAAATCCCCACCAAAGGGAAGGATTATCCCTAAATAGTCTGATTTTCATTCAGTTGCAACGCTATTCAGAAGCCCAATGCATATTCCATCTAACTTAGTCAAGTTAGATGCCCTACGTTACTTTTCCGCTGTCTTAGAATTCGGGTTTAACCCGTTATATGCCTTACGAACTCAATTCAATATCATTATTCACTGATTTTCCTGCAGTTTCGATCTCATTCAGAAGCCCAATGCATAATTCGGGTTAAAATAGAATACATTTGTTTTCTATAAAAAAAAGAGAGACATGAAAGCATCAGCACCCTCGAAATTTGTATGGATTATTGGTCTTATTCTGGGCATTGCCGGAATCATCGGTCATTTCACGTCCATCGATTTTATCACGGCCAATAGTTTTAATCTGTTGTTGGCAGGTTTCATCCTCCTTGCATTGGGAACCTCCTTTAAGGGAATATAACTTGGAAATAATGAAACAAAAAATCTCCCTTGGTCGTGATCAAGGGAGATTTTTTTTTGTGCTGTGCATGGGGAGTACCTGGACGGTGAGCGTTCCTGATTTCCCGGATACTACCATGTGCCTGTATGCATAAAGCATTTGTGGGTTGACGGCTTGGAGTAGGGGGCCAAGGCTTGGCTTTGAATCACCAGGGGATGAACAAGAAAAAGGGGAGGAGGATATAGCCCAAAGTCCTATTCTGATTTCTACGATCACTTTGTTGCGTGTGAGAAAAAATGGGCATGTCGATGCTTTCTTATTCTCCCAAGTAGCCAGCTACATAGAACCCGAAATATGCATTAGTTGTAAATTCCCAATAGGGTTTAAACTGTAAAAAAATCAGCCTGTTTGGTGAAATAGAAAAGTGCTGAAAGGATGAAGTCCATTGCCAACCAAGAATGATGATGAAGCAATTGCAGGACGGAAATGATCTGGTCATGCATTCCACAGGTTTTTGCCGATTTATTTCAAAATCAAGAAGAGGAGAAGCCCATAAACCAGGATGGGCAGCGATACACAAATCCACACGGAAGAGGCAAAATAATTACTGCCATACCTATTGAAATAATTCAAAAATGAAACTGATTTGGCAAACAACCAGTCCGAGTACGTTTTAAAATCCCTGCAACCCACAAAGAATCCTATTGTGAAAATCACAAAAGCGATTTTCAAGTGATGGAAATTAAATATAATGTCTAATAGACACAGCCATGAAAAAGGAATTAATAAATAATATACTATAATATTGATTTCATTATATGTTAGCTTTGTCTTGTCCGCTATAAATGAAAGAAGTTTCGCTATTATTTTAAATATTTTATTGTTCATTTATAAGAGTAGTTTTACTTAAAATATATCAGCTCTCTGGAATTCAATAACAACATTGCTTTTAATTTGTCATTTTCTATTTGTCGATACTCATATGTTTCGTTGTTGCTTTTTATCCAAATATATTTTAGAACGCTAAATTTATCTGAATTTGTTAAGTAATTATTCTCTATGTGACTATTCATCGAATCTTCTATTTGAGTTGTTATTTCATAGGTCTCATTTTCTGATAATAAGTACCTTATTGTTTTTTTGTTTTCAGAATTAATATTAAAATGATTGAATCTGATATTTAATTCACCAGAAATCCATTCAGGTCCGTATTTATTTCTTAAACCTTGAGAAATTCCCCAAACCATAAATAGGAAGAATAGAACACCTAAAATAATTAAACTTATAAGAATTATCAGTATGACCCAAAAAGTATTCATTTGATTGTTGTAGTATTAAGTTGTTTTCTCATCTTTTTAATCTAACCGCCAACGTTTTGGCGCTTGGCGCAGTGGCGGATTACGGAGCACAAAACTGTCAATACACCACAAAAGTTGATGCAAGGTAGAATGTTCAATTAACCACTTAAGCCGCCATTGAGCCAAACGCCTGTTACAAGCTGGTGTTTTTTGATTTATTGGCAAAACTGAAATCATTTAAACTTAATTTTATAACTGTCATTTTCTACATGAAATTTTGAATTTTCCAAAAAACTCTCATTGTTTGTATAATCAAATATATTTCTTAAATATTTGAAATTAATATCATCAGATAAAAGATTAGTTATTAAAAGTATATCAAATGATTTTTCTATTGAATGTCCAACTTTAACCTCATTCATACTTATGTTAAATGAGTAGTTATTGGTGACAGAACTTTTTACTTCAACAAAACGTGTTTCAACTCCTTTTTTACATTCAAAGTCATAACCCAAGCCGTCTCTACCATTAGGAAATCCTGCCTTTATTGCATATTCTGAGACCCATTCAACGCTTTCAAATTCTTTCTTTAACAACTCAAAAGCATATTTTTCTCCTATAAAACCAATATTCTCATTTTTGTATTTTTTTGATTTTCCATTAAAAGATTGACCGCCTGAACTATTTCCATTACCAGATTTAACGGATTCTAGGACTTTTGTTGGGTCATAATAATCCATTGTTAAATCATTATTTTTTACTTGCTCTTCAATGAAATCAAATAAATCGTTTACATTATTGTTAGAAAAAGAAACTGAGGTATTCGCAATATTAATTTTCAGTTCGGTATGGTCTTCGGTTAGATTATTGAATTTTTGAATTAAATCTGTTTTTATGTTCTCTACCTCATTAAAATATAAAGCATTCCTGAATGAAAGTTCATATTTATTATCATTGAAAATAGTATCATTAAAATTTGGTAGTAATCTCAAGTCAGATTCTAATGTCTTGATGTTTTTACTATATATTGCCTCTAAATCAACTTTTAATATATCCTCAATAGCATTATAATTTATACCTTTAAAACTTTGTGAAATTGCTAATTTATGAGCCTTTTTGACATCAAAATTGATTGAATTACTTACTTTAAAGGAATTGAATTTAGATACCTGTTCCCATTTTTCTATAAAACCATTTGATTGCTTTTTGTTGTATAAGAAGGTAGCGTATTTTTCTGAAAAAACCTTGTGATATGTGTATAGTTGATTCTGTAAATAACTTTCAAAATTTAAAATCTTATAGCCAAATGAATTAAAGTCAGCTAAATCAATTTTTATATATTGGAATATTTTTTGGATATGTAAGAAGTTTTTACGGTCAGAAAGATTGTTGTAATCCAACTTTCTAAATATTTCAAAAAAAACATCTTTATGCAATTTTATAAATAACTTATCGTGAATAAAATCAATATTTAAATCTGTTTCAGATTTAATTTTTATTTTTTTTAAATCCAACAACAGCTTCCAAAATCTTTGTTCAGATGATAAAACTCCTTCAAACTTTCCTATGATTTCTTTTTCAATAGTTTCATAATCTTCAAACTCTCTTTTTAAAAGATGAATCCAGTTGGCAGGACTTTCACCTAATAATAAAATAAAATCTTTTCTATTTTCTGTTACTTTTAATGCACCACAGATGATGTCAGCAATTGTTTCCTTAAATCTATAATCCTTTTTTAATTCTTGATAATTTGCATTATCACTGTCTAATTTAACATAGAAGATTTTTGAAACTTCATCTTGTATATATTCATATTTGTTTAGGGATAAATCATTGTCAACATCATTTAAACGGTACCTTACTTCAAGACTATATGCCATAATAATCTTGATGTTTTTTATTGCAGATAATTCAAATTCCAATTGTGTTTTTTTCAATCCTTTTTGAAAACGGTATGCAAATAAATGAGGTTTCATTTCATTTAATTCTCCAACAAAAGCTTCATTGAGCTTATGGTTTAATTCTACATTTTTCTGAACATTAAATTTTATATAATCTAATGGCTGTACACCAAATAAACTATTAATTCTTTGGTTTCCTGAACGGTGTGGTAACTTGGAAACTTTCAATTTTTTTAATAAATCCTGACTGAAATTGGGATTATCAACATAGGTTACTTCACTTATGGGAGCAAAGCTGTTCTTACCTTCAAAATAGGCGTAAATCTTACCTGTTTCGATATATTTTCTCCTTTCGATGCTGTCTTCTATAACCTCTCTGTTTTTGGTAGCTTCTATAATAGCCATATAAAAACTTTGAATATTGCTAGTTGCTTCTGAAAAATGTGTATTGTGTTGGTTTAATAATTTATAAAGTGATTGAATAGTTAAATCTTTCAAACTGTCTTTTAATCCAATTCTTTTTAAAAAATAATTGATTTGCTCTTCATCAATATTATTGTGAATAAATGGTATTGCTGTATAATTTATTTTAGGTGTTTTGACTAATGGACTTAAATTATTGCTGTCTAATAAACAATTGTTTGGTGTTGATTTTTCGCCATTTTCAACAGGAATAAAAGCTGTTTTTTGAAGGATGAAAAAGATATACGATTTAATATATGATTTTGGTATGTAACGGTAATACTGCTTTTTAGGATATGCAAATCGAAAATCACTTAAACCAAATTCTTGGTTTGTAACTAATGAGTTAATCAGCTCAATATCTTTTAAGAACCAAGTTAATAAACTTTCAAAAGTTGCCCCGCTAACTATTTCATTAAAATGCTCATACCATAAAACATTGCATTTAAAATCCCAACAGTTTTTCATTTCTGCAATGTTTTCTATTTTTTCATTATACCCTTGCGTTGTGAAAGGATATCTTATTGATTGTATAATAAACTTTAAATAATCATCATTGCTGAAAGATTGTGATTTTATTTCTTTTATTTCTTTCTTTGGAAAATCAGCAATACCAAGCCATTTCAAATATTTTTCAATAGAATGATTTGACATTAAAATTTCTGATTCTTTCTGTTCTTCAAATAAACCATTTTGTTCTAAAGAACCCACAAAAACATCTTTATTAACCTCTTTTAGCAAATCTTCCATTAAATACCCTAAAGCATATTCTTTACCAAAATATAATTTGTTTGCTTCTTTTAATTCATTATTTCTTGTGAATAGATATGGAGAAGTTAATGTTACTGGAAAAGTGTTTTTAGCATCTGTGTTGTCATCTAATGAGTTATAAATACTAAATAAAGCTTTGTGCATTTCTTGAATTGCATTGACCTTGTCTTTTTTACCTGCTCTAACAATTTCATTTGTGCTTGAAATAATTTTTTGAACCACAACATTCATCGCATATTCTGCTACATTGTATAGATTTAGTTTTTCAATTACTTGACGTGGAGGAATATTACCAAATCGAGTTCTAATTCTTCTGTACAAATCTTGATTTAAAAATTGTAATTTAATGCCTTTAGGAAGTTTATAGGTTACTTCTTTTGGTGGTACAATTACAGTATCAAAGCTTTTGATTTTTTTATTTTCCGAATTTATAAGTAGAAATGGCAACGCTGGATTTTTACTATTGTAAATATCTTTCGTTTTTTCGCAAACCAAATAAATCCAATCAACACGTTGTCTTTCTGTTAAATAATTACTGTCAACAATTTGATTGATTTTACTGGTAAACTCGTTGTCTGGATATTTTAAATTAATCTTTAACGTTGATAAATAGTAGATAATCTCTTTATCGAAAGTTGCTTGCAAAAGCGTATTAAATAGCGAGTACGCTTTTTTAGGAATGCTATTATGTATAGGCACTTCATAAAACTTTATGTTTTCTGAAAGCTTTAGATATTTGTTGTTAATAGAAGGAAAAATAGATGTATCTGCAATAGAAACATCTATAGCTTTATTAAAATTCCAAGGTGCGTTGTTTAAGCTGCTATTATTTGTAATCGATGGAATAATAAGTTTTAATGCTTCATAATTACATCTATTTTCTTTGGTAAGCTTAATAGAACAATCCACTAACAACATTGCTAATTTGTCTAACAACATTTTATTAAATCCGTTTTCGTCTTCAATTAGCTGATTTCTATTTCCAGTTAATTCAAAGGAACCGTGAGCCAATACTGGATAAGGAAAATCTACATCGGTTCTGAAATAAGAAAAGAGTTTTTGAATTGATGGTTTACTATTAGGATTGTATGCGATTTTTAATTCATAATTTTTGGTGACTTCATTGTTTGTAAGTTTTCCTTTTTCTTCAGAAGTAAACCACAAACAACTGTCATTATTTTGATCGTCTAAAAAGTCTGTTTTGGTAATCAGTATACCATTATCAGTAGTTTCTTTTTTTAATAGAAAATGATGTTCATCAGTTTGTACTTCAATTTCTTCAAGCTTGTTTAAAAAGATTAATATTTCTGGAATAATATCTTTCTCAATTTGGTCTTTTATGTCTTGATTGATACCTTCTTTTAAGCTTAATTCTATTACTGTATCATAATCGGTTTCTTTTTTATGACTGGTATCTTCTTCTAAATAAGGGCAACGCAAAAGAGAAATTGAAAAAGACTTTTTTGTTTTACGCTTTAAAACTGTTTGAATTTCTGAGTTTTCTGCTATTAACCCATCCAGAAATTCTCTAGCGTGTTGTTTTGAAAATTTTAAATGCAGGTCATAACTGGCAATATAAATTTCTTCGGACCAGTTAAGTACTGAACGGAAACCAAGCCCTTTTTGACCTACCTTGTTTTCTTCCATTACTTTAGGGCTCAAATCACTATAGATTAGTGATTCTACGCCACCAATTGAAAATGGGTTTCCATTGTTAGCAATTAACAATGTGTTATTCTCTAATATTATTTTAACTTTTTTAGGTTTAAAAGTATCGCTTTCGTCATTTGCATTTTGAATCATTTCCAGCAATTGACGACCGTTGTATTCATCAATGATTTTATTTTCATTGTTGAAATGTTCCACAATAAGCAATGGGTCTTTGATATAAATATCCCTTCTTTTAGCAATTAAATCTAAAATATCCTGATTGGCAATTGTTTGAATATATTCTTTTTCCATTTTTAGTCAACCTATTTTAGGACGGGGCAGTCTTTACACTTGCTTGTAACGTAAAGTGTTTTAAACGCAATTCAGGCAAAAAAATAACTATTTTATTCGATAATCCAAAATTGCGGTTAAAACATAGTTGGACGGAGCCTCCGGGATTATGGGCATTTATTTGCCTTGGTTTTGGACGAAGATGACGGAAAATTCCTTGGGGACGTTCTTTTTTGTTGTGTTTGACATGCTTTTGGACACTTGTTGATTGTTTTTGGGCATACCTTTTCCTCGCAGCGCCCTGCCTTGGTTGTTTGCTTCAAGATGTCAAAGAACTTTCAACCTTATCCTTTTCAGGGTATTCCATTATCTGGTTGTGGTTTTCCAAAACCCATTGTTCCTTTACCGCAGCAGGTACATCTGAAGATATTTTCATCCAAAAGCTTTCTGAGAACTTCATACGTCGTTAGCCCTTCATAGTGAGAGACCTGTCTTTTTTGGTTTAAAAGACAATGGCAATCATTCATTTTGGTCCTGCTGTTGGCTGGTGCCAATATACCGAAGTACCTGATTTTGTAAAACCCGTTTGGTAGTATGTGTTGCATAAATCGTCTGATGAATTCCCCGCAGGGCAGCTCCATGACCTTGTGCCGGTTGTCACGGTAGTCTTTCCATCTGAAGCTAACGGTTTTCCCGTCTGTATCCAGTATCCTGCTGTTGCTGATGGCGACCCTATGTGTGTACCTGCCAAGATAGCTGACGACTTGGTTTGCTCCCCGGAAAGTTTTTTTGATATGTATGTGCCAGTATTTTTCATATGCCAAACAATTAAGTTTCTTCGGGTTTGCATACAGTGCCGACTGTTTTTGCGGGATGTTGAGTGAACCTGCCGCAATCGCTTTCCTGAGCCTGTCCATGAAAACACCTCTGAAGATTTTCGATATGGCCTTTACCGGAACAAAGAATTTTCGGTTTGCCTTTACCCATTCCATTCCATCTGGATCCAGTCCGCCCGCAGGTACAAGCATGTGGATATGGGGATGGTAATTCAGGGATTGTCCCCAAGTGTGCAATACGGAAAGGCAGCCCGTTTCAGCACCGAGAAATTCCGGATTTGCTGCTGCCTTTTTCATTGTCTGGGCCGAAGATGAGAAAAGCATGTCGTAACATTCCCGCTGGTTGATGTAAAATATGCTGTTGAGAAACTCCGGGACTGTGAAAACGATATGGAAGTATCTCACGGGCAACAGTCTTGCCTTGAGTTTCTCCACCCAGACTACCTGTTTGACATATTGGCATTTGGGACAGTGGCGGTTTCTACAGCTGTTATAGCAGGTCTTTTTGTGTTCGCAGTTGTCACAGACCAGCGTGTGGCTCCCCATTTTGGAGGTCCTGCATCCGATGATGGCTTCATATGCCTTGATCTGGTCCACACAAAGCTTGTTATGGGAAAAGAAGGCATTTTTGTTCAAAAGAAGGATATCCGAAAGCTCTGCGCCTGAATTCCGGGCATTGACGGCTTCCATTACAGGTTGTCCAGAGGACTTTTGATCTGGGAAGGCTCAATATGGCTCACGTGAAGATATACAGTGGTAGTCTTGAGAGAGGTGTGCCCCATCAGCTGCTGAATCATCCTCAGGTTGGTTCCCTGCTCCAGCAGGTGGGTGGCAAAGGAGTGTCTCAGGCTGTGAAACGACACGTCCTTGGTGATGCCGGCACGTTTGGTCGCCTGTTTGAAAACTGTCTGGACAGTTCGATGGCTAATCGGTTCCCCACGTTTGGCTCCTTCAAAGAGATAGTTTCTGGGATGAAACTCCCTGTAATAGTCCCTGAGTTCTTTCAGGACCCTGTTGGACAAAAGCGTGAATCTGTCTTTGCTGCCTTTTCCGTACCTTACCTTAAGTTGCATCCTTGCTGCATCAATATCTGGGAAACGGATGTTGGTGACTTCATTGAGTCTGAGTCCGGCGGAATATGTAAGTGAGAAAATACAGTAATGTTTCCGGTTTTGGGTAAGGCTGAGGATCCGGGTCAGCTCTTCCCTTGAAAGGATATTGGGAAGCTTTTTCTCTCTTTTAGGTCTTTTGATACTTATGTTATCCCATTCCCTGCCCAACACTCCTAAAAAAAGTATTTTTAAAGCACTGATGAGTTGGTTGACTGAGGAAACGGACAGTTTTTGGTTATAGTAGGAATGGTGGATGAAATCCTTGATCTGCTGAGTTTCCAACAGCTCGGGAGACTGCCTGAAATGCAGTGCGAGACGTGAGATGGATTCGGTGTAGTTCCGGATGGTTCTTGCAGCATAGTTTCTGATCTGCATCTCTTCCACCATCCTTTGGCGAAGGCTTTTTTTTCCATGATTGAAAGGAATTTAGATTAAACATGCTATAAAAATAACCCATCTGTCTAAAAATCAGAAGGATAAAGATAAAAATCATAACTAACTGCCGAAATAACTACCGACGCAGGAGGTTTTGTTCAACAGTTTGATTCCCGCCATTATGGCGTAAGGCATGCCATTTGCCATACATGCCACCAAAACTCCCCCTTATTTTTCACCTATCTAAAAGTATAACTAATTCCTAAATATCCAAATACGCATTTAATCATTTAATTTTGACAGGCACCTCAATTGGAATCAGGGCAAGATATACTTTAATCCGGTTCTGAAATGTCACAATTTTAGCTTTTACCTCGTACTTCTTTCCCCAAACACGCATAAACTTGACAATTGAAAACCGAAAGTCTATCTTTCATTCCGTTTTCAAACCTCTTACTTCCTAACATGAAAAACTTCCTTTTTTTCGCAATGCTGTTGCTCTTGACTGCCTCATGTAAAGACGATGAACCTTTGACCGAGGTATTTCTCCCGAAGATTTTTGGGGACCAAATGGTCTTGCAGCGGGAGCAGCCGATCCGGATTTGGGGGGAGGGCATTCCTGGGAAAAAGGTCTTGGTCAAATTTAAAGGTCAGGAAAAGGAAACCAAAATTGACAAAGTGGGGAAATGGCTGGTGGAACTGGATCCACTGCCTGCCGGTGGTCCCTATGAACTGGAAGTCAATGGAAAGAAATTCTATGATCTACAAGTGGGTGAGGTCTGGCTCGCAGGCGGCCAATCCAATATGGAATGGGTGCTGAGTGCCGGTGTGGAAGGATTGTCCCAGGAAATAGCCGACAGCGATTATCCCTTGATTCGGTTCTTCAAAATCCCGCATGATTATGATGCCAAGCATAAATTTGACGTGCGGGGCGGGGAATGGAAAACCGCGGACGCGAACAATATCCTGAAATTTTCGGCCATCGCCTGGTTCTTTGCCAAGCAAAACCACCTCGAAAAAGGGATTCCCATTGGGATCATCGAAAGCAACTGGGGGGGAACTCCTGCGGAAGGATGGCTTGCGGCGGAGAAATTGACGGAATTGCCGGCATACCAAGAAAAAGCCAAGGACGTGATCAGCCGGGCGGATTACTGGAAGCAGGAGGTCATTGACAACAAGCTCAGGGAATTGAAAAGAAATGAATTGGTGGCCGCTCCTGAAAATGGTGAGATCCAAGGGGTGGCAAATCTTGCCTACAATGACAGTGCCTGGTCCACGGTAAAGCTTCCACAGGACAATCCCTTTCGGGATATCGCCTGGTTCAGGAAAAAATTCACCGTCAATCAGACCGAAAATGTAAAACTGAACCTGGGCGATATCCAGCAGATGGCCTATGTGTATCTGAATGGGATGCGCCTTTTCTACAAGGATTGGGGCGACCAGGTGAATGAAATGATCATCCCCGCAGGGATGCTGAAGAAGGGGGAGAATCTGATGGCCATCAGGATCATCAATACATGGGACAACAGCCCCGTTTTGGGAAAGGAGAAGCAGTTTTATCTGAAAACCGAAGGCAAAACCATCTCCCTGGAGGGGGATTGGAAATACAACAATAGGGTAGAAGAAGCCATCCCCATCGTGGAAAGCCACCACTATCAGCCCGGCTTTATGTACAATGCCATGCTAGCGCCCATCCTCAACTATCCCATCAAAGGGGTGATCTGGTACCAAGGTGAAAGCAATGCGGATCAGCACGAACACTATCAGGAATTGTTTTCGGCATTGATCACGCAATGGAGACAGGCTTGGGGCATTGGGGATTTCCCCTTCCTTTTTGTCCAGTTGGCCAATTGGCAGGAAAGAAAGGAAGTCCAGCCGGAATCCAACTGGGCATTTTTGCGTGAGGCCCAAACCAATACCCTGGCGCTTCCCAATACCGGGATGGCCGTGACCATCGATGTGGGAAATGCCGAAGACATTCATCCCAGAAACAAAAAAGATGTCGGCCACAGACTTTGGTTGGCGGCCAAGAAAGTGGCCTATGGGGAAGAGTTGCTTTTTTCGGGACCAAAGCTCAAAAATGCCGATTTTGGTACCGATAAGGTCAGGCTCGAGTTTGAGTATTGCGGAGAGGGCTTGAAGCTCAGGTCAGGGGATGCCGTGTTGGGATTTATTCTGGCCGGGGAAGATGGCGTTTTTTATCCCGCCAAAGGAAAGCTCATTGCGCCCAATCAAGTGGAAGTTTCGCATGCAAGCGTCAAATCTCCCCTTGAAATCCGGTATGCCTGGGCGGATAATCCCGAAGTGAATCTGTACAACAGCGGTGATTTGCCCGCAATTCCTTTCAGGGTGAGGAAGTAGCGGCAGCGGAAAGGGGGATAAACGGTTCTGCCCTAAACGCTGCAAAATATCTCGACAAGCTCAATACCTGCTTTCCCAAAGGCCCAGAGGAATGACGATGCCAATGCGTAGGATGGGTCTTTCCATTACATGAGAAATTCCCCTGTTGGAGACATTTACCTTACGGTCCACTTCAGCGCCCCGGGAATCATCCACTCTTGATTTTCCTGAACGTGAGCTGTTTCTTTCGTAGCGAAACAACATCAGGTTGGCATTCACCGCTAAGGATGGGTTGATGAGATAAATCAATCCAACCTCTGCGTTGCCATAAAGGACAAGCTCCTTGAATTCCCGGTTTAGGATGACATTGGATTCTCCGGTAAAATTGACATTGGCTGTATTTTCAAAACAGTTCTGGCAGTTCGTGTCTTTCAATATGCTTTGTTTTCCCCTTCCTTGCTCCAAATTGGCCAGGACAGTTGCTGTTAAGTAAAAATTTGGACTCACTTCAAAAAATTTTGTGAGGAAAGGCCCCATTCCAAAAAGTTTGTTTTCCAGGTTATAATTGTACGTGCTGGTAATTCCAGAAGGCTCATTGTCAGGATAGATGGCAGTTTCTTTTTGATTGTAGGATCGAAAAGTAACATTGAATCCAATGAACATTTCTCCAAAAATCCTCATGCCCAAACTGTTTCTCCATTCCAGACTCTGGCTTTGGTAGGGGTTTTCAAGGATTTTAGCTTTGTCCGTTGGAAAGGAAGGGGAAAATTCGGAGATAAAAATCCATCTCGAATGGTATTCCTGTGCGTCTGCCGTATGGGTCAATAGCGCTAAGCAAAATATTGAACCCAACAAAAATTTTTTCATACTAAAAGGTGATTTCCTTAATCAATAGGCAAAGATAAGACCAAAAAAATAAAATGATCCTATCCAAATCCCTACAAGCCGAAATATGCATTGGGTTTTCCAATTGGCTTGGAACTGCAAGAAGATCAGACCCTTGTAAGAACAAGTCGCATTACTGATATGGTGAAGCCATGAACAGTGTTTAACGGATTGATTATGAGTGAATTCCAGTCTGGAATAAGAAGGGCAGTGCACCACACGGATTCCTAGCCACGAGGAATGTATCTTTTTGGGAAAATGAATGTGGATGCCTGTCTTAAATAGGCAGCGCATTCTTTCAACTGAAAATCTGATTAGGTTTAAAAATAAACCAGTATTATTAAAAAAAGTGTAAATAATCTAAAATATGGTTTTAATATTGACAATGAATTTTTAAATTGTTGCATAATTTATAAAATATGGTTTTAAAAATAAGCAATACCTTAAATACCCTGCCATTTAAAATTTCGACGAGGCCTATTGGAAAACTTTACCTATTCAGATGATGTCAAATTTAGAACAAAGTGATGAATCCTTGGTGGAGAGGGTGAAAAACGGAGATGAATCCGCCTTTGAGATCATTTATGATCGATATTGGAAGAAACTTTTCAATTATGGTTACCAAAGATCGGGAAAACGAGAAGTGGTGGAAGGGATGGTTCAGGAGGTTTTTATTGATTTTTGGGCAAAACGAAAGGAGTTGAATATCCATACCTCCCTGGCCTCTTATTTTTTTACGGCGATCAAGTACAAAGTCATCAACCACCACAAAGCCCAGTCTGTAAGGGAAAAATTTGCCTCGGCAGAGAAGTCCAAAGGAGAAAAAAATGTGTCCCATGTGGAAGAGCGGGTTTTTTACAAGGACTTGAAATCCTGTATCAAGAAAGTGGTCACCCACTTCCCTACACAAAGAAAAAGAGTATATGAATTGAGGTTCAATGGCGGCTTGAGTTACAATGAAATTGCGGCGAACATGGAGATTTCTGTAAGCACGGTGGAGAAACACATGATCAAAGCATTGAAAGAGATTCGCGAACAATTGACAAAGTATTCCTTTTCATTTCTGGTCCTTACGGGGGATTTGATATTATTTTGAAAATTTTCGGTTTTGCGATGGAGGATTATTCCGTCATAAGTGACTTATAAGATAGAAGACAAAAGCAATGAAGGAAAATCCTCTCCATTTATTTCATGAACCACTGGATCTCCAGTCGGAAACTTTCGAGACCACAGAAATGGGTGTCGATGGTGAGGGGATTGATGGGGGAACTTTGTTTACCGATTCGATTTCGGAGGCGGAGTTGGTTTCCCTGAGGAATAAAATGTTTGGGGCAATCACCGTTCAAAAAAACCTTGCCGAAGCAAAATCCAGGAAAAAACATCTGATTCTCTCTTATCTGAGGGTTGCGGCGGTTTTTGGTCTTGTGGCGGTGTATTCTTATTTGTTTTGGACAGCGCGGCAACCGGATTTCATTTCTTATGAAACACAGCCCGGGGAAGTGGCCCGGTTCGAATTGCCGGATGGAACGAAGATTACCCTGAATGGAAATTCCAAATTGTCTTATGCCAATTCCCACTGGACAACCTTTGACCGCAAGGTACAAATGGAAGGAGAGGCCTACTTCGAAGTGGCCAAGACCAGTGATCCACAAAGGTTTCATATCAATGAGGGGGATCCATTTGCGGTGGAAGTGTTTGGAACCACTTTCAACATGAAAAACATGCAGGATCTCTTTGCCGTGGGGCTGATCGAGGGAAGTGTCAAAATCAATCTGAATAAAGAGGGGATTGGGCATGAAGAAGCTTATTTCCTTGAACCCGGAGAGTTGGCGAAATTTGATGGGAATTCCCGGAAATTGACCGTGGAACCCCACAAAAACCTTGACCGGATTTCAGCTTGGAAAGAGGGGAAACTGAAGCTAAAAGAGGATGACCTGCAAGAAGTCTTGGCGATCATCGGGGAAATCTACGGATTGGAAGTGGTGCTGGCTTCAAATGAATTGGATCTGAAAAAAGTAACGGGAACACTTCCCATTGGCTCAGATTTCCATGAGATGGCGGCAAACCTTTCCATTCTTTTCGATAAACAGATTGCCTATAAAGAGCATACCCTAACAATCTATTGAATACCGGAAACTGTTTGGCCAGACAGTGATTTACCTCCCAAAATAATTCTGTAAAAGTAAAATGTGCTTGCAATGGTGTCCAAAAGAGACCAGCTTGAAAAATACTGCCTAAACCCAGTATTGGAAAAGCAGCAAAGCGCCGAGATGAGATTGAATTAGGATTAAGAATGATTGACAATAGCCCAAAGGAAGCACAATGAATCATTCAACCACTAATCAAGCGATCTATGTTCAACAAATTTACAAATTATGTATTGGTTGCGCTGCTCCTGGGAATCACAGTTCCCCAAAAAGCGGAGGCACAATCAGGAACGGAATTGGCAAAGGGTCCAGTAAATCTCAAAGGACTGGGCAATACCTCCCTGGACGGGGCATTGCAAAAATTGGAAGAAACCTTTAAGGTTTCCATTGCCTATTCGTCTGATTTGACGGAACAGGTAGCCGCAAGAGCATTTGAAGCCAATTCGAAGCTCAGTTTGGAACAAAACCTGGACCGCCTGCTCAAGGGATCCAATTTGACCTATACCAAAGGAACCGGCAATTTTTATATGCTGGTCAAGAACGAAACGCAGCGCCCATTCTCTACTTCCACAAGCCTCAGTGCTAAAACCGCCCGAACCTATAAAGAGGAAAAGGAAATCAAGGGAATGGTGCTGGATGAAACGGGAGAGCCGATTCCCGGCGCCAGTATCCTGATCAAAGGAACGCTTAAGGGAACCGTTACCGATATGGAAGGGAAATTTGCCTTGGCAATCGACAGCAAAGCGACCGAAACTGTTCTGGTCGTTTCCTTTATCGGTTTCAATACCAAGGAAATGAAAGTGGGTGCGGAATCGGTGATGAACATCCAACTCCAATCCGTTGACATTGGGTTGAGTGAAATCGTGGTCACCGCATTTGGCTTGGAAAGGGACAAAAAAGCCCTGGGCTACACGGTTCAAAGCGTGGATGGAAATGCATTGAGTGAAGCCAGACAAGGCAATATTGCCAATAACCTTTCGGGTAGAATCGCTGGGGTTCAGATCACGGGAAACTCCATGCCGGGTAGTGGCGCCCACATCGTCATCAGGGGAGCTTCTTCGGTCGCGGGAAACAACCAGCCCTTGGTCGTCGTGGATGGCGTGCCCTTGGAACAATCCGCCTCCCGGCAATATGGGAATGGATTGTCTGAAATTAATGCGGACAATATCAAGGAAATCAACGTGTTGAAAGGAGCGACCGCAGCGGCGCTTTATGGCTCGAGGGCTGCAAACGGCGTGATCATGGTGACGACCAAGGATGGTTCGGGAACAAAGGGATTGGGGGTGGAATTCAATACCAACATGACTTTTGACAGACCATTGGTCGAGCCGGGATTCCAAAATGTCTATGGTGGCGGTGCCGGTTACCGGACATGGTATGTGGACGGAAGAAATGGATTTGACGCCAATGGTGTTCGGGGAACAGCCGGAGTGGATGAAAGCTGGGGTGCTCCCATGGATGGGAGAATGGTCCCTCTTTGGTATTCCGCCCCTGGCCTCGTGGCGCTCACACCACAGCCCGGCAACTGGGATGATTTCTGGGAAACAGGCAGGAGCGTGAGCAACAACATTGCGATCTCCGCTGGAAATGAGCAGGGCAATTTCAGATTGTCCATCGGGCGCTTGGATCAGCAGAGCATCATGTTTAACAATGATTATTATCGAAACAACTTCAAACTCAACACGGGGTATAAATTTACCCCGGACTTGCAGGTCACGGTCAGTGCGGAGTATGTGAAATCAGGCTCAGAAAATAGACGGTTTGCGAGCAGTCAGGACTTCATTTGGTCACACCGGCATACGGATTTTACCAAATTGAAAGATTGGAGAGATTATTATGAAATCCAATCCCAGACTTTTCGGCCAGGGGATGATTATCCCTATGCCAACTGGCAGCATGAGTATTTCAGCAATCCCTACTTTTTGCAGGAAAAATACACCAATGGGAATGAGAAGGACAGATTGGTCGGCAGCATCGCGCTGAATTATCGGCTGAATGACAATTTCAGTGTCTTGGTTCGTTCGGGAACAGATTTTTGGTCAGACACAAGATTGAATGTCACCGGGGTCGAGTTCACCAAAAACAACGTGAAAAGATTCGGCTCTTATCAGGAAATCGTTTTCAGGAGTCAGGAAACCAACAATGATGTCATCCTGACTTTTGACAAGGATTTTTCAGACCGCCTTTCTTTAAAGGTTCAGGCAGGTGGAATCAACCGCACCAATTACAACAAAACGAATCAGGTAAATGTGGGCGAACTCACCATTGATGGTCTCTACAACTTGGGCAATTATGCAAGTCCAGTGACGCCAAGCAGTGTGATCCGAAAGCAGGTGGTGAACAGCTTGTTTGCCTCGGCACAGTTTGGATTCAACAATTATCTCTTTGTCGATGTCACCGGTCGAAATGATTGGTCCAGTACACTGCCCATTGCTGCCAATTCTTTCTTTTACCCCTCTGTTTCTTTGAGTGCTGTGCTGACAGACATGTTTGATTTCAAAAGCAATGTCTTGTCTTTCGCCAAAATCAGGGGGAGTTGGGCACAAGTGGGAAATGATGCCGATCCCTATGTCCTCAACCAGGTGTACCAATCCAGGGGGTTGTGGGCAGGATCCATTCCCACCTATTCCGAATCCAAGGCGATTGCCAATAGGAATCTGAAGCCTGAAATCACGACAGGAAAAGAAATCGGATTGGATCTTCGGTTTTTGAAAGGAAGACTGGGATTGGATTTCACCTATTATCACCAAGCGACCGTCAACCAAATCTTGGCCGTGTCCATTTCCACAGCATCCGGATATGCCAGTCAGATCCTCAATGCAGGAAAGATCACCAATCAAGGGGTGGAGTTGATGCTCAGCGGCAGACCCATCGTCTCCCGTACCGGCCTGAACTGGGACATGAATTTCAATTTTTCCAGGAACCGGAACCTAGTCGTCGAACTGGCGGAAGGACTTGAGAACTACATTCTGGGCACACAAAACAGTCTCACCTCTGAAGCCCGAGTGGGCCAACCCTATGGCACCCTTTACGGAAGAAGATATTTACGCGCTCCGGAAGGACAAATCGTGTATCGGAATGGATTGCCTGTGTTGGAAGATGGCACTTTTGCGATCGGCAATATCCAACCCGATTGGATCGGCGGTTTTTCAAATACTTTTTCTTACAAGGGACTTTCCGTCGGAACCCTTATAGATGTCAAAATGGGGGGTGACATTTTCGATGTGGGAACCGGTTTGGCAAGGAAAACAGGGATGTACCAAGAAACGGCCATCGGTAGGGAAGAAGGAATCATCGGTCAGGGAGTGGTCAATGTGGGTTCCGCAGAATCGCCTGTCTATGTGCCCAATGATGTCATCGTGGAAGCATCGACTTTCTGGAATGCCCAGAATCCAAGGACCTTTCATGAAGCAGGGATTTTCGATGGCACTTATGTGAAATTCAGGGAACTGACATTGGGGTACAATTTTCCAAAGAGCATCATCGGTACCCGATTTATCCAGTCGCTGAAAGTATCCGTGGTCGGAAGGAACTTGGCCATTCTGTACAAAAACCATCCCCACATGGATCCTGAAGTGGATATGAAAGGTGGGAATGCCCAAGGATTTGCTTATGGGGAAATGCCTTCGACAAGAAATGTCGGTTTCAATCTCAATCTCACTTTCTAAAATCCCGGTCTTCAACCTTAAAAGAAATTCAATATGAAAGCAATACGTTTACAAGCCATTCTGCTGCTGAGCCTTTCCTTGGTTTTTGCGCAGTCCTGTACGGAGGATTTTGAGGAAATCAATACAGATCCAAACAATCCCATTGCCATTTCACCGGCGCTTTTGCTGCCCTATGCGATTCAAACCTCGGTAGATCGGTACTGGGGACACAGCACCCGGTATGAAAGATTGAACATCGATGGAGCGATGTGTTGGATCCAGCACCTTTCCCGAAACATCTACATCAATGTCGAGGGGGACAGCTATGAAATTCCGCTCACGATCTCCACAGCCACCTGGAACAACATTTACAATGAATCCCTGGTCAATTTTGAGAGTGTATTGAGGCTTTCTTCACCGGAGGGACCCTTTCCCAATTCCAATTACACGGGAGTTGCCCTGACGATGAAGGCCTTTTCCTTTGCGTTTTTGACCGATGTATTTGGACCGATTCCCTACAGCCAAGCGCTCAAGGGAACAGCAGCCGTACCGATCAATTCTCCTGAATATGATGGGATGGAAGTGATTTATGCGGGATTGCTGGAAGAGCTGAAAATTGCCAATGAAAAGTTGGTGGTTGGTGGTCCTTCCATCTCCGGAGACATCCTTTTCAAAGGGGATATCCTGCGTTGGAAGAAATTCGCAAACTCACTCAGGCTCCGCTTGGCCAACCATCAAGCGGCAAAAAAACCTGCAGAATCCAGGGCGATTATGCGTGAAATTTTGGCAGACCCTGCGACTTATCCGGTTTTTACGGGGAACAATGACTTTGCACAGCTTCTGCACGTGGATGTGATTGGCAGTCGGAATAAAATGTTCGACGTGTTTTCCACCCGTTCGGATTGGAACATGAGCAGAACTTTGATCGACAAGCTTGTTGCGCTGAAAGACGATCGGATCAAGGTGTATGCCCAACCCATCGATGACGGCAGCTATGCTGGACTTCCCAACGGACTTACCGATGCAGCAGCTGGAGATTTCAATGTTTCCCGGATCGGTACCAAATTTTTGAGTCCGACGGCCCCAAGCATCTTGATGACCTATTCTGAATTGCTCTTTATCCAGGCAGAAGCGGCCCTGGATGGAGATATCATGGGTGACCCCGTCCTGCTTTTGGAAGCAGCGATCAAAGCTTCATTTGAACAGCATGGTCTTGCTTTCCCAAGTGATTATATGAGTAGAATCGGGACGGTGGACAAAGAAACCATCATGACGCAAAAATGGCTCGCCCTGTTCGGTCAGGGAGTGGAAGCCTGGACGGAATACCGAAGGACAGGTTTTCCCATCATGCCGCCAGCCCATCCCAATGCAGTCTTCAGCAACGACGGGATTCTTCCCACAAGGATAGAATATCCTACCGCCGAGTATTCACTCAACCGTGACAATCTTGAGGAAGGCCTTCGCAAACTTGGTGGAGATGACAACATGAGATCACCACTCTGGTGGAAAGAATAAAAACTACTGCATCTACAATCTAAATGCTAAAAACCATGAAAAAATCAATAGTTCAACTTTCGTTCACCTTGATCGCTTCGGCCTTTCTGCTTCTGCAATCTTGTGTAGAGGCCGATGGATTGGCTACTCCAAATGTAGCTTCACCGGTTTTGGTTCTCCTTCAAGGTTCCACTTTCCCTTCTACGGCCAGAGTAGAGGTGACTTCCACGGTTTTGGAATTGGACAAAACCAATATCCTTGACCATACCAAAGGAATTGATTCCATTCCGGTTTCCAATTTGGTCCTTCGGGTATTTATCAATGCAACCAATGAGGTCGGAACGGTGACCACAGGGTCCGATGGCAAGGCTTCGCTTTCGGTTTCCTGGGCAGATTTGGGATTGACCGCAGCGCGTTCGGGCAGTCAGGTTCGGCTTGAATTTGCCGGCATGCACAAAAATCTATCCTTTCGGAAATACCACACCGTCCGGGTGCAATGAATATATCTTTCTAAGAATTCCCAATTCAGTTTATACCCCAAATAGATTGTTGGCAGTGCTTTCGGGCATTGTCGACAATTAAAAATTCAAAAAAATCAAAAATAAAAATCAAAACACTTCAACCAAAAACCATCATGATCAAGAAAATCAACAGAAGAGATTGGCTAAAATCGGGTCTTCTCGCAGCAGGAAGTATCGCCCTCACGCCAGCCATGGCCATGTCAAAAGGAGTAAAGAATTCATCGCCCCTTTTGAATGCCAGCAGTATCATGAAAGAGAACTTCCCCAATTTCAAAATGGAGGAGGCCAGAATCATGGCGAGGCTTTCTGCAAATGAAAACCCTTATGGACCGGCGCCTGCAGTAGTGAAGGCCATTTCGCAATCCGTGGCTTTGGGGAATAGATATGGACATGGAGATGCAGCCACTTTGATCGCCATGATCGCGGAAAAAGAAGGCGTGACACCTGAGCACATCATGCTGGGACCCGGTTCTTCGGATCTTCTTGAAAAAACCGCTTTTGTCCGGTTCAAGGACGGGGGAAACATCGTGTCTGCAGATCCTTCCTATATGTCCCTGATCAATACCGCCAAATCCCTTGGGGCTTCCTGGAAGCCGGTAAAGCTGACCACAGATTATGCTCATGACTTGGATGCCATGGAAAAAGCCGTGGATTCGGAAACCAACCTGGTCTACGTCTGCAATCCGAACAACCCGACCGGTTCCATCACAGATCCCGTGAAACTGAAAGCTTTTTGTGTCAAAGTATCGGCAAAAACCCCTGTTTTTGTGGACGAAGCCTATTTGGAATTTCTGGACAAACCCGAAAATCATTCGATGGTGGGCTTGGTCGCCGAGGGCAAAGATGTGATTGTCGCCAGGACGTTCAGCAAAGTCCATGGAATGGCTGGGTTGAGAATAGGGTATATCGTCGCGCAACCTGAAAGATTGAAGTCCATCACCAGTTTGGTGCGCAGCACAATGGGCTTGTGCGTGACTTCCATACGCGGAGCCATCGCCAGCATGAAAGAGGAGCGTTTTTTGGCGGATTGCAGGAATTTAAATTCCGAATGCAGGGACTATGTTTTGGGAGAAATAACGGCTTTGGGGTATGAAAGCATTCCTTCCTCTACCAGTTTCATGATCTTCCCGATCAAGATGGAAGGCCAAAAATTCATGAAAGGGATGTATGATGGGGGAGTGGCTATCCGGGTGTTTAACATTGACGATAAACCTTGGTGCAGGGTGAGCATGGGGACCATGTCTGAAATGGAATTGTTTGTACAAACCTTTAAATCCGTCACTGTCTAAACTTATTTTACTATGGGTATTGCACTTCAGAAAACCATATCATTGCTTTTATTGATTTTAATAGGTGTGTTTCTTAAAAACAAGCTGATAAAAGAAGATCATAAAAAGGGCCTCAAGACCATCATTCTGGACATCGCATTGCCAGCGATGATTTTTGTGGCCCTGCTGAAAATCGAAATCAATTCAGATTTGCTTATTCTTCCTGTGTTGGCCTTGGTTTTCAATGTGTTGATGCTATTGGTGACCCGATATGTGATGCCCTTTTTCGGAGTGGAAGCAGCGACACCTGCCATGAGGACTTTGATGATGCTGTTGCCATCATTGGCCCCAGGCCTGTCCTGCTTCCCTTTCCTGGTGGAATACTTGGGCGATGATGTGCTTGCTTGGGGAGCTTTGGCAGATATCGGGAACAAAATCTTTGTTCTGATTTTGGCTTATCTTCTTGCGATGCATTGGTTTTACAAAAGCCATGGATTGGCAAATCGCTCAAACGGGCAGAAAATAAAGGAGCTTTTGATTGCAATGGTCAAGGAACCGATCAACATGGTCATGATCATCGCCATTCTCTTGCTGAGTTTTGGTTTGAATTTGGAAAAGCTGCCCGTCTTTCTTAGCGAAAGCATTGTGATGATGAAGAACATGATGACACCCTTGGTGCTCTTGTTTATCGGAGTGGCGGTGATTTTCAAGTGGGATCAATTGCGGTTGATCACATCCTTGTTGACTTTCAGGGCCGGGATTACCTTTCTTCTGAGTGGAATATTTATCCTATTGGTGCCTTTGCCCAGCGAAGCGGCGATCTTACTGGCAGTGGTGTTTCCTCAAAGTGCCTGCAGTTTCTGGCCCTTTGCACACATGTCGGCTGTCAGGACCATGGAAAAAGCCAATCCGGCTTTGGAAAACAAGCCTACATTTGATTTGGAATTGGGCATCAATGTTTTGGCCGTATCGATGCCATTCAGCATCCTGTTGATTTTGGGGGTGTTTACTTCCGGTAGTTATTTCACCAATCCCTATCATGTGTTGATCTTGGGCGGTATTTTGACAATCGGGGCAGCATTGCCAAGGATTCTTCAGTGGATCAAAACCCCTGAATTTTCCTTTATCCCTTTTGAAAAGAAGGAACTGAAGGACAGCTCCGCAGATTGATTTTCAATATTCCACAAGGATTGAACCCGAAATATGGGATCCGTTTCCAAATGGGATCGAAACTGCAAGAAAATCAGATTATTGGGAGACTGTTTCCTGACTCCAAAAGGCTGAAGTCAAAAACAATCAACAGCCAATTGAACATCAGTTAATTATACTGTTGAATGGAGTTCGGAATGCATAAAACGGTTTAAACCTGAAATATGCATTCGGTTTCCAAATGGGTGTTGAATTTTAAAGGCAAAAAAATCAGACTGTTTGTTGAATAAAACGAAGGGCCAATGTGGTGATTCAAAAACAGTAGGCAAAGACTGATTGGGTTGTTTTCTGGCTCGAATAGAAATGGATGGGAATACATATCACGGGTTAAAACAAGAAAATTTTATAGGTTCTAAATAGGTTTTTAAGAATGATGCCCTGGCTTTGTCAGGGTTTCTTTTTTTTAAACCCGAATTCCAATACAGCCGAAAAGTAGCGGAATGCAGCTAATTTGAGGAAAGTTAGATGGGAAATGCATTCGGTTTTCTGAAGGAGTTGAAACTGCAAGAAAATCAGCCTATTTGGAAAATAAGGCCTGATCCTACTCCGCCAATAAACCAATGGTCCTTTCGAAAAACCTGAACAACACAGAATTTCAGATTTCTCCCGTCTCCCGTCTTCCACCTTCCGTCTTCCGTCTTCATTTTCGGTCTCCCGTCTCCCGTCTTCCGTCCCTCTTCCAACTTCCGTCTTCCGTCTTCATTTTCGGTCTCCCGTCTCCCGTCCCTTTCCCTCCTTCCGTCTTCCGTCGTCAGTCTTCATTTTGATAGTGCCTGAAATACGCTGACCGTTAAACCGTGATAAATTTTAACCAAATCAGTAGAAAGATGGCGAATAGAAATCAGTTTAAGATGAGCATAGCCCAGCGTCGAGTCCGTAATTTCAGTGAATCCTTTAAGATTGAAAAAGTCCGGGAATTGGAGTCAGGGGTCGTCAGAATTTGCGAACTTGTCAGGGAATATGAAATCACAGACAGCACCGTCAGAAGGTGGCGGGCAAAATATGGCAAGATGAAAAAGAAAGCGGAAAGACTTATCGTTGAAACAGACAGTGATACCAAAAAGCTTCTTGAACTCCAAAAGCAGG